>NZ_JBFWPH010000008.1:0-163410 GCF_050250095.1 Pseudolabrys sp. | reverse complement strand
CGTTCCCACGTGTTACTCTCCCGTCTGCCGCTGCCGTATTGCTACGGCCGCTCGACTTGCATGTGTTAGGCCTGCCGCCAGCGTTCGCTCTGAGCCAGGATCAAACTCTCAAGTTGGATGAGATTTTGATACCGGCTGGTCACGTTTGCTCGCGACGACATCAAGCACTGCTGCTCGATATCGCCATTGACGAGGTCCACCCACTGATTGCCTGCACAACTGGGCGAAAGCCCAGAAAAGCAAACAAGTCAGCGATGTACCTTTGTCTCGAAACGTGTACCGCCGAAGTCTCTATCCTGACCGCCGCTCCTGGGAAATTGCTTCCCCATGAGACCGCGGCCCGCAAGGACCCCGCCGTCCACGTTTCTCTTTCTTCCGATTCAGTTTTCAAACAACCGGAACGCTCTGGCCGAAGCCGCGGCAATTCCCACCCTCCGGCGAACCGAAGGGCCGTCGAAGCCCGCGCATCCGAGAACTGTCGGATACCGTTTCACTGTTCCAGTGAGGAGCTTCAACGGCGCGCCAGCGCGCCCGGAGGCGGGCGACGTGCCGAGGAGCGGTATATAGGCCAGCCCCCATTTTGGTGTCAACACTTGTCCGCTGTTCTCGTGCAAAAAAACGCACGCCAGCGCGGCACCGGCAGGCCCTCCCTTAACTCTGGTTAAAATCCCCGCCGGCGTCCGCCGGTCCGGCTGTTGCGCCGCACTGAGGCCATTTTTCTGCGCCGTTCTGGAGCCCCAGAACAAGACCCAGACCGCCCGGGGGAGACACCCAAACCGTTCGAAGCACTGGAAAATTCGCGGCTTCCTGCGACATTGACGTTCGCCAGGTTGAACGGCATCGTGCCGCGCGATTCATCCGGATGCGCCGGTCCCGGCGCGGCTTGATCGGTTTTCCCGTCGACGGCGGCGGACGTAGGGGACGGCAGGCTTGGACCAACACAGGTCACACGCGCATACCCGCCATAAGCGCGGCGACGGGCTCGAGCTTGGCAACGAGCCGCCGCTGTCCGTCGATGGCGGCACTGCCGATGTCATCGACCGCCGCCGCGTGTCGGTACAGTGGTTTTCCGGAACGATCCTGACAGCTTTGTGTGGCGCGGCCCTGATGGGCGGCGCCGTTTTCACGTCGCTCGACGGCGAAACGAATTTTGCAGCGCTGCCCGAGCGCGTCGAAGTCGCGCTGCGCGGCGCGCTTGGCGCGGCGGGCGACCGTCTCGGCCTCGTTCGCAAGAGCGACCGCCTGCCGATCGCGGAGGAGCCGAATGTCGCGCGCCAGGTCATCCGCGTGTCGACGACCACGCGCGTCGGCAATCATGAAGTGGTCCGCGTTCGTCCCTTCGTGCGCATCGCCGGAAATTTGTCGCTGACGACCACCGATCTGTCCGCTCATCTGCCGGCGTTCAATCCGCAGCGCATGCTCGCCGAGTCGGCGACGGAAGCCGCGCCTGACGACAACGTCGCAGCGGCCGCGCCGGACGCCGAAGTCGCCTTCGTGATGCGCGATCTTCCCGCCGTGATGGGCAGGATCAAGATCGCGAGCCTGACGCCGAACGACGAAGTCATCGCGCATGTCCGTGAAGCCGCGACCCTCGCCAATCAGACTGCACGGCATCTTCCTGTCGGCACCGGTATCTCGGACATCCGCCTCGCCTATGCGACGCCCGGCGCGCCCGATCCCTACAAGGGCTTCGAAGCCCGGATCGTTCCCGAAAACGTGACGCTGCTGCCGAAGACCACCAACAGCCAGATCACCGGCGGCAACGCCTGGAGCGAGCGCGTGCTGACCGCCAAGAAGGGCGACACCGTCGGTTCGCTGCTGCGCGAACTCGGCGCCCAGCCCGATGAGGCCAAGGCGATCCAGGCCGTACTGGATCCGCGCTCGCAGGACACCGCGCTCAAGGACGGCCAGAAGTTGCGCGTCCTGCTCGCGCCGGTCACAAGCGCCGCCGGAGCGCCGCTGCAGCCGATCCGGATCGTCATCGCCAACGAGGGCAGTATCGAAGCGGTCGTCGCGCTCTCCGACATCGGCAAATACGTCTCAGTCGATGTGCGCAGCATCGATACCGAAATCGCCGAAGCCAAGGACGATGAAAACGACGGCGATCCGAGCGGCGTGCGGCTCTACCAGAGCGTCTACGAGACCGCGCTGCGCAACAATATCCCCCGCCCGATCGTCGACGATCTGGTCCGCATCTACTCCTACGACGTCGACTTCCAGCGCAAGGTGCAGCCCGGCGACTCGTTCGAGGTTCTTTACGCCGGCGAGGACGAAACGCCCACGAGCGATAGCCGCAACGACGTTCTGTTCGCCGCGCTGACGATCGGCGGCGAGATCAAGAAATTCTACCGCTTCCAGTCGCCCGACGACGGCATTGTCGACTACTACGACGAGGCAGGAAAAAGCGCGAAGAAATTCCTGGTTCGCAAGCCCGTGGCGAACGGCATCATGCGGTCGGGCTTCGGTTCGCGCCGCCATCCGATCCTCGGCTACACCAAAGTGCACACCGGCGTGGACTGGGCGGCTCCGACCGGCACGCCGATTTACGCGGCCGGCAACGGCGTCGTCGAGAAAGTCGGCTGGGAATCGGGCTACGGAAAATATATCCGCCTGCGTCACACCAACGGCTACGAGAGCGCCTACGGCCACATGACCGCGTTTGCCCGCAACATCGATGTCGGCACGCGCGTTCGCCAGGGCCAGGTGATCGGCTTCGTCGGCTCGACCGGTCTGTCGACCGGCTCGCATGTCCACTACGAAATTCTGGTCAATGGCCGCTTCGTCGATCCGATGCGCATCAAGCTGCCGCGCGGCCGCGTGCTCGAGGGCCGCATGCTGGCGAACTTCGAACGTGAGCGCCAGCGCCTCGACAACATCATGACCCGCAAGCCGTCGCGGGTCGCCGCGAGCTACCGCTAGCGACCCGCTTTAGCGGCTGGCGCCGCCGTTTGTCAGGCTGCCTTTTTCAAGCCGCCTTGGCGAGCTTTCCGTTGAAGGTCAGGCCCTGCTTGTCGGCGGAAACGCTGACCTTCTCGCCATCCTTGATCGTGCCGGCCAGGATCATCTCGGCGAGCGGGTCCTGCACCGCCTTCTGGATCACGCGCTTCAACGGACGCGCGCCATAGGCGGGATCCCAGCCCTTGTCGGCAAGCCACTCGCGGGCCTGCGCATCGAGCGCGATCTCGATCTTGCGCTCGTCGAGCAGCTTCTGCAGCCGCACAATCTGGATGTCGACGATGCGCCCCATCTCCGCCTTCTTCAGCCGGTGGAACAGGATGATCTCGTCCACACGGTTGATGAATTCGGGCCGGAAGCTCGCACGCACGATCGCCATCACCTGGTCGCGCACTGCGTCGGTGTCCTGGCCTTCCGGCTGGTTGACCAGGAATTCCGCGCCGAGGTTCGACGTCATGATGATCAGCGTGTTGCGGAAGTCGACCGTGTGGCCCTGCCCGTCGGTCAGCCGGCCGTCGTCGAGCACCTGCAACAGGACGTTGAACACGTCCGGATGCGCTTTCTCGATCTCGTCGAACAGCACGACCTGATAGGGCCGGCGCCGGACCGCTTCGGTGAGAGCGCCGCCTTCCTCGTAGCCGACGTAGCCCGGAGGCGCGCCGATCAGCCGCGCGACCGAGTGCTTCTCCATGTATTCCGACATGTCGAGCCGCACGAGCGCGGTCTCGTCATCGAAGAGGAATTCCGCCAGCGCCTTGGTCAACTCGGTCTTGCCGACGCCGGTTGGGCCGAGGAACATGAACGAACCGATCGGCCGGTTCGGATCCTGCAAGCCGGCACGCGCACGGCGCACCGCGGTCGACACCGCCTGCACGGCTTCCTTCTGGCCGATGACGCGCCTGCCGATCTGCTCTTCCATACGCAGCAGCTTGTCGCGCTCGCCTTCCAGCATCTTGTCGACCGGAATGCCGGTCCAGCGCGACACCACCTGCGCGATGTGGCTGGCGGTGACCGCCTCTTCCATCATCGAGCCGGCCTTGCCCTTGCCTTCGGCGGCTTCGGTCTCTTTGAGCTTCTTCTCGAGCTCGGGGATGCGGCCATAGGCCAGTTCGCCGGCCTTCTGGTATTCGCCGCGACGCTGCGCATTGGCGAGTTCGACCCGTAACTGATCGAGCTCGGTCTTGATCTTCTGCGCGCTGGTGAGCTTTTCCTTTTCGGACTTCCATTGCGAGGTCAGATCGGCCGACTGCTTTTCGAGGCTCTTCAGTTCGGCCTCGAGATTCTTCAGCCGCTCGCGCGAGCCCGCGTCGGTTTCCTTTTTCAAGGCTTCCTGCTCGATCTTCAATCGCACGATCTCGCGGTCGATCGAATCGAGTTCCTCGGGCTTCGAATCGACTTGCATCTTCAGTCGCGCGGCGGCTTCGTCGACGAGGTCGATCGCCTTGTCCGGCAGGAAACGGTCCGTGATGTAGCGGTTCGACAGCGTGGCGGCGGCGACGATGGCGCCGTCGTTGATGCGCACGCCGTGATGCGCCTCGTACTTTTCTTTGAGGCCACGCAGGATCGACACGGTGTCTTCCACCGATGGTTCGCCGACGAATACCGGCTGGAACCGGCGCGCGAGCGCCGCGTCCTTCTCGACATGCTTCTTGTATTCGTCGAGCGTGGTCGCGCCGATACAGTGCAACTCGCCGCGGGCCAGCGCAGGCTTCAACAGGTTGGACGCATCCATCGCGCCGTCGGCCTTGCCGGCGCCGACCAGCGTGTGCATCTCGTCGATGAACAGGATGATGCCGCCGGAGGCGGAGGTCACCTCCTGCAACACGGCCTTCAGCCGCTCCTCGAATTCACCGCGATATTTCGCACCGGCGATCAGCGCGCCGAGATCGAGCGCGAGCAGTTTCTTGTCCTGCAGGCTTTCCGGCACATCGCCATTGACGATGCGCAGCGCAAGGCCTTCGACGATGGCAGTCTTGCCGACGCCCGGCTCGCCGATCAGCACCGGATTGTTCTTGGTCCGGCGCGACAGCACCTGCACGGTGCGGCGGATTTCCTCGTCGCGGCCGATCACCGGATCGAGCTTGCCGTCGCGGGCGGCCTGCGTCAGGTCGCGGGCATATTTCTTCAGCGCATCATAGGCGTTCTCCGCCGAGGCGTTGTCGGCGGTGCGGCCCTTGCGCAGCGCGTTGATCGCGGCGTTGAGGTTTTGCGGCGTGACGCCGGCCTGCGACAGGATGCGGCCCGCCTCGCTGTCCTTCTCGAGCGCGAGCGCGAGCAGCAGCCGCTCCACCGTGACGTAGCTGTCGCCCGCCTTCTCGCCGGCCTTTTCGGCGGCGTCGAATACGCGGGCGAGCGCCGGCGCGAGATAGACTTGGCCCGCGCCTCCGCCGGAAACCTTCGGAATTTTGGCAAGCGCGGCTTCGACCGCCTGATGTGCCTGACGGGACTTGCCGCCGGAGCGGTCGATCAGGCCGGCCGACATCCCCTCGGGATCGTCGAGCAGCACTTTGAGCAGGTGTTCGGGCGCGAACTGCTGATGGCCCTCGCGGAGCGCCAGCGATTGCGCCGACTGGACAAAACCGCGGGCGCGGTCGGTGTATTTCTCGAAATTCATACGGTCTACTCCCTCGGCCCTGAAAGGCACCGGTTAATGCGGGCCCCCGGAGGCAGCCCGCTGTTCAAAATATGGGTGCAAGACTACCAGAGTTGAAGGGGCATCCCAGCCGCTGGCCAATTCAAATCCGCTTCGTTAACACTCGGCGATGGCAGCAGAATCAGCGATCGTCCGGGCGATCTACCGTTACCCAGTGAAGGGCCTGTCGCCCGAAGCGCTCGACCGGGTGGCCGTCGGCCCCCGCGAGACCCTGCCGGCGGACCGGCTCTACGCCATCGAGAACGGCCCCTCCGGCTTCGATCCCGCCGCGCCGGCGCACCTCCACAAGATCCAGTTCCTGATGCTGATGCGCAATGAGCGGCTTGCAGCCTTGCGGACCGCCTTCGATCCGGCGACCCACACGCTCACCATCATGGAGGACGGCCGTGAGGTGCTGCGCGCGGACCTGCGCACGGCGGAAGGGCGGCTCGCCACCGAGGCCTTCTTCCGCCGCTTTATGCCCGATGAGTTGCGCGGGCCGCCCAAGGTGCTGCATGCGCCGGGCTTCAGCTTTTCGGACGTGGCGAGGAAGGTCGTCTCGATCATCAACCTCGCCTCGGTGGCGCAGGTTGAGACGGTCGCGGGCGCGCCCATCAATCCGCTGCGGTTCCGCGGCAACCTCTACGTCGCCGGGTGGCCGGCCTGGCGTGAATTCGACCTGCTCGACCGCGAGGTGACGGTCGGGAACAGCGTACGGCTCAAGGTCGTCAAGCGCATCCAGCGCTGCGCGGCAACCGATGTCGATCCCGACACCGGCATCCGCGACCGCACCATTCCGAAGACGCTGATGAAGGCCTTCGGCCATCCCGACTGCGGGGTCTACGCAGAAGTCATCGCCGGCGGCGAGATTGCCACCGGCGACGCCATGACAGCGAACGGACAAGCGCGTTAGCGCTGCTTGACGCCGAGTAAGCGCGCAAGCGCCGGATCGAGCGGCAGCTTGCGGCTCGGCGCGACGGCATAGACCTGACGCGCGGCGGCCGGAACCGGACGCACGTAATTCACCTGGATGCGATTGTCCTGCACGCGCTCGTTGTCCGCGATCTGTTGCACGACACGATGCGGCGTCATCGGCCGCTGAACCTGCTGAACCGCCCGTTGCGGTTCCACGCGCGTGATTTGAACTCGCGGGCGCGGCTGCGCCGCCGCACGATTATCGCCCTGCTCTTCGGCATTGATCGCAGCAAGCAATTCGCCAATCGGCGACGAGATGCCGCCCTCTTCGCCGGCGTTGCCGCGCGGCGCGTCGGTAGCACGCAGTGTCGACCCCGGCCCGGAGAGCGAAGCGAGGCGCGTCGGCGACGGATCGCCGACCGGCATCACATAGGCGATAACGCGGCGGCGCGGATAGACGCCGATGCCGACCTTGCGGCCGTGATTACCGGACAGAATGATCGGATTACCGCTGCCGTCGAGGCCGGTGACGATGCCGACATGGCCGCCACTCTTGCCGCGTGTCAGCACGGCGATGGCGCCGATCTTCGGCTCATGGATGCGCCGGCCGTAGCTCGCGAAGGAACGCGCGGCGTCCGAGCCGGTACCGGGATAGCCGACGCGAGCCAGCACCATATTCATGAAGGTCGCGCACCATAGCTTCGACCGCTTGGTCGGATTGGTGCCCATGTATTTGCGCGCCTCGGTGACAAGCGCGGGCCAGCCAAACGCCGGACGATGACGCAGGGCGGAAATCGAAACATGCCTGGCGTTGACGCTGCCGTCGTCCTCGACACGCACGATTGCGGCCATCGGGCGGCGGTCGTGTTGCGCGGCGCGGCTGTTCGCGCGCTTCGTCTGGACGTTTGGCTTGAGAGATTTGTGGTTCTTGGCGGCGCGGCTCACGTTGGCGCGCTGATGGCTTTCAGCACCGCGCTTTGCCGGCTTGCTGTCGGCCGAAACGCTGAGCGCGAGCAGCGCCGTCAAACTCAGGGCGAGCAGAGCCAAAAACCTGGTACGCATGCGGAGTCCCCTCGACGCCCGCCGGCACGTGCGCCGACGACGGACTCCGCGTAGCACGATAATTTTCGTTAAAACGCGCGCGCTGAATTAACGGTGAAGCAGCGTGGTGAACTGGTTTACGGTGACGGCGCTTCACGTGGCGCGTAAACCCTAATGCAACTCCATCACTGCGGGATGACGTAGGCGACGACGCGACTGCGCGGATAGGTGGAGATCGCGACGCGGCGATTGTGATTGCCGGAAATCACGATCGGGTTGCCGTTGCCGTCGACACCCGTAACGATGCCGACATGGCCGCCACCCTTGCGGCGCAGTACCACGATGGCACCGACCTTCGGCCCGGCAATGCGCTTGCCATAGCGCGCATAGGCGAGCGCGAGATTGCCACCGCCGCGATATCCGGTCTTCCGCAGCACCATGTCGAGAAACGCGCCGCACCATAGCGTCGCGCGCCGGGTCGGATTGGTGCCGAGATAGCGCCGCGCTTCGGCGACAAGCGCGCTGCCGTTGAATACGCTCGGTGCGACGGACGCAGTGACGGCGCGCTGGTCCGGAGCGACACGCGCCTGCGCCTGCCGGCCCTCTTCCGCGCCGTCTGCCGGCGCCGCGTAGCGGACGGGGTCGGTCGGCGGGACGTTGCCGTTCGCGTCGGTCACGATCGTGATCGGACGAGCGGGCGCTGCGATCGCCAGCGTCAGAACCGCGTCGATGGCCGCGCGGTCGAAATTGAAGCCGTCCTCAGGAAAGGATTGCGACACCGGCAGACGGCCGGAGACACCGGCGACCTCGTTGCCTGAGGCATCCACCGGCCGACCGCCGAACAAGGCGATATCCGGCCGCAGAAGCGCGCCGGTGACGGCGAGCACCAGGGCGAACGCTGCGAGACCTGCGACGGCGAGATTCACGGACCCGCTGCGGCGCAAACCCGCCACCACGGCATCAATGGCCGACGCGCCGGTGCGCGCCTTTGATGTCGCGTCCGTTGATGTCGCGGTCTT
Organism: Pseudolabrys sp.; assembly: GCF_050250095.1. Lineage (NCBI taxonomy): Bacteria > Pseudomonadati > Pseudomonadota > Alphaproteobacteria > Hyphomicrobiales > Xanthobacteraceae > Pseudolabrys > Pseudolabrys sp. Next base: position 154,848 of record NZ_JBFWPH010000008.1, on the reverse strand, counting down.
GCGGTTGTTCGGCCGCTTTCCGCGCGCAGAAATATTTCGAGTCCGTGTCGTCACATTCAACCTGCCGCAGGGTTTGCGGTACGAAACCCATCCAGATTATCGATGACGGTTGTGAAGCACCGCGAAGGCGCGGCCAGCAACCCGTTAACGCGCGGCGTGTTTAAGCGGTATCCTTAACGGCGGCGGCGTCCCGCGCAGACTCTGCCGTATTCGCGCGCCATATCACGGCCCGGGTGCGACGATCGAGCGCACGGCAAGGTCCAGCGCGCCACGGCGTGAAAAGGCCGCGCACGAGGCGCGGCCTGTTCGTTTCAGCGGGAGTTCGTCGTGTCGCTTACGGAACGACGTAGGTGAGAATCCGGCTGCGCGGATAGGCCACCTCAGCAACACGATTGTTGTGGTTGCCGGAGATCACGATCGGATTGCCGTTGCTGTCGATGCCGGTAACGATGCCGACATGGCCGCCACCCTTACGGGCCATCACGGCGATGGCACCGACCTGCGGACCCGACACGCGGGTGCCGTAACGGGCGTAGGCGCGGGCGAGATTGCCGCCGCCCGGATGACCGGTCCGCTTCAGGACCATGTCCATGAACGCGCCGCACCAGAGGCTGCGGCGGCCGGTCGGGTTCCCACCAAGATATTTGCGGGCTTCCGACACCAGCGAATTCGAGCTTCCGCCGAACGAAGCGGTCGTATCGGGCATACCGCCGATCTCGCGGCGGTTGCTGGCGCGGGCCGCCCGCGCCGCCTTGCGGCCGACCGGCTGGGCCGTCGCTGACGCGGTGGGAGATACGTAGCGGCCGTCATTACCCATGACGGTCGGTTGCCCCTGCACTGTCGACCCCGTCCCCGACGCGGCACGATGTTTCGGGCGCGCAGTCGCGTCGGTCGCGACAACGGCCAGCGCGGCACAGGCAATAGCCAGTGCCGTGATTTCCTTCTTCAGATCCATCCTGTTCAAACCCCATCTCGTAGCAAAACCGGAGGTCCGAACGAATCGAACGAAGCCGGCTCGCCTAACGGCTAGTCAAACGTGACAAATTTATGGTTGCGTCTTGGTACGTCAGCGTTGAACGATCAAGTCATACCAGCCATGCGCCATTAATATTTACGATTCGGAGCGTATTCAGAAAGTTTACACCAAGAAATTCTCATAAATACTTTTAACAATAAAATTACTTCTATATTCGCGGATCGAATACTGAAATCGTCCACAGCCCGCAAGTTGGCGGACAGTTAAAGTTGCATCGCAGCAAGAAAAACACTTGCCCAACGACTTATCGGGCTAGCCGCCCCGCCGGAGCAAGAACACCGCCTGCTCGCCGAACAGGTTCCAGAACCACCACGGCGCGTTCAGTCGTAGCGGCTTGCCCCAGGCGTTGAAGGCGATCGACCGTTCGATGCCCACCCCGACCTCTGCGCAGAGCTGACGGAAGTCCTTGATCGTGCAGTGGTGGATATTCGGGGTGTCGTACCAGCTATAGGGCAGGATCGCGGTCCGCGGCATCGCCCCCTGGGTCAGCAGCTTCAGCCGGACCTGCCAATGGCCGAAATTCGGGATCGATACGATGGCGCAGCGGCCGATCCGCAACATGTGCTCCAGCACCACGCGAGGGTTGCGGGTCGCCTGCAGCGTCTGCGACAGGATCACATAGTCGAAGGCGTCATCCGGATAATCGGCGAGATCCGTGTCGGCGTCCCCCTGGATCACCGCGAGCCCCTTGGCGACACAGGCGTTCACCCCCTCCCGCGACAGCTCGATGCCCCGGCCGTCGACGCCGCGCTCGTCGGTCAGCAGGCGCAGCAGCTCGCCGTCGCCGCAGCCGACGTCCAGCACACGGGCACCGCGCTCCACCAGATTTGCGACGAACAGCAGGTCGACGCGGGCATTCGCCGGAGGACGGCCATTCGAGTGAGAATTGTCCGTCATGGTCACGCCTTGCCGGCCGGAGGAAGACCGCGGGCCTTCCCGGCGCCTTCAAGAAATCCCCGCACGATTGCGAACAGTTCCGGCTCGTCGAGCAGGAAGGCGTCATGGCCTTTGTCGGTTTCGATCTCGGCGAACGACACCCGTGCACCTGCTGCATTGAGCGCGTGGACGATCGCGCGCGAGTCCGAGGTCGGGAACAGCCAGTCGGAGGTGAAGGAGACAACGCAGAACCGGGTCGGCGTGCCCTTGAAGGCATTGGACAGCACGCCGTTGTGGTCGGCGGCGAGATCGAAATAGTCCATCGCCCGCGTCAGGTAGAGATAGGAATTGGCATCGAACCGCTCGACGAAGGAGATACCCTGATGGCGCAGATAGGATTCGACCTCGAAATCCGCGTCGAACGAGAATGTCGGGTTGTCGCGATCCTGGAACTTGCGGCCGAACTTCCGGTGCAAAGCCGCATCCGACAGGTAAGTGATATGTGCTCCCATGCGCGCGACCGCGAGGCCGCGGCGCGGATTGGCTTCGTCGACCAGATAACGTCCGCCGCGCCATTCAGGATCCGCCATGATCGCCTGACGGCCGACCTCGTGGAACGCGATATTCTGCGCCGAGTGCCGCGTCGCGGCCGCGATCGGCAGCGCCGCGAAGACACGCTGCGGAAAACTCGCTGCCCATTGCAGCACCTGCATGCCGCCCATCGAACCGCCGGCCGCGGCGAACAATGAATCGATGCCGAGGTGATCGAGCAGCATGGCCTGCGCCCGCACCATGTCGCGGATGGTGATCACCGGCAGATCGAGGCCCCACGGCTTGCCGGTCTTCGGATCGGTCGAGGCCGGGCCGGTCGAGCCCATGCAGCCGCCGATCACGTTCGGGCAGATTACGAAGTAGCGGTCGGTGTCGATCGGCTTGCCGGGACCGACCAGCGACTCCCACCAGCCCTGCTTTCTGGTCACCGGATGCTGGCTCGCGACATGCTGATCGCCGGTCAGCGCATGACAAACCAGCACCGCGTTGGAGCGCGCCGCATTGAGGGTGCCGTAGGTCTTGTAGGCAATCTGGAACGGCGACAGCGAGACGCCGGCGTCGAGCGTCAGCGGCTTGTCCGGCCCGAACACAGCCACCTCGGAATCGCGTGGATGGTCGGCGTCGCGCACGATCGCGCGTGCGGCCTCACTTTGCAGCGGCGGAACTCTTTCCATCGACAACGGCCTCCGCAGAAGCCCCGCTGAACCGCGCCGCTCAGGCCACAAAAAACCCGGCCTGAACTGAGGTTCAGCCGGGACCCATGTGTTCCCCGGCCTGTTTAGCGAGTTGTTTAACGTGGCTGCAAGCCGGCCGGCTCAAATGACCACGGATGGTTGGTCTTATTCCTCGTGCAAGGCGCCGTCAAGCAACCGCATTCGCAGGGCAGGTTCGCCCACCCGTCCCATCATGTTTTCTTTGCCTTCACCCACCGTCTTTCCTATCAATGCGCCAGACAGAAAAACGCTGAAATTCAAGATGTCGAAACCCGCCGACCAGCCCTCGCGCCAGCCTTCCCTTGCCGACCTGCGCAAGGACATCGACCGCATCGATGAGGGGATGCACAAGCTGCTGATGGAGCGCGGCGAGATCGTCGGCCGCCTCATCGCGGTGAAACGCAGTCAGGAAACTGGCTCGGCGTTCCGTCCGGCGCGCGAAGCCGACATGATGCGCCGGCTGGTCGAGCGCCACAAAGGCGTGCTGCCGCTCGACACCGTCGAGAGCATCTGGCGCGTCATCATCTCGACCTTCACTTATGTGCAGTCGAACTTCTCGGTGCATGCCGACCTCTCGGCCGGCGACGCCTCGATGCGCGATTCCGCCCGCTTCCATTTCGGCTTCACCGTCCCCTTCATCCCGCACATGGGCCCCTCCGGCGTCGTCACCGCCGTGTCGGAGTCGAAAGGCGATCTCGGCCTCGTGCCGGCGACAGCCGGCACCACTGCCTGGTGGAGCGCGCTCGAATTCGACGCCGCACCGAAGATCATCGCCCGCCTGCCCTTCGTCGAGCGCGCCGATCATCCGGCCGCGATGCCGGTGTTCGTGATTTCGCGGGTCGCCGCCGATGCGATGGCGACCGAAACCGGGGTCTGGAGTATCCGCGTTGCCGGCTGGAACGCCCGGACCGCGCAGGCCCTCTCCGCCGTGGCCGAATTCCTCGCCGCGCCGGACCGGGCCTTCGACGGCGCCGCCCTGCTGGTCACGGTGCCGCACGGCCATAGTCTCGAGGGCATCACCGATGCCCTCGTTAAGGCTGGCGCGACCGTGCGATCCACGGCCCTCGTCGGCAGCCACGCAACCCGCTATACGGTTGGCGCCGAGAAATAACTGCCCCTCCGCGGGCCCCCTGTTTGAGATATCCGAGGTCAGTCATGTCCGCCCAGCGCCCGCAGCCGCGGCCCGGTGTGCTTGCGATCAAGGCCTATGTGCCGGGAAAGAGCGACGCGCCCGGCGCCGCCAAGGTCTTCAAGTTGTCGTCAAACGAAACGCCGCTTGGCGCGAGCGAGAAGGCAATCGCCGCCTATCAGACGGCCGGCACGCATCTGCAGGATTATCCGGACGGCGCCGCGACCGCGCTGCGCGAAGCGATCGGCGAAGCGTTCGGTCTCGATCCGGCGCGCATCGTGTGCGGCGCGGGCTCCGACGATCTCCTGAATCTGCTGGCGCGCGCCTATCTCGCCGACGGCGACGAGGCTGTACACACCACGCACGGCTTCCTCGTCTATCCGATCGCCACGCTCGGCACCGGCGCAAAGCCCGTGGTCGCCGCAGAAAAGGAATTTACCGCCGACGTCGACACCATCCTCAAGGCGGTGACGCCGAAGACCAAGGTCGTATTCCTGGCCAACCCGAACAACCCGACCGGCACCTATGTGCCGTTCGACGAGGTACGCCGGCTGCACCGCGCGTTGCCGCCGCATGTACTGCTCGTGCTCGACGCGGCTTACGCCGAATACGTCCAGCGCAACGACTACGAGTCCGGCATCGAACTGGTCGCGACCAGCGAGAATGTCGTGATGATCCGCACCTTTTCGAAAATTTACGGCCTCGCGGCGCTGCGCCTCGGCTGGCTCTACGGACCGGCGCATGTCGTCGATGCGCTGAACCGCATCCGCGGACCGTTCAACGTCAACACGCCGGCCATCGTCGCCGGTATCGAGGCGATCCGCGACACCGTGCATGTCGAGCGGGCGCGCCAGCACAATGCGAAGTGGCTGCCGTGGCTGACGGCGGAAATCGGGAAGCTCGGCCTCAAGGTGACGCCGAGCGTCGCCAATTTCGTGCTGATCCATTTCCCGACGACGCCGGGCAAGACCGCGAAAGAAGCCGACGCCTTCCTGACTAAACGCGGCCTGGTGCTGCGCCAGGTCGGCGCCTATCACCTGCCCGATGCCTTGCGCATGTCGGTCGGCAGCGAGGAAGCGAACCGGCTGGTGGTCGCCTCGCTTGCCGAATTCCTGGGACAGAAGGCGTGACCGGTAAAGCGCCGCTCTACAATCGTCTCGCGCTGATCGGCGTCGGGCTGATCGGCTCCTCGATTGCGCGCGCGTCGCGGCTGCAGAACGTCGCAGGCTCCATCGTCGCCACCGCGCGCTCGCCGGCGACGCGGCGGCGTATCGCCGAGCTTGGCCTTGCCGATCAGGTGGTCGAGACCAATGCGGCAGCGGTCGCCGGCGCCGATCTCGTCATCGTCAGCATCCCGGTCGGCGCCTGCGGCGAGGTCGCCAGAGAAATCGGTCCTTATCTCGCACCCGGCGCGACTGTCTCCGACGTCGGCTCGGTCAAGGGCGCGGTAGTGCGCGACATGGCCCCGCATCTGCCGGCCAACGCCCACTTCGTCCCGGCGCATCCGGTCGCCGGCACCGAATTCTCCGGCCCCGACGCCGGCTTTGCCGAGCTGTTCGTCAATCGCTGGTGCATCCTGACGCCGCCGGACGGCACAGACGCGGCCGCGACCGAGAAGCTCGCGACGTTCTGGCGTGCGCTCGGCGCCAATGTCGAGACCATGACGCCGGACCATCACGATCTGGTGCTCGCCATCACCAGCCATTTGCCGCATCTGATCGCCTACACCATCGTCGGCACGGCGGCCGAACTCGGCGAGGTTACGCGATCCGAAGTGCTGCAATTCTCCGCAGGCGGCTTCCGCGATTTCACCCGCATCGCGGCGTCCGATCCGACGATGTGGCGCGACGTCTTCCTCGCCAACAAGGACGCGGTGTTGGAGATGCTGGGTCGCTTCAACGAGGACATCTCGGCGCTGACCCGCGCGATCCGCAATGGCGATGGTGAAAAGCTTTTCGAGCACTTCACGCACACGCGCGCGATCCGCAAAGGCATCGTGCAGATCGGCCAGGACTCGCCGGCGCCCGACTTCGGCCGGCCGCATCCGGATTTGCCGCACACGCCGCTGCCGAAGCCTTACGCCGGCGAATAGTTGCCGTTAATGGCGGTGCTTGTGCTCGCCGCCGCCTCGACCGTCGCCATAGCCGCGCAACGCCCCATAAAGCGCGATCTGATGCGCCGACAGCAAGGCGCGCGTCTCGAGGTGATATTTGAGATGCGTGTTGCGTAACGCGGCCTGCGTGCGGCCGATCTGCGAGAGTGCGTCCGACAGCGACGCCTCGGTGACGGTCCGGCTAGAGAACGCGCGGTCGAGGGCAACTTCCTGCGCGATCAGCGTCTCGCCCAATGGAACGGCCTCGGCCTTCATCGCATCGAACAGGGCCTGCATCCTGGCCCGCTGCGCCGCGTCGAGGCCGAGCTTGTCCGCGAGATCGAGAACATGAACCGGCCCCGGATAGCCGTTGAGTTCGGCGGCAAGCGCAAAGCCCATGCCGCGCCCCGCCCGCAGATCGGAGATTTGCTGCTCCGACAACGCCTTGATCGGCCGCGCCTCGAAGCCGGCATAAGGCCGTGGCGTATCGGCGGCGGCGAAAGCGGGAACAAATGCGACAGCCAGAACCACTAAAGAGCGAACTCGCATTCGATTACTCCTGCGCTATGTGGCTTAGAACAGCGGCGGAATCTCGCCGACCTTCAGCGGCCCGAAAAACACCGAGCCGTCGCTGACGCGCAGCGGCAGCGAGATCGCAGGGCGGCCTTCGACTCGCGCATTGCCGCCGAGCAGGCCAAGCCCCAGCGTAAAGCCGAAGCCGTTGCGCTGCTGCGTCGCTGCACCCAGCGCGTTAATGAAACCTTCGATCCCGGCGACCGCCATGTTGATCTGGCCGTCGAGCCGGCCGCGCGCATTGATCGACAGCGTGCCGCTGCCGAGCGCCAGCGTGTCGCCCTGTTGCAGCCGCGCGCGCGACACCTCGATGCGGCCACCGTTCGCCTGCATGTCGCGGAAGCGCTCGGGCCAGGACTTCGGCGAGAAATCGGTCAGCCCCCGCAGCGTTCCGGTAATGTCGGCATTGATCGGCGCGGTGGCCAGCGGCCCCGCCGCCGGCGCCGACAGCTGCTCGGCCTGCAAGACGATATCGATCACCGGCAGGCTGGCGATCGAGCCATCGGCCAGCCGGCCGTGGATTTCGATGTGCTTTGCGCGCAGCATCGTACCGGCAGGATTGGTGCGCTCGACCACCGGTTGATCGACCACGATCGAGACGCGCTCCGGCGCGGACGGCGTGCCGCGCACGCTCGATTGTGCCAACGTCCAGCTCAGGCGCATGGCCGGAGCCTGTCCGCGCGTTCCCCCACTCAGCGGTCCGACATATTCGGCGATCAGCAAATTGGGCTGATAGATCTGCGTCGCGACATGAATGCTGGGGGTCTTCAGTTCGAACGGTGGATTGGCGCCGTGAAAGATCGCTGTCGCGCCGTCGCAGGTCATCTCGAAGCGGAAGGGAAACCCGCCAAAGGCCTGCCGGTCGCAAATATATTCGCGCCCGGCCTTCGCCTCCCGCGCGCGCCAGCCTTCGACCGCCGCCTCGCCGCGACCGACGGCGTAGTACCACAGCGCCACCCATCCGCCGGCAAGGCCGAGCACCAGCATTGTCAGGACAAGATAGTGGCGATGTCGTCGGCCAACGGCCCGGTCATGTCGACGGAGTAAAGCCATGGTGTCAGGGACCTGCCGATTGCGGCGAATATGGGCCGCGCCGTAGCATCGCCAGCCGCCGGCAGGCTTGCCTCCGCCGGGCCGCCCTGTTACGCGAACGCGACTTGCCGGCCCTTGTCAACGCCGCAGCCGCTTCGTCGCCGCAATGAACACACAAAAAACGCGAGAGCCGAACGATTTCTGGGTGTTCGGTTATGGCTCGTTGATGTGGCGGCCGGGCTTCGACTTCAAGGAGCGCATCCCGGCGCGGCTGGTCGGCGCCCATCGCTCGCTCTGCGTTTATTCGTTCGTGCACCGCGGCACCGCGGAAAAACCGGGCCTTGTGCTCGGCCTCGACCAGGGTGGCAATTGCCGCGGCGTCGCCTACCGGGTTGACACCGGCAAGCGCGACGCGACCGTCGATTATCTGCGCGGCCGCGAGCAGGTCACCATGGTTTATCGCGAGGCGTGGCGTACCGTCTGGCTGGATAACGACCCCCGCCGGGCAACACGCGCGCTGGTCTACACGGTGGATCGCGGCCACGCGCAATATGCCGGCCGCTTGACGCTTCAGCAGCAACTCCATTTTGTCCGCCAGGGTCACGGCCGCTCAGGCGTCAACCGCGACTATGTGCTGGACACGGTGAAGGAACTCGACGCGCTCGGCATTCGCGACAACGACCTGCGCCGTCTCGCCGAAATGCTCAAGGGACCGCACGAAGCACAACCGGCAGAATAGTCAGCCGGATTTCGCTTCCGCAACGAGCCGTGCCGTCGCGGCCTCGATGGTGTCCCGCAGCCGTTGGAAAAATTCGTCCCTCGGCAGGCCCGGTGCAATCGGATCGAGCACCTCGACGATCACGGTGCCCGGATAGCGCAGGAAAGTGCGCCGCGGCCAGAACAGACCGGAATTGAGCGCAATCGGCACGCACGGCACGCCACCGGCCTCGTACAGATAAGCGACGCCATATTTGTATTTCGGCTCGGCGCCAACCGGACGGCGGGTGCCTTCCGGAAAGATCACGATCTGGCGGTCACGCGCGAGTTCGGCATGGGCGCGTGCATTCATCGCGGTCAGCGCCTGCGAGCCGGCGCCGCGATCGACCGGGATCATGCGGCCCTTGATGGTGAACCAGCCGAACAGCGGAATCCATTGCAGTTCGCGCTTCAGGATGAAGGTCGGATCCCGAAACATCCACAGCAGAGCGAAGGTGTCCCAGGCCGACTGATGCTTCGCCGCCGCGACGAAACCGCCCGGCGGCAATTTTTCGAGGCCGCGAAAATCGGCGCGGATGCCGGCGATGACGCGCAGCAGGAACAGATTGCTCAGGCCCCAGGTCTTCGCGACCCAGACGATGGCGCGATAGGGCAGGAAAAACGTCGGGATGGCCGCGATGAGCCACATCGCCGTGTTGAGATAGAAGGCGAGATTGAAGGCCAGCGAACGCAGGAAAATGATCAAGCAGCCGCCCTCATATCATGTCCGGGTCGATCGAGATGCGGATGACCGCGAAAACATATTTGAGATACTCGGCGAGGTAGAGCCGCACGATCCCGGCATTGGTCCACCAGGTTTCCGACTTGGAACGCTCGCCGACCACCGGATAGGGAATGAGCTTTGCCTCCGGCATCTGATGGGCGATTTCCGCCATCGCCCGTGGCATATGCCAGTTCGAGGTGACGACGATCAGCGAGCGAAAGTTGCGCTCGCTCGCCCAGCGCCGCGTCTCGATGGCATTGCCGAGCGTGTTCAACGCCGAGCGGTCGAGATCGACGCAGCACGCGAACAGCTTGTCATAGACCGGCGTGAGGCGGGCGATTTCAGGCGCAGTGGTCGCGCGATGCACGCCGGTGATCAGCAGCCGCTTGCCGCGCTTGGCCGCCAGCAATTCCATCGCGTCGGGAATACGCGCAGCGGCGCCGGTCAGCACCACGATGCCGTCGGCATCGCCGGACAGCCGCGGCTCGTCGGTTGCGATGCTCGCCGAAAACCAGACAAAGCCCACCGACAGCACGACGAGGCCCGCGAGGGCCGCGACCATCGTCAGGTAACCGATCCAGCGGGAGAGACCGTAAAACATCGTTCAGTCGATAGCGTCCAACGTGCGGTTCACGGTCTGGCGCGAGGTCCAGGCCGTCACCAGCGCAATCAGCACGATCTGGCCAAGCACCGCAATATAGCCCGCGGTGCCGATCGAGAAGGTGCCGAACAGCGCGGCGGTCTGTTCGCCCGCGGCAGTGCCGGTAAGCCAGCCGCTGACGAGGCTCGCCAATGTGAAAATCGCCAGCGCGGCGAAGCCGCCAATCGCGCCGCCCTTGAAACCCAGCAGCAGGAAATGCCGCTCGAAATTGCGGGCGATATAGCGGTTACGGGCGCCGATAAAGTGCAGCACCTCGATAACGGGCTTGTTCGCCGCCATCGCACCGCGGGTTGCGAAGCTGACTGAGAGAACGGTCGCCGCCACCATGAGAATGAGGATGATGACGCCGCCGGCAACCGCCGCCCCGGCCATCGCGCGCATGCGGTCGATCCAGCCGCGGTGATCGTCGAGCGTCGCGCCGGGGACCTCCGCCTGCAGCAGACGCCGCAGCTCGGAAATGTCAGGCGCAGCGCCCGAAGCGATGGTGACCACGATCAGCCGCGGCACCGGCAATTCCGCCAGCGACAAGCCGCTGCCGAGCCAGGGCTCGAGCAGCTGCGTCGACTCCTCTTTCGACATCGCATGTACGCCGCCAATGCCGTGGAAGCGGCTCGCCAGCGCGGCCGCTTTCTCCACGGACGCATCGAGATTGCGGCCCGGCGCCGGACTGATCTGGATCGTGATCTCGCGCGCGACGTCGGCCTGCCAGTCGCTCGCCGCCGACTGCACCAGGATAACCGCACCGGTCGTCAGCGATGCAAGGAACGTCATGATGGCGACGACCGCGATCAAGGCGCGCGCGGCGATCGTATTCGGCGGCACGATCGGCGCTTCGTTACGCGGCTTGCGGCCGCGCGGCCATTGAGGCGCGGAGGTTTCGGTCGTTGCGTGATCAGTCATAGACGTGCAGCCGTCCGTCATGCAGCACCAGCCGGCGCGCGTCATACTGGTCCATCAGGGCGATATCGTGGGTCGCGATGACGACCGAGGTGCCCGACTTGTTGAGTTCCACGAACAGCCGCAACAGCCGTTGCGCGAGGCTCGGATCGACGTTGCCGGTCGGCTCGTCAGCGAGCAGCAGTTGCGGACGCGCGATAACCGCGCGCGCGATCGCGGCGCGCTGTTTCTCGCCGCCGGAGAGCACCGGGGGCAGCGCCCAGATGCGATCACCAAGGCCGACCCAGTTCAACAGCTCGATCACCTCGTCGCGATAAGTCGCCTCGTCGCGGCCGATCACGCGCAGCGGCAGCGCGACGTTCTCATACGTCGTCATGTGGTCGAGCAGACGGAAATCCTGGAACACGATGCCGATGCGCCGCCGCAGCGTCGCCAGCGCGTCGCGGCTGAGCGAGGCGACGTCGTGGCCGAATTGCGTGATCAGGCCCCGGGTCGGGCGCAGCGACAGGAACATCAGCCGCAGCAGCGAGGTCTTGCCCGCGCCAGAGGGACCGGTGAGAAACTGGAAGGAATGCGGCTCGATCCGGAAGGTCAGGTCGCGGAGAACCTCCGGGCCGAGTCCATAGCGCAAGCCGACATTTTCGAATCGGACCACACACGTCTCCGCATTCGCCGACCCGGCGGCCGGTCCCCGGGCCCGGATGCGCGCCGTCTCGGACGCGCCCGCCGAATCGCCCTTTTCCGCTATGCCGCCCCAGAGCGGCGTTTTACAGGAATATCGCCCTCCCGCCACCGCCGAAGCCGCGATTTTCCCGCGTCAATCGGGCCTTGATCGGTCCCTGGCGGCCGCCTCCATGGTTTCCGATGCGTTAACGGACGGCTGGTAGTTTCGCCCCGTTTACTCGCGACGCCATGGCCATGCTGATCGTCTGTCCGACCTGCACGACCTCTTACATGATCGATGCCGCCTCGCTGGGGCCGGCCGGTCGAACCGTGCGCTGCGCCCGCTGCCGCGCCTCCTGGCACGCCGGGGGGCCGGAAAAGTCCGGCAGCATCCAGGGCTTCGTCAATGACGTGATCGCCGAAGCCGAGGCGCAGCAGTCCGCTCCGGCCACCGACGCCAACCCGCCGATGCCGGCGCGCTCCGCAAGCGAGTCTTTCGCCAACAAGCGCGACATTCCCGCGCCGGACGATTTCGGCGCCGAGACCGAAACACCTTTTGCGCCGCCTCCGGATGGCGCCCCGAACGACAGCGCATGGCAGGCCAGCAACGATGCTTCGCCCGATGACGACATCGGCGGCATCGACCACCGCGGCCCCGTCGCGCCGCCGGAACCCGTGCATGACGCGCCGTCCATCGTGCCGCCCGCCGCGCCCTCGCCGATGCGCCGGCCGGCCGCTGCATCGACCGCGCTCGATGTCGACGACGTGGAGGACTTCGTCGCCCGCCGCGAGCGCATGAAGAGCAAACGCACCAAGCGCCGCCGCGCCTCGAAATGGACGGCGATCGTGCTGGTGCTGCTCGGCTTCAACATCGCGCTGGTCGGCGCGCGCAACGAAGTGGTGCGCTACCTGCCGCAGACCGCGTCGCTGTTCGCGATGATCGGCCTGCCGGTCAACCTGCGCAATCTTTCGTTCGAGAACGTCAAGGTGCTGAAGGAAGAAGCCGACGGCGCCAGCGTGCTGCTGATCGAAGGCGAGATCGTCAGCACCGCGAGTTCCACCGTCGAAGTTCCGCGCCTGCGTTTTGCGGTCCGCAATACGCGCGGCCAGGAAATCTACGCCTGGACGGCGCTCGCCACCCGCGGCTCGCTCGCGCCCGGCGAGCGCCTGCCGTTCCGCAGCCGGCTCGCCTCGCCGCCCGCCGATTCAAGCGACGTCATGGTGCGTTTCTTCACCACGCGCGACGCTGTCGCCGGCGGCAAATAACGCTGACACTCGAAGCCGAAAAAATCAGAAGTCCTTGAGCAGCCGCTCGATATAGTCGAGTTCGAGCTGCGGCCGCGCCGGATCGGCAAAGCGGCGGCGCAGTTCCTCGAGGATTCGCCGCGCCCGCTGGGCATCAATCTCGCCCGGAACCTTCACGGTCACGTCGTCGCCATAGTCGCGGCCACGCAGCGGCCGGCCGAGCGGATCGGTGCTCTGCTGCGCGCGCTGCTGGCCGTTGCGGCCGGGCTGACCGTTCGGCCCCTCGCCCATCATGCCGTTCTGCTGCATGGTCTGCGCGAGGCTCTGCGCGCCCTTGCGCATCGCATCGAGCGCGCGACCCTGCGAGTCGACGGCGCTGTCGGTGTCGCCCTCGCCGATCTGACCCTCGGCGTCGCCCATCGCGTCCCCGGCTTCGCCGAGCTGCTGCATTTCCTTCTGGCCCTGACCCTTGCCTTGGCCTTTGCCCTGACCTTCCTGATCGTCCTGGCCATCCTGTCCGGGCTGGCCGAGGCCGCGCTGACGCAGCTGCTCGAGCAGCTTGCTGAGGCGATCGCGCAACGCCTGCTGGTCCTGCTTGAGGTCGTCCATGCTCTGCGGCGCGCGCTGCGACTGCTGGCCCTTCTTGAAGGTGCGGTCGCGCAACTGCTGCTGCTTACGGATCATGTCGCCCAGTTCGTCGAGCGACGACATCATGTCATCGTCATCGCCATTCTGGGGGGCACCGCGCCGCGCCGTCTGCAGGTTCTCCAGCATCTGCTGAAGCTGTTCCAGCATCCGCCGCGCCGCATCCTTGTTGCCGGAGCGCGCCATCTGCTCCATGCGGTCGATCATGTTCTTGAGGTCCTGCGGCGAGATCGCGCGCGCATTGCGGTCAAGCGGACGCGCCAGCTGCTGCGGGTTCTTCTGCATTTCCTCGGCGAGCGCCTGCATGAACTTGTCGAGCGCGGCGCGCAGGTTATCCATCAGCTTCTTGAGTTCTTCGTCGCTCGCGCCGCGTTCGAGCGCCTGCCGCAACGCCTCCTGCGCCTGGCGAAGCGCCTGTTCGGCGTCGGAGACGTTGCCGTCCTCGATATGAACCGCCATGTCCCACATGCGGGCGACGACATCGCGCAAGCCATCATCGTTGCGGGCATTCTTCAGGTCAAAATAGATCGAACGCAGGCCGAGATAGACGCCAGCTTCGGGCGTGAAGCGCTCCGGCGCGATCGTCAGCGCGTCGAGCGCGGTGGCGACGCGCTCTTTTTCATTCGCGTCCATCGCGAGATTGCGGCGCTGCTCGATCAGCGCACGCGCAACCGGCTTGACGAAAATGCGTTGCGGCAGCACGACATCGCGCGGCTCGCTGGTGCCGACATTGCCGGCCTCGTCGCGCGCCGACAGCGTTATCGAGACCTCCGCGCCAGCCCAAGGATGATCGCTGAGGTCATGCGTGGTCTGTCCGGCGCCGGTGCGGGTCCGCGCCTGCGGCAGCGCAAGATTGATGCTCGGCGCGCCAAACAACGGCCGCGGCGTCTTGTCCGCGGTCTTTGCGTTGTCCTTGGCCGCCTCCTGCTTGCGGTCGAACGCCGCCTTGGCTTCGACCACGCCATAATCGTCGTCGATCTTGTAATCGAGCCGCAACGAACCCCGCGCCTGGCGCTCGGGATCCTTGGTCAGCGAAATCGTCGGCGCCTTGTCCTCGATCGCGGCAAACCGCCAGACCACGTCGCTGCTGCCCGGCCCGCGCAGCGTGGCTGTGCCGTCCTTGCGAATAACGTAATGGCGTTCTTCGGTGCCGGTCGGCAACGGCGTCGGTGCGGTGTCGGCAGACTGCTCGATGCCGCCCTGCGCCGCGACGTCGAACTGCACCTTGCCGGTCGCGCGAACGACGAGTTGGCTGCCCGCGGGCACCGATACCGGAGCGCCGGCATTGGCGGCTTGCGCCGTTTCGCCCGGCCGCATGCCCGGCAGCATCACGGGAGGACGGCCGGTATAAAGCGGCGGGTTGATCCAGGCATCGATACGGTAGTTCGCAGGCGCGACGACGCCGTGCCAGTCGAACGCCGCGCCGATGCGCTTCATGCGCTCGCCGCCTGCGGCAAAGAACGTGACGACGACCATCAGCAGCACCAGCGCGCGCAGCGCCATCGGATCGCGCGCAGCGATCTTCGGCGACGGCCAGCCCGCCTTCAGCTTTTGCGCGGAGAGCAGCGCCCGCTCGATGTGCGCGCGCCACAGCGCCTGCGCGACCGGATCGTCGCGGTTGGCCGACATCTCGTCGGCGATCGCCGTCGCCGGACGATGCGGTTCACCGCTGCCGCGGTCGAGCCGGCGCAGTCCTTCGATGACGTCAGGGAAGCGGACCCAGACGAGCGGCAGCACAGCCGCGCCGATGATGACCGCAAAGATGAAAAGACCGATGGCGCGGCCTAGCGGCGGCAGCGCAAGCCAAAGCCCGGCCCAGGAGAATGCGAGGAACAGCCCGACGGCAGTCGCAAGAGCGGCCAGCGCCGGCCACAGCCGCTCCCACAGCAAACTGCCGCGCGCCCGGCGCAAGGCGTGCCGAAGCAGCAGTTGTGCCGAAGCCGTGTCCCGATTCAGTTCGTCGCCCGAACCGTCCAAAAAACGCTCCGCATCCGGCAGGATCGAGAATCTGCGAATAAGCTAACACGCAGGCCCGTGGCGGGCCACGTGCTTACGTTTGAGCACGGCCTTGCCCGAAAACCGGTATCCACTTTTCGGGACCGTGCTCTAAAGCCATGCCGGAAGCCGATCCAGCGCAATCAATTGGTCGACTTCAAGGCGGGGGCGGATGACGGCCCATTCGCCGCCATTGACCAACGTTTCGGGGACCAGGGCGCGGGTGTTGTAAGTGCCGGCCTGCACCGCGCCATAGGCGCCGGCCGACATGACAGCAAAGAGATCGCCCGGCTTCGGCTCGGGAAGATCGCGGTCGAGACCCAGAAAATCGCCGGATTCGCAGACCGGGCCAACGATATCGGCACGGATGCGGCGCGCGCCGGCCGCCGCTTCGCGGACCGGGCGAATGTCGTGATGCGCCTCGTAGAGCGTGGGCCGGATCAGGTCATTCATCGCCGCATCGACGATCACGAAGTTTTTAGCCTCGCCGTGCTTCACGAACAGCACTCGCGTTACCAGGATACCCGCATTGCCGACCAGCAAACGCCCCGGCTCGAAGATCAGCCGGCAGTCGAGATCGCGCGTCGCGCGCTTCACGACCGCCGCATAGGCCTCGGGGCGCGGCGGCGGTTCGTTGTCGTCACGGTAGGGAATGCCGAGCCCGCCGCCGAGATCGACATGCGAGATCGTATGGCCGTCGGCGCGCAACTCGCGCACGAACGACGCCAGCAGCGAAAACGCATCGCCGAACGGATCGAGGTCGGTGATCTGGCTGCCGATGTGCATGTCGACACCGGCAACGGCGATGCCGGGCAGCTTCGCGGCCCGGGCATAAACCTCGCGCGCCCGGCTGATCGGAATGCCGAACTTGTTTTCGGCCTTGCCGGTCGCGATCTTGGCATGCGTCTTCGGATCGACATCGGGATTGACGCGGATCGAGACATGCGCCCGCGCACCCTTCGCCTTGGCAATCGACGACAGCAGTTCAAGCTCCGGCTCGGACTCGACATTGACGCACAAAATCTTCTCGTCGATGGCGAGCGCGAGTTCGTCCGCCGTCTTGCCGACGCCGGAGAACATGATCTTGTCGGCGGGAACGCCGGCGGCGCGGGCGCGCTTCAACTCGCCGCCCGACACGACGTCGGCGCCGGCGCCAAGCTTCGCCAGCGTGCGGATCACCGCCTGGTTGGAATTCGCCTTCATCGCGTAGCAGACGAGCGACGGCACATCGGCGAACGCGTCCGCGAACACCTTGTAATGGCGCTCCAGCGTCGCGGTCGAATAGCAATAGAACGGCGTGCCGACGGCATCCGCCAATGCGGTCAGGTCGACCCCTTCGGCATGCAGCACGCCGTTGCGGTAAGCGAAATGATGCATGGCGCGCTCAGTTGAGCAGGACGTCGAGCGGGATACGCTTGTTCGGCGCCTGCGATTTTGCGGCCGGATCTTCGCCCGTCGCGGCGGGGGCGTCGGCGTCATCGGCGGAGGCGCCGCCCGATGGCGCGCCGGCCGGACCCGCCGTCGCCGCCGGCGGCGGATCGAGCGGGCCTTTGCGGCCACAGGCCGTCAGGCCGAGCGTCGCGGCCAGCGCGACGATCAGCGCAAAACGGAAAGTCAGATGGCCTGTCCCGGTCATGTCGGCATGCGCTCCCGAAAGTTGCGGCACCATAGCAGATCAGCCACCGTCTTGAACCCTGACGCGGCGACCTCTGCGACTTTTGCGCCGGTCTATTTCCGCTCCTTGTCGAGCCGTTTCAGCCATTTCCGCGCCTGCGCCCGCACGTTCTTCGGCGCGGTGCCGCCATAGCTGATCCGGCTTTTCACCGAGCGGTCGACCGACAGCACCTTGAAGACATCATCGGTGATCCGCGGCTCGACCGCCTGCATGGCCGCGAGCGGCAGCCGGTGCAGCGGGACGCGATCTTCCGATGCCTTGGCGACGATCCGCCCGGTGATGTGATGCGCTTCGCGGAACGGAATGTTCAGCGTGCGCACCAGCCAGTCGGCAAGGTCGGTCGCGGTTGCATAGCCCTCGCCTGCCGCCTTCTTCATCTTCGCGGCGTCGGGCGCCATGTCGCGCACCATGCCGGTCATCGCCGCAATCGCGAGGCTCAGGGCGGAGAGCGCGTCCATCGCGCCTTCCTTGTCCTCCTGCATGTCCTTCGCATAGGCGAGCGGCAGGCCCTTCATCACGATTAGCATGCCGTTGAGCGCGCCGATGATGCGGCCGGTCTTGGCGCGCACCAGTTCGGCGGCGTCCGGATTGCGCTTCTGCGGCATGATCGAGGAGCCGGTGGTGAACTTGTCGGTCAGGCTCACCAGCGCCGTGATCGGCGAGGTCCAGATCACGATCTCCTCGGCGAAGCGCGACAGATGCACCGCCGCGATCGACGCAGCGGCCAGCGTCTCCATCACGAAGTCGCGGTCGGACACGGCATCGAGCGAGTTCGCGGTCGGCCGGTCGAAGCCGAGAGATTTCGCCGTCATGTCGCGGTCGAGGTCGAACGACGTGCCGGCGAGCGCGCCGGAGCCGAGCGGAGATTCATTGAGCCGCTTGCGCGCGTCGGCGAAGCGGCCGCGGTCGCGCGCCGCCATCTCAACATAGGCGAGCAGATGATGACCGAAGGTCACCGGCTGCGCGGTCTGCAGATGCGTGAAGCCCGGCATCACCGTGCCGGCATGCTCCTGTGCCTTCTCCGCGAGCGCGTGCTGGTAACCGGCGAGCGCCGCATCGAGCGTGTCGATGGTATCGCGCACCCAGAGCCGGAAGTCGGTGGCAACCTGGTCGTTGCGCGAACGCGCGGTGTGCAGGCGGCCCGCAGACGCGCCGATCAAGTCGGTCAGCCGGCTCTCGACATTCATGTGAATGTCCTCGAGCGCCCGCTTGAAGCTGAATGCACCCTTGTCGATTTCTGACAGGATCGTGTCTAGACCGTGAGCGATCTTTTTCGCATCGTCAGCCGCAATAATGCCTTGCTTCGCCAGCATCTGCGCATGAGCCTTGGACGCGGCGATGTCCTGGCGGTAAAGGTGGCGGTCGAAATCGATGGAGGCGTTGATCTCCTCCATGATGGCATCGGGGCCTGACGCGAACCGCCCGCCCCACATCTTGTTGCTCATGACCGTTCCACCGAAATTGAACCAGCCGGCATCCTGACCATTATGACAGAACCAGCCGAACAGGCCGCAAAGAGCCCATCGAAACGCCGCTTCGCCCTGATCGCGGCCGGAATTGCCGCAGGCCTCGCCGTTGGGCTTGCCGGGGTATACGGGATCGGCGGGTTCGGAGGCAATGGCGGCGACCCCGCCTGCCGCCCCGCGGTCAGCCTTGCCGGCAAGATCGCGCCGCTGGCGCGCGGCGAAGTGGCCGCCGTCAACATGGCGACCAGGCCGCTGAAGCTGCCGAATCTCGCCTTCAACGACGCCGACGGCAAGCCGCGCAGCCTCGCCGACTGGAAGGGCCGCACCGTGCTCCTCAATCTGTGGGCGACCTGGTGCGTGCCGTGCCGCAAGGAAATGCCGGCGCTCGATGCGCTGGAAAAGAAACTCGGCGGTCCCGCCTTCGAGGTCGTCGCCGTCAACATCGACACCCGCAACCCGGAAAAGCCGAAGCAGTGGCTGCAAGAGGTCGGCATCGAGAAGGTCGGCCGCTACAGCGATCAGAGCGCCAAGGTGTTCCAGGAACTGAAGTCGATCGGCCGCGCCATCGGCCTCCCGACCACGCTGCTGGTGGACGGCAATGGCTGCGAAATCGGCACCATCGCGGGTCCCGCCGAATGGGCGAGCGACGACGCGATCAAGCTGGTCGAGGCGGCGTTGAAGAAGTAGCGGCGCGCGTCAGACGGTGATGTCGATGCTCGAGAACTTGTTCTTGATGTCGCTCTGAATGCGATCGAGCGCCATCTGGCCCGCGATCGTTCCCAAGCCCTGCATCTGATTGATCTGGATGCTGGAGAGTTGCGACGCCAGCGCGAGTCCATCATCGATGCCGAGGCCGTCGCTGAGGAGGCTGCTGTCGGCTCCCGTCACCGCATCGAGGATCGCAATGCCGGTCCCGCTGGACTGCGACTGGATACTGTTCCAGGCGCTGGTCACCCAATCGATCGCATTCGCGGCGCCGACGACGGACATGGCAGTTCACCGAATCAATTCTTAACGACGTCCGCCAGCGTAGCGGGCGGGCCGTTAACGAACCGATAATCAGTCGCGCGACGCCGTCAGGCCGTCGTATCGACGATACTGCCCGGCTCGGCGAACCCGTCGACCTGCGCAAGGAGATCCTCCTGCGCGACTGGCGATGCGTCGGTGTCCGAGGTCGATGCCGCCGCGGTCTGCGTGGCCTTCACCTGGTCCTGCACGCGCGTCAGCGCGGCCTGCCCGGCCAATACCCCCTGCTGCTGAACGAGATTGTCCTCGATCGAGGCGAGTTGCGAGGCGAGCGCATCGCCGTCCGCGATGCCCAGGCCGTCGTCGAGACTGCTATCCGCTCCCGACGCGGCGTCGAGAATGGGAATGCCCGTCGCTTTCGAGGATTGCCCCTGAATGTCGGCCCAGGCCGACGTGAGCCAGTCGATGGTGTTGCTTGCGCCAGCGATGGTGGACATGGTCCGTCACCCATTGCTACGCGCCCCCGCCTGCAATGTGCGCCGCTGCGGTAAATGGACCGCTAAAGCAGAGGTTATCCGGAATTTATGTGGTGACGGCGCGCGACGACGATCAGCGCGTCGGCACCGGCTTTTCGCCGCGATAGTCGTAAAAGCCGCGCTGCGTCTTGCGGCCGAGCCAGCCGGCCTCGACATATTTCACCAACAGCGGACACGGCCGGTATTTCGAGTCGGCGAGGCCTTCGTAGAGCACCTGCATGACCGAGAGGCAGGTATCGAGGCCGATGAAGTCGGCCAGCTCGAGCGGCCCCATCGGATGATGCGCGCCGAGTCGCATCGCGGTGTCGATCGCCTCGACGTTTCCGACGCCTTCATAGAGCGTGTAGATCGCCTCGTTGATCATCGGCAGCAATACGCGGTTGACGATGAAGGCCGGGAAGTCCTCTGCCACGGCGATGGTCTTCTTCAGCGACGCGACGAAAGCCTTGCTGGTCTCGAAGGTCGGATCGTCGGTGGCGATGCCGCGGATCAACTCCACCAGTTCCATCAGCGGCACGGGATTCATGAAGTGGATGCCGATGAACCGTTCCGGGCGGTCGGTCGCGGCGGCGAGCCGCGTGATCGAGATCGACGACGTGTTGGTCGCGAGGATCGCGTCCGGCCGCAGCACCGCGCAGACGTCGGTGAAAATCTTGCGCTTGACATCTTCTTTCTCAGTCGCGCTTTCGATGATGATGTCGCAATCGGAAAGGTCGTCGTACTTTTCGGCGCCCTTGATGCGCGCCAGCGCGTTCTTGCGGTCGTCTTCGCTGATGGTCTTCTTGGAGACTTGCCGCGTCATATTGCCGTTGATCGTCGCCAGCGCGGTCTTGATGCGCTCGGCATTGACGTCGTTGAGCTTGACGGAATAGCCGGCCAGCGAACAGACGTGGGCGATGCCATTACCCATCTGACCCGCGCCGATTACGCCGACATTCTGAATTTTACCCGACATTGTTTTCCCGGTTGGTACCGTTTTTCCGGCCGGTGCGAGAGCGCACCCAGCCGTTCTTTTCCAAGGAGCCGGCCGACGCGGCCACGGATGCGCTTTTTACGACGATCCGGGCGGCGTTTCCACCGGCTCCCGTGAACATGCATGGCTGCATCGCGGCGGGCCGCTATTTGCCGCCTTTTCCAAGCTCGTCGGCCAGTTCGGGCAGCGCCTGATACAGGTCGGCGACCAGCCCGTAATCGGCGACCTGAAAGATCGGCGCTTCCTCGTCCTTGTTGATCGCCACGATCACCTTGGAGTCCTTCATGCCGGCCAGGTGCTGGATCGCGCCGGAAATGCCGACCGCGACATAAAGCTCCGGCGCCACCACCTTGCCGGTCTGACCGACCTGCCAGTCGTTGGGCGCATAGCCGGCATCGACGGCGGCGCGCGAGGCGCCGATGGCGGCGCCGAGCTTGTCGGCCACCGGCTCGATGTATTTCGTGAAGTTCTCGCGGCTCTGCATCGCCCGGCCGCCGGACACGATGATCTTGGCGGAGGTCAGTTCCGGACGATCGGACTTCGACAGTTCCTCACCGACGAAAGACGACAGGCCGGGATCGGCGGCCGCGGCGGCGGCTTCGACGGCGGCCGAGCCGCCCGCGCCTGCCGCCGGGAAGGTCGAGGTCCGTACCGTGATGACTTTCTTGGCGTCGGTCGACTTCACCGTCTGGATCGCGTTGCCGGCATAGATCGGCCGCTCGAAGGTGTCGGGTGACACGACCTTGATGACATCGGAGATCTGCATGACGTCGAGCAGCGCGGCGACGCGCGGCATCACGTTCTTGCCGCTGGTGGTGGCCGGCGCGACGATCGCCTCATAGGAACCGGCGAGCGACACGATCAGCGCGGCGAGCGGCTCGGCCAGCGCATGCTCGTAAGGCGCGGCATCGGCGATGAGAACTTTCTCCGCGCCGTCGAGCTTGGCAGCGGCATCCGCTGCCGCCTTGCAGTCCTTGCCGGCGACCAGGACGTGAACCGGCTGGCCCAGCGCCATGGCGGCGGACATCGCCTTGTTGGTGGCATCCTTCAGCGACTTGTTGTCGTGTTCGGCAATGAGAAGCGTCGGCATGTCAGATCGCTCCCGCTTCTTTGAGTTTAGCAACGAGTTCGGCAACGCTGCCGACTTTGACGCCAGACTTGCGCCCCGAGGGCTCCGTCGTTTTCAGAATTTCGAGCCGCGACTTGATGTCGACGCTGTAGGCATCCGGCGTCTTTTCGTCGATAGGCTTTTTCTTCGCCTTCATGATGTTCGGCAAGCTCGCGTAACGCGGCTCGTTGAGCCGCAAGTCGGTGGTGACGATGGCCGGCATCTTGAGCTTGACGGTCTGCAAGCCGCCGTCGACCTCGCGCGTCACCGAAGCGCTGTCACCGTCGATCGCGAGCTTCGAGGCGAAGGTACCCTGCGGCCAGCCGAGCAGCGCGGAAAGCATCTGCCCGGTCTGATTGCTGTCGTCGTCGATCGCCTGCTTGCCGAGGATCACGAGGCCCGGCTGTTCGGCATCGACTACCGCCTTAAGAATTTTCGCGACGGCGAGCGGCTCAACCGTCGCGTCGGTTTTCACGAGGATGCCGCGGTCGGCGCCCATCGCGAGCGCGGTCCGGATGGTCTCGGAGGCCTGCGCCGGGCCGATCGACACCGCGACGATCTCGGTCGCCTTGCCCGCTTCCTTCAGGCGGATCGCCTCCTCGACGGCGATCTCGTCGAAGGGATTCATCGACATCTTGATGTTGGCGAGTTCGACGCCAGATCCGTCGCTTTTGACGCGGATTTTGACGTTGTAATCGACGACCCGTTTGACCGGGACCAGAATTTTCATCGGCCAATCCTCTGTGCGGTGCACCGCAGCAAGGTCGGCAACCTAATGGCGGCGCGGTTCATGTGTCAACGGAGGCGGTCTAGCGGCTGAACCAAGGAAGCGCGACGCCGGGCCGCCGCATCAGGGCGGTCAAAACCAGTCCCGTGAGGAAACCGGAGACGTGGCTCCAATAGGCGACATTGGTTTCCGCCATCGGCACCACCAGATTGGCGACCTGCCAGGCGAACCACAGCGCGACGACCCAGAACGCGCGTGCGGTGATCGGCAGGATGCCCGCGACGAGGAACGTAATGCGTGCGGTCGGACGCAGCAGCACATAGGCGCTGACGACGCCAGAGATCGCGCCGGAGGCGCCGATCAGCGGCGCACCCGTTTCCGACGACATCGCGACATGGGCAAGACCGCCGACAATACCGCAGGCGGCATAAAAGACGATAAAGCGGAGATGCCCCATCGCCCGCTCCACGTTGTCGCCGAGCACATAGAGAAACAGCATGTTGGCTGCGAGGTGCATCCAGTTGCCGTGCAGGAACGTATAGGTGATGAGCGTCAGCGCCGGCGGGATCATCAGCGTGACGCCTTCCGGTGCAACGCCTGCCGTGACGAAGGACGGCACGATACCGAAGTTGTAGGCGAGGTTCTGCATGACCTGCGACGGAAGCGCCGCGAGCATGAGAAAGACCCCGACATTCACCGCGAACAGAATCCAGACGACCCACGGGCGGATGCCCGGCGTCGTATCGACATCGTCATAGACAGGAATGACCACGGCGGTTTCGCAATTCCATTAATCGGTCAGCGATTTTGTCCCGGCGCCCAGAGCACGTCGGACGTGCCCTTGTCATTGGCATAGCGGCCGGCGACGAACAGATAATCGGACAAGCGATTGACGTATTTCAGCGAGGCATCGGACACCTCTTCGTCCGGTTGGTCGCGCAGCGCGACCATGATGCGCTCGGCGCGCCGGCAGACCGTGCGGGCAAGATGCATATAGGCGGATGCCGCGCTGCCGCCGGGCAGAATAAACGACGTGAGCGGTGCGAGACTGTCATTGAGCGCATCGATCTGGCGCTCGAGCCATTCGACCTGTCCGTCGGTGACCGTCAGCCGCGCGCCGCCGGGGCCTTTCTCGGACAGGCAAAGGTCGGCTTCGACATCGAACAGGTCGTTCTGGATGCGCCGCAGCGCCGCATCGAGCTCGGGCATCGCGCCGGTATGCAGGCGCACCAAGCCGAGGATCGCATTGACCTCGTCGAGCGTGCCGTAGGCGTCGACGCGCAGGTCGTACTTCTTGCGCCGCGCGCCGGAGCCAAGCGAGGTGGTCCCGTCGTCACCGGTACGCGTGTAAATGCGGTTGAGGACCACCATCCGGATATCTCCTTCGCCCTTCGTGGCGCGGCGGATCTGGGCTAATCTGCCCGGCCGATCCGGCAAAGCTTTCGACCATTGGGGGGCAACATGCGCATGATTGCAATCGCCATCGCTTTCACGATCGCTCAGATCGCGGCACCTGCGGTCGCATCGAGCGTCGCGGCACCGGGCCTGTCAAAGGCTGCGGCGCTCGATCTCTCGGCGGCCAAGAAGAAAGCCGCCAAGAAGAAGAAGGAAAAAGTGCAGTACATGCGTTCGGCGTCCTGAGCGGACCGCCCCGTCAGGCTAGCGCCCGAGCAGCCAGATCGTCGCCATCACGATCACGATGGCGACGAACTGCAACAGCACGCGCAGCCGCATCAGCTTCTGCGATGTGTTCGGCGAGCCGCCGCGCATCATGTTGTAAAGGCCGAGCAGCAGAACAACGGCCACCGCTCCGACCGCGATCGGCACCACAACGCTCGACATGAAGCCTGACATGGCGGGCTTCTAACACCCGCCCGGCGGCAGGACCATGCGCTCGCGCCCATAGCTCCTACACGCAAAAGTGTGTACCAAGCCATCGCCCAAGACTTCCGATTGTGCTAGTTTCGCTTGGGGAAAAGCTGCCTGCTCCGGCTGCCGGCAGCTTTTGCGTCTTTAGGGCGTATGGGGCTGAAATGGCTGGTGGCGTGGCGTCGCAGGCCGAGTTCGACCTGCTGGAGGCGGTTTGGCGTCGCCATACCGACCATACGGCGCATCCCGCCGACCACCCCGCTCCCCACGATCCGCTGCGAAACTACCCCGAACTGCGGTGTGTCGCCGACCGTTTCGCCTTGGCCTCGCTGACAGCCGCGGCGGACCGCGCCGGCAAGGTCGGCGTCAGCGCGGATCGCGTCCTCGTCAGTTCGGGCGCCATCTCGGACGAAGATTATGTTCGGGCGCTGGCCGAACGGCTCGACATCGCCTTCGACGCGCTCGCCCTGACGCCGCGCAACTGGTGCCCGCTCGACGACAGCCGGCTGATTGAGGCCATCCCGGCCGGGATTGTTCCTCTGCGGATTGGCGGCGAGCTGGTCTATGTCGTCGCGCCACGCGGCATCGCGGCGCGGCGGTTGACCGAACTGAGCGCCGGGGACCCGCGCTGGCGGAAGCGCATCCGTCTCACCACGAGCGAGCATCTCAAACGTTTCGTCGAACGGCATAGCGCAGACGCGATCGGCGCGCGTGCAACCGACCTGCTGCGCACAGCAATGCCGCAGATGTCCGCCGCGCCCCGGCAACGCCAAACGTTCCGCTGGAAGGCCGCGCTGGTCGCCGCGCTGACCGCCGCCGCCATCGCGATACAGCCGCACACCTCCATGACGGCGATCGAGGCGCTGCTGGCCTTGATGTTCATCGCTTGGATCGTGATGCGTCTGGTCGGTGCGATGATGCGCCTGCCGGGCGAACGGCGACAGGTACGAATTCCCGACGACACGCTGCCGGTCTACACGATCATGGTCGCGCTTTATCGCGAGGCCTCGTCGGTCGACGGACTGATCGCCGCCATCCGCGGTCTCGATTACCCGGCCGAAAAACTGGATGTAAAATTCGTCATCGAACCCGACGACGAGGACACCCACGCCGCGCTGTTGCGCGCACAGCTCAGCGCGCCGTTCGAGATCGTCGTCGCGCCCGCTGTGGGACCGAAGACCAAGCCGAAAGCCCTTAACGCCGCACTGCCCTTTGCGCGCGGATCGTTTCTCGTCATCTACGACGCAGAGGACCGGCCGGAATCCGACCAGCTTCGCCGGGCGCTTGGTGTCTTCCGTCGCAATGGTGACGCGCTCGCCTGCGTGCAGGCCTGCCTGACAATCGACAACACCGGCGACAACTGGCTCTCCGCGATGTTCACCGCCGAATATGCCGGTCAGTTCGATGTATTCCTGCCGGCACTGGCGGCGCTGAACCTGCCGTTACCGCTCGGCGGCTCGTCGAACCACTTCCGGACCGCCGCATTGCGCAAGGTCGGCGGCTGGGATCCCTACAACGTCACGGAAGACGCCGATCTCGGCATGCGCCTTGCGCGGTTCGGCTACCGTTCCGACGTGATCGATGCCGCAACGTATGAGGAGGCGCCGGCACGGCTGCGCCCATGGTTGCGGCAACGGACCCGCTGGTTCAAGGGCTGGCTGCTGACATGGGCAGTCCATATGCGCGAGCCGCGGCGGCTCGCGCGCGATCTCGGCCTGCCCGGCTTCATCGCTTTCCAGTTGATGGTCGGCGGCAACGTCCTTGCCGCGCTCGTGCATCCGATTTTCATCGGCGTTCTTGCGGTCTCGATCTGGCGCAACGGGGGCTGGCCGCACGACCAATTGACGACCGCGCTGTTCGGTATCTCCGTCGCGGTCGGCTATCTTACCTCGGTGCTGCTTGGCGCGATCGGGCTGGTGCGCCGCCGTCTCATCGGCGCCGCATGGGCGCTGCCGTTGATCCCGCTGCACTGGCTGCTGTTGTCCACCGCTGCGTGGCGCGCGCTGTTCCAGTTGATCGCCGATCCCTATCGCTGGGAGAAGACCGACCACGGGTTCGCGCGCACGTCACGGCTTGCACGGCGCAAGCGCGCCGATCGCATCATCGCGACGATCCTTGAAGGCGCCGGCGCGAAAATCAGGCCGGCTAGAAGTATTTCCGCAGGTCGGCGGCCGCCTGCTCGGGAGGCCGCTTCATATTGAACGGCGCGACGAAGTTGCCTCGCTTGTCCATCAGATAGACAAGCGCGGTGTGGTCCATCGTGTATTCGCCGTTCCCGGTCGGTACTTTTTTCGCGTAGACGCGATAGGCCTTGATCATCGCGTCGATGCTCGCCTGATCGCCGGTCGCACCGCGCACATGCGGATCGAAGTTCGACAGATAGTCCTTCATCACCGGCGGCGTGTCGCGTTCCGGATCGACCGAGACGAACAGCGCGGACGCCTTGTCGGCGTCCTTGCCAAGCGCGCGCATCATCTCGGACATCTCGAACAGCGTGGTCGGGCAGACGTCGGGACAATGCGTGAAGCCGAAGAACACCAGGAACGGCTTGCCGAGAAAATCCTTTTCGGTGATCTTGTTGCCGCTCTGATCGACCAATGCGAACGGCCCGCCGACGGCCGAGGCGGTCGTGCCGCCCGGCGTGCGCCCGGTCACGAACAGCACGATCACGACAAAGACGAACACGCCGGCGAGAAACGCCGCGAGAATGAGGCTCAGCCGCGCGCCGAACGGCGAATCCGGAGTTTTATCGCTGTCTGTCATTGCAGTCCGTCAGAAACAGGCCGCCCATCCGGCCCGGATGACTTCGAAAAATACCGCCGTGCCGTAATAAGCCCAGAGGCTCACGGTGCCCGCCAGCAGGATGAAAATCACGGCGCCCGCCGTGATGATCCCGGACGCAAGCCTGCGGTTGTCTATCGAAGATTCGGCCATGAAAGGCTCCGAAAGTCGCCCCGCTTTGAAATAAGACGCGCCGCCGCGACCGGCAACCGGCGTTTCGGCAAGTTGTAGCCGGTTGCGCCTCGCGCGTTAACCATATCCTCATTCCGACGTCCAAACCGCCTGCAAATCGGGGCTTTTCGTTGACTCATATGGTTAAAGCCGCGATGAATAGCCACAGCTTTAACAACAAGCGTCCTTTTTAAAGGATGGAGGCGTTATGCGCAGTTCAATCGCGTTGGCCCTGGCCCTGTCGGTATCCTTTGCCGGCTCCGCTCTGGCCCAGACCGCTGACACCGCGAAGTGTGACAACCCGAACGCGCTCGGCGTGTCGCGGACCATTCAGATCGACACCGAGAGCGGCCCGGGCTTCGGCTTCGAGCACTTCAAGGCCTATGACTTCCTGAAGGAAAAGGAAGTCGTCCTGACCTTCGACGACGGCCCGTGGCCGGGCAACACGCATGCGGTGCTCAAGGCGCTCGCCGATCAGTGCACCAAGGCGATGTTCTTCGTCATCGGCAAGCACGCCTCGTGGCATCCGGAACTGCTGAAGCAGGTTGCCGCGGCCGGCCACACCATCGGCACGCACACCTGGTCGCACGTCGACCTGTCGCGCAAGACTTTCGAAGAAGCCAAGGCCGAAATCGAAAAGGGCATCAGCGCCGCCAGCATCGCGCTCGGCAACAAGCCGGTGCAGCCGTTCTTCCGCTTCCCGGCCCTGCGTCATCCGCCGGAGCTGGTGAAGTACATGGCCGAGCGTCACCTCGGCATGTTCTCGACCGATCTCGACTCTTTCGACTTCAAGGTGCGCAAGCCGGAGAAGGTCGTCGACAACGTGATGAAGAAGCTGGAGAAGCACGGCAAGGGCATCATCCTGATGCACGACTTCCAGCACGCCACCGCACTCGCCGCTCCGGAACTGCTCAAGAAGCTGAAGGCCGGCGGCTACAAAGTGGTCCACATCGTCGGCAAGACGCCGGTCGAGCCGCTCAAGGAGTACAACGAGATCGTGCTCAAGGAGATGGGCGGCGGCATGGAAAACGCCAAGCCGATGTCGAGCGTGATCCAGACGATCAGCAACTGATGTGAACCGATCGACGTCTGAATGAATTGAAGCCGGCCGCCTCGCGCGGCCGGTTTTTTTTATCAGCAACGCCTCATTGGGTCGCCGCGACTTTCGGATTTGCGCAGAACTGCGCGGCAAACCGCGCGGCCACGCCTCCGATGGTGCGGCTATAGGCGCGGTGGCCGGAGCCCACCCATTGGGTCGCGAGATCGTCGAAGGTCACCGGACGCCGCAGTCGGCTCATCGCCTCCTGCACGCCCTGCTGCACCAGTCGCGTGCGCTTCGCGACCGGCCCGGGGATGCGCGTCGTCGAATACATCAAGACGTGCTGGAGATGGGCGAGCACGCCGGTTTCCGGGTCTCGGAAATGCTCACCCGGCCTGCCCGGCACCGTCGCGCCGATACCGGCGAAATTGTTGTCGCTCGCAGGCACGCCGGCCGGACGGCCGTCGGGACGGCGGAACGTCAGGTAATTCGTCTCGACCAGCATCTGAAAGAAGGCATAGTCCCAGCGCACCGCGACGCATTTCTCCGGCGCCCGCGACACGCAAGCGCCGATGCGCTGATAGCGCGCGGCGAGGTTCTCGAATTTCGCTTCGATATCCTGCGGCGGTTGGTGCCGCTCGTTGCGGCGCTCAACGAAGGCCATCAGAGCCCTCGGCGTCACACAGGCCGGGACTTTATTGGAGGCATCCGCGACGATGCGCGGCAATTCGCCGGCATAACCGACAACGGGCGACAGCAGTGCCGCCAGCACGACAACACGCAACGCGACAGACACAACGCCACCCGCACGCAACACAAAACCAAGGCGGCGGTTCTAGCGGAAGAGCGTTTAATAAGACTTAACCATGCGCAGCGCGACGCTCGCTGGCGCGCGCAAGACATAATGTATGCGGCGAGAAATTGGAGCGGGCGAAGGGAATCGAACCCTCGTATGCAGCTTGGGAAGCAGAAGTTATTCGTGGAATGTCAGAGTCTTGACTGCAAAACCGTGCAAATGCGTACCCATCTTTTTCAATGGGTTACGCAAGGATCACAAAACTCAATTCCAGTCGCTGAAGGCCCTTGCGTGAGCCAAATGCTCTCGAATGCACGACGAGAACTGATGAACTCATGAACAACCGCTGCCTCGATTCTGTGGTCGAATCTGTGGTCGGCGGAACGACCAAGGCAACGCGGCAGTGACAACGCGTTGAGTTCAGTGGTGGGCCCGGGAGGACTCGAACCTCCAACCAGACCGTTATGAGCGGTATTGCTCTCTCGGGAAATTCAATGAAATCCGGTGTTTTTCGTCGAGATTGAACACGTTTGTTCGCGTTCGTTCACGGAGTTTCTGTGGTCATACTGTGGTCCCGGGCGCAAACCATCCGAGATATCTGACTCCAAGCTATTTATCGTCCAAAAAGAAATGGACTGGCGGCTAGCCGCCAGTCCAAGTTTCCGCACGTCCGATTTCCGGACCTTGGCCTGGGAGGAAAACGGCCTGCGGCAGTGATCTCTACTGAAAGTTCCCGAATATCGACCAGCCCATCCTTGTGGTGAGCATCTCAAGGGCAACTCTTCCAAGCTGCGAGTTTCCATTGACATCAAGTCCAGGCGACCAGACGGCAATTGAAGCTACGTTCGGTACAATGGCTAGAATTCCACCTCCAACGCCGCTCTTGCCCGGAAGACCAACGCGATATGCGAATTCGCCCGACCCATTGTAGTGACCACACGTCAGCATCAGTGAGTTTATCCTTCGCGCGCGCTCCGATTGAACGACCATCAGATTCGTCGAAGGGTCTCGACCAAGATGTGCGAGGAAACGTCCTGCCTTCGCAAGCTGCCGGCACGACATGGCAATCGCACAATGATGAAAGTATACCCCCAATACATGTTCGACTGGATGAACAAGTACGCCAAACGACTTCATGAAATTCGCCAACGCCGCATTCCTGAATCCTGCGCGTTGTTCCGAGGCGACCACCGTCTCGTCAATTCTGATGGACGAATCCGCCGTAATGCCCCGCACAAAACTCAAAATTTCGCCGAGCGCTTCTCGAGGTTCGTGCCCGGAAAGGATCAAGTCCGTCACGACCAAAGCGCCCGCGTTTATAAAGGGATTCCGTGGGATTCCCCGGTCAAACTCCAACTGGACAATCGAATTGAATGAGTTCCCAGATGGTTCTCGTCCAACTCGTTCCCAAATCCGATCGCCAAAACGGCCGAGGGCAAGTGTAAGAGTAAATACCTTTGAGATGCTCTGAATTGAGAAAGGGGTATCTGCTTCGCCGACAGCGGCAACTTTACCGCCAGCATCCACGACAGCCAGCCCAAAGGATTCTATGTCAACGTCCGCCAGCTCCGGAATATAGGCTGCAACTTGGCCGCGCTCCTTGCGCTGAGTTATCTCTCTGAAAATGTCGCAGAGAACAACGTCAACGTTCGATCGCACGACTTGGCGCTCGTTTTCGATTTTCGCCATAGTCCGCGGCACCATCAATTCGGCAACAGTGCAATAGCAACGAAAACCGTAAGAAATAATACGGCGGTCGGCCCAAGTAGAATCGCAGCATGCCGCCAACCCATGGTCCCGAATGAGGTCAACGAAGTACTTAGACCCAACGCCGCCATGGCAACCAACAGGCCGATATTTGACAGCTGGATCAGGAGGTCTCTCAGCTCAGCGTAGAAAGGCGCCACAGAACTCATTGACGTCAGAACAGTGTTCAATCCGCAGAGTATGATGAACGCAACAGCAAAGAGCGGCGGCGGAACTTTTGATTCCCGAACAAGCGCCCCGGAACGGCTGATCCAAAGCCCGACAGCCAATACAAACGGAAGCAGTAGAAGAACCCGGAACAGCTTTACGATTACCGCGGTGTTACCGATGCTGTCAGACATCGGGTAACCTGCTCCTACTACCTGCGCCACATCATGAATTGTACCGCCGAGCAAGACGCCAGACGCAAAGGTATCGAGGTGAAGCAGTTTACAGATCAACGGGTAAAGAAACATTGCGGCTGTCGACAGGGTGTTGACACCGATAACGACAAACACCACATCGCGATCCTTTTGAGGATACGCTGGAAGTACAGTCGCCGTCGCGAGTGTCGCGGATGCGCCGCATACTGCGACACCGACTCCCGCCAGAGCGCCATATTCGCGCCCCTGCCCTAGAATTTGCGAAATCCAAATTCCAAAAACGACCGTGATAATCATGCTGATTATCACCACGGCGGCCGTCTCAAATCCAAGCACGCGAATTTCGCCAAGAGATATTTTCAGACCTAGGAGCGCAACCGCATAACGCAGTAGAACCTTAATACAGAACGATACCCCGCTACTGTATCGCGGGTGGCGCGCAATTTTATGAAGCAGGCACCCGATAATGAGCACCAGAATCATGCTTGGCACCGCAACAACACGAGCGAGAATTGGCTGCAATACGATTCCTGCAATGACGACCGCGCTAGCCAGCGCAATGCCTGGAACCAGCATGAAGGCGCGCAGTTTGGGGGATGAATTTCGATGCAATACTTCAGACAACACCTTGCTCCGCTCCGATCGGTTTTATTTCATGCGGCTTCGATTAATGGCGGATCACCGCGGTAGGCCCGTTGCAAAAGCTGCAAGATCGAACTGCGAGTGACTGGGCGCGGATTTTCGTATCGATTTTCCAACACGAGGTCGGCAGCCCGTCGCAGGTCCGACGCCTTCATGCCTAGTGCTTGAAGAGATCTCTGAATGCCGAGTGATTTGCCGAGTTCGTAGAATGCGAGTGCCGGATCTTCGTGGCCTATTGTGGCGATTAGAATCTTGGTCGCGTCCGGCGTGACGGTCGCGTTATAGGCGGCGGTGTGAGGCAACAGGGCCGCATGTGTTTCCGAGTGCGGCAGGTCGAACGAACCACCCAGCACATGGCAGAGCTTGTGGTGTAGCGCCATCGGCGCCATTCCCAGGCATGATCCGCACAGCCAACTTCCATAAAGTGCAGCGGTACGCGAATTTCGATCTTCCGGCGTGGCTACGACTTGGACGAGGCTATGAAACAGCGAGCCTATTCCTTCCGCCGCCATAAAACGCACAATCGGACCGCACTCCGGCCAGTAGAGAGCTTCCAGACCGTGCGCGATTGCGTTGAGGCCGGACGAGGCCAATACCATTGCCGGTACTGACAAAGTCAGGTCCACATCGTAGATAACAGTCTTGGGTAATATCTTCGTATTGCGCCGGGTTTTCTTTTCACCGTTGGCGGTTTCGCCAATGATCGGTGTCATTTCCGATCCCGAATAGGTCGTTGGAATAGCTAAATGAAATAGATCCGTTCGGAACGATATTGCCTTGCCAAGTCCGATCGCAGAGCCGCCGCCAAATGAAACGACGCAATCGGCGCTGACATTATGTGCAATATCCACCGCGAGCTCTGTAACACTAAGCGGGGTGTGCATTTTCGCGTCGGAAAATGCCCCGACGCACAGTGGACCAAGCGATTGCGCAATAGCTTCAATCTTTCTGCGCTGGCCGGGCGTGGACAGAAGTAGCGCGCGTCGACGACCGGCCGCTTCCAGCTCCGACGACAGTCGCGCAACGCTGCCCCGCGCGAATATGACTTTCGAGCCAAGGCCCATATGAACAAAGTTTGGGACCATCAGAATATCTCGAGATATTCACGTTGTTCCCAATCGGTTACCGTCATTGCGAATCGCTTGAGTTCCGCAGTTTTTATATGAATGTAGTAGTCAATAAACTGCTCACCAAATGCCTCTTGGAAGCACGAGTCTTCGCGGAGAGCACGCAACGCAGCGTCAATACTTGTGGGAAGCGATTGTGTTTGCGCTTCGTAAGGAACGTCGGCGGACCGGCCGGGCGCCAGAGATCCGTTGATCCCGTGTAGTCCCGAAAAGATTTGAGAGCTTATGTACAGATACGGGTTGGCCGCAGGTTCACCAATGCGATTCTCCAACCGCATGGAGTCGTCAGCGTTGCTACCTACGACACGCACCATAACGCCGCGATTGTCGCGACCCCAATTTGCGCGATCCGGGGCGAGGGAATACGGACGAAATCGCTTGTAACCATTGATCGTGGGCACAGCAAAAGCTGTAGCCGCAGGTGCGTGCTTCAGGAGACCGCCAAGATAGTAACTGCCAATTTCCGAAATTTGATTTTCGGTTCCGACGAAGGCATTCCGGCCCGTCTTCAGATCCTTCAGAGATTGGTGGAGGTGCCATCCGCTCGACATCACATTCGGCAGTTGCGGACGACACATAAAGGTCGCGTGATAACCCATGCGACGGCAAATTTGCTTGGTTGCGTTTCGGAACAAGATCATATTGTCCGAAACTTCCAGAGCGCCGCCTGGCTTGAAGGTAAATTCACACTGGCTAGGGCCGTACTCGATTTCGACTGTGCGCAACGGCAAGCCCAAAGCGATGATGTAGCGGCGAAGCGGCTCCAGCACATGCTCGATTTGGTCGCTTCGAAGTTCCGTCAGATACTGATAGCCATGATTTATCAGGCTGACAGTGGGCGGTTCTCCAGGCTGGCCTGAGTCTTGAAGACCCATCCGGGAATCTTCGAGCTTAAATATGTGAAATTCGACTTCCAAACCTGCGACTAATTCGTATCCGGAATGGCTGGCCGCTTCCGTGGCACGCTTGCAAATCTGGCGGGTCGCAAAGGGGACCGGATTTCCGTTGGGAAAATAGGCATCGCACAGGATCCAGCCAGTTGATGGAGACCACGGCAGACTGCGAAACGTGGTTGGGTCGGCGACCAATACCACGTCGGCGCCGCCCTCCATCTCCTTCATATTAAACCCGCCGCCAGCCTCGAATACGGAATACACGTTTCTGTGCGACGTATCCTTTGTGAAAAGCGTACTTGTTAGAGGACAGCCACTTCGCAGGGCATTCCGTACGGCCGCCGCCAGAATTGTCTTGCCACGAAGGATTCCGTGTTGATCTGGGAACGAGAACCGAACGACCTCTATTCCATCCTTTTCAATTCTCCGTTCGACGTCGTCCGCACTCGCGGACTGCTCGCTTGACCACAATCCGTGGCGCTCGACGAAATCCATTGCAATTACTTCTTTGATTGGAATGGCCGCTCAGGCGGACTTGCGCAGCCAAGCAGCGCCTGACCTTCGTTTGGCTTCAACCTGTTTCCAGTACGCCTCCCAACCGTCGGTGGGCCCTATGCCATCGACAGTTGCGGGTCCGGTTATCTGTCGTGCCTCGACCTCATCCAATCTCATGATCGGCTTTTCGCCGGCCTGTGCTTGGTCGATCGACTGCACGAGTAGTTTCCGATAGGCAATAATTGCTTTGTCGGACTGTCCGAGATGCTCGCGTGTACGGTCCTGAATTCGACCCTGCGATTCGATCGCCCATTGATCGTGGACGTTGATGTCGGAACCCATCCCCGTATAGGTCTGGCTTTTTTGCTCCTCGGCACTGTAGCCGTAATCATTTCCACGGTTCAGTCGTGGCTTGTAGTCAGGCAGCGTGTAGAGCTTCAGGCGTTGCTCGCGCATTTCCTGCTTATTTACCGGGGCGCTGAAGCTGGTAAAAATCGCATACCAATAGCAAGATTCATCGTCAGTCGGCACGTGCCACTGAGTGATCGTCATTTCTCCGCTAAGCGGGATCACAAACGCGTGCGGGAATACGAGATTTGTTACACGAACATGCGTTCTGTTGTCGTCGATCTCCCGAAGTGCGAGCAACCGCAATCCAAATTCTGTCAGTTTCACGTCAATACTCGGACACGGATATTCGCGCATAATTTTCGTCATCGGAATATCGGAGTCTGCCGAAGTGCTACGAAATTGTTTGCCGTAGGAGTGACTAGGATCTTCGTCTTCTTCGAAGCGGTGCAGAAAAGATGCGTGCGCTGGGTCTATTCCAACTTCAAGAGCCTGAAGCCAGTTACAATCTATGTATCCCTTGAAAGCGAAGGTGTGTGTATCGGGCGCGACAAAACAATCGAGATCAGCGAATGCAGGAGGATCGCCCTCTCCGAGGTAACCAAAAATAATTCCATTTCGTTCCGCGACGGGATAGGACCGTTGCCTGATGTTTTGACAAAGTCGGCTTCCCTTGGGCTCCGCTGGTGTTTCAAGGCACCGCCCTTTGGTGTCGAACAACCAGCCGTGAAAAACGCAACGCAGACCTCCGTTTTCGAGTCGTCCAAAACTAAGGTCCGTCCCACGATGCGGACAATCCCGGTCAAGCAGTCCCAACCTGCTATTTTCGTCCCGGAACAACACGAAATCCTGTCCGAGTAACCGGACAGCCTTTATGGGGCGCGACGGATCGAGCTCTTCACTTAGTGCAACGGGCTGCCAGTAGCATCGCATCAGCTTTCCTGTTGGGGTCCCCGGAGCGACTCTCGTAATCTTGTCGTTCTGCTGCACGCTGAGCATTGATCAATTCCCTTGTTCGTATATCGAACATTCGTGCGATAAATATACCGCGGCAGGTCTTCAGAGTCGACCCCAAATTCAAACCATTGGGAAAATATGAATTGTATATGGATCAGCAATTTGATAAACGAACATTTGTTCATTATACGAACGACGCAAAATGCCTAAAGTACTATTTGTTGAAGCGGACGGAATTCAACGGCTCGTCGACGCCAATGTCGGAGAGAGCCTGATGTCTACGGCAATACGCTCGAATATCAAAGGCATCGAGGCGGATTGCGGTGGCTCCTGCTCTTGCGCGACATGTCACGTGTATGTTGATCCGGTCTGCCTTCAAATGATCCCTAGACCGGAATCAAATGAAATGGAGATGCTTGAGGGCGTTGCCGCGGAGCGTCGCGCGAACAGTCGGCTGAGCTGCCAGATTGTCGCGACCAACGGCATCGACGGCCTGAAAGTCGAGATTCCAGAAAAGCAATCTTGATGCGTGATGGCCTGTTGATCGTGGGCGGCGGCTATTCTGCGATCCAGCTGGCGGCTTCCGCTAGGCAGTTTGGATATTCCGAAAAGATTCGAATAGTCAGTTGTGAGGGTGAGCTGCCCTACCAGCGCCCACCTCTATCAAAGGGCTTCCTGGTCGGCTCGGTACCAGAAGAGCGATTGGCATTGCGCTCGGAAGCGTTCTATAGGGAGAACGATATTGAATTGATGTTGAATACCGAGGCAATTGCCCTCGATGTCAGTTCTTCAATTGTTGGTATGAGCGATGGTGCTCAATTGCGATACGATTATCTTGGATTTGCCACGGGTTCCCGGCCCCGACAATTGATGGTGCCTGGAGCGGCCCTCAAAGGGGTTTACTATCTAAACTCCATTGAAGACGCGCGATCTCTAGCTTCGGCCATTGAAGACGCACATTTTATTGCAGTCATTGGCGGCGGCTTTATCGGGCTGGAGGTGGCGTCGTCAGCGCAGAAGCTTGGAAAAGAAGTCGAGGTATTCGAATCTCAACAACGCATTCTCGGCCGAGTTGTTGCACCGGAGGTCGCGGCATTCGTTGAGAGATTGCATGCCGCGAAAGGAGTAAATATTCGAAAAGGGAAAATTGTTCGAAAACTTATTGGCTCTCATGGACGTGTCACTCATTTGGAATGCGAAGACGGTTTCCGTACTGCCGCTGACATTGTGGTCGTTGGTATCGGTGCTGTCCCAAATGTCGAGATAGCCAGCGCGGGTGGCGTCACGTGTACGAATGGTATCGTCGTAGACGAGTTGACCAGATCAAATATACCGAACATTCTCGCTGCAGGCGATTGCACCAATCATTTCAATATCCACGCGGATGAGTGGACACGCCTTGAGTCAGTGCAAAATGCGCTGGATCAGGCAAAAACCGCGGCTGCAACGATTGCCGGATTGAATAAGCCATATTTGGCCACGCCATGGTTTTGGTCGGACCAATTTGACTGCAAACTTCAAATTGCGGGGATTTCTTCGGGCTACGATTCGGTCGTGATTCGCTCAAGGAACTCATCGAGAGGCGAGGCATTCATTGCATTGTATTTCCGGGCCGGAATGCTGATTGCCGTTGATACGATCGATGCGCCGGCCGACCATATGGCCGCGCGGAAGCTACTCGCAAAACCGCGTTCCGTGGGCAAAAACGATCTAGAATCGTTCGATTTCGATATCGCCGCCTATGCAAAAAAATAGGGTAGCGGGTCACCTGAAACCTACGGTAATTGTGTCACGAACGAAAAATGCTTACGGCACAGAAAAAATGGCTCGTATTCGGCGAAGGAACGGTATCTCAGATGAACCTAATTTTATCGCCGGCCTCGCACGAGGCCTGCAGATAATTTTGGCCTTCGACGCCGAGCGCCAGAAAATGACGCTCAGCGATATTTCCAAGATCGTCGATCTGCCGCGGGCTACGGTTCGGCGCTCTCTATATACGCTGGGCGTGCTTGGTTACGTGGAGAATGATGGTAGACTGTTTCGCCTCTCTCCGAATATTTTGAAACTTGCTTCGGCCTATCTCCTTTCAAATTCAGTGGCGACTGTTTTGCAACCCGCCTGCGAGAGAATTTGCGGGGAGGTCGAAGAAATGTGTTCGGCCGCAGTACTGGATGATCAGGACGTTGTCATAATCGCGCGGGCGTCTCCTCCGCGCGCCACCGCGCTAGGAATCGGCGTCGGATTTCGGATTCCAGCCGCTGCTGGCGCTCTCGGCCGCACACTACTCGCCTCGCTTCCCGATGCGGATATCGAGCTGTTTGTTAGCCGTCTTAAGCCGGTGCGGCATACACCTCAAACAATTATCGACAAGCGGGCAATTAAAAAGGCGATTTTTGACGCCAGGAAACAAGGCTACGCATATGCCGACCAGGAGGTCGAGGTGGGCTATCGATCTATCGCGGTGCCTCTCCTGGCTTATGACGGAAAAACGGTCGCGGCACTTCACATAGGCGCGCTGGCTGAACGCGTAACAACAAAAAAGATGCTGGCGGAGTTTCTTCCCGTACTGCAGAGAGAGGCTGCCTTGCTCAAAACGCAACTGATTTAGTCGCGTGGAGGGCCCATAAATTTCAAAGCTAAACTATTAGATTGGCGAGTTGCGCGCGCCAACTGTCTGGTGACGCCAGTTTAGTACGCGATAATCAATCGCGAGATAAATCTTATTAATAGCCAACGCAACAAATGCGAGGACGACAAGGCCCGCTATTCCGTCCACCAGCCGGAAATGTTCTTGGCTTCGCAGCAAGAATATGCCCATCCCATCGGTGCTCAACAGCATCTCCGCAGTGATGCTAACGAGTATAGATACGGATACACTAATGCGAACTCCAGCCATGATTTGTGGGAGTGTCGCCGGCATGAACACAAGCATTGCGGCTTCAAAACTGGATAATCGTAGCGACTTCGCCGCCAGCGCCAAAGATGGGTGCAAACCTCTGGCGCCATCGATTGCATTCAGAAGAATCGGAAAAGCGGCCGCATAAAATATGACCAGAACCTTGGCGGCATCTCCGATTCCAGCAATGAGCATCATCAGCGGTATGATTGCCGGCGTCGGCAATGGTCGCAGCAATTCGACGATCGGCTCGACAACACGCGCAAGCGCCCTGCTTCTACCGATAGCGACCCCGAAAGGTATCATTGTGAGAATTGCCAGAAGCAATCCGATCATCGCGCGCTTTAGCGTATGCATCATCTCGATCGCAAGCTCTGTACGAAGCTCAACGATCCGCGCGGCTACCTCGGTCGGCGACGGGAAATCCTTGATTGCGAATAAATGGAGTCGCGCACTCATTTCCCAGACTGCCAAGACCACGATGATCGAGGTCGCACCCAACAGCCATCGACGTTCTGCGCTAAGTTTCATCGTTTAGTACCTACTCGGCCGGATGCGATGCTGAAAGCTGACGTGACAATCCCAAGTGCCACGCGGTCAGCAGATATCGCACCTGATTTGTCACCCAATTGAGTACGGATCCGTTTATTCCTGCGATAATTACAAAGGCGAACATTAAGGGAATTTGGAGAGAAAACGCGCTGTCGAAAAGTTGGAAGCCGATTCCGCCGCGGCCCGCCAGCATCTCGACGACGATTGTCGCAAGAAACGCAATTCCGATACCAACTCGCAATCCAGTGAAGATTTCTGGGAGCGCAACCGGAAACCTGATCAGGATCAACTCTTCAAGCCTTCCGCATCCGAATGACCTTCCGGTATCGATCAACACGCGATCAACGGAATTTAACGCATTTGCGGTGCTTACATATATTGGCCACACGCTCGCAAAAGCGATCGTGAAAAGAAAAAGCTCTTTTCCTATGCCAAGAAAGAAAATCGAAATCGGTATCATTGCTGCCGGTGGAATTGGACGAAGCAGTTCGACGATTGGAGCAAGCATCGCATCGAATACTTCGGAGCTGGATGCAGCGACAGCCAGCGTAATACCAATCCCGGCAGCTACAGCCACACCTGAGAGAGCCCTGCCGATTGTCAGCGCTTCGTCGCGCCAAACACTTTCGGAAAACAGGGTCTCCCAGAGGGCCATCAGCACCGTGCTGAGCGGCGGGAAGAACTGCGACGGGAGTATCTCCAGGCGAGATACAACTTCCCAGACAATCGCAATTGCGACGATCCCGTAAATCCGCGTCAGACGGTTTGCAAGCATCACCAGTTACTTTAGGCTTTCGACGATCTGCTTCGCGTCGAACTTTGTTTTGATCATGCCGGTCGAATACTGCGCATCGACGATGGCCTGGACGCTCGACGCCGGAATGTCGGTCATGTACACAACGAATTTAGCCTCTTTAGCAAGTTCCGGCGTCAGCTTTGTGTACTTTGTCAGGATGTCGCGTGCCTCGGACGGGTTCGATTTTAGGACGTCTACCCCACGCTGCAGCGCCTTCCTAAACCGGATAGCTTTGTCTTTATTTTTTGTGAGCCATTCATCGCTGGCAAAGATGCCGGAATTGAGGTGCGGCGTTTTGATATCGCGCTCCAGAACGAGGCCAGACATTACAACAGGTCCGATTTTGTTGTGCCGCATCTGAGTTAGGAATGGATCGGTGGTACAGGCAGCGTCAATGTTACCGGTCGAAATCGCTGCTGGCATTTGCGGGAACGGCAAAGTAGTGAATTTGACGTCTTTTTCCGCAATCCCTGCTTTTTCGAGCTGCACCCGAGCAATCAATTCGCATTGACCGCCAAACGTATTAAACGCAATTACCTTTCCTTTTAGGTCCTTGATTGACTTTACCCCGGACTTTTCGCGGCCGACAAAGACGAGGACGTGATCGTCGGGCGCCTTTTCAAAATTCAGCCCAGAGAAGAACTTGAACTTCAGACCCTTAAGGTGGGCGTTGACCAGCGACACGCTGCCTGTGAACCCTATGTCCGCCGAGCCGCTGCCAACCGCTGAAATGATCGCTGGTCCGCCCGTGAGCACGATCGGTTCGACCTCGAGACCTTCATCCTTGAAGTAGCCTTTGCTGTCCGCAATGAAATACGGGATCAGGTCGATGACCTGCAGATATGCGAATTTCAGCTTAGCGGGCTCCGTCGCAGACGCTGGCTGAAATAGGCAAGCCGTTGCGGCGACCGCCGCGGCGAAAATATGCACCTTCTTCATGATTGTACTCTCCGTTTTACAATTCTCGTGACTTTCTCACCCGCTTCCCTTTGCGGGAGCTGGATCGTCGATAACCGCTATGGGAGGTGTCCCTTGGCTGTCGCCCCGAGAGGCACCTCGTACAAGCTCTAGGACCTGGTGGCGCAACTTGAGAAAGCGCGGATCTTCTCGCGTCTCCAGTTGGTCCCTGGGAAAGGTGAGGCTCACCTTGAAGTCGGCGATGACTTTTGAGGGCCGACGAGAGAGAACGCACACGCGGCTGCCCATGTATATGGCTTCCTCGATGTCGTGCGTAACCAAGATGCAGGTTTGCTTGAATTTTGCAAATACCCGCAGCACCAGGTCCTGCATATCTGCTCTTGTTTGAGCGTCAATCGATGCGAAAGGTTCGTCGAGCAGAACCAAATCCGATTGAGATGCCAACGCGCGCGCTATCGCGACGCGCTGTTGCATCCCGCCTGATACCTGCCAAGGATAGTGATATTCAAACGACTCAAGCCCAACAGTTTTCAAAAGTTCAGCTGCGATATCTCGCTTTTCGGACTTGCTCAGACCCTCAAGGCGCCGCATCCCAAACAGAACGTTGTCGATATTGTTCCGCCACGGAAAGAGACTACGACTGTAGTCCTGGAATACAACGGCTACACCCTTTGGTGATCCGCGAACGACTTCGCCTCTGAATAAAATTTTGCCACTCGTTAAGGCCTCAAGCCCAGACAAACAGAGCAGCAGAGTTGTTTTGCCACATCCGGACGGCCCGACGATTGATACGAATTCGCCCGCGCAAATCGAGAAGTTGAGCTGTTCAAAAATTTTGATTGGCGCGTCGACAGCGCCAAAAAACTTGACCGCATTGTCCGCCACCAGCAGTGCCGGTTTGTTGCTTGCCACCATTCTCAGCACGCCGCCTCTCCGCCTAGGAATGTTCGATATACGAACATTTGTCCGTTATATGAAGTTAGTATGACCGTGATCGCTGTACCGTCAAGAGGATGTTTAGTACCGTTCGCGGCTTCTTAGAATTTCGCTCGCCTGAATTTTCAGCCCCCAAATAACCGACGAGGGTTATCAATAAGGATCTGTTTTTGTTGCAGGTCGGTTGGGACGGCATCGATCAGAAAATCAAGCAGTTTTCCGTCGTCTGGCACTCTCGCTGAATCAAAATAAGCCGAGTGAGGCCAATCTGAGCCCCAGATGACACGCTGCGGCGATGCCTCAATTAACGCGCGCGCAAATGGCTTCACGTCCATGTAGGGCGGGCCTTCTTTTGTGATTCTATCCGCCCCACTCATTTTCACCCAAACGTGGTCATAGGATACGAGTTCGATCAATTCTCGGAATGGCTGCTGCTGCAGGCCAAGTACGGGGTTAACGCGAGCCATGTGGTCGATAACGACATTAGCGCCTGCTCGGGAGATGACATCGCAAAGGGGACCAAGGTCAGATGGCGCAAGGTGTAGATCCACGCACCAGCCCAGGTCGCCAGCCCAAAGGCAAACTTGTCGGAAAAGTTCGCTATCGAATTCGCCGCCATGCTCTGGATTGAACGCGAATCGCACACCGCGTGCGCCCCGGCGATGGAGTTGCTTAAGCTCAGGAAACGTTACGCTGTTCTCAACTTTAACAATTGCAAGAAAACGGCCATCAGACCGCTCCACGCAATCGAGTGTCACGCTGTTGTCTGCACCGTGCAGGTTTGGCTGGACGCAAACGCCACGTTCGATGCCAAGGAGATCGCAGAGGGCCTGAAACGACTCGAGCGTCGCTGTCGGCGGCGTATATTTTCGTTCAGAATAGTACGGAAACCGTTCGGGGGGGCCGAAAATATGAAAGTGCGTATCCCAACTTCCACGTGGAGCTCGAATACGCGGCGGAGTCGGTCGCGCAACGGGGCCAAGACACGTCGGTGGCTCACTGCGGGCTGGTTCGAAGGATGCTATTGTCATTATCACACGTTTAGCGTTGCTTGAGCTGCGGCGATTGCACGATCGATCTCGTCCGCAGTATCGCCAAGGTAGTTTTCTGGCTGCGTGATCTCATCGATCGCGGCTATTGATAAATGCTTTCTAATTGTTGAATGCGCCTTGATTTCTGCAACAAAATCATTGCCATTGACGCTACAATGCTTTGCGATTTCATGAAGGATGTCATGCGCACCAAGGCGGCCAACATGCGGTGCAAGTTTCATCATCACCGCTTCGGAAAGTATGGATCCATTTGTTAGTCTTAAGTTCGCCCGCATACGCGTAACGTCAACTTTCAATCCAGCAAGCAATTGATTAGCGCAATTGAGCGAGGACAGCGTGAGCACGCAGCACTGCGGGACAATCTCGTCCTCAATATAGCCTTGAGGCCCCCTCTCATGATCGTGCTGGAAGCTATCAAGGGACATCGACGCATAACGCGCCGACAGTTTTGAGGCAGCTATAATCTGACTACATGCGACCGGATTGCGCTTCTGTGGCAACGTGCTGCTTGTATCGCGGCCCGCCAAGTCTGCCTCAAAAACCTCACCTACCTCGGTCGACGAAAGCGCAGAGATATCAGCTGCA
Source organism: Pseudolabrys sp. (assembly GCF_050250095.1). NCBI lineage: Bacteria > Pseudomonadati > Pseudomonadota > Alphaproteobacteria > Hyphomicrobiales > Xanthobacteraceae > Pseudolabrys > Pseudolabrys sp. The sequence goes on along the minus strand of NZ_JBFWPH010000008.1, from coordinate 110,826 downwards.
ACCTTTCCGAGGGTCGTCATTACAAGCCCGAGGACACATACGGCCTCCGCGATAGAGTCGCGCGTTGAATGCCAGGTCGCGACCGGCGCCGACAAGCTGAGCCTTTGCATCAATTTCCGTCGTGTCTGCTCTCCGTGCTTACCTAGCGAGGCTGTAGTACCAACCGCCCCTCCGAGTTGGCCGACGCAGACACGCGGCAGACACTGTTTAATGCGAGAAGAGTGCCGACAAAGGGCCGCAAGCCATCGCGCAACTTTGCCTCCAAAGGTAATCGGTAAAGCGTGGCCACCAAATGTACGACCCACCATGACTGTCGCGCGGTGGGTGTCTGCCAATGCTACTGATGTTACAATTAGACGTGACAGTTCCTCCTGAACAATTTCAAATGTTGCCTTCAGTTCTATCGCAAGCCCGGTGTCCATAATGTCTTGGGTTGTTGCACCCCAATGGACAAAGCCTGCGGTTTCCTTGGAACACAATTCGGTCAATTGACGTACGAGAGGAGCAATTGGATACCCGATACGATCCGTTGCAGTTTTTAACTTATCAAGATCAATGTTTGCAATTTTCGCGACGGTGCGAATTTCTCTAGCTACTGAATCTGGCAAAATACCTAGTTCGGCTTGAACCTCGGCGAGCAATGCCTCGATTTCAAGATACCGTTCGATTCTCGATTGCTCGGAAAACAGCTGGCTAACCGCCGGCGGAGTTTTGGGTAGAGACATAACTTACTGTTACTCGAGGAACATCGTCACAGCATTGCCATTTGGACTGCGATGAAGTGGAATCTTGCGTCAAGCTATTCGTCGAAGAACGGAGTTTCATTTGTACCGCGCAGCACGATATCGAACACGTACTCGTCGCAGTTTTCGCCGCGTTCAACGATCGTTCTTGATGGACTAACAATCAACCGGTCTCGGGCGACCTGCTCGCTGACCGCATTGAGGATCATATCGACGTCGTTAAGGGGCTCCCCTGCGAAGTACATTTGCGTGATTAACCGCTGCATGACTCCGGCACCAAAGACCGAGAAGTGTATATGCGGCGGCCGCATCCAATCTTGATAGGTTGGAACAGGGTATGGACCCGGTTTAATTGTAAAGAACCGATACTGTCCGCCACTGTCGGTTAGGCAACGACCAAACCCCCTGAAATTGTCGTCCAGCGGCGCTTCATGCTCATCGTCAACCGGATGGCGGTATTTTCCATGGCGATTCGCTTGCCAGATTTCAACCAGCGCATATCGCAATGCATTGCCGTCTTCTCCGAGGACACGACCGGTAACGCTGATCAATTCACCTTCGGCACGCGTCGCATGACCAGACATGAATGCGAGATTGCTTTCCTCTGGATCAACGAGGCGCGGCGGAAAGTAAGGGCCGCTCGTCTGTGATGCAGTTGGCTCAAGATGGATAAGCGGCGCCGCGGGCGTCCGCAATTCGTTGAGCCCATATCCCGGAACGGTACCAATTCGCACGGTCCCTGATACCGGCGATTTTCCACGGCGGGTCGACATCCAGCACCTCAACGTTCGATATACGCACAATCGTTCATTGGACGAACAGTGTAAAGTCCTCTTTTGCACTGTCAAGCGCTACACACGCACTTCGCTTTATTCCGACTTTTTGGTCGTTATTGCGATTGCGCGCGGCGATCGCTTAACGCCCTCGTGACCAAGAGAGCATCACGCAGTGGAGCGGGCTCGTGCGTGCGCAAATAGCTAGCCCCGTGATTTGCGGCCCAGATTTCCGCGGCCAGTGTTGCGGCACCGGATTCGTCCACAGTACGGCTGACAAGATTACGAAGGAAAGATTTTCGCGATACCGAGATCAATATCGGCAATTGAAAGCGATCACAAAGGCGTCTCAAGTTTCCCAACACGAAGGCGGATGCCTCCGGGTTGCTGCTTAGGAAATAGCCCATGCCAGGATCAAGAATTATTCGTTTGGAAGATATTCCAGCCTTAAGCAGAGCGTTTGTCCGCTCAGAGAAAAAACGAATGATGTGATCCCACACAACGGACGGAGTTCTATCGTCTCGAGTTGCGATGCCGTCGCGCTGCATGGAATGCATGACAATGAGCTGGCAATTGCTATGTGCCAATTCTGGATAGAACCAAGCATGCGGAAACCCCCTAATATCGTTCAGAAAATGCACTCCTTGTGAGATTGCAAAGCGTTGCGTTTCGGGATGGAAACTGTCTACTGAGATCTGAGCTCTCTCTTCATGCAAAAACTTGATGAGCGGCGAGATTCGTTCGATCTCCTGCTGAACGCTGACTTTCTGAGCATCTGGATTGCTCGCAGCTGGACCTAAATCAATGATATTGGCCCCTTCGGCAATCAACGCCCTCGCATGAGCTAGTGCAGCCGTTGGCGTTACATATCTTCCGCCATCGGAGAACGAGTCCTCTGTAATATTAAGAATACCAAGAACTTGAACGTTCATGGACGAAGCAATTTTCTTGTTCGAGACCACATTCTCAATCGTCGAAAAATACTTGAGGTCCAATTACCGACTAGAAAAGTTGAGTGGCGGTTCATCTCTATCCGCTAATTGCCACTAAGTACCTTGTCAACTAACGTCGACCGGTGACGTTTGTTGTTTGCCAGCCCCTCAGAGACCGGCAGTAGTGGGCTTGAATGAAGTCGTCTCGGAATTAATGTCCGTCAAATATTGGAAAGTGAATTTACTGCGCGGCTTCGACATACTCGCTCCAAGCCTCGGCATATCCGCGCGACGAGCCACAGTTGAATAGTATTGAAGCTTAGCTCTTCTATTCACAGGCTGTACTGAAGGCCTCAAATACACAACAAGGTCTGCTACACTCGTGAACAATTGCTACTTTGTTCACGGCTTCAATAGATAAATAAAGACTGTTCGCCTGCAATATGATTGCGTGTTCGCCGCTTTTGCCAAATCGTTGCAGACTAGCCCATTCATACAGAAGGGATCGCAAGCTCAGTACCGCTGAATCCACTTTGGTCTACTGGAAAACTTCATATCGACTGCGCTACCCATTCCGCAGCTGGAGTCGAGACCCACTCGCAACGAGCGTGCGGCCCTGCAACTGATTCGATACGAACGGCAGCAGCGCGGTCCGGATTGATAATCGTTACTTCTGAAATGCCCGTCGCCTTTGTCCTCTTTCCATTAGGCTGCATTGCGCCACGCACTTGGTAATCGAACCCACAGCGCAAAATAAATTGAGCATGGATATCTGCCGTAGGCATTGAATAGCCCACAAACACAACCCTCTTTGCTGTGCTCAGCGTTGACGTGCATTTACGCCATAGGTTTCTGAACACAGGCTGCTCGAACCGCTTTAGGTGATGCGGGGGAACAATCAAAGGGAAATATGTACGCTTTGCAGAGATCGGTGACCTGAATTTAAGAAACGCGTGAACGGTTTCCCCCGCTTCCTTGTAAAGTACGGTCCGGCGATCGGATCCGATAAACTTGGCGCTCGGACCCGCAAACCAGTTTAACGAGCCATGCGGTTTGAGCAGAACGGGTGAGGACCACAAGTCGCCTCCAAAACCATAGCTACTTGCGTCAAGCTGAGAAGCGAAGAGAAGTTCATCAAGAATCAGATCCCAATTAAAAGAGATAATTGCCGCGTTTTCTGCGCGCACGAGGTTGCGAAATTTAACCAGCCATGCGGCGTCGGGCTTTTTTGGATTCACTTTTTTCGATAGCTCGTGAAACCATGCAGCAATCTGAGTTAACAGCTCACGCTGAATTTCTCGTAGATCGTTTATCGTGAATGATCCGTCGTATTCACGGCTCGCCTCAAACAGCTCCTCGTTCACAAACATTTCAGACAGAAGTTCCTCGACGTTCGGGAACGAGGAAAAGCGCCTCTCATCAAACCGTGGATGATGAAACTGAATGACTTTGACAAGACGCTTTTTGAAGTTGGCATCGAGACGTGGCCACAAACGTTGCAATAAATCATATGTTAGCGGGTACCCAAGTCCCGCCGAGAAACCGGCTCCAACTACATAAACACATTCTCGTCTGTCCATCTTGTTGCCTTACCAGTTACCGAGAATTTTCCTGAGCAATTTCCGAAATCTGACCACCAGGTGTGAAATCATGATCTCAAAGCGGATGTAGAAGCGGCTTCGATAGGTTTCAGCTCCAATGAGCTGCGCAAATTGACGATCCGATAGCGTATCGTGAAATGCGGGATAGTCAGCTGGATTGGAAGAAAAGCGTGATTTGGTATTGAAATATCCAAAAGCTGGGGCACCGATACCTTGAGCGGACTCAATGAAGCCGCGATATGGAGAAATATGTATTCCGGTAACATGCGAAGTTTCCGATCGCCGAAATAGCGCACCACAAAGGATTTCAGCTCGTCGTCGGAGGCTTGGGCTCAACAATTCATCGGGTGACAAGTCGTTAAACTGTACGGCAATGAAACTAGCTCGCGACCCTGAGAATTGCGTTGCAGCCTTCTCCATAGCTTCTAGCCAGGGCTTTGAGGTGTCGTCCTCAAGAGTGCTGCGCATAACGACGATACAGATACCTTCGTCTGTTATTGGACCGGCGACGTGAAGGCGCTCGCCATACAGACGGATGCAGGCACCGTATAAAGCGCGTTGCCCTTTTGACCTAGCAATCTCAATTGAGCTGTTAACTTTCTCACGTGTAAGGATAAAAAAATCGCCGACTATGCTGGGTAAATCAGTGCCCGAAACTGCGCGCAGTACCGCATCGACAAGAGTCTTCTGCTTTTCCGCATCAGAAGGCAATCGCTCGCTCAAGGTAATTAGCAGGACTTCCTTCGCGCCGGTCGCAGCGCGCCGTTCAAGTGCTTTCTCAATTTTATCAATGAATCTGTAAAAGTCCTTCCGATGTATTTTTCTTCCAGCATCTGCAGATTGGCTTTTGCATTCTACCTCACCCGAGACACCATTTCGCGAAAAACGGATGTCGTATTGTGCCGTCCCCTCCAGATCCGGAAAATCAACCTCATTGCCGCTGTCAAAAAGACGACGAGCAATATCCATTTCAAGGTAGAGAGCTGCGAACCCTGTCTCAGCGCCAAGCGCCGACCGAAGGCGGCCCTGCAACACTTTCTGCCCAGACGGCGTAAGGCGCGCGTGGACTTCGACCACCATCGCGATGAAATGTAAGACGGCCAAGTCCTCTACGATTAGAGGCGGGTTGAGATGTCCATACTTCGCGAGTGCCGCAGCTTGGTCGTTCAGAAGCAGCTCGAGCCAATGGTAGTCAGCCACAATCTTCTGTTGTGCGGGAGAACGTTCAAAATCACGCTTAAGTTGGTGCCACCGCTTGTTCCAGGCATCCTCCCCCGCCAACGCAAGAAATCGCGGAATTAACGACGACAACGCTTCCACATCAGGCGGTAAAAAAATTCGCATGAAATCATTAGCTTAGTTAGGGGCACAGCCTGGTTTTACGCATATCTAGGCGTCCGCAACTCCCAGAGAACAAAATCCTTGCATGTCTGATTTTCAGACATTATAACTATCCCAAAGTCGCCAATTGACACAGAGGGTCCTATGGCGGTCGGTACAGTCAGCAAGCCAGGAAGCACAACTTTAGCGTTTCCAAGGGGCACCGTCGAAGCAAAGCTTCGGGACTTACTTCTCGACGCTGCCCAATCTGATGCGGCTCTAAAAGGCACTACGCTTCCAGCGGACACGCCAGGCAAATGCCAGGCAGGAGTTCAGCTCGACTCACTCAATGTGGTCTCGCTGCTGTGCGAACTTGAGGACCTCGTCAAGTTCGAGCTGAAAGACAGCCTCGTCCGCGCTGGTGGCTACACCTCAGTCAATCAGGCAATGGATCATTTAATGCCGCGCATCGAACAAGCGTGGGTAAAAAATGGACCTAAAGGAGCCAAAAAATGAATGATCAATTCGCTCAGACAAATGAAGTCGCTGAGCGGCAACGGCTCGGCGAGCGGTTACGTGAAGCAAGGAAATATCTGGGACTAAAGCAAGAAGATGTTGCCTCGTACCTGAAAATTCCGCGCACTGCGCTTGGAGACATTGAAAGCGGCCAGCGACGCGTGGAGGCCATCGAGCTGACGCGTCTCGCAAAACTATACAAACAATCCATCAGCTATTTCACAGGCGAAGATGCTGCAGCCTCGGCACTACCTACAAGCGTTTTGTTTTTGGCAAAGCAAGCGGCTGATCTCTCAGATCGAGATCGAGAAGAGCTAAGCCGATTTGTCGAATATCTGCGAGCCCGGTCTCAGACAGCGGGACAGTGATAGCTATGGCGGACACCTACGCAGAGGCAGTTAGAAACGGAACGATGGCAGCGGCCCGACTGCACGTTCAATCCGATACGCGCGCCAAAATGCAAAAACAGGGAGGAAGTATCGACGTATTCAATGCTGCAGTTGCCGAAAACTTGCCGCTACTTCTGCGACCGCTGAAGGGCCTTTTGGGCGCGTATTTGCCTGAACCAACCCCCGGTGTCCTCATCACCACCGAACGTCCGTTGTCAATTCAGCGGTTCACCGCAGCGCACGAACTCGGTCATTTTCGCATGAGGCACAAGCCAAGCTTAGACAACGAGAACATCTTGCGTCGAATGGCGATGGCAAACCTGCCGAAATCAGAAGACCCAGAGTATCAGGAAGTCGAAGCGGATGCTTTCGCTGTCGCTTATCTAATGCCGCGATGGCAAATCGAATGGCACTGCGTGAAGCAAGGTTGGTTGGCGATCGACCTCAAGAAAGCCGATGTTGCGTATCAGCTCGCGTTGCGCTTGGGCGTTAGCTACGAAGCTATGACTTGGACCTTGCAAAGATACAACCTGATTTCAAGAGCTGATGGCAACGCACTGCGACGTATCGAGCCTAAGAGATTGAAGATGGAACTTCTGGAAGATCATCAGCCGAAAGACTATCGCGGCGACGTATGGCGTTTGACTGAGCGCGACGCGGAGACAAGGATTGACGGCAGCCGCAATGATCATTTCGTATTACGACTGAACGAGCATAGTGGCGGCGGTTACCTGTGGAACATCGATCAGTTGAGAGAAAGTGGATTCGCTATCATCCGGGACGGCCGCGAGAACTCGGACACAGTAGGGATCGGTGGACCCGTTGTTCGCCATGTTACGGCAGGTATGGAGCAGGGTCAGCGGGGCGCGGTTTCGCTCAATGAATGTCGGCCTTGGCAAGCCGTTCCAGCGGCATCGCAACACCCTTGCCCTGATGCACACCCCCGAGGCGACGCTGAAGGCGTCGGCTAGCAAATCGAAGGGTCCGAAGTCCTACCCCGCCGACTGGTCGTCAGTCGCTCCGCAGCACATCGTTCTCGCCAAGGAGGATGGCCCGTGTGAGCAGTGGTGGGAAGCGCGCGTCACCGAACAGTCTGCGGATACGCTGGTCCTCACCTGGCTGAACTTCCCGGCCCTGCCGCCTATTCGCCGCCCCCGCACTGACCTTGGCCTGATGCATCCGGCGCCCAAGACACGCTGAGCCGCTTCCTTTCACTCCCTCATCTGGAAACCGCACATGTCCTCACGGGCTGAACGGATCGCCGTACTCAACGATCAACTCCGTAACAATCTCGGAAAAGGTCACGCCCTCATTACATCAGGCGTTGCCGCTCTTGGCGATCACACCGTCTCTCAGATCCTAAAAGCCGTCGCCAGCTTCGATGAATTCTGCGAGGACAATGACCCGCATGGCGAGCGCGATTTTGGCAGCCTTGACGTTCAGGGGCACTCGATCTTCTTCAAAATCGACTACTACGACCTGAGCATGACCATGCACTCGCCCGACCCGGCGGACCCGAACGTTACGTGCCGGGTCATGACGCTGATGTTGGCTGACGAATATTGATAAGCCGCGAACAACGGTTACTTGCTAACCCTTCGTAGCTTGCGAAGGAAAGAAGCCGGGTCAAACCCAATCGCTTCGGCAAAATCGAGCAACTCAACAACATCGACCCGCCTCTGGCCAGTCTCAACTGTAGCAACAAAGGACTGATGTCGCCTTAGCGCCCTCGCGACATCTGTTTGCGTCATTTGAGCCTTACGGCGAGCTTCGATTAAAAGCCGCCGAAACGCTTCATGCCGGGGCGTACCTAGGGTCCTAGGCATCAGTTCGACCTCAGAAAACGGAGGTCAGAACCAATAATCGCGATTCCAGATTATCTAAAAATCAGATATTTTGAAAAGGAGACCATGCACCACCGAATCTCAAGTCGTCGAAAAAACGTACTCAAAATCAATCCTTCTCATCTGCGCTCCGGGGGAGAAACAAATGAAGCCCATTACCGTCATCACACTGTGCATCCTTGCAATTGCTGCAACGACGTCGGCCAACGCAGCCGGACATGCCGTACCGGCAAAATTGAAGTGCTCAAGCCTGTCTTCCGATTCCAAGAAGAACCCGGCGTTCGCCCGGCCCATCAAGCTCGTGATCGACGGTCAATCTTTGACTGGAGAACGCAACACCAAGAAACGTCCGGGGAAGGAAACATACACAGGTATCATCAATCCTGACGGCTCCGCACGGCTCGACGGCAAAGGAAAATTCGATGCGAAGAGAACCGGTTGGACAACGCGCCTGACCGGAGCTGTCAAGCCGAACGGCAAATTGGTTCTATTTCCGGCCTTCGCCGCGAAGCGGCACGAGGTCGCCTCGCGATCGAGCGCATCGCCGGCAAAGACTACACGACGCTCGCAAACATCGAAGAAATGAGGAAGCTATGCCGCGTCCAGGCAAAGGGCCACGGCTCTATTTGCGCGCCGCGAGACCAGATATCGGACGCAAGGCAGTCTGGATCATCCGGGATGGCTCTCGCGATTACGCCACAGGGTGCACTGGAAAGTCGACTTCTGGCGGACCTCCAGAACCTGCCCAAAAAGCCCTAGCGGAGTACATCGCGCGAAAATATCGCCCTGCCCGAAAGCACCGCGAGATTGAAGACATCGATGTGGCCGACGTGTTGGCGATCTATCTGCAGGATACCGAGAGCCGTCAGGCTAACCGCCGTCGATTCCTTGGTCGCATTTACCGTTTGAACGCGTTTTGGGGTGGTATGAAGTTGTCCGAGGTATCTACCGCAACATGTCAGGATTACGCGAGAAAGCGCGGAAACGTCGGCGGCGCTCGTCGTGATCTGGAGGATCTTCGCGCGGCGATCAAGCATCACGCCGCTGAGAATCTCCACCGCGAAGTCGTGTCGATTTGGCTCCCCCCAAAGGGAATGCCTCGCGACCGTTGGCTGACCCGTTCCGAGGTCGCACACCTTATCTGGACCTGCTGGCGATATCGCGAAGTGCAGCGACGGTATCGCGGGAACGAAAAAGGTCTCAACCTGCCGACCACAAAACGGCCGCTCCGGCATCTGGCGCGGTTCATTCTCATCGGCGTTTACACGGGCACGCGCGCGGGCGCGGTAGCATCGGCGTCACCGATCCAAGCCGAAGGTCGGTCATATGTCGATCTCGACCAAGGGGTCTTCTATCGCTTGGCACAGGGGAAACGGGCGACCAACAAGCGCCAGCCGCCCGCCCCTATCCCGCCTCGCCTGCTGGCCCATATGCGGCGGTGGCAGCGAATGGGCTTGGTCGGCGGCCACTTCGTTGAGTTCAACGGAAAGCCAATTTTGTCGGTGAAGACGGCTTTTGCACGGGCAGTCCGTCTCGCCAGACTTTCGACGGAAGGCGGCAAGATCGTCCCTCACACGCTCCGGCACACCGCAGCCAGTTGGTTATTACAGCGGGGTGTGCCGGTTTGGCAGGCGGCGGGTTATCTCGGCATGTCGGCTGCAACGCTCGAGCGCGTCTACGGCCACCATAGCCCCGATCACCTGAAAGGCGCTGCCGAGGCCATAACGAGAAAGGAACGGGAACGGGTTTCTGTGGTCGTATCTGTGGTCGAAGCATCGACCAAGGCCAAGCAGCAGTGACAACGCATTGAATTCATTGGTGGGCCCGGGAGGACTCGAACCTCCAACCAGACCGTTATGAGCGGTCGGCTCTAACCATTGAGCTACAGGCCCCGGAGGACTTATAGCGGAGAATCGCGGGAAACCGCCATGCCGGCCGGAGCCGGCCAGGACCGCGCCGGCCGGCGGGAAGCCGGCGTCCGGTCACATCTTCAGAAGCCGCCGGGCATTACCGCTCAATATCTTGATCCTGTCCTCCTCGGACAGCGGCACGCTCTTGATCCAGTCCATCGCCGGCGGGTTCATCACGAACGGCCAGTCGATCGCGAACAGGATGTGGTCGACGCCCATCTCCATCGCGGTACAGAGCAGCGCCGGCGTCGAGAAGAAGCCGCTGGTCGTGACATAGAAATTCTTCGAGAACACGGCGCGGAAGTCGATACTCTTCTGGCCCGGCCGCTTCAGCGCCTCGTCGATGCGCCCCAGCAGAAACGGCAGCGTCTCGCCGAGATGGCCGAGGATCACTTTCAGATTCGGATGCTTGTCGAACACGCCGGACAGCACCAGGCGGATCGCCTGCGTCGCGGTTTCGACCGTGAAGCCCCAGGCCGGGCGGATCACCATCGGGAAGTCTTTGACGTAGTCTTTATAGTAAGCCTCGGTCACCGCCGGATGCGGGAACGCCGGGTGGAAGTAGATCGGCACATCGAGCGCCTCGGCGCGCGCGTAGATCGGCCAATATTTCGGCAGATCGAGAAACTCGCCGTCGGTCATGCCGTGCAACATCGCGCCCTTGAAGCCGAGCTTCGTCACCGCGCGCTCCAGCTCGTCGGCGGCGGCCTGAGGGTTCGCGGTCGGCAGCGCGGCGAAAGCGGCGAAGCGCTTGGGATTGGCAGCGATCTTTTCGGCGAGGCGATCGTTGACCGCGCGGATCGTCGCGGGACCGGTGTCGGCAGGCTGCCGCTGGCCGGATGGCGCGCCGTGCGAGATCACCTGGATGTCGACGCCCACGGCGTCCATCTCCTGCAGCCGGACGCCGCTGAAATCGTATAGCCGCTTCTGAAGCTCGGCATCGGCGTTGAAGCCCGCCGCGCCGACCGTCTTCATCAACTCGGCGTCCCAGTAATGCTCCTCGATCGCGATCACTGGACAGTGCGGCAATGCTGGCATGTGTCCCATCCGGTCCTGTCGGTTGCAGCGCCTGTCCTAGCAATGGCGGCCGTGGCTGTCACGGCGCGGCGCGAGACCGGCCCACGGGACTCGTCATGCGTGTGGCCGGTTGCGCAGGATTCATGGTGGTTGGTTCACGGCGATTCCGCGACTCAGCTATGAGTTGCGCATGCTGCCACTGCTAAGAGTGACGCTGCTGGGTTGTGTGCTGATCGCCACGCTCGGCCTCGCAGCTGGATTCAAGATCGCGCCTGCGCCGGAGCCGAATTTCGCGCGGCTGGACCGGCCGGCACGCGGCGCCTTGATCGATCCCGACCAGCACCCCGAATGGAAGCAGTTCGTGGTGCGCGCCGCCTACCGGCGTGCCGAGGAGCTCGACCGGCTTCGCACCCTGCACGACCAGCAGGTCGCCGTGCCGCCGGCGGCGCCACAAGCCGAACCGGCGCCGGCCGACACAACGCAAACTGCCGGGTTGCCGGCCACCGGCGCCGACGCTCTGCCGGAACCGGACGAGGACGTCACCGGCTCCGTCACCGAACGCGCCATCAACGACGTGATCCCGATCGATATCGGCGAGACATCATCGACCGAACTTCCGGTCGGCCAGCCCCCGGCCACGATCGCCCCCCAACAGCCGAAGCGGCTGCAAATGCCCGACGAGAGTTCGGCATTGCCGGAGGAGAAACCGGACGCGGCGGCCGCGCCGGAGACAAAGGCATCCGACGAAGCCAAAGCGGCGGACGTAAAACCTGCTGCCGCGGCGGCGGCGAAGCCGCGTCGCACGTCGCACCGCAAGCCAAATGCAAAATCGGCCACCAAGCCTGCGCCGGTGGCCGATCAAAATCCGCTGGCCGCGTTGTTCAGCGCTTTCACGCCGAACGACGGCAAGGCGCGTCAGTAATTCTTGTTCTGCCGCTGGAAGTAAGCCGGGTTCGGGCTCTTGTCGGGACCGGCGGCTTTGGTCTCCGGGCCGGCCTTCGCCGAAAGGGTTTCGTTCGCCGAAGCGAGGCTCGCCAGCGCCGTGGTGTCGTTGCCGTCGATCATGCCCTTGCGCTTGGCGGCAAAATAATAGCCCGCCGCATAGTAGCGAACCGCGAGATCGTGATTGCCGTGCGCGACCTTGTAGGCGCCGGCGAGATACTTCACCGCATAGGTCATGTTGGTGTCGGCGTCGAGCAGCCCCTGCGCGCCGCCGCGATAGCCCATCGCGCGGGCGGTGCCGAGACGGATCTGCATCAATCCGTAATTGCCTTTGCTGATGACGCGCGGATTGCCACGGCTCTCGCGATGGATGACGCGGCGAACCAGCAACTCAGGAACGCCGTAAGCCGCCGCGTGTTTCGAAATCAGCGCCTGAATATTGCCATTGGCATCGACGATCTTGTAACGATGCGCATCTTGCGCAAGCGCGGGCGCCGCGAAGGCGACCGGCAGCGCTACGCAGGCGGTAGCGAGACAGGCGGCGAGACGGGTCATGACAACTCCAAAATTTTGTCGGGATTTGCGCCTTGATCGTTTCCAAGTGAGGCCAGAATGTGGCTTGATAAATCGGGTTCCTCGCTGCCGGCATCACAAAATGAGTCTTAGTGTTACCGGTGCTGGTTAATCTGTCCGCGCTGATAATTTCGAGGCCGCAGCCGCGTGGGTTCGAATATCCGTCCGATCTCCTCCCTCCTCCTCGGCGTCGCATTTCTGCTCGCCGGCAACGGCCTGCAATTCACCTTGCTGCCGTTGCGCGCGATCCATGAAGGTTTCAGCGCGCTTGCGCTCGGCTTGATCGGCTCGGCCTATTATGGCGGCTTCGTGGCAGGCTGCCTGCTCGGCCCCTATCTCGTTCTGCGCGCGGGCCACATTCGCGCCTTCTCCGCGATGATCGCGCTCGCGGTCACGGTGTCGCTCGCATATCCGCTGGTCGCTAATGTGCCGGCCTGGACGCTGTTTCGTCTCGTCACCGGCTTCTGCATCGCCGGCTTCTATCTGGTGATCGAAAGCTGGCTCAACGACCGCACCTCGAACGACAACCGCGGCCTCGTGATGTCCACCTACGTCATGGTGAACTTCGGCGCGCTCACCGTGGGGCAAATGCTGGTCTCGGCCTACCCGATCGATCAGGCCGGAAATTTCATGGTCTCGGCGATGCTCGCCTCGCTCGCCATCGTGCCGGTCGCGCTGACGCGCTCGGCGCAGCCCGCCCCGATCACCATCGTGTCGTTCCGCCCGCGCGAGCTTTATCGCGCCGCTCCCGCCGGCCTCGTTGCAAGTTTCGCGATCGGCCTCGCGAACGGCGCATTCTGGTCGCTCGGCCCGGTGTCGGCCGTGGGCGGTGGACTCGCAATCCATCAGGTCGCGCTCTTCATGAGCGCGGCGACGCTTGCCGGCGCCGCGGCGCAGTGGCCGATCGGCCGCCTGTCCGACCGGCTCGACCGCCGCCTGGTTCTGCTGGTCACGCTGATTGCGGCGATGGCGAGCGGGCTTTGCCTGTGGCTTGCGCCGGTCAGCGGCGCAGGTTTCATCGCGCTCGCCATGCTGTTCGGCGCAACTACGCTGCCGGGCTATTCGCTGGCCGCCGCACATGCTTACGACAAGACCGAGTCGAGCGACATGTTGCCGACCGCGGCGACCATCCTGCTCGCCAACGCGCTCGGCGCGGCGATCGGGCCGTTTCTCGCCTCGATGCTGATGACCGCGGAGGGCCCCCGCGCGCTGTTCCTGTTCACGGCCTTCACGCAGGCGCTGCTCGCCGCCTACATCGCCTACCGGAGATCGGTGCAGGCGTCGCTCACCGAACCGGAAAAGACGGACTTCGACCTCGCCGCCACCGCGCCGGTCGGCGCCATCGTGCCGACCGAAACGCTCGATCCCGCGAGCCCCTCGGTCATCGCGCCGGAACCGCCGCCCCTCGATCAGGATCGGGACAGCAACGCCGCTGCGTCCTGAGTGGGACGGCGGCCGAGGGCTGGCTTTTCGGAATCATCCCGTAACCTCCACGCGCCAAGTCATGCGAGGAGCCGCGATGCCCAAGACCTATTGGATTACGACCTACAACGCCGTGAAAAACCCGGACGCGCTGGCGGCCTATGCCAAGCTTGCAGGCCCGGCGATTACGGCGGGCGGCGGGCGCATGCTGGTGCGAGGCATGCCGGCGAAGACTTACGAGGAAGGGCAGAATACCCGGACGGTCGTCATCGAGTTCGAAAGTCTCGACAAGGCGATCGCCTGTCACGATTCGGCGGGCTATCAGGAGGCGCTGCGCGCGCTCGGCACGGGAAATGTCGAGCGCGACATGCGCTTCGTCGAGGGTCTCGAGTAACCCGGCCGGATTACTCGACGAACGGCCAGCGCTTGCGCGCGATGGCGGCCTGGGCCTGGGCCTCGGCGAAAGCTTCGAAGAAGATCTTCACCGCTGCGACGGCGCGAGAGGCGGCGCCGGCGAAAGGTGTGTGGGTCAGGGTTGCGATCAAGGCAGTCATCTTACTCGTTCCTCATGTTCACTGGTTCGGCCCCGCCGGCTCACGAGGCCGGCGCGGTCAGGTTGAATGTGTCGGAGCCGTCCGCCGGGCCGCCTGAGCGATCCGGCTTCGTCCGTCTCAGCCCTTCAGAAAACGCCGCTCGATGTTGCGTTCGACGTCATCGGTGAGCTTGCCGCCGGTCAGCTTCAGGTACTGGGCGATCTCACGATCGGCATGACGCTGGCGCGACTCGATCAACGCGTTCAGGACGCGCACGAAGAAGCTGCGGCGCGGCACGGTGTTCGCGGGGACGGTGGCAGCAGATGAAACAACGCCGGTGATAAACGCCATGGTCTCGATCCTTTCGGGTTCGGCCGACCTTCAGCGTTTCCAGACTTTGTTGTTTTTGTTGTCCGTTACATAAGCGGATTCGCTGCACTGCAACAGAGCCAATCGGACATGATTCCTATGCGTGTCCAGCAAACCTCCCGTCGTTCCGCTGTCATGGCCGTATGCAAATGCTGTGCGATTAACCACCGGACGCCGAATGGTTGGGCATCCAACCTTTTGTCCCGTGCGACGGCGCACTGCTTTCGCCTGCCCCGCGGCGTCGCCGCAAATCCGCCACCGCTCTTAAAGCCCTGTTAACCAGGCAGTTCCCGGTTGCGATAGCGCCGGCTCCGGAGCCATGCATAATGACCGGCTGGGGATGCACGGACCCGGACCTTGGACAAGTCCGCCCGACAACCGAAAGGCTTCCATCGTGATGCGCACGTCACCGCATTCGTCGACGATTCGTTTCGCGCTGTTCTCCTCCCTCGCAGCTTTCTGTCTCATCACCTCGGCGCAGGCCCAGACCCGCGATGTGCGCGGCGCCCGCGACTATCCCGGCATCGGCCGGTTCGCCGGCAGCGTCATCACCGGCTATGAGGCGAAGGACTTCGACGCGGTGAAGCTGCAGGCCGCCCCGTTCAAGGACGGCAAGGCGACCGACGCCCGGCGGCTCGAAGGCCGCGTCACCCGCGTCGCCTACCGCACCGAGCCCGGCCCCTCGATCCTCGAGGTGTCGCGGAACTTCGAGAACCAGCTCGCCAAGGCCGGCTTCCAGACGCTGATCGCCTGCGACACCGACCAATGCGGCGGCATACCCTTTACGGAGGGCGTCGATATCCTGCCGATCCCGGCGATGTGGGTCGACGGCTTCAACTACCGCTACTACGCCGGCGTGAAGAAGGACGCCGCCTCCGAAACCTACGCCGCGGTGCTGGTCAGCAAGAACAACGACAACGTCACCGCGCAGCTCGTCGTCGCCGTGGTCGGCGCGATGGACAACAAGATGGTCGACGCCGCCGCCATGAAGAAGGGCCTCGGCGAGAAAGGCCATATCGCGCTCTATGGCATCTATTTCGACACCGACAAGGCGATCATCAAGCCGGAAAGTAAGCCGACGCTCGACGAGATGGCCAAGCTCCTGAACGGCGAGCCCGGCATGCGCGTCTTCATCGTCGGCCACACCGACAGCCAGGGCTCCTACGAGCACAACATGAGCCTGTCGAAAGCGCGGGCCGACGCCGTTGCCGCAGCGCTCGCCAAGTCCTACAGCATCCAGCGCAACCGGCTTTACACCGCCGGCATCGGCTACCTCGCT
This sequence comes from Pseudolabrys sp., assembly GCF_050250095.1. Classification (NCBI taxonomy): domain Bacteria; kingdom Pseudomonadati; phylum Pseudomonadota; class Alphaproteobacteria; order Hyphomicrobiales; family Xanthobacteraceae; genus Pseudolabrys; species Pseudolabrys sp. The sequence goes on along the minus strand of NZ_JBFWPH010000008.1, from coordinate 94,663 downwards.
CCGGTCGGCTCCAACGCGACCGACGAGGGTCGCGCGCTCAACCGGCGCGTCGAGCTGGTGGTGCCGTAAGAACTACTCAAAGAACGTCGCGATCTCCGACAGCGGCTTCTTTTCGGTGGCGTGGCGCGGAATATGCGCGCCCGCCGCCGGATAGCCGGTGACGACGAGGAGATAGGGCTTCTCGGCAGCCGGCCGGCCGCAGATCTCGTTGAGAAAGCCCATCGGCGCCGGCGTATGAGTGAGCGCAACGAGGCCGGCGCGATGCAGCGCGACCAGCAGAAAACCGGCCGCGATCGAGACCGACTCCGGCACGTAGTAATTCTTGCGCATCACGCCGTCCGCGCTCGAGCTCTTGCGCGCGCCGAACACGCAGATGAGCCACGGCGCGACCTCGAGAAAGCCCTTGTCGGCATCGGTGCCGAGCGGACGCAGCGCCTCGAGCCATTCCGCGCCGGCGCGGCCGGCATAGAAGGTCTGCTCTTCCTCCTCCGCCGCGGCGCGGATACGCGCCCTCATCGCGCGATCGCCGATCACCGAGAAATGCCACGGCTGGTGATTGGCGCCGTTCGGCGCGGTGCCGGCCGCCATCAAACATGTCTCGATCAGCGCGCGCGGCACCGGGCGCGGCGAGAACTCGCGCACCGTGTGGCGCCGCCGGATATCGGCGAGGAACGCCTCGGCCCGCGCCTGCATCTCCTGCGGGGTCAGCTCGGCATAATCCGGCAGCGGGATCGGCTCGAAGTCTTTCGTCACGGCCATCGGCGTTCGACCTAGTTCCGGGGAATCGGACGCGGCTTGCCGTTGTCGTCGATGGCGACGAAGGTGAAGTTCGCGTCCGTCACCTTCTCGTGGATCTCGGTGCGGAAGCGACGCGCCCAGGCCTCGATGTGGATCTTCATCGAGGTGCGGCCGATCGAGGTGACCTCGGTATAGACCTCCAGCACGTCGCCAACCCAGACCGGGCGGATGAAGGTCATCGCCTCAATCGCGATGGTGACGACGCGGCCGCGGGCGCGCTCGACCCCGGCGATGCCGCCGGCCTGGTCCATCCGCGACAGCACCCAGCCGCCGAAGATGTCGCCGTTCGCATTGGTGTCGGCGGGCATGGCGCCGATGCGCACGGTCAAGACGCCGCGCGGCTCGCTGTTCTGGCTCATCGGCAGACCTGTCCCCCGCAACCTTCTTTCCGCATCATAGTATAATGGCGGCGCGACGCCAGAATCGCACCAGGATCGCCCGAGCGAGAGCCCGCATGGACACCGCCGCGCCGACACCGCAGAGCCCGACCGGCGAGACGCCGAGCCGGCATTACGACCTCACTTTGATGATCGGCCAGCCGCGCTTCGTGTTCCGCAACCCGAACCGGGGCGTGACGCTGCAACCCGACGCAGTGCTGTGGACGCAGGACGGGCAGGAGATGCGCGCGCCGCTCAACACCATCCAGGAAGTGCGGATGCAATCCGGAGGCGACTGGCGCAACGCGCTGAACCAGTGCCAGATCACCTTCACCGGCGGGCGCATGCTGACCGTGACCGACGGCACCGCCTATGGCGCGGTCGACGACGCGCAGACGCCGATCTACCGCGGCTTCGTGCGCGACCTGCACCGCTGCCTCGAGCGTGCGAAGCTGACCTCCGCCATCCGCTTTATCGCCGGCTACAGCGAGGGCCGCTACATGGTGGTGCTGGTGTGCGCCATCATCCTCGGCGCGATGGGGGTCGTCGCGCCGCTGGTGCTGCTGGTCATCCTGCGCAAGCTCGAGGTGCTCGGCGTGCTCGCCGCCGGGTGCGCGATGTGCTGGCCGCTGGCCAAAATGGTGATGGCGAACCAGCCGCGCAGCTATAACCCCGCCTATCCGCCAAATGAGCTTCTTGAGTGAATTGATGGAATGAGCGCCGCGGGCATTCGGTGAGGTCATCGCTTCGGGCGGCCTTGCGGCCCGCCCCCTCCCGCCGGACCTCCGACCGAGAGCCAGCGCCGCTCGCGCACTTGCGCAAGCAACACCTGGTCAATATGCGGCTCGATCAGGGTGCGAAAGGCATGATCGAGCTGCCTATATTCGCCCTCGCAGCTTTCGGCGCGTGAAGCCGGCAATCCCCACACCGTCACCGCGTCCGCGAACATGACCGGATCGGAACCGAAGGCGACGCACAGCACGTTAAAATAGCGCTGGCCGGCAAGCCCGTGCTCGTCGGCGTAATGCTTGACCTCGACCGGCTTGCCGAGCACGCCGCGCGCTTCGACGCGGCCGAGATGCACGGTGCCGAGGATCAGCGCGCGGGCGTCCGCACCGCCGGCCTTGAGCTGGATATAGGCGGAGATCAGATCGGCGGCGTCCTCCTCGCGGCCAAGCACGGGAATCTTCAGCAGGTCGATCAGCGCATGCGCCATCTCGTGCAGAAACACGTCGATGGTCGGTCCTATCACCGCGTCGCGCCGGCGCACGCCGTCCTCGTTACGCCCCTGCGGCGCGTTGTCGAGGATGAACTGGAGATATTCGTAGCAGACCTTGACGACGTCATCCTCGTAATAGGCGTTGACGTCGCCGTCGCAGCCTTCGACCTTGAGCCGCACCTCGCGCGGCAGCCGGAACGGCGACAGGAACCGCGCCAACCGCTCCAGCATCTGCATGCGCTGGAGCCGGTCGTGGATGGTCTGGTGCGCGGGATTTTTCGGCGCGGCGAGTTCGGTGCGCACGCGGTCGGTGCGCGGCTCATCGGCAGCACGCGCCGGCGCGACGGCGAGAACAACCAGCAACAGCAGGATCAGAATACGCACGGGATCGGCGGGTCCGATGAGAACGGCGCAAGTCTCGCACGGGCGGGCGATCCTCGAAAGCGGCTGGCCTTTTGCCGGCGAAGGGTGTAGCACGCGGGCCAACAGCCGCCCCGAAGCGGGCCTCCCTTTCAGACAGGACAATCGCGATGGCCAAGAAGCCGGGGACCAACCCCAAGGGCGAATTCGTCTTTTTCGACGTGGTCTATGAAGACGGCTCGCAGCGCTCGAACCGGCGCGTGCCGGCCGAACTGCTCGGCGGGCTGGAGAAGGACGAGCCGGCGCGCGGCTACATCATCGAGCAGGACCGCGAGATCGCGGAGAAATCCGGCCGCCCGCCCCTCGCCATCAAGAGCCTCGCGCGAACCGGCGCCGACAAGAAGGCCGAGCGCAAGGCCGAGAAGAAGAAAGCGATGGCGCGATAGTCTGCATCGCGCGTCGAGCATAGTCCGCGCGCTATGCGAGAAAATGCCGGCGGGTTTTTATTGCGCATATCGGCTTTTGAAACTTGCCCAAATCGGGCAAGCCCGACGTGGGCTCCCGACATGCGCGTGCGCGTCGAGCGCAGTCCGCGCGCTATGCGAGACAATGTCCCGCGCCGCCCCACTCAGCCCTTCTTGTTCGCGCTGGCCTGCGCGGCCTTGTAAGCCGAAACGGTCTTGGGCGCGTTCTTGTCGGCCTTCGGCTTCTTGGTTTCCTTCTTGCTCTTCATCTGACCTTTCGCCATCGCGATTTCTCCCTGCTTTGCTGCGGCCGGCGCGCGGCCTGAGACAGCATTTTAGCAGATCGTATGGCCGGTCAAGATGCCCGCGCGCGGTGTGGGGGAAATGCAGACGCGCGCATTTTAGTTTGCCGCATATCCGGTAAACCGGACATGCGGAGACGCCCGTATTTTGATCCGGCGCCGGGTACGCCGTCGTCCCGTTCCCCTCAGCGTGCCACCCGGAAGAACCGGGGCGCGCGGAGTGCCGGGCGTCAACCACGCCCGAGGCCTCGTGTGGGATATGAGTTCATCCACACGAGCGAAGTCACCACGGACGCGCCGGCACCCGGCACTCCGCGCGCGGTGATGGAAGGCTTTTTCCCTGCGTGCCCCGGCGGGGGAGCGTTGTACCCGCCGCTGCGCCGGCCGACCTGCCGGATGGGGACGCAAGGCTTGCGCCTGCCGCGCGATGCTCCGCGTCTCGAAGCGCCGCACGGCCACCGCATAACGACCCGCGCAATATGAGGCGCGGACCGCGGCCTTTTCGGCTGGCCGCCGGGGCGAACCCCGCGCGGCATCACCGATCAGACCCCCGCCCCGCGTCAGATGACGCTGATCAAACGCCCCCGGTTAGACGGGGCGGGATGAATAGGAATATAGTCTCCTACTTTTGCTTTTTCAAGAAAAAACAGCCGCTTCTTGGTCGGTTGCACGATCGAGGCAAGACACGGAATAATTGGCCTATGGGGCACACTCGCTTAGGCAAGATTCCGACCACGCGACGATGGCGTGATGTCGTTGGAATATTCGCTTCGTCGAAGTCGAGCATTGATGAAGCTTCCGACTCTGGAGAAATCGCGTCACTTGCGGGAGCTACAGTAAAAGCTTCCGCGGCGGCCCTTAAAGAGGGCGTCAAGGACGGTGGACTCTCGTTTATCTTTTTCTTTCTCACCCAAATTGCCCTCGCTGCTCGAACCCCCAATGCTGCCGCTGAGCTAGAGAATCTCGGCCTTCAGCTTTCGTCGGCAAAGACTCACATGGACCTCACTATCGAGGTGCACCGAGTCATCGACGATCATTTCAGGCAAGCAAAAGGAAAGTCTGACGTTGCTGAAATGGCGCAACTCGCAATCGGCGAGACACTAACAGCCTATTTTCGTAGCCAGCCGCGCGATCTATTTTCTGGTGCTCAAGAACAACTCTTAACCGACCTTCGCGATCTCGGAACGCAGAAAAACTTTGGCAGCATCGCACGGTCTTTTTTTTCCAATTTTATGAGTCGGATGCTCGGATTTTATCTGAGTAAATTCATAAAACCGGGCGGCAGACAAAAACTAGTTAACAGCGCAGAAGACCTAACGCGATTCAATGCAGAGCTTCGACAACACGCCTATCAACGCGCTGCAATTGTCCACGAATTTGCAGAAAAGTGGTTTTCTAAAACAGAGTTTGAACAGGGAATTGACCGAAAAAATACCCAGCGTTTCGTTTCATACGCGTGTAAAAAACTTCAAGACGAATTTTTGCACGGAATGGACGGTGAATGAAAAGAACATTCACCTTCCGCTGCAATCTGGAAAAACGAGCTGCCAAAAAGTCAGACGGCAAACTCGCCGAACTATACACGTTTGGACCGAAGCAAAATCTAAACGTCGTTTTCAATGACATTGCCGCAGTCTTCCAGCGGAACCTCACCGACAGAATTGCCGATATTCTGGAAATCGCAGCGTTCGTCTATTCCGCAGACTCTACCGTGCCGCGCGATGGAGGTTGGCTCAAAGGCGCCATTGAACCTTGGTCTCGTTCCTTCAAACTTGAGATCGGCGTTCGCGACCCCAACTTCTGGAATCAGTCGCACGTTAAAGGACTGATCGTCGAAGCACTCAGCTTTCTATCGGACGACCAGTACGAACTTCGATTTTCGAAGCTCAAGGATAGCCGGATTGTTCAGGGCTATTTGGACCTTAAGCCAGCCTCCGAGAGAGATTGGCCGTTTGATAATCCTTCAAGAGTTATATTGTTTTCTGGTGGGCTAGACAGCCTCGGCGGCGCGATTGAATGCGCCTCCAACGGCGAAAAGCTTGTGCTGGTTTGTCACCGATCTATTCCGGTTTTGGATAGTCGACAACAGGAGCTGTTTCTTCGGTTAAAGGAGACGTTTCCAAAAATCCCAATTCTGCGGGTGCCGGTGTGGGTCCACAAGGTCGGCACGGAAGCTCGGGAATACACTCAAAGGACTAGGTCATTCCTATTTTGGGCGCTTGCACTAGCTGTCGGCCAGTCGATTCAAGCTAGCGGCACTTCGTTCTATGAGAACGGCGTCGTTAGCTTGAATCTACCCATCGCTGACCAAGTGCTAAGAGCGCGCGCTTCGCGCACGACTCACCCCGTAACACTTCATATTTTACAGCGGCTAGCAGCTGAAATTGTTGGAAGGCCGTATACTGTCGATAATCCGTATATTGACCTCACTAAAACCGACGTCATTGCCAGAATTAGGAGCTTGGGCGGTGGCGATTTGATCCGGAGCTCCTGCTCCTGCTCAAGAACTAGGAGCGGACGCGCTATCGCGTGGCACTGCGGACGGTGCAGCCAATGTATTGACAGACGCCTCGCGGCACTTGCCGCTGATGCGGCCGACTTAGACCCCGAATCTGACTATGCGACCCCTGTCTTAACTGGCGCGCGAAAGGAGGAGCGTGATCGGATCATGGCCATCAATTATGTTCGACACGCCTTAGAGCTTGCAAAAAGTTCTCCAGAGGAAATCGCAGAGAAGTTTAATACTGAAATTGCACGCGCAGCGCGCGTGTTTTCTCAACCGACAGACGCTAGCCGTCGTCTCATCGAAACGCACCTTCGTCATGGCAAGTCTATCGAACGAGCAATTGCTTCGGCGGTTTCGTCTTCGACATCCGAAATCATGGACGGACGCATCGATTCAACTTCGCTGCTGGGGCTTGTAATTGACCGCCAACATCTAACAGACTCTTGGCAAACATTTGCTGAGCGAATTGGCACCATTCTAGAGAGGGGACTCCCCGCCGCGTGTGCGACGACAAAGCCGGAGAATGAACCTAGGCTTCAAGAAATATGTGACGGCCTACTTAAGGCCGGCAACGAAAACTTAGCACGCGAGTATCCATTTCTCCGTTGGGGATCCCGACTTACCAAGCCGGATTGGAGCGATCCGGCATTGTGGGTCGAACTCAAATATGTGCGGTCGTCGTCCGATGTACGCAAAGTGGGTGAAGACATTGCGGCAGATATCACGAAGTACGGTGACAACGGCCAAAATACACTCTTTGTGGTCTACGATCCTAGTCATCACATAATCGACGAAGACGCCTTCATCACCTCAATCGAGAAGCATCCCGGCAACATCGTCAAAATAATCCGCTAACAAAAAACCCCGGCTTTCGCCGGGGTTTTGCTTTGAAGGCGTGGATGGCCGGGACAAGCCCGGCCATGACTTTTATTGAGATGGATGGATCCCCGCCTTCGCGGGGATGACCCGTTGAGCTAGTTATCCAGGAACGACCGCAATTTGCGGCTCCGGCTCGGATGCTTCAACTTCCGCAGCGCCTTCGCCTCGATCTGGCGGATGCGTTCGCGGGTGACCGAGAACTGCTGGCCGACTTCCTCCAGCGTGTGGTCGGTGTTCATGCCGATGCCGAAGCGCATGCGCAGCACGCGCTCCTCGCGCGGGGTGAGCGACGCGAGCACCCGCGTCGTCGTCTCGCGCAGGTTCGACTGGATCGCGGCGTCGATCGGCAGCACCGCGTTCTTGTCCTCGATGAAGTCGCCGAGGTGTGAGTCTTCCTCGTCGCCGATCGGCGTTTCGAGCGAGAGCGGCTCCTTGGCGATTTTCAGGACCTTGCGGACCTTCTCGAGCGGCATGCCGAGCTTTTCGGCCAGCTCCTCCGGCGTCGGCTCGCGGCCGATCTCGTTGAGCATCTGCCGCGAGGTGCGCACGATCTTGTTGATCGTCTCGATCATGTGCACCGGGATGCGGATGGTGCGCGCCTGGTCGGCGATCGAGCGGGTGATCGCCTGCCGGATCCACCACGTCGCGTAGGTCGAGAACTTGTAGCCGCGGCGGTATTCGAACTTGTCGACCGCCTTCATCAGGCCGATGTTGCCTTCCTGGATGAGATCGAGGAACTGCAGGCCGCGGTTGGTGTATTTCTTGGCGATGGAGATGACGAGGCGCAGGTTCGCCTCCACCATTTCCTTCTTGGCCTGGCGCGCCTCACGCTCGCCCTTCTGCACCATGTGGACGATCTTGCGGAACTCGCCGATCTCCACGCCGGTCTGCCCGGCCAGCTCATGAACCTGGCCGCGGATGTCCTTGATGCGGTCCTTTTCCTTGGCGACGAAACCCTTCCAGCCCTTGGCGGAAAGTTTCGAGACACGATTGAGCCAGCGCGCGTCCAGCTCGTTGCCCATGTAGTGGCGCAGGAAGTCGTCGCGCGCGACGCCGTAGCTCTCGGCGAGGCGCATCAGCCGGCCTTCGTTCGACACCAGCTTCTTGTTGATGTCGTAAAGCTGCTCGACCAGCGAGTCGATGCGGGCCTGGTTGAGCCGCAGCGACTTCAGGTGGGTGACGATCTCTTCCTTGAGCTTCTTGTATTTGCGCTCCTGGTTCGGCGACAGCGAGCCGGAGCCGCTGGAGAGCTGGAACTGGATGTCCTGCTCCTGCAGGCGGCGCAGCTTCTTGAACTCGCTGGCGATGGTGTCGAACGTCTCCATCACCTTCGGCTTCAGCTCGGCCTCGATCGCGGCGAGCGACAGCGAATTCTCCATGTCGTCTTCGTCGTAGTCGGACTCGGCCGCCGACTCGCCCGGATCCTTCGGCTCGCCGTCCTCGTTGTCGGAGGGCTGCGTCGCCGGCGCTGCCTTGTAGGGCGGCGGCGCGGCGGCCGCCGGCTGCGCGGGAGCCGCGGGCGGGACGACGCGCAGCTGCGGGCCGCCATTCGCACCATTGGGAGCAGCGCCGTTCGGCGCGGCGCCGTTCGGCGCGGCGCCGTTCGCGCCATTGGCACCGTCGGCCTGCGGGATCGGCTTGCCGTCCGGCCCGATCTGCGGCGGCGGCTGGTTCTTCGCGTCCGGCCCCGCATAGGTCGCTTCGAGGTCGATGATGTCGCGGAGGAAGACTTTTCCGTTATTGAGTTCGTCGCGCCAGATGATGATGGCCTGGAAGGTGAGCGGGCTTTCGCACAAGCCAGCGATCATCGCCTCGCGGCCGGCCTCGATGCGCTTGGCGATCGCGATTTCGCCCTCGCGCGACAGCAGTTCGACCGAACCCATCTCGCGCAGATACATGCGCACGGGATCGTCGGTGCGTTCGGACGGCTCTTTCTTCTCGGTGGTGGCGAGCGGCTTGGCCGAGGTCTCGACGAGATCGCCGCCCTCCTCCTCGTCGTCCATCTCGTCGGTGGCTTTTTCCTCGCCGTCCTCGTTGTCGGCGTCCTCGTTGTCGATGACGTTGATGCCCATCTCGTTGAGCATCGCCATGATGTCTTCGATCTGCTCCGGAGAGGTGGACTCGGACGGCAGCACGGCGTTGAGCGCATCGAAGGTGACATAGCCGCGCTTCTTGGCGGCCTTGATCATCTTCTTGACGGCGGCATCGGAGAGGTCGAGCAGCGGCAGCGGCGTGTCGGGCGCGCCCTCGCCGTCCTTCTCGCCCGCGTCGTCCTTGCCCGGCGTCTTCGCCTTGGTGGCGACGGCGGCCTTCGCTGCGGCAGCCTTCAGCGGCGCGGGTTTCGCCGCGGGCTTCGCGGCAGCCTTGGCGGCGACCTTGGCCGGCGGGGATTTCGCAGCCGGCTTGCCGGCGGCCTTGGCCGGCGTCTTGTCGGAACTTTTGGCGGCTTTCGCGGGCGCGGACTTGACCGGCGCGGATTTGGCGGCGGTCGCCTTCGAGGCCGCCTTCACCGCGGGCTTTGCCGCCGTGAGCTTGGCCTTCTTTTTCTCTTTGTCCTTGTCCTTCTTGCCCATTCGCTTCTCCTGAAGCCGCCGCGCCGGAGGCGTCCCGCGGCCTTGCTACACCACAAACTGAGTCCATCGCAGACCGCGGATGGACAAAAGGGCCGCGCCTCCACCGGCACAGCCCGAATCAGGCCGACTATCGCTCCGGGCCGCTTAAGCCCCGATTAACCCTGAACCCTGCGGAAACCGGCCAGAATTCCCGCTGTTTCGTCCGCGCTCCCCCGAAAGCCCGCAATTTCCGCCGATTTACAGCGCGCTACCGCCGGACGACCGGCCCGATGACGAACCAAACCCCTCCACGAGGGCTTCAGTTCCATCCATCTTGGATAGCCGCGCCTTCACGTCGCGCAAGCGCAAAAAATTGGCCTCGGTGGCGTCCTGGCCCAGGGCCTGCTCGGCATCCTTCAGCTCCTTAATTAGTGAATGCCACTGGCGATGCAAGCCGACAAGCTGGCCCCAGGTGATGAGAACGTCCTGCGGCCCGGCCCCCGGCCCGGCCCCCCAGACCCCGCCGGTGGTGATCGCCCGCTCGACCCGCTCCATCACCTCGCCCAGCCCCCGCTCGCGTAAGGCAGCGGCCAGCGCCTCCGGCTCATGCGCGTGGTCGTGCGCGGCGAGGTCGATGATCGCGCCCTTGAGCCGCTCGGAGTCCGCGTGGCGGAACTCGAGCGAGGCGAAATCCTCCATGTGGTCGTGCAGCAGCCACGGATGGTTGAGCGCGGCCTGCAGCAGCAGCGCCTCGCGGCGCGGAATGGCGGTGCGGTGGCCGCGATGCAGCGGGCTCGCGGCGAGCTGCTGGCTGACGACGAGATAGGGCGTCGCGCGGTTGCCGGGATTGCGCGAGGGACCGCGCGCATCGGCCCGCCAGTTCCGCTCCCCGCCGCGCTCGCGGCGCGGGCCGCCGAATGCACCGCCCTGCGGCCTGTCATAGCCGCCGCTGCGTTGCGGCGGCACGAAGAACTGCTGCAGCCGCGCGCTGAAATCTTGCCGGTAATATTTGCGCACCGACTCGTCGGCGATCTGGTTCATCATTTCGCCGATGCGCGCTTCGAGCGCGGCGCGGCGCTCCGGCGTCGTGAAATCCTGTCCCTCGGTCTCGCGCACCCACAGCATCTGCGCGAGCGGCTGCGCGGCCTTGACGACCTCCTCGACCGCGGCGCGGCCCGCCGAGCGCAGAAGGTCGTCGGGGTCCTGCCCTTCCGGCAGCAGCGCGAAGGACAATGACTTGCCGGGCTTCAAACGCGGCAGCGCCAGCTCGGCGGCGCGGAACGCGGCGCGCAGGCCGGCCTTGTCGCCGTCGAAACACAGCACAGGCTCGTCGGCCATCTTCCAGAGCAGGCCCAGTTGATCTTCCGTCAAAGCGGTGCCGAGCGGCGCGACGGCGGCGGAGAAACCCGCCGCCACCATCGCGATGACATCGACATAGCCTTCGACGACGACGACCGGCGCGCCATCGTGAGAAGCCTGCCGCGCGGCGGCGATGTTGAACAGCGTGCCGCCCTTGTGGAAGAGCGGCGTCTCCGGCGAGTTCAGATATTTCGCCGGCACGTCCTTCTCGAGCGCGCGGCCGCCGAAGGCGATGACACGGCCGCGAATGTCGGTGATCGGGAAGATGACGCGGTCGCGGAAGCGATCGTAAGGAACCGGAATGTCCTCGCCCGACACCAGCAGGCCGGCCTCGACCATGTCGGGCACCGGGATGCCCTGCTTGCCGAGATGTTCTTTCAGCGCGTGGCGGTCCGCCGGCGCGTAGCCGAGGCGAAACTTCAACTGCGTCGCGGAATCGAGGCCACGGTCGGCGAGATAGCCGCGCGCCTTGGCGCCCGCCCTTGAAGCAAGCGTCGTCTCGAAGAACTTCGCCGCAAGCTCCATCACGTCATGCAGCGTCTTGCGATGCGCGTCGCGCGCCTCGTCCTCGCGCGACACTTTCGGCAGCGGCATGCCGGCCATCTGCGCGAGCCGCTCGACCGCCTCGGGGAAGGTCGTGCCCTCCGTCTGCATCACGAAATCGAAGATGCTGCCGTTCTTGCCCGACGAGAAGTCGAACCACGCCTGCTTCTGGTCGTTGACGAAAAACGACGGCGTCTTTTCCTTGTTGAACGGCGACAGGCCCTTCCACTCGCGCCCGGCGCGCGTCAGCTTCACGCGCTTGCCGACGACTTCCGAAACCGGAAGCCGCGCGCGCAATTCGTCGAGGAACTGGGGCGGGAAACGCATCGCTCCGTGCGGTCTGCTTTGCCTGATGGGGGCCGAATCGTCCCCGATCATAGGCCCGCCGACCCGGCGAAAGGACGACATTCCGGGACAGCAGCCGAATCCCTTGAGGTTGCGAGCCTTTTCCTAGTTATCCACAGGTGCGGGATACCACGCCGGCGGATCAGCCACCGAGCTTGCCCTTCACCGCCGCGCTCGCCTTGGCCATGTCCATCTGCCCGGCATATTTGCCGCGCAGGACGCCGATCACCTTGCCCATGTCTTTCACGGCAGCGGCGCCGGTTTCCTTGATGGCGGCGTCGATCGCGGCGCCCATCTCGGCCTCGCTCATCTGCTTCGGCAGGTAGGCCGAGCAGATCGCGATCTCTTCTTCTTCCTGCTTCACCAGATCGTCGCGGCCGCCTTTCTTGTAAAGCTCGACCGACTCCTGGCGCTGCTTGATCATCTTCTGCAAGAGCGCCAGCACGGCGGCGTCATCCAGCGGCGGCTTGCCATTGCCGCGCGCCTCGATGTCGGCGTTCTTCAGCGACGAGTTGATCATGCGAAGCGTGGAGACTTTCAGCTCCTGCTTCGCCTTCATCGCTTCGGTCAGAGCCTTGTTGATGTCGTCGCGCAGCATGTCACGTCCTGTCTGTTTTCTCCCGCTCATTCCCGCGAAAGCGGGAATCCAGTTTTTCTTTGGACTGGGTCCCCGCTTTCGCGGGGACGAACGGAGAAATAATTACTTCACCTTGCCCATCTCTTTCAGCGTCTCGTTCGCCGCCTTGAAGGCGTCGAGGCCTGCCGGGATGCCGCAATAAGCGGTGGCATGGATTAAGACTTCCTTGATGTCCTCGACGGTGAGGCCGTTATTGATCGCGCCGCGGACATGCAGCTTGATCTCCGGCGTCTTGCCGAGCGCGGTCAGCATCGCGAGGTTGAGCATGCTGCGCGTTTTCTTGTCGAGCGTCGGCCGGCCCCAGGCATAGGCCCAGGCCCATTCGGTCGTCATGTGCTGGAACGCCATCATGAAGTCGTTGGCGTTCTTCAGCGAGCCGTCGACATATTCGGCACCGAGCACTTCGCGGCGCAGCTTCAGGCCGCGCTCGAACACCTCGCCCATGGTTTCTTTCGGATCGTGCTGGTGACCCATCGGGGTAATTTCCTTTGCTTGCTATGCGTTGCTATTTTTTCTTTCGAGCATGATCTTGCCCGAAAACCGGTTCCCACTTTTCGGGATCATGCTCAGTTGACAGGCTGATGGCCCTGGTTCTCGCCGAAGGCTTCCTCGCGATAGAGGCCGAGGGCGCGCATGACGGGAAGATCGTTGAAGCAGAACAGGCAGGCGTCGTCGCTCTTCGATGCATTGCCGTGCTCGTGGAAAGCCCAGGCCGGCACGCAGAAGATGTCGCGCTTCTTCCAGTCGAATCGCTTGCCGCCGATGATCGAGTAACCCTCGCCCTTGGCGACCTGATAGATCGATGAGCCGGTGTGACGATGCGCGCGGGTCTTCTCGCCCGGACGCAGCAACTGCATCGAGGCGCCGATGGTCGCCATCACCGGGCCGCCGGTCTTCGGGTTCACATATTCCATCAGCACACCGTCGAACGGCGAGCCGTCGGTCGACTTCGCGTATTTCGTGAGCGCCTCGTAGGTCGGCTCCCATTCGTATTTCAGGAGCGGCGAGTAGTCCTTGGTCCAGTCGTGGCCGACCGGCTGCAGGCCCGGCGCGCCCCAGGCGTAGCTCGAGTCGTCGACCGGATAGGCGACCGGCTGCTGCATGTTGGGATGCACTTTGTAGAAATTGGCTTCGAGCGCGTTGACGAGCGGGATGTCGAGGCCGTCCTGCCAGATGCAATGCGTGCCGTCCGCTTCAACACCATGCTCATGCCACGAGCCGTTCGGCGTCAGCACGAAATCATTTTCGCCGAGCGTCATCTTGTGGCCGTCGACGATGGTGTAGGCGCCCTTGCCTTCCATGATGAAGCGCAGCGCGGAGGCCGAATGCTGGTGCGCCGAGGCGACCTCGCCCGGCTTCATCACCTGCAGGCCGGAATAGAGCCAGCCGACTGCGGCGGCGACGTCGCGCCGACCGGGATTGTTCAGATAGATGACGCGGCGGCCGGCCTTCTCCGGCGAAACCAGCTCGACCGAGCGCAGCACCGGCTCGCGCAGATCCGCGTAGCGCCACAGCACCGGCTGCGATTCGGATTTCGGCTCCCACGGCTCGATCTTGTTGGCGACCGTCCACAGGGCGGCCGCCTCGAAGCGCTCGAGGTCGCCGTAGTAGGCCTTCAGCTCGGCGGTGTCCTCGACATTGGCGCGACCCGCCACGTCCTCGCGGTAGTTTTCCCTCGCCGGACCCGTCATTTCTGGACTCCTTCCACCGGGGCATTTTCGAAATTCACCCCGAAACCTGACCTTCAATACAACACGAAACAGACGGGGCCTTGCAGCCCCTTTTGGGGCGAATAGGGCGTCAGCGCCCCTTGCCTCTCACCCTATAATACGCAACTAAGAGGCCATGACCCAGACTCAAGGAACGTCCGCGGCGGGGTGGGCCGAGCCCAAACCCACGGCACTTTTGGTGCTGGCCGACGGAACGGTTCTGGAGGGCCACGGGCTCGGCGCGACCGGCCAGGCGGTCGGCGAAGTCTGCTTCAACACGGCGATGACGGGCTACGAGGAAATCCTCACCGACCCGTCCTATGCCGGGCAGATCATCACCTTCACCTTCCCGCATATCGGCAATGTCGGCACCAATGACGAGGACATCGAGAGCCTCAACATGGCGGCGCGGCCGGGGGCGTGCGGCGTCATCCTGCATGCCGACATCACGCAGCCGGCGAATTACCGCGCGACGCGCCACCTCGACGCGTGGCTGAAGGCGCGCGGCATCGTCGGCCTCGCCGGCATCGACACCCGCGCGCTGACCGCGCTGATCCGCGAGAAGGGCATGCCGAATGCCGTGATCGCGCACGCCGCCGACGGCACATTCGCCCTCGACGCCTTGAAGAAACAGGCGCGCGAATGGCCGGGTCTCGTCGGCATGGATCTCGTGCCGCAGGTGACCTCGAGCCAGCGCTTCACCTGGGACGAGACGCCCTGGGAATGGAACAAGGGCTACGGCCGGCAGACCAACCCCGAATTCAACGTCGTCGCGATCGACTACGGCATCAAGCGCAATATCCTGCGCCTGCTGGCCGGCGTCGGCTGCAAGGTGACGGTGGTGCCGGCGACGACATCGGCCGACGACATTCTCGCGCTGAAGCCGGACGGCGTGTTCCTGTCGAACGGCCCCGGCGATCCGGCGGCGACCGGGCAATATGCGGTGCCGGTGATCCGCAAGGTGATCGACACCGGCGTACCGACTTTTGGAATTTGTCTTGGCCACCAGATGCTCGGCCTCGCGGTCGGCGGCAAGACCGCCAAGATGCATCAGGGCCACCACGGCGCCAATCATCCGGTGAAGGACCTCACCACCGGCAAGGTCGAGATCACCTCGATGAACCACGGCTTTGCGCTCGACGGCAAATCGCTGCCGCCGAACGCGACCGAAACGCATGTATCGCTGTTCGACGGCTCGAACTGCGGCATCGCGCTGAAAGACAAGCCGGTGTTCTCCGTGCAATATCACCCCGAAGCTTCGCCCGGCCCGCGCGACAGTCATTATCTGTTCCGCCGCTTCGTCGAGATGATGCGGCAGGCCAAACGCAAGATTGCCTGAGACCGAAATCGCCCGAGACCTTGCAATGTCGGCACGACGTCCTGTTCCCGAGACCTATCTCTTCAAGGACGACGGCTCGATCCCGAACAATCCCGCCTTGCCGCTGCTGATCTATCGCAACGGCATCAGCCTCGCCGGCACGCCGGACGCCGAGGCGCGCATCTCCGACGTGCTGAAGGACAACGGCTGGGTCGGCATCTGGCGCAACGGCATCTATCCTTACGTTCACTACCACTCGCAGATCCACGAAGCGCTCGTGATCGCGCGCGGCCGCGCCAAGGTGCGGTTCGGCGGCGAGAAGGGCGAGGAGCTGGATGTCGCGCCGGGCGATGTGATCGTGCTGCCGGCCGGCACCGGCCACCAGTGCCTCTGGGAAAGCCCCGACCTCAGCGTGATCGGCGCCTATCCGCCGAGCGGCAAATACGACCTGTGCCGCGGCAGCAAGTTCGAGCGCGAGCAGGCGCTGGCCTCGATCCCGCAAGTGCCGCTGCCGGAAACCGACCCGGTCACCGGCGGCGACGGCCCGCTGATGCAGTTGTGGCGCGACAAGACGGCGTGAGACCGGCCCGATAAGGCCACATTGACCGCGTTATTTCCGGCACCACGACGTTTCGACCTAAAAGTTTCAAGACATGAATCAGCATCACGACTGGGTCAGCTTCTGGGACAGCCAGCACTCGATCTACGTCAACGCCCGGCACTTCGATGTGCACTACCGCGACATCGCCGACGGCATCGTCGCGCTGCTGCCGCGCGAGGGATTGCGCGTGCTCGACTACGGCTGCGGCGAGGCGCTGCATGCCGGCACCGTCGCCGCGAAGACCTCGCATCTGACGCTGTGCGAGTCGGCGCCGCATGTCCGGGACCATCTCGCCGCGCGCTTTGCCGGCCAGGGGAAGATTGCCATCGCATCGCCCGATGAGGTCGCGGCGATGCCGGCCGGCAGCTTCGACATCATCGTCGTCAATTCGGTGTCGCAGTATCTGACGCCGGACGAACTCGACCGGCTGCTCGGCGTCTGGAAGCGGCTGCTCGCGCCCGGCGGGGCGCTCATGATCGGCGACGTCAATCCGCCCGGCGTCAGCGCCGTCGCGGATCTCGCGGCGCTGCTGCGCTACGCCTGGCGCAACGGATTTCTTGTCGCCGCGCTCGCCGGCATGGCGCGCACGCTGTTTTCCGACTACCGGGCGCTGCGGCAGAAGCTCGGCCTCACCACCTACGGCGAGGCGGAGTTTCTGGCGAAGCTTGCCGCCGCGGGCTTTGCCGGCGAACGGCTCGCGCGCAACCTGGAGCACAATCCGGCGCGCATGACCTTCCGCGCAAAAACTTCTGCCTGAAACCGCCGGCCTAATCGCCCCATAGGCAGCTCCTGCCGCCGACGCTTAACGTTACTGTAAGACGGGTGCTGCACATCTTGTCGCAGTAGGTATTCTCCTACTGACGGCCCGGTGGCGGAGCGGCGACGCAGAGACCCTGCAAGGTCTCACACCCTGGTTCGAATCCAGGCTGGGCCTCCATTTCCTCAAAGAAAACAGTAATTGTGACAAAGATTTAGACAGGGGATGCGACCGTCAGGCGGCGCGATCCCGGTCCGTTTCCAGCGCGCCGTCGCGCAGCGCAAAGATGTGGTCGAAGCGATTGAAGATCTTCTCATCGTGCGTGACCACGATCACGGCGGTGCCGTGCTCGACCGCCACCTTGCGAAGCAGGTCCATGACCGCGCCGGCGCGCTGGGAATCGAGCGCCGCGGTCGGCTCGTCGGCCAGTACAATGCGCGGATCGTTGGCGAGCGCCCGCGCGATCGCCACCCGCTGCGCCTCACCGCCGGACAATTGCCCCGGCATGGCGTCCTTGCGGCGCTCGATCCCGAGATAGGTGAGCAGTTCGAGCGCGCGCGCTTCGGCCTCCGGCGCCGCCGCCCCGGCGAGAATGCGCGCAATCGCAACGTTCTCCCACGCATTGAGGAACGGCAGCAGATTGTGCGACTGAAAGATGAAGCCGATCTTTTCCAGCCTCAGGCCGCGCAGATCCGAGCGCAGCCACCTGTTGTCGTAAACGAGTTCGCCGCTCAACTTCATACTGCCGCGGTTCGGCTCGAGAATGCAGCCGATGACATTGAGCAGCGTGCTCTTGCCGGAGCCGCTCGGCCCACGCAGGCCGATCACGGTGCCGGGATAGATATCGAGCGAGACGGAACGCAAGGCATCGACACGCGTCGCACCCTCGCCGAAATGCTTGCTGATCTCTCTGAGCTCGACGACCGGTGCGACCATGGCTATCCCGCCAACGCCGATGCCGGATCGATCTTCAACGCCGTGCGCACGCCGAGGCCGCTCGCGATCAGGCAAACCACAAGCACGACGGCAAACAGCATTCCGGCGTCGGTGTTTTCCAGCACCAGCCGCCGCGGGAAGTAGTCCTGCGCGGCGTGGATCAGCGCGGCACCCGTGACGAAGCTGATGAGGCCCAACGCCAGCGCCTGCTGAACGATCAGACCGACAATGCGCCGGTCCGGCGCGCCGATCAGTTTCAGTGTCGCGATCGACTTCTTCTTGTCGATCGTCATCGTGTAGATGATGAGTCCGATGATGACCGTCGAAACGATGAGCAGCAGGCTGGTAAACAGACCGATCTGACGGCGGGCGCGCTCGATGACCGAACGCGACAGGATCGTTTCCTGCTCCACCTGCGTGATGGCCGACAGATGCTTCCAGCGGGCAATGCTCTTCGCAAATTGCGCGGCATCGATACCCGGCATCAAACGCACCAGCACGGCATTCACGGTGTCGGTGCTGCCGGCCGCGCCGTTGGTACGCACCGCCTCGCGACGCGCAGCGGCCGGGGCCAGGTCGAACTGGAGCTTCTGGCCGTCGCGCAGAGTGATGAAAACGACCGGGTCTCCACCGGAAGCGACCTGATTTTCAGTCAAACCGACCACTGTGAAGGTGTCGCGGCCGAGCGCGATCATTTCGCCGAGCGCGAACCCGGCGCGCCGGTCGGCGACCGCTTCATAACGGCTGCGCAGCAACGGCCGGCCTTCGACGATATTCAGCGCCTCGCCCGGACGGCCGATTTCGGACGCGACGACCAGCAGGCGCCTGATCGTATCGCGGTGCCGAGCCTCAACATTCTGGTAAGCCACCGCGCCGGCCGCAGCCACGCCCCATTGCGCCGCGATGGCATCACGAAGGTCGCCGGACAGGCGCGAAGATTCCGCGAAAGGACCGCGCGTGCCACCCTCGACCACCCAAACGTCGGCCTGCGCCGCGCGGGCAAGCCCAAGCGCTTCGAGGACGAGGCCGCGATAGATACCGACCATCGCAAAGACGATGCCGAGCAGCAGGCTGAGGCCGAAGCAGGTCAACAGGAAGCGGCCTACATTGTGCCGGATGTCCTTGAGCGCGAGGTTCATGTCACGACCCGCTCGCTTGCATCGCGTAGGCCGCGCGCCCCTCGCGCAGATCGGTGCGCGAATCGACGACGAGCGCAGACCCTTGCGGCAGCGGCGAAACGAGTTGCAAGCGGCCGTCCAGCAGGCGTTCGCCGAATTCGACCCGCAAGCGCGCAAGCCGTCCGTTCTCCAGCAACCAGACGGTGCCGAAGCGTCCATCGTAGCCGGTCACGAATTTCAGCGGCGCAAAAATGCCGGACGGGATGACACGCTTGACGATCTCGACTTCGGCCTGCTCGCCGAGAATGCGAATCTGATGCCGAGGATCGCAGCCGCGACAGCGCACATAGACGCGCCGCTCCTCGGTCAAGCGATCGTTTTCCTGATCGATGCGAACGATCCCGGCTTCGAAGGTGCGGTCGGGCTCGGAACGCAACCGCACGAAAACGGTCTGACCGATCTCGAGCCCGCCGGCCAACGCCTCGTCGATATAGGCACGGACCCAGATCGACTGCGGCTCGATCAATGTGAAGACCGCCTCGCCGGCATTGGCGACGCTGCCAAGTTCCTTGTGGCGGGCAATGACGCGCGCCTCGAACGGCGAACGAAGCTCGTGTTGGGCCAGCACGACATTCTCGATTTGCAACTGCGCAGCAGCGTCATCGCGCAGCGCCGCCGCAACGCCCGCGTCCGCGGCTGCAACCCTGACGTCGCTTCCCGCCAGCCCTTCCGAAGTCTGGGCGTCGTCCGCCTGCTCCTGCGACACCGAACCACGGCCGGCAAGCGCTTGCCGCCGCTCGCTGACAAGCTTCTTCTGTTGATAAGAAATCTGCGCCCGGGCCTGCTGCGCTTGCGACCTGGCGAGATTCGCGGCGGCCTGACGCTCCGCGGCCTGCGTCTTCATCACTTTGGCGCGCTGGGCCGCATCGTCGAGTTTGGCAAGCAGGGCACCTGCGGCGACGCGATCGCCCTGATCCGCAGCGAGGGCGACCACCTTGCCGCCGATCTGGAACCCGACTTTCGAAAGAACCTGCGCCTCGACCGTCCCGATCCCGAACACGCGGACTTCGATATTCGACGCCGGCGCGGCGGTGCGCACCGGGATCGGCCGCGTCGCGCGCCAGAACAGGCCGCCCGCGGCCAACACGGCAATCGCCGCCAGCGCGGCAATCCATTTGATCCGGTACGACATGGCTCGCGCGACTCCGAATGACCGTCCTATCCTTCCCTTTATGGCCGGTCCGAGACGCGCTGAAATTGCCCGAAATCAATTGCGGGACGGGATGCCGAACCGCGATCCTCCCACGCCCTGCTCACCCGGCCAGATCGGGCTTTTCGCAGAGTTTTCCGATGTTTCGACATCCACTGCGGATGGCACGGGTAACCTTCCCAGCCCGAAATCTGGTCTAAGCAACCTCGCACGCGGGGCCGAAAGAGCCCCGCAGGGTCCCAAGGACGCGCGGAATCCCACAATCAGCTGCCGCTGCGGAATTTCTTCACCTCGGCATCGCTCGGCTGAAGCTTGTGACCGTCGACATACTCGAACGACGTCATATAGCCCTTGCCGTCCTTGATGCCGGTGCGTCCGACATAAAGCCCGAGCGTCGACTGGTGGTCCTGCGGGCGGAACGTCACCTTGCCGGACGGGGTGTCGAACGTCAGACCGTTGAAGGCGTCCGCCAGTTTCTCGGCGTCGGTCGAGCCGGCCTTGGCGATGCCCGCGGCGATCGCCTTGTAGGTCGCGTAGCCGACCAGCGAGGCGATGCGCGGATAGTCGTTGAATTTCTTCTGGTAGGCGGCGAGGAACTTGTCGTGTTCCGGCGTCTTGATCGCGTACCAGGGATAGCCGGTGACCACCCAGTTCTTCGGCGCGTCGCTGCCGAGCGGATCGAGATATTCCGGCTCGCCGGTCAAGAGGCTCAAGACCTCGCGGCCCGCGAACAGGCTGCGCGTCTCGCCCTCGCGGACGAACTTGGCGAGGTCGGAGCCGAACAGCACATTGAAAATCGCGTCGGGCTTGGCGTCGGTCAGCGCCTGCACCACGGCACCGGCGTCGATCTTGCCGAGCGGCGTCGCCATGTCGGCGACGAATTCGACGTCGGGCTGCTTCGCCTTCAGCAGCGCCTTGAAGGTCGCGACGGCGGCCTGGCCGTACTCGTAGTTCGGATAGACCATCGCCCAGCGTTTCTTCTTCATCTTCGCCGCCTCGGGCACCAGCGCCGCGGCGTGCGAGTAGGTCGAGGGGCGCAGGCGATAGGTATAGCGGTTGCCTTCCGACCAGACGAGCTTGTCGGTCAGCGGCGCGGACGCCAGAAAGAACACCTTGCGGGCTTTCGCGTAGTTGGCGACGGCGAGGCCGACATGCGACAGGATCGTGCCGCTCAGCAGATCGACCTTCTCGCGCGTCATCAGTTCCTCGGCCGCGCGCACCGCCTCGCCCGGATTGGCGCCGTCGTCGCGCTCGATCACGACAAGCTTGCGGCCGAGCACGCCGCCTGCCGCGTTGACCTCCTCGAGCGCCAGCTCGACGCCGCGACGATAATGGGTGTTGCTGGCGGCCATCGCCTTGTAACTGTTGATGTCGCCGATCTTGATGGCGTCCGCTGCACCGGCGGCTGCGCCGAAGGACAATACGGCCGTGACCAGCGCCGCGAAGGCTACCGGGGATTTCGTCATGACGGTCGCTCCTGTTTGATCGCGTGAATGGAGAATTACGCGGCGGTCGCCCCGGCAACCGCCGTTTCCTGCTCGATCATGTGATCGATGATCCGCCGCATCTGCACCGGCGAGGCGTCGATCTTGATGCGCATCGGACGCCGCGCACCGGGACGATCCTCGTTCTTCTGGATCGCCTCGAGGATGTCCTTGTCCTCGTTGAAGGCGACGCGGAACTGATCGCTCATCGCCTTGGTGGTCGGCTCGTCCGACTTGAAGTTCTTCACGTAGAGCCAGTGGTCGATGCAACGGCTCTCGTCGACCGGCGTGATGAAATGGCAGGCGAAGAACTGGATGCAGTTGTCGCGCCGACCGTCCATCGCGCCGGCGCCGACCGGCGCGCTGCCGAAGTCGATCACCGCGATGCTGGGGGCGTGATAGTGATAGTAGTGCCAGCGGTCGACATTGCCGGTGAAGTTGCCGAATTTCTGGAACAGCGGGATCGCCGGCGCGTCGGGAATCCACCGCCAGGTCAGCACGCCGTCGTCGGTGCGCTTGTGCTCGACCGGGATGTCCTCGCTCGCCGCGTTGCCGAGCGTCGACAGATGAACGAAGCTGACATGCGCCGGGTCGCACAGGTTGTCGGCGAGCGACAGGTAGTTGCAGTCGATCGGCAGCGCGTCACCCTCGACCGCGCTCCAGGCCGGGTCATGGTACTGCCCGAGGTCATAGAGCTTCGCGGTATCCGCCTTGTCGGCGTCGCCGGTCCAGATCCATGCCAGGCCGAGCCGTTCCACGATCGGATAGGCGCGCACCTTGGCGGTGCGCGGAATGATCGGCTGGCCGGGGATGCGCACGCATTGCCCGGCGCAGTCGAAGGTCATGCCGTGATAGCCGCATTCGAGGTTGTCGCCCTTAAGCTTGCCCATCGACAGCGGGGCGAGGCGGTGCGGACAGACATCCTCCAGCGCCGCGACCGAGCCATCCTGCTTGCGATACAGCACGACGAGGTCGCCCAGGATTTCGCGGCGGGTGAGCGCGCGGCCGATGTCCCGCGACCAGGCCGCCGGGTACCAGGCATTTCGCACGAAGTTCGCCATCGCGACCCTCCTTCCGCCCGGTCCGCAAGCCGGCCCGGGCTTGTGAAAGAATGTAGTAAGTACTTAACTCATTCTAATGCTAAACGAGCGGGTCCGGGTCTGGCAAGCGGTTTTGCCGCGCCATGCGCGCGACGAACGGCAAAGCGGCCGCTCCGGTTCTTGTGTCGCCGGAAACGGTGGAGCATAGAGAGCGCCGGCAGGCGGACCGGAAGTCTCATGACAGAACGCAGCGGCGGCAGCGGCAAGACGGCCTCGTTCGAGCAGGCTCGCGGCGCGAAATCCCGGCCCGGCCCGCGCCGGCGCGCGGCAAAACGTCCCTACGACAGCGAAGCGACCCGCGAGAACATTCTCAACGCGGCGACCCGGATTTTTGCCGAGCGCGGATTAAGCGGCGGGCGGATCAACCTGATTTCGCGGGCGGCGAAATCCAACGACCGCATGATCTACTACTACTTCGGCAGCAAGGAGCGGCTGTTCATCGAGGTGCTGGAGAAGGTCTACCGGGACATGTGGGAGGCGGAAAACGCCCTCGCGCTCGATCAGGCCGATCCGGTGGATGCGCTGACGCGGTTCGTCCACTTCACGCTCGACCATTATCTCGCCCATCCGGAAATGCTGACCATTCTCAACAACGAGAATCTGCACAAGGGCCGCTACGTCCGGAAATCGAAGAAACTCAAGGAACTGTCGTCACCGGCGCTGCGCCTGATGGAGCGCATCTACCGGCGCGGCGTCGAGCAGGGCGTGTTCCGCAAGGGCGTCGAGCCGCTCAAGCTCTACCTGTCGGTGCTCGCGCTCAACTATTTCTACGTCTCGAACATCCACACGCTGTCGGCGTTTCTCGACGTCGACCTGACCGGCAACAACCTGCCGGCGTGGCGGGACTGGGTGGTGGACGTCATCCTGCGTTCGGTCGGTCCGGGGCGCTAAAAGCGCTGGAAACCGGCACTTTTCTGCCTTGTGACCAAGAGCCAGGACGCCCTTTCCCCTCCGGCGATTCTGGTCTAAGCAACCTCGCGCGCGGGGTCATAAGAGCCCTCGCCGGGGGGCCAAGGACACGCGCGCAAGCGCGTCTTTTTTTGCGCGCAGACAACCCGGAGACCCATGCCCAAACGGACCGACATCACATCGATCATGATCATCGGCGCGGGGCCGATCGTCATCGGCCAGGCCTGCGAGTTCGATTACTCCGGCACCCAGGCCTGCAAGGCGCTGAAGGAGGAAGGCTACCGGGTGATCCTGGTCAACTCCAACCCGGCGACGATCATGACCGATCCCGATCTCGCCGACGCGACCTATATCGAGCCGATCACCCCGGAGATCGTCTCGAAGATCATCGAGAAGGAGCGGCCGGACGCGCTGCTGCCGACCATGGGCGGCCAGACCGCGCTCAACTGCGCGCTGTCGCTCAAGAAGATGGGCACGCTCGACAAGTTCAACGTCCAGATGATCGGCGCGACCGCCGAGGCGATCGACAAGGCGGAAGACCGCGAGCTATTCCGCGAGGCGATGACGAAGATCGGCCTCGAGACGCCGCGCTCGCATCACGTCAAGGATCTCGGCAGCGCGCTCAAGGCGCTCAACGACATCGGCCTCCCCGCCATCATCCGGCCGTCGTTCACGCTCGGCGGCACCGGCGGCGGCATCGCCTACAACCGCGAGGAATTCATCGACATCGTCGAGGGCGGCATCGACGCCTCGCCGACCAGCGAGGTGCTGATCGAGGAAAGCGTACTCGGCTGGAAAGAGTACGAGATGGAGGTGGTGCGCGACAAACGCGACAACTGCATCATCATCTGCTCGATCGAGAACCTCGACCCGATGGGCGTGCACACCGGCGATTCGATCACCGTCGCCCCCGCGCTGACGCTGACCGACAAGGAATACCAGATCATGCGCGACGCCTCGCTGGCGGTGCTGCGCGAGATCGGCGTCGAGACCGGCGGCTCCAACGTGCAGTTCGCGGTGAACCCGAAGGACGGCCGTCTCGTCGTTATTGAAATGAATCCGCGCGTGTCGCGCTCGTCTGCCCTGGCCTCCAAGGCGACCGGCTTCCCGATCGCCAAGGTCGCGGCCAAGCTCGCGGTCGGCTACACGCTCGACGAGATCGCCAACGACATCACCGGCGGCGCGACGCCGGCTTCGTTCGAGCCGACCATCGATTACGTCGTCACGAAAATCCCGCGCTTCGCCTTCGAGAAATTCCCCGGCGCATCGAACGTGCTGACCACCTCGATGAAGTCGGTCGGCGAAGCGATGGCGATCGGCCGCACCTTCCAGGAGTCGATGCAGAAGGCGCTGCGCTCGCTGGAGAACGGCCTGACCGGTCTCGACGATACGATCATTGACGGCTTCGATCCGGCCGAGAGCCTCGACTCGCCCGACAACAAGAACGCGATCCGCACCGCGCTCGGCCGGCCGACGCCGGACCGGTTGCTGAAACTCGCGCAGGCGATGCGCGCCGGCGCGACCGACGATTTTATCTATGACGCCTGCGGCATCGACCGCTGGTTCCTCGCCCAGATCCGCGACATCATCGACACCGAAGCCGCAATCAAGACCAAGAGCCTACCGGCGACGGCGGGCGCGTTCCGCCGCCTCAAGGCGATGGGCTTTTCCGACAAGCGTCTCGCCGCGCTGACCAAGGCGAAGGTCGAGGACGTGACCGCGCAGCGCCGAAAACTCGGCGTGCGGCCGGTGTTCAAGCGCATCGACACCTGCGCCGCCGAATTCGCCTCGCCGACCGCCTACATGTATTCGACCTACGAGGCGCCGTTCGCCGGCAAGCCGGCCGACGAAGCGAGGCCGTCGGACGGCAAGAAGGTCGTCATTCTCGGCGGCGGGCCGAACCGCATCGGCCAGGGCATCGAGTTCGACTATTGCTGCTGCCATGCCTGCTTCGCGCTGAAGGAGGCGGGCTACGAGACCATCATGGTCAACTGCAATCCGGAAACGGTGTCGACCGATTACGACACCTCGGATCGCCTCTATTTCGAGCCGCTGACCGCGGAAGACGTGCTGGAGATTCTCGAAACCGAACGAACGAAGGGGACGCTGCATGGCGTGATCGTGCAGTTCGGCGGCCAGACGCCGCTGAAGCTCGCCGACGCGCTGGAGAAAGCCAAGATCCCGATCCTCGGCACCTCGCCGGACGCGATCGACCTCGCCGAAGACCGCGACCGCTTCAAGTCGCTGCTCGACAAACTCAAGCTGCGCCAGCCGCAGAACGCGATCGCGCCGAGCCCGACGGCGGCGCGCGATGCCGCCGACCGGATCGGCTATCCGGTCGTCATCCGACCGTCCTATGTGCTGGGCGGCCGCGCGATGGAGATCGTCTACGACAAGGCGCAGCTCGATCGTTATCTCGCCCGCCTCACGTCGGACCTCAACCGGCCGAGCGAACTGGTGGTGTCGAAGAAGAGCCCGCTGCTGATCGACCGCTACCTGACCGACGCAACGGAAGTGGATGTCGACTGCCTCTGCGACGGCAAGGACACGTTCATCGCCGGCATCATGGAGCACATCGAGGAGGCCGGGATTCATTCCGGCGACTCGGCCTGCTCGCTGCCGCCCTATTCGCTGAAGACGGAAACGATCGCCGAACTCGAACGGCAGACGCGGGACCTCGCGCTCGCGCTCAATGTCGGCGGGCTGATGAACGTGCAATACGCGATCAAGGACGGCGCAATCTACGTGCTGGAGGTCAACCCGCGCGCCTCGCGCACGGTGCCTTTCGTCGCCAAGGTGATCGGCCTGCCGGTCGCCAAGATCGCGGCGCGCGTCATGGCCGGCGAAAGCCTCGCCTCCTTCAAGCTGAAGCCGCCGGTCTACAAGCACGTCGCGGTGAAGGAAGCGGTGTTCCCGTTCGCGCGCTTCCCCGGCGTCGACACCGTGCTCGGACCGGAAATGAAATCGACCGGCGAGGTGATGGGTCTCGACCACGAGCACCACATCGCCTTCGTCAAAAGCCAGTTGGGCGGCGGCTCGCGCCTGCCGAAGAGCGGCACCGTGTTCGTCTCGGTCCGGGATGCCGACAAGCCCCGCGTGCTCGACGCGGTGAAACTGCTGGGCGACCTCGGCTTCAAGATCATCGCGACGTCCGGCAACCAGCGGTTTCTGGCCGAACACGGCATCCCCGCGGCGCGGGTGAACAAGGCGACGGAAGGCCGCCCATCCATCGTCGATGCCATCAAAAACGGCGAAGTTCAGCTCGTTTTCAATACAACCGAGGGTGCTTCGGCGCTGGCGGACAGCCATTCCCTGCGCCAGGCCGCCCTCTTGCATAAAGTGCCGTACTACACCACTCTTTCAGGTGCCGTCGCCGCGGCGCAGGGCATCAAGGCCTATCTCGGGGGCGATCTCGAGGTACATGCGCTGCAGAGCTACTTCAACGGCCGCGCCTGACGGGTTTTCCTGACGGCGGGCCGCCACTGGCGGTGAACCGGTCCGGCGGGTTACGATCAGTGCGCGGGTTCCGCCCCGCGCCGGATCGAAACTTTTGTCCGGCCCATTTGCAAGGACTCCGGAAGACGGAAACCCGTCGCCGGAGTCGAATTTCGAGTCGATTGGAGCGATCCGGTCGACCACTTGGCGGCAGCGGCGCAGTTCCAAATGCGTCCCGCGCGCGCCAGGAGGAGACGAGAGATGGACAAGATACCGATGACGGCCGCCGGCTACACGGTCCTCGAGACCGAGCTGAAGCATTGCCAGCAGGTGGAGCGGCCCCGCATCATCCAGCAGATCACCGAGGCGCGCTCGCACGGCGACCTGTCGGAGAACGCCGAATATCACGCCGCCAAGGAGCAGCAGTCGATCAACGAGGGCCGCATCGCGGAGCTTGAGGACAAGCTCGCGCGCGCCGACGTGATCGACGTTTCGAAACTGTCGGGCGACACCATCAAGTTCGGCGCGACCGTGACGCTGATCGACGAGGACACCGACGAGAAGAAGGTGTGGCAGATCGTCGGCGAGCCGGAAGCGGACGCGAAGTCCGGCAAGATCTCGATCACCTCGCCGCTCGCGCGCGCGCTGATCGGCAAGACCAAGGGCACCAGCGTCGAGGTGAACGCACCGGGCGGCGCCAAGGCCTATGAGATCAAGAAGGTCGACTGGCGCTAGGATGCGCGACCGCTTCAAGACATGAAATGGCCGGGCAACCCCCGGCCATTTTGTTTTTGAGGCCGGTCAGCGCGCGGCGGAGATCGTCGAGCGCCGCAACAGCGCCGCGATCACGAGGCCCGCGACGGCGGCGACCGCGCCGACGAGGAAGATGCTGCCGTAGCCGGCCCGGTCGGCGAGCAGCCCGACCACCGGCCCGGTCAGCCCGTAGGCGACATCCTGAAACGCGGCATAGCCGCCGAGCGCGGTGCCGCGCAGATGCGGCTCGACGAGATGCACGACCTCGCGCCCCATCGCCGGAAAGACCATCGAGCAGCCGAGCCCGGTCAGAAATGCGCCGGCGAGCGCAACGGAGGGATCGGTCGCGCTCCAGATCAGCAACTGGCCGACGGCTTCGACACCGAGCGAGCCGATCGCAACGGGAAGACCGCCGACACGGTCCGGCAGCCGGCCGAACAGCAGGCGCGCGAGAACGAAGCCACCGCCGAAGGCCGTGAGGCCGAGACCCGCATGGCTCCAGTCGCGGTCGAGGAAATAGAGCACGAAGAACGCGCCGATGACCGCGAAGCCGATGCCCTGCAGGCAGACGACGATGCCGTGCCACCAGATCTTGCCGATCACGCCCCAGAACGGCGGGCGCGCCGCGCCGGATTGCACGGCGAAGTCGCTCATGCGCCAGATCAACAGCAGGCCGAGGCCGGGCAGCAGCGCGCTGATCGCCATCGCGCCGGTAAAGCCGAACCGGTCGTACAACAGCAGCCCAACCGGACCGCCGACGGCAAGCGCGGCGTAGATCGCGGAGCCGATCAGCGCGAGCACGCTCGCCGCGCGCGCCGGGCCGACCAGACCGACGCCCCACGCGCTGATGCCGACGCCGACCAGGCTTTCGCCGAGGCCGAGCAGCAGACGGCCCGCGAGCAGCACCAGATATGCCGTCAGCGGCGTCGCGGACAGAAAGCCGGCCAGCGCGGTGATCAGCGTGCCGGCGATATAGACGACAAGGCCGCGCGACACCGCGAGCTTCGCGCCGCGCCGGTCGGACAGCGCGCCGCCATAGCCGCGCGTGAGGATGGTGCTGAAGAACGCGATGCCGACGGCAAGGCCCGCCCACAGGTTGCTGAAGCCGAGCTGGCCGGTGACATAGACCGGCACGATCGGCAGCGGAATGGCGACGCAGAGATAAGCGACGAACAGAACGGCCGTCAGCAGCAGAAGACGGCTGCGTTCGGGACCGAGCGTCGATGAGGGAGCCACGGGGTATTCTCCAGGCCGGAACCCGTCGGCGGAGGCGTAAAAAAACGCACTCCGATCGACGTGGATCGTTGAGTGCGTTGCTTGACGTAAAACGCTTACGGCCGATGTGACGGGCGCGTCTTACGCCCGGCGACAGGGCGAGTCAACTTGACGAGAACCTAGCGCCACTTCGCGCGGGTGCGGATGCCGGCGAGCGCGGTACGCGCATCGGCGATCACCGCCTGCGGATCGATCGCGGTGAGCTTGCCGGCGCGCTTGAGAATGCGGCCGTCGACCATCACGGTGTCGATGTTTTCCGGCAGCGTGCATTCGAGCACGGTGTGCGCGACATCGGTGACGACGCCCATGTTGAGCGTGTCGGGATCGATCATGATGAGATCGGCACGCTTGCCCGACGTGAGCGAGCCGATCTTGTCGGCCAGCCCCATCGAGCGCGCGCCTTCGATGGTGCCGATCTCGAGCGCCCGCCGCGCGGCGAGCTTGAACTCGCTTTCCCAGACGCCGTTCTCGACATCGCGCATCAGCTTGAGGATCGCGAACATGCTGGAGGCGCCGGTCAAGGCCGAGGTGTCCATCGACGCACCGACGGGAATGCCGGCCTCGAGGCATTGCGACAGCACGGTGAGGCCGAAGCCGATGCGCAGTTCGCTGCCCGGCGAGAAACTGATCGCCGCGCCCGTCTCCTTCATCGCGGCGATCTCGTCGGGCGACGCCGCAAGGCCGTGGATGATCTGGACGTCGGGGCCGAGCAGGCCCTCGCGCGCGAGCTTGGCGATCTGGTCCTTGGCGCCGCGCGCGCTGCCGCAATGGACGGTGACCGGCAGGCCGAGCCGGCGCGCGTTCTCGAATTCCGCGCGGTAGAATTTTTCCGCGATCGGACCGGCGCGGAACGGCCCGCGCCACGCCGCGCCGAGGTCGATCAGCCCCTCATGGCCGCAAGTCTTCCAGCCCATCGCGAAGTCTTCGAGCGGCGCCTGATCGACCGGCTCATCGTCGGGCAGACCCTGCCGCCAGCCGCAGGAGAAGCGCGCGCGGATGCCGCTTGCCGCGAGCGCGCCGAGATCGGCGTCGGCATGCGCCTTGCTGCGCACGTTGTGGCACCAGTCGTGAACGAAGGTGGTGCCGGAATTGATCGCCTCGGCGGCGGCGAGCGACACGCTCGCGGCCATGTCCTGCGGCGTCATCTGCATGCCGAAGCGCGCCACCGTCGGGAAATAGCCGTGCTCCGGCGTATCGCCGGAAAAGCTGCGGAACAGCGTGTTCCAGCAGTGCCAATGGGTGTCGATCAGGCCCGGCATCACGATCTTGCCGGCGCCCTCGATCACCTGAGCGCCCGGCGCGTCGATCGCCTCCCCGACCGCGACGATGACGCCATTGCGGACATGGACGGAACCCGGCGCGAGATCGCCGCGCGCGGCATCCATCGTCATCACATAGGCGTCGCGGATCACGACATCCGCGCGTGGAGGAAGTCCGGTCACTGTCGTTCGTCGTCCTGAAGCCATGACGCCGGGCCACGGTGCGGCCCGGCGCGGCTTCTATGGCCGGACCGCGGCCTGCCGGTCAACGGCGCCGGACGAATGGGTCGAATGCTTTCCGGCAATGAAAGTCACAGCATGAAATTCACGAGGCCAAAATTAATAGGTGAAATTCCATGGATGAAATTTCACCGGAGATATTTCGCGCCTTCGCAGCCGCCGGTGGGCCACTGTCCTCGCCTCGCCTCGCGCTACTCCGGCGCGGTCACGCGCTTGAGGAATCCCAGCATGGCGTCGAGCGCCTGCTTGCCGCCGGCGCTGTCGAGATCGAACTGGTATTCGTGGCGCAGCGGCGGCTGGCGATCCTGCGGAAAGAACAGCCGCTCGACGCGAACGCCGCGCGCGGCGAGCCGGTCGGCCAGCGCGACCGACTGCGGTGCCAGCGCATCGGCATTGCCGACCGAGATGAAGGCCGGCGGGAAATCGCGCCCGACGAAGTTCAGCACCCAGGCATTGGCGAAAACCGGATCGTCGCGAAAATCGGCATTGCCGCTGAACGACCACAGCATGGTGCGCACCATCTTGCCGAACGGACCCGCGAGCCGGAGCGTATCGAGCGCATAAGGCCCGCAGAACAGCACGACGCCCGCCAGTTGCGCCCGCGCGATCGCCGGCGTCACGCCGATGGCGTCGGCATATTCCGGCACCGCGATGGCGTTCGCCGTGACCGCCACGAGATGCGCGCCGGCCGAGTCGCCGGCCAGCACGATCCGCCGCGGATCGAGCCGCAACCGCTGCGCATTGGCAGCGAGATATTTGAGAGCGGCATTGATCTGCCGCACCGGCGCCGGGAACGTCGCGCCCGGCGCCAGCGAATAGTCGAGACTGGCGACAACATAGCCTTTGGCCGCGATGATCTTGGCGTAGTTCGCGACGTCGCTTTTGCTGCCGGACAGCCAGCCGCCGCCATGAACCCACACGACCAGCGGCAGCGGACCCGCCGCGCCGGACGGCGTGGGCGCGAACACATCGAGATAAGCGTCGCCGTCGGCGGGATCGTAGTGCTGGTCGGTCAGCGCCGTAACGCCGGGTGGCACATGCTTCTCGAGCGCCTGCGCCATCGCGGCGCCACCTTTGTTGAAGGCGTGGCGCAACAGCAGCGCGGACGGCCACGGACTGACCTGAAACGCAATATAGACGACCGAGGCCGCGACCGCGGCGACGATGACGGCGATGACAACCGCCGCCTTCAGACCATTCCTCGCGCGCATTGCGTCCGCCTCCGCAATCGCCCCCGTCCCAGCCTGTGCGCGCGGCGTCGCGCGCCCGACCGCCCTACATCGGGACGATCGGTTCGTCCTTGGCGTTGCGCAGCGTCAGCGATGTCTTGACGTTGCGCACATTCGGCGCGGCGGTGAGCCGGTCGACCAGCGACTGAAAGGCTTTCAGGTCGGAGGCCACGCATTTGAGCAGGAAGTCGGTTTCGCCCGACAGCATCCAGCTCTCGCGCACCAGCGGCTCGTTGCCGATGTATTTCATGAAGGCGGCGAGGTCGGCTTCGGCCTGACTCGCCAGGTTCACCATCGCGAAGGCGGTGACCTCGTAGCCGAGCAGCTTCTCGTCGAGCAGCGCGCGGTAGCCGCGGATGTAGCCGTCCTCCTCGAGCGCGCGCACGCGCCGCAGGCACGGCGGCGCCGAGATGCCGACGCGGCGCGCCAGCTCCACATTGGTGATACGGCCGTCGGCCTGAAGCTCCCTCAGAATCTTGCGATCGATTTCATCGAGGCGGGACGACAAGCGGCAGCTCCGGGCTGAATTCCTGCGGCACATCATCCATACCGCGAAACAATGTTTCGCGAAAGATTATTGCGCGACGGAATAGCGAGCATTGCGCGCCGGAATAAGCGGCGAGAAACCCGCTATTCAGGCTCTCCACCGCCAGATCACGTTTGTGCGTCCGACGGGTTGCGTATCTTGCATAGCTCGGCAAAGACCCTAGATTGGAGCCTCCATAAAGGGCCGGTTCCGTATGGTCGGGATGCAGGCCAAAATGGCGCCAAGCCGGGGGGCGCAAGCGTTATGTCGAAAACCACTCACGCCAAGGTCGTGATCATTGGCTCGGGCCCTGCGGGCTACACGGCCGCGATCTATGCGGCGCGCGCGATGCTGCAGCCGATCCTGATCCAGGGCATCCAGCCCGGCGGCCAGCTCACCATCACCACCGACGTGGAGAACTATCCGGGCTTTGCCGACGTCATCCAGGGCCCCTGGCTGATGGAGCAGATGCAGAAGCAGGCCGAGCATGTCGGGACCCGGATCGTCACCGATCACGTCAACAAGGCGGACCTTTCCAAGCGGCCGTTCCGGCTCGAATGCGACTCCGGCGACGTCTATCTCGCCGAGACGCTGATCGTGGCGACCGGCGCGCAGGCGCGCTGGCTGGAACTTCCCTCCGAGCAGAAGTTCAAGGGCTACGGCGTGTCGGCCTGCGCGACCTGCGACGGCTTCTTCTATCGCAACAAGGAAGTCATCGTGGTCGGCGGCGGCAACACCGCGGTCGAGGAGTCGCTGTTCCTGACCAACTTCGCCGCCAAGGTGACGGTCGTTCACCGGCGCGACCATTTCCGCGCCGAGCGCATCCTGCAGGACCGGCTGTTCAAGCACCCCAAGATCGAGGTGATCTGGGACACCGTGCTCGACGAAGTCATGGGCGACGACAACCCGATGAAGGTCAATCGCGTCCGCCTGAAGAACGTCAAGACCGGCGAGACCAGCGAGCGCACGATCGACGGCGTGTTCATCGCCATCGGCCACACGCCCTCCTCCGAACTGTTCGCCAGCCAGTTGAAGATGAAGCCGTCGGGCTATATCGAGACCGCGCCGCATTCGACCGCGACCTCGGTGACCGGCGTGTTCGCCGCCGGCGACGTCACCGACGACATCTACCGGCAGGCCGTCACCGCCGCAGGTCAGGGCTGCATGGCCGCGCTCGAGGCCGAGCGCTTCCTTGCCGTGCATGAGGAGCGCCGCGCAGCCGAATGACAATACCGACACGCAACAACTCGATGGACTGGGACAAGCTCAAGGTGTTCCACGCCGCGGCCGAGGCCGGCTCGTTCACCCACGCGGGCGAGCGGCTCGGCCTCTCGCAATCCGCCGTCTCGCGCCAGGTGTCGGCGCTCGAAGCCGAGCTTTCGGTGTCGCTGTTCCATCGCCATGCGCGCGGCCTGATCCTCACCGAACAGGGCGAGTTGCTGTACCGCACCGCGCATGAAGTCTTCATGAAGCTCGAGGCCGCGCGCACCAAGCTGACCGACAGCCGCGAGCGGCCGAACGGCGAACTGCGCGTCTCGACCACGCAGGGCATCGGCGTGCACTGGCTGACGCCGCGGCTCGGCGAATTCCTCGACCTCTATCCCGACATCCAGATCACGCTGATCACCACCGACGAAGAGCTCGACCTCGCGATGCGCGAGGCCGACGTCGCGATCCGCCTGCGCCAGCCGACGCAGCCGGATCTGATCCAGCGCAAGCTGTTCTCGGTTCGCTTCCACGCTTACGCCTCGCCCGATTATCTCAAGCGCGCAGGCACGCCGCGCACGCACGAGGATCTCGACAGCCACCGCATCGTTCTCTTGGGCGGCAACACCGTGCCGGCTTATCTGCAGAACCGCCGCTGGCTCACCGAAATCGGCCGCGAGGGCAAGGACCCGCGCGTCGCCGCGCTGAGCGTCAACAACGTGCTCGGTCTGCTGCGCGCGTGTCAGCGCGGCCTCGGCGTCGCGATGCTGCCGGATTATCTGGTCGAGGAAAACGGCGGACTGGTGCAGCTGTTCGGCGAGCAGGATGCGCTCGCGATCGACGCCTATTTTGTCTACCCGGAAGAGTTGAAGTCGGTTGCGCGCATTCAGGTGTTTCGTGACTTTCTTGTGGCAAACGCGCAACGCTGGAATTTCTGACGGCGGCACAAACGCGACGGTCCGCGGTATTTCACCGCATTCGCGAAACGACATGGCAGACATGCGGCTACCCCGATTGTTCCGCCGTCGCATCTCCGCATAATCAACCTCGCTGCAACGCCAGCCGTATCCTCCCAGATCAAGCGGCGTGCAGTTTGTTCCCCTCTGGTAGATGTAGCCGGCCCCCCACGCCGGCTCTCTAAAACCGGGCTCCTCACGGAGCCCGGTTCTTCCTTTTGGCGACCCGGTTTTCGGCGGGCGTCGTTTCCGACAACCTGACAAATTCGACCGCCGGCGACGCTTTTTGCGCGGCCTTGCCTTTCAAGTCATGCAAAGAAAGCAAAACGGCGGGAGTGGGCAGCATTTCGCAATCCCCGGCGCCGTAACGCGGCCCGCGCTATTGACCGCGACCGGCGGGGGCCGGATACACTCGACATTAGAATTGTGGGAAACGCCGCGCGACGAACCGTCTCGCCCGACATCTCTGGCTTTTCGCCAGCGCATCGTCGGACCGGCTTGGGAGGAACACATATGACTTATGTCACCGAAGAGAACCTGACCGACGTGGTGATGAAGCGCTGGCAGGACATCGACAATCCGCGTCTCAAGCAGGTGATGCAGTCGCTCATCAAGCACGTTCACTCGTTCGTGCGCGACATCGAGCCGACCGAGGCCGAATGGGCCCAGGCGATCGACTGGCTGACCCGCACCGGGCAGATTTCCAGCGAGAAGCGTCAGGAGATGATCCTGTTCTCCGACGTGATGGGCGTCAGCATGCTGGTCGACTCGATCAATCACCGGCTGCCGACCGGCGCGACGCCGACCACGGTCGAAGGACCGTTCCACATTCCGAATTCGCCGGACATCGCCAATGGCGGCAACATGGCCGAAGGCGCGCCGGGCATCCCGACTTACGTGGTCGGAAAGGTGCGCGGGCTCGACGGCGAGCCGGTTCCCGGCGCGCTGCTCGACCTGTGGCAGACCGACGGCGAAGGGCTTTATGAATCGCAGCGCGACACCTCGGAGCCGTGGATGCGCGGCAAGTTCCGCAGCCAGGGCGACGGCTCCTACGCGCTGCGCACGGTCGCCCCGATCGGCTACACGATCCCGATGGACGGCCCGGTCGGCGAACTGGTCAGCAGCACCAACATCAGCCACATGCGCCCGGCCCATATCCACTTCTGCGTCGAAGCGCCCGGCTATCACAGAGTCGTGACGCACCTGTTCCAGCAGGGCGATGAGTACATCGACAGCGACGTGGTCTACGGCGTGAAGGAGCCGCTGATTGTGGATTTCAAGAAGAAGTCCGGCGGTAAAACCCCGACCGGGGAAACGCTGAACGAACCCTTCTATGTCGTCGAATATGACTTCGTGTTGAAAAAGCTGGCAAAAGCGCAAGCTGCCTGACGCCGCCGCAATTGCGGCCGGTATCCCGTTAGCGGTGCAAAATAGTCACGCCGCGGCGTCATGTTGCTGCGCACCCGTGTCAATTGCACCGGCTCTGTGGAATAATTAGCTAACGGTTCGCCCCCATAATCGGGGGCGAACGGCTTTTTGGAATCTTGGAGAAGCCCCGGTGCGTGCCCGATTTGACGGCTTTCTGACTGGAACTGCCCTCGCCCTCGTTTTGATCAGCGCCCCTGCCAGCATCCCTGCCTTGGCGCAAACCACACCGGCGGCATCCGAAACCACTCCGGCCGCGACCGACAGCGCCAAGCCTGCCGGTACAACGGCCGCGCCGAGCGGCGACGCCGCTGCGCCGGCCGCTACGGCTGCGCCGGCACCGTCATCCGACAAGCCGGCCGACGCCGCAGCGGCGAAACCCGCCGAGCCTGCGCCGGCGCAGGCTGCAACGCCCGCCGCGACCGACAAGCCCGTGACGCAGACGGCCGCGCCCGCACCGGCCGCCGTCGACAAGAATGCCGAG
Organism: Pseudolabrys sp.; assembly: GCF_050250095.1. Taxonomy (NCBI): domain Bacteria; kingdom Pseudomonadati; phylum Pseudomonadota; class Alphaproteobacteria; order Hyphomicrobiales; family Xanthobacteraceae; genus Pseudolabrys; species Pseudolabrys sp. Next base: position 58,392 of record NZ_JBFWPH010000008.1, on the reverse strand, counting down.
ATCGCCGCGAAGCTGCGCGAACTCGTGCCGGCAAAGGCCGACCGCCTGGGATTGCGCCGCGACGAGCGCACCGCGGTCGAGGCCTTCTACAAGGCGCGCGCCTTCGCGCCGGTGTGGCTGACCGACGGCGCCGTCAATGCAAAGGCCAAGTCGGCGATCGACTATCTCGCGCATGTCGACCGCGACGGTCTCGACCCGAGCGAATATCCGACGCCCGACTTCGCCGCCGCGAGCGGCGCCGACGCGCTTGCCGACGCGGAGATGAAGCTTACCGCGGCGGCGCTGACCTATTCGCGCCACGCGCTTTACGGCCGCGTCAACTACACCCGTGTCGCCGCCGACATCAGCTTCACGCAGGATCGGCCCAGCCCCGAAGACGTGCTGAAGCAACTCGCCGCGAGCGACGACGCCGCCAAGACGCTCAACGGCTTCGAGCCGCAGCATCACGCCTATCAGGCGCTGAAGCAGGCGCTGGCCGACGCGCGCGCCGGCAAGCACGACCCGAAGGACGAGCCGAAGAAGGAAAAGGTCGTTCGCATTCCCGCCGGCAAGGTGATGAAGCCCGGCATGAAGGACGAGCGCGTCGTTCTGCTGCGCAAGCGGCTGAAGATGGCCGAACACCCGGACAGCAACGTCTATGACAACGACGTGCAGGCCGCGGTGACCAAGTTCCAGAAGGACTCGCGCATCGGCGTCGACGGCAATGTCGGCCCCGCCACGCTCGCCGCGCTGAACGGCGAGGAAAGCCCGGCCGCCAAGATCGGCAATCCGGTCGACATGATCATCGCCAACATGGATCGCTGGCGCTGGTACGACCGCGACCTCGGCAACCCGCGCGTGATCGTCAACATCCCCGACTATCGCCTCACCGTCTACAACGACGAGAAGGTGTACTGGACGACCAAGATCGTGGTCGGCCTGCCGGGCAAGGCGACGCCGCTGATCTCGGCGGACATGAAGTTCATCACGGTCAATCCGACCTGGAACGTGCCGCCCTCGATCATCCAGAACGAGTATCTGCCGGCGTTGCAGGAAGACCCGAACGCGCTCGACCGCATCGGCCTCAAGGTCGAGCAGGCCGCCGACGGCACCGTGCGCATCTACCAGCCGCCGGGTGCCGGCAACGCGCTCGGCCGCATCCGCTTCAACTTCCCGAACAAGTTCCTGGTCTATCAGCACGACACGCCGGACAAGCACCTGTTCGCACGGCCGCGCCGCGCCTACAGCCACGGCTGCATGCGCGTCGAGAACCCGCTGAAATACGGCGAGGTGCTGCTGTCGCTCGCGCTGCCGCAGGAGCACTACACCGCGGCCCGGCTCGAGAAGATGTTCGGCGGCAGCGAGATCAACATCAACTTCCCCAAGCACATCCGCGTGCACCTGACCTATCAGACCGCTTTCGTCGACGACGAGGGCAAGCTGCAGCTGCGCGAGGATGTCTACGGCCGCGACGCCCGCATGCTCGCGATCCTCAAGGGCAGCGAGCGCAAGATCGCCGATATCGCGATAGACAGGCCGCCGAACACCTCGGCCAAGCCGGTGCGCGTCGCGCCGGGCACCTTCGGCGGCGGCGGCTATTCGGGCGGTCCGAACTTCTTCGACTTCCTGTTCGGCGGCCCGCAGCCGCGCGAGACCTATGTACCGCCGGCCCGCCGGCGCACCGACAACAACGGCCGCTATACGAGCTGGCGGTAGCGCCACCCAAGGCCGCAAAGACAAAAACGCCGGCGCGTGTCGCCGGCGTTTTTTATTGTCGAGCCGCGAATTGTTGTGCGCTTGCGCAAGACCGCCGTTCACAAGCGGCGATGGTACAGGCGGGTGGACTCGAACCACCGACCTCCGGTTCCACAGACCGGCGCTCTAACCAACTGAGCTACGCCTGCACGGGTGCCGCGGGGCGCGCGCGCTATGGCGGCCGGCAGCGGCGCGAACCTAGGTGCGGCGGGCCGGTTTGGCAAGCCAAACAGCCCTGACGCCGGCACCATGGTTTCCGTCCCGCTGCCTGCGTCCCGCCAAAACAAAAAGGCCCGGATCGGACGATCCGGGCCTTGAAGTCAGGAGGATTTCGGATGCCGCGCGGGGAAGTCCGCCGCGCCCATCAATGGTCTCTGGAAAGACGGCCTCAGGCCGCCTTCTTCATCGCGCTGGCGAAGCCTTCCTTGAGCGGCTCGGCCGTCTCGGTCGCGACCTTCTGGGCGCAGGCCGCGAGGTCCTTCGACTGCGCGGTCAGCGTGTCGAACTGCTTGTGCAGGTAGGCGGTCGAGATCTCGAGCACGTCCGAATAGGACTTCGCCGAGAACAGCTCGCCGTAGAAATCGAACGCCGCATTGGCATTGGCGCGCGCGGTTTCGATCACCTTCTGGCCGTAGGTGGCCGCGCCCTTGGAGGCGGTCGCGTAGGTGTCTTCGAGGACGTCGGTGGCTTCCTCGGCGGCCGACTTGAATTTCTCGTAGTTTTCCTTGGCTTGCGAAATGCCCTTCTCGGCGAATTCGCGATAGGCGGTCGGAACTTCGAACTTCGGAACGTCGAACTTCGGGATTTCAAACTTCGGCAGTTCGAAAGCGGGGGCCGGCTTGGCCTTGGCTTTCGGGGCCGTGGAGACGGTGTCGCTCATGGCGGTGATCCTCGTTGGCTGTGTTTCGCTCAGTTCCCAGACTCTGACTGCGCGGCCGCATACGCAACGTCGGGCGCAGTCTCCGGCTTTCGTGAACCCAATATAGGCGACTTATTGTGCAATGCAACATGAAATTTTGCATTGCGGTATGCCGTTTTGGCGGACCGGCCTGGCGCGTCCCACCCTGCCGTCCGTAACTGCCGGCCGATCAGGCCGCTTTGCCGCCTTTACCGGCGTCCTTGCCGCCATCCTTGGGCGCGGCAGAGCCCTTCGCCGGCGGCTCTGCCATTTTCGAGGCCTTCCGGGCGAGGTCCTGGGCCTGGTCGGTCAGGGCCGCCATCTGGGTTTTGACGAATTCGGAGTGGATGTGGACGACGTCCTGGGCGTCCCTGGCGGCCAGAAGCGCCTGCGCGAACTGGAAGGAATTGGCGATGTTCTGCTCCGCCATCCGCAGCGCGGTCTCGCGGACGTCGCGCGCGCCCGTCATCGCGGTTTCCATGTGGCCTTCGACATGCCGGACGGCCTCGCGCGTGGCGCCGACGAACTGGCCGAAAGCCTCGCGCATCTGCTCGGCGTTTTTCTCGGCGATTTTCTGAAATTCGGGGGGAAATTCAAAAAACGGCGTGTTGCTTGCGGCCATGAACGCCTCCTGCTGGCAAAATCGGATCTGCTCGTGGATTAGACGGCTGCAAGCTCACCACAGGAATTGTTCAGCAATGTGTCGCCTGCGGGCTGCCCGGTGAAATTAACCATACCGGTTCATCGCAGCCTGATTTGGCGGGCTTTGCGTGGACCTTGCCACAGCGCGGCCGTATTAATTCTTCGTTATCCATAACGATCGCCGAAACAATGAACGGCTCGCATCAACCCTATGCCCTCCTCGCCGCGCCTGCGCTCGCCGCGCACGCCATGAGCGCGACGCCGGCATGGCTGTGGTCGGGCGACGGCACGCGGCTCCTCTGGTCCAATCCTGTCGGTGCAGCGGTTCAGCGCGCGCATGCCGACGCGCTCGCCGCACGCGCCGCGCAGATCGCGCAGTCGCTGCCGCAAGGCGCGGCGCGGCTCGAACGGCTGCGCGGCCCCGGCGCCGGCGTCGGCGGCGTGCTCACCTGCCGCTGCCAGCGCATCGCGCTCGCCGACGGCGGCGACGGCATCCTGATCGCGGCGGTCGAACCCGCAAAGACCAGTCTCAGCATCGATGAGCGCGCGCAGGCGCTGCTCGCCGGCCATCGCGGGCCGGCCGCGATCTTCAGCGCGAGCGGCGATCTGATCGCGGCCTCACCGGAAGCCGCCGCCTCGCTCAACGGCGCGAAGACGCTTGCCGCGCTCGGCCTCGGCGACCTCGCGGCGACGGCGCTGCGCGACGGCACGGGCAGCAACGGCGCAGCGATGCTGATGCGGCTCGGCAACGGCAATGGCGGCGCGCTGCTCGCGGTGTTCGGCGGCGCCGACGCCGTGCCCGCAACCGCTCCGTCCGCTTCGCCGGCTGTCTCGCCCGCCGCCCCCGCCGAAACGACGCGGCGCGACGTCCGCCGTTTCATCTGGCAAAGCGACGCCGACGGGCACTTCACCATTCTCACCGCCGACTTCTTCGATCGCGCCGACGCGCGCACCGCGGCGCTGTCCGGCAAGAGCTGGCGGGAGATCGCCGGCGCGCTCGGTCTCGACCCCGACGGGCGCATTGCGGCGGCGCTCACCTCGCAGGACACCTGGAGCGGCATCGCGACCGCTTGGCCGTCGGCCGGCGGCGGCCTGCTCGCCGTCGAACTCTCCGGCCTGCCGATGTTCGACCGCGAGCGCAGCTTCCAGGGCTACCGCGGCTTCGGACTTTGCCGCGACGAGACACCAGCGGCGACCGCGACGGTCGTGGCCGCACCGCCCGCCGCCGCGCACGTGCCGCCGCAAACGGCGGAGCCGGCAGCACCGCAACAGCCGCCCTCGACCGTCGTGCCGTTCCCGGCTCCGTCGCTGTCGGACAACGAGCAGAGCGCGTTCCACGAGCTTGCGCGCCAGCTCGGCGACCGCCTGAAGGCGAGCGCCAGCAAGCCGCTGATCGACGACGACTTCGGTCCCGAACGCGCCGAGCCGGTCGCCGACCGTCAGCTCGCGCCGCCGCAGCGCTCCGACAGCGTTGCCCCGCCCGCGCCCGTCAATGCCGGCGACGAACGGCCGATCCTCGACAAGCTGCCGGTCGGCATCCTGGTTTATCGCTACAACACGCTGATCTACGCGAACCGCGCCCTGCTCGACTGGACCGGCTATCGCACGCTCGACGCGCTGACGTCGGGGGGCGGCCTCGACAGCCTGTTCATCGAGCCGGCCGCCGGCCCCGGCAGCGCAAGCGGCAACGGCGGCGCGAAGTCACTTGCCATCGCGACGCGCGACGGCAACGCCAAGCCGGTCGAAGGCCGGCTGTTCAGCGTGACATGGGACGGCGACAATGCGCTGGTGCTGATGATCAACACGCTCGCGGCCGCGTCGCGCGAACCGGCTCCGCAAGCGGCACCCGACAAGACGGCCGAGCTTGCGCGCCGCGAACTCGAGTCCGAGAACCGCAACCTGCGCGCGGCGCTCGACACCGCCGCCGACGGCGTGCTGCTGATCGACGCCACCGGCCGGATCATCTTCGCCAATTCCGGCGCCGCCGCGCTGTTTTCCCGCGACCGCGATGCCTTGTCCGACATGACGTTCGGCGAACTGTTCGCGCCGGAGAGCCGCCGCGCCGCGCTCGACTATCTCGACCGGCTCAACCGCGACGCCACCGCCGGCATCATCAATCCCGGCAAGGAGATGATGGCGCGCGCGCAGGGCGGCGGACTGGTGCCGCTGCACATCACCGTCGGCCGTGTCGGGCCGGACGGCGAGAAATTCTGCGCCGTGCTGCGCGACATCACTGCGCTGAAGAAGGCGGAAGAGGATCTCGTCAACGCCCGCCATCAGGCCGAGTTGCTGACGGCTGAAAAATCCGAGTTCCTCGCCAAGATCAGCCACGATATCCGCACGCCGCTCAACGCCATCATCGGCTTTTCCGAGGTGATGATGGAAGAGCGCTTCGGACCGATCGGCAACGAGCGCTATCAGGATTACGCACAGGGCATCCACGCCTCCGGCGAACGGCTGATCGCGCTGCTGAACGACCTCTTGGACCTCGCGCGCATCGAGACCGGCAAGCTCGACCTCGCGATGACGCCGATGAACCTCAACGAGATCGCGCAGCAATGCGTCGCCGCGCTGCAGCCGCAGGCGAACCGCGACCGCGTCATCATCCGCTCATCGCTGCCGGCCAATCTGCCGGCGATCGTCGCGGACAGCCGCGCGGTCCGCCAGATCGTGCTCAACCTGCTGGCACATTCGATCAAGTTCACCGGCGCCGGCGGGCAGGTGATCGTCTCGACCGCGCGCAACGAAAACGGCGACGTGGTGTTGCGGGTGCGCGATACCGGCGCCGGCCTGTCCGACCGCGAACTGGTGAGCGCGCTCGAGCCGTTCCGCAATATCGCCACCGCGGCGCGCTGGGGGGCAAGCGGCACCGGCCTCGACCTGCCGATCATCAAGGCGCTGGCGGAAGCCAACCGCGCCACCTTCACCATCACCAGCGGCTCCGACCAGGGCACGCTGGTCGAGGTGGCTTTCCCGGCGACCCGCGTTATTGCCTGATAAACGGCGGCGATAGCGGCCGCGGGTTACCGCAGGCAAGCCCTGCAACGAACCGCCTCCATCCCGCCCGAAAGTGGATTAGACTTGGCGGCCTTGAGGAAAGTGCCCACCCTGGAGTGTCGGCGCTCGTGGTCCGCAGTTTGCGCCTTGCCGTCGTCCTGATCGCCTTGCTCGCCGCCGCGCCGATGGCGCGTGCCGCCGAAGCGGTCGATCTGTTGCTGGTGCTGGCGGCCGATGTTTCGCGCAGCGTCGATGCTCCGAAATACCAGCTTCAGCGCGAAGGCTATGCGCAGGCGCTGTCCGACCCGCGCGTGCTGAACGCCATCCGCTCCGGCCTCAACCGCCGCATCGCAGTCTGCTTCGTCGAATGGTCGGGCGTCGGCTCGCAGCAGGTGGTGATCGACTGGACGCTGATCGACGGCCCGAAAGCGGCGCGCGAATTTGGCGACAAGCTCATGGAGTCGCGCCGCTCCTTCGCCGACCGCACCTCGATCAGCGCGGCGATCGAGTTTTCGGTCGCGCAATTCGCCCGCGCACCGTATGAGGCCAAACGCCGCACCATCGACGTCTCCGGCGACGGCACCAACAATTCCGGCCGCGCCGTCACCGATGCGCGCGACGAAGCGGTCGCGCTCGGCATGACCATCAACGGCCTCGTCATCCTGAGCGATCGTCCCTTGCCGTGGAACCCGGAACACACCAACCCTCCGGGCGGATTGGCAAATTACTATCGCAACAACGTCATGGGCGGACCCGGCAGCTTCGTGATGGAAGCCAAGGACTTCAATTCGTTCGGTCAGGCGATCATCGCCAAGCTGATTGCGGAGATCGCCGACGCGCGCATGCCGCGCAACGGCGACGCAAAACGCAGCCTAGAATAGTTCTAAGCTATTGATCGTTCACCCGAATTCGATTTGACTGGGGTCGGGTCTTCCTCTCCAACTGAAACGCACCACAGCAAAGCCGCGCGCGAAGACGCGGCGAGCGTTTCACGGCCGACTGAACCCAGGAGAATTGGACATGACACTCACGTTGCGGAGCGCGCTCGCCGGCACGGCCGTCGCCGCCACGCTGATCGCCGCGGCGGGCAGCGCATACGCCCAGCCGAAGGAAGTGAACGTCTATTCCTATCGCGAAGCGAAGCTCATTCAGCCGTTGTTCGCGGCCTTCACCAAAGAGACCGGCATCGACGTCAACGTGATCTCGGCAAGCTCCGGCCTCGAACAGCGCATCAAGAGCGAGGGCGAGAACTCGCCCGCCGACATCCTGCTCACGGTCGATATCGGCCGGCTCGAAGACGCGGTGAAAGCCGGCATCACGCAGCCGATCCAGTCGGCAACGCTCGACAAGCTGGTGCCGGCGCGGGCGCGCGACCCGGAAGGCCACTGGTTCGGCATGTCGATGCGCGCGCGCGTCGTCTATGCGTCGAACGATCGCGTCAAGGCGGATGCGATCACCTATGAGGAACTGGCCGACCCGAAGTGGAAGGGCAAGATCTGCATCCGCTCCGGCCAGCACATGTACAACAATGCGCTGTTCGCCGCCTATCTCGCGCACCACGGCGAGGCCAAGACGGAAGAATGGCTGCGCGGGCTGAAGGCCAATCTGGCGCAGAAGCCCTCCGGCGGCGACCGCGAAACCGCGCGCGACGTCGCGGCCGGCAAATGCGACCTCGGCATCGGCAACACCTATTACTGGGCGCTGATGAAGACCAACGAGAAGCAGAAGGCCTGGGCCGACGCCACGCGGGTGATCCTGCCGACCTTCAAGGACGGCGGCACCCATGTGAACGTCTCCGGCGTCGTGCTGACCAAATACGCGCCCAACAAGGCCAACGCGGTCAAGCTGATCGAGTGGCTGATGGGCGAGCAGGCCCAGCACATGTATGCCGACATGAACTTCGAATACCCGCTGCGCGACGGCATTGCCGTCAACCCGATCGTGGCGAGCTACGGCAAGATGAAGCCGGACGACGTGCCGCTCGCGAAGATCGGCGACAACAAGAAGGCCGCGTCCGAGCTGGTGGACAAGGTCGGTTTCGATAACTGACGGTCAACCTGACGGGCGTATAAGGCCCCCATGACGATCGCAGACACCTCGCTCGACAGCCCCGCCCAAGGCAAGCCCTTTGGCGGGGCCTTTCGTTCGGGCGCCGGCCGGCGCGCCCCGCTCGCCTGCACGCTGATCGCGCTGGCGCTCGCGGGCCTGACCGCGTTGCCGCTGATCAGCCTCGCACGGACCGCCGCGCTCGGCGGCGAGGCGGGCCTGTGGATGCATCTCATTTCGTTTGTCATTCCGCCGAGCGCGGTGCAGACGCTCGGCCTGCTGGCCGGCGTCGCGGCGCTGGCCGGCATCGCCGGCGCCGGCACCGCATGGCTCGTCACCGTGTACCAGTTTCCGCTGCGCGGCGCGCTGATCTGGCTGCTGCCGCTGCCGCTCGCGATCCCGACCTATATCGCCGCTTACGTCTATGCCGACCTGCTGGAAGCCGCGGGGCCGGTGCAGACCGCGCTGCGCAGCCAGTTCGGCTTCGCGACCGCCGCCGATTACTGGTTTCCGCAGGTGCGCTCGCTGCCGGGCGCGATCCTGATCTTCGGCGTGGTGCTCTATCCATATGTCTATCTCGCCGCCCGCGCGATGTTTCAGACCCAGACCGCCGCCTTCACCGAAGCCGCGCGCGTGCTCGGCGCGCGGCCATGGCGGCTCGCGCGCGATGTGGCGTTGCCGCTGTCGCGGCCGGCGCTCGCGGTCGGCATCGCGCTCGCGCTGCTCGAATGTCTCAACGACATCGGCGCCAGCGAGTATCTCGGCGTGCGGACGCTGACGCTGTCGGTGTTCAACACCTGGCTCAACCGCGGCAGCCTGCCCGGCGCCGCGCAGATCGCGCTCGCCATGCTGACGCTGGTGGTGGCGCTGATCGCGCTCGAACGTTACGGCCGCGCCCGGCAGCGCTATGCCATGTCGGCGCAGGATTCGCGCATGAGCCATCGCGTGCCGCTGCGGGGCGCGGGGCGCTGGCTGGCGACGCTTGCCTGCCTCGTTCCGTTCTGTCTCGGCTTTCTGCTGCCGGCAGGCTTCCTCGCCCGCGAAGCGGCGGCGCGGCATCTCGCGCTCGGCGTCGAGCCGGAACTTCTGCGCCACACCCTGACCACGCTGACGCTGGCGGCGAGCGCGACGGCCGCGGTGCTGGTGCTCGGCAGTCTCGCCGCGATGGCGGCGCGGATCGGCCGCACGCGGCTGATCGCCGGCGCGGTGGCGGTCGCGGCGATGGGCTATGCGATCCCCGGCACCGTGCTCGCGCTCGGTCTGCTGAGCCCCATTGTCGGCGTCGACGAGATCGTCAACCGGGTTGCGGAGCACACCACCGGGGCGCATCCCGGCCTCGTGGTCGCCGGCTCCAGCGCCGGCGTGGTGATCGCCTATGTGGTGCGCTTTCTCGCCATCGCGATCGGGCTGTCGCAGGCCGGCCTCGCCCGCATCCCCGGCGAATTCGAGGACGTCGCCCGCACGCTCGGCGCCGGCCCCCGCTCGCTCGTGCGCAACCTCTATTTGCCGCTGGCGCGGCCGGCGATGTGGGGGGCGGCGCTTTTGGTGTTCGTCGACTGCCTGAAGGAACTGTCGGCGACGCTGCTGCTGCGGCCGCTCAACACCGAGACGCTGGCGACCTACATCTACCAGTTCGCCACCCGCGGCAGCTTCGAGGAAGGCGCGCTCGCCGCGCTGCTGATTGTGGCGGTCGGCATCCTGCCGGTGATCTGGCTGGTCCGTTTCGCGGAAAAGGCGCCCGCCCGGTTCGCCCAAAAATCTCCAGCCGAGCCGTCAAAGCCGCTGCGCCGCAGAGCCTGGCGTGACCGCGCGCCGCAGCCTTGAAAGCGTCACAGAGGACCGCCACGGTTGGCGTGCCCGCGACGGGTGGTATATTTCTGTCCGCCCACGGACGTGACACACGCGGAATATCGGTCTCTTGACGGTAGCAACCGGCTTTAAGCGGCTTGGTCTGACACTGGCGTTCGCCTTCATTCTGGGCGGCGGCATCCTGATGGCGTTGAACCATCTGGTGTCGACCGACGCGGTTCGCGACAAGGTGCAGTCCGAAATTCGCTCGGTGACCGGTTTCGAGCCGGAGATTCGCGGCGTCGGTACGGTGTCGCTATTCCCTTCCGGCACCGTCAGCTTCGCCGACGTGAGGATGGGCCAGAGTGGCCCGGCCCAGGGCGGCGAACCGGCGCTGACCGCCGAGCGCCTCGTCGCGCATCTGAAATTCTTTCCGCTGCTGATCGGCCGCGCCGAGATCGACGACGTGACGCTCGAACGTCCGCGGATCGCGCTGCATGTGAGCGCGGACGGCCACTCGAACTGGTCGAACCTGCTCGAGCGGCTCGAGAGCGGGCAGAAGGCGGGCAGCGAAGAGACGCCGCTGTTCTCGGAGATCCGCATTCAGGGCGGCACCATCATCTTCCGCGACATGAAGCGCGGCATCGACGAGCGCCTCGACGATGTCGAGATGTCGCTCGCCTGGCCGCAAATTTCGAAGAGCTTCGGCGCCACCGGCCGGTTCCGCTGGCACGGCCAGATGATGGACGGCAGCCTGACGATGAGCGACTTCGCGGCGGCGCTGGCCGGCAACCAGTCCGGTCTCAAGTTCCGCATCGCCGGCACCACCGCCAAGGCCGCCTTCGACGGCAACTTCAGCATGAAGCCGACGCTCAAGGTCGACGGCACGCTGGCGGCCGACGCCGCCAACTTGCGCGACACGATGGTCTGGGCCGGCCGCAAGCCCCTGCCCGGCGGCGGCTTCGAGCGCTTCGCGCTCAAGGCGCAGGCCAACGTGGTCGGCGGCACGATCGCGCTGTCGAACGTCAATGTCGAACTCGACGGCAACAAGGCCGAAGGCGTGCTGACCTTCGCGACCGACGGCCGGCAGACGCTGCAAGGCACGCTGGCCGCCGACAAGATCGACCTGTCGCCCTATGTGGCGACGGTGCGCCTGCTCGCGACCAGCCAGCGCGAGTGGAACAACGCGCCGCTGAGCCTCGACGGCCTCGCGGCCTTCGACGTCGACCTGCGGCTGTCGGCGGCGAATGTCGTATTGCCCGGCGCCACCCTCGGCCGCACTGCGATCGGCGCCAACCTGCGCGGCGGGCATCTCTCGGTGGCGATCGGCGAGTCGCAGGCGTTCAACGGCGTCATCAAGGGCTCGTTCACGATCTCCAATTTCGAGACCGGCGTCGATCTCAAATCGCAGATGCAGTTCATGGGCGTCGACCTCTCGGCCTGCCTCGGCCAGTTGCTCGGCATGCATCGCCTCGAGGGCAAGGGCAACGTCGTGCTCGCGCTCGAAGGCTCCGGCGACAGCATCCTGGCGCTGACGCGCACGCTGACCGGCAGCGCCAGCGTCAACGGCGAAAAAGGCTCGCTGCTCGGCCTCAACGTCGAGCAACTGCTGCGCCGGCTCGAGCGCAGCCCGCTGTCCGGCGGCGGCGATTTCCGCGCCGGCCGCACACCCTATGACAAGCTGACGGTGGTGCTGCGCATCGCCAAGGGCGTCGCCACCATCAGCGATGCGCGGGTGTCCGGCCCCTCGGTGCAGCTGGCGCTGACCGGCTCGGCGCTGATTCCGACCCGCGAATTGTCGCTGAAAGGCACCGCCGGCCTGTTGACCGGCGCCGGCAGCGAGAAGACGCCGAAGTTCGAGCTGCCGTTCTTCGTCGAGGGTTCGTGGGACGACCCGATCATGCTGCCGGACCCGCAGATCCTGATCCGCCGCTCCGGCGCCGCCGCGCCGCTGCTCGACGCGGTGCGCGACAAGAAGGCCCGCGACGCCGTGCGCTCCGCGATCAAGCAGATCACCGGCGGCTCACCGCGCCCCGACAGCGCGCCGGCGGCAACAGCCGACGGCAACGCTACTGCGGCACAAGAGACGCCGAACGCCGCGGCTGCCGGTGCGCCGACGGCGATTGCGACGCCCGCAGCGGAAACCCAAACCGCCCCGGCGCAATAAGCGTTCTTTCAGCAGGCGTGATTTCAGCGGCTAAAGCTGCGCGCCGAGCGCCGCGCGGTCGCGGCGCGCCGCGTCGCGTTTCGCCACCAGCGACGTGACGATCGTCGCCAGCGCGACGACGGTGATGAGGATGGTGCAGATCGCGTTGATCTCCGGCTTCACGCCAAGCCGCACCTGCGAATAAATGCGAATCGGCAGCGTGGTCGCGCCGGGACCGGTCGTGAAGCTCGCGATCACCAAATCGTCGAGCGACAGGGAAAAGGCGAGCATCCAGCCGGCCGCAATCGCCGGCGCGATCAGCGGCAGCGTCACCGTCAAGAACGTCTTCCAAGGCGGGCAGCCGAGGTCCATCGCGGCTTCTTCCAGCGAGCGGTCGAAGCTCACGAGCCGCGACTGCACAACCACGGTGACGAAGCACATCGTCAGCGTGGTATGCGCGAGCGTCACCGTCCAGACGCCGCGGCCGAGATCGAGCGCGACGAACAGCAGCAGCAATGCGAGGCCGGTGATGACTTCCGGCATCACCAGCGGCGCATAGACCATGCCGGAAAACAGCATCCGACCACGGAATCGGCCCATTCGCACCAGCGCCACCGCGGCCAGCGTGCCGAGCACGGTCGCGAGCGTCGCCGACATGACGCCGATGCGCAGGCTCGCCCATGCGGCGTCGCGGATCGCCTCGTCGTGGAGCAGCGCGGCATACCATTGCAGCGACCAGCCGCCCCACACCGTGACGAGCCGCGAGGCGTTGAACGAATAGATCACCATGATGGCGATCGGCAGATAGAGAAAGGCAAGGCCCAGCGCCACCGCCGTGACATTGATCGCGGAGAAGCGGCGCATCAGCGGCTCCCCTCGATGGTGCGCTGTTGGAGACGCTCGTAGAACAGGATCGGCACGACCAGCAGCGCGAGCAGCACGACCGCGAGCGCGGAGGCCACCGGCCAGTCCTTGTTCGAGAAGAATTCGAGCCACAGCGTCTGCCCGATCATCATCGTGCCGGAGCCGCCGAGCAGGTCCGGGATGACGAACTCGCCCATCACCGGAATGAAACAGAGCAGCGAGCCGGCCATGATGCCGGGAACCGCCAGCGGCACGGTGACGGCCCAGAACGCGCGCCAGCGCGGACAGCCGAGATCGGCCGCGGCCTCGAGCAGCGTGTCGTCCATCTTTTCCAGCACCGCGTAAAGCGGCAGCACCATGAAAGGCAGATAGGAATAGACGACGCCGATATAGATCGCGGTGTCGGTCGCAAGCCACGTCAACGGCTCGTCGATCAGCCCGATCGCGCGCAGCGCATCGTTCAACAGACCCTCGCGCTGCAGGATGTTGATCCACGCATAGACGCGGATCAGAAACGAGGTCCAGAACGGCAGGATGACCAGCATCAGCAGCATCGGCTGCCAGCGGCGCGGCGCGCGCGCCATGCCGTAGGCCATCGGAAAGCCGATCGCGAGCAGGATCAGCGTCGAGACGGTCGCGACCTGCAGGCTCTTCAGATAGGAAAACAGATAAAGCGTATCGGAACCGAGCAGCCGGTAATTCTCGAACGACAGGCCGGCGACGAAGTCGCGCGCGCCCTGCCAACCGGCCGACCAGTCGAATGCCGGCAGATAGGGCGGCTGCGCCATCGCGATCTGCGACAGGCTGATGCGCAGCACCAGCACGAACGGCACGAGGAAGAACAGCACCAGCCAGAGATAGGGCGCGAGCACGACGAGCCGCCCGCCCCAGCCTCCTCCGTGACGACCGTGCGCCGTCATCATTCCCTCAACAGCACGGCGGCCGCCGCCGGCCACGACAGCCAGACGGCCTCGCCGCTTTTGAAAGCGCCGCCGGCGCGCTCGGTATTCGGCGTCGAAACCTTCATCACCGTGCCGTCGGCGAGCCGCGCCTGATAGAGCGTGACGTCGCCCAGATAGCCGGCATCGAGAATGGTGGCGGCGACCGCGTTGCCATCGGCCGGCCGCGCCGACGCCATGCGGATTTTTTCCGGACGCAGCGCCAGCCACACCTTGTCGCCGACTTTGGCCGCGCCTGCCCCGCCGAACGTGCCGCTCGCGGTTTCGACGGCGCCGCCGGCATTGACGCGGCCTTCCAGCAGACTGACGTCGCCGACGAATTCGGCCACCCAGCGCGACGCCGGGTGCTCGTAGATGTCGGCCGGCGGACCGACCTGCGCGACCGTGCCGCGATTCATCACCGCGATGCGGTCGGCCAGGATCATCGCCTCGTCCTGGTCATGCGTGACGATGACGAAGGTGGTGCCGAGCTTGCGCTGCAGCGCCATCAGCTCGAACTGCGTCTCGGCGCGCAGCTTCTTGTCGAGCGCGCCGAGCGGCTCGTCGAGCAGCAATACGCGCGGCCGCTTGACCAGCGAGCGCGCGAGCGCGACGCGCTGGCGCTGCCCGCCGGACAGCTGATCCGGGCGGCGGCCGCCGAGACCGTCGAGCCGCGTCAGCGCCAGCATCTCCGCGACACGCGACGCGATCTGGTCTTTCGGCAGACCTTCCTGCTTCAGCCCGAAGGCGATGTTGCCTTCGACGCTCAGATGCGGGAACAGCGCGTAGCTCTGGAACATCATATTGACCGGGCGCCGGTGCGGCGGCAGCGCGGTGATGTCGGCGCCGCCGAGCAGCACGCGGCCCACGTCCGGCATCTCGAAGCCGGCGAGCATGCGCAGCAAGGTCGTTTTGCCGCAGCCGGAGGGTCCAAGCAGCGCGAAGAATTCGTTGTTGCGGATATCGAGCGTCAGGCCATCGACCGCGACGGTTTGACCGAACCGCCTCGTCACGTTGTCGAACCGGATCAGAATATCGCTGCTATCGCCGGCCAATTCCTGCTCACCCCGCTCCCGCCATTCGTCCCCAGGCGGCCCGCCGGCAAGCTAGCGGCGCGCGCGCAAAGGTCAACAGGCGGGACGGAGCGTTTTCGAGCGAAGCGGGAACCGGTTCGCGTGAAGAAAACGCGACAACAGTAAAACTACAGCTCAGACTTCGATTCCATCAGCCGGGAACGCTCAGACCGCGACGATCGGGCTGGTCGCCGCGTCACCGACGCCGGCCTCCTGCTCGAGCGCGGACTTGCGCGGCTGCGGGCCGTAATAGGCGCCGACCTGAACGCTGGCGCGCGGCTTGAGCAGGATCGACATGAAACGCTCATGCAGCGATTTGGCCGAAACCGGCTTGCAGAGGAATTCGTTGACGCCGAGGCGCACCGCCTCGACGATCCGCCAGCGCTCGCCGTGGGCGGTGAGCATGATGATCGGAATATCCGGGAGCGGAAACACGCCGGGCGAACGCACGATGCGGACGAATTCCGGCCCGTTGAGCATCGGCATTTCCCAGTCGAGGATGACGATATCCGGCATTTCGCTGCGGATGACCTCGAGGCCGGCGATGCCGTCCGGCGCCTCGAACACCTTCTTGACGCCGATATTGGTGAGCAGGCTGCGCACGATATTGCGCATGAAGGCGTTGTCGTCGACGACGAGAACGTTCAGCTGCGAAATGAGAACTTCGACCTGCTTGGCGTTGATCATGATCCCGTCCAGACCCCGGCGCGCGACGGGTCCATGCTCGGGCGGGATATGACCACGGCCAGCGTTACGGTCCCGTAAAGACGGAACCGCCTGAAAACACAGGATTTCCGGGGGCATGATCCCGAAAAGCGGGAACTGGTTTTCGGGCAAAGATCATGCCCGCATGAAAGACAAGCCCGCCGCGTCAGTTCAGCAGCACGAGGTCGGCGATATCGCCCTGCGCATCGGCGCGGATGGTGGCGATCCGGCGCGGAGCCGGGCCGAAATAATTGCCCTGCCGGACCACCGGACGCGGGTTGGCGAGGATCGACACCAGGCGGTCGTAGAGCGCCTTGGACGACACGGGCTTCAGCAGAAACTCGTTGACGCCGACCTCGACCGCCTTGACGACGCGCGAGCGTTCGCCGTGGCCGGTCAGCATGATCACCGGCACCGCCGGATAGGGGAAGGTCTCGGGCTGGCGCACGATGCGCAGGAAGCCGGCGCCGTCGAGACCCGGCATCTCCCAGTCGAGGATGACGACGTCGGGCGCCAGCGTGCGAATGGCGTCGAGCCCGGACAGGCCGTCCGGCGCTTCATGAATCTCGCGCACGCCGATGCTCATCAGCAACGTGCGTACGACCTTGCGCATGTAATGCTCGTCGTCGACGAGCAGCACCTTGAGGTTGGCAAGGTGCGCGGCCATCTGCTTGCTGTCGATCGTCATAGCGGTTTCCGCTTTGCCACTGGAATTCGACGAGGTTGATTAAAGCACAGTCCCGTCACGAAGCCGTAAACCGGTATTCCAGCAGAGCGGGGATCGCGGAAAGGATTCGCTAACCATGATGGGACGCGCAAACGCGGTTATTTCGCGGGCGTCTCGAGCGTTTTCGCCAGAAAGCGGGCGATTTCCTCGCGGTCCTGCCCGCTCGCCATCAGGCCGAGCTTGGTGCGGCGCCACAGCACGTCGTCGGCGGTCTGCGCCCATTCCTGCGCGGCGAGATAGCGCAGTTCCGCGCCGGTCAGGTCGCCGATGAAACGCGGCCCGAGGTCGTCGAACGACTTTGCCTCGCCGAGGATACGATCGATCCGGGTGCCGTAGGCCTGCACCATCCGCGCGGCGGTGTCGGCCGACAGGAACGGCCATCGGTTGCGGGCGCGCGTCAATTGCACGGTGAACTCGTCGGCCGCGAAGTCGCCGCCGGGCAGCGTCGCGTGATGCGTCCAGGGCGGATGCATCTTGAAGAACTTGCCGATCCGCTCGAACACCGCTTCCGCGAGCTTGCGCGCGGTGGTGATCTTGCCGCCATAGATCGTCAGCACCGGCGCGACGCGGCGTTTCTCGTCGAGCGTGAGGTGATAGTCGCGGGTGACGTCCTCCGGCTTGCGGGAGCCGTCGTCGTACAGCGAACGGATGCCGGAAAATGCCCAGACCACATCGTCGATCGACACCTTGTGGCGGAAATAGCGGTTCACCACGTCGATCAGATAGGTCAGCTCGCCGGGGCTCGGCGCCGGCGCGTTGACGTCGCCGACGAAGGGCTCGTCGGTGGTGCCGATCAAGGTGAAATTCTGCGCGAAGGGCAGCGCGAAAACGACGCGGCCGTCGGGCGCCTCCAGCGTATAGCCGCGGTCGTGGTCGAACATGCGCCGCACCACGATATGACTTCCCTTGATGAGACGGGCGTGCGGCTGCGAGGTCAGGCGCAGGATGTTCTCCGACACCTGATCGACCCACGGCCCTGCGGCATTGACGAGCACGCGCGCGGTCGCAACCTCGCGCCGGCCGCGGGCGTTGAGCACCAGTTCCCACTCCGCGCTGCGTTCGGCGCGCACGCAGCGGGTACGCGGACGGATCGCCGCGCCGCGCTCGGCGGCATCCATCGCGTTCAGCACGACGAGCCGCGCATCGTCGACCCAGCAGTCGGAATATTCGAAGCCGAAGCGATAAGACCGTTGCAGCGGCACGCCGACCGGATGATGCGTGAGATCCGCGGTGCGCGTCGGCGGCAGCGCCTTGCGATTGCCGAGCCGGTCATAGAGGAACAGACCGAAGCGCAGTTTCAGCGCCGAGCGCAGGCCCGGCGCCGGCGGCAGCATGAAGCGCATCGGGCGGATGACGTGCGGCGCGCTGCGCAGCAGCAGCTCGCGCTCGGTCAAAGCCTCGCGCACCAGACGGAAGGCGCCGTGCTCAAGATAGCGCAGGCCGCCGTGGATCAGCTTGCTCGAGGCCGACGAGGTGCCGGAGCCGAGATCGCCCTGCTCGACCAGCAGCACGCGCAGTCCGCGCCCGGCGGCATCGCGCGCGATCGCTGCGCCGTTGACGCCGCCGCCGATGATGGCCAGATCGTAGGTCGCCATAACTGCCGGATGGACTGCCGAATCGCGAAACCGCGGGCAGAATGAGCGCGCGCCGCCGCCGACTCAAGGAGCCGGCCCCGCAGCCGCCGCCGAAGCCACAGATATCGCGGAGAAAACGGCATTTTTGCCTTAACGCCGCCATAAGACGGTGGATACATACATTTCGGAAAGACTCGCGTGATATTCTGAATTCATGCCTTTGCCTCGCCTGCTCGTTATCGAAGGGAACTCTCCCGAAACGCTGGCCGAACACCTGACCGCGGGCGGCACTCCGGCGCACAAGGGCTACTCCGACCTGCTGCGCGAATTGCTGCCGGGCGCCCGTGTCGACCATGCGATGCCGGGCGATGTCGCTGCCGTGCTGCCGGAAGGCGAACAGCTGCTCGTCTATGACGGCGTCGCCATCACCGGCTCCTCGCTCCACGTCTACAACGGCGGCCCTGCGGTGACGCGGCAGATCGAACTGGTGCGCGCCTTTCTCGATGCCGGCACGCCGGTGTTCGGCTCCTGCTGGGGCTTGCAGATCCTCACCGTCGCCGCCGGCGGCACCGTGCGCAAGAATCCGAAAGGCCGCGAGCTTGGCTTCGGCCGTTCGATCCGCCTCACCGAGTCCGGCCGCAAGCATCCGATGTATATCGGCAAGCCGGAGATCTTCAACGCGCCGACGGTCCATCTCGACGAGGTCGAGACGCTGGCGCCCGGTATGACCGTTCTCGCCACCAACGCGGTGTCGGACGTGCAGAGCGCGGAAATCCGCCGCAACGGCACGATCGCGTGGGGCGTGCAGTATCACCCCGAATATCCGCTGCGCGAGCTTGCGGCGATTTCCCGGCGCATCGGTGCGCGGCTGATCGACGAAGGCTTCTTCCTCAACACCGACGACATCAAGACCTATTCCGCCGACCTCGAGACGCTCGACCGCGACCCCGACTGCAAGCGGCTCGCGTGGCGGTTCGGCATCAGCAAGAACGTGCTCGACAAGAAGCTGCGCACCAGCGAGGTCGCCAACTGGATCGAATACCAGGTGCTGCCGACGCGGGTGAAGCGCAGCAGGGGCTGACCGGAGAACGGGCGAAATGGATTTCGCCGGACGTCACGTCATCATCACCGGCGGCGCGGGCGCGCTGGGCACCGCGGTGACCGGCCTGCTGCTCGAGGCCGGCGCGCATTGCCGCATCCCCTATCGCCACGCGGCGGACGCCGAACGCTTCGCCTATCGCAGCCACGAGCGCGTCGCCATGATCGGCGACAGCGACCTCGCCGACGAAGCCGCTGTGACGCGGCTTTACGACGGCGTGCCGTCGCTGTGGGCATCGATCCAGCTCGCCGGCGGGTTTGCCGCCGCGCCGTTCGCCAGGACAAGCAAGACCGATTTCACCGCGCAGATCGAGACCAACCTCACCTCCTGCTTCCTGTGCTGCCGCGAAGCGGTGCGGGCGATGCAGCGATCGGGCCCAGAGGGCGCAAACGGCGGCCGCATCGTCAACGTCGCCGCGCGTCCGGCGCTCGAATGGCGCAGCGGCGCCGGGATGGCGGCCTATACGGCGGCAAAGGCCGGCGTTGCCGCGCTGACGGCCGCGCTTGCCGAGGAAGTGGCGAAAAACGGTATTCTGGTCAACGCGGTCGCGCCCTCGATCATGGACACGCCGGCCAACCGCAAGGCGATGCCGAAGGCGGACTTCGATGCCTGGCCGAAAGTCGAGGAAGTGGCGGCGACGATCGCCTTCCTCGCATCGCCGGACAACCGCGTGTCGCGCGGCGGCATCGTGCCGGTTTACGGAAAGTCCTGACCCGAAAGCCTGAAAGACACTCCGCTCATTCCCGCGAAAGCGGGAATCCAGAGCCACATAGAAGCGCGATTATCTTAGTCTTGGACCCCCGCTTTCGCGGGGGTGAACGGGTAACTATTAGCCGGCGATCGGCACCAGTTCGGCCGCCGTCGTCGGCCGCAACAGCCGCTGCACCGCATTGGAGGCGACGACGGTGCGCTGCTCCGCATAGGCCTCGTGGTTCTTCTCAATCTCGTCGAGATCGTAGAGATAATTGACCATCAACCCGTGGGCGCTCGATAGCGCCTTGCCCGACATATCGCCGAGCCAGTTGATGCGCTCGAGCCGGGCGCCGTTGCCGAGATGGAAACGCGCCACGGGATCGACCGGCAGATCGCGCCGGTTGCGCGCGCGCAGGAAATACCACGCCGCCGCCTGCATCGCCGGAGCGCGCAGATCCTCGGCGGTCTCCGGGTTTTCCCACCACTGCGGATCGGACAGTTTCGCCAGCGCCGCGACGTCGAATTCGGCCGCCGCCGGCGACGCCGGATCTTTCAATTCGCGGGCGAGCCAGGCGGCAAAGCCCGGCACCGGCGACAGCGTGACGAAGGTATTGAGACGCGGAATGTCGCGGGTGAGTTCTTCCGCGACCTGCTTGATCAGGAAGCTGCCGAACGACACGCCGGCGAGGCCGCGCTGGCAGTTCGAGATCGAATAGAACACCGCGGTGCGGGCCCGGTCCGGCTCCGTCATCTCGCGCGCTTCGGCGAGGATCGGCGCGATCGCGCCCGGAATGTCGCGCGACAGCGCGACTTCGACGAAGATCAGCGGTTCGTCGATCAGCGCTGGATGGAAGAAGGCGAAGCAGCGCCGGTCCGGCGGATCGATGCGGCGGCGCAGGTCTTCCCAGTCGTGGATCTGATGCACCGCCTCATAGCGGATGATCTTCTCCAGGATGATCGCCGGCGTCGACCAGTCGATCCGGCGCAGCACCAGGAAGCCACGGTTGAACCACGACGAGAACAGGTGAACGAAATCGTTGTCGACCGCCTTGAGGTCGTCGCGGTGCGCCAGCGCGTCCATCAGCTGCTCGCGCATATGCACCAGCGCGGCGGTCCCGCCGGGCGCGAGATTGAGCCGGCGGAACAGCTCCTGCCGGCGCGGCTCGGACGCGGCATGAAGCTCCGCGGTCGCGGTATCCCCGGCGTCGTTCTGCCAGCGGGCGATCGCCGCCGCGAGGCGCTCGTTGTCGGTGCCGAAGCGCTTCGCCAGCGCCTCGAAAAACGCAATGCGCGGACCGGTCGTCAGTTCGCCGTAGCGGCGCAGGATGTCGCGCGCAAGCGCCACGCCCGAGGCTTCGCCCCGTCCCGAGAGCAGGTGCTCGCACAGGTCGATCAGGTCCTCGGAGCGCGCCGCATCGCTGCCGCGGCGGTCGCGCGCCAGCAGCGCCCGCCCCCGCTCCGAAATGGTTTGCAGAAGTTCCCCGAAAAACGAGGTGTTCATCTAATGCCCTTTAACAGCTCCCATCAGATGGTCCGGCAGCCATGTGGCGATTTCGGGGAAGAAGCACAAGATCACAATCGCCAGCATCATACAGATGACATAGGGAAGCGCACCCCAAAGAATCTTGTTGGTCGGCACATCCGGCGCGATGGCGTTGACGACGAACAAATTGAGACCGACCGGCGGCGTAATCAGGCCGATTTCCATGTTGATGGTCAGGATGACGCCGAACCAGACAGGATCGAAGCCGGCTGCCGTAATAATGGGCAGCAGGATCGGCGCCGTCATCAGGATGATGCCGGCGGGCGGGATAAAGCAGCCGCAAACGAGCAGGAAAAGGTTGATGAGGCCCATCAGCACCCATTTGTTGACGTCCGCGTCGGCAATCGCCTGCGCCAGCGTCTGGGTGATGTAGAGCGACGTCAGCATGTAGCCGAACAGCACCGCGGTGCCGATGATCATCAGGATCATGACGGACTCGCGGGTGGTCGAGCGGAGGATTTCCCACCACTCCTTCGGATTCCACATGCGGTAAATCAGGACGGCAAGCAGCACGCACATCGCCGCGCCGACGCCGGCGGCCTCCGACGGCGTCGCGATTCCGCCGTAGAGCACGTACATCACGCCGATCACGATCAGGATGAAAGGCGCGATCTTCGGAATGGCGTCGAATTTTTCCTTCCAGCTGTAGCGGAACGTCGCCTCATATTGCCGCTCGCCCCTCATCCAGAGATAGAACATCGTCCAGGCGATGAAGAGGCCGAGCAGCAGCAAGCCGGGCAGCACGCCGGCAAGAAACAGCCGGCCGATCGAGGTTTCGGTGGCGATGCCGTAGAGGATGAAGGTGATCGACGGCGGGATCAGGATGCCCAGCGTGCCGCCGGCGCAGATCGAGCCGGCAGCGACTTCGTCCGGAAAGCCACGCTTGCGCATTTCCGGAATTCCCATCTTGCCGATGGCGGCGCAGGTCGCGGGCGAGGAGCCGGTGAGCGCGGCGAAGATGCCGCAAGCACCGAGATTGGAGATCACGAGGCCGCCGGGCACGCGGTAAAGCCAGCGGTCGAGCGCGGTGTAGAGGTCGCGGCCCGCGGGCGAGGAACCGATCGCCGCGCCCATCATGATGAACATGGGGATCGACACCAGCGTGAAGTCGTACAGGCCGGAATACAGCGTTTCAGCCGCGACCCGCAGCGAATCGACTCCTTGGAAGAGAACGAGGAAGACGATCCCGATCGCACCGAGCGCGAAGGCAACCGGCGCGCCGGTGAGCAGCAGCAGGACCGTCGTGGTGAGGACGATCAACCCCTGGACGGTCGGGCTCATATGCCGGCCTCAGTCAGCGACGGGCCTGCCTGATCGGGCGACATGCCGAACGGATATTCACGGCCGGTGACGAGACAAATCAGATCGACGATATACTGAAGCGACAGCACGCCGAGGCCGAACGGCATCGCCGCGTAAGGAATCCAGAGCCGCGCGCGCCACATCGTGTCCGACCGCCAGTTGTTCTCGAACGACTCGTGCCAGAACTGGAAGGAGAGCCAGGTCATGGCGAGTGCGAAGCCGAGCGACACGACGATGGCGATGAGTGCGAGCCACCAGCGCGAATTCTGCCCCACATAGATCGGCACCACGTCGACATTGACGTGCCCCTTCGTCATCAGAACGTAGGGTCCTCCGATGAAGGTCGCGGCGACCAGGCTGTAGGTGACGAAATCGGTCTGCCAGATCGTGTTGTCGTTCAGGACGTACCGGATGAAAACCATCTGGCAGACGATGACGACGGCGGCGACGATCAGCGCAGCGGCGAACAGGCCGCAGGCGAAGGAGAGCCGCCTCACTCCGCGGATGAACAGATCCATGAATTCCTCAAGGGAACGGTCGGTAAGAAAACGGCCGGCTGCGCGATGCAGCCGGCCGCATGACTTGATTACTTAACGGCGAGCGCCTCATCGATCAGCTTCTTGCCGTCGGAAACCTCGCTCGAGAACCGCTTGTAGGACGAGTTCTGCGCGACCTTCAGCCACTGGTCGTACTCGGCCGGCGTCAGGTGAATGACCTCGACATTGTTCTTCTTGTACGCCGCTTCCATCTTCTCATCGAGCTTGCGGGTCTCGGCGTTGAAGTATTCCTCGGACTTCTTGGCCGCCTTCATCAGAGCAGCCTGCTGGGCCTTCGACAGCTTGTCGAAGCTCTTCTTGGACATCAGCACCGGCTCGTACATGAACCACAGCGCGTTGTCGCCAGGGGCGGTGATGCACTTCACCTGCTCATAGAGGCGGAACGACACGAAGCTGCCGGCCGAGGTGTCGGTCGCGTCGGCAACGCCGGTCTGCAGTGCGTTGTAGACTTCGTTCGACGGGATCGAGACGATCGAAGCGCCGGCCTCCTGCCACATCGCCGCGAATGTCGCGCCGGCGGAGCGGATCTTGAGGCCCTTCATGTCGGCCGGAGTGCGGATGCAGCCCTTCTTCGACGCGAAAGCGCCGGCGAGCCAAGCGTCAGCGAGCACGACGACGCCGGCCTTCTCGATCTTCGCCTTGATCTCCTTCATGAAGGGCGAATTGTTCAGCCGCTGCGCGCGATCGTGGTTGCGCACGAGGCCCGGCATCAGCGTCGCACTGAAGGCGCGCACCTTGCCCGAGGCGTAGTCGAGCGGGAACGAGGACATGTCGAGCTGGCCGTTGACCATGGCGTTCCACTGGTCGTTCGGCTTGAACAGCGAGGCGCCCGGATAGACCTGGATTTCGACGCCGACATTGGCGGCCTTCATCTCGCGGGCGATGATCTGCACCATTTCGTCGCGCGGATCGCCCTTGCCGCCCGGAAACTGGTGCGACGCCTTGAGCGTGACCTGCGCCTGCGCCGGGATCGACAGCGCCAGCACCGTCGCGCCGGCAAAAAGCATCGTCGTGAGCTTCATATTGTTCTCCTCCTCATCAGTTTCTTGGTTGCGGGATACCCCGCATATGGTGGCGGGATGCCCGCGCGGGTTGGCCGCGAACCCCCGTCTAGGTGGCGGCGGCGAAAGGCATCGGCGGCACTTTAGCCAGCGCGCGTTGGGCAGGCCAGCGCGAAGCGGTGAAAAAGTCGCGACATGACCGCACCGCACAACGCGGGAAACCCGCGCTGGCATGTGCTGCCGGGCCTCTTTATAAACCGGCCCATCGCGACGCAATCCAAGTCGGAGTTTAGAAGATGTCGAAGCCGTTGGCCGGCCTGCGCGTGCTGGAACTTGCCCGGATTTTAGCCGGGCCCTGGGCGGGTCAGATCCTTGCCGATCTCGGCGCCGACGTCATCAAGGTGGAGCGCAAGGGGCCGGGCGACGATACCCGCGCCTGGGGTCCGCCTTTCGTCGAAGGAACCGACGGCAAGCCGATCGGCTCGGCCTATTTCCATTCCGCCAACCGCGGCAAGCGGTCGATCGAGGTCGATTTCGACACCGAGGAAGGCAAGCGCATCATCCGCAAGCTCGCGGCCCGCTCCGACATCCTGATCGAGAACTTCAAGGTCGGCGGCCTCGCCAAGTTCGGCCTCGACTACAAGAGCCTCGCGCCGGAAAACCCGCGGCTGATCTACTGCTCGGTGACCGGCTTTGGCCAGACCGGCCCCTATGCCAAGCGCGCCGGTTACGACCTGATGGCGCAGGGCATGGCGGGGCTGATGGACATCACCGGCATGCCGGACGGCCCGCCGGTCAAGGTCGGCGGCGCGGTGTCGGACATCTTCACCGGCGTCTATTCGACCGTCGGCATCCTCGCCGCGCTGGCCCAGCGCGAGCGGACCGGCAAGGGCGCCTATGTCGATACCGCGCTGGTCGACTCGACGGTCGGCATTCTCGCCAACAATGCGCTGAATTATCTGGTGTCCGGCAAGGTGCCGACCCGGCTCGGCAACGCGCACGCCAATATCGTGCCCTATCAGGAATTCCCCGCCGCCGACGGCCATCTCATCATCGCCAGCGGCAACGACAGCCAGTTCCACAAGCTGTGCGGTGTGCTCGGCGCGACGGAGATTTCCGGCAATCCGGCCTATCAGGACAATGTCGGCCGGCTGACCAACCGCGACAAGATCATTCCCGAACTCACCGCCTACACAAAGAAGATGAAGCGCGACGACCTGCTCGCCAAGCTCGAGGCGGTCGGCGTGCCGGCCGGGCCGATCAACAACATCGAACAGGTGTTCAACGATCCGCAGGTGATCCACCGCGGCATGCGGATCGACATGCCGAGCAAGGCGGCAAAGAAAGGCTCGATCCCCGGCCTGCGCACGCCGATCGTGATGGACGGCGTGCCGCAATCCTCCGGCCGCCCCTCGCCGCTGCTCGGCGAACACACCGAGGAAATCCTGCGCGAGATCGGCGAGCTTTAGGCCCGCCGGTCCTTCACCACGTCAGCGTCCGCGCGTTCTCGGCGAAGATGAAGCCCTGCGTGTAGCCGGGCCGGCCCATCTGCACGCCGTCGACGAGGTCGGCGGTCTTCAGACCGAATTCCTGCATGCAGGGCCCGCACATCAACACGACGCCGCCGTCGCGGATGAAGTCCGCCAGGATGTCGCGCGGCACGCGGCGCATGCTGTCCTTCTTCTCCTGATCGCCGCTCTTGGCGGCGAGCTTGACGGCATCGAGATTGAGAAACACGGCGACCGGATGCCCCATCTTCAGCGTCGCATGCGCGAAGTGCAGCCCCATCCAGCCGCGCCAGGTGTCGCCGCTCGTCATGTTGATGAAGAGCGGGTTGTTCTTCGGCGCCGCCTTGGCGAGCGCGGCGTCGTCATGCGCCCGCCCGTAAGGCGCCGCCCAGGCGATCATCAGGCCGGCCGCGAGGCCGGTCAGCAGCACGGCAATCCGGGACGTCATCATCGCGATCACCCTCGTTTCAATCCAAACCGGCCGGCAAACTTTAGCCGATCCGGCTCTGAAACGGGCGACGAAGCGAATCACTTTCGCGCCGCGCGCGACTGTCAATTGTCGCGGCAATGCAACACGCGAAACAAATTGAGGCCGGGGTTATCCACGGATAGTCGCGACTCAGTTACCTCTTGCCGACCGATATGCGGCACAGGGGGATACCGGAATGCGCACGGACACGCTCGATGACCGGCAATTGCAGGCGAACGACGGCGGGGCGGAGACGGCGCGCGCCGCGAGCCTCATGACGCCGGCGCGCCGCGCAGCGCTGGAGGCGCTGGAGCGGGAATTCCACGAGCTGTTGAACCCGCGGCGCAAGGTGGCCTGACGGCAGCCTGAACGACCCCGCCGCCCGCGGAGAGGCCCCGCGGCGGCGCTACATCAAACTTGATCGTCCCCGTTGCCTGCGGCAACGATAGCGGCGGCGGCCCCGTTCCGGCCGGCCGCCGCCTGGGCGTTCGATGGACAATTTCTCTTCCCGCAATCTGCACTATGCGACGGCGATCGCCTGTGGCGTGTTCGCCGCGCTTGCGGTGCACATTGCGCTGACCGTGCTGGGGCTGGGCATCGACGCCGGCTTGCGCACCGCGGAACCGACCAGCAAGCAGCAGTTCATCGCCGCGATCGCCTGGTGGGCGACCGCCGGCGCGGGCTTCGTCGGCGGCTGGGCGGCCGGCATCTATCTGATCGCCGCCGCGCGCGGGCAGGCTTTCGTCTACCGGCTCGCCCGCGGCTTCCTGATCGCCATCGTCGTCGTGGTGGCGACCGTCGCCGGTGTGTTGAGCAAGACCGGCGCGGCGGGCGGCGCGGTCGACGTGATCGCCAGCCTGACCGCGCTCGGCCTCGGCTTCGTCTGCGCCTTTTGCGGTGCCCGCCTCGCCTATCTCAACGCAGAGCGGGTGTAAGCGCCGCCACGCAGGCGCGCGCGAAAGCTTCGTCGTTGATGTGCAGCGGCAATTCGCGGATCTCACCGGTGAAGTGACGGCGCAGCATTTCGACGAATATACGATCGGTGTCCGGCTGCGCCCACGGCCCGGCGTCGTTGCCGTCGATGTCCGTCATGCGCCGCGCCATCAGCGCGCTCATACCGTTTTGCGGAATCAGCACGGTGACCGGCCCTTTTGCGGTAGCGAGCCGCTCGCCCATCAGCTTGCCGAGCGCGGCGAACTCCTCGGCGCTGGTACGCATCAACAGAATTTCGACGTTGTACTGAACGAAAGCGCGGCCGCGATAACGCTCCGGCACCGCGCCGAACCACCAGTTGGTGAAGTCGAGACAACCCGGCACCACCACCTGCGGGATGCCGGCGGCGCCCGCCGCCGTCAGCCGCCCCTCGCCTGCGCTGTAGACGCCGCCGGTGACGAGATCGGTCAGTTCCGAGGTCGTGAGATCGATGACGCCGGCCAGCTCGCCGCGCGCGGCGAGCGATTCCAGCGCGCGGCCGCCGGGGCCGGAGGCATGGAAGTGAATGACTTCGTAGCCGTCGGCCTCGAGCAAGGCCGTGATGCAGTCGACCGCCGGCTGCGTATTGCCGAACGACGACACGCCGATCAGCGGCGGGCCGCGTTCGGCCTGCGCGCGCCGCGCCGACGCCATGCCGGCGATGGCGTGCGCGGCGTTGCACATCGCCGCGCGGGTGACGCGATTGAGCGAGATGTCGCCGACGGTCGGGAACATCGCAATGTCGCTTTCGCCGACATACCACTGCACGGCCGCGGTGGCGGCGACCGGCGTCACCATCGCCTTCGGCACACCGAGCGGCAGCTGCCGCATGATGGCGCAGGCCATCGTCGAGCCGTTGGCGCCACCGAGACCGATCAGCCCGTCGATCTCACCGCGAGCGAATTTCGCGCCGACGATGGCCGCGCCGCCGCCGATCATCCGCTCGGCTGCTTCGGCGCGCGACAGCGCACGCAGGTCGTCCCATCCAATGCCCGACGCCTTGGCGACGTCGGCGCCGCCGACATCGGCGAAATCCTGCGCATGCGGACGCAACGACAGGTCCACGAGCCACGGCTCGGCGCCCGCCTCGCGCAACGCCTGCTGCATGAAGCGGATCGCCTCATGCTTGCTGTCGAGGGTCGCGAGCAGACAGACAGCGGGCTTGCGCAAGCGAAATGCCCCTATTTCTTGTTCGCCAGCTTCACCGCCTTGAAACGGCGCGTGGCGTCCGTCACCGACTGCTCGACGGGGAAACGCTCCGCCGAGGAGCCGCCGACATAGCCGTCGAGCCGCGGCTCGGATTTGAGGAACTCCGCGAACTGCTCCGGCGTCTCGATCGCGCCGCCGTGGCAGGTGACGATGCGGTCCGCGTATTTCGCTGCCAATGCATCAAGCACCGCCGCCGTGCGTTTGAGCGCGACGTCCGCCGCCAGCACCGTCTTCGAACCGATGGTGCCGCCGGAGCTGTTGCCGAAATGAACGATGATGTTATCGACGCCGGCCTCCGCCATCGCCAGCGCCTCGTCCGGCGTTGTGCAGAACGCCTTGGTGAACAGCCCCATACGCGACGCCTCGCCCAGCACGTCGATCTCACGCACGAAGCCCATGCCGGTTTCTTCCAGATCGCTGCGGAACTTGCCGTCGATCAGCGCCACCGTCGGGCAGTTCATCACGCCGTGGAAACCCGCTTCCGCGATGCGTCGCAGAAAGCGCGCCATGTCGCGGGTCGGATCGGGGCAGAGCAGCCCGGCGATCAGTGGCGTGTCCCGCACAACGTTGAGAAGCGCGCGCTCGCCGAGTTCGAGGGTGAGCGCATTAGCGTCGCAGATCGGCAGATAGCCCGCCATCGAGCTCATGCCCTGCATACGGAAGTAGGCGAGACAATGCGTGGTGATGAGGTCGGCGCCGCCGCGCGCCGCCATCTTGGCGGTGATGCCGGTGCCGCACAGCGCGTCGTAGATCGCACGGCCGGCAGCGCGCTCGGCGCGCAACCGCGCCACGGTGGTTTCGCGTGTCAGTGTCCCGGCCATGATCGCCCCCTCATTCCGGCGGCAAGCCTAGCTGATTGATTTCCTGCGATCCAAGCGACAAAAAAGCCGTGTAAGATGCGGCGCGGATCGGACGGAAGACATGCAGGTTTTCATCGAAAACGAAGCGGGCGCGCGCGAGAAGAAGACGTTCGACGAGCGCAGTTTGCAGCATCTGAAAACCGCGCCGATCTCGGCCGCCTATCCGTTCGCCTATGGCTTCGTGATCGGCACCGTCAGCGGCGACGGCGACGCGGTCGATTGCTTCGTGCTGACGAGCCGCCCGCTGGCCTTCGGCGCAACCGTCGCCTGCAAGCCCATCGGCCTGCTCGAACAGATCGAGGACGGCGAGACCGACCATAAAGTGATTGCGGTGCCCGAGGGCGAGCCGGAAGCTATCGCGCCGCAACAGGAGGCGGCGCTGCGCGCATTCGCGGGCGCGGTATTCGCGCATGTGCCGGGCAAGACGATGACGGTCGGGCGGCTGCTCGGACGCGACGCGGCCGAGAATTATCTCCGGCGCTGCCGGCCCGATGCGTAATAGCCGGCCGCGTCAGGCGGCGCGGGTGCGCGGCTTGAGCTTTTTCAGGATGGCGGGGACTTCCGACACCGGCCGCGGCGGGCTGAAGTAATAGCCCTGCCCCTGCGTGCAGCCTTCGGCGCGCAGGATATCGAGCTGCTCCTTGGTCTCGACGCCTTCGGCGGTGGTAATCATGCCGAGGCTCAAGCCCAGCCGCGACACCGCGCGGATGATGGCGACGCAATCTTCTTTCTTGCCAAGCTCGTTGATGAAGGAGCGGTCGATCTTGATCTTGTCGAACGGGAAGCTGCGCAGATAGCTGAGCGAGGAATAACCGGTGCCGAAGTCGTCCATCGAGATTTTGACACCGAGATCGCGCATCTGGTGCAGCGTGTCGAGCACCGACTTGTCGTCCTGCAGCAGCACCGTTTCCGTGATCTCAAGCTCGAGCCGGCCGGGCGCGAGGCCCGAGGTGCCGAGCGCGGAAACGACCGACAGCGCCAGCGTCGGGCTGCGAAACTGAACCGCCGACAGGTTGACCGCGACGCTGAGATTGTCCGGCCAGGCGGCAGCGTCCAGGCAGGCCTGCTTGAGCACCCAGTCGCCGATCGAGACGATGACGCCGATTTCCTCGGCGATCGGAATGAACTTGTCCGGCGAAACCAGACCGTGCTCCGGATGACGCCAGCGCAGCAGAGCCTCGAAACCGGACGGCACGCCGGTCTCAAGCTTGACGATCGGCTGGTAGTACAGCTCGAACTCGCCGTTGCCGAGCGCCTTGCGCAGATCGAGTTCCAGCGAACGGCGCGCCTGCAGCGCGGAATCCATCTCCGGATGGAAGAAGTGATAGGTGCCGCGGCCGTCGCTCTTGGCGCGGTAAAGCGCCATGTCGGCGTTGCGCAGCAACTGGTCCGGCTCGTTGCCGTCGGTCGGCGCGACCGCAATGCCGACGCTGGTGCCGATCACAACCTGATGGCCCATGATGTCGAACGGCTCGGAGATCGCCTCGATGATGCGCACGGCGAGATCGGTCGCCTGCCCCGGAATGCCGCCCATCTGGATGATGGCGAATTCGTCGCCGCCGAGCCGCGCCACGGTATCGGCGCCGCGCACGGTCAACTGCAGGCGCCGCGTGACCTCGCACAGCAGCGCATCGCCGACCGGATGGCCGAGCGTGTCGTTGACGCTCTTGAAGCGGTCGAGATCGAGGAACAGCACGGCAAGCTTGTCGCCGCTCGCCAGCGCCGCTTCCATCGTCTCGCGGAACAGCACGCGGTTCGGCAGATTGGTCAGCGCGTCGTGCCGCGCCATATGCATGATCTTGGTTTCGGCCTGCTGGCGCTCGGTGACGTCCTCATAGGTCGCGACGAAGCCGCCGGACTGGGTCGGGCGATAAACACAGGAGATGACGCGACCGGAAATATCGAGCAGGCGCATCCCGGTCGGGCTGGTGCGCAGGAACTCGTGCTGCTCGGCCATCACCTGCTGCGCGGTCTTGCCGGGATGATTGCCCGCCGCGACGCTCAGTTCCAGAAGGTCGAGGAAGGTCGCGCCGGGACCGACCATGTCGCGCGTCAGGCCGAAGATTTCCAGATAACGGCGGTTGATCACCTCGAGCCGGCCTTCGGCGTCGAACAGCGACAGGCCCTGCGTCATGTTATCGAGCGCGGCGTCGAGGCGGAGATTGGTCGCGCGCAGCGCTTCCTCCTGCCGCTTGGTCTCCGTCACGTCGCCGCAGACGACGATGAAGCCGCCGTCGCGCGTCAGGCTCTGGCTGACGTTGAGCCAGCGGCCGTCGTTCAGCTTGATCTGCTCGGTGCCCGGCTCGTAGTAGTCGGGCCGTGTCAGCAGGCGGCCGGCGCCGGCGGACGCCTCGATCGCCTCGCGCACCTCGCCGACCCGCATGCCGGGCGTGAACAGGCTCTGCGATACCCTGAAGAACGCCGCAGCCTGCCCGTTCGCCAGCACGATGCGGTCGTTGGCGTCGACCAGCACAACACCCTTCTGCGAGTTCTCCAGCGCGTCGGACAGGCGAGACTGCGCCGACTGCCGCAGGCCGACCTCGCGCTCCATCGCCGCCTTGATGTTGTCGCGCATGATGCCCATCGAATCGAGCAACGTACCGAGTTCGTCGGAGCTGTCCTTGGGGATCACGACGTCCAGCTTGCCGCGCGCGATCTGTCCCGCGATGTTGGAAGCGGCGGCGACCGGCCCGACGATCCGCCGCGCGAGCAGCCAGGTCACGATTGCCGACAGGAAGATCGCCAGCAGCGTTCCGGCGAAATTCAGCTGCACGTCCCGCGCGACCGTCGCGCGCGCGGTCTGGCGATAGATGAAGCCGTCGCCGGCGGTGTAGTTGATGAGAAGGTCGATCTGCTCGTTGACCTTGTCGGCGTAGCGGTCGAGCGACTCCCAGTTGGCGTCGCTCACATTGGTATCGAGCAGCCGCTCGCGTATCGTCTTCCACACTTCAACCGTGCGCGCGACACGCTGGGCGGCCTGCGTCGCCCGCTCGGATTGCGAGCGCTGCGCGGCGATATCGAGGTCTTCGTTCAGCGTCCGGGCGAGCCGCTGGATTTCGATTTCGAGCTTCGCACGGGTCTCGGGCTCGGAAGCGATCCACAGCCGCGCAAACGCCGCGCGCATCGCGGCAAAGTCCGTCGCTGCCGCGCGCGCGTAGTTGATCGACATCAACGAGCGATCGAACGTCTTTTCGACGAGAAGGCCGGTGTCACGGGTGCTTTGCGTCGTGTAGAGACCGAGCGCGCCGGTGATCGCGCTCATCACCAGAAATGCGATCAGGATGCGGCCGCGGATAGTATTGAAAAAGGCCGCGCGCCCCGACATGCCGGGACGCCACCTCGTCCAGATCTCGCTGGCCTTCGCGCGTTGCATGAAATGACGCACCGATTTCCGCGGTTTTCGCCATCCAGACTTACACTTGGGCCGTTAATTCGCCTTGAGGGGCCGGGCAATCCTTCGGATTTCGTTAACGGGACCTTAACCTCGCTCGACCACGCTCGGCGGGCGTTGCGCGGCGCCGAGGCGGCGCAGCCGTGCATGAGAAATCAGGTCTTCCGATGGCACGATCCCCCGCAACTTTCCCGTGGCGAGCGATGGCGGCCGCTTTCGCGGTCGGCGGTCTTGTCGCCGTTAGCGGCTCGTTAACCGTGCTGGCGCAATCGGAAATCGTCGTCTCGCAGAAAGGGCGGATGTTCCACCCCAACGAACTGTCGGTTTCGCGCGGCGCATCGATCCTGATCGTCAACGACGACGCGGATCTGCTGCATCACGCCTATATCGATTCGAATGCCTTCAAGTTCGATTCCGGCGACCAGGAGCCGGGCAGCAAGACGAAGATCACCTTCGCGACGAGCGGCACGTTCGACGTGCTGTGCGCCATCCATCCCAAGATGAAGCTGACCGTCCGCGTCAACTGAAGCGGACGAGGGAACCTCGCGCGGTCAGGTAACCGGCGCGCCGCCGAACAGCGCGCCGTGCCCCGCGTAATACATCGCGAGGAACACCGCGAGCGCCGAGGCGTAACCGAGCGGCGACAGCCACGGATAACGGACCAGCTCGACGCTGGTCCTGCCGCGGTCCGCGATCACCGAGAACAGCACGACGATGATCAGGGAGTGGCCGACAAAATCGATCTTGCCGAACTGAACGACCGCGCCGATGAACATCGCGGCCAGCATGATCGCGGCGAAGCGGCGCACCAGCGGCGTCCACATCAGCGCGAAGGCGAGCGCGAATTCGATGGCGCCGGCGGCGCGCATGTAGAAATCGGGCTGGAAGCCGAGCGTCAGCTGCGGATGCTGCGTGAGCAGCGGATAGCTCCAGTCCGGATAGGCCCATTTCTCGATCGACGCCCACATCAGCGTGATGCCGGCGGCCCAGCGCACGACGTCGAGCGGACGCTGGCCGAACAGATCGCGCTGCAGGCCGGTCAGGATGAGATAGAGCGCGACGCCGAGAAAGATCGGGTAATCGGCGAGATGGAAGATGCCGTAATTCCAGATCGCGACGGCGTAGATCGCCATGATGCCGAGACCGGACAGCGGCATGGTCCGGCGCGACAGCACGCCGGCGGCGATGCCGAGATGGATGAAGCCGATGATGACGGAATTCGTCTTCAGCTCCGGCGTCATCAGGATGCCGCCCATCGCCCAGATCGCGACGAAGAACATGCCGACGCCGGCGCGGTACATCGCTTCGGTGTTGTCGCGGACCCATTCCGTGGTGCGGTCGAGCGCGCGCAGCATGGCGGCGCCGACCGGCGTCGGCTCGACCAGGCAGCCGACCATCAACGCAAGCACGGACATGCCGATCAGCAGTTCGAAGTCGGGGCACAGCACGTTGACCAGACTGTTCGGCGCACCGGCGACGTCGAAGGCGCAGAACCATTTCACATGCGCGGCCGCGGGACCGGTCAGCAGGAGGTTGGCGGCGATCGACAAGAGAGCGGCGGTCGTAACAGCAGCCCATTTGGACTGCCCGGGCACCCGGCCGGGACCGCGGTACGCTATGAACATATGTAATACGCCATAAAAGTTACTTAAGAGACCGGTTCCGCTGTCGGCCCTACCCAGCTGCTTTCATTAAACTTTTACCACATTTTTTAGCAATTGAGTCTTACGTGCATGTGAAAATTTAATCTTGGTTAACCTCAGCGGCAGGTCGCCGCTCGAAACTGTGGGTTTCGGGCCCGAAACAAGTCTCGGGTAAGGTTCGCGAGCTAAATTGGGGCCGTTGACGACGAAAGAGAGCCGGAACGCCCATGCTCATCGCCCTGGCCAGCCTGACGAGTGTCGTGCTCGGCGCGACGATTGCCACAGTCGCTGAGCGCTACCCCACGCATGTCGCGTTGCTGGAGAAGTGTGCCGGCGTTTTGCTGATCGGCGGCTTCGCCCTGCTCGGCTCCGGTCTTCCGCACGCCTGATCCGTTACAGCCTCGCCCAAAACAAAGACGCGCGCTTCCATAAGCGCGCGTTATCGATTTGTGACGCCGCTCGGCGTCAGCGCGGCAGCGCGGGCAGGATGATTTTCTTCGGCTCGCCGTTGAGCGTCTGCAGGAACGCGATCAGGTCGGCCTTTTCGGACTCGGTCAGATGCAGCGGCTTGATCTCGTCGGACCGGCTCGGGCGGTCGATGCCGCCGCGATCGTAGAGATCGACGACCTCTTTCAGAGTCGCGATCGAGCCGTCGTGCATGTAGGGCGCGCGGCGCACGACATCGCGCAGCGTCGGCGTCTTGAATGCGTATTGAAGCTTCACGGATTTGGGAAAGAGCTTGCCGCGGCCGATGTCCTGGCCCTTGCCGACGCCGATGTCGTGGAACGACGCATCGGTGAAGGCCCAACCGCTGTGACATTCGGCGCAGTTCGCCTTGCCGTTGAAGATGTCGAAGCCGCGCTTGGCCGCATCACCGATGGCCTTTTCGTCGCCCTTGATCCAGCGGTCGAACGGCGCTTCGCCGGATACGATCGTGCGCTGGTAGGTCGCGAGCGCGACTTCGATCTTGCGGCGCGTGATGTCGCCTTCGCCAAACACCGCGTCGAACGCATCGACGTAAGCGGGGATCGCCGCGAGGCGCGCGATCAGCGCCTTCTCCGGCATGTTCATGATGCCGCCGGCGGTGATCGGACGGAACGCGACGTTCTCGAGATCCTTGAACTGGCCCTGCCAGCCGGGCTTCGGCACCCAGGCAATGTTCAGCAAGGTCGGCGTGCGCGTCGCCATCTCCTTGACGCCCATGCCGCGCGGCAGGTTGTCCGTCCACGACAGCGACGGATTGTGACAGCTCGCGCAGGATTGGTTCTTCGCCCCCGACAGCAGCGGATCGAAAAACAGTTTCTTGCCGAGCGCGGCCTTGGCTTCGGAATAGGGATTGTCGTCCGGGAACGGAATCGCCTGCGGACGCTCGTAAGTCTTGCGCCACTCGGCGCGTTTGGGATGCGCAGGGTTGGTCATCGCGGAGAGCGAAGCGCCCGCCATGAGCAGCAGTGCAAGACTGGCGATGATCCCAGCGGCTTTCCTGCCGGTCATGCGACCCGCGCTCCTCGTCGTCTATCCACGACAAAGTCGACGATCAGGGTTTAATCGGGGTTAAAACGACCGCAGACACCCGGCGGCCTTTCGCCCCATGACAAAAGCCCGAATGGGCGTTTGTGCAAATCTTCCAGTGTTGTCGCGGATTGAAATCGTTAACGCCCGTTAACGATGCCTTCAACGATCGCGGGCCGGACCGGTAATGCCGGCGAGGTTGCGGGCGCGGGCCTTCTTCTCGTCGAGCTTCATCGCGCGGGCGATCTGGATGCGCTGGGCCTGCGGCGAGCCCGCGCCATGCAGGCTTTCGGTGAGATAGCCGACGGCGTTGCGGCCGATCGTCATGTTCTCGATCAGCCGCAGGATGCGCATGCGGTCGGTGACCTCGACGCCGTCGCGGCCGTGCAGGAACTTGCGGATCAGCGGGCCGATCTCGTTGTTCTGCAGATCCTTCTCCGACGGCATGGTGACGATCAGCCCGCCGGCAATGTCCTGCGCCAGCCGCGAGATCTCGAACGGGAAGCGGGTGACGTTGTGCTTGGCGACGTTGGACAGCATCTCGTCGTTGATCCACGCGCCGGACGCGACGGGCTTGGCCTGATGCGCGGCCGCCATGCAGCTCGAATAGATCGTCTCGTTGAGATGCGTCATCTCGACGAGCTTGTCGCGGATGTGTGAGGCGGTTTCGACGCCGTTGTGCTCGGCGGCCGACGCGGCGGCGCCGATCAGCACGTCGCCGAGGCCGGTTTTGCAGACATAGGACGAGCGGTGATAGGTGGTGAAGCGCTCCACCAGCGAGGAGGCGAACTGCCATTCGCCATCCATGAAGACGTGCTCGTGCGGCACGAACACGTTGTCGAACACGATCATCGCTTCCTGGCCGGCGAACTGCGCGTTGCCGGCGTCGAGCGCGCCGCCGTCGACCGCGCGGGTGTCGTTGGTTTGCCGGCCGACGACGTAGGTGAGGCCGGGCGCGTCGACGCGCACCGCGCCAACCACCGACCAGTCGCGGTCGGCGTCCGTCATCCGCATGGTCGGCATCACGATCAGCCAGTGCGAATTGACCGCGCCGGTCTGGTGCATCTTCGCGCCCGAGATATAGACGCCGTCGGCGTCGCGCCGGACGACGCGCAGGAACATGTCCGGGTCCGACTGCTGATGCGGCGGCTTCGAGCGGTCGCCCTTGGGATCGGTCATCGCGCCGCCGATCACGACATTGGCTGTCTGGGCGCGGCCGAGAAAGGCGAGGAAGCGTTTGTGGTAGTCGGTGCCGTTCGCCGCGTCGATGTCGAAGGTCACCGAATGACATGAACTGATGGCGTCGAGCCCGACGCAGCGCTGGAAGCAGGTGCCGGTGCGCCGGCCAAGCTCGCGCTGCATCTCGTGCTTGGCGACGAGATCGCCGGGCGCGGCGGGCACATGCAGGAAGCGGTTGACGGCGCGGTTCGCGCCGGCGGGCTGCGCGCTGCCGAGTTCCGGCCGCTCGGCGGCGAGGCGGTAGGATTCCGCCATCGCATTGATCGAGGGCCGGATCACCGGATGGTCGGCCGGCTCCGCGACGCGCTCGCCCATGAAATAGATCATCATGCGCCGGCCGCGCAGCGAACGCACATAGTCGTCGGCATTCGCGATCGGCGTCGCGAAGTCGGCCCAGAGTTCGGCCGCCGTCATGTTCCGTTGTTGCATGCGACGGGAAATCTAGACCACACCGGCCGGCGTTTCAAAGCGAAACCGCTAGAACCGTGTCGCGAGCAGGGTCAGCACCGCGAAAGCCAGCACCGTGCAGAGGCACTGCCAGAACAGCAACGGATTGCGCTCGAGGAACGATGCCGAGCGCGCGTCTGTGTCGTATTTGCTGTTCGGATGCCGGAGATCGAACATGAACTCGGACAGTTCCTCGTAGCGGCGCGCGGGGTCGGGCTCGACGGCTCGGCGCAGGGCGCCGTCGACCCAGACGGGAATCTCCCGGTTGTCGTCGAGCGCCGACCGGTAGCGAAGTTTCTTCTGCTGCGAGCGGGCGCGGGTCTTCGCGACCTGCGCGCCGTAGGGCAGGCGTCCGGTCAGCATCTGATAGGCGATCACGCCGAGTGAGAAGATATCCGAGCGCGGCGAGCCGTGCTCGCCGAGGAAATATTCCGGCGCGGTGTATTGCGCGGTGCCGAGAATTTCCGGCCCCGTGTCCACGTCCTCGGCGATGCCGGCGATCCGCGTCGAGCCGAAGTCGATGATCTTTGCGGTGCCGGTCTTGTCGATCATGATGTTCTGCGGTCGCAGATCCTGATGCAGCATTTCCGCGCGGTGGAACGCCTGCAGTCCGCTGGCGATCTGCTCGACGATGCCGCGCACGGTTTCGACGTCCGGCCGCGGATTGTCGACCATCCATTGGGCAAGCGTCTGGCCCTCGACATATTCGGTCACGACGTAAAGGTAATTCTGCTTGCGCGACTGCTGGCGGGGCTTCAGCACATGCGGACTGTTGATGCGGCGGGCGACCCATTCTTCCAGCATGAAGCGCTGCAGATAGGCGGGGTTGTCGCGCAGGTCGATCGACGGCGTTTTGAGCGCGACCACGGTGTCGTCGGCCGTGTCGATCGCGAGATAGATGTGGCTGCGGCTGCTGGCGTGGATTTCGCGCACGATCCAGTAGCCGTCGAGCGTCATCCGCGCGTCGAGCAGCGGCGGGCACGGCAGGTCCGCCGCCTGCAATGTGCGTTCACCGGCGTCGCCGTCCGGCAGACTGTCGATCCGCACCACCTGAACGGTGAGATTGTCCGTGCTGCCCAGACGAAAGGCTTCCTCGCCGATCAGACGGGCGGTGGCATCGAGATCGCCGGCGGAAGCGATGGTCTCGGCGACAAAACGCGGGGTGACGTGCTCGTAGACCCCGTCGGTCGCGAGAATGAAGGTGTCGCCTTGCTGGAGGTTGACGGCGCGATAGTCGATTTCGACCTGCGGATTCACGCCGAGCGCGCGGCCGAGATAGTTCTGTTCGGACGACAGGATGACCCGATGGTCCTCGGTCAACTGCTCCAGCGTCGTTCCGTCGACGCGGCAGATGCGGGCGTCGCCGACGTGGAAGAGGTGGGCGGTGGTCGATTTGATGACCATCGCGCTCAGGGTGCAGACATAGCCCCGGTCGCGATGGTGAAGATATCGGCTCTGCCGGGTTTGCGCGTGCAGCCAGGAATTTGTCGCGGCAATGACGCGATGCGCCGAGGTCTTGGCGGACCACGATTCCGACGTGCAGTAGTAGTCCATCAGAAAGCTTTTGACGGCGGATTCGCTGGCGATGTGGCTCACATCGCTGGAACTGATGCCGTCAGCGATCGCGATGGCGATGCCCTTGAGGCCGAGCGCCGGCTCCTCCGGGATCAACGCACCGTGAAAGTCCTGATTGGTGTCCTTCCGCCCCTTGTCGGAATATTGCCCAATCGAGATCGCGAGCCGGCCCGGCATGGTCCACCAAAGCAAGGAACCTCAACCGTTGCCGGTTGAGGTTCCGAGGATAGCAGGTCGTATCAGGCCACGCGCTGCAGGGCGGCGCGCTTCGGCGCCGTCTTGACGTGCGTGGCGTAGAGGGTGAGCCCGGTGAAGGCGAGGCCGCCCACCAGATTGCCGAGCACGGTCGGGATCTCGTTCCAGATCAGATAGTCGAGGATCGAGAACGGCGCGTGCAACATCAGCCCGGCCGGGAACAGGAACATGTTCACCACCGAATGCTCGAACACCATGTAGAAGAACAGCATGATCGGCATCCACATCGCGATGACCTTGCCGGGAACGGTGGTCGAGATCATCGCGCCGACGACGCCGAGCGACACCATCCAGTTGCACAGCATGCCGCGCATGAAGAGTGTCAGCATACCGGCCGCGCCGTGCGCCGCGTAGCCGAGCGTCCGGCCCTCGCCGATATTGCTGATCACCGTACCGACCTTGTCCGGCGCCTGTGTAAAGGCAAAGGTCGTAACGCACGCCATGAAGAACGCGGTCGTCAGCGCGCCGGCGAGATTGCCGACAAACACAAGACCCCAGTTGCGCAAGATACCGGGAATGGTCACGCCGGCGCGGCCGTCGAGCCAGGCGAGCGGCGTCAGCACGAACACGCCGGTGAGCAGATCGAAGCCAAGCAGAATCAGCATGACGAAGCCGACGGGAAACAGAATCGCGCCGATCAGCGGCTGGCCTGTCGCGACATTGATGGAGATTGCAAACCAGGCGGCAAGCGCCAGGATTGCACCCGCCATGTAGGCGCGAACGATGGTGTCACGGGTGGACATGAAGACTTTGGCTTCTCCCGCGTCGATCATTTTGGTGACGAATTCGGAAGGAACGAGATAAGACACGGGACCTCCTGTTGATCGTTGTGTCGAACGACCTGCACTGAGCAATCGCCATGCCAAGTCGGGGCATCGCGTGGAGAACGCGCGAACATCGCGCGCGACTTCGCCGGCAAACGCCGCATCGGTTGTGGAAAGCAGCGGCGCGCTGCGGCTGTCGCTTCACCGCGCCACCGCTGCTGTCGATTTAATCGACTTACCGCACTGCACAAAAATCAGACACAGTGACCAAGAAGCGCCCACGGCTCTTCCGGGATTCTTTAAAATTACAATTAAAACAACGCCTTACGGGTTGGCACAGTCGTTGCTCCAGAAGCGGCAGAGAGGCTTGCCGCCAGCGGGCAAAGGAGATTCTCGCGGAATGACGACGGATGCCGGGCAGCTCAGCGATCCTGTCGCGGGCGATTTCAGTTCCGACCAGAAGCGTTACCTCGAAGGCTTCATGTCCGGCCTTCAGGTGGCGCGCGTTGGCAGAGGCCTGCCCGCGAACGGCGCCGGCATGCCCGCGATCCACAGCGAGCCGACCGGACCGGATGCAATCCATTTCAAGGCGCAGGACGCGGCCGTCGCGGCAGGCGGCAAGCTCACCGATCAGGAGACATTCAAACGCGAGGACCATCCGTTCGACGCCTATGAGCGTTTGAAGGCGCAGGCGCGCGCCAACGAAGCACCGAAGCCGCCGGACAATTTCCGCTGGCGGTTCTACGGGCTGTTCTACGTCGCGCCGTCGCAAACGTCCTACATGTGCCGGCTGCGCATCCCGAACGGCATCCTCACGCACTGGCAGATGACGGGGCTTGCCGATCTCGCCGCGCGTTACGCCGGCGGCCATGCCGACGTAACGACGCGCGCCAACCTGCAACTGCGCGAGATCGAGCCCAAGAACGCCGTCGCGATGATCGAGGCGATCCAGGATCTCGGCCTGTGTTCGCGCGGCTCCGGCGCCGACAACATTCGCAACGTCACCGGCACGCCAACCGCGGGCATCGACCCCCAGGAACTGATCGACACGCGGCCCTTTGCGCGCGAATGGCACTTCCACATCCTCAACGAGCGGGCGCTGTACGGGCTGCCGCGCAAGTTCAATGTCGGCTTCGACGGCGGCGGCATTATTCCGGTGCTCGAAGACACCAACGACATCGGTTTCCAGGCCGTCGAGGTGAAGGATGGATTCGGCGTCGAGCCGGGCATCCGGTTCCGCCTCGCGCTCGGCGGCATCACCGGCCACAAGGATTTTGCACGCGATACCGGCGTGATCGTCAAGCCGGAAGACGCCACCAAGGTTGCCGACGCCGTGGTCCGCATCTTCATCGCGCATGGCAACCGCACCGACCGCACCAAGGCGCGGTTGAAGTATGTGCTCGATGCCTGGGGGCTGGAGAAATATATCGCCGAGGTGGAGAAACAGCTCGGCCGCGCGCTGACGCGCGTTCCCGCCGAAGCGCTCGCGCCGCGCCCGGCCTTCGACCGCGCCGCGCATATCGGCGTGCGCAGGCAGAAGCAGGACGGCCTCAACTGGATCGGCGTCGTGCTGAAAGCGGCGCGGATGACGCCGGAGCAAATGCGCGGTCTCAGCACCATCGCGCGCGAGATGGGCGATGGCGATCTTCGCCTCACTGTCTG
The DNA here is from genome assembly GCF_050250095.1 of Pseudolabrys sp. Classification (NCBI taxonomy): domain Bacteria; kingdom Pseudomonadati; phylum Pseudomonadota; class Alphaproteobacteria; order Hyphomicrobiales; family Xanthobacteraceae; genus Pseudolabrys; species Pseudolabrys sp. The sequence goes on along the minus strand of NZ_JBFWPH010000008.1, from coordinate 16,559 downwards.
GCAGAACCTGTTGATCTCGGGCGTGCCCGACGACAAGGTGGCGCAGGCCGAAGCGGCCATCGCGGCGCTGGGCCTGACGACCAGCGCAGCTTCCGTACGCGCCGGTCTCGTCGCCTGCACCGGCAATGCCGGCTGCCGCTTCGCGGCGTCCGACACCAAGCGCCACGCCGAGGCGATCGCTGCGTGGTGTGAAAGCCGCGTCGCACTCGACGGGCCGGTGAACATCCACCTTACCGGCTGCCACCATTCCTGCGCGCAGCATTACATCGGCGACATCGGCCTGCTCGCCTGCAAGGTGCCGTTGAACGACGACGGCGACACGGTCGAGGGCTATCACATTGTCGTCGGCGGCGGTTTCGGACCGGACGCCGCCATCGGCCGCGACCTCTACCGCGACGTGAAAGCCGAAGACGCACCGCGCACCGTCGAGGCGATGCTGAAAGCCTATCTCGCCAACCGCAGCGGCGACGAAACCTTCCTCGCCTTCTCGCGCCGTCACGACATCGATGCGCTCAAATCAATGTTCGCGGCGGAGGCGGAATGAGCAAGATCCTGCCGCCGCCGATCCCGAACCTCATTCCGGGGGGCGCGCCCTTCACCGACGAGCAGCGCGCCTGGCTCAACGGCTTCTTCGCGGCCTTCGTCTCGGCCGACGGTTTCGGCGTCACGCCCTTGTCCGGCGAACAGGCCGCGGCCCTCCTGGCGCCGCCCGCCGGACCGTCCGCGGACGACGATGGCGGCGCGCCGTGGCACGACCAGACGCTGCCGATCGGCGAGCGCATGACGCTTGCCGAAGGCAAGTCGGTGCGCTGGAAGTTGATGGCCGCGATGGCGCAGCAGGACTGCGGCCAGTGCGGCTACGACTGCCGTAACTATTCCGCTGCGATCTTCGAGGGCAAGGAAGAGCGGCTGAATCTCTGCACACCGGGCGGCAAGGACACCGCGCGGATGCTGACGGCGCTCGCGGAGGAAATGAAATCCGCGCCGAAGCCGGCCGCAAAGACAACGGTGCCGGCGGAACCGAAGGCGGCCGAGCCCGCGCCGGCCGCTGTGTCGCGCGACAATCCTGCGACGGCGACGTTCCTCTCCCGCACGCGGCTCAACAAGCAGGGCTCCGAAAAGGAAACCTGGCATATCGAACTCGACCTCGCCGGCTCCGGTCTCGACTACACGGTCGGCGACTCGTTCGGCATCTTCCCGAAGAACGATCCGGCGCTGGTCGAGGCCGTCATCAAGGCGCTCGGCGCGCCGGCCGATTTCCCGATCGGCGGCGGCACGCTGCGCGACTGCCTGATCGACGGCACATCGCTTTCGCCCGCGCCCGACATGCTGTTCCAGCTTTACTCCTACATCACCGGCGGCGACCGCCGGAAGAAAGCGCGCGCGCTGACCACCGGCGACGACCCGGACGGCGACGCCGCCGCGCTCGACGTGCTGGCGGCCATCGAGAAGTTCTCCGGCGTGCGTCCGGACCCCGAGGCGCTGATCGAGGCGCTCGATCCCTTGCAGCCACGGCTCTATTCGATCTCCTCGTCGCCCAAGGCGAACCCCGGCCGCGTCGCGCTCACCGTCGATACGGTGCGATACGCCATCGGCAATCGCGCGCGGCTCGGTGTCGCCTCCACATACCTGGCGGACCGCATCGCGCCCGGCGACACCGTGAAGGCCTATGTGCAGAAGGCGCACGCCTTCGCCCTGCCCGCCGACACCGCAACGCCCGTCATCATGATCGGCCCCGGCACCGGCGTCGCGCCGTTCCGCGCCTTTTTGCAGGAGCGCCGCGCCGTCGCAGCGAAAGGCCGCAACTGGCTGTTCTTCGGCCATCAGCGGTCCAACTGCGATTTCTTCTATGAGGACGAATTCCGCACGATGCGCAGCGACAGCACGCTGACGCGGCTCACCCTCGCCTGGTCGCGCGACGGCGACCAGAAGATCTACGTGCAGGACCGCATGCGCGAGGTCGGCCGCGACCTCTGGTCGTGGATCGCGGACGGCGCGCATCTCTATGTCTGCGGCGACGCCAAACGGATGGCGAAGGATGTCGAGATCGCGCTCGTCGATGTCGTCGCCCAGCATGGCGCGCGTTCGCCGGAAGACGCCGCCGGCTTCGTGGCGGAACTGAAGAAATCCGGCCGCTACCAGCAGGACGTCTACTGATGAACGCACCCCGCAACATCCCCGCCCACACCCCGCGGATCGACCGGCTGGCCCGGCTGCCGGTGTTTTATGCGCTCGGCGGCAAGCGCGCCGTCGTTGCCGGCGGCAGCGCGGCGGCGGCGTGGAAGATGGAACTGCTGTCCGCCTGCGGCGCGGCCGTCGATGTCTATGCGGCGGAACCGTGCGAGGAACTGCTGGCGCTCGCCGCCGCGCCGCCGGCCGGCGAGATCATTCTCCACCGGCGCGGCTGGACCGCGGAAGACCTCGATGGCGCGGCCATCGCTGTCGGCGCCTGCGAGGACGCCGAGGCCGCAAACTTCGCCGCCGCGGCGCGCGCGGCCGGCGTGCCGGTCAACGTCATCGACAAGCCGGCCTTCTGCGACTTTTCGTTCGCGGCAATCGTCAACCGATCGCCGCTGGTGATCGCCATCTCGACCGACGGCGCTGCGCCGGTCTTTGCGCAGGCGCTGCGTGCCCGGATCGAGGCGCTGTTGCCGCAAGGCTTCGCTGCATGGGCGGCGGCCGCCTCACGCTGGCGCACGGCGGTCAAGGCGTCCGGCCTGTCCTTCGCGGCGCGGCGTGCCTTCTGGCACCGCTTCACCGCCCGCGCGCTCGATGCGCCGAACCACAAGCCGGATGGCCGCGACTTCACCGAGTTGATGATCCAGACCCGCGCGCTCGCCGGCGCGGCCGAACGGGGTTCAGTGACGACCGTGACTGCCGATCCCGACGATGCCGGCCTGCTGACGCTGCGCACGGTTCGCGCGCTGCAAACTGCCGACGTGCTGGTCCATGACGATGACATCGCCTCCGCGATTCTCGATTTCACGCGGCGCGAAGCGCAGCGGATCACAGTGGCACCGTGGCGCGCAGGCATTGCCGAGTTGATGAGCAGTCTCGCCGGCGACGGCAAGCGGGTGGTGCGCCTCGTCAGCTTGCGGCACGCCACCAGCCGTGCGGCGCGTGAGGCGGCTTTGCCGTAACGCCGGGCACGGCCGTCACCACGATGCCTTCGGCGGCGCAGACGCGCCGGCCGGCATTCGACAGTTCGCTCGCTTCGCCCTGCGCGACGCACACAACCCGTTTGCCGCGGCGGGCAAGATCGAGCGCCAGCGCCGCAGCGTCATCGCCGGCACGCAGCGCGATCCGGCTGGCCTCGCGGCGGGCAAAGTCGAGCGCCGCAGGCGGAACAATCTCATCGTAGAGGATGACATCGGCGGATTGCAGCGCACGCACCGCGCGCAGCGTCAGCAGTTCCGGGTCGCCCGGACCGGCATCGACAAAGGTCATCGCGCCCTGCTCGACGGTTGCGCCGAGTGTTTCCACCTCCGCGACCAGCCGGGCAAAATCGCGCGACGACGGCGCATGCGCGGGGTCGTTCACCGCCTGCGCGGTGAAAAGCTGCCAGAATTTACGGCGGCCGGCGAAACTCAACCCCGTCGCTTTCAGCAGCCCGCGCCAGCGCGACGCGGCGGCGGCCCAGGCGGCGAAGCCCTGCGGCAACAGCGCCTCGATCCGCGTGCGCACGGCCTGCGCGAACACCGGCGCGGCGCCGTCGGTCGAGATGCCGATGACGAGCGGCGAACGGTTGACGATGGAGCCGAACGAAAAGTCGCAGAAGGCCGGCTTGTCGATGACGTTGACCGGCACGCCGGCGGCGCGCGCGGCGGCGGCGAAACCGGCCGCATCGTCGTCATTCTCGAATGCGCCGATGGCGATGGCCGCGCCGGCAAGATCGGCGGCGGTCCAGTCACGCAAAACGATGCGAATGTCGCCGGCAGGCGGCGCATCGGCCAGGGCCAGCAGTTCCTCACATGGCGCGGCAGCAAACACTTCCACGCGCGCACCGCAAGCGGACAGAAGCTCCACCTTCCACGCCGCGGCGGCGGTGCCGCCGGCGACCACGGCGCGCTTTCCGGTCAGCGCAAAGAACACCGGCAGACGCGCGAGCGAACCCATGCGCGGCGGCGCGGCGGCATCAATGGTTTCGGCGCGGGCGTTCATGACGTCCGCTTCGCCCCGGTATCGGAATGGAAGTCGAGACCGTTGACGGTCTTGGCGACGAAGCCGGCGCGGACGGTGAAATCGCCGAAGCGTTCGCCCGCCTCGCGCTCCTTGGCATAGGCCGCGAACACCGGATCGAGCGTGCCGATGATGCCGTCGTGGTCGAGGTCTTCGGCGTAGAGCTTGCTCATCCGCGAGCCGTCGAACGCCGCGCCGAGATAAAGGTTGTAGCGGCCCGGCCCTTTGCCGACCAAGCCGATTTCCGCGAGATAAGGCCGCGCGCAGCCGTTCGGGCAGCCGGTCATGCGGATCACGATGTCGTCGGCGGACAGCCCGTGCGCGGCAAGCTTGTCGTCGAGTGCGTCGATCAGGTCCGGCAGGTAGCGCTCGCTTTCGGCCAGCGCGAGGCCGCAGGTCGGCAGCGCGACGCAGGCCATCGCATTGCGCCGCAGGCCACTGATGCCGCGCGTCATGTTGTGCTCGGCGACCAGCGCATCGATCGCGGCGCGGTTTTCCGCCGCGACATTGGCGACGATGAGGTTCTGGTTCGGCGTGATGCGGATTTCGCCGTCATGGACTTCCGCGATGCGCCGCATGCCGGTGAACAGCCGCCGGCCGTCCGGGAAATCGCGCAGGCGGCCGTTCTCGATAAACAACGTCAGGTGCCACTTGCCGTTCTCGCCTTCGGTCCAGCCGTAGCGGTCGCCGTTCGAGGTGAAGCGATAAGGTCGTGCTTTCTCCAGCGGCTTGCCGGCGCGCTTGGCGATCTCGGCGCGAAAGGCATCCGCGCCGTGGTCGTCGAGCGTGTATTTCAACCGCGCATGCTTGCGGTTGGTGCGGTCACCCCAATCGCGCTGGATGGTGCAGACCGCCTCGGCGAAGGTGAGCACGTCGCCGGGAAGGCAAAAGCCGAGCACGTCGCCGGTGCGCGGATAGGTTTCCGGCTCGCCATGGGTCATGCCCATGCCACCGCCGACCACAACGTTCCAGCCCTCGATGGCGCCGTCCTTGCCGACGATGGCGATGAAGCCGAGGTCCTGGCTGAACACATCGATGTCGTTCGACGGCGGCACCGCGAAGCCGATCTTGAACTTCCGCGGCATGTAGGTCTTGCCGTAGATCGGCTCGACATCCTCGCGCTCGCCCTCGCCCGCGACCTTTTCCTCGTCGAGAAAGATTTCATAATAGGCGCGGCTCTGCGGCTTGAAGTGCAACGAGGTGCGCCGCGCAAGCTCGAAAGCCTCGGCATGGACGCGCGACTGGTGCGGATTGGACACCGCCATCACGCCGCGATTGTCGTCGCCGCAAGCCGCGATGGTGTCGAGCGCGACCTTGCTCATCGCCTTGAGCGCGGTCTTGACGTTGAACTTCAGCACGCCGTGGAACTGGAAAGTCTGCCGCGTGGTCAGCCGCAGCGTGTCGCCGGCATAAGTCTGCGCGATGCCGTCGAGCGCGAGCCACTGCTCCGGCGTGATGACGCCGCCCGGCAGGCGGACGCGGATCATGAAGCCGAATGCCTTTTCGAGCTTCTTCTTCATCCGTTCGGCACGCAGGTCGCGGTCGTCCTGGATATACATGCCGTGGAACTTGAGGAGCTGCGCGCTGTCCTCGCTTACGCCGCCGGTCGATGGCTCCGCCATGTCCTCCGCAAGCTCGCCCCGCAGATAGCGGCTGCGCGCCTTGAGGCGCTCCATCGACGACAGTTCCTTGACGGTCATATCAGTAGGTATCCGTGAGGTAGCGGTGCTCGCGCTCCAGCGCCGCGACGGCCTGCTCGGCAGCATCGGGGGCAAGCGACTTCACATCGGTATAGGCGCGCACGAGCGCTGCACGCACGTCCTTCGCCATCGCCTTGGCGTCGCCGCAGACATAGAAGAACGCGCCGCCGTCGAGCCACGCGACCAGATCGCGGCGGCGTTCCCAGATGCGGTCCTGCACATAGATCTTCTCGGGCTGATCGCGCGAGAAGGCGAGGTCGAGATGCGACAGGCCGCCGTCCTTCAGCGCGTCCTGCCACTCGAGCTGATAGAGGAAGTCGTGGGTGAACTGGCGGTCGCCGAAGAACAGCCAGTTGCGGCCCTTCGCTTCCGTGGCGCGGCGCTCCTGCACGAAAGCGCGGAACGGCGCGACGCCGGTGCCGGGGCCGACCATGATGACGTCCTTGTCCGCCGCCGGCAGCCGGAAGTGCTTGTTCGGCTTGAGCTTCACGCGGACGCGCCCGCCCTTCTTCATGCGCTCGGCGATGTAGGTCGAGGCGACGCCCTTGCGATCGCGGCCATGGCTCGTGTAGCGCACCGCAGAAATCAGGAGATGCGCCTCGTCCTCGAATTCGCGTCGCGACGACGCGATCGAGTAGGCGCGCGGCGCCAGCGTGCGCGTGACGGCGCGCAGGTGCTCGGCGGTCAGCGCGATCGGGAACATGGTGACGAGATCGATCAACTGACGGCCTTCGATCCAGGCCCGCGCCTCGCCGTCGGCGATCAGCTTCTTGACATAGTAATGGCCGGTCTGCTCGGCATAGGTCTCGAGCGACTTCAGCGACAGCGTCGCGATATCGCGTGAGGCGATGAACTCCGCGCGCAGCTTCTCGTCGCCGGCAAGCCCAGCTGCTTTCAACAGCGCGTCGACTTCGGCCGGATCGTTCTCCGGGTAAAGGTCGAGCGAGTCGCCCGGCTCGTAGGCCGGGGCCGCGCCTTCGAACGACAGCGCGAGATGGACGGTCTCCTTGTCGGAGCGCGAGGAGTTGAGGTCGACATGCTCGACGATCTCGGCCTCGACAATCTCGCTCTTCGCTCCGGCCGGCTTGCCGAAATCGACGGCGATCACCGTGCCACGCTCGGCTTCCGGCGGCGCCAGTGCCTTGACGGCGCGGCCGATCCAGTCGCCCGCCGGCGCTTCGAAATCGAGATCGCAGTCGACGCGATCGACGACGCGCTTTGCGCCGAGCGCCTCGAGCCGCGCGTCGATCTTCTTGCCGACGCCGCAGAAGTCCGCGTAAGCCGTGTCGCCCAGCGCCAGCACGCCGAATTCGACGCCGTCGAGCTTCGGCACAGCATCGCCCATCAACTCGCCATAGGCACGCACGGCGCGAGCCGGCGGATCGCCCTCACCCCATGTGGCGGCGATGACGACGAGACGCTTGGTCTTGCCGAGCGTCGCCACATCGAGATCGGACATATCGACGATGCTCGGCTTGAGGCCGTTCTTGCGCGCGATCTTGGCGAGATCGGCGGCGAGCCGCTCCGAGTTGCCGGACTCGCTCGCAAACAGAATGGTTAGCGGCTCCGCGGCGGCCGGCGGCGCGGCCGGAACGAGCGCGCTCGAATGGCCTTCCGTCGCCTCGACCCCGGCGAGAAAGCCGGCGAGCCAGGCGCGCTGCAGCGGCGTCGCCGGACCGACCACGCGGTTCAGCAACTCGATCTCTTCGTCCTCGAAAGGCGCAGTCTTCGGAATTGCCGTCACAACGCGGTCCTTCGCTTATGTCCGGCACCTGATTTGAACCACGAATTGCGAAGGGGCAATACGGCCGGAAAAATAAGAAATTTATTCGCTGCATCGAACGCCGGACCGCACGGGCGTTCTTTCTCCCGTCGTCATGCGACACAAAATAACTGCACGATTTTCGCGAAAGATGAATGTTGTCGCGCGCGATGACGAGGCGCGATGCCTGTCCTCCCAGAACGCCAACAAAGAAATTTCCTTATAATTGACAGTTGTTTCGCGCTGCCGATTTAGTGGGCGTGAGTTCACGAGTTACGTCTATGCACACCGTCGATACATTTCCGCTTGCGAATACACAGGACGCGCCGGACCTCAGCACCGCTACGCCCGACCTCCAGGCACTCGCAACCGCGCTCAACGAATCATTAAGCACCGACGTCGCCGCGCGCCTGCGCGCGTTGCGCGCCGCGATGAGAGGCCGGCTCGTGTTCACGACGAGCTTCGGCCTCGAAGATCAGGTGGTCACGCAGTTCCTGAGCGACAGCGGCATCGACGCCGAAATAGTCACCCTCGATACCGGCCGGCTGTTTCCCGAAACCTACGATGTGTGGGCGCATACGGAAGCGCGCTATGGCCGCAAGATCGCGGCGTTCTATCCGAACGCCAACGCGACCGAGACGCTGGTCGGCAAGCAGGGCATCAACGGCTTCTACAATTCGCTCGAGGCACGGCACGCCTGCTGCCATGTCCGCAAGGTGGAACCGCTCGGCCGGGCGCTTAAGGACGCATCCGGCTGGATCACCGGCCTGCGCGCCGACCAGTCGCAGCAGCGTGGCAGCGTGCGGTTCGCGGAAATCGACGCCGCGCGGGGGCTGATCAAGGCCAATCCGCTGTTCGACTGGACGCGCGACCGCGCGCTCGAATTCGCCAAGGCCCGCGACATTCCACTCAATCCGTTGCATTCCGCCGGCTTCGTTTCGATCGGCTGCGCGCCCTGCACCCGCGCCATCGCACCCGGCGAGCCGGAGCGCGCCGGCCGCTGGTGGTGGGAGCAGGAAGCCAAGAAGGAGTGCGGCCTGCACCTCAATCATCCCGCCCGCGCGGCGGCGGCGGCGGCCGCGGGAGCGCGCTGACATGGCCCCGCTCTCGCATCTCGACCGGCTCGAAGCCGAGGCGATCTACATCATCCGCGAGGTGGCGGCGGAGTGCCGCAACCCGGTGCTGCTCTATTCGATCGGCAAGGACTCCTCGGTGCTGCTGCACCTTGCGCTGAAAGCCTTTCATCCCGGCCGCATCCCCTTCCCGCTGCTGCATATCGACACCACTTGGAAGTTCCGCGAGATGATCGCGTTCCGCGACCGCCGCGCGCGCGAACTCGGGCTGAACCTGCTGGTTCACACCAATCAGGACGGCATCGCCGCCGGCGTGACGCCGTTCAGTGCCGGCTCGCGCAATTACACCGACGTCATGAAGACGCAGGCGCTGAAGCAGGCGCTCGACCGCTTCAATTTCGACGGCGCCATCGGCGGCGCGCGGCGCGACGAGGAGAAGTCGCGCGCCAAGGAGCGCGTGTTCTCCCTGCGCGCGCCCGGCCACCGCTGGGATCCGAAGCGCCAGCGTCCCGAGCCGTGGCGGCTCTACAATACGCGCATCCAGCCGGGCGAGACGCTGCGCGTGTTTCCGCTGTCGAACTGGACCGAACTCGACATCTGGGACTACATCGCCCGCGAGAACATCCCGATCGTCCCGCTCTATTTCGCCGAGCGCCGCCCCGTGGTGAAACGCAACGGCGCCTGGATCATGTGCGACGACGAACGGCTGCCGCTCGCGCCCGACGAGTTGATGGAAGTACGCAAGGTGCGCTTCCGCACGCTCGGCTGTTATCCGCTGACCGGCGCGATCGAGAGCGACGCGGCCACCCTCGAAGACATCATCGCGGAAATGAAGCAGTCGCGCGTGTCCGAGCGGCAGGGACGGCTGATCGACCACGATGACGCCGCCTCGATGGAAAAAAAGAAAGCGGAAGGATACTTCTGATGCACATGCCCGCAGCGTTGCGCCGTGACGGCGCGGTGGACCTCGCGCCGGACTCCACGCGGATTCGGGGCACCGTGACGCCGGCGGAAGCAGCGTCCGGCGGGCTGTTGCGCTTCATCACCTGCGGCTCGGTCGACGACGGCAAGTCCACCTTCATCGGCCGCCTGCTTTACGACTGCCAGCTGGTGCTCGACGATCAGATGGAGTCGCTGACGAAGGATTCCAAACGCTACGGCACGCAGAACGAGGACATCGACTTCGCGCTGCTGGTCGACGGGCTGGCCGCCGAGCGCGAACAGGGCATCACCATCGATGTCGCCTACCGCTATTTCGCGACCCGGAAGCGCTCCTTCATCGTCGCCGACACGCCCGGCCACGAGCAATATACCCGCAACATGGCGACCGGCGCCTCGACCGCCGATCTCGCCATCATCCTGGTCGACGCCCGCAACGGCGCAACCGCGCAGACCCGCCGCCATGCCTTCATCGTATCGATGCTCGGCATCCGCCATGTTGTGCTGGCGGTGAACAAGATGGACCTGGTCGGCTATTCGCAGGAGCGTTTCGACGCGGTCGCCGCCGAATTCGCGGAGATCGCGGGCAAGCTCAACTTCGCGCAAGCCGTCGCGATTCCGATCTCGGCCAAGCGCGGCGATAATATCTCCACGCAGTCGGCTGAGATGCCGTGGTACCGCGGCCCGGCGCTGTTGCAGCACCTCGAGACCGTCGATGTCGAGAACGCGACGGCCGACAATGCCTTCCGCTTCCCCGTGCAGTGGGTGAGCCGGCCCAATTCCGAGTTTCGCGGCTATAGCGGCTTCGTCGCCAGCGGCACTGTGACGCCGGGCACGGCGGTGACGATCCAGCCGAGCGGCGTGCGCGCTACCGTCAAGGACGTCTGGCTGGCCGAGCAAAATCTCGACGAGGCCGTGACCGGTCAGTCGGTGACGCTGACGCTGACCGAGAATGTCGACGTCTCGCGCGGCGATGTCATCGTCGGCGCGGCGCAGGCGGCGGCCGTGACGCGCCACGCCAGAGCGCACCTGCTGTGGATGTCGCAGACGGCGCTCAAGCCCGGCGCGTCCTATTTCGCCAAGCTCGCGACCCGCGCGACCGCAGCGAGCGTCTCGGCCGTCCACCACACTGTCGACGTGTTCGACTATGCGCCGGTCAAAACCGGCAGCGTCGGCATCAACGATCTCGCCTCGGTCACCGTGACCTTCGACGCCCCGCTCGCCATCGCGCGTTATCGCGACAACCGTGAACTCGGCAGCTTCATCCTGATCGACCGGCTGACCAACGAAACCGTGGCGCTCGGTCTGATCGAAGAGCCGGGCGACGGCGCAACGCAGGCGATGGGCTCGACCGCGCAAGCCAGTCCGCTCGTCTCGAATGTCGTGAGCTGGCTGTCGCAGGCACGCGAGAAGCCGCTGCGCAGCGTCGCCAAGGCGATCACCTGGCGCACCACCGGCAGCATCGATACGTTCGTGCTGTCGTTCATCTTCACCGGCAATGCGAAGATCTCAGCGGCTATCAGCGGCAGCGAGATCCTGACCAAGCTGTTGCTTTACTATGGCCACGAGCGGATCTGGGCGCGCAGCCGGTTCGGCCTGCGGCGCCCGGCAAGCCGCGACAGCCAAGCCTCGAAATAGACTGAAAGCAAAGCAACCGCGGCTCAGAACAGGATCGTGCTGCGCAGGCCGGCCAGAAAGGCGTTGCCGACGGCGACGGCGGGGTTGTTCGGGTCCGGCACGTTGCCGCCTGGCCGCACGATGTATTGCAGGTCGGGTTGGATCGACCACCACGGCGCGACCTGAAAGATGTAGCTCACCTCGAAGATCGTTTCCGAACTGCGGATCGGATAAGGCGCGCCGTTGAGCGCAAGCGTGTCGCGGTCAAGGTCCGACGCCGCATGGCCGATATTGCTGCGCGCAACGCCGATCGTCAGCGTATCGTCGGCGCGGCCCGGCAGCGGACCCTTCACGCCGACGCCGGCTTCGGCATACCACGACACCAGATTGCGATCGTCCGGCGCGAATCCGCCACGGGCAAAGACGCTGACGCTCGATTGCGCACCGCGCCAGATCATCTGATCGACGACGCCGTAAACGCCCCAGTTGCCGCGATGGAGCAGCGCGCCCGATGGACCGGTCGCAAGCGACACCGCCGCGCCGGTTGCGTCGATTCCATATCGCTGATCGGCAAAATCCGCGGTGTGATACCAGACGCCGAGCTTGTAGGCGGCGGCCAGGCCCTTGGCGTCCTTGCCCTGGTTGACCTGATACTGCGCCTCGCCGATCCAGAACGCGCCGCCGGTGAACTGGAATTTCGTGCCGTGCTTGTTGCAGGCCTGCGGGTTCGCATTGGGATCGGTGTCGTAACAGCCGCGCCCGGCAGGATCGCCGCTGAACACACCCGCCAGCACCGTGAAACGGTCGGTCAGATTGACCTGCAGCCGCGCCCCGAGCGCGGCGAGCGGAAAGGCCGGGCCGCTGCTCGGCAGATTGCTGGACATCACCGGCGGCCAGCCGAACGCACCGTTGATGAGGCCACCGGCGACCGCGCTGTTGGCGAATTCGTCATCCGCCGCGAGCTGTCCGAGACGCAACGATGCGTGCGGGCCGAACCGCTGCTCGAACCAGGCGGTAAACAGCCGCGTCGTCGAGGTTGCCTCGATGTTGCTCGGATTGGGGATACTGCCGACGCGCTCGGTGGTGTTGAACGCGCCCTTGCTCATCTGGAACACGCGGACATGCGCCGCACCGCCGGTCCAGCCGGCGAGCTTTTCCAGATCCACATCGACCTGCAGGTCGCCGCGCCCCTCATAGGTGCCGCCGCGGCTCAGCCCGCCGCGCAGCACGTCGAAGGTCTCGTTGATATAGGCGAAGCCGAGCGTCACGCCGCGGTCGGCCAGCGCGCTGCGCGCACCGCCCCAGTCGCCGGTGAGACGCTCGCGCTGCCACAAGCCGTCTTCGGCCGCCGCCGAATTGGCGGCAAGCACGAACAGGGATGCGGCGACGCCGCGCACGATCCCATTCCGGTCACGCGACCGGCCTAGCCGGTCATCGTCGCGTACTGCCTTGCTCACGCCCGAACCGCCCCCACGCATCCTCGCGATCGCCCCAGTTTGGCCCGGCCGCGCTCCGGCCGATTGACAGATGCCGGATTATCCACCATCCTTATTGCGATTAATTCGCAATTGCAATTGATGTCACGCTAACATTCTGTCGCACCGTCGGAAATCGGCGCACAGAGGGGGTCCGACCGGGAACGACATGGACATGGGTGTAAAGAACGGCGGCTGGCGGCGGGAGCGGGACCGGCCATCGCTGGTGGAGGTGTTCGGCTCGGTGCGCACACGCCCGACCGGACCGATGTGGCGCAAGCTCCTCGCCTTTCTCGGCCCCGGCTATCTGGTCGCAGTCGGCTACATGGACCCCGGCAACTGGGCGACCTCGCTCGCCGGGGGCTCGAAGTTCGGCTACGCGCTGCTCACCGTCGCGCTGCTCTCCAACATCATGGCGATCGTGCTGCAGGCGCTGTGCGCGCGGCTCGGCATCGGCGCCGGGCGCGATCTCGCGCAGGCTTGCCGCGACGCCTTCCCGCGCCCGGTCGCCTGGCCGCTCTGGATCCTGGCGGAGATCGCAATCTGCGCCACCGACCTCGCGGAGGTGATCGGCACCGCGATCGGCCTCAACCTGCTGTTCGGCATTCCGCTCGAGCTTGGCGTGCTGATTACCGCGCTCGACGTATTCCTGATCCTGTGGCTGCAAAATCTCGGCTTCCGCTGGGTGGAGGCCCTGGTCGTCACGATGCTCGGCGTCATCGCGGTCTGCTTCGGCATCCAGATCATGATGGCCGACCCCAACTGGGGCGAGGTCATCCGCGGCTTCGCGCCGACCACCAACGTCGTCACCGATCCGGACATGCTCTATCTCGCGCTCGGCATCCTCGGCGCGACGGTGATGCCGCACAATCTCTATCTCCATTCCGGCATCGTGCAGACCCGGCGCTTCGGCGAGACGATCCCGGAGAAACGCGAGGCGATCAAGCTCGCGACGCTCGACTCGACCATCGCGCTGATGTTCGCGCTGCTGATCAACGCATCGATCCTGATCCTTGCCGCCGCGACCTTCCATAAGGCGGGGAAGACCGACATCGCCGAGCTCGACCAGGTGCATTCGTTCCTTGAGCCGATGCTCGGTTCGGCAATCGCGCCGACGCTGTTCGGCATCGCGCTCTTGTGTTGCGGCCTCAACTCGACGGTGACGGCGACGCTCGCCGGCCAGATCGTGATGGAAGGCTTCATCGATATCCGGCTGCCGCCGTGGCTGCGGCGGCTGACGACCCGCGCCATCGCCATCATCCCGGCGGCCATCGTCACCATCTGGTACGGCGAAAAAGGCACGGCGCAATTGCTCATTCTGAGCCAGGTAATCCTGAGCCTTCAGTTGTCCTTCGCCGTGGTGCCGCTGGTGATGTTCACGGCGGACAAGGCCAAAATGGGCGAACTGGTCGCGCCGCGCTGGCTGTCGGTGACGGCTTGGGTGATCGCCGCCATCATCATCGTGCTGAACGTCAAGCTGCTGATCGACCAGTTCGGGGCATGATCCCGAAAAGTGGGTACCGGTTTTCGGACAAGATCATGCCCGAAAAACAGCCGGCTAGCCGGCAATCAAGGCTTTCACCTGCGCGCGGAAATTGTCCGGCTCTCGCGCGACGGCCGCGCGATACGCGGTGAAATCCGCGCTGGCGCTGTCGAAGTCATCGAAGATGCGTCCCACTTCCGAGCCGAAGCGCGCGACGAAATCGGCGGCCCGCACATCGAGCTTGTAGCGGTCCGCAATCGGCACATCCACCGGGTTTTCCGCCGAGCCGTAACGGCCGGTGATGACGCAGCAACCGTGGATCGCAGCCTCGCGCGGCAGCCGGTCCTTGCCCGGATGATGGCCGAAATCGACGTAGACCTTCGCGCCGAGAAAGGCGTCGGCCAGCGCCGCGCGGTCGAGGCCGCGCAGCGGGCGGAACGTCCATTGCGGATAGGCCGCGCGCAGCCGCTCCGTCACTTTCGCGCCCTTGGTCGGATTGTAGAGAATGACGTCCTGCCGCTGCGTCGGCAGGCGTTGCGCCAGCGCGGCGAGATAGTCCGGCTCGAGATAAACCGGGATCGGATCGGACAACGGCGCGCCCGCGATGCCGTGCTCGCGAAGATACAGTTCGGCGTAATGGCTTTGCGCGAGATGCGTCAGGCCGCGCAGCGCCGCCATGCCGCGCCACGGCCGCCGCCCCTTGAGCAGATTGCGCGTGTAGCGGATCCTGTCGCGCAGCGCACTTTCGTAGCGCACGCAGGTGTAGTTGTTGACCGACATCCACCAGATCGCCACGCGTGCGTGCCGCACCCGCAAGGCGAGCGTCGGGAAAATTTCCGGAAACACGATCAGCGTGCCGGCGACATCGTCGTAGCGGCCGACCGGCACGTTGTATTTGCGATAGGGCTCGGGTGTCGCGGCGGGGCGGTCGAACGGGTGATAGACAATCGCGGCCGGCTGGCCTTGCGCGTTCAATTCCGCGACAAGCTGGTGCAGCGCCTCCGGCCCCGCGGTCATCGCATTGGCGGGGCAGATCACCAGAACGGACGAATAGGCCATGACCGTTGGTGCGCCTCGGCAATCAAAAGATCGAAAAAATAAACGTCGCGCCGGAGCGAGACGGCGCCGGCTTGCGAAGCGGCTTGGTGCGCAGGCGGCATCCGCCCTGCCCCGGCCTCACGCCAAGCGCCGAACCCGCTTTTCGGGAGAGCGGCCGCGGCCTAGCCTTCCGACCCGGTGCGGAGAAACGCACTCCCGTCGT
Source organism: Pseudolabrys sp. (assembly GCF_050250095.1). Lineage (NCBI taxonomy): Bacteria > Pseudomonadati > Pseudomonadota > Alphaproteobacteria > Hyphomicrobiales > Xanthobacteraceae > Pseudolabrys > Pseudolabrys sp. Next base: position 1,070 of record NZ_JBFWPH010000008.1, on the reverse strand, counting down.
TCGAGGCCGATTTCGCCGGCCGGTCGAAGTCGGAAATGCCGCCGTGAGCGGCCGACCACTTGGCCGGCTCGTTGAGGAAGCTGCGAACCTCGCGGAGCATGCCCTTGTCGAAATGCCCGCTCTCCTCGGCGACTTCCAGAACGTCCCACCAGGTGGCGAGATGGTGCAGCGAGACGTTCAGATCGCGCAGATGGCCCCGGCTCTCGGGGAAGATGTCGTAGTAGAACAGCACGAAGCAGTGATCGACCGTCGCGCCCGCGTTGCGCAGCGCGTTGCAGAAGTTGATCTTGCTGCGGCCGTCGGTCGCCAGATCCTCGACCAGCAGGGTGCGCGCGCCTTCAATCAGATCGCCCTCGATCTGCGCGTTGCGGCCGAAGCCCTTCGCCTTCTTACGGATGTACTGCATCGGCAGCATCAGCTTCTCGGCGATCCATGCCGCGAAAGGAATGCCGGCCGTCTCGCCACCGGCGACGTTGTCGATCGACTCGTAGCCGATCTCGGACAGGATGATCGAGGACGCGAAATCCATCAGGCCGGAGCGCAGGCGCGGATACGAAATGATTTTCCTGCAATCGACGTAAACCGGGCTGGCCCAGCCCGAGGTAAAGAAAAAAGGCGATTCAGCATTGAAGTGAACCGCCTTGATTTCGAGCATCATTTTTGCCGTCTGACGGGCAATCGTTTTCTTGTCAGTCGGTAGAGAGGAAAAGCTGTTCATGGATGCTCCGTCCGTCTTTGCCGGGCCAGCATCCGCGCGCCAACGCGCTGCCAGCCGCAATGGCCCGCAGAGAAACGACTTCGATTTCCAGCGATCAATTTGTTATGCCGCTACGCTACAGACCAGTCAACAGTCTCGCCGCCGAATAAAGGCCGGATTTCCCCGGCTTTTTCGACCGCGACGCACTCCGGAATTGTGGAGGGCGCGCGTTTGAGGCGGATTTTCTCCTCGTTCGGCGGCAGTCCGTAGAAGGCCGGACCGTTGAGCGAGGCGAAGGCCTCGAACTTGTCCAGCGCCTTCTCCTCCTCGAACACCTTGAGATAGGCCGCAAGCGCCGCCGGCGCGCCGAACA
>NZ_JBFWPH010000007.1:0-203265 GCF_050250095.1 Pseudolabrys sp. | reverse complement strand
CTAGCCGTGATGATCACGATTGCTCATGAGGAACATACCCCACTTCACGGCACCAGTGGCGAACGACATCGATAATTTCTATGCAATATCAGCATCATAAACGACACACTTGCATGCTCCACAACCACCCGTCGGGCGACCCGACGCCTTCGCGCGCCGACATCCAGATGACCAAATCGATCGTCGAGGTCGCGCTACCGCTCGGCATCTCCGTGCATGACCACATCATCGTCGGCAAGGAAGGCCATGCGAGCTTCAAAGGCTTGAAGCTGATCTGACTCTCTCGGACAGACTCGCTAGGCCGCCGTCACTTGCAGCCCGCGCTGAACCGCCGGACGCGCGAGGCCGCGGTCAAGCCACGCCTGCACACGACGAAAGCGATCGAAGCCGACGAGTTCGCGCGCCTCGTAAAAGCCGATGAGGTTGCGCACCCAACCGAGCAGCGAGATATCGGCAATGCTATAGTCGGGGCCCATCACCCAGTCGCGGCCCGCGAGCCGTTCGTCCAGAACGCCGAGCAATCGCGCCGATTCGGCTGCGTAGCGGTCGCGCGGGCGCTTGTCCTCATAAGTCTTGCCGGCGAATTTGTTGAAGAAACCGACCTGGCCGAACATCGGCCCGACTCCGCCCATCTGCCACATCACCCACTGGATCGTTTCATAGCGGGTGTTCGGATCGGCCGAGATCAACTGGCTCGTCTTGTCGGCAAGATAGAGGAGGATCGCGCCCGATTCGAACAGCGCGAGCGGCGTGCCGCTCGGCCCGTCCGGGTCGTAGATTGCGGGAATTTTGCCGTTGGGGTTGAGCGCTAGAAAGGCCGCGTCGTGGCTTTCATTCGCCATGATGTCGATCCGGTGCGGCTCGTAAGCGAGGCCAGTCTCCTCGAGCATGATGCCGACCTTCACCCCATTGGGCGTCGGGGTGGAAAAGAGTTGCAGCCGGTCGGGAAACTGCGCCGGCCAACGCGTGAAGATCGGATGATTGAGTGTCACTTTTCTCTCCTGGGTGAGCAGGCCGAGTCGCTCTACTGCTTCACCAACGTGTAGGGATTGGGCGCTTCCGGCACCCGGCTCCATGTTTTGCTGTCGTCTTCCTCGAAACGCCAGGGATTGCCGCGCTCGGGCCGCAGCATCAGTTCGTCGCGATCGACGCGCCAACGGCCGAAGTTCAGCCGCGCGACAGCCGGGTCGCAGCCAGGCTTCACGGTCAGCGTATATTCGTCCTCGACCGGCGTCATCGTCAGGGACAGACCGCACAGCGCCTTGCCGCCACGCATCAGCGCCCAGTCGCCGGCAAGCTGTTCCGCCGCCGGCGCAGCCGCCGTTGTGGCGGCGTCGGGTTGCTGGAGAAACAGCACGCCATAACCCGGCACCGGCGCCTCGAAGATGCCGGACTCCACCTCGCTGAATTCGATCAGCGACTTGCCGGCGGCATCGAGCAGGTTCAGGAGGTCATTGTCGGGGAAGGTCCAACTCGCGATGTCCTTGACCTGCGCATATACCGCCGCGCATTTGTCGTCGAACTCGACGCGGAAACCCTTGCCGGCACGATCCGCCTTGAAGGTGACGGTGCAGATCGCCTGCCGGTCGGCGGTCGAGAACTCCCAGGAGCCGATCAGTTCCTTGGCGCTTTCGCCGAGTGCCGCCTGTGCGAAAGCCGGCCCGGTTGCGAGCAGCGATAGAGCAAGCGCGGCGATCCCGATGCGCGGCATGGGCGTTTTACTTCTTTTTCGGCGGCCACGGCGTCTCGGCGACCGGCGTCAGCGGCGGCTTGCCGGACGCCCAGTTGATCAGGTTGTCGACCACGAGTTGATCCATCGCCGCCCGCGTCGCTTCGCTTGCCGAGCCGAGATGCGGAAACAGCACGATGTGATCCATCTCCATCAGCTCCTTCGGAACCTCCGGCTCCTTGACGAAGACGTCGAGACCGGCGGAGTGGATCGTCTTGTTCTTCAACGCCTCGATCAGCGCCGGCTCGTCGACCACCGAACCGCGCGCCATGTTGATGAGAATGCCCTTGGGTCCAAGCGCCTTCAGCACCTCCGCATTGATGAGGTTCTTCGTCGCCGCCCCGCCCGGCACGATCACCATCAGCGTGTCGACGTCGCGCGCCATGTCGACGAGCTTGGGATAGTACTTGTAGGAGACGCCGGCCTGCGGATTGCGGCTGTGATAGACGATCGGAACACCGAACGCCTCGAGGCGCGTCGCGATTGCCTTGCCGATGCGGCCCATGCCGACGATGCCGACGGTGCGATCCCGCAGCGTCGCCTTGCTCAAGGGATAGCCGGCGGCCGGCCACTTGCCGGCACGGACATAGCGGTCAGCCTGCGGGAACTCACGGATCGTGCACAGCAAGAGGCCGAGCGCGGTGTCCGCGACCTCCTCGTTCAGCACTTCGGGCGTGTTGGTGACGATGATGCCGCGTTCGGCCGCCGCCTTGGCGTCGATATGATCGTAGCCGACACCGAAGCTCGAAATCTGTTCGAGCCTGGGGAATTTCTGCATGAAAGCGGCGTCGATCTTGTTCGCCGTATAGGCGACGGCGAGGCCACGAATCTTGTCGCCCACGGACTTGATGAAGGCGTCCCGGTCCTGGTGGTCGAACAGGACGTGCAGGTTCACATGCGGCGTCAGGCCGTTGACGATGACGGGCTTGCGCGCCCCTACAAGCAGGACATCCGGCTTCTCGCCAGCCATTTCAACGTCTCCTTCGGACCGTCATCAGACAATAAAATTTGCGGAAAACCGGCATGGATGCCGGTTCGCAGCGGCGCTGCCGTCACACTAGCGCAGTCGCCGCGACTTCGACATAGGCCCGCCCCCGGCCTGCCGTGGCCATCTTTTCGCTCAGATGTGATAACAAGCAGACGTCCTCGTCGCCACCGGTAGCCAGCCTCCATGACCGACCTCAGCCATCCCGACAACGCCGGCGCCGGCCCGTCGCAGACGGCACGCAAGACGATCCTGCTGGCCGCCGTCCTGCTCGGCATCGTCTTCCTGCTGTTCGGCGGCTCGCGGTGGGAGGATGGCGGCGCTATCCACGAAGGCATCGAATGGGCCGGGCTCGGCCTGATCGTGCTCTGCATTCTCGGGCGGACCTGGTGCTCGCTCTATATCGGCGGCCGCAAGAACCGTGAGCTTGCGCAATCCGGCCCCTATTCCGTGTCGCGCAATCCGCTCTATCTGTTCTCGATCATCGGCGCGGTCGGCATCGGCGCGCAGGTCGGCAGCATCGCGCTCGCGGCAGCAACCGGCTTCATCGCCTGGCTGGTGCTGCTGATGACGACGATGCGCGAAGAAGCCGCGCTGACGGTGAATTTCGGCGCGGTCTATCGCGACTACATGGCGCGGGTGCCGCGTTTCCTGCCTCGGCTGTCGCAATGGCGAGATACCGACACCATCGAAGTGCGGCCGCGGCTGGTGATGACGACCTTCCTCGACGCGCTGTTCTTCCTCGCCGCGATCCCGGTCGCGGAAGGCCTCGAATACCTGCACGACGCTGGTTGGCTGCCGACGCTGCTGATGCTGCCGTAAGGCAGACTAGACCAGGATCGTCACCGGCTTCTCAACCAGGCTCTTGAAGGTCGCGAGCAGTTCCGCGCCGAGCGCGCCGTCGACGACGCGGTGATCGCAGGACAGCGTCACTGTCATCTGGCTGATGAACTTCACAGAACCGTCTTCCGCCTCGACCGGCGCGCGGCGCGTGGTGCCGACCGCGAGGATGGTCGCATGCGGCGGATTGATGATCGCCGAGAACTCGCGCACGCCGTACATGCCGAGATTGGAGATCGCACTGGCGCCGCCCTGATATTCGGCCGGCATCAGCTTCTTGGCGCGCGCGCGCTCGGCGACATCGCGCATCTCGGCGGAAATGGCCGTCACGGCCTTGGTGTCGGCATTGCGGATCACCGGCGTCATCAGGCCGCCGTCGATCGCCACCGCGACGCCGATATCGGCATGCGCGAAACGCAGAATGCTGTCCTCCGCCCACACGGCGTTCGCCGCCGGCGTGCGGATGAGCGCCGCCGCCCAGGCTTTGATAATGAAATCGTTGAGCGACAGCTTGAAGGCCGGATTTCCGGAGGCATCCATCGGTGCCGCGGCATTGGCATCCTCGCGCATCGCCATCAGCCGGCCGATATCGAGATCGGTCGTCAGGTAGAAATGCGGGATGGTCTGCTTGGCCTCGACCAGCCGGCGCGCGATGGTCGAACGCATGCCGTCGAGCGGCACAACCTCGTGTTCGACGTTCTGGAACAGCGCCTTGATCTGCGCGGCGCTCGGACCGGCGGCGATGCCGCCGCCGCGCGCGGGCGCGGCCGTCTCGACGTCGCGCGCGACGACGCGGCCGTGCGGACCGGAACCCTTGAGCTGGGAAAGATCGATACCGCGCTCGGCGGCAAGGCGGCGCGCCAGCGGCGTGACATGGCCACCACCCGCCGTCCGCGCCCGGCCATAGTTCCGCTCGGGCGTGCGCACTTCGCGCCACGGCTGCATGTTGGGATAGGCGAAGTCGCGGGACTGCTGCGGGGCCGCGGCTACGACCGACATCGGCGCAGCCGGCGCTTTCGGCGCGGCGGCGGCAGGAGCCGGTGCGGGCTTCGCGGGCGCCGCCTTGGCAGCAGCAGGCTTCGGCGCGGGCGACGATGACGCGGCACCGCCGGCGCCGACGATCACCGCGACGACCTCGCCGACCTTGGCGGTCTCGCCGACCTGATAGCGGATTTCACCGAGCGTTCCGGCCTCGATCGCCGGCACCTCCATCGAGGTCTTGTCGGTCTCGATCTCGAACAGGTTGTCGCCCGGCGCCACAGCATCGCCGGACTGCTTGAACCACTTCGTGATCTTGCCCTCGGCGACCGTTTCGCCGAGTTGCGGCATCAGAACGTCCACGTACCCGCCCCTGTCTTCCGGTTACCAGCTCACCGAGACGTACTGCGTCTCGAGGAATTCCATCATGCCTTCATGCGCGCCTTCGCGGCCGATGCCGGACTGCTTCATGCCGCCGAACGGCGCAGCCGGATCCGAGACGAGGCCGCGATTGAGGCCGATCATGCCGAAGTCGAGCTTCTCGGAGACGCGCATGCCACGCGTCAGATCCTTCGTGTAGAGATAGGCGACGAGGCCGTATTCGGTGTCGTTGGCGCGCTTGATGACCTCGTCTTCCGCCTTGAAGGTCTGGATCGCCGCGACGGGGCCGAAAATTTCGTCGTTCAGCAGCGCAGCACTGTCCGGCACATTGTCGAGCACGGTCGCCGGATAGAAGAAGCCGGTGCCGCCCGGCGCCTTGCCGCCGGTGAGAACCTTGGCGCCCTTCTTCACGGCGTCTTCGACCAGCTCGATCACCTTGTCGCGGCCTTCGGCATTCACCAGCGGCCCGAGCGCCACGCCATCGTCGAGACCGTTGCCCATCTTGAGGCCGGACATCTTGGCGGTGAGCTTTTTCGCGAACTCGTCATGCACTTTCTCGTGCACATAGAAGCGGTTCGCCGCCGTGCAGGCCTCGCCCATGTTGCGCATCTTGGCGATCATCGCGCCGTCGATCGCGGCATCGATATCGGCGTCGTCGAACACGATGAAGGGTGCGTTGCCACCGAGTTCCATCGCGGACTTCACGACATTGTCGGCCGCCTCATGCAGCAGCTTGCGGCCGACTTCGGTGGAGCCGGTGAACGACACCACGCGTACGCGCGGATCGTGCAGCATGGTCGAGACGACCTTGCCGGACGAGCGCGACGGAATGACGTTGACGACGCCCGGCGGCACGCCGGCTTCTTCGAGGATCGGCATCAGCGCCAGCATGGTCAGCGGCGTGTCGGAAGCGGGCTTCAGCACCACCGGGCAACCGGCGGCGAGCGCCGGGCCGATCTTGCGGGTCGCCATCGCGGCCGGGAAATTCCACGGCGTCACCAGCACGCAGACGCCGGACGGCCGGTGCTGCGCAACGATGCGCGCGCCGGAGGCCGGCGCGACCGAAATCTGGCCGAGATTGCGCACGGCTTCTTCCGCGTACCAGCGGAAGAACTCGGCCGCGTAGGCGATCTCGCCGCGCGAGTCCGACAGCGCCTTGCCGTTTTCCAGTGTAATCAGCTTGGCGAAGCGTTCGGCGTCACGGATGGTCAGCTCGTAAGCCTTGCGGAGAATTTCGGCGCGCTCGCGCGGCTTGCGCGCGGCCCAGCCCGCGAAAGCGTTCTGCGCGGCATCGACCGCGGCCTTGGCGTCCTCGACGGTCGCACTCGCGACCGAGGCGATGACCTTTTCGGTCGCCGGATCGGTAACGTCGAAGCGCTGGTTGTCGGAAGACTTGCGCCATTTGCCGTCGATCCAGAGATCGGTCGGGACATTGGCGAGCAGGTTTTCGTACATGATGCGTACCTTTCGTCTCGTCATTCCGGGGCGCGCCGAAAGCGCGAACCCGGAATCCAGATACAAACTTTGTGCTTTTGTCTGGATTCCGGGTCCGGCACTCCGTGCCGTCCCGGAATGACAAAAACTTTTAGCTTCCGAGCGACCGCCGCACCGTTTCGACGATACGGTCCGGAGTCGGCAAAACCATGTCTTCGAGGTGATCGGCCGCCGGCAACGGGATGTGCGGCGTGGTGATGCGCACCGGCGGGCCATCGAGATCGTAGAAGGCCTCGTCGGCGACGATCGACACAATCTCCGCGCCCCAGCCGCACAGCCGCGGATTTTCCTCGACGGTGAACAGCCGGTTGGTCTTCGCGACCGAGCCGAGAATGGTCTTGGTGTCGAGCGGCACCAGCGAGCGCACGTCGACGACTTCAGCGTCGATGCCGTGCTCGGCCTTGAGCCGCTCCGCCGCCTCGATGGCGCGCGGCACCATCAGCGCCAGCGCGAGGATCGTCGCGTCCTTGCCCGGCCGCACGATCTTGGCGGTGCCGAGCGTGTCGACGATCTCGCCGTCCGGCACTTCGGCCTTCATCGGATAAAGCGACTTATGTTCGAAGAAGATAACCGGGTCGGGATCGCGCACCGCTGCGGCGAGCAAGCCGATCACGTCGGTCGGATTGGACGGCGCGACGACCTTGAGACCGGGGATCATCATGCACCAGTTCTCGACCGACTGGCTGTGCTGCGCGCCGAAGCGCGACCCCGCGCCGTTGCCGGTGCGCACGACGAGCGGGCACTTGGTCTGCCCGTTCGACATGTAGCGGCTCTTCGGAAACTCGTTGGCGATGTAGTCGAAGCACACCGCGATGAAGTCCGAGAACATGATTTCCGCGATCGGCTTCAGGCCGGTCATCGCCGCGCCCATCGCCGCGCCGAGGATCGCCTGCTCGGAGATCGGCGTGTCGCGCACGCGCAGCGGGCCGAACTGCTCGAACAGGCCGACGGTCGCCTTGAAGCAGCCGCCCGCCTTGGCGACGTCCTCACCGAGAAACACCACGTCCTTGTCGCGGGCCATCTCCTGCGCGATGCCGCGCGCGACGGCGTCGCGATAGCTGATCTCGGCCATTGTCAGTTCCTCCAGGCCCAGCCGCCGTCCGCATAGACATCCGTGAACAGGATGTCGGTCGGCGGGATCGGCGCTGCCTTGCAAGCCTCGGTCGCCGCATCGACCTCGCGGCGCACTTCGGCATCGATATCGGCGATGGTCTGATCGCTGACACCGAACTGCTTCAGGCGCTCGCGATAGATCTTGATCGGGTCGCGCTGCTTCCAGCGCTCGAGCTCGCCTTCGGGGCGATACTTCGCCGGATCGGCGCGCGAGTGGCCGCTATGGCGATAAGTCAGGCATTCGATCAGCGACGGCCCCTCGCCGGCGCGGGCCTTGGCAAATGCCTTCTGCGCCTCGCGATAGACAACATCGGCGTCGTTGCCATCGACCACGATCTTCGGCAGGCCGTAGGCCGCGGCGCGGTCACCCGCCGGGCTAGGCACCGCGGTGACGTCGCCGATCGGCGTGTATTCCATATAGAGATTGTTCTCGCAGACGAAGACAACCGGCAGCTTCCAGATCGCCGCGAAGTTCAGCGCCTCGTGGAATGCGCCGATGTTCGTCGTGCCGTCGCCGAAGAAGCAGACCGACACATCCTTGTCGCCGCGATACTGCGCGCGCCAGGCGGCGCCGCAGGCGATCGGCAGATGCGCGCCGATGATGGCGTAGGAGCCCATCACGCCGTGCTCTTCCGAGGTCAGATGCATCGAGCCACCCTTGCCGCGCATCAGGCCATTGTCCTTCTGCATCAGCTCGCCGAGCACCTTCTCGACCGAGACGCCGCGCGCCAGCGTGTGGGCGTGGCCGCGATAGGTACAGAACGACAGGTCGCCCTTCTGCATCGCCTCAGCAAAACCGGCGGCGACCGCTTCCTGACCGAGGGACAGATGGCTCGTGCCTTTGACGAGGTTCTGCAGGAACAGATCGAAGGCGCGCTGCTCGGCCTCCCGCAAACGGATTTGCGAGCGGTACAGCGCCAGCCGCTTGGCTTCGCCGATATCGTCGTTCAGCCCCGCGCCGCCAGAACCTGCCGCCCGGTCAGTTTTTGCAACCATGAAAATTCCTCGAAATCCGGCCTGCCTTCTCAAGGCAGCGGAACTTACCGCCCCCGTGAAAGCCTGCGCAACTCCCCCGAGGGCGACCGGGGCGCATTGCCGCGATGCGTCGCACCGGCTGGACTTAAGCTTCCTCCCCGCCACGCACGACGCGCTCGCGGTAAAGGACGTACAAACCCGAGGCAATCACGACCGCCGCGCCGGCCAGCGTCCAGCCGGTCGGAGTTTGCCCGAACACCAGATAACCGAGGGTGATAACCCAAATAAGCTGAGTGTAGATGAAAGGCGACAACAGCGAGGCCGGCGCCAGCCGGTGGCCGGCGATCAGCATGAAATGGCCGACGCTGCCGAGGATGCCGGTCGCCACCATCAGGCCCGCAAAGAACCAGCTCTGCGGCGTCGTCCAGACGAACGGGACGATGGGCAGCATCACCGCCGCGCCGAGCAGGTTGCCGTAGAACAGCGACGTCTCGTTGCTGTCGGTGCGCGCGGCAATGCGCGTCATGATCGCATAAAGCGCGTAGCACACCGCCGCCGCGACCGAGATGAAGGCCGCCGGATGCATCCCGCCGAATCCCGGCCGCGTCACCAGCAGCACGCCGCCGAAGCCGACGAGGACCGCGATCCAGCGCCGCCAGCCGATCCATTCGTTCAGCATCGGCCCCGAGAGGATCGACACGAGGAACGGCGTCGAGAACATGATCGCCAGCGCTTCGTCGAGCTGCAGCCAGCGCAGCGCGAGGAAGTTCAGCAGCGTCGAACCGATCAGCATCCAGCCACGGCCGAACTGCAGCCACGGCTGGCGCGTGCGCAGCAGATGCGGATGGCTGACCGGATTGTGGACGAACAGCGTGACGACGAAGGCGCTGGTGTAGCGGGCCCACACCACCTGCAGCACGCTCATATGCGTACCCAGATACTTGGCGGTCGTGTCGAGACAGGCAAAGCACGCGACCGTCGCGCACATCAGGGCGATGCCGATCAGCCGTTGCCGGCGCTGCCGCGCGAAGTCGCTCGATGAGTCGTTCAAGAGATGGCTCGCCTGCCGGCGACGGCCGCAACGCGGCCGCCAAAATCGATTCGGTTGGTCATTCGCAAATCCGGCAGCGGCCGGCGTCCGCTGCAATTGTGAGCATGCTGACGACTGGTATAGTGTGTTCCTCGGGGGATGGGCAGCCTCCCCGCGAGATGGCAGCCATCCGCCGCCCCACCAATCTCGACCCTCTACCCTTCAGAGAGCGCGACCCTCATGGATGCCGGTGTTCTGGCGCTGTTTCTCCTTGCCGGCTTTATCGGCGCGGTGGTGTCGGGCATCGCCGGTTTCGCCTTCGGCCTCGTCGTCTCTGGCGTCTGGCTCCACATCGTGGCACCCGCCCAGTTCGCGGTCCTGATGGTCATCACCGGCATCGTCACCCAGGGCTACGGCATCTGGAAGGTGCGCCACGCCATCAACTGGCGGACGCTCGCGCCTTTCGTCATCGGCGGCGCCATCGGCATCCCGATCGGAACCGCCCTGCTCGGCTACGCGGAACCGGAGCGCATGCGGCTCGGCATCGGCGTGCTGCTGATCGTCTACAGCGTCTACAACCTCGCGCGGCCGCACCTGACGCCGCTGACGCCGCACCCGGTCACCGACGGCGCGGCCGGCATGCTGAACGGCATTCTCAGCGGCCTGACCGGCCTCGGCGGCGTGATCGTCACCGTCTGGTGCCAGTTGCGCGGCGGCGGCAAGGACGCGCAGCGCGCGGTCTACCAGCCGGTCATCTTCGCAACTTTCGTGATGACGACGATCTCGTTCGCGGCGGCCGGACAGGTGACCGCCGACACGCTCAAGCTTTTCGCAACCACATTGCCGGCGTTGCTCGCCGGCCTGTGGCTCGGCATGCGGCTTTACGGACGGCTCGACGACGCGGCCTTCCGCAAGATGGTGCTGGTGCTGCTGTTGTTGTCGGGATTGACGCTGGTGCTGCCGCTGCCGGATCTGATGTAGCCACTGCTCTTGCCGCCGCCGTGCAACCCGCGTAAATTATCGAGCGTGGGGCCTGCGGCGGTCGCCCCGCTTTCTGCCAAGGCATCTTGCCCAAGCACCGCCTCCTTCGAATTCCGGAGGGGGCAATGCTTGCTTCGTCTTTGGCTTCGCCATTCTTCGTCACACCTCAACAACTCTGGCACGCGATCGGCACGCCCAATGCGCCGGTCATCCTCGATGTGCGGCGGCGCGAGGTCTATGACGGCTCGGATGCGATCATCCCGACCGCGCGCTGGTGCGCTTTCGACCGCGTGGCGTCGTGGAGCGAAGAACTCGATCCATCGACGCCGATAGTCATCGCCTGCAAGGCCGGCCATGAACTCAGCCAGTCGACCGCCGCGCATCTGCGCGCCGCGGGGTTTCGCGCCGGCGTTCTTCACGATGGCTACGCCGGCTGGGTCGGCGCGGGCCTGCCGACGATCGCGAAAGCTCCGCTCGACCGGCTCGCGCCGCAGCGACCGAGCCTCTGGGTGACGCGGCGGCGGCCGAAAATCGACCGCATCGCCTGCCCGTGGCTGATCCGCCGCTTCCTCGATCGCGAGGCGCGCGTTCTGTTCGTCGACCCGCCTGAGGTCGCAGCAACCGCCCGCGAAACCGGCGCGACGCCCTTCGACATCGAAGGCGTCGAACTGAGCCACGACGGCGAGCGGTGCAGCTTCGACACGATGCTGCGGCTGTTCGGACTAGAGAGCGACCTCTCGCTGACCCGGCTCGCGCTGATCGTGCGCGGCGCCGACACCGCCCGGCCGGACATTGCGCCGGAAGCAGCCGGCCTGCATGCGGTTTCGCTCGGACTGTCGGCTTTAGCCGGCGACGACGATCACGGCCTGCTCCGGAACGGCTTCCTCGTCTACGATGGGCTGTTCGCCTGGCTGCGCCACGCCGCCGCCGAACGCCACAACTGGCCGGCGAAAGCGGCGTAACCGATGGTCACGAAAATCGACAGCGCCGCCGCAAGCAATGGCCCCACGCTCGGAGAAGCCCTGCGCGTCTGGTTCAGGATCGGCTGCCTGTCATTCGGCGGGCCGGCGGGCCAGATCGCGCTGATGCACCGCGTGCTGGTCGACGAAAAGAAATGGATCCACGAACCGCGTTTCCTGCACGCGCTGAACTTCTGCATGCTGCTGCCGGGACCGGAAGCGCAACAACTGGCGACCTATGTCGGCTGGCTGCTGCATGGACTGCGCGGCGGACTCATCGCCGGCATCCTGTTCATCGTCCCGGGCGCGATCGTGATGCTTGCCCTGAGTTTGCTCTACGCGCTGGGGCGCGGCGTGCCGCTGATTGACGGCGCGCTGTTCGGCATCAAGGCCGCCGTGCTGGTGATCGTCGTCGAAGCGCTGATCCGCATCGGCAAGCGCGCACTGAAGTCGCCGTTCCTTGTCGCGGTCGCCTGCGCCGCCTTCATCGGAATTTTCATCCTGGCGCTGCCGTTTCCGCTGATCGTGGTCGCAGCGGGCGCGTTGGGCTACGCGCTCGCGCGGGCGCGGCCGGAATGGCTGGCGCTCAAGGGCGACGTGCCGGCTTCGCCGGCAGCGCGTGGCCGGCTGCGCGGCACGGCAATCACGGTCGCCGTTGCGCTCGCGATCTGGTGGATGCCGGTCGCGCTCGCGGCGCTGGCGTTCGGTCCCGACCATGTGCTTGTCGGTATCGGCACCTTCTTTTCAAAACTCGCCGTGGTGAGTTTCGGAGGCGCTTATGCGTTGCTCGCTTATATGGCGCAACAGGCGGTCGACGTGCATGGCTGGATGTCGGCGCGCGAAATGGTCGACGGCCTCGGTCTCGCCGAGACGACGCCGGGGCCACTCATCCTGGTGACGCAGTTCGTCGGCTTCCTCGCCGCGTTCCGCAATAGCGCGCCGTTCGATCCGGTGACGGCAGGCGTCATTGGTGCGGCGATGACGGTGTGGGTGGTGTTTGTGCCTTCAATGCTTTGGATCTTCGCCGGCGCGCCCTACGTCGAACCGCTGCGCGCCAATCATCGGCTTGCCGGCGGGCTTGCCGCGATTACCGCGGCTGTCGTCGGCGTTATTCTCAATCTTTCGGTGTGGTTCGCGCTGCATGTGCTGTTCGGCGAGGTGCGCGAGGTCCATGCCGGGCCGCTTCGGTTCTATGCGCTCGATCTGCTGGCGCTCGATATCAAGGCCGCTGCACTCGCGGCAATCGCGGCGCTCCTGATGTTCGGCCTGCATCGCGGGCTGATCGAAGTCGTGATTACTATGGCCGTGCTCGGCGCCGCCGCGCGCTACGCCCTCGGCTGACTCACGCCTCGCGGGCGAGCGCGCTTTCGTGCCAACGCCGCAGCAACAGATGCGACAGCAAGCTCAGCATCGCGAAGATCGCGATGCCGGCGATCGACAGCAGCAGCAGCGCCGCGAACATCCGCGGAATGTTGAGGCGGTAGCCGGACTCCGCGATGCGATAGGCGAGACCCGAACCCGCGCCGGCCGAACCCGCCGCGATCTCGGCCACCACCGCGCCGATCAGCGACAACCCGCCGGCGATACGCAGGCCCGTCAGAATCTGCGGCAGCGCCGACGGCAATTTCAGGCTCCACAGCACCTGCCAGCGCGAGGCGCCGTACAGTTCGAACAGCGAGGCCAGATTGCGGTCGGCCGAGTTGAGGCCGAGCGTCGTGTTGGCGAGCACCGGGAAGAACGCGACGATCCAGGCGCAGGCCAGCACCGCGACGTGCTGCGGCAGATAAATGAGCAACAGCGGCGCGATCGCGACCACCGGCGTGACCTGCAGGATCACCGTGTAAGGATAAAGCGAATATTCGACCAGCCGCGACTGGTTGAACAGCACGGCGAGCGCGACGCCGCCGAAGGCCGCCAGCAGGAAGCCTTCGAAAGTCGTCACCAGCGTCGTCAGCAGCGAAGGGCCGAGCACGCCCCAGTCGGACGCAAGCGTCGCAGCGACGAGGCCTGGCCCCGGCAGCACGAAGGGCGGAATGTCATTGATCGCGACCACGGCGTGCCAGCCGAGAACGATGGCCAGCAGCACGATGGCAGGTAAGAAAATGCGGGAGGCGACGCTCATGCCGCCTCCCCTGTGTTGTCCGCCATCGCTTCGGCAAGCGTTTCGGAAACGCGGCGACAATAGCCGGCATAGTCCGCCGAGGTGCGGAACGCCTCGTCGCGCGGATAAGGCGCATCGATGACAAGCTCGCGGAACGCGCGGCCCGGACGCGGCGTCATCACGACAATGCGCTGCGACAGGTAGACCGATTCAAATACCGAGTGCGTCACAAAGATCACGGTGCAACGAAGCATCCGCCACAACGCCAGCAGGTCGTTGTTGAGCCTGAAGCGGGTGATCTCGTCGAGCGCGGCGAACGGCTCGTCCATCAGCAAGAGACTCGGCTCGGTGACCAGCGCCCGCGCGATCGAGACGCGCATCTTCATGCCGCCGGAGAGTTCGCGCGGATAGGCGCCCGCGAATCCGGCAAGGCCGACCCGCTCGAGCGCCTGCGCGACCTTGCGCTCCGTGTCCCCGCCCGCGTCGCCGCGCAGACGGAACGGAAGCCGCACATTGTCGGCGACGGTCGCCCACGGCATCAGGGTTGGCTCCTGAAATACGAAGCCGATTTCGCCGGCGCGGCGGCGCCCTTCGAGCACGTCCGCTTGCCCAAGACTCGGCGGCATCAGGCCCGCGATGATGCGCAGCGCGGTCGACTTGCCGCAGCCGGACGGACCGAGCAGCGAGACGAATTCGCCGTCACGCACGGTGAAGGAAAAATCGGACAGCGCGGAAACGCCGTTCGCAAATGTCTTGCCGACCCCGCGCAGCGAGACCGCCGTAACCGAGTGCGATTGCGCCGCCATCCGCTGCCGGTTATTTCGGCCGCAAGGTGAGGCCGACCTTCTTGTTGACGAAGCGCGTTGTGTAGGCCCTGCGGTAATCGAGGCCCGCCTTGATGACGCCCGCGGCCTGCATCGACTCGTAAAACGATTTCATCCGCGCGTCTGTCATCGCGCCGATGCCGAGGGTGAGGGAATCGCCGGAATCGACGATGCCGTATTCCTTCATCTTGGCGATCGAATAGGCAATCAGCGCGTCCGACATTTCCGGGTTGTGCGTCTTGATGAGTGCATTGGCGGCGCTGTTGTCGCCATAGAGATAATTGTACCAGCCGACGATCGAGGCATCGACGAAGCGCTGCACCAGATCCGGCTTCTTCTCGACGAGATCGCGCCGCGTCTCGATCAGCGTGGAATACGAGCCGAAGCCCTGATCCGCGAGCAGGAAGATCCTCGGCTTGAAGCCGGCCGCCTGCTCGACCGCGAATGGCTCGGAGGTGACGTAGCCCTGCATCGCGCTGCGCTTGTCGGCGAGAAACGGCTGCGCGTTGAAGGTATAGGGCTTCACTTTGGATTCATCGAAGCCGAAGTCGTGCTTGAGCCACTGGAAGTAGGAGGTCATGCCCTCCTTGGAGACGAACAGCGTCCGGCTCTTGAGGTCGGCGAAAGCCGTCACGTCGGGATGGGCGAGGAAGACCTGCGGGTCTTTCTGGAAGCTCGCCGCCACGACGACGGTCGGGATGTTGTTGACGACCGCGTCGAACGCCTGGAGCGTGTTGGCGCTCATATAGAAGTCGATTCTGCCGGCCGGCAGCAGGATACGGTGATTGGCGTTCGGCCCGCCGGGCATGATCGTCACGTCCAGCCCGTATTTGCGGTAAGTGCCGTCGGCGAGCGCCTGGTAGAAGCCGCCGTGCTCGGCCTCCGCCACCCAGTTGGTGGCAAAGGTCACCTTGTCGAGCGCCCGCGCGGGCGCGGCGAGGCCCGCGGCGGCCAACGAAGCCCATACCATCGCCAAAAAAGCCGCTCGCATTGTTCAGTGCCGCCCCTTGCCGGGGAAAAAGTATCGCGCCACCGGTGCGAGCGTAAGCCCCTGCAGCAGGATCGTGAACAGGACTATTCCATAGCAAGCCGCGAGAATGGCCTGCCGATGGTCCGACTCCGGAAGCGACAGGGCGAGCGCGATGGAAATGCCGCCTCGCAGGCCCGCCCAGGTCAACACAACCAGCGTCCCGGTATAAGGCCGCGTCCCTATCATGAAAGAGAGCGGCCCAACACTCACGATCCGAGCCAATAGACTGAGAAGCGCGGCGGCCAGCGCCGCAACGAACAAGGGCAGGCTGGCTTCGACCACGACGATTTCCAGGCCGATTGCCAGAAACAACAGCGAGTTCAGGACCTCGTCGATCACCGACCAGACGACATCGACATACTGCCGCGTCTTCTCGCTCATGGCGCGTTCACGGGCCCGGCTACCGACAAAGACGCCGGCAATGACGACCGCAATCGGGCCCGACATGCCCAGGGCGCCAGCGATGCTATAAGTCAGCGTGACGAGCGCCAGCGAGATCATCACTTCGACATCGTGCTCGTCGATCCTCCTCATCGCGAGATAGGCGATATAGCCGCCGCCGAGTCCCAACACGGCCCCGCCGACGGCCTCAAGGGCGAACAGCGACAGAAAGTGTCCGACAGTGATGTCCTCGCCTCCGCCGGCCGCAATCCCGATCAGCAGCGCAAATATCAGGACGCCGACGCCGTCATTGAGCAGGCTTTCACCGGCAATGGTCGCGCTGAGCCGGCGCGGCAAGCCGATTCGTTCGAGCGTCGCCGTGACCGCAATGGGATCGGTAGGCGATGCGATCGCGCCAAGAACAAGACACCAACTCAGCGGCATGGCAATGCCGAGCAGACCGAAGACGATCCACATTCCGAAGCCCATCAGGACGACCGACACCATGACGCCGAGGGTCGCGAGAAGCAGGATCACGCCCTTGCGTTGCCAGAGGTCTTCGAAGCTCACGGACAGCGCAGCGGCGAACAAAAGAAAACTAAGCGCACCGTCGAGCAAGGCACTGGAGAATTCTGCCTGTTTGAGAAGTTCGGTCGCCCACGGCCTGATCAGATAGTTCGGAAAAATGACGTCCCAGATAATCAGGACGACCGACAAAAAGAGCGCGCCGATCAGCATCCCGATCGTGCGGGGCAAATGCAGGAACTTGTGATTGAGGTAGCCGAAGATCGCCGCGAGGGTCAGCATCGCCGCGAGCAAGTGAAAGAAAGACAGGTGAAACGCTGCGAGCATTCGGGCGATCCTGACGTGACGGCCGGGTCGTCAGCCCGACGAGGCGGCGGCGCGAGAACGCTTTGCCTTCGCATGTGCCAGCGGGCCGCAGACGGCAAGGAAGATTTCGTGGCCTATCGACGAGAGGCTCGCTCTGCCGACCCAAGCGATTGAAATTCATACATAAAATTTCTGCCCTCCGGATGTGAACCTCCGGAGCGCGTAGCGCGACCCATCCTCAAGCGGCCGGCGACGGCTGCACCCTTTTCAACCGGATGGAGACCACCATGACCGCTCTGAAGACCAAGTCCTTCGCCGCCGCCCTCGCCGCCGTCACCCTCGGCACCGCGCTGATCGCCACGTCGGGCGCGGAAGCCCGCCCGCGCTTCGGCGCCGGTCTCGGCGTCGGCCTCGCCGTCGGAGCCCTGGTCGGCGCCGCCGCGGTGTCCAACGCCTATGCCGCCCCCGGCCCGGTCTATGTTTCCGAACCCGCCTACCGCTGCCACTGGGAAGACCGGGTGAACCGCTGGGGCTACGTGCGCACCGTCAAGGTCTGCCGCGCCTACTGACCGGCATCCAGTTTCACCATCGGCGCGACCCCACCGTCCATCCAGCGCCGAACCTCCCCCGTCCGGCTGTCCCCTGCCGGGCGGGGTTCTTCTATGTCCCTTATGCCGCACGGCCGATCGCCAAATTTCCGCATCGCGTCATGCCGCTGCCTTGCCATCGCGGCCCGATTTTGCATTGATCTTCGCCACAAGAAATTGCGCCACGCGCTGGAACCGCCGCGCCGGGCGATGCTCAGAAACGTCGGGAGGATCAATCATGTCTGTCTTCAAGGCACTGCTATCGCTCACGGCCGCCACCCTGCTGTCCGCCGGCGCCGCATCGGCGCAGACCGAGATCAAGTTCGGCCATGTCGGCGCGCCCGGCTCGCTGTTTGCCCAGTCGGCCGAACTGTTCGCCCAGCGCGCCAACGCCAAGCTCGGCAACAAGGCCAAGGTCGTCGTGTTCGGCTCGAGCCAGCTTGGCGGCGACAGTGAACTGCTGAAAAAGCTCAAGCTCGGCACCGCCGACCTCGCGCTGCCCTCTACCGTCATGACCTCGGTCGCGCCGGAATTCGGCGTGTTCGAGATGCCCTATCTGGTGCAGGACCGCGGCCATGCCGCGCGCATCGCTGACAAAGTGATCCGCCCCGTGCTGGTGCCGATCGCCGAGAAGGCCGGCTACCGCATCCTCGGCGTCTGGGAAAACGGCTATCGCCACATCACCAATAACAAGCGCCCGATCGTGAAGCCGGCCGACCTCGAAGGCGTGAAGCTGCGCGTGCCGGGCGGCGTCTGGCGCGTGAAGATGTTCAAGGCCTATGGCGCCAACCCCTCGCCGATGGAACTGAAGGAAGTGTTCGTCGCGCTGCAGACTGGCGTGATGGACGGCCAGGAAAATCCGCTGACGCAGATCTATTCGCAGAAGTTCCAGGAAGTGCAGAAGTATCTGTCGATGACCGGTCACGTCTACACGCCGGCTTACATCACCGCCGGCGCAAGCTGGTCGCGCCTGCCGCCAGACGTGCAGAAAATCCTCGCCGACACCGCCAAGGAAGTGGAGCCGGATATCCTGAAGCTCGCCGCCAAGCTCGACGACGAACTGGTCGACAAGATGAAGAAGTCGGGCATCGCGGTGAACGAGGCCGACAAGCCGGCCTTCGTCGCCGCCAGTAAGGGCGTCTATGACGAATTCTCCAAGGAAGTGCCACTCGGCAAGAAGCTGATCGACGATTCCCTGGCGCTCGCCAAGGGTTCCTGAACGCGCGTCGTCACGCAATTCCGACAATAACGGCGCCGGGCCATTGCCCGGCGCCTCCGCAAAGCGGCAGTGCGAGCCCCCATGAAAGCGTTTCGGCATTTCTACAACCGGTTTCTGGAGGCGATCGCGGCGATCCTGCTCGTCGCCGTCACCGTCATCGTCACCGCGGGATTCGTGTTCCGGTGGAGCGGACATTCCCTCGTCTGGTACGATGAGGTGGCGGCAATTTCCCTCGCCTGGCTTACCTATTATGCCGGCGCGCTGGCCGCGCTGCGCGGCGCGCACATCGGCTTTGCCGGCTTCGTCAACTCGCTGCCGTCGCAGTGGCGCGTCGGCGCGACGCTGTTTTCGTCCGCCGTCACGATCTTCTTCTTCGCGCTGCTGACCTGGACCGGCTTCGAGGTCGTCAAGATATTGAAGGGCGATACGCTGGTGTCGATCCCCGAGGTGTCGCTGCAGGTGACCCAGTCGGTGATCCCGATCGCGTCCGCCATGTTCGTGCTGGCGGAACTGTTGCGGCTGCCGGACCTGCTGGAGGAAGCGCGCCGCGGGCCGCTGGTCGACCACGAACTCCAGGAAGCGCTTGAGCACGGCAAGATCGCCGCGCGGGAGCACCGTAAATGAACGGCGCCATTGTCGGAATGCTGATCGGCATGGCCGCACTGGTCATGCTCAATGTGCCGATCGCCGTCGCGCTTGGCGTCGTCGCGGTCGCGGCGATCTGGATCGCGCAGGGCAGCCACATGCTGCCGAACGCTGCGCTGGTGATGTTCGAGGGCGCGACCAACTTCCCGCTGCTCGCGGTGCCGCTGTTCGTGTTCGCCGGCGGCATCATGAACGCCTCCTCGATTGCCCGGCGCCTCATCAATCTCGCCACCGCCATTCTCGGCTTTATCCGCGGCGGCCTGTCGATGGTGACGGTCGGCGCCTCGATGTTCTTCGCGGAGATTTCCGGCTCGGCGGTCGCGGACGTCGCCGCGCTCGGCACGCTGCTGATTCCCGCGATGAAGGAGCGCGGCTATTCCAAGGAATTCGCCGCGGCCGTCACGTCGTCCTCGGCGAGCCTCGCCATCATCATCCCGCCGTCGATCCCGATGATCCTCTACGCGGCGATGGCGCAGGAATCCGCCGTGAAGCTGTTCATCGCCGGTATCATCCCCGGCGTGCTCGGCGGCGTCGGCCTGATGGCGCTCTGCTACTACTACGCCTGGAAGCACAATTTCCCGGTCGAGCAGAAATTCCAGCTCACGCGGCTCGGCACCGCGCTGAAGGAAGGCGCCTGGGCGCTGGTCATGCCGGTCGTCATCCTCGGCGGCATTTTCGGCGGCTTCGTCACCGCGACCGAGGGCGCGGCGCTCGCCGTGATCGTCGCGCTGTTCATCGCGCTGTTCGTCTACCGCGACATCGACATGAAGTCGCTTTACGCCGCGTGCATCGATTCCGCGATCCAGACCGCGGTCGTCATGCTGCTGGTCGCGGCCTCGGCGCTGGTCGGCGTGTTCCTGACCGAAAGCCAGTTGCCGCAGAAGCTCGCGACCGCAATGGTCTCGCTCACCAGCAACCCCTACATGGTACTGTTGCTGCTGAACATCTTCTTTCTGATCCTCGGCATGTTCCTGCATTCGGCGGCGGCGATCATCCTGACGGTCCCGATCGTGCTGCCGCTGATCCATCAGGTCGGCATCGACCCGATCCATTTCGGGCTGGTGCTGACGCTGAACCTCGCCATCGGCCAGCAGACGCCCCCGGTCGCCTCGGTGCTGATCGCGTCATGCTCGATCGCGAAATCCGACATCTGGGCGACGACGCGGGCCAATCTCGGCTTCATCGGCGTGCTGGTCGGCGTGCTGCTGCTGTGCAGCTACGTGCCGTGGCTGTCGCTGGTCTTGATCAATATGTTCTACGGCTGACGAGGCGCCGCCAGGCTCATCGCCAGCACACGGGCGACGTGCAGCGCCTCGCGCCCCGCCCCGTCGTGGATTTGCTGACGGCAGGAGGTGCCGTCGGCGACGATCAATGCGTCGTCAGGCGCTTTCCGCACCGCCGGCAACAGCGAGAGTTCGCCCATCGCCAGCGACACGTCGATGGTGTCGGCCTTGTAGCCGAACGAGCCCGCCATGCCGCAGCAGCTCGATTCCACCGTCTCGACGGCGAGGCGGGGAATGAGCTTCAACGCGCTTTCGACGCCGCCCATGACGCCGAAGGATTTCTGATGGCAATGGCCGTGCAGCAGCGCCCGCCTGTCGAGCGCGCCGAGCGGCAGATCGAGCCGGCCTTCCTTCTTCTCGCGGGCGAGGAATTCCTCGAACAACATTGCCTGACCCGCGAGCGTCCTCGCCTCGTCGCTCGTCATCAGCGCCGGCATCTCGTCGCGGAAGGTGAACAGGCAACTCGGCTCGAGACCGACCACCGGAACGCCGCGCGCCACATAAGGCGCAAGGGCCTTTAATGTTCGTTCCATCTCGGCACGCGCCTGCGCGACCGCGCCGACAGCGAGGAAGGTGCGCCCGCAGCACAGCGGCCGCGAACTGCCGTCGGCGGCGCGCGGCGCCTGGACGCGGTAGCCGCCGGCCATCAGAACCTTGCAGGCGTCGTCGAGATTTTCGCGCTCGAAATAACGATTGAAGGTGTCCCCGAACAGCACGACCTCGCGGCGCGGATCGTCCGACGGACCGACGGTCCAGTCGGCGCGGTCCTGATAGATGTCGCGCCGCCATTCCGGCAAGTCGCGCCGCGCGGTGAAGCCGGCAAGCGTCTCGGAGAGCCGGCGCAGGAGGCCGCTGCCGTTGCGCATGTTCAGGAGCGGCGCGAGGCGCGAGGCGAGCGGCGCATAGCGCGGCAGCCAGCCGACCAGCCGGTCGTGCAGCGAGAAGCCCTTCTTTGCCGCGCGCGCGGCCAGCACTTCGATCTTCATGCGCGCCATGTCGACGCCGGTCGGACATTCGCGCCGGCACGCCTTGCACGACACGCATAAAGAGAGCGTCTGCGCCATCTCGTCGGAGGCGAGCGCGTCCGGCCCAAGCTGCCCCGTGACCGCGAGCCGCAGCGTGTTGGCGCGGCCGCGCGTGACGTCGCGCTCGTCGCGGGTGACGCGATAGCTCGGGCACATCACGCCGCCGGCCATCTTCCGGCAGGCACCGTTGTTGTTGCACATCTCGACCGCGCCCTGGAACCCGCCGCCGGCGCCGGCATAGTCCGACCAGTCGAGCTGCGTCGTCATCGGCTCGCCGCGATAGCCGGGCGCGTAACGGAAGTTGGAGCGGTCGTCGAATTTCGGCGCGCGCACCACCTTGCCGGGATTGAACAGCCCGTCCGGATCGAAGCGGTCCTTCACCTCCTCGAAGGCGCGCGCGAGCCGCGAGCCGAACATCGGCTCGTTGAACTCCGAACGCACAATGCCGTCGCCGTGTTCGCCGGAGTGCGAGCCCTTGTATTCACGGACCATCGCGAAAGCCTCCTCCGCGATCGCGCGCATGGCGTGGACGTCTTTCTCGAGCCGCAGGTTCAGCACCGGCCGCACATGCAGGCAGCCCGATCCCGCATGCGCATACCAGGTGCCGCGCGTGCCGTGCTTCTCGAAAATTGCGGTCAACCGGCTCGTATAGTCGGCGAGGTGTTCGAGCGGCACCGCGCAGTCCTCGACGAACGAGACCGGCTTTCCCTCCGACTTCATCGACATCATGATGTTGAGGCCGGAAGTGCGCACGTCGGTGATCGCGGCCTGCAATTCCGGGCTGAGCACATCGACCACGCCGCCCCACTTCGCGCCGCTTTTGTCCCAGCCGAAGCCGAGATCGCCGATCAGGTCGTGAAGCCGGCGCAACCGGCGGAGGTTTTCTTCCGGGTCGCTCTCGCCGAATTCGACCAGCAGGACGGCGTCCGGCTCGCCGCGCACGAACTTTTCCAGCGTCGGACGGAACATCGCGATCTCACGCGCAAGCTCGATCATGGTGCGGTCGATCAACTCCACACCGATCGGCGCGAGCCGCACGATATGCTGCGCGCAATTCATCGCCTCGTAGAAGCTGCCGAAATGCACCGCGCCGACGGTGCGGCGGCCGAGCAACGGCGAGAGCTTCAGTTCGATGCGCGTCGAGAAGGCGAGCGTGCCTTCGCCGCCGACGAGAATATGCGCAAGGTTGATGTCGTTCTTTCCCGGCACCAGCGCGTCGAGATTGTAGCCGCCGACCCGGCGCTGCACCTTGGGAAAGCGCGCCGCGACCTCGTCCTTCTCGCGCGCGCCGATCTTCAAGAGGTCTTCGGCCAGCGGACGCAGCGGCGAGTTGCGCGGAACCTGCGAGAGATCGGCACCGACGGCGCCGAAATGCGCCAGCGCACCGTCCGCCAGCAGCGCGTCGATCGACAGCACGTTGTCGCGCATGGTGCCGTAGCGCAGCGAACGCGCGCCGCAGGAATTGTTGCCGGCCATGCCGCCGATGGTGGCGCGCGAGGCGGTGGAAATGTCGACCGGAAACCAGAGGCCGTGCGGCTTCAACGCGCGGTTCAGATCGTCGAGCACGATGCCCGGCTCGACCGTGCAGCGCGCTCGCTTCACGTCGAGGTCGAGAATGCGGTTCAAATATTTCGAGCAGTCGACGACCAGCGATTCGTTGACGGTCTGCCCGGACTGCGAGGTGCCGCCGCCGCGCGGCAGCACCGTGACGCCTTCAAGGCGGGAAAGTTCTATTGCACGTTCGGCTTCTTCTATCGTGCGGGGTGCAACCACGCCGAGCGGAACGATCTGGTAGTGCGAAGCGTCGGTGGCGTAACGGCCCCTGGTAAAGCGGTCGAACCAGACATCCCCGCTGATTTCGGCCTTGAGCCGCCGCGCCAAACCGGGCCTTTCAACCGCCACGTCCGCCTCTCCGCCCCGCCTGCGCCCAGATCGGACCTTGCCCGCCGCATATGCCCGAAAGGTCATGTTTGCGATGCCGAAAATCGCTTGACCGGACTGTCGCATTCATAGTTCAACGCCACAAGCACCGCCCCGCAGACGGGGCCGGGCCGTGGTTTTCCACGCAGCATTTTTCCAGCTTGTCCGGTGGCAATCGCCGTCGCCGAAACGCCATTCTTGGAGCAGTCAGCTATGGCTCAGAATTCCTCGCGTCCCGTGGGGCGTCATCATCTTCACATTCCGGGGCCGACCCCGGTGCCCGACCGCATTCTGCGGGCGATGGATACGCCGATCATCGACCATCGCGGTCCGGAGTTCGCCAAGCTCGCCAAGCGCTGCCTCGACGGCGTGAAGACCATCTTCAAGACCACCAATCCGGTCATCATCTACACGGCGACCGGCACCGGCGCCTGGGAAGCCGCCCTCGTCAACACGCTGTCGCCGGGCGACAAGGTGCTGGTCTACGAAACCGGCCAGTTCTCCAATCTCTGGAAGGCGATGGCCGAGAAGCTCGGTCTCAAGCCCGAAGTCATGGCCTCCGACTGGCGCACCGGCGCCGACCCGGCCAAGATCGAAGCGCGCCTTGCCGAAGACAAGAACAAGGAGATCAAGGCGGTCTGCGTTCTTCATAACGAGACCTCGACCGGCTGCCTGTCTCCGGTCAACGAGATCCGCAAGGCGATCGACAAGGCGAACCATCCAGCGCTGCTGCTGGTCGACACCATCTCCTCGCTCGCCTCGACCGACTACCGCCATGACGAATGGGGCGTCGACGTCACCGTCGGCGGCGCGCAGAAGGGCCTGATGCTGCCGCCGGGCATGTCGTTCAACGCGATCAGCGACAAGGCGCTCGCCGCCAACAAGACGGCGAAGCTGCCGAAGGCGTTCCTCGCCTGGGACGAGATGCTGAACATGAACAAGGTCGGCTTCTTCCCCTACACGCCGGCCACGCAGATGCTGCAGGGCCTCGCCGTCGCGATCGACATGCTGCACGAGGAAGGTCTCGACAACGTGTTCGCGCGCCATAACCGCCTCGCCGAGGCGACCCGCCGCGCGGTCAAGGCCTGGGGCTTCGACATCATCTGCAAGGATCCGAAGTACTATTCGCCGACCATCACCTCGGTGCTGACGCCGGAAGGCGTCGACGCCGACGCGTTTCGCGCGCTCGCGCTCAGCAACTTCAACGTTTCCTATGGCGCGAGCTTCGGCCGTTTCGCCGGCAAGATGTTCCGCATCGGCCACCTCGGCGACATCAACGACGGCGACATGCTCGGCGGCCTCGCGGTGACGGAGATGGCGCTGACGCTCGCCAACATTCCGCACAAGAAGGGCGGCGTGCAGGCGGCGATGGACTACATCGCCAGCGCCCACGCCAAGCCGTCGCGCGCTGCGGCGGAATAAACACGAAGCCCGTCATGCCCGGCTTTATGCCGGGCATCCACGTCTTGCTTTGTAGCGTTAAGACGTGGATGGCCGGGACAAGCCCGGCCATGACAGTGCAGAGTTACGACGGGCGCCTCAAAAGGGCGCCCGTTTTTCTTGAGGCGTGCGTGTGCGCCCCTGTTGTTGACGGCGCGGGGTACGCCGGTCTCCGATTTTTCTTTCCCCCGCGGGATGGAGCCTCGGGAGGCGCCAGGGGCTTGCGAGACCCCATGTGGCGGATACCCTTGCGATCGGGTCCGCCCGCGTGTCTTTGCGAGAGACACGCGCCGGTTTGCGAAACCGGCTGCGCCTCCCGAGGCTCCACCGCCGCCGCGTCCGGCCGCGATGACCTTACCGATCTGGATTATATTCCTACAGCGCCGATGTCAAGCGCCGGCGCTTTCTTCCGACCGCAGCCTGAAGCGCTGGATCTTGCCGGTCGCGGTCTTGGGCAGGTCGGCGCGGAACTCGATCCAGCGCGGATACTTGAACGGCGCGAGCTTCTGCTTGACGTGCTCCTGCAGCGCCTTCGCCAGCGCGTCGTTCGCCTTGTCGGCCGACTTCAGCACCACGAAGGCCTTCGGCTTGACCAGTTTCTGCTCGTCGTTCCAGCCGACCACGGCGGCCTCGAGCACGTCGGGATGCGACAGCAGCGCCGCCTCCACCTCGAACGGCGAGACGTAAAGGCCCGACACCTTGAGCATGTCGTCGGCGCGGCCGCAGCAGATGTAATAGCCGTCCTCGTCCTGGATGTACTTGTCGCCGGAGCGCGTCCAGTCGCCCTGGAAGGTCGAGCGCGACTTCTCGCGGTTGTTCCAGTACATGATCGCGCTGGTCGGGCCGCGCACATAAAGCTCGCCCATCTCGCCCTGCGGCACCGCCTGGCCGTCTTCGCCGACCAGCTTGATCTCATAGCCGGGCACCGCCTTGCCGGTGGTGCCGTATTTGGTCGCGCCGGGCCGGTTGGTGAGATAGATGTGCAGCATCTCGGTGGTGCCGAGACCGTCGGAAATCTCGACGCCGTAGCGTTCCTTGAAGCGCTTGGCGATTTCCTCCGGCAGCGCCTCGCCGGCCGAAAGACAGCGCCGCAGCTTCACCTCGGACTTCTGCGGCGCGGCGGCGCTCGCGATGAACGCGCCGTAGAAGGTCGGCACGCCCCACAGCACAGTGATCGGATGCTTTTTCAGCAGCGCGGCGACGCTGTCCGGTGTCGGCCGGTCGGCCAGCAGCACGGTCGTGGCACCAACCGCCATCGGGAAGGTCATGGCGTTGCCGAGGCCGTAGGCAAAGAACAGCTTGGCCACCGAATAGATGACGTCGTCTTCTTTCAACTCGGCGACCGGCGTGCCGTAGAGATCGGCGGTCAGTTTCAGGCTGCCATGCACATGCACGGCACCTTTCGGGTTGCCGGTCGAGCCGGAGGTGTAGAGCCAGAATGCGATGTCGTCGCAAGTCGTCGGCGCGGTGGAGGCCTCGCCCCTGGCGTTCTCGATCAGATCCTCGAAGCGCAGATGACCGTGCGCATCATCGCCCGACACGATGACCTTCTCGAGCGCCGGCGCGCCGGCGATCAAACCCTCGAAGCGGGCATAGAGTGGCTCGGAAACGATCAGCACGCGAGCGCGGCTGTCCGCCAGCATGAACTTGTAGTCGGCCTCGGTGAGCAGCGTATTGACCGGGATCGGCACGATGCCGGCCTTGAGGCAGCCGAGAAAGGCGGTCGGCCAGTCGATGGTGTCGGTCATGCACATCAGCACGCGCTCTTCGCGGCGGATGCCGAGCGAGCGCAGCGCCATGCCGAACCGCTCGACGCGGTCGGCAAGCTGGCCATAGGTCCAGCTCCCGCGCGTGTCGATATAGACCGGCTTATTGGCGCGGCCGGCCTTGAGATTCATGTCGAGGATGTCGGCCGCGAAATTGTAGTCGCGTGGGACCGCTCCCACCGCGGCACCGGCCACAGCGGAACTATCGTGCGCGGTCGTTGCCGCCGTTGTCATCGCCATCCCCTCCCGCTCGACGTTTGTTCTGATTTCGGCGAAATACTAGGCGGGCACGGCCAAGCCCCGCAACGGATATATAATTCGGCGCCCGGCACGCATGCGCCGCGGTTATCGTGGCCATTGCCCGGCGCGGCTGTGCGAAACGCCGCGCAAGCCGGTAAGCTCGCGCCAACAAAAAAGTCCGGTCCGCGGCGCGCCGTCGCGCCGCGACGCCAGACCACGGAGGGATACGCGCGATGGAAACGAGCCGGGACCGCATTCTCATCACCCATGTCGGCAGCCTGCCGCGCAACGACGTGCTGACCGAACTGCTGATCAAGCAGGAAGCCGGCGAAACCGTCGACGCCGGGCAGCTTGCCGCCGAGAAGGACAAGGCGGTCGCCGAGATCGTCGCCCGGCAGACCGCGGCCGGCGTCGACGTCGGCAACGACGGCGAGCAGCAGCGCGTCGGCTTCCAGACCTATGTGCCGCAGCGCATGTCGGGCTTCGGCGGCGAGTCGATCCGCCCCCACCCGCGCGACCTCAAGGAATTTCCCGAGCTGATGGAAGTGCAGAAGCGCCGTTTCCCGCGCCGCGGCAAGGGTCACAACAACCCGCAGGCGGTGGCCGAGCTGAAATATCTCGACACCGGGCCGATCAAGGAAGAGGTCGCGCGCTTCAAGAAAGCCTCGGCCGGACAATTCAAGGAGGGCTTCATGACCGCGCCCTCGCCCGGCATCATCGCCACCACGATGCTTAACGCCTATTACGACTCCTACGAGACGTATCTGAAGGCGATCGCCCGCGAGATGGCGCACGAGTACAAGGCCATCACCGACGCCGGGCTGACGCTGCAGATCGACGCACCGGATCTCGCAATGGCGCGCGTCATCAATTTCCAGGATCTCAGCGACGCCGAGTTCCAGAAACTCTGCGAGGCGCAGGTCGAGGCGATCAACCTCGGCATCAAGGGCATCCCGCGCGACCGCGTGCGGCTGCATGTGTGCTGGGGCAATTTCGAAGCGCCTCACCTGTTCGACATCGCGCTCGACAAGGTGCTGGCGATCTTCCTCAGGGCGCAGGTCGGCGCGCTGTCCATCGAATTCGCCAATCCGCGCCATGCCCACGAATACCCGACGCTCAAGACGATCGGCTTCCCCAAGGACATGCTGCTGATCCCCGGCGTCATCGAGACCACCTCGAACTTCGTCGAGCACCCGGAGCTGGTGGCCCGCCGCATCGAGGAAGCCGTCGCCAGCATCGGCGACCGCGAGCGGGTGATCGCCTCCACCGACTGCGGATTCGGGACTTTCGCAGGGCGGGAATGGGTGATCGCGCCGGTGGTCTGGAAGAAGCTCGAGGCGCTGCGCCAGGGCGCGGACATCGCGTCGCAGCGCCTGTGGGGGAAGAAATCCGCCGCTTGACGGACACCCATGCGGGTCGCGCAAGTGGCGTGGCCCGGCCGCGCCGCGTATACTGGCGGCCACGCCCGCCGGACGATCCGGCCATCTCCATAGCTGTGTGACACCAGAACTTCCCAAGGAGGAGTGCGTCATGGACGACCTCACGCGCGACCTGCACAAGATCACCGCAGACGACATCAACCCGCGCTACAAGTGGGAGCGTCCGCTTCCCGCGCTCGGCACCATGGGCGTCGACTTCGAGGAGCGCGTCGACTACCGCCGCATGCACCGTTACCGCCTCGGCCGCGCCAAGCAGGCGCTGGGCAATTCGGAGTGCGGCGCGCTGCTGGTGTTCGACGTCAACAACATCCGCTACATCACCTCGACCAAGATCGGCGAGTGGGAGCGCGACAAGATTTCCCGCTGGGCGCTGCTGACCAAGTCGAGCGACGACCCGATCATCTGGGACTTCGGCTCGGCCGCCGTCCACCACAAACTCTATGCACCGTGGCTCAAGCCGGAAAACTGCAAGGCCGGCGTGCTCGGCCTGCGCGGCACCATCCAGCCCTCGTTCGGCCTGATGGCGAAACATGCCAAGGAAATCTTCGGCCTCTTGAAGGACGCCGGCGTCGAGAAACTGCCGATCGGCATCGACATCATCGAGCCGGCCATGATGTTCGAACTGCAGAAGCTCGGCCTCAACATCGTCGACGGCCAGCAGATCATGCTGGAAGCCCGCGAGATCAAGTCGGCGGACGAAATCCACCTGCTCAATCGCGCGGCCGCGATGGTCGACGGCGCCTACGATCTCGTCAACGAGAAGCTGCGCCCCGGCGTGCGCGAGAACGACATCGTCGCGATGGTCAACGAGTTCCTCTATCGCCACGGTTCGGACGACGTGGAAGCGGTGAACGCCATCTCCGGCGAGCGCTGCAACCCGCATCCGCACAACTTCACCGACCGCATGATCCGCCCCGGCGACCAGGCGTTCTTCGACATCCTGCAGTCGTTCATGGGCTACCGCACCTGCTACTACCGCACCTTCAACGTCGGCCGCGCGACACCAGCGCAGCACGACGCCTACAAGAAGGCGCGCGAGTGGATCGACCGCGCGATCGAGCGGATCAAGCCGGGCGCGACCACCGCGCATATCTGCGAGGTGTTCCCGACCGCCGACAAGTTCGGCTTCCCGGACGAGATCTCGGCCTTCGGCCTGCAGTTCGCGCACGGCCTCGGCCTCGCGTTGCACGAGCGGCCGATCATCTCGCGGGTGATCTCGATGGATCACCCGACCGAGATCAAGGAAGGCATGGTGTTCGCCATCGAAACCTACTGCCCGGCGACCGACGGCGCTTCCGCCGCGCGCATCGAGGAAGAGGTGGTGGTCACCGACAAGGGCTGCCGGCTGATCTCGCTGTTCCCGGCCGAGGAACTCCCCATCGCCAACCGCTACTGAGCGGCGGCCGCCGTCTCACGAACAGGCCGGGGCGAACGCCCCGGCTTTTTTTGTTTGTCCCAGAGCAAACTGCCGTGCGGCGTCAGATGGTACCGATCCTGCGGGGCAGGCCTGCACTCCAGGCGCTGGCCGCGGCGCCCCGCGCGCATTATGTCTTGAGCGGTATCTTGAGCGGATCACAATGAGGCAACCAACGATGACAGGCGGGCAATTCCGGATCACCACACCGGGCGGCTCCGGCGCGATGCCGAGCGGGCGGGCCATGATGAACGGGCTGCGCGGCAAGTGCCCGGCCTGCGGCCGCGGCGCGATGTTCCGCAAATTCCTCAAGGTCAACGACGCCTGCCCCGACTGCGGCGAGGAGCTTCACCATCACCGCGCCGACGACTTTCCCGCCTATCTCGACATCGCCATCGTCGGCCACATTCTGGTGCCGATCGTGCTCGCGGTCGAAACCGCGACGGTGTGGCCGTTCTGGGTGGCGATGACGCTGTGGCCGGCCGTCGCGCTCGGCATGACGCTCGCGCTGCTGCAGCCGATCAAGGGCGCGGTCGTCGGCATGCAATGGGCGCTCGGCATGCATGGCTTCGAGCAGGCCAAGGCAGCTCGCGCTTTGGCGCCCGTGCGTTCCGCGGTGCGCTGAGACAAGCGCTTTACGGCCTTTTTACTTGCCACGGACCGCCCCCGCCGATTGATTGAGACGGTACGATCCGTTGCGCGCGGCCCAAAGAGGCAGCGCAGGCGGCTAGAAATCCTCCACCTAAGCGACGGGCCGCGAAAGCGGCCCTCTTTTTTGGGCGGCGCAACACCGCGGGCGGCGCTTTATTCCGTGCCGCCGCGCAAATTAAGTCCGGCCCCATGCCGGAATACCGGTCCCGCCAAACGGTTTGCCTCCAGAGCGGTCCTGTCAGGCCGCCAAGAAGGAGAGCAGCATGCGTCAGATCGTTTTCATCACCGCACTCATCGCGGCCGTCGGCATGGCCGATGCCGCATTGGCGCAGATGGCGCCGACCAAGACTGGCGACAGCGCCAAGGGCAAGGTCCTCACCGACGGCAAGGGCATGACCCTCTATACGTTCGACAAGGACGCCGGCGGCAAATCCGCCTGCAACGGTCCCTGCGCGACCAACTGGCCGCCGCTGATGGCCGCGGCCGACGCCAAGGCGTCCGGCGGCTACACCGTCGTCACCCGCGACGACGGCGGCAAGCAGTGGGCCTACAAGGGCAAGCCGCTGTACGGCTGGAAGAACGACAAGAAGCCGGGCGACATCACCGGCGACGGCTTCCTCAACGGCGCATGGCACATCGCGAAGCCGTAACCGGCTTCGCCCGGCATATCGCGAAGCCGTAACGGCGTCGTCGGTCCTCAAACGCAATCGCGCCCCGCTTTCGGCGGGGCGCGGCAGATATTTCTCTACGCTGTCATGCCCCGCGAAGGCGGGGCATCCAGTACACGCAAATATCCGAAATCGGACATTACCTCATCGGTTACTGGATCGCCCGCCTGCGCGGGCGATGACGGTGTGGTCGTCTACAGCCCCATGCCGACGTTCTTGTTTTCGGAAGCGAGCTTCATGCCGGACAGACCGGCGAAGGTCTCCATCATGCGGGCGAAGTCCTGCGCGAGGATTTCCTTGCTGTTGTCCTGCGACAGCGCCTTGCCGATATGCTGCTGAACCATCTCGCGGGTCGCCGCGGTGACCGGCATCGTGACGTCCCATTCGCGGCCGAGATCGAGACCCAGATCGAGATCCTTGCGCAGCAGCTCCGGCGTAAACGTGGTGGTCCAGTCGAGATTGACCAGCGCCGGCGTCTTGTAGGAGGTGAACATCGAGCCCATGACGCCGTTGTTCATGAAGGCCAGGAAGGCGTGACGCGGCACGCCCATCTTGTTGGCGAGCAGCGTGATCTCGACAAGGTTCGCGATGACGACACCGAGCATGACGTTGTGCGCGATCTTGCAGATGCGGGCGAGCTCGCCATCACCGACGTAAGACACGCCGCGCGGCGCGAACACCTCGATGATCGGCATCGCGAGCTTGGCGGAGGCCTCGGGACCGGACACGACGGAGGACAGCTTGCCCGCCTTGATGACGTGGCCGTTGCCGGACACCGGCGCGCAGACGAAATCGACGCCGTGCTCCTTCAGCCGGGCGCGGATGCGCTCCGAATCCTCGACCGAGATCGACGAGCAATCGACGAAGGTCTTCGGCAGCTTGCCTTTGGCGTTGGTGACGACGCCGTCCTTGCCGAAATAGACCTCCTCGAGGTCTTTGCCCTCCGAGACGATGGCGAACAGGATGTCGACCCCGGCGAGATCGGCGAGCTTGTCGACAACCTTCCCGCCGAGCTTGGCGAGCGGCTCGGCCTTGGACTTGGTCCGGTTCCAGATCGAGACGTTGTGGTTCGCCTTCACCAGCCGTTCGACCATCTGGTAGCCCATGCGGCCGACGCCAATCCAGCCGATCGACTGCGTGTTATTCGCCATAACCAACTCCCTGCTTCATGGACGCGATATTGTGTCGCAACATTTCGTTGCACCTATCGCGTCATCCAAGTGACCGATCGCCCGATCTCCTAGCACAGCGCACCGCCCCTGCAATGCCCGGCGAGGGCGGGACGCCAATACCGTTCCGGCAGAGCAGCCCACGCCGGGCAACGGCGCGGCGCTCCGGTTCCGCCGAACGGCGGCCATGTTTTGAAAGGGCGAAAGCCAAACAATACAAATGCTTGTCGTCGCAGGCCAAGGCGCTATCCTCCCTGCAAGGCGTCCGGCGAGACCCGCGCGACAACAAAAAAATAACGGGAGGTTATTTCGGCTATGCAGGACGCCGCCGCGATCTCTGCCGTCTCCGCCGCATCGCGCGGCGCCTCGAACCGCACCGCCGAACGGCTGCGGATCGTCGCGCGTAACGTCTTTCCGTTTCTCGTGGTCGGCGCGATCTGGGAAGCGGTGGCCTGGGCCGGCGTCTTTCCGCTGCGGCTGTTCCCGCCGATCGAGACCGTCGCACAAACCTTCGTCGAGTTGACGCTGAACGGCATCCTGCCGATGCACGCACTGGAAACCGTGGTGCGCCTACTGGCCGGCTTTGCGATCGCAGCGGTCGGCGGCATCGCCATCGGCATCGCAATGGGCCGCTCGAAGCGCGCGGAAGATATTTTCCTGCCGCTCGTGAGCATCTTCGCGCCGATCCCCGGCCTCGCCTACGCCCCGCTGTTCCTGTTGTGGTTCGGCCTCGGCAATGTCTCGGCCGTCCTGCTGGTCGGCTTCGTGTCGATGTTCGCGGTCATCTTCAATACCTGGACCGGCGTGAAGGCGGTGAAGCAGATCTGGGTGCGTTCGGCGCAGGCGATGGGGGCCGACAACAAGCGCCTGTTCCGCCACGTCATCCTGCCGGGCGCGCTGCCCTATATTCTCACCGGACTGCGGCTCGGCCTCGCGCAGGCCTGGCGCATTCTGGTCGCCGTCGAGATGCTCGCCGCCGTGCCGCAGGGCCTCGGTTGGATGATTTTCGGCGCGCGCGAATTCCTCAACACCGACGTGATGCTGGCCGGCATCGCGGTGATCGCCATCATCGGCCTCATTCTGGAGAAGTTCGTGTTCCAGAAGCTGGAGGACTACACCGTGGTCCGCTGGGGGATGATGGCGCTATGACGATGCCCGCCACCAAGCTTGCCGAAGCGACCGCCCGCCGCGACTCCATCATTCGCGCCACCGTGACGCTCCTCGTCACCGCCGCGCTCTACGAGGCCGCGGCGCGCAGCGGATATTTCGCGCCCGCTCTGCTGCCGACGCTGGAGCGGATCGGCAGCGCGCTGTGGATCGCGATCTCCGACGGCACCATGATCCGGCACGCCGCCTACACGCTCTACCGCGTGCTGTTCGGCTTCGGCCTCGCCATCGTCGTCAGCCTGCCGCTCGGCATCATGATGGCGCGGTTCCAGCCGGTCGAGAATTTCTTCATGCCGCTGATCAGCGCGCTGATGCCGATCCCCTCCTTCGCGCTGGTGCCGCTGTTCATGCTGTGGTTCGGCATCGGCAACACGACGACGATCCTGATCGTGCTCTATGCCGCAACCTTCCCGATGCTGTTCAACACATGGTCGGGCGTGCGCGCGGTCAATCCGATCTGGCTGCGCGCGGCCGGCGCGA
This sequence comes from Pseudolabrys sp., assembly GCF_050250095.1. NCBI lineage: Bacteria > Pseudomonadati > Pseudomonadota > Alphaproteobacteria > Hyphomicrobiales > Xanthobacteraceae > Pseudolabrys > Pseudolabrys sp. The sequence continues at coordinate 169,520 of NZ_JBFWPH010000007.1, read as the reverse complement.
TGGGCGCCAACGAGCAGCGGCTGTTCTGGAAGGTCATCATTCCCGGCGCCTCGCCTTTCATCATCACCGGCGCGCGGCAGGCCTTCCTGCGCGCGTGGATCGCGGTGGTCGGCGCGGAGATGATCGCGGCCTCCGACTGGGGGCTCGGCTGGGTGATCTTCGACGCCAAGGAGTTCCTCAACACCGACGTGATGATGGCGTCGCTGGTCGTCATCGGCGCGCTCGGCTTCGTGTTCGAACGGCTGGTGTTCGGAACGCTGGAGCGTGCAACTGTGCTGCGCTGGGGCATGATGCACTCGGCTAAATCATAAGAAGGGTTACGGGTCGATGGTGCCGATCGAAGTCAACGACGTTTCGCTGGTCTACGACACCCCCGCCGGCACCGTGCCGGGGGTCAAGGACGTCAGTTTCACCATCGATGCCTCGCAATTCATCTGCATCGTCGGCCCGTCCGGCTGCGGGAAGTCGACGCTGCTGAACTGCATCGCCGGCTTTCTGAACCCGGCCGCCGGCGAGATTCGCATCGACGGCAAGAAGGTCGACGGCCACGGCATGGACCGCGGCGTGGTGTTCCAGGATTTCGCGCAGCTTTTCCCCTGGCGCACCGCGCTCGGCAACGTCTCGTTCGGCCTCGAAATGAAGGGCGTCGACAGGGACGAGCGCGACAAGGTCGCGCGCGAGCAGCTACGGCTGGTGAAGCTGGAAAAATTCGTCGACGCCTATCCGCACCATCTGTCCGGCGGCATGCAGCAGCGCGTCGCGATCGCCCGCGCGCTGGCCTACAACCCCTCCGTGTTGCTGATGGACGAGCCGTTCGCCGCGCTCGACGCGCTGACCCGCGACGACATGCAGCGCCTGCTGGCGGATGTGTGGCGCGAGACGCGCAAGACGGTTGTCTATGTCACCCACAACGTCGCGGAGGCGGTCTACCTCGCCGACCGCGTGCTGGTCATGACCCCGCATCCCGGCACGCTGAAGCTCGACATGCCGATCGCGCTGCCGCGGCCGCGCGACCCGTTGAGCGTCGAATTCCTCGAATACCAAAAAGAGCTGCTGGGCCACCTCGGCCACAACGCAGCCGACCAGAAAACAAACGGCAATGCGCACTCGTGAGCGCCGACACCTAAGGGAGGATAAGCGATGAACGACAAGCGAACTGGCAAAGGGACTGGCAAAGGCACCGGATTGACCCGCCGGCATTATCTGGCGGCAAGCGGCGCCGGCATACTCGCGGCGGGAATGGGCATCATCCGTCCGGCGTCCGCCGCGACGACGGTGCGGCAGGGCTACCAGACCAATATGTGGGGCATGCCCACCTATTACCTGATGCGCTCCGGGCTCCTGGAAAAGCACGGCCTCAAGGTCGAGGAATTCGGCGTGCCGTCCGGCAATCTCACCATGCAGCAGATGGTCGCCCGCCAGGTCGACCTCGGCACCTATGCCGGCCCCTCCTTCTGCATCGGCCACAACAAGGGCGGCCTCGTCGCCATCGCGGTGATCGAGAATGTCGGCAAGACCGCGGCGGTGATCGTGCGTAAGGACCTCGGCATCACCAAGGCCGCGGATCTCAAGGGCAAGAAGATCGCCAACCAGACCGGCTCCTCGATCGGCAACATCTTCGTCGACCAGTTCGGGCCGAAGAACGGTCTCAACAAGGGCGACTATCAGGAAGTCCGCATGAACGTGAACGACATGGTCGCCGCGCTCGCCGCCAAGACCGTGGACGCGATGGTTAACATCGAGCCCTATAACGCGATCGCCGTCGCCGACGGGCTCGGCGTCGAGGTCGGCAACCTCGCGGAGTCCGATCCGGTGCCGGTCTTCATGGCGGCGACGCCCGACTTCGTGAAGGAGCACCCGGACGCCGTGGTCGCCTATCTCAAGGCGTGGATCGAAGTCACCAAGGACTTCAAGGAAAAGCCGAAGAAGGTCGCGGAGACGATCTATTCGTTCTTCAAGACCAAGGGCTACAAGATGTCCCAGGACACCTTCGAAACCGCGCTGTCGCGGATCGAGGTCAATCCTGGCTTCCCCGACAACATGGACGCTTACCTGAAGCCTCATGCCGAAGTGCTGCTGAAGGCCAAGAAGATTTCGGCGATCCCGGACTTCAAGGTGGCGCTGCGGCCGGAGTTCATGAAGAAGGCGCAAGCCGGATCCTGATGTGAAGATAAAAAGAGATGCCGGGGCCGCGCGGCCCCGGTGACCTTCCCCGAGGCCGGCCTGTCGCCGGCCTCAATTCCTGACCGTGGAGACTTTCATGACCGCCGCCAATGCCAATCCCGTGACCTGGAATTTCAAGCTGCTGGCGCAACACGACCTCGGCGGCTTCGGTGGCATGGGCGAAGGCATGGCGGTGCAGATCGCCAAGGACGGCCGGCGCATCCTGTGGCTCGCGCATGAGAGCGCGCCGAAGAACTTCACCGGCGTCGACGTCTCCGACCCGCGCAATCCGAAGGTCGTGGTGCAGACCGAGCTTCCGCAGAGCTACATGCGCTCGAATTCGCTGGAGATGACCGGCGACATCCTCGCCGTCGCCTACCAGACCCAGAAGACCGGCCAGCAGCCGGCCGGCATGGAACTGTTCGACTGCTCGGTGCCGGAAAAGCCGAAGTCGATCTCGTTCTTCGACTGCTCCGGCCCGCATTCGCGCGGCGTGCACCAGCTCTGGTTCTGCGACGGCGAATATGTCCACATGGCCTCCGGCAGCCCGGACTTCAAACCGTCACACCCACTCGACGACCAGTTCTACCGCTGCATCGACGTGCGCAATCCTTCAAAGCCCGTCGAGGTCGGCCGCTGGTGGATGCCCGGGACGAGCGCGACCGACAACGTACAGCCGCCGCCGCGCCACCCGCTCGACAAGGGCTATCGCGCACACAACACCAACGTCTATCCGCAGAAGCCGGACCGGCTTTACCTCTGCTACATCGACGGCGGCATGTTCGTGATGGACATCAAGGACAAGGCGAACCCGAAAGTCATTTCGCACTGGACCAACTCGCCGCCCTATACCGGCTTCATGCACACCGCGGTGCCGCTGTTCGACCGCGGCTTGATGCTGGTGACCGACGAGTCCACCGAAGACGGCGCGACCGACTGGCCGAAGCTGATCTGGGTGATCGACGCGCGCGACGAAAGCCATCTGGTGCCGATCTCGACTTGCCCGCTGCCGCCGGTCGATGCCTACAAGAATCGCGGCGGCCGGTTCGGCGCGCACAACATCCACGAGAACGCCGCGGTGCCGACCGCCTGGCAGTCCGACCAGATCGTGATCGGCACATTCTTCAACGGCGGCCTGCGCGCCTACGACATCGCCAACCCCTACCAGCCGAAGGAAATCGGCTCCTTCGTGCCGCCGGCGCCGAAGGGCACGCCGGTCGGCGCGGTGCAGCTCAACGACGTGTTCGTCGACGAGCGCGAGATCGTCTACACGGTCGACCGCCACACCGGCGGCGTCTACATCCTCGAGATGGATTTTTAAGCGCGGCCCCTCTCCCCGCCCGCGGGGAGAGGCTAAACTGCCCGGCATGAACCAGCTCTTTCCCTCGGCGCAGAGTGGCCCATTCGGCCGCCGGCAGCGGCGCGAGCGGGGGCCACGCATGCCGGTGACGGTGCTCACCGGCTTTCTCGGCGCGGGCAAGACCACGCTGCTGAAGCGTTTCCTCGAAACGCCGGAAGGCGCCGGCACCGCGCTGGTCGTCAACGAGTTCGGCGAGTCCGGCATCGACGACGCGCTACTGCGGTCGAGCGCCGACGAAACCGTGCTGCTCGGCAACGGGTGTCTCTGCTGCGTCACCCGCACCGACCTGCAGGTCACGCTGCGGCGGCTGGTGGCCGACCGCGCGCGCGGCGCGATCCCGGATTTCCACCGCATCGTGATAGAGACCTCAGGTCTCGCCGATCCCGGCCCCATTCTCCAGACCTTCGCGACCGACAAGGCGCTGGGCGAGGAATTCCACGTCGAGACGGTGGTGACGCTGGCTGACGCCGCGACCGGCGCGGACACGCTCGGCTGGTCGGCGGAAGCGCGCAAGCAGGCGATCCTCGCCGACACCATCGTCGTCACCAAGGGCGACATCGCCGGTGAGGCGAAGATCGCGGCGCTCACCGTGGCGCTCCGCGCGCTGAACCCGCGCGCCGGCGTTGTCGCGGCGGTGTCGGGCGCGCTCGATCCGCATTACCTGCTGGCCGCATCGGCGGGCGACCGCGCCGGCTTCGTCGCCGAGCAGGAGCACAGTGACGGCATCGCGAGCTTCACGCTCACCGCCGACGCGCCGCTTGCCTGGCCGGCCTTCGCGCGTACGATGGAAACGCTGGTGAGCTTGCGCGGGCCGGACCTGTTGCGCGTGAAGGGCTTTCTCGACGTCGAAGGCTGCACCGGGCCGGTGCTGGTGCAGTTCGTGCAGCATCTCGCGCATCCGCCGGTCGAGCTTGAACGCTGGCCGGACGGCGCGCGCGGCACCCGCGTGGTGTTCATCACCCGCAACATCGCGGAGAAACAGGTGCGCGACCTGTTCGCAGCGGTGAGCGCAATTACTCTGACCGCTCATTCCCGCGAAAGCGGGAATCCAGATCAGTAAAAATGGACCCCCGCTTCCGCGGGGGTGAGCGGAAGCGGAGCGCTACGCCGCCCTTTTCACCCGCTCGCGCGCGCCCTTCAAGACATCCGGCACCGCGGAGTCGTTGCCCGGCGCCATGATGTGCGCGCCGGACACACCGGGAATCTTCGACAGCGCCTCGATCAATTCGAGACAGGCAAGCTTGCCTTCCGCAATCGGATCGGCCGCCTGTTCCATGCGGTCGACCAGCGCATCCGGCACGATGGCGCCGAACAGCTTCTCCTTGATCCAGCGCGCCGACTTCGCCGAGCGCAACGGGATCACGCCGATGATGAGATGAAGCTGCTTGTCGACGCCGAATTTGGCGAGGCGCTCGCAATAGCGCTGCACCACGCCGGGATCGAGACAGAACTGCGTCTGCACGAATTGCGCACCGGCGCCGATCTTGGCTTTCAGCCCTTTCGGCTCCCAGTCCGCCGGCGGGTCGATCGGATTGTCGGCGCCGCCGAGAAAGAACTGCGCCTTGCCGGTGACCTTCTTGCCGGTTGGCAGTTCGCCGGTGTCGCGCAGGCGGCGCGCGGTGTCGAGCAATTGGCGCGGATCGAGATCGAACACCGGCTTCGCATCCGGCTGGTCGCCCGCGCTCGGATCGTCGCCGCGCAGGATCAGCATGTTGCGCACGCCGACCGCGGCGGCGCTCATCAGATCGCCTTGCAGACCGATGCGGTTGCGGTCGCGGCAGGTGAACTGGAGGATCGGCTCGATGTCTTTGCCGATCAGCAACGTCGCCGCGGTGAGCGCGCCGATCGCGGCGCGGGCGCCGGCGCTGTCGGTGACATTGACGCCGTCGGCGAGCCCCTTGAGCGGCAGCGCCTTGTTGTAAAGCTCGTCGGCGGAACACGACACCGGCGGGGTGACCTCCGCGGTGAGGACGAACTTTCCGGCTTTCAGCTTCTCTTCAAGGGTCATGCCAACCTCTTCCGCGCCGTTGCATTGCCGCTGTCGGGCGGCAAAATTCCATCGTTGCCGTCAGGCAGCAAAAATCATTGGACCGTGCAAGCCCGATAGTGAGACAAAGACGAATATCCGTGCGTTATGGCGCGGATGCCGCTTCGCTCTCGAGGACGACTATGCCGCAGATCGCGGAGACAATCGACGACGCGCTTGCTCCCATCGGCGACGGCTGCCTGCTGGTGGTGCCGCGCGAGGTGTCCGGCGTGCCGATGGCGGCGACGCGGGCGCTCATTCGCCGCCATGTGAAAAAACTTCATCTGGTCGCGCTGCCCACCTCGAGTCTTCAGGCGGATCTGTTGATCGGCGCCGGCTGCGTCGACACGCTGGAAACCTCCGCCGTCAGCCTCGGCGAGTTCGGTCCCGCGCCGCGTTTCACGGCGGCCGTTACCGGCAACGCGATCCGCATGATGGACGCGACCTGCCCGGCGCTGCATGCCGCGTTGCAGGCCGCCGAGAAGGGCGTGCCGTTCATGCCGCTGCGCGGACTGATCGGCTCGGACATTCTGAAGTACCGGCCGGACTGGAAGGTGATCGACAGCCCCTATGGCAACGATGACCCGATCGTGCTGCTGCCCGCCATCCGGCCCGACGTCGCGCTGTTCCACGCGCCGATGGCCGACCGCAACGGCAATGTCTGGATCGGCCGCCAGCGCGAGCTTGCGACCATGGCGCATGCCGCGCAGAAGACGGTGGCGACGGTCGAACGGATCGTCGACGGCGACCTGCTCGCCGACCCGATGACGGCGGCGGGCACGTTGCCGGGCTTTTATATCGACGCCATCGCCGTCGCAGAAAAAGGCGCGTGGCCGCTGCCGCTGCCCGACCGCTACGCCGCCGACGGCGCGCATCTCGCCGAATACGCAAGGCTCGCCGCAACGGCGGAGGGCTTCAAGGATTACCTCGACAGGTATGTGTATGAGAAACGGGCGGCTTAACTTCTTATTCTGTCATGCCCGGCCCTGTGCCGGGCATCCACGTCTTCCTTGTTGGCGGCAAGACGTGGGTGGCCGGGACAAGCCCGGCCATGACTAATCCTGATTTCCGCGACGAGGAACTGCTGGCCGACGTGATCGCGCGGCTGATCGGCGACGTGCGTCATGTCGCGGTCGGCAACGCCTCGCCCATTCCGGCGACCGCCGCGCTGCTCGCGAAAATTCGCGGGAAAGGCCGGCCCTATGTTTCGCTGTTGCAGAGCCGCAAGCACAACTTCTTTACCGACGGCGCGCGCGAACTGTTCGACTGCGCGGGCCAGGGCCGCATCGATGTGTTCTTTCTGTCGGGCGGGCAAATCGACGGACAAGGCAACATCAACCTCGTCGAGATCGGCGAGCACGGCCGCCCCAAGGTGCGGTTCCCCGGCTCGTTCGGTTCCGGCTATCTCTATTACGTCGTGCCGAAGGTGATCCTGTTCCGCACCGAGCACTCGAAACGCACGCTGGTGCCCAAGGTCGATTTCATCAGCGCGCCGGGCGCGAGCGCGGACGGAGTGTTCCGTACCGGCGGGCCGATCGCGCTCGTGACCAACCGCTGCGTCTTCGACTTCGCGGGCGGCCGGTTCCGGCTTGCGAGCGTGCATCCCGGCCACACCGTCGCGGAAGTCGCCGAGCACACCGGTTTCGATTTTGACCGTCCGGGCGACGTACCGGAAACGACGGCGCCCTCGCCCGAGACGCTCGCGCTGATGCGCGGGCCGGTGGCGCGCGAGCTCGCGGAAGTCTATCCGCAGTTCGCGGCGCAGGTGTTCGGCGTCGGCACGCGCGCCACGGCCTGATTCCACGCAGAAAAGCCGGGCTTGACCGGACAAGCCCGCGCCTCTAAACTAAACCTAATGGTTAAGTATTCAGAAGCCCGGCTCGACCGTATTTTCTCGGCACTGTCGGACCGCACGCGGCGCGGCATGCTTTCCCGGCTGAGCGGAAAAGCGTTGTCGGTCAGCGAACTGGCCGCGCCGCTGAAAATGTCGCTGCCGGCGGCGATGAAGCACCTTGCGGTGCTCAGCGACGCCGGCCTGGTCAAACGCCACAAAACCGGGCGCATTGTGTCGTGCGCTCTGGATGCCGCGCCCATGCAGCAGGCCAATGAATGGCTGGAACGCTACCAGCGCTTCTGGTCGGCAAGTTTCGACAGGCTCGCTGCGCATTTGGAGAACGAATTATGGCCACCGCCGCCGCCATCAAACCGAGCCTCACCATCAAGCGCCGCTTCGCCGCGCCACCGGAGAAAGTCTACGCCGCGTGGACGCAAGCCGAGCACCTAGGGCGCTGGTTCGGCCCGGCCGGCTGCGAGCGCATCGAGTCGGAGATCGATCTGCGGGTCGGTGGGCGCTACAAGATCGCGATGATCATGCCGGACGACCGGCATGACGTGAGCGGTATCTACCAAGAGGTCATTCCAAACGAGAAGCTGGTTTTCACCTGGGCGTGGAAATCGACGCCGGAGCGCGAGTCGCTCGTCACCGTGACCTTCAAGAAGGACGACGGCGGCGGCACCATCATGACGCTGCTGCATGAAAAATTCTTCGACGAAGCCGCCCGCGACCGCCACAACAGCGGCTGGAGCGGCACCATGGAGAAACTCGAAGCCTATCTGTCGGCGTAATCAGGATTTGTCAGGAGTACGGAACATGGATCATCGCACCGGAACCCGCGAGGAATGGCTGACCGCGCGCAAGGCGCTGCTTGCCCGCGAAAAGGAACTGACCCACGCCCGCGACGAACTGGCCGCCGCGCGGCGCGCCCTGCCCTGGGTCAAGGTCGAGAAGAACTATGTGTTCGACAGCAAGGACGGCAAGGTGACGCTGGCCGATCTGTTCGAGCACCGCAGCCAGCTGATGATCTACCACTTCATGTACGGCCCGGACTGGGAGGCCGGCTGCCCCGGCTGCTCGTTCCTGTGCGACCATGTCGATGCCGCGCGGCAGCATTTCGAGCACAACGACCTGTCCTTCGCGGCGGTGGCGCGCACCTCGGTCGACAAGATCGAAGCCTACAAGAAGCGGATGGGTTGGACCTTCCGCTTCGTGTCGTCGCTCCATTCGGATTTCAACTACGACTTCCACGTTTCATTCCGGAAGGCCGATCTCGTAGCCGGGCCGGTGGACTACAACTTCCGTCCGCAGACCATCTCGATGGAAGACCTGCACGGCGAGAGCCTGTTCTACAAGGACAAGGACGGCGCGATCTATCACACCTATTCGTCCTACGAGCGCGCCGGCGAAGACCTCGCCGCCACCTACCGCTTCCTCGATCTCGCCCCGCTCGGCCGCAACGAAGGGCCGGACGGCAACATGGGGAAATGGATGCGCCGGCACGACGAATACGGGACATAAAATGTTCTGTCATGCCCGGCTTTATGCCGGGCATCCACGTCTTGGCAGTCGGCAAAAAAGGAAGACGTGGATGGCCGGGACAAGCCCGGCCATGACGATGAATACTTTCATCACGCTAAAACGAAGCCCCGTCGCATCGCGGTGGGGCTTCTGGCTTTCATCGCTTTGTTTTAGGGTCGCACCCAACAGAACGACGAAAAGACGAGGAATGCCCTGTGAAGACTGTTGAAGCCGCCTGCATCGGCGTCGGCTGGATCGGCGGCCTGCGCGCCGACACGCTGTCGCGTACCGCGCTGGTCGACAAGCTGCATCTCTGTGACATCCGCCCGGACCGGCTCGCCGAAGTGAAGGCGCTCTACAAGCCGCACACCGCGACGCTGAATTACCAGGACATTCTCGACAATCCGAACATCTCGGTCGTCTACATCTCGACCACGCCGGAGGCGAACCATTACCCGATCGCGCGCGACTGCCTCAAAGGCGGCAAGCATGTGATGCTGGAAAAGCCGATCGCGCTCGAATTGTGGGAAGCCGACGAACTTATTCAGCTGTCGAAGCGCAACAATCTGAAATTCACCATCGGCTATTCGCAGCGCTTCAACCCGAAGATCGCCTTCGCCAAGAAGAAGATCACCGACGGCACGCTCGGCAATGTCGTCTCGGTGCTGGTGTCGCGCCACCTGTCTCGCGCGCTCGGCAAGAAGATCGCGAGCCGCGTGCGGCTCTCCCCTGTCGTGATGGAATCGACCCACGACCTCGATTTCGTTTACTGGCTACTCGAACCCGCAAAGCCGGTGAAGGTCTATTCGCAGGGCGCCTATGGCTACATGAAGCCAGTCAACGGCTCGCACGATGTGATGTTCACCACCGTGACGATGGATAACGGCGTCGTCGTGATGATCGGCGGCGGCTGGAACCTGCCGCCGAGCTATCCGAACTATTGCGCGACGTGGATCGAGATTACCGGCACCGACGGCGCGTTCTTCATCGACGACACCCAGCGCGACAACTGGCTCAGCACCGAGAAGAGCGGCCAGGAATTCACCATGTCGACCATGCCGGGCGAATGGGTGGACCACACCTTTGCCGGCGGCATCGGGCCGGAGACGATCCATTTCCTCGAAGCCTGCATCAAGAACGGCCCCGTCATGGTGACGCCGGAAAGCGCGCGCCGCGTGATGGAGACCTACAGCGCGGCCGACCTGTCCGCCGATCGCGGCGAGCCGGTCGACCTGCCGCTGTCGAACGAGACGATTTCGGCAATCGCGGAGTTCAAGGAGAAGATCCGGGCCGGCACGCAGCCCTGAGCCGCAGCGCCGACGGAAATCCCATGTCCGATTCGTCACCTTCGCCCTCGCCCGCCAAGGGGCCGCCTGTCTGGCTCGACATGGACCAGGCCGCGCTCGACGCCGCCTACGACCAGACGGTCTATGCGCCGACGATGCAGCGAACGCTGCAACGTTATGCGAGCCGCAGCGAGGAGACCCGCGCACGGCTCGGCGCGCCCAGGCGCATCGCCTACGGGCCGAGCGCAATCGAGCGCTTCGACCTCTACCCGGCGAAGACCGCGACGGCGCCGATCTTCGTTTTCGCCCACGGCGGCGCATGGCTGCGCGGCGAGGCCAAAAACTACGGCTTTCCGGCGGAGATGTTCGTCGACGCCGGCGCGCACTACATCGCGCTCGACTTCATCACCATCACCGAAGCCAATGGCGACCTTGCGGCGATGGCGGCGCAAGTGCGTCGCGCGGTGGCGTGGATTTACCGCAACGCCGGCTCGTTCGGCGGCGACGCCGGCCGGCTCTATCTCGGCGGGCACTCCTCCGGCGCGCATCTTGCCGGGGTCACAATGGTGACGGACTGGCCTGCGGAATTCGGGCTTCCGGCCGACACCGTCAAGGGCGGCCTGCTGATGAGCGGCATGTACGACATGAAGCCGGTGCGGCTGTCGAAACGCAATTCCTACGTGACATTCACCGATGCGATGGAACACGCGATGAGCGCGCAGCGCCAGATCGACAGGCTCCATGCGCCGGTGACAATCAGCTACGGCACCCGCGAATCGCCGGAGTTCCAGCGCCAGAGCTGCGACTTCGCCGCCGCCGTCACAGCCGCCGGCAAGCCGGCGACGCTGATCGCGGCGGCGGACTTCGATCACTTCGAGATCTGCGAGACGCTCGGCAATCCCTATGGGCCGAACGGCCGCGCCGCGCTGACACTGATGAAACTGGTTTAACGCGCGCCGAGCGGCTTGATGCCAAGCTCGCCGGCAACCTTGTCGAGCTGCGCCACCAGTTCGCCGGTGAGCGGCAGACCGTCGCGCATGCGTTCCGCGCGGCGCCTGGCGCGCTGCTCGCCGGGCAGCCGCACGGCGTCGTGGCCCGGCAGCGGTTTCGACGCGCGCATATCGACCATCTGGCGGTCGACCTCCGCGGCGAAGGCATCGAACGGCTGAAACCGCGACACGTCGAGCGCGACGACAAACTGCCCGGTATTGGTGACGCGCGCCGGATGCGCGTTGAAGTCGATGACGTCGCGGCCGAACGGCGCGCGGTTGAGCGTGCCGCCCAGCAGGCCGAGCATCAGCGCAAGCCCCGCCCCCTTGTAGCCGCCGAGCGGCAGCAGCAGCCCGTCCATGCTTTTCGCCGGATCGGTGATCGGTGCGCCGGTCGTGGGGTCCACCATCCAGTCGCGCTCCAGGTCGCGGCCCTGCAGCCGGTGGTTCTTGATGGTGCCGTAGGAAACAACCGAGGTTGCGATGTCGAGCACCACCGGCGCTTCGTCGCCCGCAGGGATCGCGATGGCGAGCGGATTGGTGCCGAGCAGCGGCTCTGCGCCGCCGGCCACCGGCATGTGGTTGGCGCTGGCGACCGCGGAATACATGCCGATCATGTTCGCTTCGAGCGCCATCGCGGCATAAACGCCGGCGGCGCCGGCATGGTTCGACATGCGGATGCCAACCCAGGCGACACCGGCCTCGCGCGCCATCTCGATGGCCGTTTCCATCGCGCGCGAGACGACGAGATGGCCCATGCCGTTGTCGCCGTCGACCAGCGCGGTCGCCGCCGCGGTGCGGTTCACCTTGATGGCGGGCGTCCGGTTGATCGCACCGAGCTTGAGCCGGCCGACATATTGCGGCAGGCGGAACACGCCATGCGCGTCGGCGCCGGTGAGATCGGCCTCGACCATCAGCCGCGCGACTTTGGCGGCGTCGGCCGGCGGCAGGCCGCATGTCTTCATGGCGTCGGCAATCAGGCCGGTGACGGCATCGACCGGGATTCCTGACGAAATCTTTGCCGGCGTCTTCGCATCCATGTTTCACCCGCTCCGGGCGTTCCGCTGCCGCGGCCACCCATTTCGCCCTCAGAAAACGATTTTCTCGCACCGCCGGCCACGTCAAACGGTCTGCGGCGGCGGCGCAGTGTGCATCGCGCCGGGCCTGTTGGCGAGAGAGGCCCACGCGATACACTGCACGCCGCTTCGCAAGACCCCTGACGCAAGGTTCGGACACCGCATGACCTTCACCGTGACGCCCCGCCCCAAGACCGATCCCCGCCTCGAGGATGACGCGCTGGTGCGCGGCACCGGCCAGTTCGTCAACGATCCGAAGCTGCCGAACCAGGCCTACGCCGCCTTCGCGCGCTCGCCGCACGCGAGCGCCCGGATCGCCGCGGTCGACATCGCGGCGGCGAAGGCCGCGCCCGGCGTGATCGCCGTGCTGACGGGCGAGGACATGGCCGGCCTCGGCAGCTGCGGCACGCATCCGCCGCTGCCCGGCGGCAAGGGCGGCATGACGCTGATCCAGCCGTTCCGGCCGGTGCTCGCCGGCGAGCGCGTCGCCTTTGTCGGCGAGGCGGTCGCGATGGTGGTCGCGGAGACGCTCGCGCAGGCGCAGGACGCCGCCGACATGGTGAGCGTCGATTACGAAGAGACGCCCGCCGTGGTCGATATCCGCGCGGCCAATCAGGCCGGCGCGCCGGTGGTGCACAAGGACGCGCCCGGCAACGTCGCCTTCGACTGGGCCGGCATGGTGCCGACCGACGACAACGAGCGCGAGGTCGACGCCGTCATCAAAAGCGCGGTACACGTCGCCAAGGTGACGGTGATCAACCAGCGCATGGTGGTTGCCTCGATGGAGCCGCGCGGCGCGACCGGCGAATACGACGCCAAAACCGAAAGCTTCACGCTGCACTGCTGCTCGCAAAGCGCCGGCACCATCCGCAACCAGACCGCGCCGATCCTCAACGTGCCGCCGGACAAGCTGCGGGTGACGACGCAGGATGTCGGCGGCGCCTTCGGCATGAAAACGCCGGTCTATCCGGAATATGTCGCGGTGCTGATCGCGGCGAAAAAGACCGGACGGCCGGTGCACTGGATGTCGACCCGCACCGAGGCGTTTCTCACCGACACGCAGGCACGCGACACCGTCACCGATGTCGAGCTTGCGCTCGACGACAAGGGCAAGTTCATCGCGCTGCGCATGCGCCATCTCGCAGCGCAAGGCGCCTATGTCACGCCGGCCGGCGTCGGCATCAACACCAACAACGTGGCGCGCTGCCTTCCGGCGATGTACCGCATCCCCAAGATCGTGTTCACCGCGCGCTGCATGTTCACCAACACCGCGCCGATCGGCCCCTATCGCGGCGCCGGACGCCCCGAGGCGAACTACGCGCTGGAGCGCGCGGTCGAGGAAGCCGCGCGCGTCACCGGCATCGATAAAGTGCGGTTGCGCCGGCAGAACCTCATTCCCCCCTCGGCGATGCCTTACAAAACCGCGGTCACCACCACCTACGACAGCGGCGACTTCCCGGCGGTCTTCAAGAAGGCGCTGGACCTGCACGACCATGCCGGCCTGAACAAACGCCGCCGCGATGCGGCGCGGCGCAAGAAATGGCTCGGCTTCGGCGTCTCGTGCATGCTGGAACATGCCGGCGCGCTGCCGACCGAAGCCGCGAAGCTCGTGTTCGACGATGACCGGCTCACGATGAACCTCAACGTGCAGTCGACCGGGCAGAGCCACGCCACCGTGTTCGGCCGCATGCTGGCACAGAAGCTCGGCATCGACGCAAAGCGGATCGCGCACCGCCACGGCGATTCCGCCCTGAACGTGCCGGGCTTCGCCTCGGTCGGCTCGCGCTCGGCGATGGCCGCCGGCAGCGCGATCTTCCAGGCCGCCGACACCGTGATCGCCAAGGGCAAGGTCGCCGCCGCCGCGCTGCTGGAAGCGGCGGAATCCGACATCCAGTATCGCAACGGCGAGTTTCAGGTGGTCGGCACCGACCGCAAGGTGTCGCTGTTCGAAACGGCGAAGCGCGCCAAGGAACTCGTCGCACGCGGCGTCCTGAAAGAACCGCTCGACACGCTGGAGAAACGCGACACGCCGCTCACCTTCCCGAACGGCGTTCATCTCGCGGAGGTCGAGATCGATCCCGAGACCGGCCGCCTCGCCATCGCGCGCTACACCGCGGTGGACGATTGCGGCAACATGCTCGACCCCATCGTGGTCGAGGGCCAGGTGCATGGCAGCCTGCTGCAGGGCTTCGGCCAGGCGCTGATGGAGAATGCGGTCTATGACGCGGACGGCGGACAGATGCTCACCGCCTCGTTCATGGACTACGCGATGCCGAAGGCGCACGACCTGCCGCTCGACTTCCGCGAGGCGGTGCATTCGGTGCCCGCGACCTCGAACCCGCTCGGCGTGAAAGGCACCGGCGAGGCCGGCACTACCGCCTCGATCGCCGCATTGATGAACGCGGTGTCGGACGCCATTCCGAACGGCGCTGCCCATCACATGGACATGCCGGCGACGCCGGCGAAGATCTGGGACGCCTGCCAGAAGGCGATGGCGAAGTAACACCATCTACTCAATGTCGTCCCCCGCGCAGGCGGGGGACCCAGTACACACCGATTGTCAGTGATTACTGGATCGCCCGGTCGCAAGTCGGGTGTACTCGACTTGCGCACTCAAAAGACCGACATCGGGTATACCCGATGTCGGTGCGCGGGCGATGACAGCACAGTGTTATTTCGCGGCGATAATCACGCCTGCGAGATGAACTTCACGTTCATGTAAGCCTGCAGGCCCTCGATGCCGCCTTCGGAGCCGTAGCCGGACTCCTTGATGCCGCCGAACGGCGTTTCCGGCGTCGAGATCGCGACGCTGTTGACGCCGACCATGCCGGACTGGATCGCATCGCCGATCGCCTGCGCCTGCGCGCTCGAATTGGTGAAGGCGTAAGCCGCGAGGCCGAACTCGAGCGAATTGGCGCGCTCGACCACTTCGTCGAACGTCTTGAACGGCACCACCGGCGCGACCGGGCCGAACGGCTCCTGCGTCATCAGCTTCGAGTCGTCCGGCAGATCGCTGATCACCGTCGGCTGGAAGAAGAAGCCCTGATTGCCGTGGCGCGAGCCGCCGGCGGCGATCTTGCCGCCGCGATCCTTGGAATCCTGCACGATCGCTTCCATCGCATCGAGCCGGCGCGGATTGGCGAGCGGGCCCATCACGATGCCCTTCTCCATGCCGTCGCCGACCTTGATGCCCTTGGCGTATTCGGTGAAGCGGGTGAGGAATTTCTTGTAGGAGTTTTCCTGCACATAGAAGCGGGTCGGCGAGATGCAGACCTGACCGGCGTTGCGATACTTGAACGCCGAGATGATGTCGGCCGCTTTCTCCGGATCGGCGTCGTCGAACACCACGACCGGCGAATGGCCGCCGAGTTCCATGGTGGCTTTCTTCATGCCCTTGGCGGCGAGCACCGCGAGATGCTTGCCGACCGGGATCGAGCCGGTGAACGACACCTTCTTGACGATGTCGGACGCGATCAGATGCTCGGAGACTTCCGACGGCACGCCGAACACGAGGTTCAACACGCCTGTCGGCAGTCCGGCATCGGCAAAGCACTTCACGAGTTCGACGCAGCCGCCCGGGGTTTCCTCCGAGGCCTTGATGATGATCGCGCAACCGGCGGCGAGCGCGCCGGCGATCTTGCGAACCGGCGTCAGCGTCGGGAAATTCCACGGCGTGAAGGCAGCGACGACGCCGACCGGCTCCTGCACTACGATCTGGCGCACGCCCTTCTGGCGGCCCGGCACGATGCGGCCGTAAGCGCGGCGGCCTTCCTCGGCGTACCAGTCGATGATGTCGGCGGAGGTCATCACCTCGGCGCGCGACTCCGCGTAGATCTTGCCCTGCTCCTGCGTCTGCACTTTCGACACATGGTCATAGCGCTCGCGCAGCAGCGCGGCGGCCTTGCGCATGATGTTGCCGCGGTCATAGGCCGAGGTCGCGCGCCACGCCTTGAAGCCCTTGTCGGCGGCGGCGAGCGCGGCATCGAGATCGGCCTTGCTCGCGTGCGGCAATTGGGCGAGCACCTTGCCGGTCGCCGGATTGATCACGTCCTCGGTCTTGCGGCCTTCCGCGCCGAGCCACTGGCCGTCGATATAGAGCTTGAGATCGGTGTACATGAGCGTCCTCGCCACAACAGAATAACGTCGGAAGGGCGTAGCATTTCCGGCCGAGGCGGACCACTCCCTCCCCGATCACCTTTCGACGCGCGAAATAAAATGCAGGCGCGGATCAGGCCTCAGGAGCCGGTGAATTTCGGCTTGCGCTTCTCCATGAAGGCCTTGCGGCCTTCGGTGTAATCGCCGCTGGCAAAGCAGGCCTGCACCATCTCCTCGCATGTCTTGAGGTCGCGGTCTGCCGGGTCCTTCAGCGCCTGCGCGACGATGAACTTGATCGAGTCGACGGTGAGCGGCGCGTTGGCCGCGATGGTGTCGGCATAATCCTTCACATAGGACTCAAGCTCACCGTCCGGCACCACGCGGTTGACGAAGCCCATCATCTGCGCCTCCTGCGCGGTGAA
Source organism: Pseudolabrys sp. (assembly GCF_050250095.1). Classification (NCBI taxonomy): domain Bacteria; kingdom Pseudomonadati; phylum Pseudomonadota; class Alphaproteobacteria; order Hyphomicrobiales; family Xanthobacteraceae; genus Pseudolabrys; species Pseudolabrys sp. Next base: position 152,748 of record NZ_JBFWPH010000007.1, on the reverse strand, counting down.
CTGCCGCGCGGTGAAGAACACTTCCTTGGCGTAGGACGGGCCGATCAGATCGACCAGCTTCTTCAGGCCATCGTAGCGATAACCGAGGCCAAGCTTGGCCGCCGGCACGCCGAACTTCGAACCCTCGGTGCAGATGCGCATGTCGCAGCACAGCGCGAGGCCGAAGCCGCCGCCGATGCAGTAGCCGCGGATCATCGCGATCAGCGGCTTGGGGAAATTGTAGAAGGCGTTGTTGGCGTGATCGACCGCCTCGTTGTAGCGGTCGATGCCCTCCTGGCTCGAACGCTCCTGCTCGAATTTCGAGATGTCGGCGCCCGACACGAAGGCCTTGCCGCCCGCGCCGGTGACGACGACGACGCGGATGGCCTTGTCGTTCTTGAATTCCTCGAGATAGCCGGACGCGGCCTCCCACATCTCCAGCGACACCGCGTTGTGGCGCTCCGGATTGTTGAAGGTCAGATAGCCGACGGCGCCCTCCTTGCGGGACAGCATCTTGTCGGTCTTCACGAACGCATTCATCGGTAGCTTCCCTTTTCCATTCACTCTGCTGTCATTCCGGGGCGCGAGCGCAAGCGAGCGAACCCGGAATCCAGACATCAACTCTTAAGTCCGCATCTGGATTCCGGGTCCGGCGCTCCGCGCCGTCCCGGAATGACGCCGACTTAAACCACCTTCGCTTCGTGCAGCGCGGCGATCTCGCCATCGCTGAAGCCGAATTCCTTGAGCACCTCGTCGGTGTGCTGACCGAGCTCCGGCGGCGTCGCGGCGATGGCGGTTTTCGTGCGCGACAGCGAGAACGGCTGGCCGACGAACACCTCCTCGCTGCCGTCCGGCCGCGTGCCGGATTGCGCCATGCGCAGATGCTTCACCTGTTCGTCGGCGAACACCTGGTCGATCGAATAGATCGGCCCGCAGGGCACGCCGACCTCGTTGAACAGGTCGATCCATTCGGCGCTGGTCTTCGTTTTGGTCCGCGCCTCGATGGCCGCGTTGAGCGGGTCGCGGTTCTTCGAGCGCAAGGCGCTCGTCTTGTAATCGGGACTGTCGAGCAGTTCCGGCGCGCCGATGGCGTTGCAGCAGCGCTCCCACATCACCTGCCCCGTCGAGGCGATGTTGATGTGGCCGTCCTTCGTTTTGAAAACGCCGGTCGGGATCGCGGTCGGGTGATTGTTGCCGGCCTGCTTGGGCACTTCCCGCGCCTGCAGCCAGCGCGCGGCCTGGAAGTCGAGCATGAAAATCTGCGCCTGCAAGAGCGAGGTCGAGACCCACTGGCCTTCGCCGGACACCTCGCGCTCCAAGAGCGCGGTCATGACGCCGAGCGCGCAGAACAGTCCGGCCGACAAATCCGCGACCGGAATGCCGACCCGCACCGGACCCTGCCCCGGCAAACCCGTGATCGACATCAGCCCGCCCATGCCCTGCGCGATCTGGTCGAAGCCCGGCCGGTCGCGATAGGGACCGTCCTGTCCGAAGCCGGAGATGCTGGCGAGCACGATCCGCTTGTTCACTGTCTTGAGTGACTCGTAATCGATGCCGAGACGGTCTTTCACGTCGGGCCTGAAGTTCTCGACCACGACATCGGCCTTCTCGACCATGCGCAGGAACGCCGCCTTGCCCTGCGGCGATTTCAGGTCGAGCGTGACGCTGCGCTTGTTGCGATGGAGGTTCTGGAAGTCCGGCCCCTGGCGCGGACCGCCCGGCCCCTCGCCCTTCTCCAGGTGCGCGGGCGTCTCGATCTTGATGACATTGGCGCCCCAGTCGGCGAGCTGGCGCACCGCGGTCGGCCCCGAGCGCACCCGCGTCAGGTCGAGGACGGTAAAGCGCGACAGCGCGGTGGAAGCGCGTGGAAAAGACATACGAATGGCTCCGGACGGCCCTGAACGGGGTGTTTGGGACGGCCTTTTGCGGCTTTCCATGAACATTCCCCGATTAGCCGGAGCTTGTCCATGAGGCCGGCCGCAGGCCTGAAGTTCGAGTTTATTCATCATTCAGCGGCCTTTTTCGCCGCCAATGCCTTGAAAACGTCACGCGCGGCTGTCATATCAGCGCCAACGGAACGGCCCGGGATTCGGGCTTCCGCGGGCAGCGTGCACGAAACTCACCAATCGATTTTCGCCCCGCCTCCGTTTTCCAACGATACGCCGACAACCCTGGCAACGCGGGATGTCTGACAACCCCGCGATTCCGCCGGGCGCAGATGCGCCCCGGCCGCTTCGCCTTATAAGAAAGAGACTGTTTGACTTCGTTTCACGATTTCGGCCTCGCAGAGCCGATCAACCGCGCCCTCGCGGATGAGAACTACGTCACCCCCACCCCCATTCAATCGCAGACTATCCCGCTCGTCCTTGAAGGACGCGACGTGGTCGGTATCGCCCAGACCGGCACCGGCAAGACCGCGGCTTTCGCGCTGCCGATTCTCAATCACCTGAACGCCAAGCGGTTCCGCCCCGAGCGCAAGACCTGCCGCGTGCTGGTGCTGTCCCCCACCCGCGAACTCTCCGGCCAGATCGCCGACAGCTTCGCGACCTACGGCAAGAACATCCGCCCGCTCGACATCGCGCTCGCCATCGGCGGCGTGCCGATCAAGCGCCAGATCCGCGCCTTGCAGAACGGTGTCGAAGTGTTCGTCGCAACGCCGGGCCGCCTGCTCGACCTCGCACAGCAGCGCGCCGTGCGCCTCGACAAGATCGAGGTGCTCGTACTCGACGAAGCCGACCGCATGCTCGACATGGGCTTCATCCGCGACATCCGCAAAATCGTCGCGATGCTGCCCAAGGACCGCCAGACGCTGTTCTTCTCGGCCACCATGCCGCAGGAGATCGCAAAGCTCGCCGGCGAAATGCTGCGCGATCCCGCGCGCGTCGCGGTGACGCCGCAGGCGACCACGGCGGAGCGTGTCAATCAGCGCGTCATCCATACCGACAAGGCCGGCAAGCAGTCGTTGCTCGCCGAGGTGCTGAACGCCGAGCCGTTCGACCGCGCCATCGTCTTCACCCGCACCAAGCACGGAGCCGACAAGGTGGTGCGTGGGCTCGCCAAGTCGGGCATCGACGCTCACGCCATCCACGGCAACAAGTCGCAGAACCACCGCGAGCGCACGCTCGCCGCGTTCCGTGACGGCAGCGTCCGCGTGCTGGTCGCGACCGACATCGCCGCCCGCGGCATCGACGTCGACGGCGTCAGCCATGTCATCAACTATGACCTGCCGAACGTGCCGGAGTCCTACGTTCACCGCATCGGCCGCACCGCGCGGGCCGGCGCCGAGGGCGCCGCAATCTCGTTCTGCGACCGCGAGGAGGCCGGGTTCCTGCGCGACATCGAGCGCACGATCCGCATGAAAATCCCGGCCACCGACCGCCGCCAGCCGGGCGGGCACCAGACGAGCCAGGCCGCCGCGCCGCAGAGCGAGCCGGCCCACGGCCATCGCAACGGCCACCGGGCTCATGGCCACGGCAATGGCCGCAACGGCGACGGCCGCCGCGGACAGGGTCAGGGTCACGGCAACGGCGAGGGTCACCGCGGCGGCAAGCACCGCCGCAACGACCGTCATGACCGCAATGGCCGGCCTAACGGCGAGCGTCACCAGCAGAACGCGCAAGGCCGGAATGCCGGAGGCAAGCCGGACCACGGTGGGCGTGAAGGCCAGCATCCTGTGAAATTTGCCGCGCCGCAGAACGGCGAGCGCGGCCGCCACGGCCACAGCGCGGCTGCCCCGCACAACGAGGCGCAGCCAAACGGCATCGAAACTGTTACATTCATGCAACGGCAGACGGGCCCGCGCCGCGGCGGCAGCCGTCGCGCGCCCGTATAATTGCTCTGACGGAGGAGCCTGGATGGCGAAAGAAGAACTGCTGGAATTCGATGGGACGGTCACCGAGGTTTTGCCGGACGGCAATTTCCGGGTGAAGCTCGACAACGAACACGAGGTGCTGGCCTACACCGCCGGCAAGATGCGCAAGTTCCGCATCCGCACCGGCGTCGGTGACCGCGTGATCGTGGAAATGTCTCCTTACGATCTCCAGCGCGGTCGCATCAGTTTCCGTCACAAGGGCGACGCGCCGCCGCCTCCCGGCGGCCAGCAGCGCAAGCCGAATTTCCGCCGACGCTAGATCCGCCAGCCGTGGAAACCCGAACCCCGCCGTCGCCGGCGGGGTTTTGCTTTTGGTGAGGACCGCAGCGGCTCAGTTGGCGGCGAGGCCGCCTTTCATCTCGATGAACCGGATGATGGTGTCGAGGCCCTGACGCTGGCGCAGGTTCGTCATGATGAACGGCCGCTCGCCGCGCATGCGTCGCGCATCCGTATCCATTTTTTCCAGCGACGCGCCGACATAGGGCGCGAGATCGATCTTGTTGATGACCAGGAGATCTGACCGGGTGATGCCCGGCCCGCCCTTGGACGGGATCTTGTCGCCGGCCGCGACGTCGATGACATAGATCGTGATGTCCGCCAGTTCCGGCGAAAACGTCGCAGCGAGGTTGTCGCCGCCCGACTCGATCAGGACAATATCGAGCGCCGGAAATTTTGCGCGCATGTCCGCGACCGCCGCCAGATTCATCGAGGCATCTTCGCGGATCGCGGTGTGCGGGCAGCCGCCGGTTTCAACGCCGACGATCCGGTCCGGCGTCAGCGAGCCGGCCCGCACCAGAAATTCGGCGTCCCATTTCGTGTAAATGTCGTTGGTGATCGCCGCGATGTCGTAGCTGTCGCGCATCGCCTTGCACAGGGCGTCCATCAGCGCGGTCTTGCCTGAGCCGACCGGACCGCCGATGCCGACACGCAGGGGACCATTGGGACTAGCCATCCTTCAACTCCATCAACTTCTGAAAAGCCGGGTGTATTGGGTTTCGTGACGCGCGCTGGCGATGTCGGCGCGGAAGGTCGCGCCGCCGAGACCGTCCAGCGTCGCCCCGATCGCGCGGCGCGCGGTGTCGGCGACGACCGGCTCGATCGCGGCCAGCGCGAATTGGCTGTCGGTGTGCCCGAGCGGAACCAGCCGCACGGCGGCGGACACCCAGTTCGCCGTGACGGCGGCCAGAAAGGCGTGCGCGGCCGCGACGACCGGAATGGCGTGACCGGCGCAGGCGACGCCGACCGCGACCGGGTAAGCCACCGGGCCGCTCCAGAGTTCCTTCAGTCTCGTCAAAGGCGTGCAGGGCCACGCCGCGCACGTCACCGCCATGAACGCATTGCCGAGCGTCGTGGTTTCGAGATGCCGCTCGCGCGTCGGAACCAGCGCCGCCGCAAGTTCGGCAACCTCGACCAGAGCCGCCTCGTCTGCGTTACTGGCGGCGCGATGCGCGGCGGCCATCAAAACGGCGTCGTTGAAGCCCGCGCCCTCCGCCAGCATCGCCGTCAGCCAGTCGAGCAAGGACGCCCGGTCGGCGATGTCGCCCATCTCCACCGCCCATTCGATGCCGCTCGAATAGGCGAAGCCGCCGACCGGATAGGCCGGCGACAGCCAGGTCGCGAGCCGGTACAGCGCGGCATGCGATATCGGCTCCAGCGGAGCCAATTCCTCGCGCGAGAGCCGCTCCTCACCGGCCATGACCGTGGCCGTGACTGTGGCTGTGCCCGTGATGATGATGGTGGTCATCGTGAGCATGATCGTGGCCGTGCGCGTGCGACGACCCCTCATAGGCGCCGCCTTCCGGGTCGAACGGTCCCTCGATCTCGATCACCCGAGCGCCGAGCTTCACGGCCATGTCGGCGATGACATGGTCGCGCCGGATCCGCAGATATTTCGGGAACAGTTGCGTCGGCAGATGCCGGTTGCCGAGATGCCAGGCCAGGCGGGCAAGATGCAGCGGATCGCTGCAGCGGATCTCCAGCAGCGGCTCGGGCGCGGCCAGCACCTCGACCAGCCGGCCGTCTTCCAGCACCAACGCATCGCCGTGGCGCAGAAACGCGGCTTCCGACAGGTCCAGCACGAACGACAGGCCCCGCGTTCCGGTCATCGCCATGCGGCGGCGGTGCCGGTCGTCATAACCGAGCACCACGCTGTCGACCGCGTCACCCGACCAGGACGACGCCCGCTTGACCTCAATCGCACGCATGGACTCCGGCTCCAGGCGTTTCAGAACAAAAAGTAGCGCTGCGCCATCGGCAGCACATCGGCAGGCGCGCAGGTCAGCAGCTCGCCGTCCGCGCGCACCTCGTAGGTTTCGGGATCGATCTCGATATCCGGCGTCGCGTCGTTGTGGATCATGCTCTTCTTGGAAATCTTGCCGCGCACGTTCTCGACCGCGACGAGTTTCTTCTCGACGCCGAGCCGGTCGGCGAGCTTGCCCTTGACGGCGGCTTTCGACACGAACACCAGCGACGACGCCGTGACCGCCTTGCCGAACGCGCCGAACATCGGGCGGTAATGCACCGGCTGCGGCGTCGGGATCGAGGCGTTCGGATCGCCCATCGGCGCCGCGACGATGGTGCCGCCCTTGATGATGCAATCGGGCTTCACGCCGAAGAACGCCGGCGACCACAGGACCAGATCGGCCAGCTTGCCCTTTTCGACCGAGCCGATGTGCTTCGACACGCCATGCGCGATAGACGGATTGATGGTGTATTTGGCGACGTAGCGCCTGGCGCGGAAATTATCGTTGTCGCCCTTCTCTTCTTTCAGACGGCCGCGCTGCTTTTTCATTTTGTCCGCCGTCTGCCAGGTCCGGATGATGACCTCGCCGATGCGCCCCATCGCCTGCGAATCCGACGACATCATCGACAGCGCGCCGATGTCGTGAAGAATGTCCTCGGCGGCGATCGTCTCCTTGCGGATGCGGCTTTCGGCGAATGCGAGATCTTCGGCAATCGACGGGTCGAGATGGTGGCACACCATCAGCATGTCGAGATGCTCGTCGAGCGTGTTGCGGGTGAACGGCCGCGTCGGGTTGGTCGAGGACGGCAGCACGTTCTTCAGGCCCGCGACCTTCATGATGTCCGGCGCGTGGCCGCCGCCGGCGCCTTCAGTGTGGAAGGCGTGGATGGTGCGGCCCTTGAAGGCCGCGATGGTGTCCTCGACGAAGCCCGACTCGTTGAGCGTGTCGGTGTGGATCATTACCTGAATGTCGTAGTCGTCGGCGACCGACAGGCAATTATCGATGGCCGCGGGCGTCGTGCCCCAGTCCTCATGCAGCTTGAGCGCGCAGGCGCCGGCCTTGATCATCTCCTCCAGCGCCGCCGGCCGCGACGCGTTGCCCTTGCCGGCGAAGCCGAGATTCATCGGGAAGGCGTCGGCCGCCTGGATCATCCGGCCGATGTGGAACGGCCCCGGCGTGCAGGTGGTGGCGAAGGTGCCGTGCGCCGGACCGGTGCCGCCGCCGAGCATCGTCGTGATGCCGGACATCAGGGCGTCGTCGATCTGCTGCGGGCAGATGAAATGGATGTGGCTGTCGAAGCCGCCCGCCGTGAGGATCTTGCCCTCGCCGGCGATCACCTCGGTGCCCGGTCCGACAATGATGGTGACGCCGGACTGGATATCGGGATTGCCCGCCTTGCCGATCGCGGCGATGCGGTCGCCGACCAGACCGACATCCGCCTTGACGATCCCCCAATGGTCGAGGATCAGCGCATTGGTGATGACGGTGTCGACCGCGCCTTGCTTGTTGGTGAGCTGCGACTGGCCCATGCCGTCGCGGATGACCTTGCCGCCGCCGAACTTCACCTCCTCGCCATAGGTGGTGAAGTCCTTTTCGACCTCGATGATGAGATCGGTGTCGGCGAGCCGCACCCGGTCGCCGGTGGTCGGGCCGAACATGTCGGCATAGACGCTGCGCTTGATCTTGGCCATCAGAGCTTCCCCATGATGTCCTGACGGAAGCCGTAGACGGTGCGCTTGCCGGCGAGCGCGACCAGCGTGACCTCGCGCGATTGCCCGGGCTCGAAACGCACGGCGGTGCCGGGCGCGATATCGAGCCGCATGCCACGCGCCTTCTTGTGGTCGAACTTCAGGGCCGGATTGGCCTCGAAGAAATGGTAATGCGAGCCGACCTGGATCGGCCGGTCGCCGGCGTTCGAGACGGTCAGCGTCACCGTCTTGCGGCCGGCATTCAGCTCGATCTCGCCATCCTTGATGAACATCTCGCCGGGGATCATCGCGGCCTCACACCAGCTCGAAGGCAAGCGCAACGCCGAGCAGCATGCAGCCCGCGCCGGCGAGTTGCACCAGCGGCCGCAGCCGCGCGCTCGATAGCGTGAGCGCAACGCCGAGGCCGACGGCATGCAGCGAGGCGGTCGCGAGCGCAAAGCCAGCCATGTATTCGATGCCGCCGACGGTCTCCGCGACCTCGCTGCCATGCGCGTGACCATGAAACACCGCGAACACACCGACGATCGCCGCTCCCAGCCAAACGGGCAAATCGGCCGCGAGCGCCACCAGCAAGCCGAGCACGACGACGGAGGCCAGAATGGCAGGCTCGACAAACGGCACCGGCACATGCGCCATGCCGAGCAACCCGCCGGCCAGCATGACGCCGACAAAGACGCAGGGCCACAGCCACAGCGCGCGCCCGCCCTTCAAGGCCGCCCAGAGGCCGACCGCGATCATCACCGCGATGTGGTCCAGCCCGCCATAGGGATGCCCGAAGCCCGCTATGAAGGACGCGGTCGAGCCGGCGCCGACGTGAGCCATCGCCGTGCCCGGCACAAAGAGTGTTGCAAGCGCGGCGGCAGTTAGCGAAATGCGATGTTTCATGATCGTCCTCAGCGGATCGGTTCGTGCACGGTCACCAGCTTGGTCCCGTCGGGGAACGTCGCTTCGACCTGAATGTCGTGGATCATCTCGGCGATGCCGCTCATGACCTGCGCGCGCGTCAGCACATGCGCGCCGGCTTCCATCAACTCGGCGACCGACCTGCCGTCGCGCGCGCCTTCCATGATGAAATCGGTAATGAGTGCGACGGCTTCGGGATGGTTGAGCTTGACGCCGCGTTCGAGCCTGCGGCGCGCGACCATCGCCGCCATCGCGACCAGCAGCTTGTCTTTTTCCCGAGGCGTGAGATTCATCGTCGTCCTGCTAGTTGAGCCAAAGCCGGGGCAGCGGGACATTCAGCGCCGTCAACACCGCGCAGATGTCCTGCCGCAAGGCGGCGCCGTCGGCCGCGCAGAACCGCGCGACGGCGATGCCGTCCCAGCACGATAGTCCGACCTCGCCGGACAGCGCGTCGAGCGCACGGACCGCCTCGACACGGGCGTCGTCGCCCGGCGCGATGAGGATGGTCGCCACCGCCAGCCGGCCGGCGGCGATCGCCGGAGCGGCGAGCTTGCGATGAATGTCGCCATCGAGCCGCATGTTTTCGGCAAAGATCAGCCGGCCGCCGCGCCTGACGCGCCAACGGTCGGCGAGCGAGCCCTGCGTTACCGTCTCCCCCATCGTGGCGCGGCCGAACACAACGGCTTCCGCCAGCACCAACGCGGCGTCCGGCGCGAGATCGACCTCGATGCGCCGCGCATAGCGCGCCTGGTCGAACAGAATGGTTTCCTGCGGCAGCCAGGCGAGATGCGCGCCAGCACCGACTTTCAATGCAACATTCACCGTCACGTCGCCTTGCAGCGAGCGATAGATTTTCTCGGCGGACGTCGTGCCGACGACCAGGCTGGCGTTGTCGCCGACGTCGATGTCGATGCCGAACCGGTCGCCGCCGGTCATGCCGCCCGCGGTGTTGAGAATGACCGCCTCGAGCGCCGCGGCATCGGCATTGGGAAAGCGCAGACGCAGAGAACCGGCCTCGTGCACGGCATCTCGCCTGCTGCGGCCATCCGAAGCGCGAACGGACAGCGCGACACGGCCGCTCGCCCGGTTGGCAGCGAACAGGGCCTGCGTCCGCTCATCCGAGATCAGCGTCTCACTCAAAACCCGATCCTCCCGGCTGCCGGATCTTATGTTCGCACGTCCGCCGCCGCGGTCAAATTGCCAGCGCGCGCTTGAGCGCGGCCTCGTCCATCTCGCCGCGGCTGCAGGCATAGACGACGGCGCCGCGGTCCATCACCACGAACCGGTCGCCTAGCTCTTTCGCAAAATCGAGATACTGCTCGACCAGCACGATCGCCATGTCGCCGAGGTCCCGCAGATAGGAAATGGCGCGGCCGATGTCCTTGATGATCGAAGGCTGGATGCCTTCGGTCGGCTCATCAAGCAGCAGCAGGCGCGGCCGCATCACCAGCGCCCGGCCGATGGCGAGTTGCTGCTGCTGGCCGCCCGAGAGATCGCCGCCGCGCCGCCCCAGCATCGTTTTCAGCACCGGGAACAGCGTAAAGACGTCCTCCGGCACCGTCCGGCTGACGCGCGGCAGCGGCGCAAAACCGGTCTTCAGATTTTCCTCGACCGTCAGCAGTGGAAAAATCTCGCGGCCCTGCGGCACGATGGCGACGCCGCCGCGCGCCCGCTCCGCCGTCGGCAGGCGGGTGATATCCCGGCCCTCGAACGCGATCGAACCTTCCGACACCGGATGCTGGCCGACCAGTGCCCGCAGCAGGCTGGTCTTGCCGACGCCGTTGCGCCCGAGCACGCAGGTGACCTTGCCCGGCTCGGCGGCGAGCGAAACGCCACGCAACGCCTGTGCGGCGCCGTAGCGAAGGCCGATATTGTTGACCTGCAGCATGACTATGCCTCCCGGCGCATGATGCTTTGCATAATCATGCGCTATCGCCCCAGATAGACTTCGACGACGCGCTCGTTGGCGGAAACCTGATCGATCGTGCCTTCCGCCAGCACCGAACCTTCGTGCAGGCACGTCACCCGGACGCCCAGCTCGCGGACGAAGGCCATGTCGTGCTCGACGACCACGACGGCTTTTTCCCGGTTGATCTCCTTAAGAAGCCGCGCGGTCTGTTCGGTTTCGGCATCCGTCATGCCGGCAACCGGCTCGTCGACCAGCAGGAGCTGCGGCTCCTGCGCGAGCAGCATGCCGATCTCCAGCCACTGCTTCTGGCCGTGCGACAGGCTTCCGGCGACGCGGGAGCGGAGCTGGCCGAGCCGGATCGTCTCGAGGATGCGGTCGATGCGCTCGTGCTGCCCGGCCGCGGTTTCCCACAGCAGCGTCCCGCGCACCCGGCGGTCGCTTGTCAGCGCGAGCAGCAGGTTGTCCTCGACCGTATGCATGTCGAACACGGTCGGCTTCTGGAACTTGCGGCCGATGCCAAGCTCGGCAATCTCGGTCTCGTCGAGCTTCGACAGGTCATAGGCGCCCTGCCCAAAATAGACCTCACCCTGGTCGGGCCGCGTCTTGCCGGTGATCACGTCCATCATCGTGGTCTTGCCGGCGCCGTTGGGGCCGATGACGGCGCGCATCTCGCCCGGCTCGATGATCAGCGACAGATCGTTCAGCGCCTTGAAGCCGTCGAACGACACGCTGATTCCGTCGAGGTAAAGCAACGAGGTGGTTGTCGTCTTGTCGGGGCTCATGGGCGTCTCATTCGGCGGCTTGCGGGACGGCGCCGGAGGCAGCGGCGGCCGATTTCGTTTCGGCGCGGCGGGCGCGCAGATGGGCGATGGTGCCGACCACGCCGCGCGGCAACAGCAAGGTGACGGCGATGAACAGGCCGCCGAGCAGAAACAGCCAATAAGGCGCGAGGAAGCCGCTGGTGAAGTAAGTCTTGGCGTAGTTGACGAGGAACGCGCCGAGCACCGCGCCGGTCAGCGTGCCGCGGCCGCCGACCGCGACCCAGATCACCGCCTCGATCGAATTGGCGGGTGCGAATTCGCTCGGGTTGATGATGCCGACCTGCGGCACATAGAGCGCGCCGGCGATTCCGGCCATGCAGGCCGACAGCGTGAAGACGAACAGCTTGTAGGACTCCACGCGGTAGCCGAGGAACCGCGTGCGGGACTCCGCGTCGCGGATGGCGACCAGCACCTTGCCGAATTTCGACGTGACGAGCGCACGGCAGACCAGAAAGCACAGGATCAGCGCCACGCAGGACAGGAAGAACAACGCATTGCGCGTCGTCTCGGCCTGGATGCTGAAGCCGAGGATATCCTTGAAGTCGGTCAGGCCGTTATTGCCGCCGAACCCGAAATTGTTGCGGAAGAAGCCGAGCATCAGCGCGAAGGTCATCGCCTGCGTGATGATCGACAGATAGACGCCGGTGACGCGGCTGCGGAACGCGAACCAGCCGAACACGAAGGCGAGCAGCCCCGGCACCAGCAGCACCATCAGCGCCGCATAGGCGAAGTGGTTGAAGCCGTACCAGTAGAGCGGCAATTCCGGCCAGTTGAGGAACACCATGAAGTCCGGCAGCACCGGATTGGCGTAGACGCCGCGCGTGCCGATCTGGCGCATCAGATACATACCCATCGCGTAGCCGCCGAGCGCGAAGAACGCACCGTGACCGAGCGAGAGAATTCCGACATAGCCCCAGATCAGGTCGATGGAGAGCGCGAGCAGTGCGTAGCAGACATATTTTCCGAACAGCGACACGAAATAGGTCGGCACATGGAGCGCCGATCCCGCCGGCGCCAACAGGTTCAGCACCGGAACGGCGATTGCGAAGGCGCCAAGCAGCACGAGGAAAATCACCGCGCCGCGGTCGAGAATCCGGATCAAGGGAAACGACGTCATGCCTCGATCGCCCTTCCCTTGAGCGCGAACATGCCGCGCGGCCGCTTCTGGATGAACAGGATGATCAGCACGAGGATCGCGATCTTGCCGAGCACCGCGCCGGCGAAAGGCTCCAGAAACTTGTTGGCGATGCCGAGCGTCAGCGCGCCGACCAGCGTGCCCCAGAGGTTGCCGACGCCGCCGAACACCACGACGAGGAAACTGTCGATGATGTAGCCCTGGCCGAGGTTGGGGCTGACATTGTCGATCTGCGACAGCGCGACTCCCGCGATGCCGGCAATGCCCGAGCCGAGACCGAAGGTCAGCGCGTCGATGCGCGCGGTGCGAATGCCCATCGCCGCCGCCATGCTGCGGTTTTGCGTCACGGCGCGCATTTCAAGGCCGACCCGCGTGAAGCGCAGCATGCCCAGCAAGGCAACGAACGCCATCGCGGTGAACACGATGATCCAGAGACGGTTGTAGGTGATCGTCATCTGGCCGATTTCGAAGGCGCCCGACATCCACGACGGATTGCCGACGTCCTTGTTGGTCGGGCCGAAGGCGGTGCGCACCGCCTGCTGGAGAATGAGCGACAGGCCCCAGGTCGCCAGCAGGGTTTCGAGCGGCCGGCCGTACAGGAAGCGAATGATGGTGCGTTCGACCAGCACGCCGACCGCGCCGGCAAACAGAAAGGCGAGCGGCAGCGCGATCAGCAGCGAATAGTCGAACAGAGCGGGATTGTAGGCGCGAATGAGCTGCTGCACGACGAAGGTGACGTAGGCGCCCAGCATCACCATTTCGCCGTGCGCCATGTTGATGACGCCCATCACGCCGAACGTAATGGCGAGACCGATGGCCGCGAGCAGCAGGACTGAGCCGAGCGACAGCCCGTACCAGGTGTTCTGCACCGCGTTCCAGATCGCGAGATTCTGCTGCACGGAATTGATCGCGGCGGACGCCGCCTGACGAACCGGTTCCGGCGCATCGGCTGGAATGCCGCTCAGGATGCTCACGGCGTCCTGTCCGCCGCGCGCACGGATGATGCCGATCGCCGCGATGCGATCCTCGGCCGCCGCATCCGCGCTGCCGGCGACGATGGCGGCGCGCGCTTCGGCCAGCGCCTGTTTCACGCCGCCGTCCTTCTCCGCCGCGAGAGCCTTATCGAGCATCGGCAATGTCCCGGCGTCGCGCGACTTGAAGACGGATTGCGCGGCCTCGAGCCGCTGCGCTGGATCGGACGACATCAGGGTCAGGCCGCCGACCACGCCGGCGAGCATGCCGCGCAACCGGTTGTTGAGGCGGACATTGTCGATGTCGGCCGGCGCGGGATCGACCACCGCCCCGCTCGCCGCGTCATGAAACGCGCCGGCTCCGTCCTTGACGAAAACCTTCTTGGCCTCGGCGCTGTAGAGCAGCCGGCCGTCCTGCAAGGCCACGAGCACGGCGGACGCGCGGGGATGCCCGCTTGCCGCGACGGCCTCGATGGCGTCGGCGGTGTCGCTGAAGCTGTCGGCGAGGAAGCCCTGAAGCGAATCCTGAAACGGATCGGCCGACGCGCGCTGACTTGCGCCGCAGACGGCGATAACAATCACGAACGCAGCAATAAGCCTTGCAAACAAAAAGCTCATAGCAACCTGTCCCGGCAAGGAAGTTACTTGAGGAGTGGAGGCGGCGGCGCGCGCCGCCTCCGTTATGCGAAACGGGAGATCAGGAGGCCTGACCGCCGCACTTCTTGGTGACCTTGTTGTAGTTGCCGCACTTGAGGGTGACCCAGTCGGCTTCAAGATCCTTCGAACCGGGCAGGAAGTCCGACCAGGCGTCGCCGGGGACGAGGCCCTTGGTCTTCCACACGACGTCGAACTGGCCGTCGCCCCGCACTTCGCCGATGAACACCGGCTTGGTGATGTGGTGGTTCGGAAGCATCTTCGACACGCCGCCCGTCAGGTTCGGCGCCTCGGTGCCGGGCAGCGCGGCGATCACCTTGTCGGGATCGGTCGACTTCGCTTTCTCCACCGCCTTCACCCACATGTGGAAGCCGATGACATGCGCTTCCATCGGATCGTTGGTGACGCGCTTCGGATTCTTGGTGAAGGCCTGCCACTTCTTGATGAACTCGGCATTGGCCGGGTTCTTGATCGACTCGAAGTAGTTCCAGGCCGCGAGATGGCCGACCAGCGGCTTGGTGTCGAGGCCGGCGAGTTCTTCTTCGCCGACCGAGAACGCCACGACCGGGATGTCGGTCGCCTTGATGCCCTGGTTGCCAAGCTCCTTGTAGAACGGAACGTTGGCGTCGCCGTTGATGGTGGACACCACCGCCGTCTTCTTGCCGGCCGAGCCGAACTTCTTGATGTCCGACACGATCGTCTGCCAGTCGGAGTGACCGAACGGCGTGTAGTTGATCATGATGTCTTCGCTCTTGACGCCCTTCGCCTTCAGGTAGGCTTCAAGAATCTTGTTGGTGGTGCGCGGATAGACGTAGTCGGTGCCCGCGAGCACCCAGCGCTTCACCGAGCCGCCATCCTTGCTCATCAGATAGTCGACGGCGGGGATCGCCTGCTGGTTCGGCGCGGCGCCCGTGTAGAACACGTTGCGCTCGGACTCCTCGCCTTCGTACTGCACCGGATAGAACAGGATCGAATTGAGTTCCTTGAACACCGGCAGCACCGACTTGCGGGACACCGAGGTCCAGCAGCCGAACACCACCGAAACCTTGTCCTTGGAAATCAGCTCGCGCGCCTTCTCGGCGAACAGCGGCCAGTTCGACGCCGGATCGACGACCACGGCTTCGAGTTTCTTGCCGAGCACCCCGCCCTTCTTGTTCTGCTCGTCGATGAGGAACAGCATCGTGTCCTTCAGCGTGGTTTCGCTGATGGCCATGGTGCCGGAGAGCGAATGGAGAATTCCGACCTTGATCGTATCTTCGGCTTTCGCGGCTACCGTGGCGGCGAAAGTAATGGCCAAGCCGGCCGTGGCAGCGAGCCAGCGGCTGGTCGTCGGCCGGGTTGCAGCCGTCCTGTACCTGAACATGGAGTGACCCTCGCGTTATCGGCCGCACCCGAAGGGGTGCTGGCTCAAGGGTCACGTCGCAAGGCGCGTGCCAACGCGGGGAATGGGCCTTTAATAGGCAAGCCGTGGCGGGCGACGACGGCTGCTCAAAAATTCGACAATGGGGGCGGCTACAAAATAGGCATCCTGTCGGATGCCGTCGCGTGACGCTCTACCGATGTGTGTGGCGACCCCGGCATGATTCGAACATGCGACCTATGGTTTAGGAAACCATCGCTCTATCCAACTGAGCTACGGGGCCGTCGGCGCCATCCTTAGGAAGTTTCCCGGACCTTGGGAACAAAAAGTTACCGCGTGAGGCCAGGGCTTTCGCAAGCCGCTCAGTTCGGCCGCGCACCGACCTCGACCACCACGGCCATCGCCGTGTCGCCCGCCGCGCAGCCCTGAAACAGCCCGCGGCCGCCGCCGCGCGCGGCCAGTTCCTCGATCAGCTCGATGATCGCGCGCAGGCCGGTCGGCGCCTGCGGATGGCCCCAGACCAGCGAGCAGCCGTAATTGTTCATCGTCTTCAGGTCCGCGCCGGTCTCGCGCGCGAACACGATGTCGTTCACCGCAAAGGGATTGTGCGACTTGATCGCGTCCATGTCGCGGATGCTCAAATCCGCCTGCGCCAGCGCGCGCTTGGCCGCCGGCACCGGCGCCTCCGGCATATGGGCGAGGTCGGTGCGCGCAAGGCCGAAGCCCAGGAGGCCGATGCGGATGTTCGGGTCGCGCGACAGCGCGCGCGCCTTGTCCGGCGTGGTGACAACCATCGCGGCATTGCCGTCCGCCGGATGGGTCTGCGCGCCGAAGGTCACCGTGCCGTCCGGCATCACCGGCGCGAGCTTGGCGAGACCTTCCGGCGTGGACCGGACGACGCCTTCATCGCCCTCGACCTTGCCAGCGACCTTACGAAACATCCGGTCGGGCACGTCGAACGGCAGTGTCATGTAACGCTTCTGGAAGGCGTGGCCGCCGGCCAGCGCGTCGTCATATTGCGCGGAGCGGCGCAGCACCACCTCCTCCTGCTCAGCGCGCGACACCTGATATTTGCGCGCGACGTTCTCGGCGGTCTGCAGCATCGAGTGCTTGCCGAGCGGATCGCAGGAGAAATTGTCGAGCACCCAGTTCTCGTGATCCGCCGTGCCGCCGGGCGCGGCCGGGTTCGGATAAACGACGTGCGGACCGTTCGAGGTGCGGTCGCAGGTGACGACCAGCGCTGTGCTTGCCAGATCGCTCTCGATCTCCTGTGTGGCGGCAAGCAGCGAGCGCGCGCCGGTGGCGCAGGCCTGGCTGATGGTGGGACCGCCGACGCCCTGCGCGCCGATCATGCCGGTGAGCCACGGCAGACCGAAAAACGAGTTCTTCTGCGGCACGCTGATGCCGAGCACGCCATAGTCGAACAGGCTTGCGTCGATCTTGCGTTTCGCCAGTTCGGCGCGCGCGACATGCGCCGCGAACTGCACGCTGTGCAGATGCGCCAGGCTGCCCTGCCATTTGGTGAAGGGCGTCGACCAATAGGCGCCGTAAGGAATTTCAGCCTTGTAAGCCATCGGATACTCCGAACCTTCCACGCATCAACGCAAACGACATCGGCAATTTCAAGTCTTGTGCTTCACGTCTTGTGCGCGGCCTTCAGCGCCACCTTGTCAATCTTGCCGACCGCCGTTTTCGGCAGTTGCGCGCAGAAACGATAGTCGCGCGGGACTTTATAGCGCGTGAGGCGCGCGCCAAGCTCCGCTTCGAGCGCCCCGGCATCCACGCTGCCGCCCTCGCGCAGCACGACATAGGCAACCAGCGCCTCGCCGCGATAGCTGTCCGGCACGCCGATCACGGCGGCTTCCGCCACCGCCGGATGCGCGCACAGCGCCTCCTCGACCTCGCGCGGGTAGACATTGAAGCCACCGACAATGGCCATGTCCTTCTTGCGGCCGCGCACGAACAGATAGCCGTCGGCGTCGAACGCGCCGATGTCGCCGGTGTGCAGCCAGCCCTCGCGCAGCGCCTCGGCGGTTTCCTGCGGCCGGTTGCGGTAGCCGCTCATGATCTGCGGGCCGCGGGCGCGGATTTCGCCGGCCTCGCCGACCGGCAACACCTTCGCGCCGGTTTCGAGATCGACGATCTCGACCTCGGTGAGCGGCGCGCAGACGCCGACCGAGCCGATTTTCCGGGTGCCGTGGCGCGGATTGAAGGTGAGAACCGGCCCGGCCTCGCTCTGCCCGTAGCCCTCGCAGACCGCGCAGCCGGTGGCTTTCTCCCAGCGCCGCAGCGTCTCCTCCGGCAGCGCGGACGCGCCGGAGAAACTCAAGGCCAGCGAGGAGAAATCCGTCTGCGCGAAAGTTTCGTGTCCCATCAGGCCGACGAACAGCGTCGGACTGCCGGCGAACAGCGTGATGCGATGGTCCGCGATGGTGCGCAGCGTGTCGTCGGGCCGGTAGCGCGCCATGATCGACAGCGTGCCGCGGCAATACGGCGCGAGCAGCACGCCCATCGCGATGGCGTAGGAGTGATACATCGGCGTGACGATGAGGATGTTTTCGGCCTCGCCGGACGGCAGCAGCGCCTCGCGCTGCGAGACATTAGTCGCGATCGCCGCATGCGTCAGGTTCACGCCCTTGGCGCGACCGGTGGTGCCGCCGGTATATTGCAAGATGGCGAGCGCTTCCGGCACCGGCATGCCGGGCAGCGCAAGCCCCTGCCCGCTCCAGCGCGTCAGTCGCGTCCCAGAACTGACAACGATGACGCGGCCGACGCCGCACGCGGCGGCGACCGGACGCAGCATCGCCGCCACCGCTTCGTCGCAGACGATTGCCGCCGGTGCGGCGTCCGCCACGATGTCACGCAACTCATGCGCGGTGTAGGCGGGATTGAGCGGCACCGCCTGCGCGCCCGCCGCCCAGATGCCGAAGGTGGCAATCGCCGTATCGATCGAATTCCCCATCACCAGCGCGACGCGGCCGCCGCGCACCGCCGCGCCCAGCTCGCGCGCGAAGCCGGCGGCGCAGGAGAGATAATCGCGATAGCTGAGGTGTTCATCGCCGCAACGCAGCGCCACGCGCTCGCCGGCGCGGGCCGCGGCGTCCGCCAGCATGTGAACGACGGTCGGATAAACGGGAGGCAGTTGGTAGGTCACGCGCGAAGATTACGGCCAATGGCCGTGTGCGTCACGCCTTGAAGCCGATGCGGAAGCCGCCCCAGTGCCGGCCGTTCACCGCGATCGGCGCGGAGGCATCCTTCATCAGCACGAAATGGCCGTTGCCCATATCGCGGCGATAGGTCTGCAGCAGGAAAGGCCGCTGGTTGCGGCCCGCGCCCAGCCCGGTGCGGTCGTTGAAGATGCGGCGGTTGCGGCAGTTGGCGGCGTTCCACACCGGGTCCGGCCCCTGCGGCTTCGAATAGACCTTGTTGTGGGTCGGCAGGTAGCCGTTGCGGTCGATCGCCGCGCCGAACACGATGCGCTCGTGCTCGCCGATGACCGCCTCCTGCAGCGGCGGTAGCACCTTTTCGGTGAACAGCGTGAAGCGCGCCATCACCTGCTGCGGGTTCGATCCGGCGACCGGCTTGTAGTTCTCGTCGAACAGGTCGCTCATCGTGATGACGCGCTCGGCCACCGCGCGCTCGAACAGCGCGGAAATCTCGCGGGCGACGCGCTGCGCGATGGCGATCACCGGCGTGTCCGGCGTCTCGATGCCGGTCTCGGCGATGAACAGCATGAAATCTTCGCTGATGCCGAGGATGCTTTCCGCGCGGCCCCGCGCGTCGGTCAGCTGGCGGTCGGCGTCCTCCGTCATGGTGACGAGGCTGCCGATATCGGCGCTGACCTGCGAGCCGCCCTCGATGTTCTGTTCGACCGGCCCGTTCATCGATTCGATCTGGCCGGCGAGTTCCTGCACGCTGCCGGCAATCGACTGCAAGCCGCGCGTCGCCTCGGTGGCGTTGCTGGATTCCTCGATCGCCGCCTGCGCGACGTCGGCGTTGTTGCGCGCCATCGTGCCCAGTTCGCCGACCGTACTTTGCAGCAGCTGCAGGTTGACGGTGTTGTCCTTGGAAAAGACGCGGACCTGCTCGGCCAAGCCCTTGATGGCGGTCGCGATGACGCCGAAGCCGCGCCCGGCGTCCCCCGCCCGCGCCGCCTCGACGCTGGCATTGAGCGCGATCAGCTGCGTCTCGAACGAGATTTGCTGGATGGCGTCGGAGGTCTTCTGCACATTGGCGATGATGCCCTGCACCTTGTCGAGCGTGCCGACGATGCCGAGCACGCCCTGGCTCAGACCCTGCATCTTGTCGATGGCGCCGGACAGCGTGCGCGCGATCTTCTCGGAATTTTCGTCAAGGCTGCGCCGCGCTTCTTCCGCGGATTCGCGCGACAGCGCCATCGAGCCGGCGAGCGAACCGTTGTTCTCCGCCGCCTCGTGCGCGGAGGTCGCGACCGATTTGACCCGCGCCAGCAGGCCGGCATTCAGCGTGCCGAGATCCTCGACGATGCCGCGCAGATTGGCGATCTCGAGGCCGAGCCGGCTCGCGCGGTCGCCAATGTCAGCAAGACTTGTATCAGCAAGGCTCGCAGGCGTTTCGGCGGCCGTCTCATCCGGCTTGATCTGAAGGGCTGTCGCGCTCAATCGGGTTTCCGGCGTCTCTTGCTTGCGTGGGAACGCGAACCGCACACCAAACAGGCCGCCGACCGGGGCGAAACTCCGCGACCGGCGCAGGCTTGCGCCGAATCACGAGCGCCATTGTCTATCGCAATAAAGCAAATTCAATAAGCATATGGTTGCCGCAGGCGATGACGCACCGCGGCAACGTTCTCTCGCCCGCAATCGTCAGAGCTTCGCCCAGCCGGCCGGCGGCTTCTTGCCGGGGTGGATCGCGCCGCATTTCTTGCAGGTGCGAGCCTTCTCGTCGTTGAAGAACGCCTCGTAGAGCGGCGGCAGGTCCTTCACCAGATCGGCGACCTTCAACTCGATGCGATGCACGAGATTGTCGCATTCGAAGCAGTACCACTCGAAGCCGTCCTTCTGTCCGTCGTGCCGCGCCGGCTCGACGACGAGGCCGACCGAGCCTTCCTGCGGGCGCTGCGGCGAGTGGCGCACATGCGGCGGCAGCAGGAACACTTCGCCCTCGCGCACCGGCACGTCGTAGAACTTGCCGTTGTCGACGACCTTGAGAACCATGTCGCCCTTGAGCTGATAGAAGAATTCCTCGACCGGATCGTCGTGATAATCGGCCCGCTCGTTTGGCCCGCCG
Organism: Pseudolabrys sp.; assembly: GCF_050250095.1. Lineage (NCBI taxonomy): Bacteria > Pseudomonadati > Pseudomonadota > Alphaproteobacteria > Hyphomicrobiales > Xanthobacteraceae > Pseudolabrys > Pseudolabrys sp. The sequence goes on along the minus strand of NZ_JBFWPH010000007.1, from coordinate 131,928 downwards.
ACCACCATCACGGTCATCTTGCCGTCGTCGAACACCTTCTTGTTGCCGACCGGCGGCTTCAAGAGATGCTGATGCTCGTCGATCCACTTCTTGAAATTGAACGCCTGCAGGCGGCCGGTCGTCATCGTCGCTGTCTCCCGATGTCCTGTTCTTGTTACGCCGCGCTCGACTGCGCCGCGCGGCCGAGACCGCTGGCTTCCAGGGCCTCGCGCGCCGCCTTCTTCTCGGCGTCCGTCAGGTTGAGCATCGGCCGGCGCACCGGGCCGCCGACCTGCCCCAGCAGCTCCTGCCAGTATTTCGCATGGGCCGGCGGCTTTTCCGCCGGGCGCGAACGGCGGAACGCCTGGCGCACCGGATCGAGACTGTCGCGGATCGCGCGCGCCTTCTTGACCTCACCCTTGAAGGCGAGATCGGTGTAATCGCGGATGCGGCGGTCGGTCTTGGTCTGGAACAGATAAGGCGGGTTCGAGCACAGATAGAGCCGCCAGCCGAGCTCGACGATGTTGTCGAACCATTCTTCCTCGGACGCGGTCGAGACCTGAATCTTGTCGCCAACCATGCGGGTCAGCTTGGCATACATCTCGCGCGGCACGCTGTATTTGATGGCGACGATGTTCGGCAGCTCCGCGATCCGCGCGCAGGCTTCCGGCGTCATCAGATAGCCGCTGTCGGGATGGCTCCACATCGCGATGCCGATATCGACCTGCTCGCTGATGTATTTGTAATACTCGTACAGCGTCTCGTCCTGCGCCTTGGTGAAGTGCAGGATCGGCGCATGCACGACGATGTAGTCGGCGCCGACCGCCTGCGCGTGTTTCGCGAGGTCGATCACGGTGTCCATGTTCTGGTCCGAGCAGGACATGATGGTGCCGAACTTGCCGCGCGCGGCATCGGCCGCGACCTCGAAGGTGCGTTTCCGCTCCGGCACCGACATCGCATAGAACTCGCCCTGCTTGCCGGAGACGAAAACGCCGTCGACGCCGAGATCGGCGTTCCAGTGCGCGAGGTTCTTGGCGAAGCCCGCCTCGTCGAGCGCGAGGTCGGCGCCCTTGAAGGGATTGAGGGCCGCCGCCCAGAGCCCCTTGAAGTTCTGGCGGGCGTAGTCCTTGGCGTCCTTCCGGCTGTATTTCACGTCTGAATGCTCGCTTGCTCGGGTGGCAGAGGTCGGATTGGTCTTCGGTGGCGCAGCCGCGATCATAATGCCGTCCCGGCGATGGGCAACCCGCGGCCGTGCGTGGGCGGCTGGCGCGACTGAGGAAAATCTCCCGAATTCCCTATAGTTTAGGCGCAGGCGATGTCCCACAAAGGCCTGACAGCCATGCCGTGCGTCACCGCGTCCCGTATGTTTCTGGCAAGCCTCGCTCTCGCCGCGCTGTGCTGGCCCGGGTCGCCCGCACACGCGGCGGACTGTTCGGGCACAGAGGCGAAGAGCGGACGGGTCACGCAGGTCCGCGACGGCCGCACGCTGATGCTGGCCGACGGCCGCGAGGTCAGGCTCGCCGGCATCGAAGTGCCCGCGGCCGGCACGCAAGCCGGCGCCGCCGCGCGGGACGCCCTCGCCGCGCTCATCCGCGACCGCGAGGTTCAACTCAGGACGGCCGGCGCGACAGACCGCTACGGCCGCACCGTCGCCTTCGCATTTGCCGGCGCGCAGATGGTTCAGAGCGACATGATCGCTTCCGGCCACGCGCTCGCGGGCGGACGCATCGCCGACGCCGGATGCCTGGACGTGCTGCGGAAGGCCGAACATGCGGCCCGCGAGCGCAAACGGGGGCTCTGGGCCGGCGGCGAATTTCGCCTTCAATCTGCCGACAATCCGTCCGATATCCTCCAGGGAGCCGGAACGTTCCGCGTGGTCAGGGGCAAGGTGTTGTCGGTGCGGGAGAGCGGAGCCACTATATATGTCAATTTCGGACGCCGCTGGTCGGACGATTTCACGGTCACTATTCTGAAACGCAATCGGCGTTTGTTTGTCGCAGCGGGCATGGACCCTAAGACGCTGGAGAGCCGCACCGTCGACGTGCGCGGCTATGTCGAGCGGCGCGGCGGGCCGCTGATCGAGGCGGAGCGGCCCGAGCAGATCGAGATCGTGAATTGAGGGATTTCCGGCAAACACTGATTGCGGCGCTCGCCGCGTTGTCGCTCGCGGCGTTGGGCGCGTGCACGCGCGTGCCCGAAACCCGGCAGGTGTCGCTGCCGCCGGCGCCGGACATTTCGCAAACGCAGACCGCGTCGGACCGCGAAAACCAGCGCATCCTCGCCTCCTATGGCGGCGAGTATCGCGATCCCAAGCTGGAAGCCCTGCTCAACAAAACGGTGGACCGGCTGGTCGCGGCCTCCGAACGGCCGGACCTGAAATATCGCGTCGTCATTCTCAACTCGCCGGCGATCAATGCCTTCTCGCTGCCGAACGGGCAGCTCTATGTGACGCGCGGCCTGATCGCGCTCGCCAACGACACCTCCGAGGTCGGCTCGGTGCTGGCGCACGAGATGGCGCATGTCATCGCCCGCCATGCCGCGCTGCGCGAGGACAAGGCGCGGCAATCCATCATGATCTCGAGCGTGGTCACCGACGTGCTGGGCGACCCGCAACTCGGCGCGCTGGCGCTGGCGAAATCCAAGCTCGCGCTGGCGAGTTTCTCCCGCGCCCAGGAATTCGAGGCCGACGGCATCGGCGTCGGTATCGCCGCGCGCGCCGGCTACGACCCTTATGGCGCGGTACGCTATCTCAACAGCATGCAGCGCAATGCGTCGGTCCGCTCCACCGGCAGCAGCACCGATCAATACTATGTCGAGTTCATGTCGTCGCATCCGACGACGCCCGCCCGCATCCGTAACGCGATCGCCAATGCGCGCCAGTTCGGCGCGCCGGGCACCGGCGAGCGCGACCGCCCCGTGTTTCTCGCCGCGCTCAACGGCATGGTGTTCGGCGAGGATCCGAGCGAAGGCTTCGTGCGCGGACGCCGTTTCCTGCATCCCAAGCTCGGCTTTACCTTCGAAGCGCCGCCGAACTTCACGCTCGAAAACACCGCGGAAGCCGTGCTCGGCGTCCGCGACGGCGGCGGCCAGGCGATGCGGGTCGACGTCGTGCGGGTGCCGGCCGAGCAATCGCTGTCCGACTATCTGCGCTCCGGCTGGATGGACAATGTCAGCGCAATCAGCGCCGAGAATTTCGAGATCAACGGCTTTCCGGCGGCCGGCGCCACCGCGACCGGCGGCGAATGGACGTTCCGCCTTTATGCAGTGCGTTTCGGCTCGGAGGTCTATCGCTTCATCTTCGCCGCCAAGCAACTCACACCCGCCGCGGAGCGCGCGTTCCGCGGCTCGATCGGCACGTTCCGCCGCATGACGCTGAAGGAGATCCGCGGCGCCAAGCCGCTGAAGATCAGCGTCGTCACCGTGCGCCCCGGCGACACCATCGACAGCCTGGCGCAGCGGATGGCGCTGCCCGATCACAAGCGCGAGCGGTTCATGGCGCTGAACGAACTCAGCGCCAGCGACAAGCTGAAGCCGGGCAGCCAGCTCAAACTGGTGATCGAGTAGCGCGCTCAAACAAAAAGCCCGGCATCGCTGCCGGGCTTTTCGCTAACTCTCGTCGGTCGGCTCAGGCCGCTTCGTCCTCGACGGACTCGTCGGACGAGGCTTCTTCCGTTGCCGGCTTCGGGCCGCGGCGCGGACCCTTGGCGAGCGCCGCTTCGATTTCCTTCACCGCCTCGGTTTCGGTGATCTTCTGCACCGCCGCGATCTCGCGCGACAGGCGGTCGAGCGCCGCCTCATAGAGCTGCCGTTCCGAATAGGACTGCTCGGGCTGCGTCTCGGAGCGATACAGGTCGCGCACGACCTCGGCGATCGCGACGATGTCGCCCGAATTGATCTTCGCTTCGTATTCCTGCGCGCGGCGCGACCACATGGTGCGCTTGATGCGGGCACGGCCCTTCAGCGTCTCGAGCGCGCGCTTGACCAGCGCCGGCTCGGCGAGCTTGCGCATGCCGACCGACACGATCTTCGCGGTCGGGACCCGGAGCGTCATCTTGTCCTTGACGAAGCTGATGACGAACAGTTCGAGCTTGGCGCCCGCAACTTCCTGCTCCTCAATCGCCAGGATCTGGCCGACGCCATGCGCCGGATAGACGATGAACTCGTTGGTCTTGAAGCCCTGACGTTGGGTGGTCTTCTTATTCGCAGTCATTCCAGGCAGTACTCCTTCACCGGCCCCTTTACGAGCACCGGGCGTTTTTGCTGCGGGGGCCGCGCCACGGGTCGCCCCGCGGGTGGCTTGCGACGTCCGCTGCGGCGCAGCGGGCTTCTTTCCGGTCGTCCGGGTCATGCCGGCCGTCCCTTTCTTCGACTTTTGACGCGCTTTTCCTGCCACTGCTCGCAAAGCGTGGATTACACGCCCTCTCTATTCTTGGGGGTCGCTGAAAAAATAGGCTCCCGCCGGGGAGCACTTCAGCTGGCGCTGGTTTCGCCTGTTTTTCATCAGATTGTGCCCAATATAGCACATTTTCCGCAAAAATCAATGTGTTACGGCAATGCAACACCCGGAAAGCTGGCCGTTTTTGGCATAAGATCAGCCAAGGGTTAACCGCCGGGCGCAATCCCGGCTCGCATTGAGCCTAATGAATTCAGGCTTTTATAGCCGCCCGCCGCCGGCGGCGATCAATCGCCCTCGCCGGGGTTCGGCGAGAAAAATTTCTCGAATTTGTCCGGCTTGCCGTCGAACTCCTTGGCGTCGCCGGGAGCGTCCTTCTTGGCGGTGATATTCGGCCAGGATTTGGCGTATTCCGCATTCAATTCCAGCCACTTATCGAGGCCCGATTCGGTATCGGGCTTGATCGCCTCGGCGGGACATTCCGGCTCGCAGACGCCGCAATCGATGCATTCGTCCGGGTGGATGACCAGCATGTTCTCGCCTTCGTAGAAGCAATCCACCGGGCAGACTTCGACGCAGTCCATGTATTTGCACTTGATGCAGTTTTCGACGACGACGTAGGTCACTTGCGGCTCCAGCACGGAAAGATGGCGAGGCGGTTGGCCTAGCCCAGCACCCCTTCCGCTTCAAGTGAGACAGCGGCGGCCCGGATTCAATGGCTGCGCGGCGCGAGGTCATGGAACAGACCCGCGGCGCTCTGCGCCCCGCCCCGGCGGTCGCAAAATCCATCGACCTGAATGACCCGCACCGACCGGTCGAGCGCCAGCGTCAGCACGTCGCCGGGGCGCAGCAGGTGGCCGGCGGCGGTGACGCGAGCCCCGTTGACGCGGACATAGCCCGCCTCGACCAAGGCCGCGGCGGCGCTGCGGGTCCGCACCATGCGGGCATGCCAAAGCCACTTGTCGAGCCTCTGACGGCCGGGTGACGGCGCGGGCGCGACGGGGGCCGGCAAGCGCGAGGCTAGAGCTGTTTTGTTTTGTCGCGTTTTCTTCACGCGAACCGGTTTCCACTTCGCTCGAAAACGCTCTAGTCCTTGGTTTCGAGCTGCTGCTTCAGCGCGGCAAGCTTGGCGAAGGGCGAATTGGGATCCGGCTCCTTGCCACGACGCTCATCGCCGGCGCGCGCCCACAGCCGGTCGCCGCCACGGTCACGGTCGCGCCGGTCGCCGCGGTCGCGGCCCGAATCGCGGCCTTTGCCGCGATGACCGCCGGGACGGCCTTCACGGCTCTCACTCTCGCCGGCGCGCTGCTCGTTGCGCTGCTTGCCGCGATCGTAGCGGGGGCGGCGCGGACCGTCACGGCGGCGCTCCTCACGGCCTTCGCTCTGGCCGGGCTCACCGGATTGCTGCGCAGCATCCACTGGCGCCGCGGCAGCGTCGCCGGTCGCCGCCTGCTGCGGCTTGCGATGCGGACGCTTGTGGCGCGGGCGCTGATCGGCACGGCCCGCCGGCCGCCAGACCTCCACCATGCCGTCATCGGGCGCAGCGGCGGGCTTTTCGGCGTCGGGCGAGGCTTCGGATTTTGCTGCGGTTTCTGCTGCAGCATCGCCTGCAGCATTATCGCCGGCAGGCGCAGCATCGGGTGCAGCATTTGCCGCTGCGTCGGCAGATGCGGCCTCCGCCGGCAGGCCGATGTCGGCTGTCGGCAGCAACGCCGCGGAATTCTCGGACGCGGCATCCGGCGCGTCGACGTCGGCGGCTTCCGGAGCGGCCTCCGGTTCGGCCGTTTCTTCGGTGCTCGTCTCCGCCCCGGCGGCTTCCGCCGCAGGCGCTTCCGCGATGGCGGCGGCAGGCTCCGGCAGTTTCGGCTTGCGATCCATGCGATAGCCGAGCGAGCGCAGGATCGAGGCGAAGTCCTCGCCCGAGGCGCCGGTCAGCGAGGTCATCGCGCCGGTCACGGTAAAGCCGCGGCCGTCGAACGCGCCGGCGGGCTTTTCGCCGTTCACGCCCTCGCGCCAGGCCAGCGCCGGACGAATGAGATCGGCCAGCCGCTCGAGGATGTCGACGCGCACCGCGCGCTCACCGGCGACGCGATAGCCCGCCGTGCGATAGAGCTGTTTCGGCGCATCCTTCGGCGCCGGGATCGAGGTGCGGCCCGAGGCCGCGAGGTGCAGCAGATCGTCGACGCCCTGGATGTCCGGGCTTTCATTCTTCAGCGCCCAGAGCTGGGTCGCGAGCGAGCGCGGCGCGGGCTTCAACAGCAGCGGCAGGTAGATGTGATAGGCGCCGAACCGCACGCCGTATTTGCGCAGGGTCGCGCGCGCCGGCTGGTCGAGACCCTTGACCTCGTTGGCAACCTTCTGCCGCTCCAGCACGCCGAGAGCCTCGACGAGCTGGAACGCGATGCCGCGCGCCATGCCGGTGACGTCTTCCGCCGCCGACAGCGAGAACAGCGGCGCGAGCAACTTCTCGATATGAGTCTTGAGCCAGAGGTCGAGCCGGCTCTGCACCAGTTCGCGCGCCGGGCCGGTGAGATGTTCGTCCGCCACGACGCGCACGCGCGGGCGCAGCGTGTCGTCGCCGGCGATCAGCTTGCCGACCACCTCGCCGTTCCAGCGCACCGCGCCGTCGTTCGCCAGCACGATCTGCTCGGTCGGCGCCTGCGAGAGCCGCGTGGCGCGCGCCTCGATCTCGCCGGCCAGCGCCTTCTGCGCGGCGGCGTTGAGTGCCTTCGCCTCCGAGCCGCCGGCCGAGGCATCCGGCGCAAACATGAAGCCGTCGAGCCGGCCGATGGTGTGGCCCTCGACCGTCACTTCACCCGATTTTCCGATTTCCGTTTCGAGCATCGCGTTTTCCCGCAACCGGCGCATCAAGACGCTGGTGCGACGATCGATGAAGCGTTCCGACAGCCGCTCATGCAGAGCGTCGGACAGCTTGTCCTCGACGGCACGGGTGACGCCCTGCCAATGCTCGGGGTCGGCGAGCCAATCCGGCCGGTTCGCGGCAAAAGTCCAGGTCCTGACATGAGCGATCCGGTTGGAGAGCGTATCGATTCCGCCGTCGGTGCGATCCGCGAGCGCGACCTGCCGGGAGAACCAGTCGGTCGGGATACTACCCTCCCGCATCAGAAATCCATAGAGGGTGACGGCAAGTTCGGCGTGGGTGGCCGGCGCGATCTTCCGGTAGTCGGGAACCTGACAGACCTCCCATAGCCGCTCGACCGCCGCAGCCCCGCGGGCCAGCACGCGCACGCTGTCGTCGCGCGAGGCGTGTTCAAGCACCTGAATGTCCTCGGCGATCGGTGCGCGGGTCAGCCCCTGTTCGTCCGGCACCGTGGCAAGCGTCGCCTGCAGGCTTGCAATCGATGAAAAGTCGAGCGCCGAATTGCGCCACTGTAAAATGCGCACCCCGTCGAAGGTGTGACTTTCCAGCGCACGCACCAGATCCGGATCGAACGCCTCGCAACGGCCGGTGGTGCCGAAGGTGCCGTCGCGCGTGGCGCGGCCGGCGCGGCCGGCGATCTGCGCCAGTTCCGACGGGTTGAGCTTGCGGTACTGATAGCCGTCGAATTTACGGTCGGCGGCGAAGGCGACGTGATCGACGTCGAGATTGAGGCCCATGCCGATCGCGTCGGTCGCCACAAGATAATCGACGTCGCCAGACTGATAGAGCGCGACCTGCGCGTTGCGCGTGCGCGGGCTGAGCGCGCCGAGCACGACCGCCGCGCCGCCGCGCTGGCGGCGGATCAGTTCGGCAATCGCGTAAACCTCATCCGCCGAAAAAGCGACGATGGCGGAGCGGCGGGGCAGCCGCGTCAGCTTTTTCTCGCCGGCGTAAGTGAGCATCGACAGCCGCGGACGGCTGACGACATTGGCGCCGGGCAAAAGCTTCTGCACCATGCCGTGCATGGTCGCGGCGCCGAGCACCAGCGTTTCCTCGCGCGCCCGCATGTTGAGCATGCGGTCGGTGAAAACGTGGCCGCGCTCGAAATCGGCGGCGAGCTGGATCTCGTCGATCGCCAGAAACGCGACGTCGATGTCGCGCGGCATCGCCTCGACGGTGCAGACCCAGTAGCGCGGGTTCGGCGGCTTGATCTTCTCTTCGCCGGTGATGAGCGCAACGTTGGCGGCGCCCGCCTTGTCGACGACCTTGTTGTAGATCTCGCGCGCGAGCAGCCGCAGCGGCAGGCCGATCATGCCGCTCGAATGGGCGAGCATCCGCTCGATGGCGAGATAGGTCTTGCCGGTGTTGGTCGGACCGAGGACCGCGGTGACGCCGGCGCCGCGGGCGCGCGAGTCGCGCCGGGATGGGGAGGAAAACGACAGAGACATGGCTTCAAAGGGGATCGAGGGGCCGGACAAGGGCTTCGGACAGGCCCGGACGGCCTCCGTTCACCCGGTTTTGTATCACAATGCGACGTCCGGCATGGCGAGACGTGCGAAAGGGTAAAGGACTGGAACGGGTCTGGAACGAACCGCGCCCGAATCGCTGACCACAAGCCTGTATGCGTTCGTTCACGGCGATATCTGGTCCCTCTTTCGATGACTGCCACTAGCGCCGGTAGCGACGGGTTCGCCGCGCCGCGGTTTTCGGCCGGCAAACGTTAACAACAGGGCTGCGGCGGCGGTCATTCGGCGATGGCGGCGGCGGCCTCGCATGTCGTCCCTTGGCGCTGCCGGATTTCTCATTCTGTCTCACAACGCGACGGCTCAGGGCGTCGAATTCACCGGACAGTTAAAGACCGGAACGAGTCTGGAACGAACCGCGCCCGAATCACTGACTCGCCCGCTGTATGGATTCGTTCACGGCGATATCTGGCGCGCGCCGGACGGACTCCTACAAGATGAAGTAACGACCATGGCCGGAACGGGCGATTCCGCAGCCAAATTCGTTAACGCCGGCAGGATTCGCGTTTCACCGTCGAGTCAAGCAGCGAATCGCGGAGCGCTCTCCGCCGTGATCGATCCCCGTCAGGTCTTTCCGCGTTTGATTGCGGCCTTCACCGGCCTCGGCGTGACGATGAATTCGCGCGCCTCCAGCGCGCCGGTGCCGAGCGGCGTCGGCACCTCGACACGGAACGGCACCAGCATGCGGGTGCCCTGCACCGGCACCAGCCATACCTCGGCGTCGCGCATCGCGACGAGATATTTGATGGCGGAGCGGTCCGGCACGAAGCCGGCCACCGGCGCAAACAACACGCTGCAGACCACCGCCGCGCCGGCATAGCCCTTCGCGGCCTTGACGGTCTCCATCCGCTTGAAAGTGAGCTTCAGATTGTAGCGGTAGCGCCCGTCGAACAGCGGCAAAGTGCGTTTGCAGACGCCGGGCGACAACAGATCGCCCACCGGCACATGGATCATCGAACCGGTCATCGGATCGGTGACACCGCGTTTTTCGGCATCGGTGATCGGCACCCGGTCTTGCTCGTCATCGACCGGCGGCGACACCTTGAAATCCTTGATCCGGCCGCTCTCGACGGTGATGTCGACACGGTCGGTCTTGCGCTTGGTCTTGATTTCGGACGAATAGACCGAGCCGACCGAGCGGTCGCCGGCCCACACACCCCGCACGGTGCTGGTGCCGTGGCCTCCGGCGAACAGCTTGACGAGGCCGCTGGTGCCGCCGCTCATCGTCGAGGTGTAGGCGTCCTCGTCGAGATTGAGCACCCAGCTGCCCTTGCCGATCGGCAGACCCGCCAGCGTCGCGGTGTATTTCGCGTCGAGCTTGGCCTGCGCCGACGCCGGATCTGCGGCAACGCCGAGCCCGAGGGCCAGAACGCCGGCCGCGGCAACCAGACCTGCCCGCAATCCCGTGATGAGTCGGAAAGCCATGAAATCCTCGCGCGGCCGCCGGTGATACGCCAAGGCGCCGTGCCCGCAAAGTCTCGGTATGGTGAGCCGGTAAAGCAAGGCGCCTGCGGCCGGTCACAGCCGGCCTGACCCTGTCCGCCCGCCGGTCGGCTCTGCAAGGCGCCGCATCAGCCGGACCGCAAAAACGTGGCGGCCAATTGCGCCTTTGTTTGGACCCGCTCCCGCGGCAAACCTCCGGTTTTCCGGCAACTTGACGCCCCTCCGGGCGCCCTTTATACGTCCGGCACTTTTCCGACAGCCGCCGGCCGCGCGCGCCTTGCCTTTGGCGCCGGGAAGCCGCTATAAAGATTGAGGAATTTCCTATGTCCTGGCGTTGCGACCTGACCGGCAAGAAGGCCCTCGTCGGCCACAAAGTGAGCCATTCCAACATCAAGACCAAGCGCCGGTTCCTGCCGAACCTGCAGAACGTCACGCTGACCTCCGAGGCGCTCGGCCGCCGCTTCCGCGTGCGCGTTTCCACCAATGCGCTGAAGACGGTCGATCACCGCGGCGGGCTCGACGCCTTCCTGCTCAAGGCCAAGGACGCCGACCTCTCGCCGAAGATGCTGGACATCAAGCGCCAGCTGGCGAAGAAGCAGGACAAGGCCTCGGCCTGATCGCTTCCGCTGTTTTGAGTTTCGACGGCCGCGCCTCAAGCGCGGCCGTTTTCATTTCAGGGTTTCACTAACGCGAACTGCAACAGGATGCTGCGCTGGATGACCGAGAAGTTGTCATCCGACACCAGGGTCAGGATCGTCTCGCCCTGCGCGTTGCGGTGGACGGCGAGCCCTTCGAGATTGTCGATCTGGTAGCCGAGATCGGCCTCGAACAGCACCGGCCCGTCCGCCACCGCGCCGTTGCGGAACGCGGACAGTGACAGCCGGCGAACGCGGATCGCAAGTCCGGTCGCGCGGGTAAAGCGCCGCTCGAGCAGCAGCAGGCTCGACGGCGCGAGCAACGCGCAGTCGCTGACATCGAAATTGTCGCGACGCGCGACGGCGAAGTGCGCCACGTCACGGCCGCGCAGGATGAAGGCGCGGATATTGCCGCGCGCGTCAAGCGACGCCTCGCTGACGGCGATCAGCTTGCCGGCATGGTGCGCGGCGCCGGCCGGCACCGCGGCAAGGCACTCGAGCCCCCGGTTGAACCCGAGCGACTTGAAATCCGGCGGCACCATGATCGGCTCGCCGCGTGCGGCGACACCGTGACGGCCGAAATCGAACTTTACGATCTTATGGACACGCTCGAAGCCGACATAGACGCTGTCGCCGTCGCGCGCGATCGATTCCGCATCGAACCAGCCCTGCGCCGCGAGCGGCTGGCCGTCGGCGGCGAGCAGCGGCGCAAGCTGCGCATCGGCGATGCCCGCCGGGCGGCCGTTGCGGTATTCGATCCTGCCGGTCAACCAGCCGCCGCGGTCGGTGATGGCGACGAAGGACGCGCCGTCCGACGCCACCCGAATGCCGGAAATGCCGCCGAAGGCGCGGTGCACCGACGTCATCGCAAATCCGCCGCGGAATTCCAGCGCGCCGAAGCGGGTGCGCGCGGCATCGCGCAGGTCGAACGATTCAATCGGCGTGGTGTTGACGACGATCCGGGTCGGCGCAGCCGGAAAGCGGATCGATTGCGCGAAGGCCGGCGCGGCGGAAAAACCCGCCAGCCAAAGCGCGCCGGCGAACGCAAGAACGAGACGGAATGTCGCCGGCGCGTGCGTCACGCGACGCGGCGGCGCGGCCTTGCCGGTCGCGACGATGCGCGGTCCTGCCGCGCGTGTTCCTCGAACAGCTCGGCGAGCTTTTCGGTCATCGCGCCGCCAAGCTCCTCGGCGTCGACGATGGTGACGGCGCGGCGATAGTAGCGCGTGACGTCGTGGCCGATGCCGATGGCGATCAGCTCGACCGGCGAGCGGGTCTCGATCTCTTCGATTACCCAGCGCAAGTGCCGCTCGAGATAGTTGCCGGCGTTCACCGACAGCGTCGAGTCGTCGACCGGTGCGCCGTCGGAAATCATCATCAGGATCTTGCGCTGCTCCTGCCGACCCAGCAAACGCTTGTGCGCCCAATCGAGCGCCTCGCCGTCGATGTTCTCTTTCAGCAGGCCCTCGCGCATCATCAGGCCGAGATTCTTGCGCGCGCGCCGCCACGGCGCGTCCGCCGATTTGTAGATGATGTGGCGCAAATCGTTGAGCCGGCCCGGATTGGGCGGCTTGCCGGCGGTGAGCCAGTGCTCGCGCGACTGGCCGCCCTTCCATGCCCGCGTGGTGAAGCCGAGGATTTCGACCTTGACGCCGCAACGCTCCAGCGTGCGAGCGAGGATGTCGGCGCAGGTGGCGGCGACCGTGATCGGCCGGCCGCGCATCGAGCCGGAATTGTCGAGCAGCAGCGTGACGACGGTGTCGCGGAATTCGGTGTCCTTCTCGTATTTGAAGGACAAAGCATGCATGGGGTCCATGATGACGCGCGACAGGCGGGCCGGGTCGAGATGGCCTTCCTCGAGGTCGAATTCCCACGAGCGGTTCTGCTGCGCCATCAGGCGGCGCTGCAGCCGGTTCGCGAGCCGCGCCACGACGCCCTGCAGATGCGAGAGCTGCTTGTCGAGATAGCCGCGCAGCCGATCGAGTTCCTCGGCGTCGCAGAGGTCTTCGGCGGCGACGGTCTCGTCGAACTTGTGGGTGAAGGCCTTGTAGTCCGGACCGCGCGGCTCGTTCTGGCCGTGATATTTCGGCCGCTGCGGCTCGCCCGGCGCCTCGGAGTCGCCCATGTCCTGATCGTCGGCCATGTCGGAGGTCGGCGCCTCGGCGGCTTCCGCGGCGCTCTCCGGCGTGTCCTCGCTGGACATCTCGGTGTCTTCCATCGAGGTCTGCTGGGAATCCTCGGAATCGTTGTTGTCGCCGTCGTCGCCCGACTCCGGACTGCGCTCGTCCTGATCGCTGTCGTCATCGTCGTCTTCGGAATCGCTGGAGCGGTCGTCGCCCATGTCGAGCGAGTCGAGCAGGTCGCGCACCACGTCGGCGAATTTGCGCTGGTCCTCGACCAGACTGTCGAGCCGGTCGAGATCCTCGCCGGCGCGTTCCTCGATCATCGGCCGCCACAGCTCGACCAGCCGCTTCGCCGCCGCCGGCGGCGCGAGGCCGGTCAGCCGCTCGCGCACCATCATCGCGACGGCTTCCTCGATCGGCGCATCGGCGCGATCGGTCACCTCGGAGAACTTGGCGCGGTGATATTTGTCCTCGAGCATCGCGGTGAGATTGCCGGCGACGCCGGTCATGCGGCGCGCGCCGATCGCCTCGACGCGGGCCTGCTCGACCGCCTCGAACACCGCGCGGGCCTGCTGGCCCTGCGGTTGCAGCTTGCGATGCATGTTGACGTCGTGACACGCGATGCGCAGCGCCATCGCGTCGGCATGGCCGCGCACGATCGCCGCTTCCTGCTTGGTCAGCTTGCGCGCCGGCTCGGGCAGCCGCGCCTTGCCGCCGATCAGGCCGGGACGCTCGGCGGCGAAGGCGACCTCAAGCTCTGGCTGGCGCGCGATGGCGCGCAGACAGCCCGACACCGCCCGCTTGAACGGCTCGTTCGGCGCTTCCTTGGCCGGCGTCTTGCTCTTGATGTTCGAGGCCATCTCTCTTGTCGTTCCGGGGCGCTCCGAAGGAGCGAGCCCGGAACCCATACCCTCAGTCGTTCATCGTTACGCGCGGTGCGGCGATTATGGGTTCCCGCCTTCGCGGGAACGACATTATGAGAGCGCCACGTTCACCGAGCTTTCCGGCAGCTCGACGCCGAAGCAACGCTGATAGAATTCGGCGACGATCGGGCGCTCCAGCTCGTCGCACTTGTTCAGAAACGTCAACCTGAAGGCGAAGCCGATGTCCTTGAAGATGTCGGCGTTCTCGGCCCACGTGATGACCGTGCGCGGGCTCATCACCGTCGAGATATCGCCGTTCATGAAGGCGTTGCGGGTCAGGTCCGCCACGCGCACCATCTTCGACACGATCTCGCGGCCCTGCTCGTTCTGGTAATGCTTGGCCTTGGCCTGCACGATCTCGACTTCGTTGTCGTGCGGCAGATAGTTCAGCGTGGTCACGATCGACCAGCGATCCATCTGCGCCTGGTTGATCTGCTGCGTGCCGTGATAGAGGCCCGAGGTGTCGCCGAGGCCGACGGTGTTGGCCGTCGCGAACAACCTGAAAGCAGGATGCGGCTTGATCACGCGGCTCTGGTCGAGCAGCGTCAGGCGGCCCGACGACTCCAGCACGCGCTGGATCACGAACATTACGTCCGGGCGGCCGGCGTCATACTCGTCGAAGCAGATCGCGACATTGCGCTGATAGGCCCACGGCAGAATGCCGTCGCGGAATTCCGTGACCTGCTTGCCGTCCTTCAGGACGATGGCGTCCTTGCCGACGAGGTCGATACGGCTGATGTGGCTGTCGAGGTTGACGCGCACCATCGGCCAGTTGAGCCGCGCCGCGACCTGCTCGATATGCGTCGACTTGCCGGTGCCGTGATAGCCGGTGACGATCACGCGGCGGTTCTTGGCGAAGCCCGCGAGAATGGCGAGCGTGGTCGGCCGGTCGAAGCGATAGTCCGGATCGATATCCGGCACGTGCTCCTCGCGCTCCGAATAGGCCGGCACTTCCATATCACTGTCGACGCCAAACACCTGCCGGACCGACACTTTCATGTCGGGCATGCCGGTATTGTCCTGTAATGCAGCAGTCATTGGTCCTCCGTGGCTTCGGAACCCCCGAAGCCCGATCCCGGGTCGGCTCATCTGGTTCGATTGTGCGGGCGAACCTAGCAGAAGGGTCGGGACCGAAAAACCCGTCCTAGCCTGATGCACATATCAATATTTTCAATAGGATAGCGTGAAAATCGCCTCCGGCCGCGGCGGGACAGGGTTGCGCGGCGCAGATAGCGGGGCGTCAGCCGAAGCCGACCGACTTCAAGTAGTTATAGGCTTGGATGATTTCCACCAGCCGGTCCTCGCTGGAGCGGTCGCCGCCGTTGGCGTCCGGATGGTGGCGCTTCACCAGCACCTTGAAACGGGCCTTCACCTCGACGCTGGTGGCGTCGACATCGAGGCCGAGCGTTTCGAGCGCGCGGCGCTCGACATTGCGGATGACGCGCGCCTCCGCCTTGCGCTGCGCCTCGGCCTGCCGCGAGGCGCGGGTGCCGAACTCATTGAACATGCCGAGCGGATCGGCCGCGCCATCGACATCGGGGCCTTGGGCACCGCGCTTGCCGGTGCCCATTTTCCATGTCGGGCGATGGCCGGTCAGCGCATCCTTCTGATAGGCGGCGACCTCGTCATCCTTCATGCCGGCGAAGAAATTGTAGTTCTGGTTGTATTCGCGGACATGCGCGATGCAGTAGTGCCAGTAGTCCTTCTCGCGGCCGCGGCCTTTCGGCGCGCGATGGGTCGCCTTCTCGCGGCAGCCGGCCCACTGGCAGCCGGGACCTTCCTCGCGGCGGGTGCGATCCTTCTCAGGCTTGACGCGGATACGGTCGAACAGGGGTGAATCGAATTTCATGACCGGACATTATTCGGACTTTGACAGGGGCGCCGCAAGGGCTTCGCGATGCTGCCTCGACAATTTTGCATTCTTTTGACCATTGACCCGATGCCACGCAGGTGGATAAGCGAAGTGATGCGCACCGTTGATGTCATCATCCAAAAGCTGACCGAGAGTTTCGCGCCGCAAAGCCTCGATGTGCAGGATGAATCTCACCTGCATGCCGGCCATGCCGGCTCGCGCGCGGGAGGACAGACGCATTACCGCGTCTATATCGTATCGGACGCCTTCAAAGGAAAGAGCCGGATCGAGCGTCATCGCCTGATTAATGCCGCGCTCGCCGATGAGCTTGCCGGCAGCGTGCACGCGCTGGCGATCCACGCCTCCGCTCCCGGCGAAGGCGGCGCGGCCTGACACTCTCCAGCAGATTGCCGAAAAATCGCCGTCGTCATTCCGGGGCGCGAGCGATAGCGAGCGAACCCGGAATCCAGAGGCGCGCACCGAGCCCGTTTCTGGATTCCGGGTTCGCAGGCATTCGCCTGCGCCCCGGAATGACAGCCACAGGATGAGCGGATCAGATCTTCGCCGCCTGCTTGCGCGGCAGCGGCTGGATGCGCAGCGCCGTGATGCGGTTGCGCGAGCGGCGCAGCACCCGGAAACGAAAGCCGTGGAAGGTGAAGCTCTGCCCCGGTTCGGGAATGGAGCGCGCCTCGTGGATGACGAGACCCGCAATCGTCGTCGCCTCGTCGTCCGGCAGATTCCATTCCATCACGCGGTTCAGATCGCGGATCGGCACCGCGCCGTCGACATTGACAGAACCATCCGGCTGACGCCGCACGCCGGGCATCGCGACGTCGTGCTCGTCGGTGATGTCGCCGACGATCTCTTCCAGAATATCCTCGAGCGTGACGAGGCCCTCGACCTCGCCATATTCGTCGACCACCAGCGCGAACGGCGTCTTGCGGCGGCGGAACGCCTTGAGCTGCTCGGACACGGGGCGCGTATCCGGCACGAACCACGGCGGCGTCATCAGCGCGGCGATGTCGACCTTGTTCGGCTCTCCCCCGACGGCGTGCAGCGCGCGCAGCAAATCCTTGACGTGCAGCACGCCGACGATGTTCTCCGGCTGGTCGCGCCACAACGGGATGCGCGTCACCGGCGAGGCGATCACCGCATTGACCAGCGCTTCGGTCGGCTCACCGATATTGAGCGTGATCATCGTGGTGCGGTGGACCATGACGTCCGACACTTCAAGCTCACGCAGGTCGAGCACGCCGCCGAACATGTCGCGGTCGTGCTTCTCGACGCCGCCCTCGCGATGCGCGAGATCGACGACGCCGCGCAATTCCTCGTGCGCGGACAGGATTGCCTGGTTTTCGCCGACCCTGATGCCGAACGGCCGCAACAGCGCGCGCACGATGGTTTCAATGGCGGCGACGATCGGCGACAGCAACGCGACGAACCACGACACCGGCCGCGCGAGCCAGATCGCGAGCCGTTCCGGCGCGACGATAGCCGCGGTTTTCGGCATCACCTCGGCGAAGACGATGACGACCACGCTCATCACGACTGTCGCGTAGAGCACGCCGACGTCGCCGAACCAGGCGAGCAACAGGCCGGCGGTCAACGCGGAAGCGCCGATATTGGCGATGTTATTGCCGACCAGCATGACGCCGATCATGCGTTCGCGCTTTTCGAGCAACCGGCGCACCAGGCCGGCTTTCGGATTGCCCTGCTTTTCCAGCCGCGTCAGCCGCGCGCGCGACGACGCGGTGAGCGCCGTTTCACTCGCCGAGAAGAACGCCGACAGCAGCAGGCCGGCCAGAACGATCAGCAGCGAAAGCCATTCGTTGTCGGTCATCGCTGCGCCAGTTTCTCCGCGAGAAATCCGCGTACTTCCGCGGGGTCGACATCGGGCGAGACAAAGGCTTCGCCGATGCCGCGAACCAGAATGAAGGTCAGGCGGCCGCGCTTCACCTTCTTGTCCTGGAAAATCAGATCCATGAGGGCGTCGGCATCCGGCACGCCGCCGGGCACGTCCCTCACATGGGTCGGCAGGCCCGTCGCCGCAAGATGGCGCACGGCACGTTCGGCGTCCGCGGCAGACAGCAGGCCCTTGCGCGCGGAGAATTCGAAGGCGAGCGCCATGCCGAGCGCGACCGCCTCGCCATGCAGCAGGCGGTCCGAGAAGCCTGCGCCGGCTTCGAGCGCATGGCCGAAGGTGTGACCGAGATTGAGCAACGCGCGTTCGCCGGACTCGCGCTCGTCGCGCGCGACGACACCGGCCTTGGCGCGGCAGCTCACAGCGATGGAATGTTCGCGGCTGCTGCCGCCGGCGAACACGTCCTGCCAGTTCGCCTCGAGCCAGGAGAAGAATGCGCCGTCGCCGAGCAGGCCGTATTTCGCGACCTCGGCGTAGCCGGCGCGGAACTCGCGCTCCGGCAGCGTGTCGAGCAACGCGGTGTCGGCGATCACCAGCACCGGCTGGTGGAACGCGCCGATCAGGTTCTTGCCTTGCTTCGAATTGATGCCGGTCTTGCCGCCGACGGACGAGTCGACCTGCGCCAGCAGCGAGGTCGGCACCTGCACGAAATCGAGGCCGCGCCGCACGCTCGCCGACGCATAGCCGGCAAGATCGCCGATCACGCCGCCGCCGAGCGCGACGACCAGATCGTCGCGCTCGATGCGCGCGGCGATCAGCGCCTCGCAGACTTTCTCGAAGGTCGCGTAGCTCTTCGATCCCTCGCCCGCCGGCACGACGATGCGCGAGGATTCGATGCCGGCGTTTTTGAGCACCGCTTCGGTCGCAGCCATGTGCTTTGCCGCGACATTCTCGTCGGAGACGATCGCCACCTTCGCGCCGGGGCGTAGCGCCTTGATGCGCGCGCCGAGCGAAGCCAGCGCGCCGCGGCCGATGACGATGTCATAGGCGCGGTCGGCCAGCGCGACGTTCACGATTGTCGGATCGCCCGAACGAAGCGGTGCGGTCATGTTTTCTGCTCCGGCACGCCGAGCTTGCCGGCGAGCGCCACGATGATTTCTTCCACCACCGCCTCGTGCGGCTCCTCGCGCGACTGCACGGTGATGTCGGATTGCGCGTAGAACGGCTCGCGCTCCGGCAGCAGCGTCGCGATCTTGTCGGCCAGCGGCCGGTCGTTGCGGCGGCGCGTGCGGCGCTGGAGAATGTCGGCGTCGGCCTTGAGCCACACCGAGACGCCGTTCGCCGCGATCTGCGCGCGGGTATTCGCATCCATCACCGCTCCGCCGCCGGTCGCCAGCACCTGCGGCCCGCCGTCGAGCAGCCGGGCGATCACGCGTTTCTCACCGGCACGAAAATCGGCTTCGCCATGCTTGGCGAAAATCTCGCTGATCGGCATGCCGGCCGCCGCCTCGATCTCGCTGTCGGCATCGGCGAAGCTCAGACCCAGCCGCGCGGCGAGCCGGCGGCCGACCGTCGACTTGCCGGCCCCCATCATGCCGACGAGCACGACCGAGCGGCGGCCGAGCGCAGCGACAATCGCGCTTTCGAGGCCGGTTCCGGCGGTTTTGTGCACGGCGGGATCGGACATCGCGGGCTTTCGGGTCTCCATGACCGGCTTCATATACCAGTTTGCCCGAACAATCGAAGCCGGTTGCGAAGCAGGGTTGCGGGGGCGGCGCGAACATGGTGGATGTGGCCGATTGACGGGCCTCGCCGGCGACGGCGGACAAGCCCGCCAGCCGGGATCGTTCGAATGCCGAGTCTGTTCAGGTTTCTTTTCGTTCTCGCGATCATCTGCGGCGCGGCCTATGGCGTTGTCTATTCGCTGGCCAATTTCGTTCCGCTGAAGCAGCGCGAGATCACCGTGACGATCACGCAGGACAAGTTCCTGAAACGCTGACCATCGGGACGACGGGCGCCGCATGGCCCGACAGGCGAAAAAACCCGCACGCTCCTCCGGCGCCACCGAAGCCGGATTGTTTCTCGACATGCTCGCCGCCGAGCGCGGCGCGGGAGCCAACACGCTCGACGCCTATGCGCGCGATCTCGACGATCTCGCCGACTGGCTCGCCGGCAAAGGCATCGCGATCAAGGACGCCAGCACCGAGAATCTCCGCGGCTATCTGTCCGCGCTCGCGACACAAGGTTTCAAGGCGTCGTCGGTAGCGCGGCGGCTGTCCGCCGTCCGCCAGTTCTATCGCTTTCTCTACGCCGAGGGCCGGCGCGGCGACGACCCCGCCGCCGTGATCGAAGGCCCCAAGCGCGGCCGCACGCTGCCGAAGGTGCTGACCATCGCCGAAGTCGACGGGCTGATCGAGGCCGCGCGCGTCGGGATCGACGAGGCCGGCAAATCGCCGGCGCAACGGTTGCGCGCGGCGCGGCTCTATTGCCTTCTGGAAATCGTCTACGCGACCGGGCTGCGCGTGTCGGAACTCGTCGCGCTCCCGACGAGCGCCGCGCGGCGCGACCAGCGCATGCTGGTGATCCGCGGCAAGGGCGGCAAGGAGCGGCTGGTGCCGCTCAACGACGCCGCGCGCAAGGCGATGGCCGACTATCTCGCGCTGCGTGACGAGGCCGTGGACGATGCCGGAAAGAAAACCGACTCCAAGTGGCTGTTCCCGTCATTCGGCGAGGCAGGCCACCTCTCCCGCCAGCACTTCGCCCGCGACCTGAAAACGCTGGCCGCCGGCTGCGGCATCTCGGGCGAACGGATCAGCCCGCATGTGCTGCGCCACGCCTTCGCCAGCCACCTGCTGCATAACGGCGCGGACCTGCGCGTGGTGCAAACGCTGCTCGGCCACGCCGACATCTCGACGACGCAGATCTACACGCACGTGCTGGAGGACCGGCTGAAAAGCCTAGTGCGCGACCTGCATCCGCTCGCAGATCGCGCCAAGCCCTGACCGTGATCAGGCCGCTGTTTTTGTTTTCATGTAGTAGTTGGCGTCCTTGCCGAGCACCAGCTTGCGGATCAAGGCGCGCATCGCGAGGCTCTTGCGCAGCGGATTGACGACCGCCTTGACGCTGCGGAACAGCACAAGCTTGACGGCGTCGAGCGCGGGATTGCGGCCGGGCGCGCGCTGCGGCAGGCCGGCGCGGCGCAACAGCGAATTGACCACGAACACGTCGTTCTTGCGCATCACCGCCTTGGTCTTCCAGGTCACCGCCATCGAGATCGAGAACTGCGAGCCGGTGCGCACCCAGTGCGGCCAGAGATAAGGCACGAACAGGCCGTCGCCTGGCTTCAGCGAATAGCAGGTCGACTTTTTCTCGAAGGCGTCGCTGTAGCCGACATTGCGGTGCTTGGTCAGCGCCTGCTCGATGACATCGTCCGGCACCACGGAGCCGTCGCGGTTGTCGCAAACCGTGAAGAACTTGTCGCCGTGGATATGGACGAAGATGTTGTCTTCGGGATCGACGTGGAACGGTGTCGTCGACTCGGGCGACGAGACGAACAGGAAGCCGCGCAGATCCTCGAAACCGGCGTCTTCGAGGCTCGCATGGCCGTTCTCGCGCGCCACCGACAGCAGCACGTCCTCGATCACCGCGCGATAGGCCGGATGCGCCTCGACGCGCTTGAGCACCATCCAGGCGCCGCAGGTCTCGATGCGGCGAACCACTTCGGCCGGGTCGAGATCGATTAGCTGCGTCGCGCCGGGATCCTGCCCGATCGCGGCCTTGCCGGAATTGTATTCGATGGAGTCCGCCGGCAGCTCGCGCACCAGATCGATGATCTTCGGAAGCGTGAACAGCGGATTGTCGGCGAGCCGGTGCCGGATCGCAAGCGGCTGCAGCGGAAACGACTTCGCGAAGGCCACGCGATCGGCGGGCTCGAACAACGTGGCGGCCGTGGCAGTGGCTGTCATGGCTTCTTTCCTTTCAGCGAACGGATGCGGTGAAAAACGGAGCGCGCGCTTTCGCGCAGACGATGACGCGACGCGACGAGCGCGGCGCAGAGCGCGAACGCCGCCTTGCCCGGCCCGACCGGCAACAGCCAGTCCGAGACGGCAAGGCGCGCGCGCCAGACATGATCGATCATCGGGTGGCCGCTGACCGCCGTGGAATCGACATCGTCGATGCCGGCGTCGGCGCAAAGCAGGCGCGTCAGGTCTAGGGTGAGCTGCACGCCGGGCGATGTCCTGGCGGCGCTCTCGTCATAGCTGATCTTGAAGAAGAAGCTGCGCCGCAAATGCCGCAACAGGATGCCGGCGGCGATGACCTTTTGCCCCGACGACAGCGTTGCGATGTCGGCAACGCCGGCCGCGACAAGCTCGGCCATTGCGGACTTAATGAAGCGTGTATCGCCCGGCTTGCTGGAAAGCGCGGTGCCCTTGGCGCCTTTCCAGCCCGAGGCTTCGAGCGCAAGAAACGCATCGAGCGCGGCGTCCGCTTCGACACCCGGACGCGCGACCTTGAACACGACCTCGCCGGCATCGGCGAGCCGATTGCGCTGACGGCGCAGTTCCTTGATTTTTTTCGACCCGAGCCCGGCAATCGCCGTCTCGCCGTCCTGCGTTGCATCCAGGAGCGCGCGCTGCTGGCGGTTCATCGCAACCGGCGCGGCGTCGAAATCCGCGACGGCCGCGCGCAGCGCCTTGACCGCCGGACCTTCATCCGGCGCCGACGGCAGCAGCAGAGCGAAAGCGCCGCCGCTTCTTGCAGCCGCAACGAGCCCGCGCGCGGCATCGCCGGCGCGATCGCGGTCGAGCAGCGGAGCGACGACCGGAGAATAAGGATGCCACGCGACAAAAATCGGAACCGGAATGCGCAGCGTCCACCACGCGGACATCACGGGCAGCAATCCGATCAGCCGGTCGCGCGCCGGCGAATCCCATGCGAGCAACACGCGCGCGCCGGACTTGCCTTCGGCATGACCCGCGACGGCACGCGCCCAGTCCGGAAGATAAAATGCATTGGCTTCCAGCGCGCGCCCGGCCAGATCGGCCCAGGCCGCGCGCGGCACATCGAACAGTTCGACGACCTCGACGGTTGCGTCATGGCGGCGGGTGCGGCGTTGCACCTCGACGCCGGCATGACGCCCGGCCGGCGGCGCACGCCAGCCATTCCAGTGATCGATGGTCGACATTGCCGTCCCGTACCCCACAGCGATCGCCAGGGCGCCAACACGCCCCCCGGCGTCCTTGAAGGGCACAGTGGCCAAGCGTCCTTAAGACGGATACAAAACCGCCGCGAACTTGGCCCCCGCCGCGAAATGGGGTTAAAACCGCGCTATCGGGACCAATCAAATTAGCGCATATCTTCAATGAGTTCGTAACCATGACCGGGCCCGCTTGAAACCCGGGCCGCACGCGTGTCAGTTGCGGCTCCAGTCAACGCCATTTAACCGCCGATAGAGCACACCCATCATCGCAATGCGCAGCTATCTCGATTTCGAAAAGCCGGTCGCGGAACTCGAAGCCAAGATCGAGGAGCTTCGCAAGGTGTCGGACACCGGCGATGCCGTCTCGATCGGCGAGGACGTCGCGCGGCTCGAGACCAAGGCGGCGCAGGCCCTGAAGGAACTCTATGCCGCGCTGACGCCGTGGCAGAAGACGCAAGTCGCGCGACATCCGCAGCGGCCACACTGCGTCGACTACATCGCAAAGCTGATCACCGACTTCGTCCCGCTCGCCGGCGACCGCAAGTTCGGCGAGGACGCCGCGATCATCGGCGGCTTCGGCCGCTTCCGCGGCGCAAGCGTCTGCGTCATGGGCCACGAGAAAGGCTCCGACACGGAAAGCCGCATCAAGCACAATTTCGGCATGGCGCGGCCGGAAGGCTATCGCAAGGCGGTGCGGCTGATGGAAATGGCCGACCGTTTCGAGATTCCAGTGATCTCGCTGATCGACACCGCCGGCGCCTATCCCGGCATCGGCGCCGAAGAACGCGGCCAGGCCGAAGCCATCGCCCGCTCGACCGACATGTGCCTCGGCCTCGGCGTGCCGAACGTCGCGCTGGTGGTCGGCGAAGGCGGCTCCGGCGGCGCGATCGCCATCGCCACCGCCAACCGCGTGCTGATGCTCGAACATTCCATTTACAGCGTCATCTCGCCGGAAGGCGCGGCCTCGATCCTGTGGCGCGACACCACCAAGGCGCAGGAAGCCGCCACCAACATGAAGATCACGGCGCAGGACATGCTGCGCTTCGGCGTCATCGACCAGATCATCCCCGAGCCGATGGGCGGCGCGCATCGCGACCCCGCCGCCACGGTGACCGCCGCCGGCCAGGCGATCGAGCAGGCGCTCGCCGGCTTTGCCGGCATGGACCGGGACGCCGTCCGCCGCAGCCGCCGGGAGAAGTTCCTGGCGCTCGGCCGCACGCTCGGCTGAGCCAATTTCGCCAGTGAAACGAAGTGTTGGCGACGGCCCCGCATGACGGGCACCGATGCGGTGAAGTAAATTAACCGCCGGCCGATATATTCATCGTGCAAAACTCAGTATTGGCGGCTTGCCCGAAGCCCTTCATTTAGGGCATTGCCGGCCACCTGAACAGGATTTACGCTGAATTCACCATAGGATACGGCTTCCAGAGGCCCGGACCATGTCGCCTTGCGAAAGCCACATCTTATGGATAACGATTACTCAATAACGATCCGATCGGTCGGGGAGTATCGCGTTGACATCTCTGCCCTTCGCGCGCGCATTGCTCGCGTCCGCGGCCCTTTGCGTGGCTGTGACGCTGAGCGGCTGCAATTACGCCGATAACATCGCGCCGACCGGACGCGCTCAGGCGCCGCTCTCCGACAAGACGCTCGCGCTGCTTGAAGAGAAGCAGATGGACAAGGATTCCCCGATCCTGGTTCGCCTCTTCAAGGAAGAATCCGAAGCCGAAGTCTGGAAGAAGAACCGCAGCGGCGAATACGCGCTGCTCAAGACCTATCCGATCTGCCGCTGGTCCGGTGATCTCGGCCCCAAGGTGAAGGAAGGCGACCGGCAGGCGCCGGAAGGCTTCTACACCGTGACGCCGGGGCAGATGAATCCGAACTCGAATTACTACCTCGCCTTCAACATGGGTTACCCGAACGCCTTCGACCGTTCGTGGGGCCGCACCGGCTCCGAACTCATGGTTCACGGCGACTGCTCGTCGCGCGGCTGCTACGCGATGACCGACGAGCAGATGGTCGAAATCTACGCGCTCGCGCGCGAGTCCTTCTTCGGCGGCCAGAAAGCGTTCCAAGTTCAGGCCTATCCGTTCCGTATGACGGCGCGCAATCTCGCCCGTCACCGCAACAGCCCGCACCTCGCCTTCTGGAAGATGCTGAAGGTCGGCAGCGACCACTTCGAAGTCACCCGCCAGCAGCCGAAGGTCGATGTCTGCGAACGCCACTATGTGTTCGACGCGACGACCCCGGAAGGCGCGGCACGCGCGCCCTCGTTCAGCGCGCGCGGCAAGTGCCCGGCCTTCCAGGTCGAGCCGACGATCGCCAGCGCGGTCGCCGAGAAGCAGCAGCGCGACAACACCGAATATGCCGAGCTCGTCTCCAGCAACATTTCGGTCGTCGCCAGCCGCAAGGGCGTCGACGGCGGCATGCATCCTTCGTTCTACGACAAGCTGCAGGCGACGAGCGTCGCGCAGGGCGACACCCGCTTCAGTCAGCCGGTGCTGATCGCCTCGACGACGCCGGGTGCGCTGCCGCGCACCTCGAGCAATCCGCCCGCGCAGACCACCATTCCGGCCAACATGCCGGGCGTCGAGCCGAAGTATCAACTCGCCTCCGTCGAAACCGGCACGCCCGCGATCCGCGGCAAGGTGCCGGTGCCCGACGCCGCGCCGCTGCCGAAAACCGGCGAAGCGCCGGAGCAGCCGAAAACCATCGGCGGCCTGCTCGATAACCTGCTGAGCGGCTCGTCCGCCGAAGCCTCCGCAACGCCGACGGAAGCCGCCGAACCGGCGCCCGCTCCCGCGACCCGCACCGCGGCGGCGAAGCGCCGTCCGGCCAAGCCGACCCGTGTCGCCGCCAAGCCCTCGCACAAGCCTGCCGCGGAATCGAACAAGCCGGTTGAACACCGGACCGCTGCCGCTGCGCCGCCCGAGCCGGAACCCAAGCCCGAGCTGAAGCCGCGCGTGGCCGCGAACGATGAACGCCCCGCGCCTGCCGCCCAGCCGCAGACCCGGACGGCGTTCACCAGCACGCCGCAGCGAGCCAGCATGATGGGCGCGCAGCCGGTCGTGCCCGCGGGCTCGTTCGAGAGCCGCTGGTCCGGCCTGCGCAACTGATCGTCGCGCTCAAGTCCGCTCCCTTGCCCGCGCGCAAGACGACGACAGCCAAATCAACGGCCAAAAAGCCGATCAAGACAGCGCCGGCAGGAACGTCCAGCGCATCGGACTGCTTCGTCTATGTTCTCGGCACGGTCGGCAAGGATGGCCGGCGGCTCACTTATGTCGGCTGGACCAACGACCTCGCGCGCCGCCTCGCGCGCCATAATGCCGGCACCGGCGCGCGCACGACGCGCGGACGCATCTGGGTGCTGCTGCACGAGGAGCGCTGCGCCAGCCGCCGCCACGCCATGAGCCGGGAATGGCATCTGAAGCGCGACCGCGCGTTCCGGAAAAAACTCAGCGGGACACTGAAAACATAAACGCCGGGCAGAAGCCCGGCGTTTCATATTTCAGCGATGCGACGGCGGATCAGAACTTGCCGTGGCAGTGCTTGTATTTCTTGCCGGAGCCGCAGGGGCACGGCTCGTTGCGGCCGACCTTGCCCCAGGTTTCCGGATCGTTGGGATCGCGGGCGACTTCGGCGCCGTTGCCGGCGAGCGCGGGAGCCAGCATCGCACGGGCCGCCATTTCGTCCTCGCCGGTGAGCGGATCGACCTTGTGGGCTTCCATGTAGGGAAGCTGCTGCGCGTCCGGCTGCTGCTCCTGTACGACTTCGACGCGCATCAACTGGGCGGTGACCGCCTCGCGCAGCCGCGAGACCATCGCCTCGAACAGATTGAAGGCTTCCGCCTTGTACTCGTTGAGCGGGTCGCGCTGGCCATAGCCGCGCAGGCCGATCACCTGCCGCAGATGCTCGAGCATCACGAGATGCTCGCGCCAGAGGTGGTCGAGCGTCTGCAGCAGCACGGACTTCTCGACATAGCGCATGACATCCGGGCCCCACTTGGCGGCCTTGGACGCCATCCACTCGTCGGCGCGGCGGTCGATACGCTCGCGCACCTCTTCGTCGGCGATGCCTTCTTCCTTGGCCCAGTCCTGCACCGGCAGGTCGAGCGTCAGTACGTCGCGCAGCGCCTGGTCGAGACCGGCGGTGTCCCACTGTTCTGGATAGGCGTTTTCCGGAATGTGCTTGGCGACGAGATCGTGAACGACCTCGTGGCGCATGTCGGCGACGGTTTCTTCCGCGGTGTCGTCGCGCATCAGGTCGAGCCGCTGCTCGAAGATCACCTTGCGCTGGTCGTTCATCACGTCGTCGAACTTCAGCAGGTTCTTGCGGATATCGAAGTTGCGCGCCTCGACCTTCTGCTGCGCCTTCTCCAGCGCCTTGTTGATCCACGGATGGACGATGGCCTCGTTCTCCTTGAGGCCAAGCTTGGTCAGCATGCCGTCGAGCTTGTCCGACCCGAAGATGCGCATCAGGTCGTCTTCAAGCGACAGGAAGAACTTGGAGTGGCCGGGATCGCCCTGACGGCCGGAGCGGCCGCGCAGCTGATTATCGATGCGGCGGCTCTCGTGGCGCTCGGTGCCGAGCACGTAAAGACCGCCGGCGGCGAGCGCCTTGTCCTTCAGCTTCGCGACCTGCGCCTTGATGTCGGCGGCGCGCTTGTCGCGCTCGTCGCCTTCGACGCCGGTGAGCTCCTGGCGGATGCGCATGTCGGCGTTGCCGCCGAGCTGAATGTCGGTGCCGCGGCCGGCCATGTTGGTCGCGATGGTGATCGCGCCCGGCACGCCGGCCTGCGAGACGATATAGGCTTCCTGCTCGTGGTAGCGCGCGTTCAGGATGGCGAAGACCTTGGTCTTCGACGCGCCTTCGTCGCCGGTATAGAGCTTGGCGAAGGCGTTGGGATCGGAAAAGTCGTGCTGCTCCCAGCCTTCCTGGCGCAGCATCTCGGCAAGCTGCTCGGACTTCTCGATCGAGGTCGTGCCGACCAGCACCGGCTGGCCGCGCGTCTTGCAGTCATCGATCAGCGTGACGATGGCGCGGTATTTCTCGACCGTGGTGCGATAGACCTCGTCGTCGTCGTCGATACGCGCGAGCGGCATGTTGGTCGGCACCTCGAGCACTTCGAGGCCGTAGATGTCCATGAACTCGTCGGCTTCCGTCATCGCCGTGCCGGTCATGCCGGCCAGCTTGTCGTACATGCGGAAGTAGTTCTGGAAGGTGATCGAGGCGAGCGTCTGGTTTTCCGGCTGGATCGGCTGGCGTTCCTTGGCTTCGAGCGCCTGGTGCAGACCTTCCGAATAGCGGCGGCCAGGCATCATGCGGCCGGTGAATTCGTCGATGATGACGACCTCATCGTTGCGCACGATGTAGTCCTTGTCGCGCTGGAACAGCTTGTGGGCACGCAGCGCCTGATTGACGTGATGGACGACGGAGACGTTCTCGACGTCGTACAGCGACTCCGCCTTGAGCTGACCGGCGTCGCGCAACAACTGCTCCATCTTCTCCATGCCGGCTTCGGTCATGGTGACGGTGCGCTGCTTCTCGTCCACTTCGTAGTCGGACTTGTCGAGCTTGGGGATGAAGGTGTCGATGGTGTTGTAGAAATCGGAGCGGTCGTCGAGCGGCCCGGAGATGATGAGCGGCGTGCGCGCCTCGTCGATCAGGATCGAGTCAACCTCGTCGACGATCGCATAATGATGACCGCGCTGGACCATGTCCTCCATGCGGTACTTCATGTTGTCGCGCAGATAGTCGAAGCCAAGCTCGTTGTTGGTGCCGTAGGTCACGTCGGCGGCGTAGGCGGCCTTGCGCTCGTCGTCGTCCATGCCGTGCACGATCACGCCGGTCGACAGGCCGAGGAAATTGTAGATCTGGCCCATCCATTCGCTGTCGCGCTTGGCGAGGTAGTCGTTGACGGTGACGACATGCACGCCCTTGCCGGCGAGCGCGTTGAGATAAACCGGCGCGGTGGCGACCAGCGTCTTGCCTTCGCCGGTCTTCATTTCCGAAATCTTGCCTTCGTGCAGGATCATGCCGCCGATCAGCTGCACGTCGAAATGGCGCTGACCGATGACGCGCTTAGCGGCTTCGCGCACGGTGGCGAAGGCGGGAACCAGAAGATCGTCGAGCGCGGCGCCGTCGGCGAGCTGCTTCCTGAAATCGTCGGTGCGCGCTTTCAGCGCATCGTCGCTGAGCGCGGCGACCTCGGCCTCCAGCGCGTTGATTTCCGCGACCCGCGGCTGATAGCTGCGAACGCGCCGGTCGTTGGCGGAACCGAACAGTTTGCGGGCGACTGCGCCGAGCATGAAATTTCCTTAACCTTCAACCTGTTCCCGACGGCACCGCCCGGATGAGGGCTGCGCCGGCCGTGACATCAGACGCTGCGGAAATACGGCACATTTCAGGCAATTAGAACGCGCGCGGCCCGCGCGACGAGCCTTGGGAGACATAGGAGGGGGTCCGATTGTTGTCAATTGCCGCAATTTCCGCTCACGCGGACGTTAATGCTTCGCGGCGCTCCGCCGTTGCAATGGTGTGATGGTTGGGCGACAAGACCGCCGCAGCCCCTTTCGGGCACGAGAATCCCCCATTTCAAGGACAACATCATGTTGACCCCGAACAAGACCGGCCCGGCGCTCGCGATGCGCGCGGCCGGCGCAATCACCGCGACCCTGACCGCAACTTTGGCGCTCGCGTTAACGCTCGCGAGCATCAATGCCCTGCCGGTCCGCGCCCAGACACCCGATCCCGTGATCGCAAAGGTCAACGGCGTCGACATCCACGAAAGCGACGTGAAGGCAGCCGAAGAGGAAGCCGGGCAGATTCCGCAGATGACGCCCGATGCGAAGCGCGAATACCTGATCTCGTTCCTCACCGACATGGTGCTGGTCACCCAGGCCGCCGAAGCCAAGAAGATCGCCGACACGCCGGATTTCAAGAAGCGAATGGAATTCGCACGCAACAAGCTGCTGATGTCGAAGCTGTTCGACGTGACCGGCAAGGAAGCGCTGACCGACGCGGCGATGCAGAAGGTTTATGACGACGCCGTGAAGCAGCTTCCGGAGGAACAGGAGGTGCATGCGCGCCACATCCTGATCCGCGCCGACGCCAAGGACGACAAGGCGAGCAAGGCCGCCGAGGACAAGATCAAGGCGATCATCGTGCGCCTCAACAAGGGCGAGGATTTCGCCAAGCTCGCCGGCGAGCTGACCGAAGATCCGTCCGGCAAGGCCAATGGCGGCGACCTCGGCTTCTTCACCAAGGAGCAGATGGTGCCGGAATTCGCGACCGCGGCCTTCGAGATCGCGCCGGGCAAGATTTCCGATCCGATCAAGACCCAGTTCGGCTGGCACGTCCTCAAGGTCGAGGAAAAGCGCAAGAAGCCCGCCCCGGCCTTCGATGAAGTCAAGGCGCAGATCGAAACCTATGTCGTGCGCAAGGCGCAGGCCGATCTCGTCACCAAGCTGCGCGCCGACGCCAAGATCGAGCGGCTCGACAAGAAGGACGAGCCGGCCAAGGACGACAAGAAGGCCGACGAACCGGCGAAGAAGTAAGCCGGGCGGCCGCTTGAAATTTTTGGCAACGGCCGGGCATTTTTTGTCCGGCCGTTCTGCTATCTAGGGCGTGCCAATTCCATTGGGTGACACCATGTCCGCCGCCGTTTCTCCCCTCGCCCCGACCTCCGTTCCCGACCTGCCGCCAATCGACGGCGTGCGGCTCGCAACCGCCGCGGCCGGCATTCGCTACAAGGGCCGCACCGATGTGCTGCTCGCGCTGCTGGAACCCGGCACCACGGTCGCCGGCGTGTTCACGCGCTCGAAGTGTCCGTCGGCGCCGGTTGAATGGTGCCGTGACAAGATGAAGAGGGGTAAAGCGCGCGCGCTGGTCGTCAATTCCGGCAACGCCAACGCCTTCACCGGCAAGACCGGCCGCGAGGCCTGCAAGTTCACCGCCGCCATCGCGTCGCGCGCGGCAGGCTGCAAGCCGGCGGAGGTGTTCCTCGCCTCGACCGGCGTGATCGGCGAGCCGCTCAAGGCTCAAGCCTTCGACGGCGTGATGGACGGCATGGTCGCCGCCGCGACGCCCGAGCCGTGGCCCGACGCGGCAAAAGCGATCATGACCACCGACACCTTCCCGAAGGTCGCAACCGCCACGGTGAAGATCGGCAAGGCGAAGGTGACGCTCAACG
Source organism: Pseudolabrys sp. (assembly GCF_050250095.1). Classification (NCBI taxonomy): domain Bacteria; kingdom Pseudomonadati; phylum Pseudomonadota; class Alphaproteobacteria; order Hyphomicrobiales; family Xanthobacteraceae; genus Pseudolabrys; species Pseudolabrys sp. The sequence continues at coordinate 100,924 of NZ_JBFWPH010000007.1, read as the reverse complement.
GCATCGCCAAGGGCGCCGGCATGATCGCGCCCGACATGGCGACCATGCTCGCCTTCGTCTTCACCGACGCGGCGATTGCCGCGCCGGCGCTCCGCGCGCTGCTCGCGGAAGGCACCGTCGATACTTTCAATGCCGTCACCGTCGACGGCGACACCTCGACCTCCGACACGCTGCTGATGTTCGCGACCGGCAAAGCGAAGAACGCCCCGAAGATTTCCCGCGCGTCCGATCCGCGGCTAAAGGCGTTTCGCAAGGCACTCAACGCCGTGCTCGGCAATCTTGCCGAACAGATCGCGCGCGACGGCGAAGGGGCGCGCAAGCTGGTCGAGATCACCGTCGAGGGCGCGGTGTCGAAGACGTCAGCGCGGCGAATCGCGATGTCGATCGCCAATTCACCGCTGGTGAAGACCGCGCTCGCCGGCGAGGACGCCAACTGGGGCCGCGTCGTCATGGCGGTCGGCAAGGCCGGCGAGCCGGCGAACCGCGACAAGCTGTCGATCTGGTTCAACGGCATCCGCGTCGCCCACAAGGGCTATCGCGACCCAGCCTACGACGAGGCCGAGGTCAGCGCCGCGATGAAGAAGCCGGAGATCAGCCTGAAGGTCGCGCTCGGGTTAGGGAGGGGCCGCGACCGCGTGCTGACCTGCGACCTCACCAAGGAATATGTCGCGATCAACGGCGATTACCGCTCGTAATCGCGGCATTAAAACCCGGCCGCCAATCGCGTTTATCAAGGCACGCAACGCAGCTTTTGTTCGCCATTGAGACCGCTTTAACCACACGCCCCGTACCGTCCGGACCTGAGGACATGAGCAGCAGATTGGTTCTGGTCGCCGCCTGTGCCCTCGTCGATGCCGACGGGCGCGTGCTGCTTGCCGAGCGCCCGGCCGGGAAGCCGATGGCAGGCTTGTGGGAGTTCCCCGGCGGCAAGGTCGAAACCGGCGAGCGGCCGGAACAGACCCTGATCCGGGAACTGAACGAGGAGTTGGGGATCACCGTCAGCGAGCCCTGTCTTGCGCCGCTGACCTTCGCGAGCCACGCCTACCCGGACTTTCATCTCCTGATGCCGCTTTATGTGTGCCGGCGCTGGGAGGGAATGGTCAGTCCGAAGGAAGGACAGCGGCTCACCTGGGTCCGGCCGAACAGGCTGCGCGACTATCAGATGCCGCCGGCCGACGAGCCGTTGGTCGCTCATCTGATGGCGCTTCTGTAATCGCTGGCGCGACGCCGGAGACAAACAATGGTCGAGATCGGAAAACGGATTGCGCGATTTGCCGCCGACAAACGTGGCGCCACGGCGATCGAATACTCGATCATCGCCGCCGGAATCGCTTGCGCCATCGCGGCGACGCTGACCCTGACAGGCACATCGCTGCTGAATCTCTGGACCAGCGTTCAGAACGCGTTCGGCTGAACAATACTGTTCTTGCCGCGCATAACCTTGCCCTAGTCGCCCGCTTTTTCTCCCGCCGACTGTTCCTTCGTGCCGAGCGCGTCGGCAAGCCGCTGCTGTGCCGAGCCCGGACGCAGCGGCTTCTGCTGGCTCTCATGCGGAGCCCAGCCCGACAACCAGATGGTTTCGAAGGTGGCCCGGATACGGCCATCGCTGTCGCTGAAGCGTTCCGCGTAAATCTCGCCGAGACGGATCAGCGTTGCGCGGCGCAGCGGCGCGCGGCGGCGCTCGACCAGCGCATTGGTCGCGCCCATGCGGCGCAGATCCTGCATCAGATCGAAGATCGAGGCGTAACGCACCGTCACGCGATCGGAGTCGATAACCGGCAACGCCAGTCCCGCACGTTGCAGCAGCGCTCCCACATCGCGCAGGTCGGCGAACGGCGCGACACGCGGCGACACGCCGCCTTCGACTTCGCTTTCCGCCTGCGCGAAGGCCTGCCGCAGTTCGGTGAGCGTCTCGCCGCCGAGCATGGCGGCGAGCAGCAGCCCGTCCGGCTTCAGCGCGCGGCGGATTTGCGCCAGCGTGCCCGGCAGATCGTTCACGAACTGAAACGCCAGCGCGGAGACGACGAGATCGAGCTCGCCCGGCACAAGCGGCTTCCCTTCACCGTCAACGACAAGCTCGGCCTCGCCCCAGCCCACGGGCACAATCGAGGTCACCTTGCCGATCGCCATCACCGCGCGGCGCACCGCATCGGCCGGCGTGCCGAGATCGGCGGCGCGGTCGAACTTCCGCGTCACCGCCTGCAGGCGGTCGGACATATCCTCGGCGGCGCGCTCGAGCAGAAAGGTCGCCGGCCCAAGCGCCCGCGCGCGGCGCAGCCGTGCGGCCAGCAGAGTTCGGTCGAAAATCGTCGGGCCTGCGGTCATCGCTCTCCCACTGTCATCGCCCGCGAAGGCGGGCGATCCAGTAACCAATGAAGTTGCGTGACTAATGGATGCCCCGCCTTCGCGGGGCATGACAATCAAATAATGCCGATGCTAGCCTCATCCCGCCATGCTGACTTTCGCGCCGCGACTGCGTTCCGCGCTGGGGCAGACCGTCCGCCTCGCGCTCGACGTTGCCCTGCCGCCGCTGTGCCCGAGCTGCCGCGAGCCGCTCGGCGACGGCGCCGGGCTTTGCGCCGCCTGCTGGTCGAAACTGTCGATGATCGAACCGCCGTACTGCGCGCGGCTCGGCATTCCCTTCACCTACGATCCCGGCCCCGGCCTGTTGTCGATGGAGGCCATCGCCAGCCCGCCGGCCTATGACCGCGCCCGCGCCGCGGTGCGCTACGACGATGTCGCTCGCGCGCTGGTGCACGCCTTCAAATACGGCGACCGCATGGACCTCGCGCCGCTGTTGGGCGGCTGGATGGCGCGCGCGGGCCGCGACCTGCTGGCGGAAGCCGACGCGCTGGTGCCGGTGCCGCTGCACTGGCGCCGGCTGTGGGCGCGGCGTTTCAACCAGTCGGCGGCGCTGGCCGGGGCAATCTCGGCGGAGCGCGGCGTGCCGGTCGCCCACGACGCCCTGAAGCGGGTGCGCGCCACCGCGCAGCAGGTCGGCCTCTCCAAGCCCGAGCGGGCCGACAACGTCCAGGGCGCATTCCGCGTCGCGCCCGAGGCGAAAGCGGCGGTGGCCGGGCGCCGGCTGGTGTTGGTCGATGATGTGCTGACGTCCGGGGCGACCGCGGACACCTGCGCCAAGGCGCTGCTGCGGGCGGGCGCCGCTCATGTCGACGTGCTGGTATTCGCCCGGGTTGTGGCCCCGGTGTCCACCCCCATATAAAAAGGCACGGCTTTCTGCCGCCCGGACACGACGCCCATGCCGCCGATCGAAGTCTATACCACCCCGTTCTGCCCCTATTGCCGGTCGGCCAAGGCGCTGCTCGACCGCAAGGGCGCGGCCTACAAGGAGATCGACGTCAGCGGTGACTTCGCGCTGCGCGAGACGATGATCCAGCGCGCCAAGGGCCGCACCACCGTGCCGCAGATCTTCATCGGCAAGGTCCATGTCGGCGGCAGCGACGATCTACATGCGCTGGAGCGCGCCGGCAAACTCGATCCCCTGCTCGCGGGCGAAGGCCAGCCGGCATGAGCGAAGCCGGCACTTTCAGGGCGGCGCTGATCGCGATGCGTTCGGGCATCACGCCGGCCGCCAATATCGAAACCGCCGTCAAGCTGATCGAAGAAGCGAAAGCGGCCGGCGCCGATTACGTGCAGACGCCGGAGATGACCAACATCATGGAGGTCAAGCGTGAGCGGCTGTTCGCGGCGATCCGCGACGAGGATGCCGATCCCGCACTCGCCACCTTCCGCGATCTCGCGCGCAAGCATGGCCTCTACATCCATATCGGCTCGCTGGCGATCAAGCTCGCGGCCGACCGCGCCGCCAACCGCGGCTTCGTCATCGACCCGCAAGGCGAGATCGCCGCGCGCTACGACAAGATTCATATGTTCGATGTCGATCTTGCCAACGGCGAGAGCTATCGCGAGTCGCGCAACTACCGCCCCGGCGACACCGCGATCACCGCCGACCTGCCGTGGGGCCGGCTCGGCGTCACCGTCTGCTACGATCTCCGCTTTCCCGCGCTCTATCGCGCTCTGGCGGAAGCGGGCGCAACCATGCTCGCCATTCCATCGGCCTTCACGCAACAGACCGGCGAAGCCCATTGGCATGTGCTCAACCGCGCCCGCGCCATCGAGAACGGCTGCTTCGTGCTCGCGGCGGCGCAAGGCGGCAAGCATGAGAACGGCCGCGAGACGTTCGGCCATTCGCTGATCGTGGATCCATGGGGCAAGGTGCTCGCCGAAGGCGGCACCGAGCCGGGCGTCGTCATGGCGGAGATCGACTTGAGCCAGGTGACGGCCGCACGGGCGCGCATTCCCTCGCTGCAGCACGGCCGACGCTTCGAGATCGTCGAGCCGATGGCGGAGCCGGCGCATCTGCACATGGTGCGGAGCAAGCCATGATCCGCTACGCGCTCGCCTGCGCCGAGGGCCATCACTTCGAAAGCTGGTTTCAGGATTCCGCCGCCTACGACAAGCAGGCCAAGCGCGGCCTCGTCACCTGCCCGCATTGCGGCTCGGCCAAGGTCGACAAAGCCATCATGGCGCCGCGTCTGTCGATGACGGCGAAGAAGCGCAGCAAAAATCGAAGGGCGGCAGAGCCGCAAGCGCCAGAAGCCGCGGTTTCGTCCGCTGCGCCGGACAACACTCCCGACACCGCGCCGGTCGCGATGATGTCGCCGCAGGAGCGCGAGTTCCGCAGCAAGCTGAAGGAACTGCGCGACCACCTCACCAAAAACGCCGACAATGTCGGCGGCCGCTTCCCGGAAGAAGCGCGCAAGATGCACTATGGCGAGATCGAGCACCGCTCGATCTACGGCGAGGCCTCGACCGACGAGGCCAAGAAACTTGCCGAGGAAGGCATCGAATTCCACCCGTTGCCGATCCTGCCCGACGAGCGGAATTAAGCTCAAAACGTTCCACCTAAAAATAATCCGCCGGCGAGCCGCCTCGGGCTGCACACGCCGGGCGCCGGACTCTCTATGATCCACTTCGGATCAACGGGGCGGCCCTTGATCCCGATGTGACCAACACGAGGATCGATCATGCTTCGCATCACTGCGATGTCCGCCGCGGCTTTCGCGCTCGCGGCATTCGGCTTCATCACCTTTCCGTCCGGCCCGGCCGAAGCGGTCGTCTACTGCAAGACCGTCGGCGTCCCGAAAGGCTGCGTCGCGCGGCCGGCCGCGCCGGCGCGCGTCGTCTACTGCACGGGCCCCGGCGTTCCGGTCGGCTGCGTCGTGCGGCCGGCGACAAAGCCGCATGTCGTCTACTGCAAGCGGCGCGGCGTGCCCAAGGGCTGCGTGATGCGCTGAACTTTTGGCGCGTGATCTTGTCCGAAAACCGGTTCCCACTTTTCGGGATCACGCGCTGGCGCTAATGAGCGTACAGCAACAAGAGGACGCCGGCAACGATCAGCACGATGCCGGCGGCCTCGCGCGGCGAGGTCGGCTGCTTGAAGATGAAGCGCGACACCGCCTGCGCCATCAGCACCTCCACCAAGGCCAGCGTCCGCACGCTGGCCGCGGTGGCGATGGCAAAGCCGAGATACCAGAACTGCGAGGCGAGCGCGCCGAGAAACCCGGCAAACAATGACGGCCGCCATGCCTTGACAATGGCGCGCAGCACGCCGGGATCGCGCAACGCGAGATAAAGCGACAGCAGAGCCGCCTGCAGGCCGAGCCCGACCACCAGCGTCAGCGTCGCGGTCAGAACGAAATCCGGATTGTCGAGCGACAGGATCGCGCCGCGGTAGCAGATCGCCGACAGCGCGAACATCGTGCCGCTGCCGATGCCGATCAGCGTCGGCTTCGCGCTGACCTGCGCGGCGGCGCCGGGTTTCAGCGACATCAGCACCACGCCGGCGGTGGCGATCAAAATCGCGAGCGCGATCGGCCATGTCAGCCTGTCGCCCAGCACGACGAGGCCGAACAGCGCGACCTGCACCGGCTCGGTCTTGATATAGGCGATGGCGACGACGAAAGAACGCTCCCCCATCGCCGCCAGCATCAGCGCCGTCGCAAGCACCTGCGCGAATGACGCGCCGATCACCCACGGCCAGAATTCGAGCGGCGGACGCGGCACCGGCTTACCGGTGACGAACAACACGCCGGCGAGAAACAACAGTGCAAAGGGAAAGCCGAACAGAAAGCGCACATGCGTCGCGCCGACGGTGCCGAGCGTCACCGTCAGCTCGCGCTGCATGGCGTTGCGCGCGGTCTGTGCCGCCGCGGCGATCAGCGTGAAAACAACCCAGAGCCAGGGGGAGACGATCATGAGAGGAGCGGTATCAGCGGGTGGAGCGAAATGCGGCAGCACCGTGCCGCTTCGCCTTAAAGCGGTCAATCCGCTGTTGCAGCATAAGCCTTCCGCGGCGCCGGAATGGCGCTGCGGGAACCGCATGCAACTCCATCGCATTAACGTATGCGGACAGCAGCTCGATGAAGGGAGCTTTTGACTTCTCGAAATAGGAGGCCGCGATGACCTTCCACCACTATGGCCGAATGAGCGACTACGACCGCGACTTCGCGGTCAAGACGACGACAGAGGCGCGGCAGGGCGTCACCGGGCATAACGTGCGCTTCGTGCTGATCGCCAGCACAACCGCCGTCATCATCGCGTTCGCGATGATCTATCTGGCCACATTCGTCTGATGACAACGGACCGGCGGGCGGCGGCGCGTCACACCGGCGCGAGCGCCCGCTCCCGTCCGTCGGCGGCAAATTCGGTGACAGCGCCGTTTTCGTTGTCGATCAGCAAAAACAGATCGAAATAGCGGATGGTCGGCTCCGAGCCGGTGCGCTTGATGACGGCTTGCCGCCATTCCTCGTTGTGCGCCTGTTTCGCCGCCTCGACCGACGGCCAGATGTAAACGCCGCCACCGGTCTTGCCGTCGAGACTCAACAGAAAATGCTTGCGCTTGAGTTGCGGGTTGGCGCGCCACTTCGCGATGACGTGGCGGGCATCCTCCATCACCTCATCGCGCGTCTGCGCCTCCGGCGACTTGAATTCGACCAGCTCAAGAATCATGACGCTTCTCCCTGTTCCGGCCGCTGCGCCACCAGCATGTAATTGACGTCCATGTCGGACGACAGCTGCCAGCGGTCGGCCAGCGGATGATAGATCACGCCGCGCTCGCCGGTGACGCGCAGCCCGGTCGCCTCGATAGCCGTCTCAAGTTCGACCGGCGTGATGAACTTGTCCCATTTGTGCGTGCCGCGCGGCAGCCAGCGCAGCACATACTCGGCGCCGACGATCGCGAGCGCGAAGCTCTTCATGGTGCGGTTGAGCGTCGCCATGAACAGCAGCCCGCCCGGCTTCACCATCGCCGCGCAACTGTCGATGAAAAGCTGCACATCAGCGACGTGTTCGACCACCTCCATCGCCAGCACGATGTCGAACCGCTCGCCGGCCTCGGCAAGCTCCTCCGCCGTCGTCGCGCGATAGTCGACCGCAACGCCGCTTTCCTGCGCATGCGTTTGCGCAACGCCGATATTGTCCTGCGCCGGGTCGGCGCCGACCACCTGCGCGCCGAGCCGCGCCAGCGGCTCCGACAGCACGCCGCCGCCGCAGCCGATGTCGAGGACACGCAGGCCGGCGAGGCAGTCGATCGACTTGCGGTCGCGGCCGAAACGTTCCGCGGCATGGTCGCGGATATAGGCCAGCCGGACCGGGTTGAACTTATGGAGCACCGCCATCGGGCCGCGCGGATTCCACCAGGTCGCGGCGAGCCGCGAGAAGCGCTCGACCTCGCTCTGGTCCACGGTGGGGGCGGTTTTTGCGTTCACTGTCTGATCCTTCACCTTAAGGATAGTCCCCGGCCCTGCCGTCGCGGCCCGCTGTTGCAGCGCAACCGGGCCGTCGGTATGTATACGCGCCTTTTGCGGCCAGCGCCGGACCAATCCGACGCTGCCGCGTGTCAGTGGTTCAGGATACTAGCGGATTTTTCGATGGCCCGGCTGGTCATGAAATTTGGCGGAACCTCGGTCGCCGATCTCGACCGCATTCGCAATGTGGCGCGCCACGTCAAGCGCGAGGTCGATGCCGGCCATCAGGTCGCGGTCGTCGTCTCGGCAATGGCGGGCGTAACCAACCAGCTTGTCGCCTGGTGCCGCGACGCCGCGCCGTTGCACGACGCCCGCGAATACGACGCCGTGGTCGCGACCGGCGAGCAGGTGACGGCCGGACTTCTGGCCATCACACTCGAAGGCATGGGCGTCGACGCCCGCTCATGGCAGGGCTGGCAGTTGCCGATCCTGACCGACGGCGCGCACGCCTCCGCCCGCATTCTCGACGTCAACGGCGACGAACTGGTCAAGCGCTTCACCGAGCGCGGACAGGTCGCGGTGATTGCCGGTTTCCAGGGCATGAACAAGGACACCGGGCGCGTCACTACGCTCGGCCGCGGCGGCTCCGACACCTCCGCGGTGGCGATCGCCGCCGCCATCAAGGCGGACCGCTGCGACATCTACACCGATGTCGATGGCGTCTACACCACGGACCCGCGCGTGGTGCCGAAGGCGCAGCGCATGGACAAGATTGCCTACGAGGAGATGCTGGAGCTTGCATCCCTCGGCGCCAAGGTCATGCAGGTCCGCTCGGTGGAACTCGGCATGGTGCACGGCGTGCGCATCTTCGTGCGCTCCAGCTTCGACAAGCCGGAAGACATCGACCCGCATTCGAAGAATCCGCCCGGCACCCTTATCTGCGACGAGGCAGAAATCATGGAACAGCAAGTCGTCACCGGCATCGCCTTCTCCAAGGACGAGGCCCAGATCTCGATCCGCCGCGTGCAGGACAAGCCGGGCGTCGCCGCCGCGATCTTCGGCCCGCTCGCCGACGCCAACATCAATGTCGACATGATCGTGCAGAACGTCTCGGCCGACGGCGCGACCACCGACCTCACCTTCACCGTGCCGGCCTCGGATTTCGACCGCGCACGCGGCACCATCGAGAAGGCGAAGAGCGCGATCGGCTACGAGCGGCTCGACGGCGCGACCGATGTGTCGAAGATTTCGGTGATCGGCATCGGCATGCGCAGCCACGCCGGCGTCGCCGCGCAGGCTTTCAAGGCGCTGTCGGAGCGCAATATCAACATCCGCGCCATCACCACGTCGGAAATCAAGTTCTCGGTGCTGATCGACGCCGCCTATACCGAGCTTGCGGTGCGCACGCTGCATTCGCTCTACGGCCTCGACAAGGGCTGACGCCGTGACGACCGCGCCCACCGTCGCGGTCATTGCCACCGGCGCGATGGGCGCCGCCATCGGCGCGCGCCTCACAGAGAATGGCGTAAAGACGATCTCGCTGCTCGACGGCCGCAGCGAAGCAAGCCGCAAGCGCGCGGCGGAAGCCGGCATCGTCAACGCGGACGAAGCGGACGTCGCGGGCGCGGATTTCATTTTGTCCGTTGTGCCGCCCGGCGAGGCGCTCGCGCTGGCAAAGCGTCTCGTGCCCGCGCTGACGGCGGCAAAGCGCAAGCCGCTCTATGCCGACTGCAACGCCATCAATCCGCAGACCATGCAGGAGATCGTCGATCTGCTGCGCCCGACCGGCTGCGACATTATCGATGGCGGCATCATCGGACCGCCGCCGAAGGCCGGCAGCCATGCGACCCGCCTTTACGTTTCCGGTCCGGCGAGCGAACGGCTCGCCCCATTGCAGAGCCACGGTCTCGCGGTCGAGATCATGGGCGGCAAGACCGGCGACGCCTCGGCGCTGAAGATGTGCTACGGCGCGTTCAACAAGGGCGTGACGGCGCTCGGCGCCGCCGTGATCCTCGCCGCCGAACGCGAGGGCGTCGCCGCCGCGCTGAACCGCGAATGGCAACGCAGCCAGGCGCCGCTGCTCGGCAAGCTCGAGCGCGGCATCCCCGACATGTTCCCGAAGGCCTATCGCTGGGTCGCGGAGTTCGAGGAGGTCGCGGCCTTTGTCGGCCCCGGCTCCGAGCGGCAGATGTTCGATGCCATCGCCAGGCTCTACGAGCGGCTCGCCGTCGATGTGGCCGGCGACAGGACCGAGACCGCCGCACTCGGCAGCTTCTTTCGCAAGGGCGAATCGGAACCGCGGCGCTGACCGGCGAACCGCGGCGGTCCGCGTTATCCCGCACTGCAAGACCGATTTGGCCGGCTCCGGCTCCCTTGGCTTGCGCCTTGCATGGCCCGTTCGCTATAGCCTCAGCGTGAATGCGGCCGGGGCGGCGAGACCCCCAGTCGTTTTCCGTACATGATCGGGCCGTAGGCACGCCGTGGCAGGGGCCGCGGCATAAGGAACGACACAATGCGTGGCGCGCTTGGCGGTCCGCGCGTGCTGTTACGGCGGCTCCGCGAGGTGATGGCGGAGCCGGTCAGCGCGCAGGACCGTCTCGACAAGATCGTGGTGCTGATCGCCGCCAACATGGTGGCGGAGGTCTGCTCTGTCTACATCCTGCGGGTAGACGGAACGCTTGAGCTATACGCCACCGAAGGTCTGAAGCGCGAAGCGGTCCACCAGACGGTGCTGAACGCCGACGAGGGCCTCGTCGGCCTGGTCGCCCGCGAGGCGAAGCCGATCAACCTGTCGGAAGCGCAAGACCACCCGGCCTTCTCGTTCCGCCCGGAAACCGGCGAAGAAATCTATCACTCCTTCCTCGGCGTGCCGGTGCTGCGTGCCGGCAACACGCTCGGCGTGCTGGTCGTGCAGAACCGCGCCAGCCGCACCTACTCCGAGGAAGAAGAAGAAGCGCTGCAGACGACCGCGATGGTCGTCGCGGAAATGGTCGCCTCGGGCGAACTGTCCTCCCTCGCCCGCCCCGGCGCGGAACCCGCCGCCCGCCACAGCCAGCACCAGAGCGGGATCGCGCTGTCGGACGGCATCGCGCTCGGCCATGTCGTGCTGCACGAGCCGCGCGTCGTCATCACCAACGTGATCGCCGACGACGTGCCGAAGGAATTGAAACGTCTCGATACCGCGATCTCGACGATGCGCGCCGACCTCGACCGCCTGCTGGAGAGCGGCGAGATGGCGGAGGACGGCGAACATCGCGACGTGCTCGAAGCTTATCGGATGTTCGGCCACGATCAGGGCTGGATGCGCCGCATCCGCGAAGCTGTCTCCAACGGCGGTCTGACCGCTGAAGCCGCGGTCGAGCGCGTGCAGTCCGACACCCGCGCCCGCATGCTGCGCGCGCAGGATCCTTATCTGCGCGACCGCCTGCACGACCTCGAGGATCTCGCCAACCGGCTGATGCGCGTGCTGATGGGGCGCGACCATGCGCCCTCGCGCGAGCAATTGCCGCTCAACGCCGTGCTGGTCGCGCGCTCGATGGGTCCGGCCGCGCTGCTGGACTACGACCGCAAGCGGCTGCGCGGCCTCGTACTCGAGGAAGGCAGCACCACCTCGCATGTCGCGATCGTCGCGCGCGCACTCGGCATCCCCGCGGTCGGTGAAATCCCGAACGCCACCGGCATTGCCGAATCCGGCGACGCCATGATCGTCGACGGCAGTTCCGGCCTCGTCCATTTCCGGCCCTCGCCCGACATCGAAGCCGCCTATGCGGAGCGGGTGAAGCTGCGTGCGCGGCGGCAGGCGCAATACCGCGCGCTCCGCGACCGGCCTTGCGTCACCAAGGACGGGCAGAAACTCGACCTGATGATCAATGCCGGCCTGCTGATCGACCTGCCGCACATCGAGGAAACCGGCGCCAGCGGCATCGGCCTGTTCCGCACCGAGCTGCAGTTCATGGTCGCTAACGCGTTTCCGCGCACCAACGAGCAGTTTCTGCTTTATCGCTCGGTGCTCGACGCCGCCGGCGGAAAGCCCGTCACCTTCCGCACGCTCGACATCGGCGGCGACAAGGTGCTGCCCTATATGCGCAACGTGGAAGAGGAAAATCCCGCGCTCGGCTGGCGCGCGATTCGCCTCGGCCTCGACCGGCCGGGGCTGCTGCGCAGCCAGGTCCGCGCCATGCTGCGCGCGGCCGGCGGCCGGCAATTGCGCGTGATGTTCCCGATGATCGCGGCGGTCGAGGAATTCGACAAGGCGAAGGAGCTGGTCGAGGCGGAGCTGACGCATCTGCGCCGGCACGGCCACTCGCTGCCCGAGCGCGTCGACATCGGCACCATGGTCGAGGTTCCCTCGCTGCTGCTGCAACTCGACGACCTTCTGGAGCGCGTCGACTTCCTCTCGGTCGGCTCCAACGACCTGATGCAGTTCCTGTACGCCGCCGACCGCGGCAATTCCCGCGTGTCCGAGCGCTTCGACAACCTGTCGGCGCCGGTGCTGCGCGCGCTGAAATCAATCGTCGACAAGGGGCGCACTCATAACAAGCCGGTTGCGCTGTGCGGCGAGATGGCGTCGCAGCCGCTCGCCGCCATCGCGCTGGCGGCCATCGGCTATCGGGCGATGTCGCTGTCGCCTTCGGCTGTCGGTCCCGTCAAGGCCGCCCTGCTCGACCTCGACGTCAAGAAGGCCGAGGCGGCCATTCTGCCGTTGCTCGACAAGCCGGTCGGCAGCATCTCCATCCGCGAGGAGCTGAAGAGCTTCGCCGCGGCCGAAAACATCCAGATCTGACCGCAAGTCGCCATGCTCCCGCAACAGAAGCTCTCCGCCCTCGTCAATCGCCATGCGCTGGTGGAAAGCCAGCTCGCAAGCGGCGTCACCGGCGATGAATTCGTTTCACTGTCGCGGGAATTTTCCGATCTCTCGCCCGTCGTCGATGTCATCAAATCCTACCGGCAGGTGACCGAGGAAATCGACGGTCTCCAGGCCATGATCGAGGACGCTTCGACCGACGCCGAAATGCGCAAGATGGCGGCCGCAGAACTCCCCGACCTTCGCGAACGCGCGGAAACGATCGAACACCAGCTTCGTCTCGCCTTGCTGCCGAAGGATGCGATGGACGAGCGCAACGCCATCCTCGAAATCCGCGCCGGCACTGGCGGCGACGAGGCGGCGCTGTTTGCCGGCGACCTGTTCCGCATGTACGAGCGCTACGCCGCCTCGCAAGGCTGGCGGACCGAGGTGTTGTCGATCAGCGACGGCACCAAGGGCGGCTACAAGGAGGTCGTCGCGGAAATTTCCGGCCGCGGCGTGTTCGCCAAGCTGAAATTCGAATCCGGCGTTCATCGCGTGCAGCGCGTGCCAGACACCGAGGCGTCGGGCCGCATCCACACTTCGGCAGCGACCGTCGCGGTGCTGCCCGAGGTCGAGGATGTCGACATTCACATCAACGAGGCCGACCTCAAGATCGACACCATGCGGGCGCAAGGCGCGGGCGGCCAGCATGTCAACAAGACCGAGTCCGCCATCCGCATCACCCACATTCCGAGCGGCATCGTGGTTCTGGTTCAGGAGGAGCGCTCCCAGCACAAGAATCGCTCCAAGGCGATGGCCATGCTCCGCGCCAAGCTTTACGACGCCGAGCGCAGCAAGCGCGATGCCGAACGCTCGGCCGACCGGCGCGGCCAGGTCGGTTCCGGCGACCGCTCGGAGCGGATCCGCACCTACAACTTCCCGCAAGGCCGCGTGACCGACCACCGCATCAACCTCACGCTCTACAAGCTGCCCGCCGTCATGGAGGGCGAGGCGCTGGGCGAGATGATCGACGCGCTGGTCACCGAACATCAGGCCGAATTGCTGGCGGCGGAAGGCATGTGATGGCGCGCGCCGTCGCCGGGCTGCGCGCGGGAATTTCGCTGTCGCGCGCGGTCGAAACGCTGATCCAGGCTTTCCGTGCCGCCGGCATCGATACGCCGCAACTCGATGCCCGCGTCCTCGCAGGACACGCTCTGCGTATCGACCGCGCCCGGCTTGTCGTCGACAGCGAACGATTACTCGACGCCCGTGAGATCGACGCCATTGACGCGCTGGCCGGCCGCCGCATTGCGCGCGAACCGGTGGCGCGCATCGTCGGCGCGCGGGAATTCTGGAGTCTGCAGCTCGCCGTCAATGCCGCAGTGCTGGTGCCGCGGCCGGATACCGAGACGGTCGTCGAGGCTGCGCTCGATGCCGTCACCGCCAATGGCGGACGGCAGCGGCCGGTGCGTATCCTCGACATCGGCACCGGCTCCGGGGCGCTGCTGCTCGCGCTGCTGACCGAATTGCCGAACGCAACCGGCATCGGCGCCGATATCAGCGACGCCGCACTGGATGTCGCGCGCGCCAACGCGGCGCGGCTGGCGCTCGAAGCGCGGTGTGCATTCGTCACCGCGGACATCGCGCGGGGTGTCGAAGGCCCGTTCGATCTCGTCGTGTCCAACCCGCCCTATATTGCGAGCGCCGAGATCGCGGCGCTTGCACCCGAGGTGCGCGACTATGATCCGCGGCTCGCGCTTGACGGTGGTGCCGACGGACTTGCCGCCTACCGCGCGATCGCCGCCGATGCCGGACGGCTGCTCGCACCCGGCGGCCTGCTGGTCGTCGAGCTTGGCATCGGGCAAGAGGACGCCGTCCGCCTGCTGTTCACACAGGCAGGGCTCGCCGTGCCGGCTCCGGCGCGCAAGGATCTCGGCGGCGTGGCCCGCGCCCTGCTGGCGCGCCCCGCAGCCCGGAAAAGCGCGTAACGCAGGGCTTAACGGCCCGTCGCCATGAATTAAGCGCAATCCGAAAAGTGCAAAAAAGCACTTGGAATGGGGGGCGGAAACGACTAGCTTCCGGTCACGGAATCGACCCGAGACGGTCGCGCCGCCCTTGATACGGAACCCGGACGAAACGGATTTCGGCAGGCGGCCAGCGGCGAAGGCGGATGGCGACGAGCCGGACAACACAGTTTTCCTGGTACGCGCTCGCCCTGATCGGGTCCGGATGCTTCACCTGTTAGGCGCATCGTTTCTCGAAGGACTGTGGTTTTCGAAGAGCTGTGGTTTTCGAAGAACGACAAAACGATGCGCGTCATGAAAGGTCGGCAATACTGCGACATGATCGCGGTTACGGGGCTGATGCGGTTATCGCGCTAATGATCGGATGACTTCGCGCAAACGCGCTTGCCGCGGCAGAGGCCGCGTCTTGGTCTGCGTTGCGATGGAGCATGAGACCGATCGGCATGTGACGCTGTGAGCCGGCGTGCTGTAACGCAATGAAAGTTCGACCCTCTACGCGGCGGCCCGGGCAACGGACCGCGCCGAATGAAAGGTAAGTGACGGAGAGACATGAGAAACGGTCAGAAGCGCATGCGGGGCCGCAACCACCGCAAGAGTCAGAATCCGCTCACCCGGGTTTATGAGTCGAACGGTCCCGACGTCAAAATCCGCGGCACCGCAAACCACGTCGCCGATAAATACATCCAGCTCGCGCGCGATGCGCAGAGTTCCGGCGATCCGGTCGCGGCCGAGAATTACTACCAGCACGCCGAGCATTATTTCCGTCTGATCGCGGCGGCGCAGGAGCAGTTCCGGCAGCAGAACCCGTATTACAACCAGCAACAGCAGCAGCCGTCCGGCTTCCCGCAGAACGACGACGGCTTCGACGGCGACGACGACGAGGCGGTTGCGCAGGGCAACAACGAACCCTTCATTCCGCGCAGCGACCAGCCGCAGCCCTATCTGCCGCGTGACGCGCAGTTTCCGCAGCAGGGTGTGCAGCAGCCGCAGCAGCAGGGCGGACGGCAGTTCAACCAGCCGCGCAACAACAACAACGAACATCAGGAGGTCGGCGGCCTGCCCTCCTTCATCACCGGCGGACAGCAGAACGGCGCGCCGGCCGAGGGACAGCAGAACGGCCACGGCGGCCAGCATCAGGGCAATCAAGGCAACCAGGGCGGCGATCGCTTCGGCGGACGTAACCGCCGCCGCCGTCATCGCGGCCCGCGGCCCGATAACATGGGCGACCACCAGCAGAACATGGCCGGCGAAGGCGACGAGGCGCCGGCCGGCGAGTAACCCGGCTTAGTCCGTCATCGACGTTCGCGCCGCGCCTCCGGGCGATGGCGCCAGCGCCGGCTCGAGCGAAGGCACGAGCCGGCGTTTTTCTTTGCGCGCGGACACCGGCCGGTAGACCTGCTTGCTGGCGTCGACCAGATAGACGCCGGCGAACGGTGCCGACAACGTGGCGCCGGTGCGCTCCCAGGCGACCGCCGAGCGCAGGAACCAGCCGCGCGAGACCGGCGGCACATAAAGCGCCTCCTTCCACGACAGCGGCGTGAACCAGGTCTCGCGCAGGAGCTGCGTGATCTGCGAACGCGAATAAGGCCGGCCGTGGCCGAACGGCGTCGTATCCATGCGCGCCCACAATCCGCGCCGGTTCGGGATCACCGCGAGCAAACGGCCGCCTGGCGCGAGCACGCGCCACGCCTCGCGCAACAGCGACGCGGCGTCGCGCGACATCTCGACCGAATGCACCAGCAGCACGAGATCGACCGCCGCGTCCGGCAGCGGCCATTCATGCTCATCGACCAGCGCGGCGAGCGCGGGCCGCGAGGTCGGCCATTTGATCGCGCCCTGCGTCGCCGGCATGAAAGCGAGACAGCGCTCCGCTTCCTCGCGAAACAGGCCGAGATAGGGCGTCGCGTAGCCGATGCCGAGCACGCGCTTGCCGCGCGTGTCGCCCCACAGGCCCCGCACCGCGCGGCCGATGAAGCGCCGCGCCACGACGCCGAGCCGCTGGCCGTAGAAACTCCGAAGGTCGACAACGTCGTTCGACATGCGCAATATCTAGCATGAAAATCGCGGCAAAACGCTCGATCGCGGTTTGGCCGCACGCGCGACGCGCGTGTTAAGGTTCACCGACCATCACTTCGACCGTCATTTGCAGGAAAGTTCCAATGTCCGCTGAAATCCGCCTGTTCCGCTGCCTCCAGGACAATTACGGCGTGCTGATCCACGATTCCGAGACCGGCGCCACCGCCGCCATCGACGCGCCGGAAGCCGCGCCCGTCGAAGCCGCGCTGAAAGAGACCGGCTGGAAGCTGACGGACATTCTGGTCACGCACCACCATCACGACCATGTCGGCGGCATCGAGGCGCTGAAGAGCAAATACAAGTGCCGCGTGGTCGCGCCGGCCGGCGAAGCCACGAAGATCCCGGCGGTCGACGAGACCGTGCGCGAGGGCGACAAGGTTTCGGTCGGCAAGCTGTCCGCCAATGTCATCGAAACGCCCGGCCACACGCTCGGCCACATCGCCTATTGGTTCCACGGCGCCAAGGCCGCCTTCGTCGGCGACACGCTGTTCTCGATCGGCTGCGGCCGCGTCATCGAGGGCACGATGGACCAGATGTGGGATTCGCTGAAGAAGCTGCGCGACCTTCCCGACGAAACCGCAATTTATTGCGGCCACGAATACACGCTCGCCAACATCAAATTCGCGTTGAGCATCGAGGGCGGCAACGCCGCGCTGCTCGCCCGCGCCGACGAGGCGAAGAAGCAGATCGACGCCGGCACGTTCACCATTCCGGTGACGATCGGCGAGGAAAAGAAAGCCAACACCTTCCTGCGCGCCGACGCGCCCGAAGTCGCCGCCGCGGTCGGCCTCGCGGGGGCGCCCGCAAACAAGGTGTTCGCCGAAGTGCGCGAGCGGAAGAACAAGTTCTGACATGACCGCACCCACCGCCGCCGACATGATCCGGATGCTGGACCTGAAGCCGCATCCGGAGGGCGGGCATTTCCGCGAGACCTTCCGCGACCGCGGCGAGGCCGACGCACGGGCCGCCTCGACCGCGATCTATTTCCTGCTGGCGCGCGGCGAGCGTTCGCACTGGCACCGTGTCGATGCCGTCGAGGTCTGGCATTATTACGCCGGCGCGCCGCTCAAGCTGGAGATCGTCGATGGCGCCAAGGAAATGATCGTGCGGCTCGGCCCCGACATCGCCGCCGACGAAGCGCCGCAGGCGGTGGTTCCGGCACGCGCCTGGCAGGCCGCCGAAAGCCTCGGCGACTGGACGCTGGTCGGCTGCACGGTGGCGCCGGGTTTCGACTTCGCCGGCTTCGAGCTGGCGCCGAAGGATTGGACTCCGGCCAGCGAGCCTCGCTAGCCGCGGACCTTGCGCCGGAGCATATCCTTTGCCGCCAGCAGCCCGCCGCCCGCGATCAAGAGCGCGGCGAGCCAGAGCGTGGCGCGGGGCGCGGTGTAACCGGCGACCACCAGCGCCAGCGTCGACAACAGCGGCGCGGCATAGGACGCGACGCCGAGCAGGCGAATGTCGCCGCGCTTGACGCCGACGTCCCACACATAGAACGCAAGCCCGACCGGACCGACACCAAGCGCGACGACCGCGAGCCACTCCGCCGCGCCTTGCGGCCACACGGTCGTTTCGACCGCAAGATGACAGAGCGCGGCGAGGATCGCGGTCGCCACGCAGAACCCGGCGACCGCCGCGCTCGGCACCATGGCGAAGCGCCGCGACAGCACCGAATAGCCCGCCCAGACGAAGGCCGCGCAGAACGCCGCGCCGTAGCCGAACGCGAATTGCAAAGCCGGCGCGAGCCCCTGCCCGAGAAACAGCACCACCGTGCCGACAAGGCCGAGCAGCGCGCCGACGACGTGATGCACCCGCAAACGCTCTCCCGGCAGCAGGCCGGAGAACAACACGATCAGCAGCGGCCAGAAATAATTGAGCAATCCCGCTTCCGCCGGCGGCGCGAAGCGCAGCGCGATGAAGTAGAGCGAGTGGTAGCCGAACAGGCCGGCGACGCCGAGCGCCCACACCTTGAGCGGCTGGCGCAGCACCAGCCAGTTGCCGGTGGCGGCGATCCAGCCGAGGCCGATGGCACCGCCGATCGCGAAGGTGAGCGCGGCCAACTGAAACGGCGGCACGGTGCCGCTTGCCACCGTCAGCACGGCCAGCAGCGACCACATCGCGATCGCGGCAAGACCCGAGAGCGTCGCGCGCGTGCCCGTCATTCCCCGTCAGCCGCGATCAAGCGAAATACTGCCCGCCGTTTGCGGTGATGGTCGCGCCGGTGATCAGGCCGGCGTCGTCGGAGGCAAGGAAGGCGACGCAGCGCGCGATCTCCTCCGGCTCGCCGAGCCGGCCGATCGGGATCTGCGGCAGGATCGACTTTTCCAGCACGTCCTTCGGCACTGCCTGCACCATTTCGGTGTTGATATAACCGGGGCAGATGGCGTTGACGGTGATGCCGGCGCGCGCGCCTTCCTGCGCCAGAGCTTTGGTGAAGCCGAGGTCGCCGGCCTTGGCCGCCGAATAGTTCACCTGACCCATCTGGCCCTTCTGGCCGTTGATCGAGGAAATGTTGATGACGCGGCCGAACTTGCGGGCGCGCATGCCTTCCCATACCGGGCGCGTCATGTTGAACAGCGAGCCGAGATTGGTGCCGATCACCTGTTGCCACTGCTCAAGCGTCATGCGGTGGAACATCGCATCGCGGGTGATGCCGGCGTTGTTGACCAGCACCTCGATCGGCCCCAGTTCGGCTTCGACCTTTTTGATGCCTTCGACACAGGCGTCATAGGATGACACGTCCCACTTGAAGACGGGAATGCCGGCCTCGGCCTTGAATTTCTGCGCGGCCTCGTCATTGCCGCCATAGTTCGCCGCTACCTTGTAGCCGGCCGCCTTCAACGCCTTCGAGATCGCCGCGCCGATACCGCGCGAACCACCCGTCACCAACGCAACGCGAGACATGGCATTTCCCCTTCGGTCCTTTCTTCATCCTTTCGGATGCCCACGACCTGAATCCAAGCATGTTACGCGCCCACAAACAACATGGCCGGGCGATTGCCCGGCCATGATGACGCAGATCAATGAGTTGTAAGACTTTCGTTCGCTAACGCTCCGCCGAACTAGCGTTCGACGCATCTTTCTTATTGGTGCGTTTTCGCTACCGCTCGACGGGTTTTTCCTGGTGTGTTTTCGCGCGGCCTCAGCCGCGCTCAACACACATCGCAATCCCCATGCCGCCGCCGATGCAGAGTGTGGCGAGGCCCTTCTTGGCGTCACGCTTCTGCATTTCGTAGAGCAGCGTGACGAGCACGCGCGCGCCGGACGCACCGATCGGGTGGCCGATCGCGATGGCGCCGCCGTTGACGTTGACCTTCGCGGTATCCCAGCCGAGATCCTTGTTGACCGCGCAGGCCTGCGCCGCGAAAGCCTCGTTGGCCTCGACCAGATCGAGATCTTCGTGCTTCCAGCCGGCTTTCTTCAGCGCGGCGCGCGAGGCCGGAATCGGCCCGGTGCCCATGATCGAGGGATCGACGCCGGCCTGCGCCCACGAGACGATGCGCGCGAGCGGCGTCTTGCCGAGCTTGGCGGCTTCGCTCGCTTTCATCAGCACCACAGCGGCGGCGCCGTCATTGATGCCGGAGGCGCTGCCCGCGGTCACGGTGCCTTCCTTGTCGAAAGCCGGGCGCAGCTTGGCCAGCGTGTCCAGCGTCACGCCCGCCTTCGGATATTCGTCGGTGTCGACCACGGTGTCGCCCTTGCGGCCCTTGATCGTCACGGCGGCAATTTCGTCCTTGAACTTGCCGGCCTTCATCGCGGCTTCGGCCTTGTTCTGCGACTTCACCGCGAACTCGTCCTGCATCGCCCGCGTGATCTGCCACTGCTTGGCGACGTTCTCGGCGGTCGTGCCCATGTGATAACCGTTGAAGGCGTCCCACAGGCCGTCCTTGATCATGGTGTCGATCATCTTGAAGTCGCCCATCTTCACGCCGTCGCGCAGATGCGCGCAGTGCGGCGCCTGGCTCATCGACTCCTGGCCGCCGGCGACGACGATGTCGCTGTCGCCGTTCATGATCGCCTGATAGCCGAGCGCGACCGCGCGCAGACCCGAACCGCAAAGCTGGTTGACGCCCCAGGCCGGGCTCTCGACGGGGATACCGGCGCCGATCGAAGCCTGACGCGCCGGATTCTGTCCCGCACCGGCGGTGAGGATCTGCCCCATGATGACTTCGGACACCCGCTTGCCTTCGACGCCGGCGCGCTCCAGCGCCGACGTGATGGCCGCCTTGCCAAGCTCGTGAGCCGGCAGGCTCGACAGCGATCCGTTGAACGCACCGACCGGGGTGCGCGCTGCGCTTACGATGACGATGTCGTCTTTCATCCGAGGCTCCTGTTACGGTCGGCGTTCCGGCAAACGGTCCGCAGGTTTTTCTGCACTGCCGCATCCTTAATACGCCGCCATTTTGAGTCAATAACGACGGCCCGGCGGAATCGGGCCGGAATCGAGGGCTTTTCGCATCAATAGGCCGTTGGCAGCGGCTTGTCGCGATGCCACAAAACGGTGGCCCGCACTGCAAAAAATTGTCTATCCTTCGGCTCTGGGCAAGGGGACTTGAAGGCATGGCAGACCAAGAAAAAGAGCCGATCACGATCAAAAAATACGCCAACCGGCGGCTCTACAATACCGGCACCAGCACCTACGTCACGCTCGAGGATCTTGCGGCGATGGTGAAGGCCGGCGAGGACTTCGTGGTCTATGACGCGAAGACCGGCGACGACATCACGCGCTCGGTTCTGGCGCAGATCATTTTCGAGCAGGAAAACAAGGAAGGTCAGAGCCTGCTGCCGATCACCTTCCTGCGGCAGCTGATCCGCTTCTATGGCGACAGCATGCAGATGCTGGTGCCGCGCTATCTCGAACAGTCGATCGACACCTTCACCAAGGAACAGGGCAAGTTCCGCGAGCAGATGGCGCAGGCCTTCGGCGCAGGCGGCTTCGGCGCGATGGAAGACCAGGTCCGCCGCAACATGGAAATGTTCGAGAAAGCCTTTGCGATGTTCAGCCCCTTCGCGCGCGGCGAAAAGACCGCGGCGGGCCGCGGCGGTGCGGGCGGCGACGACATCGACGAGTTGAAGCGTCAGCTCAGCGAGATGCAGAAGCGGCTCGACAAGATGGGCGGCGGCTGAGGCCGCTGCCCCAAACGGGCAGTTCTTGTTTTATCGTCATGGCCGGGCTTGTCCCGGCCATCCACATCTTTGATGCAACTAGGGAAGCAAGACGTGGATGCCCGGCACAAGGCCGGGCATGACAGGAAACTGACTCAGAACCACGAGACCATAATCTAGGCGCACGAAGCCTGCGTATCCGGTTCCGCCGGACGCTGCCACTTGTGGGTGGGCGACGCGAGACCGATCAATTCACCCTGCAGATAATCGCAGCCGAGCTGGCCGAGAATCTGCGCGGTCTGCTCGTCCGGCACCCATTCCGCCACCGCCTGCAGGTTAAGCCGGCGGGCGAGATCCACCAGCGTCTGCACGAAGGCATAGTCGTCGGCGGACGACGCCATGCGGTGCACGAAGGCCCCGTCGATCTTGACGATATCCACGCCGAGCTTGCGCAGATTCTGGAACGAGGTGTAACCGGCGCCGAAATCGTCGATGGCGATGCGGCAGCCGAGATCCTTCACCCGTGAGACGAAGCCGCGGGTATCATCGATGTCCTTGATCATCGCCGTTTCGATGATCTCGATGATCAGCCGCTCGGCGACGCCGGCGTGGGCGCGCATCAGTGCGCCGAGGCCGTCCCACCAGCCGGCGTCGGTGGTCGAGGCCGCCGAGACGTTGACGCTGGCGTTCAATTCCGGCACCGCCACCAGCTCCTTGACGACCAGTTCCAGCACGCGGCGGTCGAGCATGCGCACCAGCCCGACACGTTCGGCAATCGGGATGATCTCGTTGGCGTGGACGAATGTGCCGTCGGCGCGGGCGACCCGCATCAGACATTCGTAGAACGCCGTGTCGCGCGTCTTAGTATGCACCACCGGCTCGAACGCAAGCGCGACCCGGCGATCGTTCAGCGCGGCAACCACCTCGTCGGTGACGCGGGCGCTCTCGCGCCGCAAGGTCTCGCGCTCGACGCTCGGATGATAAATCGCAAAAGCGCCGTTGCGGCGCATCTTGACCTCGGACAACGCATCCTGCGCGCGCGCCATGATCTCCTGCGCATTGCGCGCGTGGCGCGGCGCGGTGACGCCGCCGATCGACACGGTGACGGCGACCGCACCGGCATTGGTGAGGAAGGTTTCCTCGCGGATGCAGGCGAGGAAACGATCCGCCGCAACGGTGATCTCCTCGGGCGAGCACTTCTTGAGAATGATGCCGAGCTTGTTGCCGGAGAAGCGGCCCATATGGTCGCCGTTGCGCATGTGCTGGCGCAGGCGCTTCGCAACCTGCGCGATCACGTCGTCGGCAACCTCGTAGCCATATGAAATATTGAGCTGCTCGAGATGGTCGATGGCGACCAGCAGGAAGCCGCAGGATTCGCGGAAGCGCACGGCTTCGTCGAGCGTCATACTCAACATCTCGAACAGATAGCCGCGATTGAATTCGCCGGTGAGCGAATCGTAGCGCGCGCTCTGCGTCAGGCTCGCCTCGCGCTCGTAACGTTCGGTAATAACGCGCACCACGCCGTGCGCGCGGCCCGGCTTGCCATCGGCGCCGGCGAACCAGCGGCCGGTGTCTTCCAGCCGGATTTTTTCGTCGCCGGTTCCGGACTTGAAGGCATACTGCGTCTGATAGAACACGCCCTTGCCGTCGTCCCGCTGGTTGGAGCGCGTCACCGCGTCGAAGCGGCTGGCATCCGTTTCGGCTTCTGTGCGCTCGGCAAAGGCGCGTCCGCTCGCAAGCGTCGTCATGTCGGCGATGCCGAGCACCTCGCCGGCATTGCCGCTCCAGGTCAGCTTGTCGGTGTCGAGATGCCACTCATAGGCCGCCTCGCCGATCGAGCGCAGCACCTGCGCGGCGTCAGGCCCGGCCGCGGCGGTGAAACGCTGCGGCAGGCGAAGCTTTTCGCCCGGAGATGAGGACTCGTCAGGTCGGATCACGTTCGCCCCGTTTTGGAACGGCAAGCCGCGCGTTCCGGCACGAATTGGGTCATTCGATTTACCGCCGACGATAGCGGGAATTCTTTAATTTCCGGGAAAAGTGCGATTTCCCGGCGTTTACAATGAGCAATGTGTGAATTCGGGCAACCGGCACGGTGCTTGCGACGTTCTTCGCAGAGGCACGGTTTCTGTCCTGAAAGGGAACATCGCGTGGTGGAGCAAACGTTAACGGCGGAGCCCGCGGACGGCGAATGCCGCGCGTTGGCGGCGCTCGGCCCTGCGTCGCCGCGGCGGCGCGCAGCGGTCCGTCCGGCCGCATTCCTTGCGCACCTGATTGCCGTGAAGCAGAGCCATCCGCAGACCCGCGAGCGCCGCCGCGCCGACCCCGCCGAGGCGGCGAATGCCTACCGGACAGCGATGAAGATAATCCCGCGCTAGTAGCCCAGCGCGCAGCCGTCCTTGCGCGGCTCCGAGCCCGCGATCAGCACGCCGCGATCCCAGTCGATATTGACGATCTGCGCGCCGCCCCACGGCGAGGGCGTGACGCTGACCTTGTGGCCGCGCGCGGCAAGACCCTCATTCACCGCCAGTGGCATGCCGCGCTCGACCAGCACGTCGTCGCCCTCGAAGAACACGCGCGGCGCATCGACCGCCTGCTGCACGTCCATGCCGTAGTCGACGATGTTGTTGATGACCTGGGCGTGACCCATCGGCTGATAGTGTGCGCCCATGACGCCGAACGAATAGGCGCAGCGGCCGTTCCGCATCGCCATGCCGGGAATGATGGTGTGCATCGGCCGCTTGCCCGGACCGAAGGTGTTGGGATGCGTCGGATCGACGACGAAGCACGCGCCGCGATTGGTCAGCGAGATGCCGGTCTTCTCGGTGACGATGCCGGTGCCCCACGCCGAGTAGAGCGAATTGATGAAAGACACCGCCATGCGATCCTTGTCGACCACCGTGAGGTAGATAGTGTCGTTGCCCGGCGCCGGCGCCTTCGGCAGGTCGGAGCGGCGAGCCGGATCGATCTTCGCCGCGAGCTTCTTCGCAAACGCCTTGTCGAGCAGCGCGTCGGTGGCGATGCGCATGAAGGAGGCTTCCGCGATGTGGCTGTCGCGCACGCCATAGGCCATGCGCGCGGCTTCCAGCGCGAAATGAAAGCGCTCGGCGGAAATCGCGTCGAGCGACTTCATATCGATAGTCTCGAGGATGTTGAGCATCACCAATGCGGTGAGGCCCTGCCCGTTCGGCGGGATTTCGAGAACGTCGAGGCCGCGGTAATTCGTCGAGATCGGCGCGACAACCTCGCCTCTGTGATTGGCGAAGTCGTCCATCGTCAGGAAAGAGCCGCGCGTAGCCACCGTCCTGACCATGTCCTCGGCGAGCTCGCCTTCGTAGAAGGCGCGTACACCCTTTGCAGCAAGCGTTCTCAGCGTGGCGGCCAGCGCAGGCGCACGAATGACATCGCCTTCCTTCGGCGGCGCACCGTTGAATAGATAATGCTTCGTCGCACCCGGATCGTTCTTCAGCTTGCCGATGTTGAATGACCAGTCCATTGCCACCCGCGAAGCCACCGGAAAGCCGCCTTCGGCGTAGCCAATCGCGGCCTGCAGCACGCGATCGAGGCCGAGCTTGCCGTGAGTTTTCAGAATCTCCCCCCAGGCCTCGATGGCGCCGGGCACCGTCACGGCATGGATCGAGTTGCCGATAGTCTTGATGCCCTTGTCGAGCAATGCCTCGGTGCTCGCCGCCGCGCCGGCGCGGCCGCAGCCGTTGTAACCCCACACCGGCTGGCCGGGTTTCGAGACGAGCGTGAAGCAATCGCCGCCGATGCCGGTCATGTGCGGCTCGACCACGCACAGCACCGCACAGGCCGCAACCGCGGCATCTGCCGCATTGCCACCGGCACGCAGGATGTCGATCGCCGCGAGCGTCGCGAGCGGATGCGAGGTCGCGGCAACCGCATTGCACGAGATCACCGGCGAACGGCCGGGCAAATGAAAATCACGGGGCATGGGAAATCCGGCTGAGAACAGTTATCAGGAAACGAGGCGGTCGTGGCCCTCGATGGTCAGGTCGCGCTGCGCGGTCCGCAGCGTCACGGCGAAGCCGCCGACCACATCGACAAAGGCGATGACCAGCATGATGAAAAACGTCGCGGTCGCCGCGCGCGGCACCAGGATGAACTCGACGACCATCGCGAGAAACAGGATCAGCGACAGCGCGTGATCGACGATGCTGCGGGGACTGGTGCGCGTCGCCTTGATGGTCTCCAGCATCAGCATGAAGACCGCGAGCACAAGCAGCCAGGCGCCGGTCGTCATAGCCCACTGGACGCCGGAGGCCATACCGAGCGACGTGGCGGGACCGTCCCACGCCACGTCGGGCATCAGAAAGGCGACGATGTTGTAGATCGCGAACGGGATCAGCAGGAGGGGAAACCCGACAAGCCACATGGCCCCACCCTCCCGCGAAAAGGCTTACGCCTCTTTCTTCACCTTCAGAACCTGACGACCGCGATACATGCCGGTCTTCAGGTCGATGTGGTGCGGACGGCGCAGCTCGCCGGAATCCTTGTCTTCGACATAGGTCGGCTGCTTGAGCGCATCGGCGGAGCGGCGCATGCCGCGCCGGGACGGAGAGGTTTTTCGCTTCGGGACGGCCATAACTCGTGCTCCAGACGGCGCTGAACAGCGGAATTTCAGTAAGGCCGGGCTTATAGAGGAAGATATCCGGCGTGGCTAGTGGCCCGGACGAAGGCAATCGTCGGCCCCGCCGGCCCGGCGGGCCCGCGAAACATAAAGCCCGGCGAGCCTTTGCAGGCCCCGGCCCGGCTTTTTGGCGTCCCGGCGGACCGGATTGGGCAGCATGGCGGCCAGCAGCGCCGCCTCGCGAGGCCCCAGGCTGCGGGCCGGCTTGCCGAAGGCGCGGCGGCTGCCGGCCTCGACGCCGAAGGTGCCGTCCGGGCCCCATTCGGCAACGTTGAGGTAGATCTCCAGAATGCGGCGCTTGGGCATCACGAGGTCGATCCAGAGCGCCAGCGGGAACTCCAGCGCCTTGCGGACGTAGGAACGGCCCTGCCAGAGAAACAGGTTCTTGGCGAGCTGCTGGGTGATGGTGGAACCGCCGCGCAGATCCTCGAGATCGCCCAGTTCCTCGGCCTCCGCGAGCACCTCTTGCAGCTCCTGCAGGTCGACGCCGGCATGGCCGCAGAAGCGGCCGTCCTCGGCGACGATCACGCTGCGCGCGAGAACCGGCGCGATCCGTGCGAGCGGCACCCACTCCCGCTCGACCCGCTGGAAGGTCACCCAGCGCCACAGCATCACCGTCGAGACCGGATGGCCGAAATTGTAGAGCGGCGCGAGCAGATAGGGCGCGACGACCAGCACGAGGAGCGTGACGGCGGCCGCGCGCAGCACCCGCCGCCAGGGCGGGAGCCGCGATATCCCGGATTTCCAGGACCAGGATTGCATCCGCTTCAACGCCACGCT
The DNA here is from genome assembly GCF_050250095.1 of Pseudolabrys sp. Taxonomy (NCBI): domain Bacteria; kingdom Pseudomonadati; phylum Pseudomonadota; class Alphaproteobacteria; order Hyphomicrobiales; family Xanthobacteraceae; genus Pseudolabrys; species Pseudolabrys sp. Next base: position 73,738 of record NZ_JBFWPH010000007.1, on the reverse strand, counting down.
GCCGATGCCTCACGCCGTTTCCTTCCGTGTTAGGTTAGCCTATCCATGACCGAAACGGGCAAGCTCAGGCGCGGATTTCGAGGCAGCAGGCGTGGCGGATCAATTTGCAATCCGGCTGGAGGCGGCGGCGGCGGACACGCAAGCGCTGCTCGACGGGCTGCTGGCCGACACATGCGAGCCGGGCGAGATTACGCGGCCGCAGCGCCTGCTTGCGGCAATGCGCCACGCCGCACTCGGCGGCGGCAAACGTCTGCGGCCGTTCCTACTGATCGAGACCGCGGCGCTGTTCGACAGCCGTCGCGAGCGCGCACTGATGGCGGGCGCGGCGCTCGAATGCGTGCATTGCTACTCGCTGGTGCATGACGACCTGCCGGCGATGGACAATGACGACCTCCGCCGCGGCCGGCCGACCGCGCACAAAGCGTTCGACGAAGCAACCGCGATCCTCGCGGGAGACGCGCTGCTCACCTTCGCCTTCGATCTGATGGCGCGCGAAGCCATGCATCCCGACACCTCGACGCGCATTGCGCTGATCCGCGATCTCGCGCGCGCCTCCGGTCTCGGCGGCATGGCGGGCGGACAGATGCTCGACCTCGCCGCCGAAGGGCGGTTCGGCAAGGCAGCGTTGAAAGAAAACGACGTCACGACATTGCAATCGATGAAGACCGGCGCGCTGATCCTATTCGCATGCAATGCCGGCGCGCTGCTCGGCAATGCCGACGAAAAGGCGCGCGTGGCGATCGACCGTTACGGCCGCGCGATCGGCCAGGCGTTCCAGATCGCGGACGATCTGCTCGATCTCGAAGGCGACGCGGCGGTGGTCGGCAAATCGACCGGCAAGGACGCGGCCGCCGGCAAGGCGACGCTGCCGGCGCTGCTCGGCCGCGACGCCGCCGCGGCGCGGCTTTCAGCGCTCGTCAGGGATGCGGAAACCGCGCTTGCTCGGTTCGGGCCGAAGGCCGACATGCTGCGGGCGGCGGCGCGGTTCGTCGCGGCACGAAAGGCTTGATCCGGAGGCCAGCATGGCGCGAAAGACCAGAGCGGTGTCGCATCTCCCTCTGCCGGTCCGCGTGATCCACGCGAGAATGCGGCTGTTTGTTGCCGCCGCTGTCGGGCTCGGCCTCGCGTTCATTTTCCCCACCGACTGGTCGCTGTCCGCCCGACTGCTACTCGGCTGGGACGCCGGCATCGGCTGCTATCTCCTCGGTTCGATCTGGCCGATGGCGCACTTCGACGTCGACCGTATCCGCCGCCGGGCGGCCATCGAGGACGAAGGCAGCACGCTGATCCTGGTTCTGACCGTCGCCGCAACGCTCGCAAGCTTTGCCGCCATCATCGCGCTGCTCGGCGGAGAGGAAAAATCCGATGCGGCGCTGCTGTCGCTTTCTGCGGCGACCATCTTGCTGTCGTGGTTCTTCATTCACACCATCTTCGCGTTTCATTATGCGCATCAGTATTACGGCGAGCGCCACGCCAAGAAGAGCGGACTGTCTTTCTCCGAGGAGGATAGCCCGGATTACCTTGATTTCGTCTATTTCTCATTCGTCATCGGCATGACCTTTCAGGTCTCCGACGTCGCCACTGCTTCGCGGCCGATCCGGCGCACCGTGCTCGCGCACAGCATCGTCGCGTTCTTCTTCAACGTCGCGCTGATGGCATTGATGGTGAACATCGCCGCAAGCGCGATCTAGGATCGCCGCGCGGGCGGGCTTACGACGCGACGCGGTTATAGACCCAGGCAATCAGCGCGCCGGCGACAAAGCCGTCGACCAGCGCCCAGACCGTGCCGATGATGGCGCCGACAATGCTCGCGCTGTAGCCGATATAGACCGTGCCGAGCGCGTTGACGAACACCGCGCCATAGCCGGTCATCGCCATCAGGCCGGCGAACAAAATGCCGACTCCCCACACGACGCCGACAGCAACACCGAAGGGAAACGGTTGCAATTGAGACATGGCTGATCTCCTCGCAGCTTGAAAACGATGCGGAGTCGCCCTCTATTCAGATAGCAATCGACGTTCGGCAATGAAAGGGCACGGCTTAACCGGCGGCCCGGCGGAACACTCTGTTATTCGGCGGCTTTCGCGCCCGCGCCGAAGCGGCGCTCGATATAGTCGATCACCATCTGCTTGAAGTCGGCGGCGAGCGTCGGGCCGCGCAGGGTGGCGGCCTTCTTGCCGTCAACGAAGACCGGCGCTGTCGGCTGCTCGCCGGTGCCGGGCAGCGAGATGCCGATGTCGGCGTGCTTGCTCTCGCCCGGCCCGTTGACGATGCACCCCATCACCGCGACGCTCAATGTCTCTACGCCCGGATAGCGGGTTTTCCATTCCGGCATCGACGTGCGGATGAAGCTCTGGATGTCGCCGGCGAGTTCCTGAAACGTCGTCGATGTGGTGCGGCCGCAGCCGGGACAGGCCGCAACCAGCGGCACGAAAGTGCGCAGGCCCATCGTCTGCAGCAGCTCCTGCGCGACCTGAACCTCGCGCGTGCGGTCGCCGTTCGGCTCCGGCGTCAATGAAACGCGGACCGTGTCGCCGATGCCCTGTTGCAGCAGCACGCCCATCGCCGCGCTCGAGGCCACGATGCCCTTTGTGCCCATGCCGGCTTCGGTAAGGCCGAGATGCAGCGCATAGTCCGAGCGGCGCGCCAGTTCCAGATAGACGGCGATCAGGTCCTGCACCGCCGACACTTTGGCGGACAGGATAATGCGGTTGCGCGGCAGCCCCATCTCTTCGGCGCGCGCGGCCGACAGCAACGCCGACTGCACCATCGCTTCCTGCGTCACCGCACGGGCGTCGCGCGGCTGCGTGGACCGCGAATTCTCATCCATCAGCGTGGTGAGCAACTCCTGATCGAGCGAGCCCCAGTTGGCGCCGATGCGCACCGGCTTGCCGTGCTTCATCGCCATCTCGATGATGGCGCCGAACTGCTTGTCCTTCTTGTCCTTGAAGCCGACATTGCCGGGATTGATCCGGTACTTGCCGAGCGCCTCGGCGCAGCCGGGATGATCGGCCAGCAACTTGTGGCCGATATAGTGGAAGTCGCCGACCAGCGGCACCGCGACGCCGATCTTGCGCAAGCGGTCGCGGATATGCGGCACGGCGGCGGCGGCCTCGTCGCGATCGACCGTGATGCGCACCAGTTCCGAGCCGGCATGCGCCAGCGCCGCGACCTGACGGACCGTCGCGTCGACATCCGCGGTGTCGGTATTGGTCATCGACTGCACGACGACCGGCGCATCGCCGCCGACCGTGACGCCGCCCACGTCGACCGCCATCGTTCTGTGACGCTGTTGCATCGCTGCCGTCATCGCTGTTCCCAAGGCTTCGGAGTGCCAGACTTATATAGGACGGTCAACGGACGCTGACACCCACCGCCGGGTGCGTTAGTGTCCCCGCCGAAGACCGCAGGAGCCCGAAAAGCGCGATGGATCAAGACGGCCCGATGACACTGACGTTCCGCTGCCGGCCCGAGCTTGCCGGCAAACTGCCGCCGCCGATCCCGGCCGTGCAGGGCCTGCCGGACTGGTTCAAGGCGCTGCCGCAACGGGCCTTCAACGACACCTCGCAGGTCGAGGGACAGACTGTGAAACGCTGCCCGCCCTTCATCGACGCCATGACGTACGGCTTCCTGATCCCGCTGCCGTGCGACGTCAAGGTGAACAATGGCGAGTTCACCTGGGACTTCGACATGCCGGTCAACACCATCGACAATTTCGTGCGCTCGCCGCTCGCGTTCCACGATTCGAGCCAGATCAAGGGCACGCCGTTTTTTCAGGACGACCGTTTCGCGATCAAGTTCAACAATTTCTGGAGCATCGAAGCGCCGCCCGGCTACTCGGTGCTGTTCACACATCCGGTCAACCGGGCCGACCTGCCCTTCACCACGCTGACGGGCCTGGTCGATTGCGATCTCTATCACGACAGTCTGGTCCACTTTCCCGCGCATTGGCACGACATCGGCTTCAACGGTGTCCTGCCGAAGGGCACCCCGATCGCGCAATGCGTGCCGGTGAAGCGCGAGAGCTGGACGCTGAGCGTCGAGACGCTGTCGGACGAGGACAGCCGCAAACTGCGCGCGGTCTCCAAGGCGATCACCCTTGAGGAAGGCGTCTATCGCCACCAGTTCCGCGCCGGCAAGCGCTGACGCGCCGCGGGCGAACTATTTCGTCTCGCCCCTAAGCATGCGCTTCGCCTCGCTTGGTTTCAGCCAGAACCGTCCGCGGCCGGCGTCGATCAGCGCGACGATGGCTTCACCGAGCAGCTTGTCGCTCATGCGGCTCGCCTCGCGCAATTGCACAAGGGCTTCGTCCTCGCGGCCAAGCTCCAGCAGGCAGATGCCGAGACCGACTTTCGATGCTCCGTCCTGCGGCATCATCTTAAGAATCAGGCGGTAGGTTTCGGCAGCCCGCTCGAAGTCGTGCATTGCCTGATGGGTGCGCGCCAGCGAGAAGAGCACATCGCAGTTTTTCGGCGCAGCGGCATGCGCCCGCAACAACACGTCGCGCGAAGCCTCGAGCTCTCCCTCGCCGGACAGTTCTCGCGCGAGCTGCAACGACAGGTCACCGAACTCCGGCGCGAGCGCCGCGCCATGCTTCATCAGATCGATCGCTTCTGCGGTGCGGTCGAGATTCAGCAGCAATACGCTGTATTCGAGGAAGGCGGGCGGAAAGACCGGTTTGCGCGACACCGCATGCTGGAAGCGTTCGAGCGCCTGCTCGGTCTGCCCGGCCTCGCGCAACGCCATCGCCAGTTGCGTCTCGACGGCCGGATCGCGGGTCTGCTTGAAGGCGCGCTCCAGCGGCGGGATCGCGTCCTTCGCCTTGCCCTGCATCAGCAGCGCATAACCGTAAAGCTGCGCGGCGCGCGGATCGCTGCGGTTGCGGCGCGAAACCTCGCCGGCGATGCGCTCGGCCTCGGCCGGGCGGTTCGCCTGCAGCGCAAAGGCCGCGGCTTGCAACGCCTGCTCGGTGGCGTTGGGGCGCGGCGCGAAGGGTGATGGCGGCGGCTTCATGCGGGCAACGCTAGCATCACGACGAACGATTGACCAAGACGAGGCCGCCGGCGACCAGCGCGACGGCGGCGGCGAAAGCCGGCGTCATCGGTTCGCCCAGCACGAAATGGCCGGCGGCGACGCCAAACAGCGGCGTCAGGAAGGTGAAAGCCGACAACCGGTTCGCCGAATAATGCGAGACGAGAAAGAACCAGATCACATAGGTAATGCTGACGACCCAGACGGTCTGATAGAGCATCGACACGATCGACACGGTGGACAGTACGGGCGCCATCGTCTCACCCATCAGCCAGGCGCCGGCCGCCATGATCGGCGCGGAAACGACCAGTTGATAGAGGATCGTTTTCTCGGCGGAGGCGCGCGCCAGCCGCGTCACCTTGATCGTCAGGATCGTGATCGCCCAGAAAAACGCCGCGGCGACCGACATCAGGTCGCCGAGCAGCTGCCGGGGATCAAGCGCCGGCGTCGGCAGACCGAAGGCGAGCACCATGCCCGCGAACGACATCAACAGTCCCGCCCATTGCGCGCCGCTGAAACGATCCGACGGCAGCACGATGCGCGAGCCGAGCACGACCATGAACGGCGTCATATAGAGAAACACCACCGCGCGGATCGCCGTGGTGTATTGCAGGCCCTGATAGACGAGCAGGAACTCGACGCCGAAATAGACGCCGCACAGCAAGCCGGCCTTCAGCGTGCCATCCCGCTCGAACAGCCGGATGCCGCGCAACAGGCACCACAGGAACACCAGCACGCAGGCGCCGGCGGAACGAATCGCGGCCTGCGTCATCGGCGGAATGTCGGGGATCGCGAGCTTCACCGCGACGTAGTTGAAGCCCCACGAGAAGCAGAGCAGCAGCACAAGCCCGGCCGCCAGCGGCTCGAGCGCCCGCGTCTTGGCGTCATGAACAGGCTTGGCGTCATGGACCGGCACGTCGGATTGCGACATCACGCAGCGCGGCAGTGCGAGCAGACGCCGGAGATTTCGATCACCGGAGATTTCGGGGTGAAGCCGGCGGCGCGCGAGGCGGTCTTGATCGTCTCGGCGACGGCCTGGCCCGCCGCCTCGCCGACCGCCCCGCAGCGTTCGCAGATCAGGAACACCACCGGATCGCCGCTGTCGTGATTGTGCGCGCAGGCGATGAAAGCGTTGCGGCTCTCGATGCGGTGGACCAGCGCGTTCTCGCGCAGAAAATCGAGCGCCCGGTAGATCGTGATCGGGGCCGGCCGCTCGCCGCGGCTCGACAGCCGCTCGATCAGGTCATAGGCGCCGAGCGGCTGATGGCTCGCCAGCAGCGCCTCCAGCACCCGGCGGCGGATCGGCGTCAGCCGCTGCGAGCGCGCCGCGCAGATCGATTCGGCATGCGCGATCGCGTCGCTCGAGCACTGCGAATGATCGTGATCGGGTGCCGGGAATACCGCCCGGGCGGATGACTTTCGGGCCACCTGGAAATCGCCTCCAACCGCCTGTTTCTACCGCATATCTGGGGTCTGGCAAAAAGAGGACAACCACCTAATCGCCATATTGCAGCGCAACAAAAATCTCGGCAGGCTCCATCCGGAACCGTCCCCTCCTTCCGATCCCAGCACCTTGGAGACCATCCCATGCTCAATGGCAAAACCGCCCTCGTCACCGGCTCCACCTCCGGCATCGGGCTCGCCACCGCCCGCATGTTCGCGAAGAACGGCGCCAACCTCATGCTCAACGGCTTCGGCGACGGCGGCGAGATCGAGAAATTGCGGGCGGGGTTCGAAAAGGAATTCAAGATCAAGGCGCACTATTCCGGCGCCGACATGTCGAAGCCGGACGAGATTGCCGGCATGATCCGGGATGCCGAAAAGGAGTTCGGCGCGGTCGACATCCTCATCAACAATGCCGGCATCCAGCATGTCGCGAAGATCGAGGATTTCCCGCCGGAGAAATGGGACGCCATCATCGCCATCAACCTGTCGTCGTCGTTCCACACCATCCGCACCGCGCTGCCCGCGATGAAAAAGAAGAAATGGGGCCGCATCATCAACATCGCCTCGGCGCACGGCCTCGTCGCCAGCGGCGAGAAGGCCGCTTACGTCGCGGCCAAGCACGGCCTGATCGGCCTGACCAAAGTGGTCGCCATCGAGGCCGCCAACGACGGCGTGACCTGCAACGCGATCTGTCCCGGCTGGGTGCTCACCCCGCTGGTGCAGAAGCAGATCGACGCCCGCGCCAAGGCGGCCGGCCAGAAGGAGCGCGAGGCGGAGATCGCGCTGCTGTCGGAAAAGCAGCCGATGCACAAGTTCACCACGCCGGAGCACATCGGCAACCTCGCGGTGTTTCTGGCGAGCGACGCCGCCGAGAGCATTACCGGCTCGGCCTATTCGATCGACGGCGGCTGGGTCGCGCAGTAAGCGCGGCAACGCCATGATCGGCATCATCAACCGCGCGCTCGGACGCGACTCCAAAGAGAAAAAGCCGGACCAGCCGTCGACGAAACTCGTCAACCTCGCGCTGCAGGGCGGCGGCGCGCACGGCGCCTTCACCTGGGGCGTGCTCGATTTCCTGCTGGAAGACGGCCGGATCGAGATCGACGGCATCACCGGCGCATCGGCCGGCGCGGTCAACGCGGTTCTGCTCGCCGACGGCCTCGCGCGCGGCGGCCGCGAGGAGGCACGAAAACGCCTCGCCGACTTCTGGCGCGCGGCAAGTCTCGGCGGCAACCTGCCGGACATGCAGCGCAAGGTCATCGACCGGCTGTTCACCTTCATGCCGCTCGAGGACTCGCCGATGGGCATCTGGTTCAAGGCGATGTCGCGCTACCTGTCGCCCTACGACATGAATCCGCTCAACATCAACCCGCTGAAGGATCTGATCGAGCGCTTCGTCGACTTCGAGGCGCTGCGCAAGGCGGATGCTCCGCAGATCTTCATCTCCGCGACCAACGTGCACACCGGCCGGCTGCGGATCTTCGCGCGTGAGAAGCTCACGGCCGAGATGGTCGCCGCCTCCGCCTGCCTGCCGCTCTTGTTCCGCGCCGTCGAGATCGACGGCGTACCCTATTGGGACGGCGGCTATCTCGGCAATCCGCCGATCTTTCCGCTGTTCGGCCGCACCCGGACCGAGGACGTGCTGCTGGTGCAGATCAACCCGCTGGTGCGCAACGCCATGCCGACCTCGACCTCCGAGATCATGAGCCGGCTCAACGAGATCACCTTCAACTCGCCGCTGATGGGCGAGTTGCGCGCGATCGAATTCGTCGGCCGGCTGATCGACGAAGGCCGGCTGCCGCGCGGAGCCGGCGCCGGCAAATACCGCCGCATCAACATGCACCGCATCGCCATGGCCGGCTCCGCCAAGACGCTGAACGCCGAGAGCCGGCTCAACACCGACTACGATTTCTTCGAGCTATTGCGCACCAACGGACGCCGCGCGGCGCGGCGTTTTCTCGATGAGCATTTCAACGACATCGGCGAACGCGGCACCGTGGACCTGCGCTCGGAGGTACAGGCCGAGTGGGCCTGACGGCACGCTTTATGTCTGCTTGCCGACAACGACGCCGGCGCGGCGCTCGATCGGCTGAACGATCGTCGTGAAGTCCTTGTCGGGGCCGATCTCGCTGAACGCCGTCTCCCAGGCACGGCCGACCGCGCGCATGATATCGTCCGGCACGCCGAGCGCCTTCGCCTCGTCGAGCGCGAGCCGCACGTCCTTGGTCATCAGCGCGGTGGCAAAGCCGAGGTTGAAACTGCGCGGCAGAATCGCTTTCGGGAACTTGTCGGTCGACGCGGTGTTGCGTCCAGAGCCGGCGTTGATGACGTCGATCATGATCGCGGGATCGAGCCCGGCCTTGACGCCCATCACCACAGCCTCGGAGGTCGCGGCCAGCGCGCAGGCGGACAGGATATTGTTGGCGAGCTTCATGGTCTGAGCCATGCCGGGCTTGTCACCGACAACGAACACCGTGCCGAAGACGGCGAGCGCATCCTTCACATGCGCGATCTCGGCCGCGGGGCCTGACACCATCACCGCAAGCGTCCCCTTTTGTGCCCCGGCGACGCCACCCGACACCGGCGAATCGATCTGGACGATGGTCTTCGCCGCGAGCGCGGCGGCGACTTCGGCGGCGACGCGCGAGCCGGTGGTCGAAAGATCGACGAAGCGTTTGATCCTTCGTCCTTCGATGACACCGCCCGCGCCGGTCGCGACCTTCGCGACGATGTGCGGCTCCGGAAGGCTCGCCAGCACCGTCTCGGCGCGGTCGGCGACGTCGGCCGGCGAGGCGGCGAGTTTCGCGCCGAGCGCGACCAGCGGGACCGCGGCGTCGTTGCGGGTATCGTAGATGACGAGCGAATGGCCGGCCTCGATCAGCCGCCGTGCCATGGGGGCGCCCATGTTGCCGAGCCCGATAAATCCGATCTCCATCGCCGCCTCCGCCCGCTTCCTCAAGGTTTGCAGGAGTTTGCCGAAGCCGGGCGGCGGCGTCACGCCGTCTCATGGTGGCAGGCTACCGGCCCTTGCGGCGCATGGCAGCCCTGAGAAGATTGCGCTTGGAGATAATAAGCAAGCTTATTATATTGCTGCTTAGAATTTGTGCAAGCTGACGTCCCGAACCTCTTGGATCCTGCGATGCCGCCGCGCCATCCCTATCGCGAGTTCGCCTTCACGCTAATCGATACCGCGCGGCTCCTGCGAACGCTCTCCGATCAGGAGGTTCGCCGGATGGGCATGACCCGCGCGCAATGGGCCGTGCTCGCCCGCATCGAGCGGAACGAAGGCCTCAAGCAATCCGAGATCGCGGAAATCCTCGAGATCCAGCCGATCACGCTGACCCGGCTGCTCGACCGCCTTGCGGAGAACGGCCTGATCGAGCGGCGGCCGGACGAAAACGACCGCCGGGCATGGCGGCTCTATCTCACGCCCGCGGCCAAGCCGCTGGTCGACCGCCTTGATGCGCTCGGCCGCGACATGATGCGCAACGTGCTCAAAGGCATATCCGCCGACGCCCTGGCGAGCCTGACGAGCCAGATCGGCGCCGTCCGCGACAACATCCGCGGCGAACTCGTCGCCAAGGACACCGACACCAGTAGCAAGAGCAAGAAATATGGCTGACCGTACCCTCAAAGTCGTCGACGCGCCCCAGGCGAAGTCGTCGCCCGATGCGCCCGCAGAACAGTCCGGCAAGCGTGGGCCGTTCGCGCGCATCGACCGCGCGCGGCTGCGCAAAATCCTCCTGATCGGCATCCCGGCCCTGGCGCTGGTGATCGGCACCGGCATCTATTTCGTCGGCGGCCGCTACATCTCCACCGACAACGCCTATGTCGGCGCGCAGAAAGTGCTGGTGACGCCGGACGTGTCCGGCAAGGTCACCAAGGTGCTGGTGCACGAAGGCCAGCGCGTAAAGCCCGGCGACGATCTGTTCGAACTCGACCCCCAGCCCTACAAGCTGGCGCTCGCGCAGGCCGAGGCCAAGCTCGCCGACACCAAGGTCCAGTACGACAATCTGAAGACCAACCTCGAGTCGCTGACCGACCTCTCCGATCTGGCGAAGAAGAACGTCGATCTGAAGAAGGCCGATGTCGATCGCAAGATGGAACTGTTGCAGAACCGCACCGGCGCCCAAGCCGCGGTCGACACTGCCGCGGCCGCCCTCGTCGCGGCGAAGCTGCAGTCGCAGTACGCCGCGCAGCAGCGCGCCAATACGCTGAACCAGTTGCTCGGCGACCCCAATCTGCCGCTCGAGAAGTTCCCGGCCTATGAGCAGGCCAGGGCGGCGGTCGGGCAGGCACGGCGCGATCTCGACCATACCGTGCTGCGGTCATCGATCGCCGGCATCGCGACGCAGGTCGACAACATTCAGCTCGGCCGCTTCGTCACCGCGGGATCTCCGGTGTTCAGCATCGTCGACGACAGCGCGCCCTGGATCGACGCCAATCCGAAGGAAACCGACATCACCCATCTGCGCATCGGCCAGAAGGTCGAGATCGACGTCGACAGCTTCCCCTCGCACACCTTCCACGGCACGGTTCAGTCGGTGAGCCCCGGCACGGGTTCGCAGTTCTCGATCCTGCCGGCGCAGAACGCGAGCGGAAACTGGGTCAAGGTCGTGCAGCGCGTTCCGGTCCGGATCGTGTTCGACAAGAACGAGGATCTGACCCGCCTGCGTTCCGGCATGAGCGCGACGGTCTCGATCGATACCGGCTACAGCCGCCTCCCCTTCGTCGCCAACGCGGCGCCGGCGGAGAAGTAAGCAGAGACGCCCTTCGATGACGACGGCAAGCGCCATATCGCCGGAACTCCGGCGCACGATGGTCACGGTCTGCGCCATGACCGCGACCATCATGCAGGCGCTCGACACCACGATCGCCAACGTCGCGCTGCCTTATATGCAGGGCTCGCTGTCGGCCTCGCTCGACCAGATCAACTGGGTGCTGACCTCCTACATTGTCGCCGCCGCGGTGATGACCGCGCCGATCGGCTGGCTCGCCGACCGTTACGGCCGCAAGACGCTGTTCATCATCTGCGCCGCGGGCTTCACCTTTGCCTCGGTGCTGTGCGCCATGGCGCAGAACATCGAGCAGATGGTGCTGTTCCGCCTGATGCAGGGCATGGCCGGCGCTGCGCTGGTGCCGCTGTCGCAGTCCGTCATGCTCGACGCCTACCCGATCGAGAAGCGCGGCTCGGCGATGGCGATCTGGGGCATGGGCGTGATGCTCGGCCCGATCATGGGCCCCACCCTCGGCGGCTGGCTGACCGACAACTACAGCTGGCATTGGGTGTTCCTGGTGAACCTGCCGATCGGCATCATCACCGTGCTCGGCCTCATGTTCTTCATGGAAGAAACCAAGAAGCAGGAACACCTGCGCTTCGACTGGTTCGGCTTCGGCGCGCTGGCGGTCGGCATCGGCGCGCTGCAACTGATGCTCGATCGCGGCGAGCAGGTCGGCTGGTTCGACGCGGGCGAAATCTGGATCGAGACCATCATCTCGGCCGCCGGCTTCTACTACTTCTTCGCGCATTCGCTGACGACCGATGCGCCGTTCATCCGCTTCGAGCTGTTCAAGGACCGCAATTTCGCCGCCGCCTGCCTGTTCATGGTGGTGATCGGCATCGTGCTGTTCGGCACGATGGCGCTGGTGACGCCGTTCATGCAGAACGTGCTCGGCTATCCGATCCTGACCGCCGGCATGCTGCTCGGCTCGCGCGGCGTCGGCACCATGATGACGATGATGGCGGCGCCACGGCTGATGAAGCACGTCGAATCGCGCTATCTCATCCTGGCCGGTCTGCTGCTGACCGCCGGAACGCTGTACGAGATGGTGGGGTTCACCACCGACACCCAGCCCTCGACCATCGTGACCATCAGCATCATCCAGGGCATTGGCCTCGGCCTGCTGTTCGTGCCTGTCACCTCGGTCGGCTTCGCGACGCTGCCCGGTCATCTGCGGACCAGCGGCACCGCGATGATGACGCTGGTGCGCAACATCGGCTCGTCGATCGGCATCTCGATGGTGATCGCCAATCTCACCAGCAAGACGACGCTGATGCACGCGCGGCTGACCGAGAGTGTGACGCCGTTCAACAACGCGCTGCAGATGCCCGATGTCGCCGGCACGCTCAACATGCAGACCGATCTCGGCCGCGCCATGCTCGACCGTATCGTCACCGAACAGGCGGCGGTGATCGCCTATGCCAACGACTTCAAGCTGCTGATGATTCTCGCCATCGCGACCATTCCGCTGGTGCTGCTGATCAGCACGTCACGCGCGAGCGCCCCGCAGGCGTCCGCGGCGCACGCGATGGACTGAACGACTACTTCTTTGAAAACTCGGCCTTGACCTTGCCGGTATGCTCGCCCAGCGCCGGGATCGCGCCATAGCGGCGCTGCTCTCCGTTGACGATCGGCGTGGGCGCCGGCGTCGACACCGGGCCGGTCGGCGCGCCGACCGTGATCCGCCGCAGATGCGGATGCTGCGACAGCAGCATCGAATCGTTGACCCGCGCGAAGGCGATATCGGCGGCCTCGAGCAGTTTCATCAGCTCGGCGACATCGTGCTTCGAGAAGGACTGGCCCACGGCCGCGTCGGTCTCGGCACGGTTTTCGGCGCGCCTGGGATTGGTCGCGAATTTCGGATCGGTGCCGAGCGCGGCGTTGCCGAGAATTTTCTCCGCCAGCACCCGCCATTCGCGGTCGTTCTGGATAGCGATGAGAATGTCCGCGCCGTCGCGCGACTTGAACACGCCATAGGGCGCGATGGTCGCATGGGCAAGCCCGATACGCTTGAACGGCTGGCCGCCTTCGGCATGCAGCAGCGGCACCGTCATCCATTCCGCCATGGCGTCGAACATCGACACGGCAATGTCGGCGCCCTGCCCGGTTCTGGCCCGCGCCAGCAGCGCCTCGAGGATCGCCTGATAGGCGTTGAAGCCGGCGGTGGCGTCGACCAGCGAGATGCCGACGCGCGCCGGCGCATCCGGCCCGCCGGTCACCGAGGCGACGCCGGACTCAGCCTGAATGAGAAGATCGTAAGCCTTGCGTGATTTGTAAGGGCCGCTTTCGCCGTAACCGGAGATCGAGCAGCAGATCAGCTTCGGATAGTCCTTGCGCAGCCGCGACACCGCGAAGCCGAGTTTGGCGAGCGCGCCGGGCTTGAGATTCTGCACGAACACATCCGCCTGCGCGAGCATGGCCTCGAGGACGGCCTTGTCCTCGTCCTTGCCGAGGTCGAGGACAACGGATTCCTTGCCGCGGTTGAGCCAGACGAAATTGGCGCTCTCGCCGTGGACGACATGATCGTAGTCGCGGGCGAAGTCGCCTTCCGGCCGCTCGACCTTGATGACGCGCGCGCCGGCATCCGTCAGCCGGCAGGTGCATTGCGGCGCGGCAACCGCCTGCTCGATGGAAACGACAAGGATGCCGTCGAGCGGCAGGGTCATCGCATCACCCGGAGATTTCGGCACGGCCGTTGTTGATCGCGACGATGTCGCGCTCGACGACGCGGGCGCGATAGCTCACCACGCTGCCGTCACGCCAGATTTCAGTGCGGATCGTCTCGCCCGGATAGACCGGCGCGGAGAAACGCCCGGCCATGCCCGTCAGACGCGCCGGGTCATAGCCGCACACACTTTTCAGGATCGCGTGGCCGGCGACGCCGAAACTCGCGAGCCCGTGCAGGATCGGCCGCGGAAATCCGGCCGCCTTGGCAAAGGCCGGTTCGGCATGCAGCGGATTGATATCGCCGGAGAGGCGGTAGACCAGCGCCATTTCGGGCCGGGTTGGCAGATCACAGACGATATCCGGCGCGCGGTCGGGAATGGCATGCACCGGCGGCGCTTCGCGCGCCGGCCCGCCGAAGCCGCCGTCCGCGCGGCAGAACGTGGTCTGCTTCAATGTCGCGACGAGGTCGCCGGTCGCCTTGTCGGTGACCTTGCGCTCCGAATAGACCAGCGCGCCCTTGCCCTCGCCCTTGTCGATCACCTCGACGATGCGGGTCTTGCCGATCACCGTGCCCTTGCCCGCAATCGGCTTGTGAACGGTGAAGGACTGCTCGCCGTGCACCACCTTGTTCCAGGTGACGCCCGACTCCGGGTTGCGCAGCCAGTACGGCGAATAGCCGAGCACCAGCGCATAGGTCGGCAACACCTTGAGCGCCTTCTCATACACGAAGGCAAGCTCGTCCTCGTTCATCGGATCCTGACCGAGGCCGAGACCGAGCGCGTAGAGGATCGCGTCCTTTTCGGTATAGACGTGCTCGACTTCCGGAATGTTCAGCGCGAGCAGCTTGTCGTAGACGATCGGCATCTAGACCGGATCCCACGCGAACACGTCGGCCGAACGCTCAAGCGGCGTCAGCGAGGGACCGAAAGCGCCCTTGAGCTGCTCCTCGAGCTTCGCCGGCGTCCAGCCCTCGGAGCGATGAATGACGCGGATCGGCCGCGGCTGGCTGAACAGGAAAATCTCGTTGTTGCGCACCGAGAAAATCTGCCCGGACACCCCCTCGGCGCTGTCGGAGGCGAGATAGACGACGAGCGGCGCGATCTTTTCCGGCGTCATCTGCTGCAGGCGTTCGACGCGCTTCTTCTCGGCGTCGGTCTCGGCCGGGATGGAGCCGATCATGCGGCTCCAGGCGAACGGCGCGATGCAGTTCGAGCGCACATTATAGCGCTGCATGTCGAGCGCGATGCCGCGCGACAGGCCGGCGATGCCGAGCTTGGCTGCCATGTAATTGGCCTGACCGAAATTGCCGATCAGGCCGGAGGTCGAGGTCATGTGAACCATGGCGCCGGAATTCTGCTCGCGGAACAACCGGGCGCAGGCACTGCTCATGTTGAACGAGCCGTGCAGGTGGACGGCGATGACGTCGGACCAGTCCGACCAGCTCATCTTGTGAAAGATACGGTCGCGCAGGATGCCGGCATTGTTGACGAGGATATCGACCTTGCCGAAGGCGTCGATCGCCGCCTTGACGATGGCGTCCGCCGTCTTCGGCTCCGCGATGTTGTCGGTCGAGGCGATGGCCTTGCCGCCCGCCTTCTTGATTTCGTTGACGACCTCCTGGGCCGGGCCGGTGTCGGCGCCCGCGCCTTCGAGACTTGCGCCGACGTCATTGACGACGACGCTCGCGCCTTCCTGCGCCAACAGCAGCGCGATGGCGCGGCCGATCCCGCGGCCCGCACCCGTGACGATGGCGACTTTTCCAGCAACGATTCCGGCCATTTTGACTGTTCTTTCTCGCGTGCGGACCCGCGGTCCGCATTCGTTTTGCAGACACGTGGAAACGTCTTAACCACGTTCCGCGCCATCATGGCAAGCGCCGCGACACAGGCCAAAGAAAGCGTCAACCACGCTCGTTAGCGGCGGCGTAACCGTGCGCCACGCTTTCCGCACGGCCGTGCGCAGAGTTTCGATGCCTCGCATCATAACGGCTTCTACTGACGCGCCGTCGCGGCAACCGCGCCGGAATTATTTTTCGCGAGCATGGCGCACGCACGCGAGACCTTCGCGATAACGCGTTTTGATGACGGCACGGCAGGCTTACGAAGCCCGCGAGAATTTTATGAGTTTTTTCATCGTGCTCTTTAAGCCGGCGTGGTGCGGCTTCCGCCTAGGCTTTCCGGCAACCAGAAGGTTATCAGCCGGGGGGCTGCATGAAGTCCGCTTTTGCCGAACGGCATCGTGCCGGTCTGCGCGTTTTCGCGATGGGATCGGTTCGCCTGTGTGTTGCCGCGCTGGCCTTTGAAGGTCTCCTTGCCGGTCTCGCGCAGGCGCGTTTCGATACGCCACAGGTCGATGCCGTCGCCGTCGCGCCGATCCCGCCTTTGTCGCACGCTGCCGCCGAAATCGCCTTGCCCCGCGCGACCGCATTTCGCTTCGAGGTGACGTCCGACAGTCCGCTCTTCGATGCGCTCGATGACCGCGCCGCGGCCGAAGCGGTCACCGCCGCGATCCCGCGCCTGCGGCTGCCGCCGATTTCGTCGGCGCCGATCGAGAAACCCGCCACGACGGTGACCGCCAATATCTCGATCGCGGCGCCGGACGCCGCGCTCGCGCCGGCGATGATCGTCGGCGCGGCGTCGATGTACGATCCGACCGACCCCGCCGACAAGGACTCCGGCGACGCCGAAACAGCCTCCGGCGAATACTACGACCCGAACGGCTGGACCGCGGCGATCCAGATCGATCTGCGCGGGCGATTCAACGGTGTGCGCTATCGCATGCGCTACGAGCCGGCCTATGCGCTGGTCGAGGCGGGCGGCAAAAGCGTCATCGTGAGGATCAACGATGTCGGGCCGCTGCGGCCCGGCCGCGTCATCGACCTCAACGCGCGCACGATGCGCTTCTTCGATCCGACAATGACGGCAGGCGTCTTGCAGGCGGTGCGCGTTACGCCGCTGCCCGGCCGCAACTGGTTTGTCGGCCCGGTCGACGACGAGGACGACGCCATGCCGGTGGCGCAGGCATCGCTGTCAATCGGCGAGCACTAACGGCCCCAGACCTCGTCGGCGAGTTCGACGATCATGCGCAGCTTGGCCCACTGCTCGTCTTCGGCAAGCGCGTTGCCTTCTTCCGTGGACGCGAAGCCGCATTGCGGCGACAGGCAGAGCTGATCGAGCGAGATGTACTTCGTCGCCTCGTCGATGCGCCGCTTGATCTCATCCTTCGATTCGAGCTTGCCGGTCTTGGTGGTGACCACGCCGAGCACGACCTGCCGGTCCTTCGGCACCATGCGCAGCGGCTCAAAGCCGCCGGCCCGCGTGGTGTCGTATTCCATGAAGAAGCCGTGGACCTTGATGCGGTTGAATAGCACTTCCTGCACCGCCTCATAGCCGCCGGCGCCCATGAAGGTCGACTTGTAGTTGCCGCGGCACATATGCATCGTGATCGTCATGTCGGCGGGAATGTCCGCCATCGCGGCGTTGACGAGATCGCCGTAGAGCCGTCCGAGCTTTTCGGGGTCGTCGCCGCGCGCCGTCATCTGCTGGCGGTATTTGTCGTCGCACAGCATGGCGATGAAGACTTCGTCGAGCTGGAGATAGCGGCAGCCGGCATCGGCGAAGGCGCGCACGGCCTTCTTGTAGGCCTGCCCCAGGTCCTCGAACATCGCATCGAGCTTCGGATAGGCCTTGTCGTCGATCGGCGGCCGCGCCGGACGGCCATAGACCGCAGACGGCGCGGGAACCGTGATCTTCGGCGTGCACCCGGTGTGCGCGGCGACGAACTTGAAATGCTCGATCATCGGATGGCCGGTGAAGCCGATCTTGCCGGTCACCTTGACGCCCTCGTTGCGCGTCGTCACCGCGGCGAAGGCGACGCCGCTGTTCATCACATGCTTGTCGACGCCGTCGAGACCCCAGAGAAAATCGAGATGCCACCACGAACGGCGGAATTCGCCGTCGGTGATCGCCTGCAGGCCGACCTCCTCCTGCTTCTTGATGACGCGCTCGATCTCGCGGTCCTCGACCGCTTTTAGCGCAGCTGCGTCGATCTCGCCCTTGGCGAATTTCGTCCGCGCCTCCTTGAGCGCAGCAGGACGCAACAGACTGCCGACATGATCGGCGCGAAACGGCGGCTTGGTGCGCAGGGCCATCGGTGTTTCCTCTTCTGCTGTTCGCGGCTTCTTCGACCTCTAACGTGTCGAACGCAGTCACGTCGCGACAGATGCTAAAAGCGTCAGGGCGAAACTCAAACCGTTATCGGTTGCGCCCGTCGTCCGCCTTGCCCATCAACGGCCCCACACCTCGTCGGCCAGTTCGACGATCATCGACAGCTTTGCCCACTGCTGGTCTTCGGCTAGGATATTGCCCTCCTCGGTCGAGGCGAAACCGCATTGCGGCGACAGCGCGAGCTGGTCGAGCGGCACGTATTTTGCCGCCTCGTCGATCCGCCGCTTGATCTCTTCCTTCGATTCGAGCTTGCCGCTCTTGGATGTGACGAGGCCGAGCACGACCGTCTTGCCCTTGGGCACGAAGCGCAGCGGCTCGAAACCGCCGGCGCGGTCGGAGTCGTATTCCATGAAATAGCCGTGGACATTGATCGTATTGAACAGGATCTCCGCCACCGGCTCATAGCCGCCGGACGCCACGAAGGTCGACTGGAAGTTGCCGCGGCACAGATGCATGCAGACCGTCATGCCGGCCGGCGCGCCGGACACCGCCGCGTTGATCAGGCCGGCATAGGTTTCCGGCAGCTTCGCGGCGTCTTCCCCGCGGTCGTCGACCTGCGCCCGCAGCTTCGGGTCGCACAGATAAGCGAGGTTGACCTCGTCGAGTTGGAGATAGCGGCAGCCGGCCACGCCGAACGCCGCGACCGCCTTGCGATAGGCCTCGCCGAGATCGCGATAAAACTCCGCCATGTCGGGATAGATGCTTGCCGGAACCCCTTCCCGCCCGTAACGAAAATGCATCGACGACGGCGACGGGATCGTCATCTTGGCGGTCTGCCTGGTGTTCGCGGCGACGAACCTGAAATGCTCGATCATCGGATGGCCGGTGAATGCGCCGAGCTTGCCGACGATGCGCATCATCATCGGCTTCGGATTGACGCCCTGGAACTTGATCTTGCGCTCGCCGAGATAGGCCTCCGCGCCGTCGATATTGCCGAGGAAATCGTAGTTCCAGAACGCGCGGCGGAACTCGCCGTCGGTGACCGATTTGAGGCCGATCTCTTCCTGTTTCCTGATCACGCGCGCGATCTCGCGATCCTCGACCGCTTTCAGGTCGTCGGCCGAGATTTCGTTTCGCTCGCGTTTTGCCCGCGCCTCTTTCAGCGCGGCGGGACGCAGCAGGCTGCCGACATGATCGGCGCGGAACGGAGGCTTGCTCGTCATCACGTAATTCCCAACCTTACTTGCCGCCCCAGACCTCGTCGGCAAGCTCGACGATCATCCGCAGCTTCGCCCACTGCTCCTCCTCGGCCAGCACATTGCCTTCCTCGGTCGAGGCGAAGCCGCACTGCGGCGACAGGCAAAGCTGATCGAGCGCGACATATTTCGTCGCCTCGTCGATCCGGCGCTTGATGTCGTCCTTCGACTCGAGCTTGCCGCTCTTGGAGGTGACGAGACCGAGCACCAGTTGCTTTTTGCCCTTGGGGAAGTAGCGCAGCGGCTCGAAGCCGCCAGCGCGGTCGGAATCGTATTCCAGGAAGTAGCCGTCGAGATCGGTGTTGCCGAGCAGCTGCTCGGCGACGAACTCGTAGCCGCCC
This sequence comes from Pseudolabrys sp., assembly GCF_050250095.1. Taxonomy (NCBI): domain Bacteria; kingdom Pseudomonadati; phylum Pseudomonadota; class Alphaproteobacteria; order Hyphomicrobiales; family Xanthobacteraceae; genus Pseudolabrys; species Pseudolabrys sp. The sequence goes on along the minus strand of NZ_JBFWPH010000007.1, from coordinate 54,049 downwards.
GAGGCAATGAAGGTGGAGCGGAAATTGCCGCGGCAGGAATGCATCGTCACCGTCATATCGGCGGGCTTCGCCTTCAACGCGGCATTGGTGAGGCGCGCATAGATCGCCGGCAGCTTGTCGGGATCGTCGCCGCGCTCCCGCGAGTGCTTCTGCTCGTTCGGATCGCAGATCATCGCCCAGGCGGTGTCGTCGAGCTGCAGATAGCGGCAGCCGGCGTCATAGAAAGCGCGGATCGCCTTGCCCCAGGCGGCGCCGACGTCCTCCCAGAACTGGCCGAGATCCGGATAAGCCTCTTTGCTCACCATCTGCCGGCCTTGACGGAAATGGAACGTGCTGGGCGCCGGGATCGTCATCTTCGGTGTGACGTTGCAGTGCGCCTTGAGGAACTTGAAATGCTCGATGTGCAGATGGCCGGCAAAATCGACCTTGCGGTTGATCTTGATGGCCTGGCTCTTGGTGACGACGCCGTGAAACTTGATCGGCGGGGCTTCGATCAGATCGACGCCCTCAAGACCCCGGAAGAAATCGAAGTGCCACCAGGAGCGGCGCATCTCGCCATCGGTCGCGAGCTTGAGGCCGATCTCTTCCTGTTTCTTGATCGCACGTTCGATCTCGCGATCCTCGACCGCCTTGAGCGCCGCGGCGTCGATCTCGCCTTTTTCGTGTTTGGCGCGCGCTTCCTTTAACGCCGCGGGACGCAGCAGGCTGCCGACATGATCGGCGCGGAAAGGCGGCTTGGTCCGTTGGCTCATGGCGCATTCACTCCCGGTTCTGAAGTTTTCTTGAGACTGTCGTTAGCACACCTAGCCGTTGGCGGCGACCGGCGGGCGGATCAGCACCGCGCCCGGCACGAGGTCGCGGGTGCCCTGATTGCGGAAGGCGAGCTGGAGATTGCGGTGCGCGAGCCGCGCGTGCTCGCGCATCAACGCCTCAGCGCGCGCGCCCTCGCGTTCCTCGATCGCACGCACGACGCAGGTGTGGTGATCCTGCGCGATGGTGAGAATCTTCTGCGCCTCCGGCAGCACGGCCTGCAACATGACGAAGCCGCTCGGCGAAGCGAACGGCAGATTGACCGCGCGCTCGATCTGCCGCCGCACCACCGGACTGTCGGCGGCGTCGATCAGCAGCGCGTGGAATTGACCGTTCAACCCGACATAGACCGAGAAGTCGTCGACGGTGAGCGCCGGCTGCCCAACGAGATCGTCGATCCGGGCGAGCAGGTCCTTCATCGCCGCGAGCACCGGGGCGGCCGCGCCGCGCTCGGCGGCGAGCCGCGCGGCGAAGCCTTCCAGCGTGCCGCGCATCTCGATCGCGTCGTGAATGTCGCGCTCGGAAAAGCCCTTCACCGCGAAGCCGCCGGTGGGCAGCGCGTCGAGGAAGCCCTCCTCTTGCAACCGCACCAGCGCCATGCGGATCGGCGTCCGGGAAATGCCAAGCCGCTCGACCATCGACAGTTCGGAAATACGGTCGCCGGCCTTCAACTCGCCGGACAACACGAGGTCGCGCAGCGACAATTGGGCCTTCACCGTCTGTGACGAGGACCGGTCGCTGTCGGAGACCTGAGTGGGCAAGAGCGGCTCCCTATTTTCGCCGGGGCTTCTTGAGGCCCCGGTCAATTCATGCTGTATACAACGTGGAAGTGAGGAACCGCCAGCCCCGTCCGGCAGACCAAGAATAACGCCGGATCAGGCAGCAAAATCGAGGCTCAATTCGCGACCATACGGCCCGGACGCCCGGACCTGTATACATACTGCCGCATCCCTGACCGGAAGCCGCACGGAAAACCGCGCGCGGCCCGGTCTGGCGGCAGCCGATTTTCAGACAACCCTGTCGGAGTAAATGAGCGATGGCAAAGAACCTGGACGAAAAACTGAAAGCGGCCGGCAACGCGGTCGACATGATGCGCAATTCGCAGATCGGCGCTTACGTCTATCCCGTGGTCGCGCCGGAATTCTCGAACTGGCGCGACGAGCAGCGCGCGTGGCGCGACAGCTGCGTGCTGTTCGACCAGTCGCATCACATGGTGAACCTGTTCGTCGAGGGACCGGACACCGTGAAGCTGTTGTCCTCGCTCTCGACCAACTCGTTCAAGAACTTCCATGTCGATCAGGCCAAGCAGTTCGCGCCGGTGACGCCTTACGGCCATGTGATCGGCGACGGCATCCTGTTCTACCTCGCCGAAAACAGCATGTGCTATGTCGGCCGCAACCCGGCCGCCAACTGGATCGAGTTCCACGCCAAGACCGGCGGCTTCAACGTCACCACCAGATATGACGACCGTTCGCCGTCGCGCCCGATGGGCAAGCCGGTGACGCGCGCGTTCTATCGCTATCAGATCCAGGGTCCGAAGGCGCAGGACGTCATCAAGAAGCTGAACGGCGGCACCTTCCCCGACATCAAGTTCTTCCGCATGGGCCACATCACCATCGCCGGCAAGAAGGTGCGTGCGCTGCGTCACGGCATGGCGGGTGCACCGGGCCTCGAAGTGTGGGGGCCTTACGAGCAGGTCGACGAGATCAAGAACGCGATCATGGAAGCCGGCAAGGATTTCGGCATCGTCGCCGTCGGCGCCCGCGCCTATGCGACCAACACGCTGGAGTCCGGCTGGATCCCCTCGCCGGTGCCGGCGATCTATTCGGGCGACAAGCTGAAAGCCTATCGCGAGTGGCTGCCGCTCACGAGCTACGAGGCGAACGCCTCGATCGGCGGCAGCTACGTCTCGAAGAACATCGAGGACTATTACACGACGCCTTATGAGCTGGGCTACAACACCTTCACCAAGTTCGACCACGACTTCATCGGCGCCGACGCGCTGAAGGCGATGGAAGGCAAGAACAAGCGCAAGAAGGTGACGTTTGCCTGGGACAACAAGGACGTCGATCGCATCAACGCCTCGATGTTCGCGCCCGCCGGCGAGAACTACAAGTTCATCGACCTGCCGCTGTCGAACTACGCCTCGTCGTCCTACGACGCGGTGATGAAGGGCGGCAAGATGGCCGGCGCTTCGATGTTCTCCGGCTACAGCTTCAACGAGCGCAAGATGCTGTCGCTCGGCTGGGTCGAGGAGGAATTTGCGAAGCCCGGCACCGAGCTCTCCCTCGTCTGGGGCGAGGAGAACGGCGGCACCAAGAAGACCACCGTCGAGCGCCACAAGCAGACCGAGATCAAGGTCATCGTCTCGCCGGCGCCCTACTCCGCCGTCGTGCGCGAAGGCTACGAAGGCAAGTGGCGGCACGAGGCGGCGGAATAATTCCTCGCCCGTCACGTCGATAAAAAAGAAGCCCCCGTGCAACGCACGGGGGATTTTTTTTACTCATAACCCCGAAGCGCCAGAGCAATCAGCCCCAGACTTCCTTCGAGATATCGACGACAAGTTTCAGCTTGTCCCACTGCTGCTGCTCGGCGAGCGTGTTGCCTTCCTCGGTCGAGGCAAAGCCGCACTGGGTCGACAGCGCCAGCTGGTCGAGCGGCACGATCCTGGCCGCTTCATCGATCCGCTTCTTGATCGAGTCCTTCGATTCCAGCTCACCGGTCTTCGAAGTGATGACGCCGAGAACGACGACCTTGTTGCCTTTCGGCAGGAAGCGCAGCGGCTCGAACCCGCCGGCCCGCTCGCTGTCGTATTCAAGGAAATACCCGTCGTAATTGCACTTACCGAGCATGTTTTCCGCCACCGGCTCATAGCCGCCCGACGAAATCCAGGTCGAACGGAAATTGCCGCGGCAGACGTGCGTGGTGATCGTCATGTCGGCGGGCTTCGCCTCCAGCGCCTTGTTGATGCAGCGCGTGTAGCTGTCCTGCAGGTGATCGACATCGAGGCCGCGATCCCGCGCCTTCTTCAGCTCATCCTGCGAGCAGAGATAGGCCCAGGCGGTATCGTCGAACTGCAGGTAGCGGCAGCCGGCGGCATGGAACGCCTTGATTGCCTTCTGATAGGCGACCGCAAGATCGTCGAAGATCGCGTCGCGGCTCGCATAGGCCGACTTTTCGACGGCATCCGGCTCGAGGCGGAAATGCATCACCGTCGGCGACGGGATGGTCATCTTCGGCATCACCTTGGTGTGGGCCTTCAAAAACTTGAAGTGCTCCAGCATCGGGTGATTGGAGAAGTCGATCTTGTTCTTGACGTGAATGACGTGCGCCTTGGTCAGCACGCCATGGAACTGGATTCCGGTCCTGCCCTCGATGATCTCGACGCCGTCGAGCATGCCGAAGAAGTCGTAGTGCCACCAGGCGCGGCGGAACTCGCCGTCGGTGGCGAGTTGCAGGCCGACGGCTTCCTGCTGCTCGATGACCTTCTCGATCTCGCGGTCTTCGACCTCTTTCAGCTGCGCCGCGGTGATCTCGCCTTTTTCGCGCTTGGCGCGGGCTTCCTTGAGAGGCGCGGGACGCAGAAAGCTGCCGACATGGTCGGCCCGGAAGGGCGGTTTGTTTCGCTGCATTTTTTCCTCACCAAATGCGCCGGGCCGAACAGTCCGGACTTCAATTTGGTGGGGTCATAGCACGGCTTTGCTCGCGACCGCGAGTCGCGCCGCCTGCTTCTCCGCATAGCGCGCCGTGTCGGCGATACCGCCGAATGAGAAATAGTGAACCCGGATTTCGCCGAGGTCGGCGCTGTCTGCGCACAGTTCGTCGACGATCTTTTCCGGCCCGACATTGCCGATCAGGCTCGCAGCGGCGCCGGAGGCAAGGCCGCGCATCGAGGCGTTGACGCCGCAACGCTTGGCGTAGCGCAGCAGCGCGGTCAGGCTGGTCGGGCCGGCAAGGCCGATCCGCACCGGAAGCGCGATGCCCCTGGCGCGAATGCCGCGAACCCAGGCCGCGACCGGCTCGGCGGAAAACGCAAACTGCGTGACGATATGGAGCTTCAGACCCTGCTGTTCCGCAGCGGCGATCTTGTCCGCCATCGCGGCCGCGAGCTGCTCGTTGCCGATGCGTGGATGGCCTTCGGGATAACCGGTAATGCCGATCTCCTCGATGCCGGCCTCACGCAACCCGCCGTCGCGGATGACCGCGAGCGCGTCGGCGAACGGACCCGGCGGATCGAACTCGCCGGCCAGCACGAGGAGACGGCGGACATCCGCCTCGCCGCGCAGCCGCGCGAGGATTTCGATCAGCTCGGCCTTGGAGGTGAGACGGCGCGCGGGAAGATGAACGACCGGCTCAAGCCCGGCGCGCCGCACCTGCGCCGCGACGCCGGCCAGCTCGTTGAGCGGCTGGGCCGGCACGGCGCTGAGATAGAGCCAGCGGCCCGCTCCGCCATGCTCGGCCACCGCAGCGATGTCGGCCGCCGAAGGACGGGTCGCCTCGATCGAATAGAGGCCGGCAAACGCCGCAGCGCGGCCCGATGGGCAGTCAGTGACGGACATCGGGCCTCACCACGAGGGCTATTCCCAGCGGCGCGAGATGACGAAGGACTCGTCGTAGAACCACAGCCCGCCGTGTTTTTGCAGCACGTCGCGGGTGGCCTCGATGTAGCGGCCGTCGGTAGTCACGTCGGTCAGCCGGTCGTCCTCGACCTGCGCCACATAGATCGCCGCGTTCCACGCCGCGAGCAGCGTCGAGGTGCCGATCGACGACGACACTTCCGACGGCAGCGTGTGCATGACGTAGCGGAACAGCGACCGCTGGTCGGAATAGGCGTTGAAGTTGAGGTCACGCCCCGCCGGTCCCAGCTCCTGCTTCACCGCCTTGAGCAGTTCGTGGCGGTCATGCGCGAACGGATTGTCCTCCGGCCAGACCCGGTTGACGATCTCCATGCCCGGATCGTGGCCGTAGGAGTGGATGCCGATCATGCGGCCGCCGGGACCGAGCGCGCGGGCGAGCGGCGCCAGCACGCGCTTGGCCTTGAAGTCGACCGAGGCGCGCGCGCGATAGGGCTGCGAGGCCATGACGAGGTCGTACTCCGCCGAGGCCGAGCCGGGCTTCGGGATCACCTGGTCGAGCAGGAACTTGTGGTCGTTGCGGTAGATCACCAGCACCACCGGCCGCTCATAGACCGGGTTGCCGCTCTTCGGGCTGACCTTCGCTTTCCAGTTCTCGGCGAGGAACGGCTCGAGATCGGTGATCTGCTGCTCGAAATTGTGCGAGGTCGAGCCTTCGAGCGGCACCTCGTGCCACACGAGGCTGGTCGCGGCGCTGACCGACTTCGCGGTCAGCCACGGCGCCTCGGCGTAAGCGAGGTTGGTCAGCACCAGCACCGTCGAGGGATGCTCGACGAAGCGGTCCGCCATCTTCTGCAGCGTGAGACGAATGTCCTCGAGGCTGATTTCCTTGGCGACGATGTAGAACGGCATGGTCGTGAACCGCTCGTGCATCGAGCGCATCACGCGGGTGAGCACCGTGCCGTCGCCGACGCCGGCGTCGAACACACGCACCGCCGGCGGCTTTGGGTGGATGTTGGCGAGTTCGAGATTGACGCGGTTCGCGATCTCCCACTTCTCGCTGCAGGTGTTCACGAACAGCAGATATTTCTGCCGGTTGTCGAAGAAGCGGAAATTGCGCTGCGGGTCGGCCTCGCCATCTGCGGTGGCGCTCGGCTGCGCCGGCGGCGCGACCGCCGGCAGCACCTGCGAGGGCGCGTCGAACATCACGCGGCGCTTCGCCGGCATCGCTTCACCGGAGCGCGTCATGAAGGAGCGGATGCGCTCGAGCGTCTCGGTGGTGATGCGTCCGCCGTTGCGCAGGCGGCTCGCGAGCTTGCCGTCGTTGACGGCGCGGCGGCCGAAGGTGGATTCGGCCAGGCCGCGCTGGCGGCAGAAATCGGTGATCTCCTGAAGGATCTGTTCGTTCACGGCGTTTCTCCCGGACAGCTTTTGTCGCGTGATATTCCCCGCGTCTTCCGCGCGGTTGAGGTTGCCGGATCGAACCAAGACTGCCCGATGGCGTCAACTTAAAAATTCAACCTCAGGAACTTGGGCAGAAAAGGTGGGCAATAATACCTCGCTGCATTGCAAAGATAACTGGGATTTTGTGGGCAACGATCTCGTTCCGAATGGCCGGCGCCCACTCAAATTGGGGCAATTGCCCATCATGTCCATACTACAGTGGGCACGAAAAAACCGCCCGAAGGCGGCCTTCGGGCGGTTGAAAAATCTGCGCCGAACGATCGAGGATCAGATGTCGAAGAAAACCGTCTCGTTGTCGCCCTGCACCCGGATGTCGAAGCGGTACAGCGTCTGCCCGCCCTTGTTTTCCTTCGTCGCGATCAGCGTGCCGCGACGATCCGTGGGCACGATGGTCAGCACGGGGTCGGTGGCGTTCGCCGCCTCGTCGGAAAAATACATCCGCGTATAAATCTGCCGCAGCATGCCGCGCGAGTAGATGCAGAACACGACATGCGGCGCCTGCGGCTTGCCGCCCGGCCCCGGCACCGCGCCCGGCTTGATGGTGTCGAAGGCGAACACGCCCTGCTTGTCGGTCGAGGAGCGGCCGAAGCCCTTGAACTGAGCGTTCGGCAGCGCGCGGTTGTCGCGCGGATTGGCGTAACGGCCCTGCGCGTCGGCCTGCCAGATCTCCAGCATCGCGTCCGGGATCGGCTTGCCGTCGCCGTCATAGATGGTGCCTTCGATGCGGATCTTGTCGCCGGTGACATCCGGCGTGATGAGATTGCCGTCGACGGTGTTCTTCCAGTGATACTGGCCGTTCGGGTCCCATTCGGTGCGGTTGTTCGGCGTGAGGCCGTAGGCGAAGAACGGACCGACGGTTTGCGACGGAGTGATTTCGGAATCGGACATCGTTCGCTCGTTCTTTCTCAGTGCTTGTCGTCGTCGAGCGGCGTGGCTTCGCGGCCGCGCAGCACGATGTCGAAGCGGTAGCAGAGCGCCCAGTCGGGCACGGTGTTTTCCATGTCGAAGCTCGCGACCATGCGCTCGCGGTCCTTCGGGTCGGTGACCGAATTGAAGATCGGGTCGTAGGGGAACAGCGGATCGCCGGGGAAATACATCTGGGTGACCAGCCGCGACAGGAACGAGTGGCCGAAGATCGAGAAGTGAATGTGGTTCGGCCGCCAGGCGTTGTGGTGGTTGCCCCACGGATAGGCGCCGGGCTTCACGGTGATGAACTTGTAGTAGCCCTGCTTGTCGGTGAGCGTGCGGCCCGCACCGGTGAAGTTCGGATCGAGCGGCGCCGGATGCTGGTCGACGATGTGGACGTAGCGGCCGCAGGCATTGGCCTGCCACAACTCCACCAGCGCGTCCGGGATCGGGCGCTTGTCCTCGTCGAGCACATGGCCATGGACGACGATGCGCTCGCCGAGCGGCTCGCCCTTGTGCTGCTTGGTCAGGTCGTTGTCGCCGTCCTGGATGGCGTCATGGCCGTAGACCGGGCCGGTCAACTCCGACAGCGTGTGCGGCATGATGATCAGCGGCTTCGACGGCGACCGCTTCACGGTGCTCTTGTAGCCGGGGCTCAGGTGCTTCGGGAAAGCACTCAGGCTTTCCTTGGGATAAATGAGCGACATTCCGTTCCTTCTCCGCTCTTTCGCGAATTCTCAGACTTTTTCAATCGCCAGCGACACGCCCTGCCCGACACCGACGCACATGGTGGCAAGGCCGAGCTTGCCGCCGCGCGCGTGCAGGCCGTGCGCCGCCGTCAACGCCAGCCGCGCACCCGACATGCCGAGCGGATGACCGAGCGCGATCGCCCCGCCATGCGGGTTCACATGCTCGGCGTCGTCCGGCAGGCCAAGCTGGCGCATGCAGGCTAGCGACTGCGAGGCGAAGGCTTCATTGAGTTCGATCAAATCGTAGTCGGTGATCTTGTGGCCGAGCCGCGCCATCAGCTTCTGCGTCGACGGCACGGGGCCGATGCCCATCACGCGCGGCGGCACCGCGGCGGACGCCATGCCGAGGATGCGGGCGCGCGGCGTGAGGCCGTGTTTCTTGATGGCTTCCTCGGACGCGACGATCATCGCGGCCGCGCCGTCATTGACGCCGGAGGCATTGCCGGCGGTGACGGTGCCGGGCTCGCGGAACGGCGTCTTGAGCTTGGCGAGTTGCTCCAGCGTGGTTTCCGGGCGCGGATGCTCGTCCTTGTCGATGGTGACGACCTCGCCCTTGCGGCCGGCGATCTCGACCGCAACGATCTCGTCCTTGAAGTAGCCGGCGGCGATCGCCTTGCCGGCCTTCTGCTGCGAGCGCAACGCGAAAGCATCCTGGTCGGCGCGCTTGATCTGATAGTCCTCGGCGACGTTCTCGCCGGTTTCCGGCATCGCATCGACGCCGTACTGCTTCTTCATCAGCGGGTTGATGAAACGCCAGCCGATGGTGGTGTCGAAAATTTCCGCGCTGCGCGAGAAGGCTTCCTGCGCCTTGCCCTGCACGAAGGGGGCGCGCGTCATCGACTCGACGCCGCCGGCAATCGCGAAGTCCATCTCGCCGGCGCGGATCGCGCGGGCGGCGGTACCGACCGCTTCAAGCCCGGAGGCACACAGCCGATTCAAGGTCACGCCGGGAACGGAGGCCGGCAGGCCCGCGAGCAGCAGCGCCATGCGCGCGACGTTGCGGTTGTCCTCGCCGGCCTGATTGGCGCAGCCGAAATAAACTTCCTCGAGCGCCGCCCAGTCCACCTTGGCGTTGCGCTTCATCAGCGCCTTGATCGGAATGGCGCCGAGATCGTCGGTGCGCACCTTGGCGAGCGAGCCGGCATAACGGCCGATCGGCGTGCGGGCGTAGTCGCAGAGATAGGCTTCACGCGCCATGATGTTCCGCCATGTAAATTTTATCCTGTTTTGCGGTCCCGTATTTACGGCTCGCGATGGACAGGGTCAAATAGGCTTAAATCAATTCCAGACCATCGGCGATTACCTTTCATGCTGTCCGCGACGCCCATCTTCACCGTGAATGCCGACCTGGCCGCCATTCTCCGTTTCGGCCGAACCCCCTATGGCGAACGCCGGGTGATCGACATCGAAGGCGGGACGGTCAGCGGTGCGCGGCTCAAAGGCCGGATTTTACGCGGCGGCGCCGACTGGCAGATCATCCGGACCGACGGAACCGCCGATATCCAGGCGCGCTACACTATTGAGGCCGATAATGGGGGCCACATTCTGGTTTCGAGCGAAGGCTTGCGTCACGGCCCGCCGCACGTCATGGAGAAATTGGGCAGAGGCGAAAACGTCGACCCGTCGCAGTATTATTTCCGGACCGTGATGCGGTTCGAGACGGCGGACCCGGCGCATGCCTGGCTCAACAATATCCTCGCGCTGGCGCGCGGGGCACGCGAGGCCCAGTCGGTGCGGCTCGACGTTTACGAGGTGATGTGATGGCTGCCGTCGGAATGATGATCGAACTGCCGCCTTCGCTGCTGGCCGAACGCCACGGCGCGGTCGCGGTGCTCAGGCTCAACCGCGTGGAAAAGCGCAACGCGCTGAACGACACCATCGTGTCGGGCATCGAAAAATTCGTCACCTCGCTGCCGGACGACATCGGCGCGGCGATGATCTGCGGCGAGGGCGACAACTTCTCCGCCGGCCTCGACCTCTCCGAGCTGCGCGAGCGCAACATCAGCGAGGGCATGGAACATTCGCGGTTCTGGCACCGCGCTTTCGAGAAGCTGCAATTCGGACGGGTTCCCGTTGTCGCCGTGCTGCATGGCGCGGTGGTGGGCGGCGGCCTCGAACTCGCGGCCGCCTGCCACGTCCGCGTCGCCGAACGCTCGACCTATTACGCGCTGCCCGAGGGCAGCCGCGGCATCTATGTCGGCGGCGGCGGCTCGGTCCGCATCCCGCGGCTGATCGGCGTCGCCCGCATGATGGACATGATGCTCACGGGCCGGACCTATTCGGCCGAGGAAGGCCACACTGTCGGCCTCTCCACCTATCTCGTCGATCAAGGCAAAGGCTTCGCCAAGGGCCTCGAGCTTGCGACCCACATCGCCTCCAATGCGCCGCTGACCAATTACGCCGTGATGCAGGCGCTGCCGCGCATCGCCGAGATGGACCCGGCCGGCGGCTACGCCGTCGAGGCGATGATCTCCTCGATTGCGCAGGCCGATGGCGAGGCCAAGGCCCGCCTCAACGCCTTTCTGGAGAAGCGCGGGCCGAAGGTGACGCGAACCTGAACGCGCACTTGACGGCCGGAGGTCCAAAAGCGATTGTTGGCAGATTGTTGTCTTGGACAACAATCTGGCGCCGCGCACGGCGCCGCATAACGACCGGCCGGGCGCTCACTGGGCAACCAGGGAGCGCCACGACAATTGAGCCGGCGATTGGGTAAGGAAGCGTTCCGGCCATGGCGACCAGCGCCGCAAATCTCTCGACCCGCGAGGCCGCACCGCTGCGGCCGGTCAAGCTCGGCCGCCTCAACACGGTCGTCGAGACGCGCGCGGACGGCACGATTTATCTACGCTGCGCGCAGAGCCTGCCGCAGCATCCGGCGACCGTGACGGAGTCGCTCGACCGCTGGGCGACAGAACGGCCGGACCAGACCTATCTCGCCCAGCGCGGCGCCGACGGCGCATGGCGCAAGCTGACCTACAAACAGGTGCGCGACCGCGTGCGCGCCATCGCGGCGGCGCTGCTGTCGCGCGGGCTGTCCGCCGAACGCCCCATCGCCATTCTGTCCGGCAACGACATCGAACACGCGCTGCTCGCGCTCGCCGCGATGTATGTCGGTATCCCCTATGCGCCGATCTCGCCCGCTTACTCGCTGATGTCCGGCGACTTCGGCCGGCTGCGCGGCATCGTCGAACTGCTGACGCCGGGCCTCGTGTTCGCGAGCGACGGCGCGATGTTCGGCAAGGCCATCGCGTCCGTCATTCCGGCGGACACCGAACTTGTCGTCGCGCGCAACGCATCGGACGGCCGCAAGACGCTGATGTTCGACGATCTCGGCGCAAATAGCGAAAAGGCGGTCGATGCCGCGCATGCGAAAGTCGCGCCCGACACCATCGCCAAATTCCTGTTCACCTCAGGCTCGACCGGCACGCCGAAGGGCGTCATCAACACCCACCGCATGCTGACCGCCAATCAGGCGATGATCGCGGCGTGTTACCCGTTCTTCGCCGACGAGCCGCCGGTGCTGGTCGACTGGCTGCCGTGGAGCCACACCTTCGGCGGCAACTACTGCTTCGGCCTCGCGCTGACCAATGGCGGCACGCTGCATATCGACGACGGCAACCCGACGCCGCCCGGCGTGCCGAAAACGGTGCGCAACCTCACCGACGTCGCGCCGAACATCTACTTCAACGTGCCCAAGGGCTACGAGGCGCTGGTCGCGCATCTGCGCGACAACGAGGCGTTTCGCAAAAACTTCTTCAGCAAGCTGAAAGTCCTGTTCTACGCCGGAGCGGCGCTGAGCCAGCCGTGCTGGGACGATCTCGAACGGCTATCGATCGAAACGACCGGCGAGCGCGTGATCTTCCTCTCCGCGCTCGGCTCGACCGAGACCTCGCCGCTCGCCACCGCTTGCACCTGGGAGTTCGAGCGCGCCGGCAATATCGGCCTGCCCTGCCCGCAGGTCGAACTCAAGCTCGCGCCGAACGAAGGCAAGCTGGAAGCGCGCTTCCGCGGCCCGCACATCACACCGGGCTACTGGCGGCAGCCCGACATCACCCGCGAGGCCTTCGATGAGGAAGGCTTCTACCGCATCGGCGACGCGCTGAAATTCGCCGACCCGAACGAGCCGAATGCCGGCCTGCTGTTCGATGGCCGCATCGCCGAAGACTTCAAGCTCTCGACCGGCACCTGGGTTAGCGTCGGCCCGCTGCGCGGCCAGTTCCTCGAATTCTTCGCACCCTACGTCCGCGACGTGGTGTTCGCCGGTTCGAACGAAGAAGACATCGCCGCGCTGGTCATCCCCGACATCGAGGCCTGCCGCCGGCTTTGTCCCGATCTGCCGAAGGACGCCGCGCCCGCCGCGATCTTCGCCGATCCGCGCACGCGACTGACCTTCGCGTCGCTCATCAACGAGCTGGCGGACCGCGCGCGCGGCAGCTCCACGCGCGTATGCCGGCTGCTGGTGATGGCCGAGCCACCGTCGATCGACTCCGGCGAGATGACCGACAAGGGCTCGATCAACCAGCGCGCCGTGCTACGCAACCGCGCGGCGCTGGTGAAGGAACTTTACGACAAGCCCTATTCGTCGCGCGTCATCGGGCTCGACGATCCGCAATTGAGGCGGACATGAGCGGCGTGACGAAACGCTCGGCCACGGACTGGGCCAACGCGCCGGTGCGTCCGGTCACGGTCGGGCCGCAGGACACCATCCTGACGCGCGAGGCGAACGGCATCATCCGCATGCGTTCGCCGCAGCCGCTCGGGCCCTATCCGAAAAAGATGACGGAGCGGCTGGAGCACTGGGCCAAGGTTGCGCCGGATCGCGCCTACATGGCGCAGCGTGACGGCGACGGCTGGCGCACCGTCACCTACAAACAGGCGCTCGATTACGCGCGCCGGATCGGCCAGGCGGTTCTCAAGCGCAACCTTTCGGTGGACCGCCCCATTGCGATCCTGTCCGGCAACGACATCGAGCACGCGCTGATCGCGCTCGGCGCGCTCTATGTCGGCGTGCCGCATGCGCCGATCTCGCCGGCCTATTCGCTGGTCTCGGAAGATTTCGGCCGGCTGCGCGCGATTTTCGATCTCATCACGCCGGGCCTTGTGTTCGCGACCGATGGTGCAGCCTTCGCGCGCGCGCTCAAGACCGTGGTGCCGGCAGATCTCGAAGTCGTCGTCGCGCGCAATACGCCGGACGGCCGCGCCACCACATCGTTCGAGGATTTCTGCAACGAGACACCGACCGCGAACGTCGACAAGGCGCATGACACCGTCGGACCCGACACCGTCACCAAGTTCCTGTTCACCTCCGGTTCGACCGGCATCCCGAAATGCGTGACCAACACCCAGCGCATGTGGTGCTCGAACCAGATCATGCTCGGCCAGGCGCTCGCCTATTTCTTCGAAGAGCCGCCGGTGATCGTCGACTGGGCGCCGTGGCATCACACCGCCGGCGGCAATCACGATGTCGGTCTCGTGCTCCACAACGGCGGCACCTTCTACATCGACGAAGGCAAGCCGGTGCCCGGCGCCATCGAGGAAACGATCCGCAATCTGCGCGAGATCGCGCCGACCTGGTACTTCACGGTGCCGAAGGGCTACGAGGCGATGCTGCCCTACCTGCGCAGCGACGCAGCGCTGCGCAAAACGTTCTTCAGCCGGCTCAAGGTGCTGTGGTTCGCCGGCGCGGCGCTCGCGCAACACATCTATGACGAAGTGCAGGAACTCGCGGTCGATGCCTGCGGCGAGCGCATCCCGTTCCTCACCGGCCTCGGCTCGACCGAAACGGCTCCTTGCGCCTTCGCGCGCACCTGGGAAGCGCCGGACTCGACCAATATGGGCCTGCCGGTCGCGGGCGTCGACCTGAAGCTGATCCCGAACGGCGGCAAGCTCGAGGCCCGCGTGAAGGGACCGAACATCACGCCGGGCTACTGGCGGCAGCCCGACTTCACCGCCAACGCCTTCGACGAGGAAGGTTTCTACAAGCTCGGCGACGCGCTGAAGTTCGCCGATCCGAGCGACCCGAAGCAGGGCCTCTTGTTCGATGGCCGCATCGTCGAGGACTTCAAGCTCTCGACCGGCACCTGGGTCAGTGTCGGGCCGCTGCGCGGCAAGTTCATCGACCACTGCGCGCCCTATGCGCGCGACGTGGTGATCGGCGGCGCCGACCGCAACGACATCGCCGTGCTGATCTTCCCGGCGCTGGAAGCCTGCCGCGCGCTCGATCCCTTGCTGCCGGCGAATGCGACGCCGCACCAGATCGCGGAAAGCCCCGCGGTGCGCGCCAAGTTCGAAACGCTGATCGCGTCCTTCGCGCAGAAGGCCAGCGGCAGCTCGAACCGCATCGGCCGCGGCATCCTGCTTGCCGAACCGCCGTCGATGGATGTGGGCGAAATGACCGACAAGGGCTCAATCAACCAGCGCGCCGTGCTCGCGCATCGTGCGCCGCTGGTCGAGGAGCTTTACACCAAACCTTATTCCGCGCGCGTGATCGCCACCGGAGAGACGAAATGAGCAAGGGACTGAGCTACACCTACGACGACGCCTGGATGGTGGATGGCGTGCGCACGCCGTTCGCGGACTACAACGGACCGCTCGCGCTGGTGTCGCCGATCGATCTCGGCATCAAGGCGGCGCGTGAAGTTTTCAAGAAGTCGGGCGCGTCGCCGGACGACATCGGCACCGTCATCACCGGCTCGATGGCGCAGGCGAGCTTCGACGCTTATCTGCTGCCGCGTCACATCGGCCTTTATTCCGGCGTGCCGCAGGATGTGCCGGCGCATCTCGTGCAGCGTGTCTGCGGCACCGGCCTCGAAGTGCTGATGAACGCCGCCGACACCACCTCGCTCGGCCGCGCCGATCTCGCACTGTGCGTCGGCGCGGAATCGATGAGCCGCAATCCGGTGGCGAGCTACACCTCGCGCGGCGGTTTCCGCATGGGCGATCCAGGCTTCAAGGACTTCCTGTGGGAAGCGCTGCTCGATCCCGGCCCGAACGCAACGATGGGCGACACCGCCGAGACGTTGGCGAAGCAGTATCAAATCACGCGGCCGGACGTGGATGCCTATGCGGTGCGCTCGTTCGACCGCGCGCTCGCGGCGCAGAAGTCCGGCTTTCTCGCCGGCGAGGTCGCAGCCGTACAGACGGAAAAATTCGAGGCCGGCAACCTCCAGCCACGCGGCATCAAGATCAAAGGCGAACTGACCGCCGACACTCACATCCGTCCCTCGCCGCTCGAGACGCTGGCGAAGATCCGCCCGGCCTTCGGCGGCATCCAGACTGGCGGCAATTCCTCGGCCATCGTCGATGGCGCGGCGGCCATTCTGGTCGGCAGCAATGATTATGTGAAAAAGCACGGCAAGGCGCCGCTCGCGCGCATTGTCGCCGGCGCGGTGATCGGCGTGCCGCCGGAAATCATGGGCATTGGCCCGGTGCCGTCGATCAAGGCGGTGCTGGAGCGCGCGGGCCTCAAGCTTTCCGACATCGACCGGTTCGAGATCAATGAGGCCTTCGCTGCGCAGGTGATGGCCTGCGCCCGCGAACTCGGCATCGACGAGGCAAAGCTCAACGTCAACGGCGGGGCCATCGCGATCGGCCATCCGCTCGGCGTCACCGGTATCCGCCTCGCTCTGACGCTGGCGCGCGAGTTGAAGCGCGAGAAGCTTCGCTACGGAATCGCCTCGGCCTGCATCGGCGGCGGCCAGGGCATCGCGCTGCTGATCGAGAACACGGAAGCCGCGAAGGCGAACTAAAGGGGCACGGCGCATGGACGTCAAAAACCAGGCGGCAATCGTCACCGGCGGCGCATCGGGCCTCGGCGCGGCCACTGCGCGCGCGCTGGCCGCGGCCGGCGCGAAGGTCGCGATCTTCGACATGAACGAGAAGGGTGCGGCCGCTGTCGCCGCCGAAGTCAAAGGCATCGCGTTTGCCTGTGACGTCGCCTCGTCCGAAGGCGCGAAAGCTGCCATCGCGGCGGCGAGCACCGTGCACGGCCCCCCTCGCATTCTGGTCAACTGCGCCGGTATCGGGCCGGCCAAGCGCATCGTCGGCCGCGACGGACCGATGCCGCTCGAAGACTACGAGCGCGTCATCCGCGTCAACCTGATCGGCACCTTCAACATGATGCGGCTCACCGCCGCCGCGATGCAGGCCGCCGAGCCGCTCGCGGACGGTGAGCGCGGCGTGATCGTATCGACCGCCTCGGTCGCGGCGTTCGAAGGCCAGATCGGCCAGTCCGCCTATTCGTCATCGAAGGGCGGCGTCGCCGCGCTGACGTTGCCCGCCGCGCGGGAATTTTCCCAGTTCGGCATTCGCGTGCTCGCGATCGCGCCCGGCATTTTCGGCACGCCAATGCTGAAGGCGCTGCCGCAGGAATCGCAGGACTCGCTTGGCGCCTCGGTGCCCTTCCCCAAGCGGCTCGGCGACCCGGCCGAGTTCGCCGCGCTGGTGATGCACATCGTCAGCAACGGTTATCTCAACGGCGAGGTGATCCGCCTCGACGGCGCGCTGCGCATGGCTCCCCGGTAATTGGCTTCGTCAACGAGCGCTGTGGTAGAAGGCCGCATGACCAAGATCACGAATATCCGCACCGTGCGCATCGAGTGGGGCGACTGCGACCCCGCCGGCATCATCTACTACCCGCGCTATTTCGAGATCGTCGATGCCTCGACCGCCGCACTGTTCGAGAGCGCGCTCGGCATGACGAAATATCACTTCACCCGGCATTATGCCTTCGCCGGCTTTCCGGTGGTGACGACGCGCGCGCGCTTCATCAAGCCGACGCGCTATGGCGACGACGTCCGGGTGGAATCGACCATCGCCTTCGGTACGTCGAGCTTCACGGTCGAGCACAAGCTCAGTCTCAATGGCGAGCCGTGCTGCGAATGTTCGGAGAAGCGCGTCTGGGTCGGCCGCGACCCGGCCGATCCGAGCCGCATCAAATCGATGCCGATCCCGGCGGCGGTGCGCGAGAAGTTCGGTGTGTAAGCGCGAGTCTGATTCAACTCCGTTGAATCAGGCCAGTCGCCAATTTGATTGTAGAGGCATGATCTTGTCCGAAAACCGGTCCCCACTTTTCGGAATCATGCCTGATCTATTGCCCGATAGCCGCGCCGATACGGCGCAGCACCTTCACGAAACGGTCGCGGTCGCGCGCGCCGATGATGCGATCCAGGTTCTTCTCGTGCCGCCGCGCGCAAGCCATCATCTTGGCAAGCGTGCGCTCTCCCGCCGGCGTCAGCGACAGACGCCAGGCGCGCCGGTCGCCGTCGATTCGTTTGCGCTGCACCAAGCCGCGCCGCACCAGATCCTCCAGCACAGGCGTCATGCTGGATTTGTCGCGCCCGCTCGCGGCACCCAGCGCCGTCTGGCTGATGCCGGGGTTCTTCGCGATCAGGGTCAGGATGGCGAACCGGCCGGGATGCTCGCCGATCTCGCGCGACAACCGGGAAAACGCCTGAAAGGCCGCCTCCTGCGCCATGCGCAGGTTGAAGCCGACCCAGCCGGCGAGCGGGCCGAAATCGATCGCGGCGGCGGGAGCTTTCGCCGCGCCGCGCGCCGCCTTGCTCGCGCTCACCCGTTTGCGCACGATAACCACCGCATCATGACAACGCTGCCTCGTCTCTTCGCGCCGCAGCGTTGATACGCCGCGCCGGCCAGATAGTTTGACGCCAAACGATTTCCTTTACAACGGCGGCGACATGCGGTCGAATAATACGAAATGGCCCAAATAAAAACTCGCGGCCAATCAAATCAACGAGGGAGGAAACTGAGATGACCATCCGCAAGACCGGTTATGCCTGCGCTGTCGCCCTCGCGGCGGCCGTGCTGGGCAGCGCCAGCCTCGCCGGCGCGCAGGAAAAGACGTTCGAGCTGAAGCTCGCGCACTGGGTCCCGCCGTCGCATCCGCTGCAGAAGGCGCTCGAGGAATGGGGCGCGGCCGTCGAGAAGGCGTCGGGCGGCACGCTGCATTACAAAGTTTACCCGTCGCAGCAGCTCGGCAAAGCGTTCGACCATTACGATATGGCGCGCGACGGCATCGCCGACCTCACCTATATCAACCCCGGCTATCAGCCCGGCCGCTTCCCGATCATCGGCGCCGGTGAGTTGCCGTTCCTGATCGCCAACGCCAAGGGCGGCTCGCAGGCGATCGACGCCTGGTATCGCAAATACGCGGCGCGTGAGATGAAGGACGTGAAGTTCTGCCTCGCCTTCGTCCACGATCCGGGCTCGTTCCACTCACGCACCAAGAAGATCATGGTGCCCGGCGACATCAAGGGCATGAAGATCCGCCCGGCGCACGCGACGATGGCGGCTTTCGTCACCTCGCTCGGCGGCACCAACGTGCAGGCCTCCGCACCGGAAGTCCGCGACGTGATCGAGAAGGGCGTTGCTGACGCCGTGACGTTCCCGTGGGGATCGGTGCCGCTGTTCGGCATCGACAAGGTCACCAAGTACCACATGGAGGTGCCGCTTTACGTGACCACCTTCGCCTTCGTGATCAACAAGGACAAGTACAACCAGATGTCGGCTCGCCAGAAGAAGGCGATCGACGATCATTGCAACAACGAATGGGCCGGCAAGGTTGCGGGTCCGTGGGCGGACTTCGAGCACGCCGGCATCGCCAAGATCAAGGCGGAGGCGGGTCATGAGGTCTATCCGATCTCGGGCGCGCAGCTCGCCGAATGGAAGAAGGCGGCCGAACCGCTGCACAAGACCTGGGCGAACAACGTTAAGAAGGCCGGCGGCAACCCCGACGCCATCATGAAGGAACTTCATGACACGCTGGTCAAATACAAGTCCCTGGCCCAGTAATGCCGGATAACGTCGATCAGCGCGGTCTCGTTGACCGCTTCATCGACGCAATTGAGAAGACGGCGGCGGCGTTTCTCGCCGCCGTCACTGCTCTCACGTTCGTTTCCGTCTTTCTGCGCTACATCTTCATCTGGTCGATTCCCGACAGCTACGACCTGATCAGCCTCGGCCTCGGCATCCTGATTTTCTGGGGCATCGCCAGCGCGAGCTATCGCAACGAACACATCACCGTCGATCTGCTTTACGGCGCCGCGCCGCGCTGGGCGCAGCGCGCAATGATGCTTTTTTCCGATATCGTTACGCTCGGTTCTCTGGTCGTCTTTACCTGGATGGTGGCGCTGAAGGTCATCAATACCCACAGCGACAATGTCGCGACCTTCGACCTGCGCCAGCCGGTCTGGATTTACTACTTCATCGCATGGGTCGGCCTTGCGGCCGCGATCATGCTGATGGTGATCCGCGCTATCCGCGTCGACATCCTGCGCCAGCCGGAACCGAAGCACTCCGAGACCACGGCAGTCGAGTGAATCCGCGATGCATAGCGACGTTGTAGCGATTACCGGTTTTATTTCTCTTTTCGTGCTGATGCTGCTGCGCGTGCCGGTCGGCATCGCGATGGCCCTGGTCGGCGTCACCGGCTTCGCTTACATGGTCGGAGACTGGTGGCCCGCGCTGAAACTTCTGGCGCAATCGCCGATGCGGACGGCGACGTCGGCGGAATTCGCCGTGATTCCGCTGTTTCTGCTGATGGGCGCGTTTGCGTCGAGCTCCGGCATGAGCCGCGAGCTGTTCCGCGCGGCAAACAGCTTTCTCGGCCATCTGCGCGGCGGGCTCGGCATCGCCACCATCGCCGCCTGCGGCGCCTTTGCGGCGATTTGCGGCTCGTCGGTTGCGACGGCGGCGACCTTCTCCTCGGTCGCCTATCCGGAAATGCGCCGTTACGGCTATCCGCAGAGCTTCTCGACCGGCGTTGTCGCCGCCGGCGGCACGCTCGGCATCATGATCCCGCCCTCGACCGTGCTCGCGGTGTACGGCCTGATCACCGAGCAGGACATCGGAAAGCTGTTCATCGCCGGCGTCGTGCCGGGCATTCTTGCGGTCGCGATGTATGTCGTGACCATCAATATCATCGGCATGGCGCGGCCCAACTTCCTGCCGACGGGCGTGCGCACGACGTGGCCCGAGCGGCTCGCTTCGCTCCGCGACGTCTGGGCCGTGATACTGCTCTTTATCTTCGTGATCGGCGGCATCTATGCCGGCGTGTTCACTGCCACCGAGGCGGCGGGCTGCGGCGCCGGCGGCGCCTTCATCATCGCCATCCTGCGCAAGCGCCTGAGCCGCGCCGATTTCTGGAAAAGCTGCATCGACACCGTCCGCACCACGGCCGCCGTTTTCACTATTCTGATCGGCGCGTTGATTTTCGGCTATTTCCTCACCATCACCCAGACACCGCAAAAGGTCACCGAGTTCCTGACCGGCCTCGGCCTCGGCCCCTATGGGGTGCTGATTCTGATCATGCTGATGTACCTGGTGCTCGGCTGCATTATGGACGCGATGGCCATGATCATACTGACGATCCCGATCGTGTTTCCGGTCGTCAAGCAGCTCGGCTTCGACCCGATCTGGTTCGGCGTCATCATCGTAATGACGGTGGAACTCGGCCTGATTCACCCGCCGGTGGGCATGAACGTCTTTGTCATCAAGAGCGTCATCAAGGACGTCAAGCTATCGACCATTTTCTATGGCGTATTGCCCTTCGTCATAACGGACATCCTGCGGCTGGCCATCCTCATCGCCTTCCCGATCCTCGCGTTGTGGCTGCCCTCGCATATGTAGAGGATTGCTGGTAAGATAGTTTGGTTCCAAACTATCTCGGCAAACAGCAGGCGGGCAAAGCCGCCGAACGGACTGGAAGCAGGCAATGGAACGCTCGTTCGCAAAGGAAGTGGAGTCGCTCCGTCTCGGTGACGGCGAGACGTTTCATGGCGAGGGTATCCTCGCCGTCACCAAGGCGCTGCTGCAGTCGGGCGTCAGCTATGTCGGCGGCTATCAGGGCGCGCCGGTGTCGCACCTGCTCGACGTGATGGTCGAGGCCGAGGATCTGCTCGGTGAGCTCGGCGTCCATGTCGAGACCTGCACCAACGAGGCCTCCGCCGCCGCCATGCTGGGCGCCTCGATCAACTATCCGCTGCGCGGCGCGGTGACGTGGAAGTCCATCGTCGGCACCAACGTCGCGGCCGATGCGCTGTCGAACCTCGCCTCGCCCGGCGTGATCGGCGGCGCGATGATCGTGATCGGCGAAGATTACGGCGAAGGCGCGAGCGTCATCCAGGAACGCTCTTATGCCTATGCGCTGAAGTCCTCGATGTGGCTGCTCGATCCGCGGCCGGATCTGCCGACCATCGTGCGCACCGTCGAGAAGGGCTTCGAGCTGTCCGAGGCGAGCCATACGCCGGTGATGCTCGAACTGCGCATCCGCGCCTGCCACGTCACCGGCTCGTTCGTCGCCAGCACCAACCGCAAGGGGATCAATTCCGGCATCGACCGCATCAAGGACCCGGCGAAATTCAACTACAGCCGGCTCGCGCATCCGCCCGTCACCTATGTGCAGGAGCGCCTCAAGATCGAGGAGCGCATGCCCGCCGCGCGCGCCTTCATCCGCGAGCACAAGCTCAACGAGCGGATCGACGGCGACACGAAGGATGTCGGCATCATCGTCATGGGCGGCCTCACCAGTAGCGTGCTTCGCGCAATGGAGCGGCTGGGGCTTGCCGACGTATTCGGCACAGCCAAGCTGCCGATGCTGGTGCTGAACGTGGTCTATCCGCTGGTGCCGGAGGAGATCCGCGAATTCTGCGCAAGCAAGCGCGCGGTGCTGGTCGTCGAGGAAGGCTTTCCCGACTACATCGAGCAGGCGGTCAATGTCGAATTGCGCCGTGCCGATATCCAGACCCGCGTGATCGGCAAGGACGTTCTGCCCCGCGTCGGCGAATACACTTCCGACGTGCTGCTCAAGGGCATCGCCGGCTTTCTCAGGGACACCCGCCCCGCCGGCATCGATGCCGACGCCGCGATGACGAAAGCCGAGGCGGTCGCCGCGCAGAAAGTAAAGTCCGCCGCGGCGCTCGGACATCTGCCGCCGCGGCCGCCGACCTTCTGCACCGGCTGCCCCGAGCGGCCGGTGTTCTCCGCCATCAAGCTCGCGCAGCGCGAGATTGGCCCGACGCATATCAGCGCCGATATCGGCTGCCATGCCTTCGCGACCTTCGCGCCGTTCTCGATGGGCAATTCGATCCTCGGCTACGGCATGTCGCTCGCCAGCGCCGCCGCGGTCGGCCCCAACATGGAGAAGAAGCCGATCGCCATCATGGGCGACGGCGGCTTCTGGCATAACGGCATCATCACCGGCGTCGCGTCGAATCTGTTCAACAAGGGCGACGGCGTGCTGATCGTGATGCAGAACGGCTACACCTCTGCGACCGGCCAGCAATTCATGCCATCGAGCGTGTTGCGGCGCTCGGACGACCACGGCGGCATGGACATCGAGACGACGCTGCGGACGATGGGCGTCAAATGGATGCGCAAGGTGCGCACCTACGGCGTCGCCGGCATGGTGAAGACGCTGAAAGAGGCGATGCGCTCGGCCGAGCGCGGCCTCAAGGTCATCATCGCCGACGGCGAATGCCAGCTCGCGCGCCAGCGCCGCGTCCGCGCCGAAGACGCCGACAAGCTCAAGCGTGGCGAGCGGGTGACGCGTGCGCGCTACGGCGTCGACGACGAGATCTGCACCGGCGATCACTCCTGCATCCGCTTGTCGGGCTGCCCGTCGCTCACCGTGAAGCCGTCGCCCGATCCGCTGCGCACCGACCCGGTGGCGAGCGTGATCGACAGCTGCGTCGGCTGCGGGCTGTGCGGCGAGGTCGCCCACGCGGCGGTGCTTTGTCCATCGTTCTATCGCGCCGAGATCGTGCGCAACGCGACCTGGTGGGATCGCGCGCTGTTCCGCACCCGCCGCGCCGTCATCGGCGCGCTTGGCGGCTACAACGGAAAGCCTGTGAAAGAGGTGGCGGCATGAGCATCCCCCGCCCCATCACCCTGCTGATCGCCGCGCTGGGCGGCGAAGGCGGCGGCGTGCTGACCAACTGGATCGTCGAGGCCGCGGAGCAGACCGGCTTTCCGGTACAGAGCACCTCGATCCCCGGCGTCGCGCAGCGCACCGGCGCAACCACCTATTACATCGAGATCATGCCGGCGACCGCCGCCGAACTCGGCGGCCGCCTGCCGATCCTCGCGCTCAATCCCGGCGTCGGCGACATCGACATCGCGGTGGCGAGCGAGTTGCTCGAGGCGGGACGCACCATCGCCAACGGCTTCGTGACGCCGGACCGCACCTTCGCGATCGCGTCGGTCAGCCGCTTCTTCGCGATGGACGAGAAAATTGCGATGGGCGACGGCCGCGTCGACCCGCAGCGGCTGCGCGAGGCGATCGAAGCCAACGCGCGCGAGGCGCTGCTCATCGACATGGCGGAACTCGCCAGGAAAAGCGGCTCGATCGTCAGTGCTGTCATGCTCGGCGCCATCGCCGGCTGCGGCCGGCTGCCGATCCAGCCCGAAACCTTCGAGGCAGCGATCCGCAAGGACGGCAAGGCGGTCGACGCCAACCTGCGCGGTTTCCGCGCCGGCCTCGAGGCCGCGCGTGCCAAGACCGCACCCGCGCCGGCGGCCGTCGCAAAGAAACACGCCAAGGCCGATGTTCAGACATTGGAGCAGGAGGCCGCGCAACGCTTCCCCGCCGCGGCGATGCCGATCGTCGCCGAAGGCTTGCGCCGCCTGACGAAATACCAGGACGCGCGCTACGCCCGGCTCTATCTCGACCGGCTCGCGCCGATCAACGATCTCGACGCGCGCGGCAACGCCGGCGGCAAGCTTGTCGCCGAGACGGCGCGCCATCTCGCCGTGCGCATGTCCTATGAAGATGTCATCCGTGTCGCCGAGGCGAAGATCGCGCCGGAGCGCATGCAACGCATTGCCCAGCAGGAGTTGCGCGCCACCAATGGCGAGCCCTTCACCGTGCACGACTTCCTCAAACCGGGCTTCGAGGAACTTTGCCAGGTGTTGCCGCCGTTTCTTGCGCGGCCGATCCTGTCGCTCGCCACGCGCAAGGGCTGGCTCGGCCGAGTCTATTTCGGCATGGAGATCAACTCGACCTCGGTGTCCGGCTATCTGCGCTTCCTGATGCTGGCAAAGCTCAAGCGCCTGCGCCGCCGCGGTTACCGCTTTGCGCAGGAGCAGGCGCAGATCGAAAACTGGCTAGCGCTGATCGCGGACGCCGCACGGCTGTCTCCGGCGCTTGCGCTCGAGGTCGCGGAATGCGCGCGGCTCATCAAGGGCTACGGCGACACCCATGCGCGCGGCACGGGTAATTTTCATACCATTGAAATGAATGTCATCCGCCCCGCGCTGGCCGGCCGTATCCCCGCGCCGCGCGCTATCGATGCCATCGCCAGCGCGCGCACCGCGGCGCTGCTCGACCCGGAGGGAGAGGGTCTCGCCAAATGCATCGCGGCGATCGGTGGGCAGCCGGATTTCCGCGTCGCCGCGGAGTAAGCCGTACCCCTCATGTAACGCGGCGATAAGCCCGCCTTAATGGGTTGGGTAATCCCGGCGCATATACTAATGTCCCCACCCAAGGCGCGCGGGTGACAGCCCGCAAAGGCGCCGAGGAACAAAAAAGCGGGAGGAAATCGTGCACAAATTGATCGTTTCAGTGCTTGCAGGCAGCGCCCTGCTGACGGCGTCGGCGCACGCGCAGCCGATCGGCATCAGCACCAGTCCGCAGGGCACTCTCACTTACGCGGTGGGTGCGGCGGTCGCCAAAGTGCTGACCGAAAAGGGCGGCCTTCAGGTGCGCGTGCAGCCTTCCAGCGGCACCGGCGCCGGCATTCCGCTGGTCGACTCCGGCGAAATCGATCTCGGCCTCGCCAACACGCTCGAACTCTATGATGCCTATCACGGCGTCGGCACGTTCGACGGCCGTCCCAACAAGAACCTGCGCACCATCGCGGTGGTTTTCCCGATCAAGGTTGGCCTGTTCGTGCGCGACGACTCCCCCATCAAGACCATCAAGGACATGAAGGGACACTCGGTCGCCTATGGCTTCACCAGCCAGGAGATCATCAAGAAGACGGTCGACGCGATGCTGGCCACCGAGGGTCTGAGCATCAAGGATCTCAAGCCCATCATGGTGCCGAACCTGGTGCGCGGCGTCGACGAGTTCGTCGGCGGGCGCGCCGACATCACCACCTTCGCGCTCGGCTCCGCCAAAGTGTCCGAGGCCGACGCCGCCGTGAAAATCCGCTTCATTTCGCTGCCGGACAATCCGCAGGCGCTCGCTGGACTGAAGAAAGAGTTTCGCACCGCCTACATCGCCAAGGCGGAGCCCTCCCCACGATTTGCCGGCGTGAAAGAGCCGATCAACATCATGCAGTACAACTACACCATCTTCGCCTCGTCGAAGACGAAGCCCGAAGTGGTGAAAAAGATCACGGACCTGATCGCCAACAACAAGGAAGCGCTCGGCGCGGCGCATCCGCTGTTCCGCGGCATGGACGTGAAGCTGCTCTATTCCGATATCGAAGTGCCCTATCAGGACGGCGCGAAAGGCTACTACGCCGAGAAGGGCATCAAGGAAACCAAGTAAGCGCGACGAACGACAGGCGGCAATCGCATGGCCGATGCACCGATCACCCGTGGCACCCGGCCTCCGATTGCCGCCGAAGCGTTTCTCCGCGCCCTGTCCGATCACGGCACGGACTATTTCTTCGCCAATCCCGGCACCGATTTCCCGCCGATCGTCGAGGCTTACGATCACGCCAAGAAGACCAACGCCAAGGTGCCTCAGCCGGTGCTGGTGCCCCACGAGAATCTCGCGGTGGCGATGGCGCACGGCGCCTATCTGATGACCGGGCGGCCGCAAGCCGTCATGGTCCACGTCAACGTCGGCACCGCCAACACCATCAATAATGTCGCAAACCTGTCGCGCGATCAGGTGCCGCTGATCCTCGCCGCCGGCCGCACGCCGGTCACCGAAAAGGGATCGTTCGGCTCGCGCTCGCGCCCGATTCACTGGGCGCAGGAAATGTTCGACCAGGCCGGCATGCTGCGCGAATTCGTCAAATGGGATTACGAACTGCGCACGCCCGGCCAGATCGGCGACATGGTGAGCCGCGCCTGCGAGGTCGCGATGTCGAGCCCACGCGGGCCGGTCTATCTGGTGCTTCCGCGCGAACCGCTGTCCGCGCCGCTTGCCGAACCGGTCGGGCCGGTAAAGCCGCGCTCGCTCGCCGCGGCGCCGCATCCCGATCCGCGCGACGCCGCCACGCTGGCCGAATGGATCGCGGCTGCGGAGCGGCCGCTCATCGTCGTCTCGACGCTTCGTCCCGATGCCGTCGCAGAGCTTTCGGCGCTGGCTGAGCAATGCGCGATTCCGGTTGTGGTGCAGAACCCGCGCACGGTTTGCCTGCCCTCGAGCCATCCCATGCATTTCGGCTTCGAGCCGGGGGCGCTGCTCGCCGAGGCCGATCTCGTGGTCGCGATCGAGATCGATGTTCCCTGGATACCGAGCCTGCAACAGCCGCCGGCGGAATGCCGGATCGTTCATATCGGCGAAGATCCGATTTTTGCGCGCTATCCGATGCGCAGCTTTCCGAGCGACCTCACGATCCGGTCGAGCGCGCTCAACGCGCTGACGGCGCTCAACGCCGCGGTCGCTCCGCACTTGTCTCCGGCGAAAGCGCGCATCGAAGCGCGGCGCGCCAGGCTCGGTGAGCGCATGCAGCAGCGCCGCGCGCAGCTTGCAAAAGCCTCTGCGCCGGGCGAGACGATTTCGCCGGAATACCTCAGCCGCGCCATCGGCGAGACGATCGGCGAGGACGCGATCATCTTCAACGAGTACCCGCTGCGCGCCGCGCACTGTTTGCGCGAGAAACCCGGAACGCTTTATGCGCTTGGTCCCGCGGGCGGCCTTGGCTGGGGCCTCGGCGCCGCGCTGGGCGCCAAAGTCGCCGCGCCGGACAAGCTTATCGTCGCGACGCTCGGCGACGGCGCTTACATGTTTTCAAATCCCACGGTGGGGCACTGGGTGTCCGCCGCGCACGGCTTACCGATCCTGACCATCGTCTTCAATAACAGCCGCTATGGCGCCGTGCGCAACTCAACAATGGCGATGTTCAAGGACGGCGTCGCCGGCGAAAACGATTGCAACACACTCGCCGATCTTTCCCCCTCTCCCGCTTTCGATACGATGGCGGCGGCGCAGGGCGCCTATGCCGAGCGGGTCGAAAAGCCGGCCGATCTCCCGGGAGCTTTGGCGCGGGCGCGCGACGCCGTCGTCAAGGACAAGCGTCAGGCATTGTTGAACGTCATTTGTACTTACTGACCGCGAGGCTTTATGTCCGGAAAACAGCTTGCTCCCGTCAATTTCCTGCTGCAAGCGCTGCTGATCCTCACGGTCATCGCCTTCGTCGGCAATCTGCCGACAATCCTCAACCTGCCGCTTTTTACCGAACAGTTCCTGGCCACCGTGCTGGGTCTCACGATCGCGCTGGTTTATCTCGGCTGCAAGCCGGGCGGCGCGCCGGCTGACGCGCATATTCCGTGGTGGGATATCGCGGCCGGCATCGCCGGTCTCGCCGCCTGTCTTTATATCGCCATCGACTATCCGGACATGATCAACCGGATGGTCTACCGGCCGCTCGACGGGATTCTCGTCGCGACGATCATCGTGCTGCTGGTTCTGGAAGCCACGCGACGCACCGCCGGCTGGTCGCTCACCATCGTCATTCTTGCGCTTTGCGCCTATGCGATGCTCGGCTTTCTATTGCCCGGCGAATTCGCAAGCCGACCGGTCGACCTGTCGCGCCTCGTCGTCTATCTCGGCATCGACACCAATGCGCTGCTCGGCCAGTCGCTGAACGTCGCGATCGTCATCGTACTGCCGTTCATTCTGATGGGACAGATCCTGACTCGCAGCGGCGGCGGCGATTACTTCACCGATCTCGCCATGGCGGCGATGGGCCGCTATCGCGGCGGCTCGGCGAAGATCGCGGTGGTCGGCTCCGCGCTGTTCGGCACGATATCCGGCAGCGCGGTCGCCAATGTCGCCGGTGTCGGCGTCATCACCATTCCGATGATGAAGCGCTCCGGCTTTCCGCCAACGATGGCAGGCGCCATCGAGGCGATCGGATCGACCGGCGGCCAGTTGATGCCGCCGGTGATGGGCGCCGCAGCCTTCCTGGTCGCGGAATATCTCCAGGTCCCCTATCGCGAAGTCATGATTGCGGCGCTGCTGCCCGCGATCCTTTATTACGCTGCACTGTTCATTCAGGTCGATCTCGAAGCCGCCAAGCGCAACATCGCCGGGGCGCCGGTCGACCGCCTGCCCGCGCTGGGCCGCGTTCTGCTGCAGGGCTGGCACTTCCCGATTCCCTTCGCGATCCTCATTCTCGGCCTGGTGTCTTGGAACTTGCAGGCGGAGTACGCCGCGCTGCTGTCGAGCATTGCGCTTTTGTTCTTCGCGATGGTGTTCGGCTACAACGGGAAGCGGCTTAATCCCCTCGAAGCGTTCAAGACCATCGTCGGAACCGCCGGCGTCGTGCTCGACATCGTCATCGTGACGGCAGCAGCCGGCCTCGTGATCGGCGTTCTGAACCTCACCGGCGTCGCCTTCGGGCTCACGCTCCAGCTTCTCACCATCAGCGGCAACAGCATCCTGATCCTGCTGATTGCGACTGCGGCGGTCGCAATCATTCTCGGCATGGGGATGCCGACGGTCGGCGTCTATGTCATCATGGCGACGCTCGCCGCTCCGGCGCTGGTCAAGGCCGGCATCTCCCCGATGCAGGCCCATCTCTTCGTGATGTATTTCGGCATGCTGTCGATGGTGACGCCGCCGGTCGCCTTCGCCGCCTTTGCCGCCGCCAACATCGCCGGAGCCGATTTCTGGAAAACAGGATGGACCGCAGCGCGAGTCGGCTGGTCCGCCTATATCGTGCCATTCCTGTTCGCGCTGTCGCCGCAGCTTATTCTGCGCGGCGACCCGATCGAGGTGGCGACGTCGGCGACGACGGCGCTGCTTGGCGTCTTCATGGGATCGGCCGCCGTCGTCGGATTTTTACGAGGGCCGCTCGCCATTCCGGCTCGCGCGCTTTATCTCGTCATCGGCATCATGCTGCTGTTCCCCGTCGACCTGTTCACGGGCGCGGGCTACGTCAACCTGCTCGGCGTGTTGCTGGCGGCGGCGGCGATCGCCTATGAGTTCTTCCGGGTTCCGACCCGGCCGAAACTGGCGGCTTAGGCCAAGATCAACGAACCAAAATACCGGAGACTGTCATGCGCATCGACGCCTTCACTCACTTCATGCCGGAGAAATTCTACGAGAAGCTGGTCGCCAGCGGCGCCGGCGACATCGGCAAGCGCATGCGCAGCATCCCAGGCATCTACGACCTCGATCACCGCCGCCGCATGGTCGAGAGCTTCCCGGATTACGCGCAGATTCTCTCCTATCCGATGCCGCCGGTCGAAGTGCTGGCGAAATCGCCGGCCGAGATCGAGGACTATTGCAAGGTCATCAATGACGGCTTCGCCGAGATCTGCGCGAAGTATCCGAAACAGTTTCCGGGCTGGGTGGCGCAGACCTCGCCGGCCATCGCCGATGCCGGCGTGCGCGAGGCCGAACGCGCGATGAAGAACGGCGCGCTCGGCATCCAGATCTACACCAACATCGCGGGACGCCCGCTCGACGAGCCGGCCTTCGAGCCGCTGTTTGCCGCGATGGCGAAAAGCGGCAGGCCTATCTGGCTGCACCCGGCCCGCGCCGCCAATTTCCCCGACTATCTTTCGGAGAAAAAGTCGAAATACGAAATCTGGTGGGCGCTCGGCTGGTCCTACGAAACCGGCGCGGCGATGGCGCGGCTCGTGTTCTCCGGCATCATGGACAGATATCCGGCGCTGAAGATCATCGTGCATCACTTCGGCGGCATCATGCCGATGCTGGAAGGCCGCCTTGGCCCCGGCTGGGACGTGCTCGGCCAGCGCACCTCGGACGAGGACTACGGAGCGGTGCTCAAAGGCCTGAAGAAGCGCCCGCTCGATTATTTCAAACACTCGTTTTACGCCGATACCGCGACGTTCACCGCGGCGCCGGCGATGCGCGCGGGCTTCGACTTCTTCGACTTCGACAAGATCGTCTTCGCCTCGGACTGCCCGTTCGATCCCGAAGGCGGCACGATGTATATTCGCGAGACCCTCCGGATTCTCGACGAGCTCAAGCTGTCACCGGTCCAGCGTGCCGCCATCGACCGCGGCAATTTCGAAAAGCTCACCGGCGTCACGTTCAAGTAGCTGAAAACGCTGATCTTTGCGGCCGACTTCACTGTGGGTTGAGCGGCCCGCGCGGTAGGAAAGCGCGGGCCCCATCTGCTAGCGTGCGCGGCGATGGTTGCCGCCAAGCCCGCCGGAATGTCCGAGCCTGATTTGCCCGAAGCGCCCGACAGCGCCGCGGAGGATGCCAATCGCGCCATCGCGGCTGGTGACGACACCCGCGTTACGCCGGCAATGGCGCAGTTCATCGAGATCAAGGCCGCCAACCCGGACTGTCTGCTGTTCTACCGGATGGGCGACTTCTACGAGATGTTCTTCGAGGATGCCGAGGTCGCCTCCCGCGCGCTCGGCATCACGCTGACCAAGCGCGGCAAGTATCTCGGCCGCGACGTGCCGCTATGCGGCGTGCCGGTGATCCGCGCCGAGGAATATCTGCATAAGCTGATCGCGCTCGGCCATCGCGTTGCGGTCTGCGAGCAGCTCGAGGATCCCGCCGAAGCCAAGAAGCGCGGTTCCAAGGCAGTCGTCCGCCGCGACGTGGTGCGGCTGGTGACACCCGGCACGCTGACCGAAGACACCCTGCTCGACGCCAACCGCAACAACTATCTGATGGCCGTCGCGCGGGCGAAAGCCTCCGACAAGGACGACAACCGCTTCGCGCTCGCCTGGATCGACATCTCGACCGGCGAGTTCCGCATCGCGGAATGTGACCGGACCGGCCTCTCCGCCGAGATCGCCCGCATCGAGCCCGGCGAGATCATCGTCTCGGACGCACTCTATGCCGACGGCGATCTCGTTCAGCTCTGGCGCGCGCTGCCGGCGGTGACGCCGCTCGCGCGAGACGCGTTTGATGGCGCGACCGCGGAACGGCGGCTGTCCGATTTCTTCGCTATCGCCACGGCGGATTCGTTCGGCACCTTGTCACGGCTTGAACTCACCGCCGCGGCCGCCTGCGTCACTTATGTGGAACGCACCCAGATCGGCAAGCGTCCGCCGCTGTCGCCGCCGCAGCGCGAGGGCAACGGCGCCTCGATGGCGATCGACCAGGCGACTCGCGCCAATCTCGAACTGATGCGCACGCTCGGCGGGGAACGGCGCGGCTCGTTGCTCGCGGCGATCGACCGCACCGTGACTTCCGCAGGCTCGCGGCTGCTGGCGCAACGGCTGGCAGCTCCCTTGACGGACGTCGAAACCATCGCGCGGCGGCACGACGCGGTCGCCGCTTTCGTTGCGGACGCGACGCTGCGTGGCGAATTGCGCGACATGCTCAACGCCGCGCCGGACTTGGCCCGCGCGCTGGCGCGCATCGCGGTCGGCCGCGACGGACCGCGCGATCTCGCCGGCATCCGCGACGGCCTGATCGCCGCCGGCGCCATCGCGCAACGGCTCGCCGTTCTCAAGAAGGCACCAGCCGAAATGGCCGATGCCGCAGCGGCCTGCCGCCGGCCGGACCCTGGCCTTTCCGCCGAACTCGCCCACGCGCTCGCGGAAGAATTGCCAGTCTTGAAGCGCGACGGCGGTTTCGTGCGCTCCGGCTACGACAAGGCGCTCGACGAAGCGCGCGGGCTGCGCGACGAATCCCGCCGCGTCATCGCCGCGTTGCAGGCGCGCTATGCCGACGACACCGGCATCAAAACGCTGAAGATCCGGCACAACAACGTGCTCGGCTATTTCGTCGAGGTGACGGCCCAGCACGGCGACAAGCTGATGGCCGCGCCGCTCAACGCCACCTTCATCCATCGCCAGACGCTGGCCGGCCAGGTGCGCTTCACTTCGGCGGAGCTTGGCGAACTGGAATCGAAAATCGCCAGCGCCGCCGACCGCGCGCTCGGCCTCGAACTCGACATCTTCGAGCGGCTCGCCGGCGCCGTGATCGCGCAAGGCGGCGAGATCAAGCAAACCGCCGAGGCGCTGGCGATTCTCGACGTCGCCGCCGGCCTTGCGGCGCTCGCCGCCGAACGCGACTTCGTGCGCCCGACCGTCGATGACGGCATGGCCTTCGTCATCGAAGGCGGTCGCCACCCGGTGGTCGAACAGGCGCTGGCGCGCGACGGCACACCGTTCGTCGCCAACGACTGTGACCTGTCGGCACCGGCCAGCAAGGACGATGCCTCAAACGGCGGCCGTATCTGGCTGCTGACCGGCCCGAACATGGCCGGCAAATCCACTTTTCTGCGGCAGAATGCATTGATCGCCGTGCTGGCGCAGGCCGGCAGCTTCGTGCCGGCGCGCAAGGCGCATCTCGGCGTGGTCGACCGGCTGTTTTCCCGCGTCGGCGCGGCGGACGATCTCGCCCGCGGCCGTTCGACCTTCATGGTCGAGATGGTCGAGACCGCCGCGATCCTCAATCAGGCTGGCGAGCGTGCGCTGGTGATCCTCGACGAGATCGGCCGCGGCACCGCGACCTTCGACGGCCTGTCGATTGCCTGGGCGACCATCGAACATCTGCACGCGGCAAACCGCTGCCGCGCGCTGTTCGCCACGCACTATCACGAATTGACCGCGCTGTCGGCGCGGCTGCCGCGCCTGCACAACGCCACCGTTCGCGTGAAGGAATGGCACGGCGAAGTGGTCTTCCTGCACGAGGTGGTGGCCGGCGCCGCCGACCGTTCCTACGGCATCCAGGTGGCGAAGCTCGCGGGGCTGCCGCCGAGCGTCATCGAGCGGGCACAGGACGTGCTGGCGAAGCTCGAAGCGGAAGACCGCGCAACGCCCAAGGGTTTCGACGACCTCCCGCTGTTCGCCGCCCCCGCCCCGCGCAAGCCGGCCGCTCCGGCCAACGATCCGCTGGACAAGGTGGTGACGGCGCTCGCCGCGCTCAATCCGGACGAGATGTCGCCGCGCGAGGCGATGGAAGCGCTCTACGCGCTGAAGGCGAAGCTCAGCGCGCCGCCGAAGTAGCCCGCGCCCGGTTGCGCGCGATCCACAGCATCGCGTTCCAGCCGAGGCAGACCGCCAGCGCGGCGAGATAGGACCACCAGACGCCGACCGGCTCCGCCATCAGGTGCACCACCACGAAGCCGAGGCCGAGCCCGATGATCGGGGTCAGCACATAGGCTCCGACACTCGCCGCCACCGGCCCGCCGAGCCGCGTGTGCAGGATGATGAAAAACGATCCCATCGCCACCGGAAAGAACGCGAAGATTCCGGAGGCGACCGAGCCGATCGAGTGGCTGGCCGTCGTCACCGATATCACCACAACAGTCACCACGGCGGCGCGCCAGGCGAGATCCGCGCCGGACAGCACGACCTTGCCGCCGCCGCTGTCGACACGAAAGCGGCGGCCGAGCCAGATCGCCGGCGGATAGACCGCGGCATTGAGCGCGATCGCGCTGACGATGGTCCAGTCGTAGAGCCGCGCGAGGAAAACCGCGCCGAGCCAGATCGCCAGCGCGCCGCCGAGCGACACGACGAGCGAGTTCCGCTGCGCCAGCGCCGCATAAGACAGCGCAAAGGCCGCGCAGGCGGCATTGGCGATCAGACTGCCGATCGTGCTGTGCGCGATGAAGGCCGGCGAATGTTCCATCGCTAGGATGATCATCGCCGCACCACCTGCGGTCGGCAGCGACGCGATCAACGAGCCGATGAACGGCCCGCTGCGCTCGACGATCAGCGAGGCGGCGACCACGATCCCGGCCGTCATCGCGACCTTCAGCGCGAGGCCATACCAGAACATCGGATCGGTCAGCATCGCCCTTGACCTCAGACCGCCACGCCGCGGCGGCGCGCGGCAAATACCAGCAACCCCCAGCCCACCGAGATCGACAGCGCAAGCGACAGCGCGACGGCCGAGCCAAACGGTCGAACCGCAAAATGCAGCGCGGTCGCCGCGAATGCGAAGCCGACGAGACCGAGCACGCCGTTCGACAACACCGCCGCGGTCGGCCGCCCGCCGACGCGGGGATGCATGATCACCATGATGCTCAACAGGATGATCGGAAGCACCGCGAGAATGCCGCTGCTCGCGGGGCCGATCCGGAAGCTCAGCGTCACCGTCACGCCCACCAGCAGCGCCGCCAGCACGGCGCGCAACAGCATCTCGTACCAGCGCGACGGCGTGCGCGGCACCGCCGTCAGGCGCAGCGGCCGCACGAGCCACAGCGCGACGGGCAACGCAACGAGGTTGAACAGCGCCGCGCCTGCCCAGCTCCACGAGATCGCATTGATCGCCAGCGCGATCGCGAGCCAGACCATCAACCCCACACTGACGCTGAGACCGAGCGAGCGCCGCTGCGCGAGGAGCGCGTAGACGACTGCGAATGCGACGTTGGCGACGTTGATTGCAAGCGTCGTCACCGCGCTGTCGGCAATGAACTGGGTGTCGTGGTCCATCGCGAGGAAGACATAGACCGGACCGGCGCCAAGCGGCAGCGTCGCGATCAACCCGCCGACCAGCGGCCCGGCGCGCTCCGCCCCCACTGTCGCGCCGATCACGAACAGCGCGGTCACGATCATGCGGATCGCGAGCACAATGGCGAAAGACGTTTCAACGGTCATGGAGAGAATCACTTGCGGCCGGCGGGGCGGCGGTCGCGGCCTTTGTCGGCAACCAGGGCCGCGCGGTCAAGGCCGCGCGGCGCACACCTCGCATGCGGGGAATCCTGCGGCGGCCGTGACGGCAGACTCAGGGCGTCAGCACGACGCGGCCGACGACCTTGTTGGCTTTCAGGTTGTCGAGCACCTTCTGGCCGTTGTCGAGCTTGGTCGTCGCGGTCGGCAGCAGCGGCAGGGGAATCCGCCGCACCAGCTTCACCAGCTCGTTCAGTTCGGCGAGGCTGCCGGTGTAGGAGCCCTGCAGCGTCGCCGCCCGCATCGGCAGATAGGGCACCGGAATGGTGACGTCGCCGCCGAACAGGCCCACCACGATCACCTTGCCGCCCTTTGCGATGCTGTCGAACGCCATTTTCGTGGTGTTACCGGCGCCGACGAAATCGATCACCCCCCAGACCGCGCCGCCCGCCGCCGCTTTGACCTGTTCGAGCACGTCCGCCGCCTTGCCATCGATCACCGCGAGCGCGCCGGCCCGCTTTGCGGCCTCGCGCTTGGCGAGATCGATATCGACGACGATGGCGCCCTTGCCCTTCATCGCTTTCAGGATCGAGATGCAGATCAGACCGAGACCGCCGGCGCCGATCACCACGACCGGTTCGGTCTTGATGAGCGAGCCGAGCTTCTTCAGCGCGCCATAAGCCGTGAGACCCGAACAGGCGAGCGGCGCGGCGAATTCCGGCCGCATCTTGCCGTAGTTCACGAGATAACGCGGATGCGGCACCATCATGTGCGTTGCATAGCCGCCGTCGCGGAACACACCGAGGAACCGCGGCGACATGCAGAGCTGGTCGTCGCCGCGCTTGCAGACCGCGCATTGGCCGCAGCCGATCCAGGGAAACACCAGCCGCTTGTCACCGACCTTGACGCCGCGCGCCTGCGGCCCGACAGCGACCACCTCGCCGACATTCTCGTGCCCCATCGTCAGCGGCAGCTTCACGCCGCGATCGGTCAGCTTCAGGGTCTTGCCGCCGCCGAGATTGTAGTAGCCATCCCAGATATGAAGATCGCTGTGGCAGACGCCGGCGGCCAGCACCTTGAGAAAGACTTCGGTCCCGGTCGGCTTCGGATTGGCGACTTCGGCGAATTCCAGCGGCTCACCGCAACGGCACAATTGCAGGCTTCTCATCGGACCCTCGTTTCACGCCTCTCCGGCGCAGGATAGCAGCCGGCCGGGCAAAGCCATCCTTTTTGCGGCACGACAGCGCGCCCGGCGCCAGCAATAATCCTCCAAATTTCGGCGTTTTCCAGCTTGAAAACGGCGGCTGTCTTTCAGTAAATCAGGCTTCCCGGTGAATTGTCGCTGTCGGCCGGAACGGGCGACGGCCGGAAACTTGTGGGGCAGCGGTGATACCGTCCGCCGCCTCCGCTATCCGGGTGCCTCATGTCCTCCCTCGCGACCGATCGCAACGATGCCGCCGGCCGCGAGCAGACGGGACGTCCCGCCATCGATCTCGTCGATTTTGGCGCCGTCGCCGCGGATTTCGAGAAGTCCGCCAAGACCCACCGCAGCGACGAAGCGGCGCTACGGACCGCGCTCGCGCAGCGCATGAAAGCCGCGCTGGTCGAGGGGCGCGCCCGCGCCGAGCAGTTGCTGCTCCAAGACCGTCATGGCCGCCGCTGTGCCGAGCGCATCTGCCGCCTCGAAGACAAGCTGATCGGCCTGCTGTTCGATTTCGTTCGCAAGCATCTTTATCCGTCGCAGAACCCGTCCGAGGCCGAGCGGATGGCGATCGTCGCCACCGGCGGCTATGGCCGCGGCCTGCAGGCGCCGGACTCCGACATCGATCTGCTGTTCCTGCTGCCTTACAAGCAGACGGCCTGGGGCGAGTCGGTCGCGGAGACCATTCTCTATTGCCTCTGGGACGCTGGCCTGAAGGTCGGCCACGCCACCCGTTCCATCAACGAGTGCATCCGTCAGGCCAAGGCGGACATGACGATCCGCACCGCGATCCTCGAGGCGCGCTTCCTGTTCGGCGACCGCAAGCTGTTCGACGAGCTGGCGACGCGCTTCGACGAGGACGTGGTGCAGAACACCGCCGCCGAATTCGTCGCCGCCAAGCTCGCCGAGCGCGAGGAGCGGCATCGCCGCGCCGGGCAGTCGCGCTATCTGGTCGAACCCAACGTCAAGGACGGCAAGGGCGGCTTGCGCGACCTGCACACGCTGTTCTGGATCGCGAAGTACGTCTACCGCGTGCGCGAGCCGGACGAGCTGATCAAGCGCGGAGTGTTCGATCGTGCCGAGTACAACCAGTTCCGCCGTTGCGAAGACCTGTTGTGGTCGGTGCGCTGCCACATGCATTTCATCACCGGCCGCGCCGAGGAGCGGCTGTCGTTCGACATCCAGCGCGAGATCGCGGTGCGGCTCGGCTACACCGAGCATCCGGGCCTGAAGGACGTCGAGCGCTTCATGAAGCATTACTTTCTGATCGCGAAAGACGTCGGCGACCTGACCGCGATCCTCTGCGCCGAACTGGAGGACAGCCACGCCAAGAGCGGCCCGGTACTGAGCCGCATGATGGCGAAGCTGCGGCCGGTCAAGCGCCGCCAGCTTGCCGAGAGCGACGACTTCATCGTCGACCACAACCGCATCACCATCGCCAACGCGCAGGTGTTCAAGCGGCGGCCGATCAACCTGATCGGAATTTTCCATCTCGCGCAGAAGCACAATCTGGCGCTGCACCCGGACACCCAGCGCGCGATCACCCGTTCGCTGAAGCTGATCGACGCCGACCTGCGCAACGACGAGGAAGCCAACGAGCTGTTCCTCGAAATTCTGACGTCGAAAAACGATCCCGAAACCGTGCTGCGGCGTATGAACGAGGCTGGCGTGCTCGGCAAGTTCGTGCCGGATTTCGGCCGCATCGTCGCGATGATGCAATTCAACATGTACCACCACTATACGGTGGACGAGCATCTGCTGCGCTGCATCGGCTTCCTGACCGACATGGAGCGCGACAACAGCGCGGACACGCCGCTCGCCAACGAACTGATGAAGAACATCCAGCCGCAAAACCGGCGGGTGCTCTATGTAGCGCTGTTCCTGCACGACATCGCCAAGGGACGGCCGGAGGACCACTCGATCGCCGGCATGAAGATCGCCAAGCGCCTGTGCCCGCGTTTCGGCCTGTCGGCGCGCGAAACCGAAACGGTGGCATGGCTGATCGAGCACCATCTTCTCATGTCCACCATCGCGCAGTCGCGCGACCTCTCGGACCGCCGGACCATCGAGAATTTCGCCGGCGTGATGCAATCGCTCGAGCAGTTGAAGCTGCTGACGATCCTGACCACCGCTGACATCAAGGGCGTCGGCCCCGGCGTGTGGAACGGCTGGAAGGCGCAGCTCATCCGCACGCTTTATTATGAGACCGAGCCAGTGCTGACCGGCGGCTTCTCCGAGGTCAACCGCGCCCAGCGCGTCGCCATCGCGCAGAAGGATCTGCGTGGCGCGCTGTCGGATTGGCCGGCCGGCGAACTCGATGCTTACATGGCCCGGCTCTATCCCGCCTACTGGCTCAAGGTCGATCTGGCGCACAAGATCGAACACGCGCGCTTCGTCCGCGAAGCCGAAAAGGCCGGCAAGCGGCTTGCGACGAAAATCGGATTCAATGCCGAACGCGGCATCACCGAGCTGACGATCCTGACGCCCGATCATCCGCGGCTGCTGTCGATCGTCGCCGGCGCCTGCGCCGCCACCGGCGCCAATATCGTCGACGCGCAGATCTATACGACGACGGACGGGCTCGCGCTCGACACCATCTCGGTGTCGCGCGAATTCGACCAGGACGAGGACGAGGAGCGCCGCGCCCGCCGCATCGCCGAAGCGATCGAGAAGGCGCTGCATGGCGATATGCGGCTTCCCGAGGTGGTGGCGAAGCGCTCCGCATCGAAGGGGCGCATCCGCGCCTTCGCCGTCGAGCCGGCGGTCACCATCAATAACCAGTGGTCGCACCGCTACACGATGGTCGAGGTCACCGGCCTCGACCGCACCGGCCTCCTTTACGAACTCACCGCCACGCTGTCGAAGCTCAATCTCAACATCGCCTCGGCGCATGTCGCGACCTTCGGCGAGCGGGTGGTCGACGTCTTCTATGTCACCGATCTTCTGGGCGCGCAGATCACGTCGCCGACCCGTCAGGCCGCGATCAAGCGCGCGCTGCTTGGGCTTTTCCCGAGCGCCGAGGCGGCCACCAAAACGGCAAAAAACGGCTGAATTTCAGCATGTTACCGCCACGCTGCCGCCGGTAACGGCCCCTTAAATCGCGCCGCATAGCGTTGCCTGCGGGGAGACCGGACGGCCAGCCGCCGTCGGCAGTTTTCGGGACGAGCGATGGCGGGACGGCAGAATAAAGGCGAACGCCGCGAACCGGTGTTCGATTCGGACTCGGGGCCTGCCCTGCGCGCCGACCCTGCCGACCGGCCATCGGGTCCGCGCACGTCACGCAAATCCTCTTCGCGCAAACGCCGCAAGCGCCGTGGTGGCGGCAGCGGCAAGCGCCGCTCGCTGCTCGGCCGGCTCGCTTATTGGTGCGTCGTTCTCACCATCTGGGGCGGCGTCGCGACCGCCGGCATCGTCGTCTGGGTCGGCGCGCATCTGCCGCCGATCCAGTCGCTCGAGATCCCGAAGCGCCCGCCCTCGATTCATATCGTCGATCTCCGTGCGCGGCCCCTTGCGGTGCGCGGCGACACCGCCGGCGCGATCCTGAAGCTGAAAGAACTGCCGCCCTATCTGCCGAATGCCTTCATCGCCATCGAGGACCGGCGGTTCTATTCGCATGTCGGCATCGATCCGTTCGGCATCGCCCGCGCGCTGATGGCAAACGTGCTGCATCGCGGCGTCAGCCAGGGCGGCTCGACGATCACGCAACAACTCGCCAAGAACCTGTTCCTGACGCAGGACCGCACCATTCACCGCAAGCTGCAGGAGGCGATGCTCGCGCTGTGGCTGGAATGGAAGTTCACCAAGGCGGAGATCCTCGAACTCTATCTCAACCGCATTTATTTCGGCTCCGGCGCGACCGGCATCGAACAGGCCGCGCAGCGCTATTTCGGCAAGCCGGCGCGGCAGGTCAATGTCGCCGAAGCCGCCCTGCTCGCCGGCCTTGTCAAATCGCCGTCGCGGCTCGCGCCGACGCGCAATTTCGACGGCGCGGAGAAGCGCGCTCGCATCGTGCTCGACGCCATGAAGGATTGCGGCTTCATCACCGCGGCGACCGAGCGCACGGCGCTCGCCAAGCCGCCGAAGATCGTCGCCCAGGCGAGCGGCGGCGGCGTCAACTACGTCGCCGACTGGGTGATGGACGCCGTCAACGACCTGGTCGGTCATATCGATCAGGATCTCGTCGTCGTCACCACCATCGATGCCGGCATGCAGGCCGTCGCCGAGCAGGCGCTGGTCGACGAACTCAACGCCAAGGGCGCGAAGGGCGGCGTCAGCCAGGGCGCTCTCGTCTCGATGACGCCGGACGGCGCGGTGCGCGCGCTGGTCGGTGGGCGCGACTACGGCGAAAGCCAGTTCAACCGCGCGGTCGCCGCGCGGCGGCAGCCCGGCTCGTCGTTCAAGCCGTTCGTTTACCTGACCGCGCTGGAACACGGCCTGACGCCGGACACCGTGCGCCCCGACAAGCCGATCAAGATCAAGGGCTGGAGCCCGGAAAACTACAGCCACGAATATTTGGGCGACGTCACGCTGACGCAGGCGCTGGCGATGTCGCTCAATACGGTTTCGGTGCGGCTGACGCTGGAATTCTCGCCGATGGCGGTGATCCGCACCGCGCACCGGCTCGGCATCGCCTCACGGCTCGAACCGAACGCCTCGATCTCCCTCGGCACCTCGGAGGTCACGCTGCTGGAGCTGACCGGCGCCTATGCGCCGATCGCCAATGGCGGCCTCGCCGTGATGCCGCATGTGGTCGAGCGCATTTCGACGCCGGAGGGCAAAGTCCTCTATCAACACCGCGATCAGCCGCTCGGCCGCATCATCGATCCGACGATCGACGCCGAGATGAACGCGATGATGATGGAGACGCTGAAGATCGGCACCGCGCACAAGGCGAGCCTGCCGGGCTGGCAGGCGGCCGGCAAGACCGGCACCAGCCAGGATTTCCGCGACGCCTGGTTCATCGGCTACACACCGCATCTTGTCACCGGGGTCTGGCTCGGCAACGACGACAACTCGCCGACCAGGAAGACCACCGGCGGCGGCATGCCGGTGGAAATCTGGAGCCGCTACATGCGCGCGGCGCATCAGGGCGTGCCGGTCGCGCAGCTTCCCGCGCCCGCGAACAATGACGGTGGCGGCGGATTGATCTCCGCGCTCAAGAGCCTCGCCAATGCGGCAAGCGGCGGCGACCGGCCGCCGGCCGTCGCGCCCTCACAGACGCCGGAGCCGCAACAGCAGAATCGCGGCCTCGACGGCTGGCTGCTCGACAATCTGTTTGGACGGCGATAGCGTTTTCAAGCGAAGTGGGAACCGGTTCGCGTGAAGAAAACGCGCATAAAAAACGCGCGATTAAACTCCCCGCACCCGCACGCCGCGTGTCGTGACCCACGCCAGCAGCACCAGCACGCCGACAATCGCAATCGTCAGCGCAAGCGGCCAGGCGCTCGCGCCGAGCGCAAGGCCGACCAGCGCACCAACGATAGCTGCGCCGCTTTGCTGCACGAAGCCGACGAGCGATGATGCCGCCCCCGCCCGTTCCGGAAACCGCGTCAACGCGCCGGCCGCCGCCTGCGGCAGCACCAGCCCCATGCCGCCGAGATAGATCGCGACTGTGGCGACGAGCGTGAAGGCCGACGCATGGCCGCTCGCCACCGCCGCCACCATGCAAAGCCCGCCGAAGGCCTGGGCAGCGGCGCCGATGCCGATGGTGCCGTCGAGCCCAAGCCGCCCGACGATCCGCGCGGCAATCATCGCGCCCACCATGTAACCCGCCGAGGCGGCCGCAAAGGCAAGGCCGAACACGAAGGCATCGAGCCCGAACAAGCCCTGCAGCACGAATGACGCGCCGGAAATCCAGGCGAACAGACCGGCATAGGTCGTCACCGCGATGGCCGCATAAGCGAGATAAGACGGGCTTTTCACCAGAACCCGGAACGATCGCAGAATCGACCCCGGCGACACCGGCTCGTCGGCGCGAATCCTCAGCGTCTCGGGGAGCAGCGCGAAAACCATCGCGGCAAGCAACACGCCGGCAACGACCAGCAGGTAGAACGTCGAGCGCCACCCGAAGGCGGTCTCCAGCACGCCGCCGAGCGCCGGCGCAATGACGGGCGCGAGCGCCATCACCGCGCTGATCACCGACATTTCGCGCCCGGCGCGCGCGCCGGAATAGAGGTCGCGCACCACGGCACGGCCCAGCACGATGCCGCCGGAACCGCCAATGCCCTGCACCACGCGCGCGGCGACCAGCACCTCGATCGTGGGCGCGAGCGCAGCCACCACCGTCGCCGCGATATAGAGACCGAGCGCGACAAGCAGCACCGGCCTGCGGCCGTGGCGGTCGGCGAACGGTCCCCAGATGATCTGCCCGACGGCAAATCCGACGAGATAGGTGGAAATCGTCAGCTGCGTCTGCGCGGTCGTGGCATCGAGATTGGTCGCGATCTCCGGCAGCGACGGCACATACATGTCGGTGGTGAGCGGCCCGATGCCGGTCAGCGCCGCGAGCAGCGCCGTCATCGCGAAGGTTCCGGGGCGAAGCACGAAGGGCTCTAATCCACCGCGGTTGTGGAGGCCGCATCCGTCTGCGCGCGGGCGCCGTAGCGATGCAGGTCCGAGCCGTTCTCGTCGAGCCAATGCTTGGCCTCCGAGAAGTTCGGGCAGATGCGCTCGACCAGCCGCCAGAACCGGCGCGAATGATTCATCTCGATCAGGTGAGCCACTTCGTGGCAGGCGAGATAATCGAGCACGACGGGCGGCGCGAGAATAAGACGCCAGGAATAGGATAAAACGCCGGTCGCGGAGCACGAGCCCCAGCGGCTGACCTGATCGCGGATCGCGATGCGTGCGATGCCGACGCCGAGCGCGGCGGCCGCCCGTTCGCTCGCTGCGGCGAGGTCGCGCCGCGCCTCGCGCTTGAGGAAGTCCTGCACGCGCCGCGCGACATGCGGCGTGTCGCCGGCGACGCAGAGCAGCCGCTCGCCGCCCGTAATCTCGGCCCAGACTGTGCCGCGCGCGCCGCGGCGATGCACGATGCGGTGCGGCGCGCCGCGCAGCGGAATCGCGGTGCCGTCGGCGAAAGCGACCGGCTCAGGCATGCGTTCGAGCCGCGAGGCAATCCAGGCGCCGTGCTTCTGCGCGAATTCTTTTGCGTCGCGCAGATTGCCGCGCGGCGGCAGCGTCAGCAGCACCTCGCGCGTCGCGGCGTTGATGCGCAGCGTGTAACGCCGCGCCTGCGGATTACGCGCAAGTCGAACCAAATACGCCGACTGTTCGAAGAAAACCGTAACGGTCTCCGGCTGCGGATCGCTGCGTCTGAGCAAAGCGCGCAAGGTCATGACACGGTCCCGATCGCGGAAAGTGCGCCGGCAAGCAAAGCAGCGGATGAAGCCGACCCGAATGGGTTTCAGCTAAACCGCCGGCCAACGCAACCGATTTGTAGTGACGCGCGCGAACCCGTCAATTCTTGACAACGGAGAACTTTGGCGCAGGGCGTTCCGCCGGCTTGGCGCGCGCGGCGCCGTTGCTCAGGACGAAATCCGAAATGCGTGGCGCAATTTCGGCGCGGAACCGGGAACCGTTGAACACGCCGTAGTGTCCGACGCTGGGCTGAACATAATGCGTCTTGCG
The DNA here is from genome assembly GCF_050250095.1 of Pseudolabrys sp. Taxonomy (NCBI): domain Bacteria; kingdom Pseudomonadati; phylum Pseudomonadota; class Alphaproteobacteria; order Hyphomicrobiales; family Xanthobacteraceae; genus Pseudolabrys; species Pseudolabrys sp. The sequence continues at coordinate 10,022 of NZ_JBFWPH010000007.1, read as the reverse complement.
GTCGGCGGGGATGTTCGAGCACAACCGCTGCGCGGCTTCGGTCTGTCCCACCGCCGAAATGTCGTCGTTTTCGCCCTCGACCGTCATCAACGCGACCCGCGTGATCTTGCCCGGATCGATCGGCGTGCCGCGATGCGTCAGTTCACCCTTCGGCAGCAAATGACGAATGAACACGGCATCGACGGTCTGAAGATAGAATTCCGCGGTCAAATCCATCACCGCGAGGTATTCGTCGTAAAATTCGCGGTGTTTCTGCGCGGAATCGCCGTCACCCTTCACCAGATTCAGGAACAGGTCGCGATGCGCCTCGAGATGGCGATCGAGATTCATGCTGACGAAGCCGTGCAGCTGCAGGAACCCCGGATAGACGTCGCGCATGAAACCCGGATGCGGGAACGGCACCTTGGTGATGACGTGGGAGCGGAACCACTCGAGACCGCGCGTTTCGGCGAGCTGGTTGACCGCGTTGGAATTGATGCGGGTGTCGATCGGCCCGCCCATCAGCACCATCGAATGCGGGACGTAAGGGTCGTTCTTCGCCTCCATCGAGGCGATAGCGGCAAGCACCGGAACCGACGGCTGGCACACGGCGATGACGTGACAGTCGCCTTCCAGCCTGTGCAGGATCGAAACCACATAGTCGACGTAATCGTCGAGATCGAAACGGCCCGCAGACAGGGGCACCATGCGCGCATCGACCCACTCGGTGATGTAGACGTCATGGTTGGGCAGGAACGTCTCGACCGTGCCGCGCAGCAGCGTGGCGTAATGTCCCGACATCGGCGCGACGATCAGCAGTTTCGGCTGCGGCCGTCGGGGCGGACGCGAGAACACACGCTCGAAATGCAGGAGCTTGCAGAACGGCCGCTCCCAGACGCTGTTGATGCGCACCGGGATATGCTCGCCGCCGACCGTGGTTTCCTCGATGTCCCACCCCGGCTGCCGGTAGCGGCGCGTCGTGCGCTCGAACAGCTCGGCGGCGGCGGCGACCGATTTACCGTAGGTCGTGTGTGCGAAGGGATTGGCGGGGTTCTTGAAATAGAGCCGGGTCGCATCGGCGACGGCGCGCGCGGGATTCAGCGCAGCCTGGCCCAGTTCGTACATCCAGTAGAGCGGCGTCGCGAGGTGCAAACCTCCGCCGCCTTCGAGGCTTGCGGCCCCGTCGAATTCACCGATCGGCAATGACGTCTTCCCCAACCCGTTTTGCAGCGCAGCAGGGTGTCCCGATTTGCCCATAGGGTCAATATAGGACGCATCGGTGGATTTCGCGTTTACGCCGGCGCATGGCAGAAAATCAAAATAATTTCAGTAGCTTATGAGTTATTCACCGGTCTGAATAAGCGACCCGTGCTCGCGGGCGCTCTCCAGCAGCCAGAGGAAGGCCCATGATGCAGCTGCGAACAGCACGATATTGAAGGCCAGCGCCTCGATCATCAGATCGGCGCGGAAGGTGTGGTCGATGATGAGCGCGCGCATGCCCTCGAACACATAGGTCGGCGGCAGCGCCCAGGCGACCCATTGCAGCCAGACCGGCAACACCGCGACCGGGTAATAGACGCAGGTCAGCGGCAGAAACAGGAACATGATGGTCCAGGCGAGACTCTCCGCGCCGAGACCGTTCCGCAGCAGCAGTCCGGCGACGAATATCCCGATCGCCCAGCTCGTCAGGATCAGATTGAGGAAGAACGCCGCCAGCGCGAGGCCGAGCGCCCACAGGTTGAAGCCGAAGAACGCGATGGCGAGGAACGACACCGGGATCATGCCGATCGACAATCGCACGATACTCATGATCATCAGCGAGACGATCAGCTCCACGGGCCGCAGCGGTGACATCATGATGTTGCCGAGGTTGCGCGCGTACATTTCCTCGAGGAACGAGATCGAAAAGCCAAGCTGGCCACGAAACAAAATGTCCCACAACAGCACCGCGCCGATGAAAACGCCGCTCGCCTGCGCGAAGTAGCCACCGTGCTGCGAGACGTAAAGCTGCAGGAAGCCCCACATCAGCATCTGCACCGTCGGCCAGTAGATCAGGTCGAGGATGCGCGGCCACGACGAGCTCAGGAGATACCAGTAACGCCGCACCATGGCGCTGACCCGGCGCACCGAAAAGGCTTGTGTCGCGCTGGCGGGACTCATTGTGCGGCCTCCCGCTCGCGGCCGCGGGCGACGTCGAGGAACACCTCCTCGAGATTGCGCCGGCCGTAGCGCGCCAGCAGTTTTTCCGGCGTGTCGTCGTCCTCGATGCGGCCGCGCTTCATGATGATGACGCGCGCGCAGAGCCGCTCCACCTCGCTCATGTTGTGCGAAGCGAGCAGCACGGTCGCGCCGCGCCGGCGGCAGAATGTCTCAAGCCGTCCACGCACCCAGTCCGCGGTGTCGGGATCGAGCGAGGCGGTCGGCTCGTCCAGCAGCAGGACTTCCGGCTCGTTCAGCAGCGATTTCGCCAGCGCAACGCGGGTTTTCTGCCCGGCCGACAGCTTGCCGTTGGGACGGTCGATGAACTCGGTGAGATCGAGGTCGGCCGCAAGCGCCGCGATCCGCGCCGGCACGTCGTCGACGCCGTACAGTTCGGCGAACACCGTGAGATTCTGCCGCACCGTGAGCCGCATCGGCATGTCGACATAGGGGCTCTCGAAATTCATCCGGTGCAGCACGCGATAGCGCTCGCGCGGCATCGCGGCGCCAAGCACGTTGACCGCGCCCGAGGTCGGCGTCACCAGCCCCATGATCATCGCGATCGTGGTAGTTTTGCCGGCGCCGTTGCCGCCAAGCAGGCCGGTGATCGACCCCGGCGACAGGGCAAATGTGATATCGTCGACCGCCACCACCCCGTTGTAGACCTTGCGCAACCGCTCGACCGCGATGGCGGAATTCACAGTGGCGGATATGGCGATGGCGTCCATGAACGGTCCGGGTTCCAGGCTTCGATGTGACGCGGCGCGCCGTGTCGCGCAAGCCCCGCCGCAGCATAGCGGATGGACGCGATTTTGAGTGCCGACAAGGGCACGATAAAGTGCCCGCATGCTCGATTTTGGCGTCGCCCAACATCGCCCGCGCCGGACCGTGCGCCTCGAAACGCTGGTGCGGCTGCGCTGGCTCGCCATCGTCGGCCAGACCACGGCGGTGCTGGCTGTCGAATACGGCCTCGAATTCGAATTCCCGTTCTGGGCCTGCCTCGCCGTCATCGCGCTGTCGGCCTGGCTCAATGTCGCGCTGCGGCTGCGCTTCCATCAGACCCAGCGGCTCGACCCCGACCGGGTCGCCTGGCTCTTGGCCTTCGACATCGCCGAACTTGCGGTGCTGCTCTATCTCACCGGCGGGTTGCAGAACCCGTTCGCCTTCCTGTTCCTGTCGCCGGTCCTGATTTCCGCGACCGCGCTGCCGCCGCGCTACACGCTGGTGCTCGGCGCCTTCGCGGTGGTCTGCGCCACCGTGCTGGTGTTCGTCCATTACCCGCTGCCGTGGGACGCCGACGAGCCGCTGGTTCTGCCGCCGATCTACATGATGGCGGTGTGGCTTTCGATCCTGCTCGCGCTCGGCTTCATCAGCGTCTACGCCTGGCAGATCACCGAGGAGTCGCGCCAACTCGCCAATGCGCTCGCCGCCACCGAACTCGCGCTGACGCACGAGCAGCATCTGTCGCAGCTCGACGGCCTCGCCGCCGCCGCCGCGCACGAACTGGCGACGCCGCTCTCGACCATCTCCGTGATCGCGCGCGAACTGGAACGCTCGATCGAGCAAGGCTCGCCCCATGCCGAGGACGTGCGGCTGCTGCGCGAGCAGGCAACGCGCTGCCGCGAGATCATCGCCAAGTTGACGGAACTGTCGTCGAGCGGCGAACCGTTCGACCGCGTGAAGCTGTCGACGCTGATCGAGGAACTGGTCGCGCCGCACCGCGACTTCGGCGTCGAAATCGCGGTGACGCTCGACCGCGGCGCCGACACCGAACCGGTCGGCGCCCGCAATCCGGCGATCCTCTACGGGGTCGGCAACATTCTCGAAAACGCCGTCGATTTCGCAAATGAGCGCGTCACGGTCGATGCCACCTGGACCGACGACGACGTCATCATCACGGTGGCCGACGACGGCCCTGGCTTCGATCCCGATATTCTCGACCGCGTCGGTGAGCCTTACGTGACGACGCGGCCACGCCGCGCCGACAGCGACGACAGCGAGGATGCCGGCCTCGGCCTCGGTTTCTTCATCGCCAAGACGCTGCTGGAGCGGACCGGCGCGACGCTGCGGTTCCGCAACCGGCAGCCGCCGCAACGTGGCGCGGTCATCACGCTGCGATGGAACCGCGACGTTTTCGAACGAACCGCCGGCAATCCGGGCGTCACGGTGTCGTGATGGCGGGATTTTTTCGATAGGATTGGCGCGGCAAAGCCATTATGCTCGCTGTCACAATCACACAGTCTCGCACAAACAACTGAAGGGCGTTGGAACACGCAATCATGATGGATGTCCTGACCGAAAGCAGCACCACGGTTCACCGCGACGCAATCCCGGAGGAGCGGACGCTGCTGATCGTCGACGACGACAAGTCATTTTTGCAGCGCATCGCCAAGGCGATCGAAGGCCGCGGCTTCGAGGTCACGATCGCCGAGTCGGTCGCGGAAGGTCTGCGCCAGGTCGAACGCGACGCGCCGGCTTTCGCCGTGGTCGACATGCGGCTCGGCGACGGCAACGGCCTCGATGTCATTTCGGCGTTGAAGCGCCGGCGTCCCGAGGCGCGCGGCATCATCATGACCGGCTACGGCAACATCGCGACCGCGGTGACCGCCGTGAAGCTCGGCGCCGTCGACTATCTGGCGAAGCCGGTCGACGCCGACGACGTCGTCGCCGCCCTGCTTGCGCAGGACCGCAAGGACATCGACCCGCCGGAAAATCCGATGTCGGCCGACCGCGTGCGGTGGGAACACATCCAGCGCATTTACGAGCTGTGCGGCCGCAACGTTTCGGAAACCGCGCGCCGGCTCAACATGCACCGCCGCACGCTGCAGCGTATCCTGGCGAAGCGCGCTCCGCGCTAGCGAAGACAGCCGGCTCTAGGTGAAATCCCCATAAGGCCCGTTCGGGTCGGCGAGCGCCTGCAGACGCAGCGCCGCCGCGCGGGCAAAGCACAGCATCATGCTCTTGCGCGTCGCTGCGGCGAGCCGGTGATGCGGCGCCTCGCGCAACACCGTCGCGCCATAGGCATCCGCAACGATGAGGCCGGCATCCTCCGGAAAGATCTCGGCCGGCACGGTCGCCGCGGTCGCAAAAAACAGGCGGTCGCAGTGCAACCGATAGTCCTGCCACTTCTGATCGGCGCGAAAATCGGCGATCGACGACTTCACCTCGACGATCCAGATTTCACCGCCGGCATCGAGCGCGACAAGATCGGCGCGGCGGCCCGAATTGAGAGGCAGCTCCTGCACGCACGAAAAGCCGTGCGACAGCAGCAGCCGCGCGGTCCCGCGCGCGACCAGCAATGCTGTTTCCGACTGGCGGCCGTCGACCGGAATCTCGATCGGCCGCTGAATGATCCGGCTCATGGCGGGAACTTATCGCGTTTCGGCGTGGCGAACAAAACCGGAGCGGCCCGCTTGCCAAAAACTCAGGCTTGCCGCGGCTGGCACAATGCAGCAATGTCCGGCCGAATTTGACGGACGAGAGGTTGGCTGCATGGCGATTGACTACAAGGCAGAGTACGACACCCGTTCACGGGTGAAGGAACACCCGGAGATTTTCGCGCGCTGGAAGCGCAACGCCGCCGCCTATCGCGAAGCCCGCAAGGCGGATGGCACGAAAATCGACGTTGCCTATGGTCCCTCGCCGCGCCAGATCTACGATTTCTTCCCCGCCAATTCCCGCGACTCCAATGCGCCGCTTGCGGTCTTCATCCACGGCGGCTTCTGGCGCGCCTTCGAGCCGGCGAGCTTCAGCCACGTCGCGCGCGGCATGAACGAGCGCGGCCTCGACGTCGCGCTGCTCGGCTACGATCTCTGTCCGCAAGTGACGCTTGCTGCGATCATCGACCAGACGCGCGCGGCCTGCATCGCGCTGTGGAAGGCGCACGGCAAGCGCATCACCGTGGTTGGAAACTCGGCAGGTGGCCACCTCACCGCCTGCATGGTGGCGACCGACTTCAAGGCGCTGGACGCCGATGTGCCGGCCGACCTCGCTCATATCGGCTACGCCATTTCCGGCGTGTTCGAGCTTGAGCCGGTCCTGCACACGCCGGTCAACGACTCGCTCAAGCTCGACCATGACGAGGCCTACAAGCTCTCGCCGATCTACTGGCAGGTACCGACCGGCCATGTGCTCGACTGCGTGGTCGGCGGCGATGAATCCGCCGAGTTCCTGCGCCAGAGCAAGGCCATTGCGGACGCCTGGGGCGGCCGCGGCGTGTGGACGCGCTATGAAGAGCTTCCCGGCGCCAATCACTTCTCGGCCATCGACCCGCTCGAAGACCCGGACAGCGCGATGGTGGCGCGGATTGTGGAGCTGGCGCAGCGCTCGGCCGGCCTGCCGCTGTGACGGCTGTGCAGCCTCAGAACCAGTAGCGGCGAGCGAACGCGATCGTCAGCAGCGCCCCCACGGCGACGATCAGCACCCTCATCACTTCGCGCGGGATGATGCGCGCGAGGTACGAGCCGGCGAGGCCTCCGACCAGCGTTCCCGCCATCAGCGCGAAGGTCTGCGGCCAATGCACGACGCCCTGCCGCCAGAAAATCAGCGTGGCCACCGTAGAGTTCAGGCTCATGACGAAATTCTTCGTCACATTGGCCGAGCGGTAGTCGCCGCCGGTCGCGACCGAGAACACCGCCAGCATCATGATGCCGACCCCGGCGCCGAAATAGCCGCCATAGAGCGATACCGGCAGGATGAATTTCAGGCTGGCGATGTTGATGGCGAGTTCGCGGCCGCGTTCGGCCGCCCGTGCGCGCAGCCACCGGCCGAGACGCTCCGAAAATGCAAACAGCACCGTGGCGAAGCCAAGTAGCAGCGGCACGATCATCGAAAACAGGCGCTCAGGCGTCAGCACCAGCAGCGCCGCGCCGATGCCGGCGCCGGCGATCGATGCGGTCACGAGGCCGGCGAAGTCGCGGTTGAGCGGCGGCAATTGCTTGCGGTCGGCCAGCGCCGCCAGCATGGTCGCCGGCGTCAGCGCGATCAGATTGGTGACCGCAGCGATCTGCGGCGAAAAACCCAACGCGATCAGCACCGGATAGACGACGATCGCCGCGCCACCGACAATCGTCGCAATAATGCCACCCAATACGCCAACTCCGGCCAGCATGGCGATGACGGTGTGGTCCATGGGAATGAAATTCCAAAGTCACACCCCGCGCCGGGCGGCGCGGGGCCTGTCGCGAGAGGCGAGCCTAGAAGAACGCCTGAATGCCGGTCTGCGCGCGCCCGAGGATGAGCGCGTGAATGTCGTGCGTGCCCTCGTAGGTATTCACGGTCTCGAGGTTCGAGAGCACGCGCATGACGTGATACTCGTCGGAGATGCCGTTGCCGCCGTGCATGTCACGGGCGACCCGCGCGATGTCGAGCGCCTTGCCGCAATTGTTGCGCTTCATCAGCGAAATCGACGGCGGCGCGGCGCGATGATCCTCCAGCATGCGGCCGAGCCGCAGCGCACCGGCGAGGCCGAGCGCGATCTCGGTCTGCATGTCGGCGAGCTTCTTCTGGACGAGTTGGTTCGCCGCCAGCGGCCGGTTGAACTGCTTGCGATCGAGGGTGTATTGCCGCGCCGCGTGCCAGCAGAACTCGGCGGCGCCCATCGCGCCCCAGGCGATGCCGTAGCGCGCGTTGTTGAGGCAGCCGAACGGACCGGCGAGGCCCTGCACGTTCGGCAGCAGCGCATCCTCGCCCACCACGCAGTCTTCCAGCACGATTTCGCCGGTGATCGAGGCGCGAAGCGACAGCTTGCCCTCGATCTTCGGGGTCGAGAAACCCTTGGCGCCGCGCTCGACCACGAAGCCGCGGATCTTGCCGTCGAGCTTCGCCCAAACCACCGCGATGTCGGCGACCGGCGAATTGGAAATCCAGGTCTTGGCGCCGTTGAGCTTGTAGCCCCCCGCCACCTTCTCGGCGCGCGTCACCATCGAGCCGGGATCGGAGCCGTGGTCCGGCTCGGTCAGGCCGAAGCAACCGATCAGCTCGGAGGTCGCGAGCTTGGGCAGATATTTCCGCCGCTGCGCCTCGGTGCCGTAGGCATAGATCGGATACATCACCAGCGAAGACTGCACCGACATCATCGAGCGGTAGCCTGAGTCGACACGCTCGATCTCGCGGGCGATCAGGCCATAGGCGACATAGCCGAGGCCGGCGCCGCCGTATTCCTCCGGGATCGTCGGACCGAGCAGGCCGAGCTTGCCCATCTCGGGGAGAATGGTCTTGTCATAGGTTTCGGTCGCATAGGCCTCGCGGATGCGCGGCATCAGATAGTCCTGCGCAAAGCCGCGCGCGGTATCGCGCACCATGCGCTCCTCTTCCGAGAGATCGTGCTCGAGATCGAGCGGGTCTTCCCAGACGAAGTTGGAATCCTTCAGCGAGACCGCCGGCTTGCCGGTCGTCTTCTCAGCCAGTTGCGACATCGATCATGCTCCTTCGGCAACGGGCCCCATTATAGACCGCCGCAAAGGCGGGCAAAACCGGGGCTTCCGGGCCATGTTTCAGGCTCTCTTTTGCAGCGATCACACGGCCGCAGCAAGCCCCGGCCGGTGACAGGCATCGGATACGCCCGCGCCGGCGCAAGAGCCGGGCACGGGGTACCGTCGCGCACAGGCGCCATGCCTCAAATCGGCGTTGTCACGATGGCCGGCCTCGAATAAGCCGATTTGCTCCGCCGCCATTGTTTCAACCGTCCAATCCGGTCGCAATTTCCACCGATGCGCGTGGCCAGCCTCATTCCCGGCATCGCTCTGTGCGGCGTCATCACGCTTGCGGCCATCGTGCTGCAGCGGGTCGAGGAAAACGTCATCGGGCACCTCTATATCGAGGAGCTTGTGCTGGCGATCCTCGTCGGCACCGCGATCCGCACCGCATGGACGCCCGGGCCCGACTGGAAGGCCGGCATCGACTTCTGCGCCAGGTTCCCGCTGGAGATCGCCGTCGCGCTGCTCGGCGCGACCGTCAGTTTCGCGACGCTCGCGACGGTCGGCTGGCCGCTGATCGCCGGCATCGCGGCGATCGTCGTCACGGCATTGATCGCAAGCTACGCGATCTGCCGCGCCCTAGGACTGAGCCGCAAGCTCGCCATTCTTGTCTCCTGCGGCAACTCAATCTGCGGCAATTCGGCCATCGCGGCGGTCGCGCCTGTCATTGGCGCGAGCGGGCGTGATATCGCCTCCTCGATCGCCTTCACGGCGTTTCTCGGCGTCGTCGTCGTGCTGCTGCTGCCGCTGCTGGTTCCGCTGCTGCAACTCTCGCAATCGCAATACGGCGTCGTCGCCGGTCTCACCGTCTATGCCGTGCCGCAGGTGCTGGCGGCAACGCTGCCGATCGGCGCGTTGAGCAACCAGATCGGAACGCTGGTGAAGCTGGTGCGGGTGCTGATGCTCGGCCCGCTGGTGATCGTGCTGTCGGTGTTTGCGGGGCGCATGCCCGCCAAGGGCGGCGAAACGCCGACACCCGCCGCGACGCGGCGCACGCTGCCGGTGCACCAGTTCGTGCCGTGGTTCATTGTCGCCTTCGTCGCGCTGGCCATGGTGCGGTCCGCCGGCGCCCTGCCGGCCGGAACGATCGCGCCGATCACCATCGCCTCGAAATGGCTGACCGCCGTTTCGATGGCGGCCCTGGGCCTCGGCGTCGACCTTAAAAGCATCGCGGACGCCGGGCCCAGAATCACCGTCGCCGTGACCGTTTCGCTGGCCGCGCTGATTGCGATGAGCCTCCTGCTCATCCGGGTCGTCGGCATTCATTAGGGCCGCAGCCGGCCTCGGTTGCCCCGGCGCAGGCCTTGGTTTATTCAGGCGGACAAGCGCCCGTAGCTCAGCTGGATAGAGCGCTGCCCTCCGAAGGCA
>NZ_JBFWPH010000006.1:0-243512 GCF_050250095.1 Pseudolabrys sp. | reverse complement strand
CCAGGTTCGGCATCACGATGGCGCGGCCGAAGCACGAGGCCGTGTAGTTGACGACCGCCTTCAGAACCTCGCCGTCGCGGAAGTGAACGTGCCAGTCGTCGGGCTTGCGGATCTCAAGGACGTCCAATTTCTGCTCCGGGTGCGGCGTCGAACAAAAGCCTCCGCAATATGCGCTGTTTTCCCGGATTTGGAAGAGCCCACGCCGGACTGGCTCTCGATAAGGACCTTCATTAAAATGGAGATTCTAACAGGACGTGCCGGATCACCCTACCCACTTCCTCGCTCAATTCACTTCCTTGAGAATACTGACGGCCCGCGGACGGCCTTTCCTCCGCGCGTCGACATTCCTATTCGACAAATCGCGTGTCGAACACGTCCTGTACGGTGACGGGGTGCTTCATCGAGAAAGCGCTTTTGACCACGTCGATCGTGCTCTGCGCGCGCTTGGGATCGATGTGGCCGAGCGGCGTTCCGGGAACGGTCGCAAGCGAGCGCACCTTCACGATCTCACCTTCCGCAATCCCGACGTCCAACTCGCGATGCGCCTGCTGCATGATCTTGGCGGCCTCCGCGGGATTCTCCAGCGTATCCTTCAGGCCCTTCAGAGTGGCACGCACAAACCGTTTCACGAGATCGGGATTGTTCTTCAGGGTGGTTTCGCTCGCGACGATGCCGTTGCTGTAAAAGTCGAGGCCGGCGTCCGAATAGGTGAGTTCCACAAGCTCCTTTGGCGCCGCGTCCTTTTTCAGCCGCGGCTCACCGACCGTGAACTGACCGATCGCATCGACGCGCCCGAGCGCGAGCAGGCCGGGCAGCGACTCGCTCGAGGCGACAACCCAGTTGACCTTGCTCTCGTCGATATGTGCAGCCTTGGCATAGGCCGGGAACAGCTTTGGAATGGCGCCGCCGGCCGGGTTGGCGATGCGCCGCCCTTCCAGATCCTTGGGCTTTTCGATGCCTGAACCTTTCAGCGCGTAAATCGCGTGCGGTGCCCTGGCGTAAACGATCGCGACGACACGAACCGGCAGGTTGTCGTTGGCGCGGCCGAGCACGGCGGAACCGGCGTCCGCGAAGCCGAACGTGGCGTTACCGGCGGCAACCTGCTTGATGCCGTCGGCCGAGCCCTGCCCGCGAACGACGTTCACCTCCAGATTCTCAGCCTTGTAGTAGCCTTTTTGAATGGCGACGAAGTAATAGGCATGCCTGCCGAGGAAGCCGGCATCGGTGATGATGTTCACCTTGTCGGCTGATATCGCCGGCGCGGCGGACAGGAAGGTCGCGCTGAGAACCGCGGCGGCGTACTTCAGAAAGCGTTTCGATACGTATGGCATCGTCGACTCCTGTTCTCGGTGTCACTCCCGGCGCAAGCTGACCGTTGCGCCGCCGCTTCAGTTCGAAGTTCAGATTCGCGACACCTCGAAAGTCGATGCCGCGAACAGTTCAGTGGCCGGAACGATGCGTTCCGCCAGCCCTTGCGCATGCGAATAGCGCGCGAGCGTTTCGATCTCGGCCATGTTCTCCTTGACGCCATAGCGCCAGAAGTCCTTGCCCATCAGCGTCATGGTCTCGAGCGTTTCGGCCTCGGTCCACGGCAGCATGAGGTTCGGCGCGGCGAGCGTCCGCAGGTCATACATCGCCGCCGCCTTCGCCTGCGCAAATGCCTTGAGCGCGCTCGCCGGCAGCCAGGGATTGCGCTCGACGAGACTCTTTTTGATACCGATCAGGTGCATGATCGGATACAGGCCGGTCTTGCGGTAATAATCCTTCTCGACGTCGCGATGATTGGGAAACAGGCGGTCGACATTCGGCGCCTCGTTGTGGAAGCAGGACGGTGCGCGCGCCGTCATCACGGCATCGAGCTTGCCTTCCGCCAGCATCGCGGACAGCGTTTGGCCCGCGGGAATCGGCTGCAGATCGATATCCTTCGGCAGATTGATGCGCGCCCGCTCCTGACGGCCCGGCTGCTCCTGGCCACCGCTGCGCCAATGGATATCCGACGGCTTGACGCCGTACTGCTCTTCCAGAGCGCCACGCATCCAGACCAGCGCGGTCATCTGATATTCCGGCACGCCGACGAGCTTGCCTTTGAGATCGGCGGGCTCGCGAATACCGCGATCCGTCCGGACATAGATCATCGAATGGCGGAAACAACGCGATACGAAGGCGGGGATTCCGATGTAACGGCTTTCGCCGCGCGAGGTTTGCAGGATGTAGCTGTTGAACGACAGCTCCGCGATATCGAATTCCTCGTACCGCGCGGCGCGGAAGAACGCCTCCTCCGGCTCGAGCGGAATGTAATTGATCTCGCAGCCCTCGATCCGCACGCGGCCATCCATGATCGCACGGGTGCGGTCGTAGTTTCCGCAGGACAGCGTTACTGACAGCATTGGGCGATCCCGTCGGCTCCGCTCAATCGCGGCGGCTGTTGGTATTAATTTGTATACTGTTTTATACGAATTTGGCTGTCAAGCGCGGCGGCCACCCGCGGGTTTTACGATGCGACTAATTGCAGACGGGAAATGGCTGACCGGCGCGGCAAGCAGCGCGCTTCACAATCGTCAAATAACGGATGTCCGCCGGGCGTTATGTGACTATCGCGCGATAGCCAGAGACTTTGTTTCAGTGCCGCGCCGCAGCAGCTCCAGGCGAAATGCGAGCGCATTGCTCACATGTAACCGCGCGGCCTTCTCGGCCTTGGCGGCGTTGCCGTCGCGGATCGCGCGCAGGATATCGAGATGCTCCTTGCGCGCCTGGTCGGCGCTGCCGGGAATGACAAAGGTAGAGTGGCGCAGCAGTCCGAGCGTGTCGGCGATGGCATTCAGTGACTGCAGAAGATAGCGATTGTGCGTCGCGCTGTAGATCGCCTGGTGCAGATCGGCATTGATCAGGACAAGTTTGTCCTCATCGTTCCTTGCGGCTTCTTCGCTCTCAGCGATGCTGAACAGGTTCTGGATTTCGGCCTTCGACGCGTGTTGCGCTGCGAGGCTCGCGGCCGCGCCCTCGAGCGCCTCGCGAACCGCATACAGTTCCACGAGTCGCTGCTGATCCAGCTCGACCACCATGGCCCCGTTCCACGGCCCGGTGACGAGAAGACCCTCGGACACAATCCGGTGGAATGCCTCACGGACCGGCGTCCGGCTGATGCCGAGCCAGCGCGCAACGTCTGCTTCCCGAAGATGCTCGCCGGGCAGGATGCCGCCGCCTCTAATCCCGTCACGCAGGACGCGGGCGGCAAAATCGCCGAGCCCTTCTCCCGAGCGCTGCTTCGCGATGACATCGAAGGGCGACGGCCGCGGCTCGGCTTTTCGTTCGCCACTTTTCTTTCGAGGCCGCGTCACAGTCGGTTGTCGCCCTGGCTATTCAGTCGTTGTCTACCGGCACGGACGCGCGCTGAAACATCCGCTCCGTCACGGGCGAACCGTCGGATTCGCCTATCAATCAATCTATTCTACCACCCGCATCGTGCACAGCGATAGATTTCCGGAACAGCGGAACACGGCGCTTACAGCGTGGCGTTAGCCACCATTGCAAGCGCCCGCGCGCCGGCCCTGACCGTCGCAAAGACCGGGATGCCCGCGCCCTCGACTTCTTTGGTCCAGCGCCCACCGGCACTGCCATAGATCACCAGCGCGACCGGCTTGTCGTGCTTGCGCCGCAACGCCCGCAGCAGTTCGCCCATCTCCGGGAAATCGGCATTGGGTGGCGCCAGTAGCGTGCACAGCACCAGATCGACATTCGGATCCTCGAACACCGCGCTCAGGCCGGTTTCATGAGCCTCTTGCGCGCCCACGACATCGATTCCGATCCAGAAGTCGTAGGGATTGGCGGGCGTCAGCCAGTCGGGGAAGATCGTCGCCATCTTCTTCAGCGTCGCAGGCTCGAACGACGCAAGCTCGAGCCCGTAATCGGTGACGAGATCGGTCGCGATGACACCCAGCGCGCCGCTGGTGGTCGCGATGCCGACGCGCCGGCCCTTTGCCGGCGGGAGCATCGCGAGCGCGCGCAGAACGCCAACGAAATCGTCCTCGTCCTCGACCCGGAGAATCCCGGTGTCGCGCAACGCCTTCTCGACGGCCGCATCGTCCGACGGCGGCGAGCCGGTGTGCCCGGCCGATGCAATCTTACCCGGAGCCGTGCGGCCCGGCTTCAGCATGACAATCGGCTTGCGGCCCCGCAGGGCGCGCGCCTTTTCCACGAAGACCGGCAGGTTACGGATGCTCTCAATATAAAAGCCGATGACCTTTGTCTCCGGATCGTCGGCGGCGAAATCGAGAAAATCCACTTCATCGACGTCGATCTTGTTGCCGACGTCGATGCTCTTCGAGATCGGCAACCGCTGCACGTCGGAGTCCATCACCTGACGCATCAGCGCGCCGGTGAAAATCCCGGTCTGGGTAAAGAGTGAGATGCCGCCCTTTTCCCAGTGCGGGAAATTCACGAAGCTGCCCATCATCCCGCAATCGACATTCACCATGCCGATCGTGTTCGGGCCTGCGAGCAGCAGGCCGGCGTGCTTGGCCGCATCGCGGATCTTGTCCTCGAGCGCCTTGCCGGCTGGACCTGACTCCGAGAAGCCCGCCGTGATGATGCAGGCAGCGCGGGCCTTCGCCTCGATACACTGCTGAATCGCCGCTTCCATATGCTGGCTCGGCAGGACGATATAGACGAGATCGACCTGCTCGGGAACCGACTTGAGATCGGGATAGGCTTTCAAACCCATTACGTCCGGCGCTCTGGGATTGATCGGGTAGAGCGGCCCGGCAAAGCCGCCCTCGCGAAGGTTGCTGAACAGAATGCCGCCCGATTTCGTGGCGTTCGTCGAAGCGCCGATCACGGCGATCGAGCGCGGCGCCACAAGAGGTTGGATATCGCGCATCATGGTTCTCCCTGCACGGCCCGGCCGGCCCGTTCGATCAGTGCTCGACCTTCAGCAGGACTTTGCCGAACTGCTTTGCGGCTTCCAGATAAGTGTGCGCCTGCGCGGCTTCCTGCAGCGGGAACACGCGATCAATGACGGTTTTCAGCTTGCCGCTGCCGAGCATCGGCATCATCGCCTCGAGATCCTGCTTGGTCGCGCTGTTCGAACCGACGATCTGCAGTTCCTTGTGGAAGATGTACTGCACCTCGATATCGCACTGATACGACTTCGTGCCGCCGACGGTAACGACACGGCCGCCGCGGGTCAGACAGCGGATCGACTTGCCGAGGAAGTCGCCGCCGACGTGCTCGATGACCACGTCCACGCCGCGCTTCTTGGTGCGCTTGAGGATTTCCTCGACGAAATCGGTTTCGTTGTAGTTGATGACCTCGTCGGCGCCCAGCTCCTTCGCCTTCTCGAGCTTCCAGTCCGCACTCGACGACGCATAAACGTAAGCGCCGAGGTTCTTGCAGATCTGGATCGCCGCCATGCTCACGCCCGAGCTTGCGGAATTGACGAGAACGGTTTCGCCGGGCCGCACTTTGCCGCGAGCGACGATCATGTGCCACGCCGTGCCGAACGCATTGGGGAAGGCGGCGGCCTGCTCGTAGCTCACGCTGTCCGGCAGCGGGATCAAGTGGTGTGCCGGCAGCTTGATGTACTGCGCGTAAGCACCCGGCAGATGCGCGCCGAGATAGCGATAGTTGCGCGAGCAGCGGTTGGGAAAGCCCTGCATGCACTGGTCGCAGCGGCCGCAAGGAACGACCCACCAACTCGTGACACGGGTTCCGATCGGCACGTCGGTCGAAGCCTCGTCGCCGAGCGCCACCAGCTCGCCGCCGAAGTCACCGCCGAGAATGTGGGGGAATTTTCCCTTGTTGGGCTTGTAGCGACCGGCGCGCGCCATCAGATCGTAGCCGTTGAGGCCGACGGCATGAACCTTCACCAGAGCCTCTTCCCGGCCCAGGGTGGGGACCGGAACGTCCGAATATTTCAGCACTTCCGGCCCGCCATACTCGTTGTAGATCGCGGCCTTCATCGTTTTCGGAATCATCGCGTTCCTCTCCTTTCCGGCATGCGGCCGGCGCTGTCGGTCTTGCTGAAGGTGACTTTGCCAGAGGCTGAATTTTTTGTATACTAAATTATACGAAATTATTCAGGCGGTGTTGAAATTGCCGCAGCCCGATAGCAGGATGGCAAATGCCCCATCGCCACCGCTGTCACGGCCCGGCGCACGGCCGTGAAGGACATCCATGACGACGAACGTGCGGCCCTATCCGCAGCTTAGAAAGACGATTGCGCAGCGCGATCGGAGCCTGCGGGACAAGGTGATGTCGCTCGAAGACGCGGCGAAGCTCGTCGCGGACGGCGAGACGGTCGGCATCGGCGGCAGCATGATGTCGCGCACCCCCATGGCGATGATCTGGCAGCTCATCCGCGCCGGCCGCCGCGATCTCACCTGCGTTCGCCCCATCACCACCAGCGAGGGCGATCTCCTGCTCGGCTCGAGGCTGAGCCGGCATGTCGTCACGAGCTGGTTCAGCCAGGGCATCATGTGGGGCGTTTCAAAGGTGCTGCGCCACCACGTCGAGACCGGTCAGGCGACCTTCGAGGAGTGGAGCCACCTCGCGATCGGCATGCGGCTACGCGCCGGCGCGATGGGCGTGCCCTTCATGCCGATGCGGCCGATGCTCGGCTCCGATATCGTCAAGATTCGTCCCGAGGCGCGCGAGATCTCCTGCCCGTTCACCGGGGAGAAGATGCTGCTGGTGCCGGCGTTGAATCCGAACCTTGCGATCATCCACGTCAACCGCTGCGACGCTTACGGCAATGCACAGATCGACGGCCTGCAATTCATGGATGTCGACCTTGCGATGGCCGCCGACCGCGTGATCCTGACCACGGAACGCATCGTCTCGAACGACCAGATCCGCCGGGCGCCGGACCAGACCAAGATTCCGTTTTTCTGCGTCGAGGCGGTGGTCGAGGTGCCGTTCGGCTCCGCACCACATGAATGCTACGGCGTTTACGAGCCGCTGATGAACCACATGAACTATTACACCGGCCTCGTGAACAAGGACCCGGTCGGCGGGCTGAAGACCTATCTTGACGAATACGTCCACGCGCCGTCGTCGTGGAACGACTATCTCAACCGGCTCGGCATGGACGAGCTGCTGGAAGCCGCGCGCCGCGGGCGGAGCGTGCTGAATGACTGAGGCCTATACGGAATCCGAACTGCTCTCGGTGCTGAGCGCGCGGGAGCTGAAGGATGGACAGGTCGTCTTTGCCGGCATCGGGATTCCGCTGCTCGCTGCGGTTCTTGCGCAACGCTCGCACTGTCCCGGCCTGACAATTCTCTTCGAGGGCGGCGTCGTCGGCGCATCGGTCGAGCCGGGCCGCCTGCCCCCATCGACCAACGATCAGCGCGGCGCCAAGCGTTCCAACATGGTGCTCGGCAGCTCGGAGGTCTTGCTCCTGATGCAGCGCGGCTATGTCGATGTCGGCTTCATGGGCGGCGCCCAGATCGACCAATACGGCAACCTCAACAGCTCGCTGATCAACGGAACGGGCGACAAGGCCGCCGTCCGGCTGCCGGGCAGCGGCGGCGGCAACGACATCGCGAGCCTGACCAACCTCATCGTGTCGATCAAGCACGAGAAGCGGCGCTTCGTCGAACGGGTCGATTTCGTGACCAGCCCCGGCTGGCTTGCCGGCCGCGACGCGCGACGCGCGAGCGGCCTCAGCGAAGGCGGCGCTTTCCGCGTCATCACCGATCTCGCCGTGCTCGGCTTCGATGACGAAACGAAACGTATGACGGTCCGTGCGCTCAATCCGGGCGTCACGAAGCAGAACGTACAGGACCACACCGGGTTCGAACTGCTGTTCGATCGAGATATGTCGATCACCGAGCCACCGACTGCGGACGAACTGCGCCTGCTGCGCAGCCTCGACCCGGAACGCATCCTGCTGTCCTGAGAAACGCGCCTAGCCCATCAAGCGAAGGCAAGCCCGCGCATAAACGCGCGCGCAGTCGAGCACATCCTGCTCGTTGGCGTAATCGTCAACGCCCGCCGACAGAAGCGGCTGCGGACCGTAGCAGGCCGCCGGAACGCCAAGATCGCGCCAGCGGCGCGCATCGCTGCCGGGCAAGCGCACGACAAATTCCGGCTTGCTGCCGCGTACAGTCGTCACAGCCTCGGCCAGTTCACGTACCAGCGGATCGGACAGCGACGTCCAGTTTGCGTCCCAGAATTTCACAGCTTTTATGGTAATCGCTGGATCGCTGCCCGCAGCGTCGCGCACGCGCCGCTCGATCTCCGCGCCGGTGACGCCCGGCGGCAAGCGGACGTCGATCTCAGCGCAGGCCCTGGTCGCCACAAGACTGCGGACACCGCCTGCAGCGACCGTACCGGCGTTGAGCGAGACGCGCAGGCCGGTATTGCCCTCGCCGCCCGAAATGCCCTGAATTTCCGGCGCGATCGTCGCGTACATGTCGTTGATCTCGTCGATCTTCGACAGCAGACCGGCGAGCTTTACGGCCGCTGTCTGCCCGCGCAGCGCCTTCGAGGAGTGCCCGCCGTCGCCCGACACCTCGATGTCGAGCCAAAGCAGCCCTTTTTCCGCCGGGGCAAGATGCATGAAGCCTGG
Source organism: Pseudolabrys sp. (assembly GCF_050250095.1). Classification (NCBI taxonomy): domain Bacteria; kingdom Pseudomonadati; phylum Pseudomonadota; class Alphaproteobacteria; order Hyphomicrobiales; family Xanthobacteraceae; genus Pseudolabrys; species Pseudolabrys sp. The sequence continues at coordinate 234,946 of NZ_JBFWPH010000006.1, read as the reverse complement.
TCCCTCGCCGCTGATGAGATATTCGCCATGCACATCCGGCCGCGCCTTGAGGAGAAAGACCGCGCCGCGCTCGCCGAACATCACCTCGTCGCACACCGCCGTCATCGTGAAGCGGCCGGGCAATTCAGCGCGATGACGCGCGAGCACGACGCTCGCCACGCACATGCTCGCCAGCGCGCCCTTCATGTTACCCATGCCGAGCCCATACAGGCGGCCGTCCTTGCGGGTTAGCTCATATCGCGGAACGGTCCAGCGGCTTTCGTCGCCCGGCTGCATCGTATCCATATGCGCGTTAAACACAACGTGACGTCCGCGCCCCTCGCCGACGTGGCCGACAAGATTCGGCGCGTCCGGGTCTTCCGCGACGACATCGGTCGCGATCCCGCCCTGCTTGAGGAAATTCTGCACGATCCGCGCCACCTCGACGGTGCGGCCCGGCGGGCTGGCGCTCGGGGCGGTGACTAGCCGCGCGCAGAGATCAACGAGTGTCTCGCGCTCCGCGACGATCTCGCGATCGATGTTGGCGAGAAACTCCGGTGTGACAGCCATGATCCCCTCGCGCTTACGCTGCTGCGCAAACCTGTTCCGCTGACCGGCCGACGATCTGGCGATAAACATCCTGGTCGGTCGCCCCTTCGGTCCCGAACACAAGCGCGACGCTGTCCGGGCCGAGGCCGAGCTTCGCTTGCGCTTCGCGATCAGTCGCGGCCAACGCCAAACCGACGAGCCCCGCGACCGCCGATTCACCGGAGACGATGGGCGCATCGCCATAGCGGCCGTCCGCCAGGATACGCATCATTTCCGCGGCCGCCTCGTCGGTCACTGTCATGAAGGCGTCGGTGCCCGGCTGCAAAATCTTCCAGGCGATCAGCGAAACCTCCCCGCATGCCAGCCCTGCCATGATGGTATCGAGCGAACCGTGCACGACAACCGGCTTGCCGGCGACCGCACTGCGATAGAGGCAATCGGCCTTTTCCGGCTCGACAACGACATAGACCGGACGGCGGTCGCCGTAGCGCTGCCACAGATGCGCGCACACCGACGCAGCGAGCCCGCCAACGCCGCCCTGTACGAACACATGAGTCGGCGGCGCCGGCAGTTGCCGCAGCGCCTCGTCCACCATGATGCTGTAGCCCTGCATGACGTCGCGAGGCACGCTGACATAGCCCTCATAAGACGTATCGGAAACGACGAACCAGCCGCTCTTCTTCGCGTCCTGATCGGCTTGCCGCACGGCATCATCATAATTGCCGGGCACGCGCCGGACCTCCGCACCGTATTGCGCGATCGCCTTGCAACGTCCGTCGCTCACGCCGGCATGCACATAGATCACGCAACGGCAGCCGAACATCTGCGCGCCCCAGGCCACCGAGCGGCCGTGATTGCCATCTGTCGCGCAGGTGACGGTCAGGCGCGAGGTGATGTCCTTGCAAGCCCCCGACAGGATTTCAGCTGCGTGCACATGTTTTCCGGTCGCGCCCTCGATCTCCTTCTGCAGCAGACGGAACACCGCATAGGCGCCGCCGAGCGCCTTGAAGCTGCCGATGCCGAAACGGCCGCCTTCGTCCTTGTAATGAAGCTGTCCAATCCCGAGCGCCCGCGCGAGACCGGGCAGCCCCCGCAACGGCGTTTCCTGATAGCCGGTCCAGGACGTGATCTCGCTCCGCGCGACCTCGAAAGCGCGATTGCTGAGAATGTCGGCGCGACCGTCCGCGTCATAGGATGCCGTCCGCGACAGCCGCTGATTACCGGTGAGTTGGAAGTCGCTGGATTCCAGTACGGTCATTTCTTTGCTCTCTTCAAATCTCGTCTAACTCGTTTCGCGTAACGCGCCGCGTGCGCTCAGTATCCCAGTGCAAGTCCGTCGCGACGGCCGTCGGCGCCACCCCGCAAAATGCCCCGCTCGCGTTCGATCCAGATGGCCTGCGCAGTGCCGAGCGGACTTGCCGCGCGCGTGACCGGGTGTCCCAGATCGCGCAGGCCTTTTACGACAGGCTCAGGCACCGTGCCCTCGACCTCGAAACTCTCGCCGCGCGCAAATATCCGTGGATGATCGATCGCCGCCTGCACCGAGAGGCCGTAATCGACGACATTCACCAGCACCTGCGCCTGGCCGATCGGCTGAAAGTGCGCGCCGGTCACGCCGAATGGCATCACGGCTTTGCCGTTCCTGGTCAGCATGCCGGGGATGATGGTGTGCATCGGCCGCTTGCGCCCCGCGATAACGTTCGGATGACCTTCCTCGACGACGAAGGACGACGCACGGTTATGGAAGATGACGCCGGTATGCGGACAGGCGATGCCGCAACCGAAATCCTCGAAGATCGAATTGATCAAAGCCACCGCCGTGCGGTCGCGATCGACCACCGTGATGAAAACGGTGTCGCTGTGCGGCCGCTGCGGGATGGTGTCGGCTTCCGGCATGCGCCTCGTCAACGACACGCGACGGCGCATCTCGGCCGTATGACGGTCGGACAGCAGCCAGTCGACCGGAACCTTTCCGGTTTTGGGATCGGCAATGAACGCGTCGCGCTCCGCATAGGCAAGCCGCGCGAACTCAGCCTGCAAGTGAAAGCGTTCGACGCTCGAAGACGGCCAGGACGAGATGTTGAAACCTTCAAGTCCCTTCATCATCAGCATCGGGACGATGCCCTGGCCGTTAGGCGGACATTCCCACAATTCGTAGTCGCGGTAGGTGGTTGAGATCGGCTCGACGTATTCCGGTGCAAATTCGCCAAAATCTTCGACCCGATGCAACCCGCCCTGCTCGCGCAGCGTTTCAACGAGGCGCTCGGCGATCTCGCCTTGGTAGAATGCCTCCGACCCCCGCTTCGCCAGGGTCCGAAGCGTCTGGGCCAGAGCGGGTTGGCGATGCAGCGCCCCCGGCAGCGGCGGTTCGCCGTCGAACAGGAACAGCGACGAAGCCGCCGCGTTGCGCCGCAGCTTGCCGACCTGCCGGCCCCAATCGCGCGCCAGCCGCTCGGGGATGCAGGCGCCGTCCTCAGCCAAAGTGATCGCGCGCTGCAGAACACGCTCCCACGGCAAGCGCCCGTGATCGGCGATCAGGCGCGCCCAGGCGGCAACCGAGCCGGGCACCGTCACGGCATGCGGGCTCTCGACCGGAATCTCGGTCATTCCCCGCTCGCGATACCAGGACTGTTCGGCGGCCGCGGGCGACCAGCCGGAACCGTTGAGAGCGACCGGGCGCGCATCGCTCTCGCGCATCAAGAGCGCAAAGCAATCGCCACCGAGGCCGGTCTGCGTCGGCTCGACCACAGCCTGCACAGCCGCCGCGCAAACGGCGGCATCGACCGCATTGCCGCCTTCACGCAGGATGTCGAGCGCGGCCAGCGACGACAGCGGATGCGACGTCGCAACCATTCCGTTGGCGCCCACAGCCTCGGAATGACCCGACAGCTCAAAGTCGCGGTAATTTGTCATTCTCGCCCCGGTCATGGTCCGCCGCGCTACAGCATCGCCAGACTTGCATTGCGCAGGTCGGTGACGAGCATGGACGACGGCGCATGCGTGATGCAGAGCGGCGGCTTGGCGTTCATCACGGCGAATTGCGGAGTAAGACCGCAGGCCCAGAAGACCGGCAATTCGCCTTCGCGAACCGTTCCATCTCCCACATTCTGATAGCGCTTCGACAGGTCGACGCCGATCTGCTCGGGGCTGCCGATATGCACCGGCGCGCCATGCACGTTCGGAAAGCGCGACGTGATCTGAATCGCGCGGATGGCATCCGCCGGTTTGAACGCGCGCATCGTCACGACGAGCGGCGCGCTGTAACGCCCCGCCGGCTGGGTCGGCAAATCGGAGACATAAACGCCCGCGACACTGCCCTTATCCAGGAAGGGCAACGGAATGCCGGCATCCTGCAGCGTCTCCTCGAACGAAAACGAACAGCCGAGCGCGAAGGTGACGAGATCGTCCTGCCAGTAGGACGAGATGTCGGTCACTTCTTCGACAAACACGCCATCGCGGAAGATGTGATAGCGCGGCACGTCGGTGCGGATATCGAGATCGTCGCCAAGGCTCGGCAGGCGCGGATTGCCGACATCCGACTGGTCGAGGAGCGGACAGGGCTTGGGATTGCGCTGGCAGAACAGCAGGAAGTCGTCCGCCCATGCCTTCGGCAGAATGCAGATATTGGCCTGCACATATCCCGGTGCGAGACCCGCCGTGTAGCCGGTGTAGCCGGTGCGACACCCCTGCCGCACTTCGCGCGGGGTGGTCGGCTTCCAGGCGCCCTTTGTCATCGCATTCATCGCGCAGTCCTCGCTGTTCGTACTCTCAGCCGTTTCAGGTCCGGGTCGCCCACGGAACCGCGATCCGCTCGATCAACTCGATTGCGTAGTAGAGGATGATACTCATGATGGTGAGCAGAAGCAGCGCGGAGAACGCAACCGGCGTGCGCGCCTGTGACGACGACACCAGGATCAGATAGCCGAGACCGGACTCCGATCCGACGAACTCGCCGATCACCGCACCAATCACCGCGAAGGTGATGGCGATCTTCAGGCCGACGAAGATGTGCGGCATCGCCGTCGGGAAGCGGATCTTGATGAAAGTCTGCAGCTGATTGGCAGACAACGAACGGATCAGGTCCATCACCGGCGTCGGCACCGAGGCGAGCCCGGTCGCCGTCGCAACGATGATCGGAAAGAAGCAGACGAGAAAAACCACCAGAATCTTCGGCAGCGCGCCGAACCCGATCCATAGCGCGAGCAGCGGCGCAATTGCGACCTTGGGCACCGACTGCATGGCAAGCAGGATCGGATAGATGCTCTTGCGCAGGATCGGGGAATAAACGACGGCTACCGCGAGCGGAACGGCGAGCACGATCGACAGCGCAAAGCCGACCAGCGTTTCATAGAGCGTCACCAGCGTATGGACCCAAAGGTCCTGCCACCAGTCGACGAAGGCGACGCCGATTGCCGACGGCGCCGGAAGCAGCCAGCCCGGAAGCTGGAAATAGACCGTTACCGCTTCCCATATCAGCAGCAGGCCGGCGAATGTCAGCAGCGGCGCGATGCTTTCCTTGAGCCAGGAGGACTCTGCGATGACTTCATCTTCGAAGTCGTCCTCAGCTTGCGCGACGGTTTGTTCCGACATCGTGTGCCTCAATGACCAATGACCGCCCGGACCCGATCCGAGTAGCTCTTGAACTGTTGCGTGAATTCCATGTCGATCGTGCGCGGCCGCGGCAGATCGACCTCGACAATCTCCGAGATACGGCCGGGCCGCGGCGACATCGCGACGACGCGATCCGACAGCAGGATCGCCTCGGAAATGTTGTGCGTGACGAAAATAATCGTCTTCTTCTCGACCGCCCAGATGCGCAGCAACTCGAAGCCGAGCTCCTCACGCGTCAAGGCGTCGAGCGCGGCGAACGGCTCGTCCATCAGCAACACGGACGGATTGTGAATCAACGCCCGGCAGATCGCCGCGCGCTGCTGCATGCCGCCCGAAAGCTCGTGCGGACCGCGCATTTCAAAGCCCTTGAGGCCGACCAGTTCGAGCAACTGGTGTGCGCGTTCTCTCGCCTTCTTCATGTCGATGCCAAGGATCTCGGCCGGCAGCAGGACGTTATCGAGCACGTTGCGCCACGGCAGCAGAACCGCCTGCTGGAACACGATGCCGACGTCATGGCTTGGGCCGACAATCGGCTTGCCGTCCATGAAGAGCTTGCCCTTCGAGGGCTTGATCAGCGCACTGATGAGACGCAGCAGGGTTGACTTTCCGCAGCCGGAGGGACCGACGAGCGCGATAAACTCGTCACCACCGATGGTGAGATCGACGTTCTGCAGCGCGACCGTGCGGCCGGTCTTCGTCAAGTAAGTCTTGTGAAGACCCTGAATTTTGATCTTTTCGACGACGCCGGCCGTGCTGTGCTTGGAAGCCGGCTCGTTCGGCACGACGTGCAGGTTGCGAAGCGATGAAGGCATCAAACAATCCTGATGTTCTTATGTCACATGTCCGCGCATCTCGGTCGATCATAGGCCGAACGACCGGGCCTGCGCTGGGAAATACGAGACGCAGCGGGCGAAGTTGGGAGGCCCCTCGCCCGCTGCGTCAAGATTACGGCTTGGCGACGAAGCCAGGCGCGTAGACATCAGACGGGGAGACCGGGTTCTTCAGGCTGAACGCCTCGCTCACCAGATCGACGGTGCTCTTCATGCGAGCCTCCTCGATGGTGCCGATCTTGTCGGCAGGCGACTGAACCAGCCCGGCAACGGCCTTCATCTCGGCCGTTCCGATGTCGACTTCGATCTGACGGTGATGCTTGTTCAGGATCTTGGCCGCGCCTTCCGGATCGGCGATGGCGTCCTTCAGACCGCGAAGCGTCGCGGCGACGAAACGTTTGACGACGTCGGGCTGCGACTTGATCACCTCTTCGGAAGCGATGATGCCGTTGCTGTAGAAGTCCATGCCGGCGTCGGCGTAAACCAGCTTGACCAGCTCTTTGGAGCCGACCGCCTTCTTCAGCAGGGCTTCGCTGATGGTGTAGTAGCCGACCGCATCGGCACGGCCGAGCGCGAGCGTGGCCGGGATCGCATCGCTCGCCACGACGCTCCACTTCACCTTGCTGCCGTCGATCTTGGCAGCCTTGGCGTAGGCGCCGAACATGCGCGGAATCGAGCTGGCGGCGGCGTCCGCGACCGTACGGCCCTCGAGATCCTTGGGCGTTTTGATGCCCGAATCCTTCAGAGCGAAGATCGCGTGCGGCGCCTTGTAATAGACCATGGCGACGAGCTTGACCGGCACCTTGTCGTTCGCACGGGACAGGACCAGCGTCGCGGTGTCGGCAAATCCGATCTGGGCCGATCCGGCAGCAACCTGCTTGATGGCGTCGCTCGAGCCCTGCCCGCGAACGATGTTCACGTCGAGGTTGGCGTCCTTGTAGTAGCCCTTGTCCAAGGCCACGAAATAATAGGCGTGACGGCCGAGATAACCGAAATCGGTCACGAACGTGACCTTGTCGGCGGCGGATGCGCTGGACATGGCGCCGATAAGCGCCAACGGGACCAGTTTCAGCATCCTGGTCAGCAAATTGGTCTTCATAGGTTCCTCCACGAATATCGCTGCGTTCTGGCTTCTACGTCCGGCTTTCGGCGGGCGACGCGCTTCAGCGCTTCTCCATCCGAATTATCTTGGATCATGGATCAAAAATGTTAGATTGCCAACCCCGAACCGTGAGAAGTTCCGCCTCCGAATGATGCAACGCGAAACCGGAGGTCTTTCCACCGGGAGGACGAAGGGTTGAGCCGACGAATCGGGTACTTTGCGCGATCGCTAAACTCCCGAACGAACCTCTCCGGGAACGCCATTGCTTGAAAAATCGGCAGCCAACGTGCAAATGGACGCCACCTGTTGATCCATGATCCTTCCATGAACGAAAAGCTGGCATCCCGTCCGACCACCACCGCCGCGTGGATTCTGGAGAACCTGCGTTCCGCGATCCTGCAGGGGAGCATCCCCGCACATTCGCTGGTCCGGCAGGACGACATTGCCGCGACATACGGCGTCAGCCGCATGCCGGTCCGCGAGGCGATCCGCTCGCTCGAGGCCGAAGGACTTGTCATTGCACGGCCGAACCGCGGATCGTTCGTCGCCCCGCTCGATCCGGACGACGCGGCGGAAATCTTCGACATCCGCGCCTCCCTGGAAGCGCTCGCCTTGCGCCGCTCGATCCCGGCGATGGATGACACCAAGAAGAAAGCGGCGGCCGACGCGCTTGCCGCTCTCGAACAGGCACAGGCGAAGCCCGACGCATCGTCGGACCTGCATCGCGATTTTCATCTTTCGTTGTATGCCGGCGCCGGCAGCCGCCTGCTCCGGCTGATCGGCCAGCACATCGACGCCGCGGAACGCTATCTGCGTCTGGAAGCGACGCTTGTCGGAACGATGGACGAAGATCGCTACGAGCATCGCGCCCTCCTCGAGGCGACGATCACCGGCGACGTTCGCGGCGCGACCAGATTGATCGAGCGCCATGTCGCCGGGACCGGCCTCGAGATCGCGGAACTGCTCAGGGCGCGCGCGCTGCAAAGCCCCGCCCCGCTCGACGAGTAAGGCGGCCGCCGCGCAAGCCGGCCGGCTGCGACGGCGGCGCTTTTCAGCGTCGCGGCGTCAAGCTTTCCGACTTCAGTCTTTCCGGCGTCAATCCTGCGCCCACGGGATAACGACCCGCTCGAGCCATTCGACGCCGTAGAACAGCAGGATGCTGGCTATGCCCAGCACCGCGATCGCCCCGAAGGCAAGCGGCGTCTCCGCCTGCGACATGCTGATGAGAATCAGGAAGCCAAGGCCGCGATCGGCGCCGACAAACTCGCCGATGATGGCGCCGATCACGGCGAGAATGACCGAGACTTTCAGGCCGACGAAAATCTGAGGCATCGCGGCGGGAAAGCGCACCTTGCGGAACGTATCGACCGTTGTCGCCGACATCGAGCGCGCCAGATCGAGGATTTCCCGCGGCGCCGATTCAAGTCCCGCCACCGTGCTGACGACAATCGGGAAAAAACAGACCAGAAAAACGATGATGATCTTCGGCATCTCGCCGAAACCAAGCGTGATCAGCAACACCGGCGCAATCGCCACTTTCGGAACGGCCTGCGCGACCACCAGCAACGGAAAAAAGGTCTCCCGCAACACCCTCGACCAGATGAGGAGCACACCCAGGCCGACGCCGATCACAATCGCCACGGCGAAACCGACGATGGTTTCATAAAGGGTTATCATCGTGTGGAAGAGAAGGCTGCTGCTGCTATGCAGCGAGGCTTTGTAAATGTCGGAAGGCGCCGGGATGATGTAAAGCGGCACGGAGAAGCCTTTGACGATCGCTTCCCACAGCACGGTCAGCACGATCATCGCGATCGTCGGCAATACCCACGCCGGAAGTCCCCAGATGCGATCGCTGTTGTTCATGTGGGCTGGCCTTCATTCTTGCTGTAGATCAGATCCCGGATTTCATCGGAGGCGCGGCGAAATTCGTCGCTGAATTCCATATCCAGCGTGCGCGGCCGCGGAAGATTGATGTCGATGATCCTGGCGACGCGCGCCGGACGCGGGCTCATCACCACGACGCGGCTGGCGAGCAGCACGGCTTCCGAAATCGAATGAGTGACGAAAAGAACCGTCTTCTTCCGCTCGTCCCAGATCCGGAGCAGTTCGAACGACAGTTCCTCCCGCGTCATCGCGTCCAGCGCGCCGAATGGCTCGTCCATCAACAGGATGCGCGGGTCGGAAATCAGCGCGCGGCTGATGCTGACCCGCTGCTGCATGCCGCCGGACAGCGAGCGCGGATAGCCGTTTTCGAAGCCCTTGAGACCGACAAGAGCGAGCAGTTCCTTCGCCCGCTCCCGATATTCCACGGGATCCTTCTTGAGAAATTCGATCGGCAGCAGCACGTTTTCCATCGCACTGCGCCAAGGAAGAAGAACGGGGCTTTGAAACACGATTCCCACGTCGTCACGGGGGCCTGTCACCGGCTTGCCGCCCAGTTCGATTGTTCCGCTGGTCGGCGTCAGAAGGCCTGAAACGAGGCGGAGAAGAGTGCTCTTGCCGCAGCCGCTTCGCCCGACGATCGCGATGAATTCCTTGTCGTGAACGTCAAGCGACATCGACTGCAATGCGACAAGCTCGCTTTTGTCGCGCAGCTGATAGGTGAGTGAAACGGACGAACATCTCAATAGGGCTGGCGGACTCAAACGACGTCTCCTATCAACGATGTGAAGCGAAGGCTGCGAGACGGGCCGCCTGAACGGCCGGCTCAGCCCGCAACAGAATTTGAGCACGGCGCGCGTTCCGCGTCAGGCGAAGCGCGGTTTCCCGTGCCCGCGCCTTGATCTCGTCCGCGTTCACCAGCGTCGGCTCGCCGTTGTCCAGAACGATACGGCCATCCACGATGACGGTGCGGACCGAGTTTCCGTTTTCACAAAATACCAGCTGGTTCGTCGCATTGTTCAGCGGCGTCAATGCCTCGCTGTTCATATCCAGGATCGCGATGTCCGCCAGATAGCCGGGCGCAATCCGTCCGAGCTTGCTCTCGAGCCCCATCGCGTGAGCGCCGCCTTCCCACGCCGCGTGAAGAACCTGCTCGGAGCGCGGCCACGCCTCGTAGTCGTCCTCGGAGGGCCTGTGGATATAGGCCGCAAGGCGCGTCGCCTCGAAGATATTCTGGTGATCGGCGCTCGCGCAGCCGTCCGTACCGATCGCAATCTTCACGTTCTGCTGACGCATCTTCTTCATGGGCATGAAGCCGCTGCCCAGCTTGAGATTGCTCAGCGGGTTGTGAATCACGGCGCATTCTCTGCGAGCGATCAGCTCGATATCCCGATCCGTCACCCAGACGGCATGCGCCAGCGACGTTTTCGGCGTCAGCAGGCCCAGCCGATCGAGCAGTTCCGGCGTTGTGCAATTATCGCGCCGGTGGCGCTCGATCGCCTGAAGCCGCGTTTCCAGGAGATGCGTGTGGATCGGCAGGTCGTGGCTCTCGGCGAAATCGCGGCAGGCGACGAGAAATTCGTGGCTGCACCGCTCCGGAATGACCGGCGAAAGCGCGAGCCGGACCAGCTCGTTCCCTTCGCAGACCGGAAGCGCTTCCGCCACGCTGTCGAGCGCGAGCCGGCCGTCCCTGAGCGGGAACAGCCGGTCCAGCTCGCTGCGGTAAGCCGAATCCAACCGCTGGAGCAAACCCGGAATGGAATGATGAAACGGAATGTCCGAGACCGCCGGAGCGACGATGGCCCGGAGCCCGATATCGCTATAGGCGCGGACGACAGCCGCGATCACCGGCGCATCGACGACCGGAATATGCGTGAAAACTTCATAGGCAGACGTGACGCCATGTTTGAGCATCTCGATGGCGCCCAACGCGACCGACACATACTGATCTTCCGGCGTCCGGTCGTCCGACAGCGCGGCAAGCTGAAAAAGCCACTCCTCCAGCGGCCTGTTGTCGACGAGGCCTTTCAGCAGATTTTCCCGGCCGTGCGTATGCGCGTTGATAAATCCGGGCACCAGCAGCCGGCCCGAAGCATCGAGACTTTCCGCGCCATCCGGAGGCTGAAGATCGACGCCGACCGCCGCGATGTGCCGCCCCTCGATCAGCACATCCGTCCGCTCCGGCAAACCGTGAGCGGACGAAAGCACCAGTCCATTGCGGATATGCAGGGGCATGCAAATCTGCCTGATCGACCGTGTTCAACAGCGACTTCGGTTACCGGGTCAACAGCGGACCCGGATCCCTGACGAGACCGGCGGTCGCGCAATGCGGGCCGCCGCCGGTCTTCACGAATTCGGACATGTCGATTTCGATGACCTCGATATTCCTCTCACGCAGTGCCTTCGCGGTCTTCGGGTTGCCGGCCGGCAGGACGACAACGCCCGGCTTGAGGACCAGCGTGTTGCAGGCGGAATTATCCGCTTCGGCCGGATCGACCTCGACCAGCTCGATGCCCTTCCGCCGCAGATAGGCAAGGAAGGGCGGCTCCAGGCAACGCGGATCGACCACCGCGACCCAGTCCGACGCCATTCCGAAAGCCATATCGAGATGGATGACGTTCTTGAACGTGGTGAGGTGAATGTCTTCCACGCCGGAATCCTTGAATACGGACCAGACCTGGCGGACGCCTTCCATGTTGGTCGTCTTTCCGACGCCGATCACCAGATGCCTGGGGTCGAGCCATTGGCAATTGCCGCCAAGTTCGAAAACGCCGTCGCCGTGAATCGTGCACAGAATTGGGCAGCCTAGTTCGCCGAGCTTGCGCGCGAGCAGCGCCTCGAAGCCGCGGCGCCACGGCGCCAGGCCGTAACGCGGAATGATGGCGCCGCCATTGATCACGAAAGCCGACGCCGGAGCCCACAGCATGCGCAACCGGCCATAAGGCCCGATCGTTTCCGCCGGCGGATCGAAATAGACGACCTCGCTGCCGAAATCGACCAACACCTTCACCAGCTCTTTGTGCTGACGGCGCATCAGCTCGAGATTCGGAAACGAACCCTGCGTGGCAAAAAAGTGAGGATCGTCGCGCACTTCAGGCGACGCTTCGTTATCGCTCGGCCGGCTCACCATCACCGAACGCAGGTGGCCGATTTCGGACTGCGCACCCCACCGCTTGCCCCAGATCTTCGGAAGCTCGTCCATATATGAGGCCGATTCGATATCGGTTGTCGCCCCGGCCTGAGGTGTCGTTTCGTTCAGCATCTGTTGTTCCACTGTTGTTCGATGACTAGAGGTGCGGCCACGCCGATGTGACCGAGATATTGGCGCGACCGAGGATCCGCTTCGACCGCTGCTCGATTTCCCCGGTGAGCCAGGTCATGTCGATGCCGGGGAATACCCGGTCGCGCATGATGACGCGGCCATTCACGAGGACGGTGCGCACGCTGTCGCCACCGCCGGAATAAACCAGCGTGCGGACCGGGTCGCCCATCGGATGCCAGCAGGGAGCGCGCGTATCGACGACGATGAGGTCGGCCTTCTTGCCGGCCTCGAGAGACCCGATGGCCTCGTCCCACAGGATCGCGCGCGCACCCTTGATCGTCGCCATCTCCAGCGCGGCGTGAGCGCCGAAAGCGTGCGGATCGAGCGTCGCATCCTTGTGAGCGCAGGCCGCGAGGTACATCACGCGGAACATGTCCAGAGTCCGGCCCGCCGTCACCGAGTCGGAACCGAGCGAGATGTTGACGCCCGCTTTGTGCATCTTCGGGAACGTGCCCCGGGAGATGTTTCCATAGGCGCCGTGCATACTCGCCGACGGACAGTGAGCGACCTTCACGTCGTTCTCGGCAAGCCAGCCGATTTCCTCGTCGGTCACCCAGCCCATATGGACCAGATAGAGGTTCGGCCTCAGCATATCGAGCTGCCGCAGGCGCTCCAGAACGCGGACACCCCAGCGCTCGACGCTCATCTCGTTTTCGCCGTCCTGCGCGCAGACATGCGAATGGACCGCGACGCCATAGCGCTCGGCGAGATCGCGAACCGCGACGCAAAGCTCGTCGGACACGTTGTACGGCACACGCAGCGAGAACCAGGCCCGCAGGCAGTCGCCATCCTTGTACTGCTCGACAAGTTTGGCACCACGTTCAATCGCCTGCTCGGTGGTCTCACGCAGATTATCGGGCAGCGGATAGCTCGAGCTGTGAAGGTCGCGGGTCGATCGGGACAGGATCCCGCGAATGCCGATGTCCTTCGCGGCGCGGGCAAGCGCATGCTCGTGATATCCGCCGGGATCGCAGAAACAGGTCGTCCCGTTCAGGATCATTTCGACGAAATTGCCGAGCGAACTCAGATAGACATCGTCTTCGTCGCAATGAGCCTCGTAGGGATAAACCCGCTCATACAGCCATTGCAGGATGCCGACATCGTCGCCGATACCTTTCGAAAGATATTGGCCCGGATGATTATGGGCATCGATCAGGCCGGGCATGATCAGGCCGCCCTGTGCATCGATCTGGGTGGCGCCCTTGAACTGATGCGAAATGTCGCTCGCCTTCCCGACAGCAACGATCTTGTCGGCTTTGATGGCAACGGCGCCGTCGTTATAGATTGTGCGGGCGGCATCCATCGTGATGACGACGCCGCCCGTAACAATCACGTCAACCGCCGCGGGCTCCGCTTGATGAGTCATTTTCTACGCGCCGGGAGTTTGTTTTTACTTCAGGTAGTCGTTGGAGAAGATGTTCGCGGCTGCGTCCTTGGACTTGTCCAGCTTGAACGCCGAGGTGACGATGTCGTAGGTGGCCGTCATCTTGCCGGGGTCCATGTAGCCGACGCCGTTGGCCTTCGCTTCGTCGGTCATGATCAGACCGGCGGCCACTTTCCATTCGGACGCGGAAAGCTCGGGCTTGTTCTCGGGCTGGTGCTTGAGCAGCGCCTTCACCGCCTCGTCGGGATGCTTGACCGAATAGTCGAGCCCGCGCATCGCCGCCTTGACGAAGCGGCGCACCAGATCCGGATTCGCCTTGATGGTGTCTTCATGGACGATGACGGCATTCGCATAAACGCGGAAGCCGTAGTCGGCATAGAGGAAGTGCGTTGTCTTGTCCGGCGTCTGCGCGACGATCTTCGGGCCGCTGGTCAGGAACTCGCAGACCGCGTCCGCCTGACCGGCGGCGAAGGTCGCGATGGCAACCGTGGGATCGGCGATCCGCCACTTCACGGCATTGGCGTCGATTCCGGCGCCGGCGGCGAAGGCCGGAAACATCAGCTTGTTGGCGCTGGTGGCTGGACAGGCAATCGTCTTGCCTTCGAGGTCCTTCGGCGTCTTGAATCCCGATTTCTCGCGGAAGAAGACGGCATGCGGCGCGCGGCCGTAGAACATGCCGACGCCGCGCACGCGGATGCCTTCATTGATCCTCTGAAGGATCACCGAGCCCATGTCGGCGACGCCGAATTCGGCGCGCTTGGCCGCGACCCGCTTCGCGGTATCACCGGAACCGAAGCCACGCATGATGGTGACGTCGATATTGGCCTCTTTGAAATAGCCCTTGTCCAAAGCGAGGAACCAGCCGGCGGCCTCGCCGGTCGCCAGCCAGTTGAGCACGAAAGTCACTTGATCGGGCTTGGTCTGCGCCGACGCCTGCCACGCTATGCTGCTGGCAAACGCCAAACCGAGTGCGAACGATCGAACGAGCTTGATCTGCGTTGGCATGGTCCTTCACTCCTGTTTGTGTATCTATAAAAGTATTATTGCATGTTAGTGTATACTCAATTATACCCGAGATAAGAGGAAAATTTGTGCTCCTCTGCTTCGCAATTAGGCGTCATGCAACGTATCGATATGCGTGGCCGAAAAGAGCACGCAGGGCTTGCGCGATGGTCGGAGGAACTCACGTCCCGATGGATGCGGCGAACCCGCAAGCCGCGCGCGGCTGCCGGCAACGCGGCAAAGCTCGCGAATCCGCAAATCAGAAACTATCGCCAGCGTTGGCATGAGAGGTCAGTGATGAAGACGATCATCAAGAATATCGGCGCAATCGTAACCGGCGATCTTGCCAAGCCGAGGATCGAGGGCGATGCGATCCTCATCGACAACGGACGCATCACCGACATCGGGTACGAGCGCAACCTCAAGGTCGGCGAACGGGACGGCATCATCGACGCCAACCAGATGACGGCCCTGCCCGGCCTGATCGACCCCCATATCCATCTGGTCGTCGGCGACTGGAACCCGCGTCAGTCCGTGTTCGGACCGCTGGAAGGCATGCTCAACGGCGGCGTGACGACAGCGCTGAGCCAGGGCTCGCCCTATCTGCAGGGCCGCCCGCAGACGGCCAAGGGAACCAAAGCACTTTCAATGCTGCTGGCCTACACCTACCAGAACTTCCGGCCGGGCGGCGGACTCAAGGTCCATGGCGGCTCGGTGATTCTGGAAAGCGGCCTGACAAAGGACGACTTCGCCGAGATGCACGAGGCCGGCATCCGGATCGTCGCCGAGATCGGCGGCTCCGGCGTGACCGATCCGAAAGAGGTCAACCCGATGGTCAAATGGGCCCGCGACCTCGGCTGGGTCATCCCCGTTCATTTTGGGCCGAAATCGGTTCCGGCCTCGGCCTCGCTCCTGACGGCGGAAAGCGTGCTGCGCTACGAGCCCGACGTTCTCGTGCACGTCAACGGCGGCTCCACCGCCGCGCCGTGGGACGAAATCGAGAAAACGATCACCCAGTCGGAGGTCTATCTTGAGACCATTTTTGCCGGAAACCCCGCGGTTTCGCACCGGCTGGTCCGCACGCTGCTCGAGCGCGGCGAACTCAACAGACTCCTGATCGGATCGGATACCCCGACAAGCCACGGCGTGGTTCCGATCGCGATGCTCCGCATGGTCTACGAGCTGTCGTCGATGATCGGCATCCCGCCGGAGACGGCCTGGGCCTTTGCAACAGGCAACGTCGCGGATGCCTACAAGCTCGATGTCGGCCGCCTGCGCCCGGGCGCCCCGGCCGATATCCTGCTGATACACACGCCGATCGATTCGTCTGTGAATAATGCGCTCGAATGTCTGGCGAGAGGCGATCTTCCGGCCATTACAATGATCATGGTGGATGGTCGGCTCGTCAGTGAACACGCGAGAAACACGCGGTTCCCGTCGCGAAAGATCAAGGTGGAAAAATACGTGGCGCCGCCGGCTTTCCAAGGCATCGCGGACCCGCTACTCCCTCCGCTGTTCCGCGGCGAGCGGGCCTAAAATCCACCCGGAACTGCTACTATCAGGGCATTCCGGAATCAGGAGGCAAGCGTCGATTGAGCAAGTCACCCCGCACCAAGGGAACGTCCGTCGCCCTCCTCAAGGGTGCGCCGCCGAAGAAGCTTCAAGGTGAGGCGCTCGGGCAATATGCGACGCGCGTGATCCGCGGCGCCATTCGCTCGGGCCAACTCACCGCCGGCGAGCGGCTGCGCGAAGGCGACGTCGGGGCCTGGCTTGGCATCAGCCGAACGCCGGTCCGCGAGGCATTCCAGAGCATTATTTCCGACGGGCTGATGGTTGCCGGCCCGCGGCATGTCGCGATGGTCGCCGAGCTCAACCAAAACCAGCTTCTGGAACTGTACTTCCTGCGCGAGGTGCTGGATGGCGCGGCTTCCGAACTCGCGGCGCGGCTCGCATCGGACGCGGAGATCGATCATCTCCTGGAAATTGCCGAGAGCGAGCTGGCGGCAAAAGACGACCTCGGCCGTCTTGCGATCATCAACAGCGAGTTTCATCACGCTATCTACGCCGCCGCGCGAAACCGCTACCTCACGCAGTCGCTGAATGCCGTCATCGATACGCTGGGTCTGCTTCGTTACTCGTCGGCCGTCCTGCCCGGCAGCATCGAACAGGCCCGATCCGAGCATCTGGCCATTATCGAAGCCATTCGCGATCGCGATGGAAAACGCGCGGACGAGGCGGCACGCAAGCACGTCCGGAATGCGCTTGCCCTTCGCATGAGGCTGTTGCGAAAAGACCGTCAAGCATCCGACAATGCGGATGACAACAACGGCGCCGAGCGGATGTCCGAAGGCTTCCTGCTCCAGAACACCTGGCACCTGAGCAACTAGGCTTTCTCGGCGGCCGGCGATCCGTTCGCCGAATCGCACAATCTCGTTTTGAGCGCCGAATTCAGACCAGGCTGATCTGATCCTTGACCGACCGGTCGTCCTGCCGATGCGCGGGGAAATCCTGCCCGTCCCGGATCACGGTGCGCTCACCGGAAACCGGATGAAGCACGATCGGCGGCGGGCGCTTGAACGTTTCGCGCCCGGCTTTCAATCCGAGCAGAGGCTGAGCCAGCTCCGCAACCGCAGCCTCCGGCGTTTCGGCATCGAGAACGACGAGGTCCGCGGCGGCGCCGACCCGGATGCCGTAGTCTTTCAAATTCATGAGGCGCGCCGATTGCGACGTCACCATCTCGAAACACAGCGCCATCTCCTTCTCCTGCCCGACCTGCTGGATATTGGCGTACAGGTTTGCCATGCGCAGAAGCGAGCAATCGCCGAACGGCGTAAAAGGGTTCATCACGTTGTTGGTCGAAATGCTGCAGGTCACGCCCTGCTGAAGCAGACGATGCGCCGGGGCGACGCCGCGCGGCACCGAATGCGTCTTTCCATGCCCCATGAGAAAAAGGTCGGTCGCAGGCAGGACAGTCACCGCCACGCCGCAGCTGCGCAGCATTTCCGTCGCCTGCTGCAGCACAGGCGGCGGCGCGGCGGACAACTTGGACACATGCCCGATCGCCACGCGGCCGCCGCGACGGTGCTTTTCCGTCTGCCGGCACACCTCGTACAGATCCATGCTTGACGGATCGAGATCGAAATCGAGGTGAAAATCGATATCGACGTCATAGCGCTCCGCCAGTTCGAAAATGCGTGCGATCTGGCCATTGGGGTCGGTGTCGGTATAGGGGCATCCGCCGATGACGTCGGCCCCGCCTTCCAGCGCCTCAACCAGCAGATCGTCGGTCCCCGGATCGTTGAGGAGGCCTTCTTGCGGAAACACGCAAATCTCGAGATCGATCGCCCAGGCGTAGTCCTTCCTGAGCCGGGAGATCGCATCAAAGGCCCGCAGTCCGACACGCGGATCGACCTCGACATGCGTGCGCATGCGCGTCGTTCCCTGGATAAGGGCCTTCTCCAGAACGCGCCGGCCGCGCGCGTAGACATCGTCCTGCGTGAAATCGCGCTTGAGCGCGGAAACCTTGGCGATTGCATGCGCCAGCGATTCCGAATGTCCGCAACGGCCAAGAATGCACGCCTTGTCGAGGTGGATATGCGTCTCTATGAAGCCGGCACAGACAAGGCGGCCACCGAGGTCGATCTCGCGCGCATCAGCGCTTATCGACGGCGCGACCTCTACGATGCGATCCGCGCGTATTCCAATATCCATTGGCCGTTGATGGTCGCTTCCATGGATGCGGCCGCGACGCAGAACAATATCAAGCGGCGATCCCTCGTTCATGCTGACACCTTTTCCCCCGCTTCGGCGCAAACCCGGTCATTGCCGAGATAAGCCGCTTCGAGAGCGGGATCTCCACGCAATGCGTCCGCCGTGTCGGCACGGACCAGCGCGCCCTGTTCGAGCACGTAGCCGCGGTCGGCGACAGCAAGCGTGAGCGCCGCCATCTGGTCGACAAGGAGGATGGTGACCCCCTGGTCGCGCAGATCGGCAAGCACGGAAAACAGTTCCTCGATCATCTGCGGCGCGAGGCCGAGCGACGGCTCGTCGAGCAGAAGAATGCGGGGCTTCGCCATCAAGCCGCGCGCAACCGCCAGCATCTGCTGCTCGCCGCCGGACAAAAGGCCGGCACTGAGGTGCAGCCGCTCGCGCAGGCGCGGAAACCGGCAGAGCAAGGCTTCGATTTCGGATGAATAGTCACCCCTGCCGCGCCGGAACGCGCCGATACGGATGTTGTCGAGCACACTGAATTCCGGAAATATCTGGCGGCCTTCCGGAACCAGCGCCAATCCGCGTCTTGCAATTTCATGCGCAGGCAAGCGCTCGATGGCTTCCTCGCCCAGAACGACCTTCCCGTCGACAGGCCGCAGCAGGCCGCTGAGCGCCCGCATCGTGGTCGACTTGCCGGCGCCGTTGGCGCCGAGCAGAGCGACCATCTCGCCCAGCCCGACCTTGATATCGACGGACTTCAGCACGCCGACCGACCCATAGCCGGCACACAGATCGTCCACCGCAAGCACGCTCTCATCCGGCGCACGCCAGGCCTGCGGGCGCGGTTTGGCCTTGAGTTCACCCGAGCCCAGATAGGCCGCAATCACAGCCGGGTCCTTGCGCACTTTCGCCGGATCTCCGGACGAGATCGGCTTGCCGGCGTCGAGCACGAGGAGCTCGTCGGATATGCCCATGACGAGACCCATATCGTGTTCGACGAGCACGACGGCGATACCGAGATCTGCGATCTGCCTGAGAAGTCTCGACAGGACGTTCTTCTCGCCCTGCACCAGTCCCGCCGCCGGCTCGTCCAGCAGAAGCACCGCCGGGCGAAGCGCCAGCGCCCGCGCGATCTCGACAAGGCGGCGATCGACGTGCGGCAAATCTGCCGCGAGGGCATTGAGCGAACCCTCGTAACCGACGAACCTGAGAAGCCCCGCGGCGATGGCGGTATCCTTCGGCTGGGCAAGCGCGGCGACCGGATTGCCCAAGTGCCCGCGACGGAGGCCAATCAGGACATTGTCCAGCACGCTGAGCGAGGGAAACAGCTTGGTTGTCTGGTAGGTGCGCGAAATGCCGGCGCGCGACGCAACCGTCGCCGACCGACCGGCGAGTTCAACCGCTCCGATACGGATCGAGCCGGTGTTCGGGCGGTAAAAACAACCGATCATGTTCAGCACGGTTGTCTTGCCGGCTCCGTTCGGCCCGATAATGCTGGTCACGCGGCCGAGCGGCGCATTGAGACTCACACCGCTCGCTGCCCGGATGCCGCCGAACGTGATGCCGATGTCCGATACGGTCAGGCCGTCGCCGCCCTTTTCCCGCCGCAGGAAGTCGGTGACCGAAGCAGCCGAAACTTCCGCGCCGGATTCAGCCTTCGGCTTCCGCAGGAAACGGGAGAGAGCGCCGACAATGCCCGAAGGAGCAAGCCATAGCACGACCAGAAGCATGATGCCGAAGCACAGTAAACGATACTCGGCGAGCCCCGAGAGAAGCTCAGGCAGGAGCACGGTCACGACCGCGCCGACCACCGGCCCGAGCGTCCAGCCGATGCCGCCCACGATCACCGCGAAAAGAAAAATGATCGACTGCGAGAGGATGAACGAGCTCGGCGCGATGTACATCATCAGCGGCGCATAAAGCGCGCCGGCAAGACCGGTCAACGCCGCCGATATGGCGAAGGCGGCGACCTTGATTACGAGCGGGTGCAAGGCCACTGAACGCGCAGCGATCTCCGCGTCACGGACGGCGATCATGGCGCGGCCCCAGCCGCTGCGCGCGATCCGGTCGAACAGAACGAGCGCCAGGCCGGCCAGCACGATGGCAAGGATCGCCATTTCGCGTTCGGTGAACACAAAGTCGCCCAGGCTCGGGCCGGCGAAACCCATCAGCCCGTTCTGCCCGCCGGTCAGATCGCGCATCTCGATGATGCCGTGCTCGACAATGAAGCCGAATGCGATGGTGACCATCGCGAGATACGGGCCGGACACACGCATGGCCGGCAGCGCGAGCAAGGCGCCAACCGCGCCGGCGAGAACGCCTGCCGCCAGGAACGCCAGCCAGAAATTGACGCCGTTCAGATTGAGGATGGCGACTGCATAGGCGCCGATGGCATAGAAACCCACATGGCCGAGAGAAATCTGGCCGGTCAGGCCGACCAGGATATTCAGCCCGACGCCGACGATCGTGGTCAGCGCGACGAGGGCAACGACAAAAGTGAAGTAGCTGCCACCGACCAGGGCGAAGACCACGCTGCCGGCGGTGATCAGTCCAATCGCGGCAAGCATCGCCGGGTTGGACGATCCGAAAATATGCTTCATCGGCGTCCTCTCATCAGACCTTGTTGACGGTGGCGTGTCCGAGCAGACCATTCGGCCGCAGCGCGAGCGCGAGGATGATCATCGAAAACACCACGATCTGGGTATAGGTCGACCCGAGATAAGCCGTGACCAAAGCCTCGATCACGCCATACAGAAGCCCGGCAACGATGACGCCGGATGCCGATGTGATGCCGCCGAGAATGGCGACCGCGAAGGCCTTCAGGCCGAATAACGTACCCATGTCGGAATGCACGGAGAACAGCGGCGCGATGAGCAAGCCGGCGAGTCCGGCAAGCGCGGTCGAGATGGCGAACGCAAAGGCGACGACCACCTTGGCATTGATGCCCATGAGACGGGCGGCGTCGCGGTTCTGCACCACCGCGAGCAGCACCTTGCCGATATTCGTGCGGCGGAAAACAAGCTGCAGCGCGATGGCGACCACCACGCCCACCACCGGAATCACAAGCTGCAGCGGGTAAACGCCGGTGCCGAAGAAGTCGATGCTCTGGCTTGCGAGCGGCGACGGCAGGCTGCGCGGCTCCTTGCCGAACGTGAACAGAACGACGTTATCGACGACGATGCCGCCGGCGACGGTGGCCATCAGCCAGGCATCGGAGTTGCGCTCGACGAAAGGCCGCACCAGGAACCGTTCGACAATGAGACCGAACACAGCGCAGCCGGCCAGCGCGATCGGAGCCGCAATCCAGAACGGCATGCCGAGCGTCACCATCAGCACGAAGCCGAGCACGGAGCCGACCATCATCGCGCTGCCTTGCGCGAAGTTGACGGTGTTCGAAACGGTGTAGGTAATGTGGAAGCCCAGCGCGATGAGGCCATACATGGCCCCAAGCCCAAGACCCGTGATGACCGCCGAGGTAAACAGCATCAATCGTCCCCGCTTGGTTCTTTAACGACATGGAGGGCGGCAGGCGCCGGCGCCTGCCGCCCCGCCCGTTGCTATTCGAGGGGGATGATTTCACCTTTCACGAAATGCGTGAAGATGTAGTCGTTCGGACCGAGCGCATCGTGATTGCTCGGCGAAAACGGCTTTACATAGGTCTTGATGAGGCCGTCATACTTGTCGATGGCGTAAAAGCCATTGCGGATGGCGGTTCCGTCGGTGGAGCCCGCCTTCTTCATGGCGAGCGCCGACAGATGCAGCGCATCATAGGCATTGGCGATGCCGACGGCCGGCGTGACATCGGCGAGCGTCTTGACCGAATAGTCGGCCTTCAGCTTGGCAAGGATGTCGTTCGCCTTGGCCGATTGCTTTTCGCTGAACGTGAAGGTCTGAATGAAATGGACCGACTCGCCGCGCGGACCTGCAAGCTCGGTGAAGCGCCCGCCTGCCGGACCCCAATGCGACACGATCGGGACATCCCAGCCCATGCGCTCCAGTGATTTGACGACCTGCGAAGACGGCGCGACGTTGGCCACCATGAACAGCACATCCGCGCCCGACTGCTTCAGGCGCGTGAGCTGCGGCACGACGTCGACATCGTTGGTCTCAAACTTTTCGATGCCGACCGCCTTCAGGTTATGCCTTTTGAGAGAGTCCTGAAGTGCGTGCTCGTTCGATTCGCCCCACGGATTGTTGATGAGGATCATCGCCGGCTTTTTCGTGTGGTGCTTCTTGATCGCGTAGTTGACGAGCGCCTCGCCGACGAAGGCATCCACCGCCGAGACACGGAACACGTAGTTATCCTTGGCGCCGTTTCGGGTGATGTTCGTTCCGGCAGCCCAGACGCCGATGAACGGCGTCTTGACCTGATTGGCGAAGGGCACAATGGCGAGGGACACCGGACTGTCGAGCCCGCCGAAGAGAACCGCGACCTTTTCGCGCTGTATGAGCTCACGCGCCGCAAGCAGACCCTTGCCGGGGTTACTTTCGTCGTCGCGCGAGACAAGCGTGAGCTTGCGGCCGTTGATGCCGCCGGCGGCATTCACCTCGCTGATGGCGATGCTCAATCCGCGGATGATGGCCTCGCCGGATTTTGCCGACTGGCCCGACAGCGCGGCGACCAAGCCGACCTTGATCGGCTCCTGAGCCTGCGCGAGATTGAACGGTGCGGCCAGAAGCAGACTGGCTGCCGAAAGGCCCGCCACCACCAGGCGGCGCGACCAATGCCGATATGCGCATTTCATTTGTCTCTCCCTCTCTGTGCGAAACGCAATGCAACGCGGGTTGCAAATTGCATGCCAGTTTGAGTTTTTTGCACACACTCATGTCCAATTTTTTGAACTATGAGTGGAGCGTTTCCCCGTTTATTATGCATGCAATTAATGCATGCGATTTCTTCCGCGTCCAGTCTATTTTGCCAGGAACGCGGCTTTGCGCCGGAAGGGGGGACCGCAGATGCTTGATCAACGCGTTGAGAAACCAACAGGAGTTGCAGAAATGAGCGCGGCCGGGAAAAAAGCCGATACGGCGAGAGACGCTGAAATCGTGCGCGTCTATCTCGAGACACACATGATCCCCGACCCCGTGGCGGCGGCGAAATATGTCGGTTCCGACTTCACGCTGACCTTCACAGGCGGGCGCAAATTCGACAGCCCGACCGGCGCCACCGGCTTCAATGCACGCCGCTATAAATGGGTGAAGAAGAAGATGGATCGCTTCGAGACCGTCCCCGGCGAGAACGAAACCATCGTGTACAGCCTCGGCACGCTTTACGGCGAATGGCCGGACGGCACGCCCTTCGAAGGCAACCGCTATGTCGACCGCTTCGTTGTCCGCGACGGGCTTATCGTGGCGCAGGATGTCTGGAACGACAGCGCCGAGCGCCTGCTGACCAAAAACGGCATCGAGGCCTGAGACGCCGAGGCGGCGCCGGTCGCATGCCGGCGCCGCTTAATGGCGGCCCGACTTGCGCGGGTTGTCCTTGCGGCGCGCCGGCTTTGCCCGCGCGCTCGCTTCTGCCTTTTCCGTCTTGCCCTCATCTCCGCTCGGCTTATCGTCCGCGCCGTTTGCATAAGGAGCGAGTACATCCATCAGGCTTGTTGTGTGGACGTTGACGGGAGAAATCAGAGCGCGATTGGCAACCTCTTCCAGGTGGAAGTGCATGATGCGTATCGCGGCCTCAACATCGCCTTTTGCAAGGCTTTCCACGATCTCCATGTGCTCATTGATGGCGCATTCGGACGAATGCGGCCGCGCATAGAGCGTCAGCGTCAGTCCGCAGCGCCTGCATATTTCTTGCACATAACGAGTAAGAACCGGGCTGCCGGTCATTTCCGCGAGGATCGTATGGAATTCGGTGGCGAGGTGGACCGAGATGGCCTCGCGCGAGTTCCGCGCCGTGCTTTCCTTGGCGATGTGCTGACGAAGAATGCCGATCTGCTCAGCCGTCAGATGGCCGGCAAGCCGCGTCACAACGAGTCTTTCCAGGCTGAGACGCAGATCGAAGAGATCCCTCGCCTCCTCCCAGCTGGGTGTCGCGACTTCGGCACCCCGGTTGCGCTTGTGATCGACGAGGCCCTCGGCAGTGAGCCGCGCCAAAGCCTGCCGTGCAATGGTACGGCCGACACCGAACCGCTCCCCGACCGTGTCTTCCGGCAACTTGGTGCCCGGCCTTAAGGCCTGCTCGATAATGGCCTGACGCAGAGCGTCGCAAATGCTGCTGATCCGGTCGTTTTCAGAAGGTTTGCTGGGGCGCGGGGCCATTTTAAATCACAGAACAGCGTGTCTGGAATCGGCGGCGTAATACCGCGGTAACGCCGCGTTGTATTCAATCGACCCGCAACATTGCAACCACTTTGAACGTGGAAGCGCGCCGGATGAGTCCGGATCCTGCACCGATGCTTGTGCCGCCGAACCGGTGAGTCTGCCCAGCGCCGAAAGTTTGCACTGCACAATCATCGGGCGGGACCTGCAGCGCCAGTTTGGGGAACCAGGCATCCAGCGGCATCGCGCAAGAAATGGTTGGAGAAACGTGCTGCCTATGCCGGCGCGCGGGACATCACCGGCCAACGACCAGATAAGGTTTGCAAAGCCGTAGCGAGCACTGGGAGTTGATGTTCGCGCGCCGCTGCCGCTCACACGCCGATCCCGGAGGATGGACAGCGCGCCGGTCAAGCTGTCGTCGATCGCGACATTGTCGCGCAGCTTCCCTCGCGAAAGCCGATGCACAAACGGCCGTCTCTACCGATATGGCAGCGATTTCAACAAATCGCGTCGCGATGATGCATTGCGAGGCAACGACCTTGCGAGAAAACCACCTTTCGGAGTGTAATCGGCAATAAACAAAGGAGGGATTTTTGATGAGATCGGGACAAGCCATAACGATCATCGCGGCGGCGGCGCTGGCGGCCAGCATCGGGATCGCCGACGCGAAAGACAAGGTCAAGGTCGGGTTCATCGGACCGCTGACCGGCGGCGTGTCTGCCAACGGTCTCGGCGGGCGCAACTCAGCCGACCTCGCCGTCAAGCTTCGCAACGCCGATCCGAAATCCAAATACGAATACGAACTCGTCGTGCTCGACGACGAATGCAAGCCGAACGTCGCGGTGCAGGTCGCAACCAAGATGGCTGCCGACAAGGAAATCATCGGCGCGGCCACGCACTACTGCTCGGCGACCGCGATCGCGACCGTCGACGTCTATCACAAGTTCGGTTTCCCGATCATCGTCTGGGGCGCGGTGCTGCCCGATATCACCTATCGCAACAAATATGCCGAGGTGCATCGCGTTAACGGCACCATGATCAACCAGAACGACGCCAACGCCGAGCTGCTGCACAAGGTCGGCTATAAAACCGTCGCGATCATCCACGACACCACCGACTACGGCAAAGGCCACAACCAGTACTTCACCAAGGCCTTCGAAAAGCTCGGCGGCAAGGTGCTCGGCCGGTTCGGCGTCACCGCCGACCAGCAGGACTTCACCGCCGAACTCACGCAGATCAAGGCGCTCAATCCCGAAGTGATCTACTTCGGCGGCCTGACGCCGATCGGCGTGCGCATCCGCGCGCAGATGGACAAGCTCGGCATCAAGGCGGTGTTCGATGGCACGTCCGGCATCGTCTCCGACGCCTTCATCCAGGGCGTCGGTCCGCTCGCCGAGGGCGTCCTCGCCTTCCGCGAAGGCGCGCCGACCGAGAAGCTGCCCGGCGGCAAGTTCTTCCTCGAGAAGTACAACGCCCAAAAATACGACAACCCGCCGGAAGCCTATGGTGCGTTCGCCTACTCCGCGATGTCCATGATCCTCGACAGCATCGAGAAGGTCGGACCGGACCGCAAAAAGGTGATTGCCGATCTTGCCAATGTGAAGGATCGCGACTCGATCGTGGGCAAGATTACTTTCGACGACCACGGGCAGAACACCGTTGCCGTCATCACCAAATATGTCATCCAGGACGGCAAATTCGTCGAATGGGATGACAGCGAGTATGCCAGCGGCAAGCGGAAGCTGCCCGGGCAGAAATAAGCCCCGACAGACAATGCGGCGGGACGGTGGCCGTTCCGCCGCATGATCTTCTCCGTCACGACAGGATATCGCGCATGAATGCGGGCTTGCTCGCCCAATATGTCATGAACGGGCTAATGCTCGGCATGATGTATGCCCTCGTCGCCGTCGGCTTCACGCTGTTCTTCGGCGTGCTCGACGTCATCAAGTTCTCCCACGGCGACGTACTTACCGTCGGTGCATTCACCGCGCTCGCCGCCTATATCGGGCTCACCGCGGCCGGCGTGACCAGCGGCCCGGTCGTGCTGCTGCTGATCCTGCTCGCCGCAATTGCGATGATGGCCCTGCTCGGCATGCTGATCGCGCGCGTGCTGGTGATGCCGCTGCGCACCGCTCCGGCGCTCAACACTTTGCTGATCACCTTGATGGCCGGCACGGTGCTGCGCGAAGCCGTGCGGCTGTTCTACCCGCAGGGCGCCAACCCGAAGCCATTTCCCTCGCTGCTGCCAAACGGCTCTTTGACGCTCGGCACCTTCAACCTGCGTTATGACAACGTCATCATGCTCGCCGCCGGCATTGCCGTGATCGTCGCGCTGCAATGGGTGTTGCGGCGCACGACCCTTGGCCTCGCGATCCGCGCGGTCGCGCAGGATGAAGAAACGGCCCGCAGCATGGGGGTGAACTTCACCGCCATCGTGCTGATCACCTTCGCGATCGGCTCGGGCTTCGCCGCCTTCGCTGGAATCATGAACGGCCTCTATTACAACGAGATCAATTTCGGCATGGGACTTTATCTCGGCGTGATCGGCTTCGCCGCCGCAATCGTCGGCGGGCTCGGCAGCGTCTATGGCGCGATCCTCGGCGGCTTCGTGTTCGCCGCGCTGCAGACCATCGGAACTGTCGCGATGCCGTTCGCCAGCGCCTACAAGGACGTCTTCGCTTTCGGCGTCATCATTGCCTTCATGGCCTGGCGTCCGACCGGGCTGATCCAGGAAAAGATCAGCGAGCGCGTGTGATGTCCGCCCCCTCTTCGCACGCGACCACCTCCCTGCCCGCGCTCGCCGCCGTCGCGGCGGTGACCGTCTATCTCGCCGTCCTGCTCGGCGTCGAGAAACAGAATCTGATCATCGCGCTGCTTGCCGGCGCCATCATCTTTGTGACGGCCGCCTATCGCTTCTCCTTTCTCGATCCCGTCGCGCAAAGCTTCTCCGATCACGAAGATACGGTCGGTATCGCCAGCATCGTCGCGCTGGTCCTGCTCGCGGCCTGGTTCCACGAAGACCATTTCGTGCTGCTCCTGATCCTCACGGTGATGCTTTACACAGTCGCGACGCTCGGACTGAACGTGCAGTTCGGCTACGCCGGCGTCCTCAATTTCGCCGGCGCGTCGTTTTTCGGGATCGGCGCCTATACTTCGGCGGTCCTCAACGCGCATACCGCGATCCCGCATCTCCTGGTGCTGGTGATTGGCGGACTGATCGCCGCTGCGATCGGCTCGCTGCTGTTACTGCCGGTGTTGCGCACGCGCGGTCATTACGCCGCGCTGGTGACGATCGCCTTCGCCCTCCTGCTAAAGACCTTCCTTGAGGTCAATGACGTGCTCGGCGGACCACAAGGGCTGCAGGTCAAGCCGATGAACATCCTCGGCTGGTCGTTCAACGACAACGTCACTGTCGCCGGCTACGACCTATCGTTTTATCTCCACTATTTCGTCGTCGCGCTGATCCTGCTAGTCGCCGCCTTTACACTGACGCGCCGGCTGGAGCGATCCTGGATCGGCCTCAATCTCGACGCGCTGCGGCTCGACGAAACGGCTGCCGCCTGCTTCGGCCTCAACATCGCGCGCTGGAAGATCACCGCCTTCACCATCGGCAATTTCCTGATCGGTATCGCCGGCGCGCTGTTCGGCATGATCGGTGGCTTCGTCGCACCGAACAACTACACTTTCGCGGATTCGCTGATCCTCGTCTCGATCCTGCTGCTTGGCGGCATCGGCAATGCCTGGGGGCTCGCGGTTGCGACCGCGATCGTCGTCATCGTTCCGGAGAAGCTACAGACTATCCAGGAATACCGCTTCCTGCTTTACGCGGCGCTGGTGATTCTGGTGCTGCTGTTCCGCCCCGAGGGACTGCTGCCGCGGCCGGTCCGGCGTTACTTCCCCGGGTGGCGCGCATGACCGCCGCCCTGCTGCAAGCCCGTGGCGTCACCCGCCGCTTCGGCGGCGTGGTCGCGCTCGACCAGCTCGATATTGACGTCAACCGCGATGAGGTGGTCGGGCTGATCGGCCCGAACGGGTCCGGCAAGACCACATTCTTCAACGTCATCACCGGGATCTATCCGGTCGACGAAGGCAGCGTGACCTTCGATGGCGTCGACCTGACCAGCGCACCGGCGCCCGCTGTCTACAACGCCGGCATCGCCCGCACCTTCCAGCGTTCCCGGCTGTCGCTGCCGTTGTCGATTTTCGACAACATCATGATCGGCAACCACAAGCGCCTCAATCACGGCCTGTGGTTCAATCTCATTCAGCGTGGCGCATTCCGGACGGAATTCGAGACGCAGTATCGGCAAGCCCGCGCGCTCGTTGAAATCTTCGAACCGCGGCTCGCCGACCGCCTGCTGGAACCGGTCGGCAGTCTGCCGATGATCGATCGCCGCCGCATCGAGATCTGCCGCGCGCTCGTCAGCGAACCGAAGCTGCTGCTGCTCGACGAACCGTCCGCCGGCATGACACACGACGAGACCGATGCCTTGATGAGCGACATCCTGCAGGTCCGCAGCACCATGCCCGGTTTGTCCATCGTCATCGTCGAACACGAAATGGGCGTGATCGAACGCATCACCGATCGCTGCATCGTGCTCAATTTCGGCCGGAAAATCACCGAAGGACGCTATCGCGAGGTCGCCGCCGACCCGCAGGTCCAGGAAGCCTATCTCGGAGTGGCATGATGAGCGGGCGGCTGGAGCTTTCGGACATCACCACCGCTTACAGCAAGGCGGACGTGCTCAACGGCGTATCGTTGACCGTCGAACCGGGACGTATCACCTGCCTGCTCGGCTCAAACGGTTCCGGCAAAACGACGCTGATCCGCTCGATCCTCGGTCTGACGCCACCGCGCGCCGGGCAGGTGCGGTTCGACGGCGCCGACATTACCGGTTTCGCCACCCACCGGATCATCGCAGCCGGCATCGCCTGCATCCCGGAAGGCCGCAAGGTCTTCCCCAAACTGACGGTCGCCGAGAACCTGCGGATCGGCGCCTATCAGGAACGCTCCGCCGATGCGGTCGCCAGCCGTTTCGAGGAGATCTATCGACTGTTCCCGCGCCTCGCCGAACGCAAGAACCAGCTCGCCGGCACCATGTCCGGCGGCGAACAGGCGATGGTCTCGATCGGGCGCGGCCTGATGCGCGCGCCGAAAATCCTGCTGATCGACGAGCCTTCGCTCGGGCTGTCGCCACGTTTCGTGAAGGATAATTTTCGGATTATTCAGGATATCAGCGCCCGTGGCATCACGGTGTTCCTGGTCGAGCAGAACGTCCACCAGACCCTGGCGATCTCGCACTACGGCTATGTTCTGTCGAAAGGCCGGGTGGTGGCGGCCGGGACCGCCGCCGAGCTCGCCGACCGCAGCGAGGTGCGCGAGGCCTATTTCGGCTGACGGCCGGAGCCATCGGCGCGCGCTTGCAGCTCAATTGCGATCTCGTGCGATCACGAATTGCAATCCCGGCGATAGCTTCTGCCGTCAAAGAAAAACGGCAACTAACGCATTGAAACGATTGGTGGGCCCGGGAGGACTCGAACCTCCAACCAGACCGTTATGAGCGCGCTTGCTTTCCTGAAAACTCAGTAGAATCCAGTGCTTTCTGTGAGGTCCGAGGCCGGTTATTCGCGTTCGTTCGCGGGGTTTCTGTGGTCATCCTGTGGTCTGAGGGAACTGAATTTCGTCTCGGGCAATCTGCTTAATTGCATTTGCGGCGTGTAAATTCTTCTACCGGTCACGGCTAGGCGGCACCTCTTCGGCGGTACGATAGGAACAGCGGAGCCTACCGGAAGCAGCCTTGTCCGAATTGTCCGAGAGCATGTAGTCGAGCATCGCGAGCGCATCCTTGGCTTTGCGTGCCTTCAGTTCAAGCCGTCCGTTCCGCAACCGCGCCGTCAGCGATGGATCACCCGCTGCCGCATCCATGAACGCGGCAAGCGCGCCGAGAACCTCCGGTGGAAGCTCCGTCAGCCGGCGCACGAGGCGCGCCATGCCCGGCTCTTGCGTCCAGTAATAAAGCTCGAGAAAGCGCGGCGGCGATGTGGTCTCAACGACCTGTTGCATGAGCTTGCGTAAGTCGGGTTCGGATTTACCGGCCTCCGCTCGTGGGCTCATGATACGGCCGAGGATTTGCCTGGCGGGTGTAACAGGGCTGCGAGATCCATATCCAATTCACTCGACGCGTTCTCGATCAGCGCAATTCTCGCCAACCGGAGCAACATCACGAAGAGCGGTAGCCTCATTTGTGCCCCCTCCAGGATCGCACAATCAATCATGCCCAGCAGTGTCTCGACGTTATCTGCGTAGTTCCGCGGCCCGCGCCCGACCGACGCAGCGGTCTCGACCGCTTTGCCCGTCATTCGGACTACGCCGCCTCCTGTTCGTTCCGGCGCGTCCACACCACCGGAAAGTCCGGACCGCTGAGCGGATCGCCTTCGTTGAGGCGCTGGGTGTGGTGGAGCTGCTTGGGCGCCCAGGGCCGGGTCTTGAATCGGATGTCATCGCCACAATAGCGCAGCGATGCCGCGCGGCGGACCTGATAGCGGCTGTTGTTGCCGCCTGCGCCATGAACCGTGCGGTAGTGATGCACGAGAACATCGCCCGGCTCGACGTCGAAATGGACGATATCGTAGTCAGCCATATTGCCCTCGATGTCGGGTAACGGCTCCCCCTGTGCGCCCGGCAGCGGAGTCTGAGTGATGAAGACGTTGGGTTGATAGAGCCTGCCGTCACGGTGAGAACCGCGCACATACATCATGGCCCCGTTCTCCAGCTTTACCGGGTCAACCGGAATCCAAAGAACACAGCACTGATCGCCGTCGATCTCGAAGTAGGTTGCATCCTGATGGAAGGCGGTACGCTCGCGGGTGCGCGGCTCTTTCACGAACACCTGGTCGCCGAAGAAGTTGACCTTTTCTGAGCCAAGCAGCGCAGCGGCAATCTCTGGCGCGGCACCATTGAGGGTAAAGCGGCGGAAATCGCGCAGCCGCGACGTAATGCCGGTGTCGAGCAGGAAGCTGCCTTTGCTCTGTTCGACCTTGTCGACCAGCAGCGGTTTCCCGCTCTCTTTGATGAAATCCATGATGTCCGAAACATTATGCTGGCCGCCGCTTTCCGATTTCAGCGTGGCGTTGTCATCCGCTTCAAACGCCCGCGTCAGGAAACTCAAGTCATACCCGGCAGGGCTCTCCTTCAGCGTGCGCACCGCTTCATCGATGCTGCCCCGGAGTGAATTGACGGTCTGAAGGTCGAGGATGCCACGCAGCAGGACGACGCCGGCGACATTGTAGGCGGCGATCTCGTCCTTGGTGACCGGACGCGCGAGCTTGGTCATAAGAACCTCCTTAAAGGGAATAAGCGATTCAGTGGACGGCTGCAGCGACGGCCAATGCCGGCTGTGGCGACAGGCGCGGGACACGCACCGTACGCGCGCCGTAATCCCGGATATCCTGCAGCACTTGCTCTGTGATAGGCCAACGAAAGCCCATGCATTCGCCGCCGCCGGGAACACCTTTGCCGCCGCCGTAGGGATGGGATAATCCCAGCGGAATGGTGCGCGGCGTGATCTCGACGAAGCTGGAGAGCGTTCCGCTGTCGATGACGGTCTGGAGATAGGTCAACTGCATCGACAGGCACCACTCCATCAGGCCCGTCAGAAGTCGCACCTTGGCGATACGGTTGTTCTCACGGGTTTTCCTGGTCGGGAGGACGATGTAGCGCGTGGCCTCGTAAATGGTGGGCGACCGCGGCGGCAGGCCATTCTCCACCAGGTGCGGAAAGTAATCGGCCATCAGCGAGGACTTCACGGTGGGCGTCATCCGCACCGATCCTTGAATCTCACCGTCGTCGGTCAGGTCGATAAAATAGAAGGCATTCTCGTCATCGTACTGGTCGATTTCGCAGCCGTTTGAGCACGGCAGAGACCAACCACGGCCTTCGATGAAAACCTGCCGCCGTAATGTGAAGATGCGCTCGAAGTAATCGGCTTTCTCGCGGCGCTGTCGACCGTTCAACACAAGAAACATTTTTCTCCCCCGTCCCTGAGTGGAGAAGATTTTTCCAGTGAGCCGCCATTGCCGCTACTGTAAGAATTTACAGGTGTGAAAAAGCTAGCGCGTTAAAGCGTGATCTCACCGACGCGAATGGCTTGCACAACCGCATAAATGCGGCGGAACGTATCAAGCTTCTTCTTTGCGCTCTCGACGTGGAAGGTGACCGTGCGCGTGGTTACGGACAAGATGTCGGCAATTTCATCGTCCGTCTTGCCTGCCGCCACCCATTGCAGGACTTCGCGTTCCCTCGCCGACAGCGGCTTGTGAGGCTGTTCTTCACGCTGACGCTGCGTGAGCGAACGGCGTAGCGCATGGTGGCTATAAATGCCGATGATTTCCAAGGCAGAACGCGCGCGCGGAGAGAGATTCGGTTCAAGCCCGCAGGCGCTGAAGATTGATACCGACCCCGAACCCGTGACAATCGGGATTAGAAACCCGTCCCGCGCGCTGAACTCGCGGCCCTCATCCATAATCTCCTTCTCGAATTTCGCGAGGTCACGGTTCTTACGGATATCGTTCCAGGAATAAGGATTTAGGTTGCGCCGAAGCTCGCTAATCACGGGGTCGTAGGCGACGTAGTTCTTCTCGACGTAACGCTCGATATATCCCTGCGGGCGATTGTTGAACTGGATGCCGTCTTTCAGTTCGCAGCCAGGCCCCGGCACCGTCCAACTGGTGACGCAGGTGAGCCCGAACCACTCCAGCTCCTGCACAATAAAGCGGCAAATCTCGTCGTAGTCGGAAAGGCCCTGCAGGCGTTCGACAAAGTCGAGCGCGCGCTTTGCGTACCCATCGGCCTCCGATATCCCCACGGCCCACGGCCATTCTTAATTTTGATTATCAATTAGACCCAATTCTAACGATGCCCGCCAGCGCCAACCGCCTGAAGCCACATATCAATTTATTCTTTTTATCCGGCATTTAAATCCGCTATCCGAAGACAAAGTTGGTATCCCGGTATTCCGCTCTGTTCCCGGTTATCAACCTACAGTGATGTCGGGGTTGTAGAAGCCAGTTCGCTGTTGTTCGCTGCGGCATTCAATTTTCAAATATGCCGTAGCCGTCCCTTGTCCCCGCCCGTATTCGCGACGGACGCTGACATAACCAAGGGGCCGCTAACCCGTGTCTGATGTTGCCAAATCTTCAACGATCTCGCGAAGATCGCAAAGAATCATAGGGGGCGGAAACGGGCCATGCTCCACCAAACCGACAAATGCTTCATTCATTTGCCCAAGCAGGTCTGGGTGCTTCCGTTTCATTTCAACGGCCACCGTTTCGATTTTTGAAACAAATCGGATAAACGTCCAGGCGATTAAAAATAGCAGGGACGGATGCAAGTCGGGGCGGCTGATGGAAAGCAACAAGTTTGGCACTCGATCTACGCCCGCACCGCGAAGAACCTGCTGGAATTCATGGCGAGCAACTAATTCACATGCTACGGAAAATGCAGACGTAGCCTTCTCTATAGCGGCCGCACGGCTTTCCGACTCCTCCTGCGCCGTCAAATAGCGGAAGTTTCGTATAGCCTTACGCTGACGTCGCTCGTACTTATTCGGCATACTCTATGCAAGCTCCTGCCGCTCGAGCATTTTATACAGCGGTTCTAGATCGTCAGAACGAAATGGCTTCAAGAATCTATAAGTACGGCCGCTCATCGTGAGGAGACAGCCGCGCGGCATGTACAAATAAGGGAGAATAAAATAGTCGCGAAAATCTGCGATCTTATCGGAACGAACTACGACCAACACATCCTTTTGCCTCTGTCCTTCAACCACACAACGCCATCGACAATGCGTAGCTGGCGCTGAAGGCGGCGTTCGGCCCACAACAATCGCGATAAAGACTCCGTCTGCTGCGTGGATTCGACCATCTGGCACAATTCGCGCAGGGACCCCTCGATTTAAAAGCTCCTGCACTATCGTCGATCTGACAGCTTGCGCGACCCGCCTATTCTCCGGACGGCCTTCTATGAAGGTGTCACGATATCCAACTTCCTTATACGCCTTAGTCAAACCACCAAAATGGTCTCTATACGTATTCGCGCTGGGTCCAACTTGCCGAGTTTCGAGAACCGACCGAGACAGCGCACCACGAACGCACCACAATGCGGTGAGATAATTTTTCAGCTCGTTGCCGTCGTACGGATTTGCGTTTTCTTTCAGCTGCCGCTGCGCGGCCACAAATCTTCCGGGAGAAATTATTCCTTCAAACGCCCCTGGCACCCTCACCCATTCGCTAAACGGATTTCTCTTCGAGCAGCCACCTAGTTTTCTTGAGTACCGGTTGTAAACGTTTGCGCCAGCGTATTTCTCGTTCCGCAGGATTCCGTAGACGCTGACATCATTCCATCGTCGTCCGGTAGCTGATTTAATCTTCCTTGTATTAAGCTCCTTCGCTATCTGCTTGCCTGTCATTTTTTGATCGATGAACATCTCGAAAATCGCCTTTATAAGATTTACCTCCTCATCAGGGCCAGGAACCAGAATTAGCCTATCGTCCTTGATATTTTTTCGTTCGCCCTTTTCTAAGATCATTTTTCTTCGGCCGTTTCGGTCGATCAGACACCGCCGAAGCCCCAGCATAGGTGCTGAGCCAACGTGAAAGCCTTTCAATGCAACCCGCTGCTGGCCCGCGAAAACCTTTTGAGAAAGTTCGCGACTGTACTCCGCTGCCATTACTCTCTTGATGCTCTTAAGAAGAGTCGTAACAATCGTGTTGTCGTTCTCGAACTGCTCGGCGCAGTACTCAACTGTTACGCCCGCCTCCTTGCAGAGATATTCGTAATACGCGCTTTCATCAGCATCCTGAAATCGTCCCCAACGGCTTACATCATAAACAAGTACGGTCCCGAATTTTGCTTCGCCAAGCCTAACGTCGCTCAGTAATTGGCTTAACGCCGGCCGTCCCTTTATCTGCAAGCCGCTTTTTCCGGCGTCGGTATAGGTCCGAACGATTTCGATATTCTTTGCCGCCGCATAGGCGGCAATAGCTGCCGCTTGATTCTCGATTGAGTACCTCTGCATGTCAGTGGACATGCGTATGTACTGAGCGGCAATACGTTGATTTTCTGGGGTCGTCGCCGGCATTCTGAAGGCCTGGAAATTACGAACTATCCAAGCATCAGTTGGAGACAATCAGCGCTTTCGGAACATGCGGAATACAGTTTGGCGATAAAGCATGAATATGTTTAGAGACGTTTGGGTAAAGGTGAATGCTCCTCGGGGAGAGGCTTTTTGGGGTTCTCAAGACTGACGGTTCACAGCCGGGCGATTATTTTCGCCTTCATTGCAATGATCTCGTCGCCCGCCGGAGCCATCGTCGGCCCGGCGCCGCCCGCCCATGGCTGGGCCTCGCGCGCCATCGTGATGATCGTCGATCCGCGAGGGGACCTCTGCACCGGCACCGCGCTGACGCGCGAGCTGGTGCTGACCGCCGGCCACTGCGTCGGCCGGCCGCTCGCCTACAAAGTTCGCGTCTATCAGTCCGGCCAGACCGTCGGCGTCCGCACCATCGCGACGCATCCGCAGTTCAGCATGGCGGCGTACACCGCCGCACGTGTCACGGCGGACGTCGCACTCTTGAAATTAGAAGCACCGCTGCCCGACAGCGTCGTGCCCGCCGTGCTCGCACCCGCGCGCCGCGTCACGGTCGGCGAAACGCTCACCGTTGCCGGCTTCGGCGTCACCGTGCCGTTCACGCCTCGCGGCCTCGGCATTCCGCGTGCGGCCGCGCTCGCCGTCACCGGCCAGCCCGGCTCGCTGCAAATTCGCCTAGTCGATCCGCAAACGCGCGACAAAAGCGCCGGCCTCGGCGCTTGCACCGGCGATTCCGGCGGACCCGCCTTCGAGGCCGGCCGGGCCGCCGTAATCGGCATCGTGGCCTGGTCGACCGGCCCGCAAAGCAGCGAGGGCTGCGGCGGTCTTACTGGACTAACGCCGCTCCTAAACTATCGTAACTGGGTAATTGATACCGCGACGAAACTCGGCGCAGAACTTCCTGCATCCGAATAGTTTTCGTAACCGTATTTATAGCTATACCGTTGGCGCTCGACGGAATCCCTTCCTTAACCTCGGCACAGTGATCGAGCGTGTCACACAGTTGCGCTCGCGACAATGTGAAGCGTGTAACAATATCACAAGTACCGAAACGCTGGTTATTCAGGACTGACGCACGGTAGGGATCTGTTCAGACACCGGCTTCCACACGCGTTTAACCTTGACCGGGCAGAACCCACACCATATCAAGCAACAATATCTCCTGTCTGTTTTCGTTTTAAACGGATACCCGAGTATCGAATGCTCAAAAGCGCGGTGCGATCGCTTCTTTCGGGTCTGCGTTCTCCGGCCTTGCGCCGGAGCATTACTATGATCTGCGCATGTGCATTCTTGTTCGTGACTTTCGCGGATTCGATGTCTCACCTGAATCAGTCCCGCTCAACGATCGTTGTGCAGATTGACCAGAATACGTCAGGCAAGGAGCCGTTGTCCTCCAAGAAGAGCCTTCCGACTGTCGAGCACTGCTTCGCCTGCACGCTCATCGCGATTTTCACGCCCGCGACGGCTTCGCTGACCTGGAACGGCAGCGCGGACCGTGTCGCATGGCTCCCGCCGGCAGACATCGTGCCGTCTCCGCCCGGCATCGAAACTCCTCCTCCCCGATTCTCGATCTGAACGACCGAACGTGACGCCCGGCATGCCTGCCGGCGTCCGGGCTGCATTTTCAGTTCAGGTACGAGACGATGTGCTTTCAACGTACTGCGCTTCTTGCGCTTGCGCTTCTGGCCGCAGGTCCGATCACGACGTGCTTTGCAGCCGACAAACTCACCGGTTTGACGCTCGAACGTGCGCTTCACCGCGCGGTCACTTCCAATCCCAAGCTTGCTGCGGCTGACAGGGATATCGGGATCGCCGCGGGCAAGCATATTCAGGCCGGGGCCATTCCCAATCCGGAACTGTCGTTTGAACTCGACAACGCCTTCGGAACGGAGAGCTTTCGCGGCTTCGATTCCGCTGAAAAGACGATCGGGATCGGCCAACTGATCGAGCTTGGCGGCAAACGCGGCGCGCGGATCGCCGCCGGCGCAGCCGAGTTGCAAAGCGCGCGCTGGCAACGCGAGGCGACCCGGCTCGAAATTCTCTCGGATACCGCCGTTGCTTTTTTCGACGTCCTTGGCGCCCAGCGTAAAGTCCAGATTTTCGACGAACAGATCACGGCGCTCGACCGGCTCGCACCGCTGCTGCAGCGGCGCATCGATGCCGGCGCGTCGTCGCCGGGCGAGATCGCGCGCGTTCAGGTCGCCTCCGATCTCGTGCGCGCGGAACGCGAACGCGCGCGCACGGCCCTCGCCATTGCCCGCCGCGAACTCGCTGTGCTGATGGGCTCCTCCCGGGTCGACTTTTCTTATGTGAGCGGCAACCTGTCGCAAGTTGGCCGTTTGCCGGCATTTTCAGCCCTGCTCCGTCAGATCGACGGCAACCCGCAACTGGCCCGTTGGACGGCCGTGCGCGCGCAAAAGGACGCCGAGCTTCTGTCGGCGCGGCTCAAGAGCGTCCCCGACCTCAAACTGGAGCTTGCCTGGAAACTGATACGCGAGCCCGGCGAGCCCGGCGCCGGCTCGCGTAACAATCAGGCGTTCCGCGTCGGTGCATCGATCCCGATTCCGGTGTGGGACCAGAACCTCGGCAATGTCGCGGCGGCGCGCGAGGAGCGCGCCAAGGTCGAAGCCGAGCGCGACGGCAGCCGGGCCGCTCTGATCCTGACCCTCGCGAAAGCCTATGACAGCCAAGCCGGCGCGCTGCGCGAGATCGAAGTGCTCCGCGGCTCGGCGCTTCCGAATGCGCGTCGCGCGCTCGACACCATCGAAAGCGGCTACAGCCAGGGCCGGTTCGCGCTGCTCGACGTGCTCGATTCACTCGGCACCGCCGCGCAGGTGGCGCAGCGCGAGCAAGAAGCCCTCGTCATCTTCCATACCTCGGTTGCAACTATCCAGGGGCTGACGGGCATCTCGCTCGGCATCACCCGTGTGAGAGGCCAATGAAACGCATCATTCTGACTGCGACGGCACTCGTCGTCGTGCTGGCCGTCGGGGCCGCCGTCTATTGGCGCGCGCCGTCCGCCAGCAACACGCAATCCGCCGAGCATGCCGAACATGCAGGGCATAAAGACGACGAAGCCGGCCACAAGGACGAGCACAAGGACGGCGACAGCAAGGGCGACGGCGACGAACACGGCAAGGAGGGCGTCGAACTGTCCGTTGCAAAAATCGAGGCCGCTCGGATCAGGCTTGAGAAGGCCGCCCCCACCGTTCTGCACGACACCCTTGTCATCAACGGCATCCTGCAGCCGAACCAGGAAAAGCTCGTTCAGGTGACGCCGCGCTTTCCGGGCATCGTCAAGGACGTGCGTGGCAAGGTCGGCGATCGGGTTGGCAAGAATGACGTGCTGGCCCGCGTGGAAAGCAACCAGAGCCTCACCGTCTATGATCTCGTCGCGCCGCTTGCCGGCACGATCATCGACCGGCAGATCGCCCTCGGGGAGTATGTCGGCGAGCAAAAAGTTGCGTTCACGATCGCCGACCTGTCCAGCATCTGGGTCGATTTTTCGATCTATCGGCACGACCTAAACCGGATTCGCACCGGCGATACCGTTCTCGTCGACCCGGAGGACGGCGGACCGAAGATCGAAACCACGCTCGCCTACATCTCGCCGGTCGGGAACAGCGATACGCAAAGCGCGCTGGCAAGGGCGGTGGTCGCCAATGACGGACAGCGGCTGCGCGCCGGCCTATTCGTGACGGGCCGGGTTTCGCTGCGTCAGAAGCCGGTCGGCATCGCGGTCAAGTCGAGCGCAATTCAGACATTTGAGAACCGAACGGTGGTTTTCGTCCGCGAGGGCGAGCGGTTCGAACCGCGCAATATCGTGATTGGCGACCGCGATCAGGACCACGTCGAGGTCACATCCGGGCTACAGGCCGGCGACGTTTATGCCGCCGACAACAGCTTCGTCATCAAGGCCGAGTTGGCGAAAGGGAGCGCGAGCCATGAGCACTGAACCAGCCATGACGGTCATAACAGCCTTTGTCAGACCTCGCATGGAAGCGCGGGTCATCCATCCGCTGCACGACCTTCCCGAGTTTCCCGGCTTCTTCGTTTCGGAGGTTCGAGGCCAGGGGCGCGGCTACGGGAGCGGCGGCTCATATGAAGCGACAGAATCCGACCTGACCTATCTCCGCTTTCTGCAAATTCAGCTCGTATGCCGCGCCGATGCGGCGGAAACCGTTCGGCAAAAAATTGCGGAAGCGGCATGGACCGGTCGCAAGGGCGACGGCGTCATCTTCTCGACGGATGCCGGTTCATTCCTCCGAATTCGCCAAGCAATAGGTCAGCCAGGCGGACACCAGCAATGATCGACGCGATTCTCGCCTTTTCGATCCGGCAACGCTGGCTTGTCATGATCGCCGTCGCGGCGATGGCGGCGTTCGGCATCTGGAACTTCACGCGGCTGCCAATCGACGCCGTACCCGATATCACCAACGTGCAGGTGCAGATCAATTCGTCGGCGCCGGGCTACTCGCCGCTCGAGGTCGAGCAGCGGATCACCTTCCCAATCGAGACTGCGATGGGCGGCTTGCCCCGTCTCGATTACACACGCTCGATGTCACGATATGGCCTAAGCCAGATCACGGTGGTCTTTAAGGACGGCACCGACATCTACTTCGCTCGCCAACTCGTCAACGAGCGTATCCAGCAAGTCAAAGACCAGCTGCCGTCCGGCATCGAAACGTCGATGGGGCCGATCTCGACCGGGCTCGGCGAAATCTACATGTATGCCGTGGAGGCCAAGCCGGACGCGCGCAATAGCCGCGGCGAGCCTTACACTCCAACCGAACTGCGCACGATCCAGGACTGGATCGTCAAGCCACAATTGCGCACTGTGCCCGGCGTCGTCGAGGTCAATTCGATAGGCGGCTTCGAGAAACAGTTTCACGTCCTACCGAACCCGGCACGGCTGCTGGCCTACAAGCTGTCGTTCCGCGACGTGATGACGGCGCTCGCTGCCAACAACGCCAATGTCGGCGCCGGTTATATCGAGCGCAACGGCGAGCAGTATCTGGTCCGCACCCCCGGACAGGTCGCATCCCTCCAGGAAATTCGCGACATCCTGATCAGCACGCGCGGCGGCGTTGCAGTTCGCATCGGCGACGTCGCCGACGTGCGCGAAGGCCGGGAACTGCGAACCGGCGCGGCAACCCTCAACGGCGAGGAGACCGTGCTCGGCACGGCCATGCTCCTGATCG
Organism: Pseudolabrys sp.; assembly: GCF_050250095.1. NCBI lineage: Bacteria > Pseudomonadati > Pseudomonadota > Alphaproteobacteria > Hyphomicrobiales > Xanthobacteraceae > Pseudolabrys > Pseudolabrys sp. The sequence goes on along the minus strand of NZ_JBFWPH010000006.1, from coordinate 193,963 downwards.
GCGAGAACAGCCGCACCGTCGCCCAGCGCGTGGCCGGCAAGCTCGACGAAATCGCACGCTCACTTCCCGAGGGCGTCGTCGCGCGAGCGATCTACGACCGCACCCATCTCGTCGAGGCCACCATCGCAACCGTGGAGAAAAATCTCGTCGAGGGCGCGGTTCTCGTTGTCGTCATCCTGTTTCTTTTCCTTGGCAATATTCGCGCAGCGGTCGCAACCGCATGCATCATTCCGCTCTCGATGCTCTTCACCATGACCGGCATGGTCGAGTACCAGGTCAGCGCCAATCTCATGAGCCTCGGCGCGATCGACTTCGGCATCATCATCGACGGTGCCGTCATCATCGTCGAAAATTGCCTTGCCCTTCTCGCCGCCGAACAGCACCGCAAGGGCCGGCTTTTGACGGCACCAGAACGGTTCGAGGCGATCCTGAGCGGCGCGCGCGAGGTCGTCCGACCCGCATTGTTCGGCATGGTCATCATCGCCGTGGTTTATCTACCGATCCTCACGCTGACCGGCGTCGAAGGCAAAATGTTCACGCCGATGGCGATCACCGTCCTGATGATCCTGGCCGGCGCCGCAATCCTCTCCATCACCTTCCTGCCGGCCGCCATCGCGATTCTGGTCACCGGCCGCGTATCCGAACACGAGAACTGGCTGATGCGGGCGGCGCGCAAGGGCTATATCCCGCTGCTCGACCTCGCTATCCGTAATCGCGTCATTGCGGTCGCCACCTCAATCGTGCTCGTCATTGCGACCGGCTTCATCGCCTCGCGAATGGGCACGGAGTTCATTCCAAGCCTCGACGAAGGCGACGCCGCGCTCCAGGCGTTGCGCGTTCCGGGGACGAGCCTCAGTCAATCCCTCGAGATGCAGTCGGCGCTCGAGAAACGGCTGGTCAAAATCCCCGAGGTCAAGGAAGCCTTCGCCCGGACCGGAACCGCCGAAGTGGCGACGGATGCCATGCCACCGTCGATCTCGGACGGCTACGTGATGCTCAAGCCACGCGATCAGTGGCCTAACCCGCGGAAGTCTAAGCGCGATCTGGTGGCTGAAATCGAAAAAGCCGCCGTCGAGATTCCGGGAAGCAGTTACGAGCTGTCCCAACCGATCGAGTTGCGGTTCAACGAACTGATCTCAGGCGTGCGCAGCGATGTTGGCGTCAAAATTTTCGGGGACGACCTCGACACGCTACAGACCATCGCGGGACAGGTTCAGACCACACTGCAGACCGTAGCCGGTGCCGCCGACGTCAAGACCGAGCAGGTGTCAGGCCTGCCGATGCTGACCGTCAAGCTCGATCGCGCCGCGCTCGCGCGATACGGCATCAGCGTCGCAGAAATGCAGGAAATCGTCGAAATCGCCATTGGAGGTAAGGAACAGGGAAGCGTTTTCGAAGGCGACCGGCACTTCAATATCGTCGTTCGGCTGCCCGAACATCTGCGCGTCGATATCGACGCCATCAAAGGCCTGCCGATTCCCATTCCGGAGACGCAAGTGCAGGCGCAGGCAAAGACCGTCCGCACGGTTTGGGCGAGTTCGCCGCTTGCTCAGGCGCGTTATGTCCCACTTTCATCGCTCGCGCAGATTGAGATCGCGCCCGGTCCGAACCAGATCAGTCGTGAAAACGGCAAGCGGCGGATTGTGGTCAGCGCCAACGTTCGCGGACGCGACCTCGGCTCCTTTGTCGCCGAAGCGCAGCAAAAGATCGCCGCGCAGGTGAAAATGCCGGCGGGTTACTGGGTCGGCTGGGGCGGCCAGTTCGAGCAGCTCGCGTCCGCCTCACAGCGGCTGGCGATCGTGGTGCCGATTGCCCTGCTGCTGATCTTCGTCCTACTGTTCATGAGTCTTGGATCGGCGTTCGATTCGCTGCTGGTCTTCAGCGGCGTCCCGCTCGCCTTGACCGGAGGCATCGCCGCCCTGGCCTTGCGCGATATTCCGTTATCGATCAGCGCCGGCGTCGGCTTCATTACACTGTCCGGCGTCGCCGTTCTCAACGGCCTCATCATCATCGCCGCCATCCAAGGCCTGCGCGAACAGGGACGACCGCTGGCCGAGGCGGTTCGAGAAGGCGCCTTGATGCGTCTGCGGGCCGTGCTGATGACTTCGTTGGTCGCACCGCTTGGTTTCGTGCCGATGGCGATTGCCACCGGCCCCGGCGCAGAGGTGCAGCGTCCACTTGCGACGGTCGTCATCGGCGGAATTATCTCGTCGGCAATCCTGACGCTCCTCGTCCTGCCGGCACTCTATGTCCTACTCCGAAGGGATAAACCGAAGGCTGTCGTGCGTGGTGACGACCTCCCGCTCGCGCAGGGGAAAATGCCGTGACGCGTGCCCTCGGATTGGCGTCCCCGTTGACGGCGTTCCCGCAATGACAACAAGAGCGGCCACTTGCGCGATCGTCGCGAGCGTCATGCTGACCGTTCTATCGTCGCCATCACTGGCCGGCGACCTCAAACCCGTCGCCGAGTTCGTACGTCCCGCCTATGTGGCGATGACATTGACGATGCTCTGCGCTCGGGACGATCCGTGGTTTCTGACAGATTCAAGTGGGCCGCGCGGGAATCCGATTCAATACGCCGAGCACGTCAAAAACGAGGCTATCATGTCACTCAGCAAGGCGGACGCACTGACCGTCCTTAAAAAGGCGGCCGAGGATGCTCGCCACGAAGCACAACGTGAGTTTCATAAAGTCGTCCCGACGCAGGATTACCGATACTCGCAAATCGCCGGCTGGTGCCGGAGCTATGTCCTGAAATTCGTACGAAATGTCATCAAAACACATGATTTAGATCATTCGCTGCGTATGCGGCATCTCGATCGTGACAAACGGAGACTCGGGCTTAAAAGCCAATAGATAACGGCCGTGATTAGCTTTCGGTTCTGCAGGCTCAGGAGACCCGACGCGCCAAATGAACCACGCGAGTTGAGATGATCCACAACGGTATCCTTTTGGCGTTGCTGTCGGCGCTCCTATTCGGGGCCAGCACGCCCTTCGCCAAGCTGCTTCTAGGAACGGTCGATCCGTGGATGATGGCCGGTATTCTCTATCTCAGCGCCGGAATCGGACTCGCGAGCATTCATGCCTCGCGGACGCTTCTGCGGCTGCCGGTTACCGAAGCTCCGCTTCGTCGCGCGGACATTCCCTGGATTATGATGATTGTCCTCACGGGTGGCGCACTCGGACCCGTTTTACTGATGTTCGGACTCGCCGCGACCGATGCGGCAACGGCCGCCTTGCTTCTTAACCTCGAAGGCCTCGCGACGATGGCGATCGCATGGGTCGTGTTCCGCGAAAATGTCGATCGACGGCTTCTCGCGGGCGCGGGCGCCATGGTCGCCGGCGCTGTTGTGCTGTCCTGGACAGGACAGGCCTCGTTTCATTGGGGGGTGCTGCTGATCGCCGGCGCATGCCTCTGCTGGGGCATTGACAACAACCTGACCCGCAAACTGTCGTCGAGCGATCCGGTGCAGATCGCGATGCTGAAGGGGCTGATCGCAGGTGCATTCAACCTCGTGATCGCCATGGGACACGGCGTTAGCCTTCCGCCGGCAAACACGGCGCTGACTGCGGGCTTGATCGGATTCCTCGGCTATGGTGTCAGCCTTGCCCTGTTCGTCGCCGCGCTCCGGCATCTTGGAACAGCGCGGACCGGCGCTTATTTTTCGCTCGCCCCTTTTGTCGGTGCGATTCTCGCCGTGATGATGCTCGGTGAACCCTTCACGTTCACGCTGGTCATCGCCGGCGCATTGATGGGCGTTGGATTATGGCTGCATCTGTCCGAACGGCACGACCATGAACACACGCATGAAGCGATGGAGCATGAGCACCGTCACTACCACGATGAACACCATCAGCATCACCATGGACCGGACGCACCTCCGGGCGAGCCGCACAGTCACTGGCACCGGCACGAACCACTGACACATCGGCACCCTCACTATCCCGATCTGCACCATCGGCACGGCCATGGCCGCGCCAGTTGAAAGGCTGCTCGCTGTCTGAACTTGCCAATACCGATGTAATCTCGCGCCACTCCCTCGCGTCCGTCGTTACGACAGGGGGCTTCCCGGGCGCTGCATCAAACCTGTCGAGGTAATCTTATGGCGGCCGCCATTCCCTACAAGCTGCGCATCGAAGGCATGGACTGCGCCGCCTGCGCTCTCAAGATCGAAAACGCGATGCAGCGCCTTCCCGGCGTGAGCGACATCAATGTCAGCTATACGGCCGGCACGCTTGCTCTTCAGTTCGATGAAGACCGAACGTCTCCGCAAACGATCGAGAAAAGCATCAGGGCGCTGGGCTATACGCCCGCCGGTGCGCCGGCGCCGTCCGCAAGCCTCCCGAGCAACCGGGACCGGCAACCCTGGTGGCGCGGAACCAAGGGCCGGCTAGTGCTTGGGACTGGCGCGTTGTTTGTGCTCGCGTTCCTGCTTGCGCAGTTACTGCCCGAGTGGGAACGCTGGCTTTATTCGGCGGCGGCCCTTGCCGGCGCACTCCCCTTCGCGCGGCGCGCGCTCGCCGGCGCGATGTCCGGCTCGCCCTTTACCATTGAAACCCTGATGACGGTCGCGGCACTCGGGGCAGTCGCCATTGGCGAGGCCGAGGAAGCCGCCGTCGTCATCTTCCTGTTCGCGGTCGGCGAGCTTCTGGAGACGGTCGCGGCCGGCCGTGCGCGGGCCGGCGTCGAAGCCTTGATCGGCCTCGTGCCGCGGATGGCGCTGCGCGAGCGCGACGGCGCAGTGGAGAAAATCGCTGCCGAGGATCTCAAGGTTGGCGACATCGCGGTCGTGCGGCCGGGCGACCGTATTCCCTCCGACGGCGAGATCATCGACGGCGTCTCCGAGGTCGATGAAGCCCCGGTGACCGGCGAATCCGTGCCGGCGCTCAAAGAAGCCGGCGCACAGGTCTATGCCGGCAGCATCAATGCTAATGGAGAACTTCGGGTCCGGATCAGCCGCGTTGCAGCCGACAACACGATTGCCCGCATCATCCACATGGTTGAGCAGGCGCAGGAGTCCAAGGCACCGACCGCCCGCATGATCGACCGCTTTAGCCGCTGGTATACGCCCTTGGCAATGCTGATGGCGCTCTTCATCATCGTCATTCCCCCCCTGGCGTTCGACGGTGACTGGATGACATGGATTTATCGCGGGCTCGCGGTGCTGCTTATCGCTTGTCCCTGTGCGCTTGTCATTTCCACTCCCGCCGCGATTGCATCCGGCCTCGCCGTCGGCGCGCGACATGGATTGCTCATTAAAGGCGGCAGCGCGCTGGAAACGCTCGGCAAGGTGCGGACCGTTGCTTTCGACAAAACCGGAACGCTGACGCGCGGCCGTCCACAGGTCACGGATGTCGTGGCGCTCTCGGCTGACGAGACCATGGTTCTCGCAAGAGCGGCCGCGGTCGAACGCAACACCAGCCATCCACTCGGCGTCGCCATCGCCGAAGCCGCGGCAGCGCGCGCGCTGGAATTGCCGGCGACGTTCGGCGGCAGCACCGCAACTCCTGGTAAAGCCGTGACGGCGCGCCTGAAAGACGGTTTCGTCTCGGTCGGCTCGCCGCGTTACGCGGCCGAGGTGACGGCAATCGCTCCCGATGTCGCCGAGACGATCACCACGCTCGAAAATCAGGGCAAAACCGTCGTGGCGGTCTTGGCCGACAAGACCATTGAGGGACTTATCGCGCTCCGCGACGAGCCGCGCGAGGATGCCGCCGAAGGCATCGAGCGGCTGACGGAACGCGGCATCCGCGCCGTGATGCTGACAGGCGACAACCGGCGCACAGGCAATGCGATCGCCGGGCAGCTAGGCATGGAGGTACAGGCTGAACTTCTGCCCGACGCCAAGCTCGCCGAAATCGGCCGGCTGCGGGAAACGGGGCCAATCGCCATGGTTGGCGACGGCATCAACGACGCGCCGGCGCTGGCGGCAGCCTCCATCGGCATAGCCATGGGCGGCGGCACCGACGTGGCACTCGAAACCGCTGACGCCGCCCTGCTGAAAAGCCGCGTGACCGGCGTCGCCGAAATGATCGCGCTGTCCCGCGCTACACTCGTGAATATTTGGCAAAACATCACCATCGCGCTCGGCCTCAAATCGGTGTTTCTCATCACCACTCTCTTCGGCGTCACCACGCTCTGGATGGCCATTCTCGCCGATACCGGCGCTACTGTGCTCGTTACCGCCAACGCACTTCGGCTGCTCGCTCGCCGCTCATGAAGCTGCCGCACAATTTGAACAGTATAAAGCCAGATAGCTAGTATCGAGACACTGTATAAACGATCTCGAATACGAGATTAGAACTATTGGACTCATGAACAATTGCTACTTTGTTCATGACTCATACAGATCAGATCGCCATATAGAGCGGCCGTCTGCTCAGCCTGGGCGATTTGGGGGGCGCGGGTTCTAATCCTACCGCTCAACCAAATCACGGATAACGGTTCAGGCTTTTGGCGTGGACTATCCAATTGCGACGTGTCCGTAGGCGTATGGCGCAACAGCGGCACTACCAGTTTCGATATCTTGCAAGGCCGAAACCGAACCCGTCGCAAATTCCAGCGCAGTGCCGCCGTGCAACCGGCGAAGAAGCTCGGAGATTACAAGACATCCGGCGATCAGCCCGACGAATGGTACTCCGACTGTGCGCGACGCAAGCTGTGTCAGGCCGCAGGATTCCATGCCAGCATCTTTGAGACGCTGATAGGCAGGCATGTTTTCGAAGCTTTTCGAGCCTTCGCCGACCTGCCGGGACCACATTTCCTTCGCGCGGCGTGCACCGGGAAAGGTGTGCATGGCAATACTCAGAAAAGCCTCCGGGCCAGCGCCCAATCCCGCCTCGATGACGATGTCGAAACCCGCATCTTCGAGAGCCGCGCGCGCGAGCGCATTATCGACACCACATAAGGCGACGCCCGGCTCGTCGGCAGATCGTCGTGTCCACTCACCAAAGCGCCGCTCCTCGATGAATGTTTCGAAACCTCGCGCTTCCAGCCAATCTGCGACCACGCGGCCCTTGCGGCGGCCAATGTCGCGGATGAACGAGAGCAACGACGTGCTGTCATTTGAGGAAGCGATACGGTCGAAGTCTTGCAGTACGAGTTGTGCCGTCGCCGTTTCGGTATATGGCAACGCGGCAAGCAACCAAGCGAATGCCTGACCGAGATTGCCAAGGCCAATGAGCCAGAGGCGTGAAGGCAGGTAAGCAAGGAGAGGTTCGGTCTCATCGGACGCTAGCCAATTTTTCCCCGGTTGCCAGAGCGAGAGGCCGTGCCCGCGCCGGCCGGCAAGGAGATGATCTCCCGAGTGGAACGCGAACGCTTCAGCTGCACAAATGGCAGCGGCGAGAACCGGCGCAAGCGCCATTGCTGCGTCTTCGTTGAGTCGGTCCGGTTGATGCGCGGGAACCACGCCACCACGCCAGCCTTCCCACGTCATGCGCCACGCCGGGCGTGGCGGCAGCGGGACGGTGCCGATGACAGCATTAGGCCAACCAGGACGCACTGCGGGCGACAGCGCACCCCCCAACTCGAGAACGGCGTCGGCCACACGTGGACTCTTGGACAAAGGCGAAAGGCAGACCGTATCCTCGGGGAGCCCGACAATCTCGACGCCGCCCAGAAGTGTGCGGCGCGCGAGATTCACAAGCGTGAGAAGCGCGGTCTGATGAGGCACGCTGGCGGCGATCTCGGGGCCAACGTGGACAGTAAGGCCGAAGCGCCGCAGCAGCGCCATCGCTTCCTCGTGCGTGCCCGCGCGCCCGTTGTCCATGAAATACTTGGCGGTGCGATGCAACCGCGTGTGATCGATTGGCATGGTCATGGCTAGCTCCAAAAGCCGGTGTAGAAATACGCGGGGGTGTGCCTGGGGCTATGGTCTCTCCATTTGTGATCGCCACGATATTCGTAGATGCCCATGCGGTCTGGCATGATGGGCCAGCGCGCGAAATCGGGAAGGATAATCGCAATGTGCCCGTCCCGTGCGACCATCGGATTGGTCCTATCCGAGTGGCTCTGAAAGCCGACGCCGGGATGCGTGTGAACGTCGGCGACGACGGCACAGCCGCGCGCGCGGCAGGTGGCCCAAAGCATTGCGAAGGCATCGCCATGTAGGACGCAGACGCCGCTCGCGTAAGCCTTGGGATCAAGCTCGTCGTAGTAGATCGCGCCCGTGATCGCGCGGCGACCTTCGGGCGAGGTGCTCCCGATGAGGAAAGCGCCGGCCTCGTGGCGACGCCCGCCGCGCCGGTCGAGCTCATGGACAATGTTCCGCCAGAGCCGCTGGGGACAGCTCAAGCGGTGCTCAGGCGCCCACCACGCCCGAATAGTCGCTATGATGGAGAAGGTCATAGATTTGCTCCAGGTAACACATGATGCCGCGCGCGGGCTTCCACAGGCGGCTGGGGTATTTGGTGCGCCACTCGTCGTGGCCGTCGATTGAGTGACGGTCACACGGCAGATAGAGACATTTGCCGTTCTTCCAGTCCGGCCGGAACACGGCACACACATGCGACGGACCGGTTGGCCATCCCGCGCGTGCCAGAGGTGCGTTCCGCTCGGCGTCCCAAGGCTGCGCCGTGACCGGCGTTTGCCGGTAGCCGGAGCATTCGAAGCGGAACGCGAATGCGTTCGGCGCTTTCGTACGCTCTGGTGCGGTGACCGCGATGACGACGTGCGGCCAGCGCGTAGCGATGTGACGCCAGCGGCCCTCAGCCTCGCCGCAGCGAAACTCTGCTGCGGCGAGGTCTTGTTCAAGCATAAGCCGATCGGGGGGGATGGGTGCGTTCATCGGTTAGCCCTCGACGCGCTTCTCCGGTACGAAGTCGAAACACACGGCGCAGTCATGGCCGTGCACGACCTGGTGCAGCGGCGTATCGCTGGACGGACGCTCAGTCGAGCCGCAGAGCTGGAGGACGTGCTCGGCGGCATCCTTCGGGCTGACGTGGAAGTGCCGCGCGGCCCACGCCTTCACGGCACGAACGCGGGTACCCGGCGCGAAGCGATGCTTCGCGGTCTTGTCGAGGTAGTGCACGGTCGTCTCGATCTGCTGACAGCGGCTGACATGTACGCGGCAGCCGTGCTTGATGTGCGGAAGACGATCGTCGTGGTGGCCGCTTTCGTGCTGCTCGGCTTCGTCGACGAACACAAATGTCTCGGCGTCAATCTTGATGCCGAGCTTTTCGAGCGCGGCGTGGAGTTCGCCGAGCGTCGCCGCCTCGGCAATTTCCAGTTCGTGAAGGCCCGGCTTGCCGTGAACCTGAACGAAGAGTGCGATAGTAGACATAGACGTTATCTCCTTGAACGGGGGCCGGTGACGGGCCCTTCAAAGAGAAAGCGAGACGAAGCCGGAAAAAGCGGAAGTCAACCTCTGCAGATGAAGTAGCAGGGGCAATTCGGACAGACGCGCGCGTCGGGCTTGGGCTGAAAGTTCCCCTGCTCGATGGCCGCGATTGCGTCGGTATACTTCTCGACCGCTTTAGCGTCGTTCTTGGCCACAGTCGGAAGCGCTTTTGCGTTTGCCAGATAGAAGATTTCCACGCTCGTTTGTTTGCCGGCGTAACGATTTACGGCTCCTTGCCGCAAAAGAGCGTAGATCGGCTTATCAGGCTCGGATTTCGTTTCCCGTCCCGTCCGCACGCGCTGGACGCGCACGGTGCCGGCCGGCGTGATGAGCACTCGATCTGGCGTCAGCACAACTTGATGGCGGCCCAGTGGGATCTGCCATTCGGCCCGTTCATATTGGCCAACTTCAGTGGCGATGGCATCGACCATAGATCGCACCATGCCCTCCGCCGCACGCCGGTAATACGGTTCGAACGGATGCGTAACCGGACCGGACTGCTCCCACTCGGCGGATAGCCGCGCAATCGCTTCGGCAACTTTCACTGTGTTTCCATTCTCACGCTCAGCCTCGAGCCAACGCACGGTGCTGTAAACGCAGCGGTGGAATGACACATACGCGGACTCGTCGCGGCCACCCCGCAAGCCCTCGATAACCATGTACCGGTACCGGGCCGGGCACTGCATGTAGATCGCCAGATCGCGCTCGTCATAGCGCTCTGATGCCTCCGGCGGATACAGTTTGACAGGGGAGGTATAGACTTTGCCTGACCCCCGATAGGTCTTGTGCGATACCGCGCTTTGAATGGCCGGGATGAATTTCGACGCCGATGCATTTGTCGTGGTGTAGCGCTCGGCCCGGCTTAGAAAGAGAAAGTCGCGTGCTCGCGAGAGTCCGACAAAGAATAGGGATTGCTCCTCAGCGTCGTGATCGTCAGGTTGCGCAGAGAGCCGTGCCAACGCCGGTGGCGGCGGACATCGGACGCCTTGGCGGATGGTCGGCATATAGCGGGTGGCAAGGGCCGGAAAGTGCACAGCGCGGAACTCTAAGCCCTTGCTACCGTGGATCGTCATCACGCGCACGGCATCCATGTCGGTAGCTTCTGAAGCAACCCTCCGGAATGAACTGTCGTAGTTAAGCACTTCTAAGCGGCGGATGCGGTCGAGAAATCCTTTGCGGCTCGACTGCCCGGCTGCGGCTTGCTCGCTGCAAAACTTCAGCAAATGATAGATTGCAATCAGTTTCTGCTGACCGAGAGCATTGTTGGCACCAAGGAGCGGCAGAAGGTGATTGCTACGCTCGAACAGCCAGGTCGTGAGCAATACCGGACTGCGACTTAGCGATCTGATGCGACTGTCTTGGTCACACGTTGGTAAAGACGCCATCGTTCTAGCGACAAGCAAAAGCAATCACCGCCGCGAGGCCATTATCCCTCTATACGGTGCTTTGCGAGACGTTCTGGCGCGGATTCCGAAACGAGCCACTGCCGTCCTTACCAGCAGCCGAAAACGGGCATGGACCCCGGACGGCTTTGGCAGTTCCTTCAACAAAGCCAAGATTGATGCCGGGATGGCAACCGTGGACCTGCATTTCAATGACCTCCGGGGCACCGCTGCGACCAAATTTTACATCGCAGGCTTCAGTATGCGCGAGATCGCCGAAACGCTCGCGTGGGAAGAAGAGTCGGTCGAGAAGATCATTCGCCGGTACGTCGGGCGGGCTGCCGCTCTCAAAGCCATGATCAAAAAGCTAGAGGGCAAATGACGAACAAAATCTGCAAAACCGCCTGCAAAACTCTACCTCAAATTTCAGTTAAGTGTTGGAGCGGGCGAAGGGAATCGAACCCTCGTATGCAGCTTGGGAAGCTGCCGTTCTACCATTGAACTACGCCCGCACAGGCTCACAATACCGAAGCTGCGGCATCCGCCGCAAGCACGGCATCGTCACTCCTTCTCAACCCTTGAAATGCTTGCTCAGCTTCAGGCTCTGCGCCTGATAGTTGGAGCCGATGCCCTGACCGTAGAGTGTGTCCGGCCGCGCGATCATCTTCTCATAGACCAGCCGGCCGACGATCTGCCCGTGCTCAAGGATGAACGGCACCTCGCGCGAGCGCACCTCAAGCACCGCGCGGGCGCCCCTGCCCCCGGCGCCGGCATAGCCGAAGCCCGGATCGAAGAAGCCGGCATAGTGGACACGGAATTCTCCGACCAGCGGATCGAACGGCACCATCTCGCAGGCGTAATCTGGCGGCACCTGCACGGCTTCCTTGGACGCCAGAATGTAGAACTCGTCGGGGTCGAGGATCAACGCATTGTCCGGCCGCGCCTGCACGGGCTCCCAGTAGTCGGGCACCGTGTAACCGTTGCGCAATTCGACGTCGATCAAGCCGGTGTGCCGCTTGGCGCGATAGCCGACGAGACCGCCGGGGCCGAGCCCCGACAGATCGACGCTGACGCCGACACCCTGCGACACGTCGGCGTCGTCACTGTCGACCAGCCGTTCCTTGGCGTGCAGCGCGCGCAGCGCTTCGGCGTCGAGCAGCGCATGGCCGTGGCGGAAGCGGATTTGCGACAGCCGCGATCCCTTGCGCACCAGCACCGGAAACGTGCGCGGACTGATCTCGGCATAGAGCGGGCCGCGATAGCCGGCGGCGATCTGGTCGAAGCCGCGAATGCGGTCGGCGATCACGCGGGTGAAGACGTCGAGTCGCCCGGTCGAGCTTTTCGGATTGGCGGCCGCCGAGATGTCGTCCGGCAACGCGAGGCTTTCGAGCAGCGGCACGATGTAGACGCAGCCCGTCTCGAGCACCGCGCCCTTGCTCAGCGAAATTTCGTGCAGCGTCAGTTCGGCGATGCGCTCGGCGACTGTGGTGCGGCCCGGCAGGAAGCTCGCGCGGACACGGTAAGCGACCTCGCCCAACCGCAGATCGAGACTCGCGGGCTGGATCTGGTCCGGCGCAAACGGCATCGTGGGCACGATGCCACCGGCCTTCGCCAGCGCCGCGATCATGCGGTCCGGCAGAATGCCCCTGTCATCCTTGCCAAGCGATAGCGTCACGTCGGTCATCCCGTTTTCGTGGGCGATCTAACCCGACGCGCCGCTTGACGGGAAGAGATGCCGGGCGTATCAAAATTTTTATCCCGTGGTCATTTGAGCCGGCCGGCTTGCAGCCACGTTAAATAAATCGCTAAAAGGCCGGGGGCATGTGGACCCGGCCGAGAACTTTTCTCCGGCCGGTTTTTTGTTGGAGAGTCGCATGCCTGCTTCTTCTGATACGACGGCGAAACGCCGCGATTACCGCCCCGAAACCCTGCTCGTCCAGGCCGGCACGCTGAGGTCCGAATTCAAGGAGACCTCGGAGGCGCTGTTCCTCACGCAGGGCTATATTTACGACAGCGCCGAGGATTGCGAGGCGCGCTTCTCCGGCAAGATTCCGGGCTATGTCTATTCGCGCTACTCCAATCCCACCATGTCGATGTTCGAGCAGCGCATGGCCGCGCTCGAAGGCGCGGAAGCCGCGCGCTCGACCGCGACCGGCATGGCCGCCGTCACCACGGCGCTGATGGGTCTGGTGCGCGCCGGCGACCACATCGTCGCCGCCAAGGCGCTGTTCGGCTCCTGCCGCTACGTCATCGAAGACTGGCTCGGCCGCTTCGGTGTCACCTCGACGCTGGTGGACGGCCGCGATCTCGACTCCTGGAAGAAAGCCGTGACCAAGAACACCAAGGCCTTCTTCCTCGAGTCGCCGACCAACCCGACGCTGGAGGTGGTCGACATCGCCGAAGTCGCCAAGATCGCCCACGCCGCCGGCGCCAAGCTGGTCGTCGACAACGTGTTCGCGACGCCGCTTTATCAGAGCCCGCTCAAGCTCGGCGCCGACTGCGTCGTCTACTCCGCGACCAAGCACATCGACGGCCAGGGCCGCTGTCTCGGCGGCATCATTCTCGCCTCCGAGAAGTTCATCATGGACCACGTCCATCAGGTGATCCGGCAGACCGGCCCGTCGCTGTCGCCGTTCAACGCCTGGGTCATGCTGAAGGGTCTCGAGACGCTCGCCGTGCGCGTCGAACGGCAGACCGCGACCGCGGCCTTCGTCGCCGACAAGCTCGCCGGCCATCCGAAGATCGAGCGGCTGATCTATCCGGGCCGGTCTGACCATCCGCAGGCCGACATCATCAAGAAGCAGATGAAGGCCGGCTCGACGCTATGCTCGTTCGAGGTGAAGGGCGGCAAGGCCGGCGCGTTCCGCTTCCTCAACGGGCTGCAACTCACCGGTATCACCAACAATCTCGGTGACGCCAAGAGCCTCATCACGCATCCGACGACGACGACGCATCAGCGGCTGACGCCCGAGCAGCGCGCCGAACTCGGCATCGGCGACGGACTGGTGCGATTCTCGGCCGGGCTCGAACATCCCGACGACGTGCTGGAGGATCTCGTCACCGCGCTCGACGCGGTGTAAAAATTAGCGCGTCGTGGCGCGCGCGGTGGCGACCGGCGGCCGTTTGGTCGCCGCTTCCGCGATCGCCACGGCCAGCGCCCGCGCGACGCAGGCGTAGCTCCAGTCGTTCATGTGCAGACCGTCTTCCGAGATGAAGTCGGCGAAGGTCATGCCGTCGATGACCCGCCAGCGCCGCATCAGTTCGTAGCGGTGGAACACGCCGACGTCGGCAAGCTTGCCGGCGATGCCGATCAGATCGATCGCCTCGGTAACGCCGGCCTTGACGTTGACCTTCGGCGCGAACTGCGGGTCGATCAGGACGATGTCGGCGCCGACGCTCTTTGCGCGCGCGATGCCGTCGCGAATGGCGACGCCTTCATCGGACAGTGGATGATCGCGGATCACCGCGTTGGTGCCGAGTTGCCACAATACGAGGTCCGGCTTCTCCGCGACGACGTCACGGTCGAACCGGGCGAGCATGTCCTTGATCTCTTCGCCACCGACGCCGCGGTTGACGACCTTGAAATCGCGGCCGGGAAAGAGGCGCGCCAGCTCGATCTTGAGGCGGCTCGGATAGGTCGCGTCCAGCGAACTCGCGCCCGCGCCGGCGGTCGACGAGGAACCGATGGCGACGATCGTCACCTGCTGTTTCGCGTCAAGCTTCTTGTGGACCTGCGCCAGGGGATAAGCGAGCCGCACGACGTCGAACGGCACTCGGCACGGCGTGCCGGTTTCCGCGAGCGCGGCGGCGGGTATCGTGATCCCGAACAGGAGAGCGGCTGCGGCGGCGAATAGGCGCGACGGCAGGCAAGTCGTCAAACGCGGCACGATGAGGTTCCAACCCCGGCTATCGCCCGCCCCCTGGCGGCGCGGCCAACCTGGCGCCCTCGGCGACGAGGGAGGCCAGCAGCCGCCCAATGCAATCATGAACCCGCTCGGCGGTGTCAAGTTTTTTCGTGGTGGAATGGAAGTTGAAGGTGCCCTGTTCCGACCAAAGCTGCATGATTCCGAAGCGGTCAAACAAAGGCAGTTCTTGCTGCAATGCAACCCAACGCATGCTTTCGTTGTAGGCGCCAAGCGCAATCATCGATTCCGTGCGCGGACTGTATTGGGAATTGACCAGAACGACGTCGGCGCTGGCCGACCGGGCGGCATTGATGCCGGCGTCGAGGGACGCGCTGAACCGGTCCGGGTCGACCGCGCGCATGGCGTCGATGGTCCCGGTCTGCCAGATCACCAGCGTCGGCTTTGCCGTTCCGAGCATGGATACGAGTTGGACGGACATTTCTGCCGCGCTGCGGCCCCGCTTGACGTCGGTTTCGACGCGGACGGTCACGCCCGGATAGGTCTCTGTCAGGGCCTTCTGCAACCGCGCCGGATAGGCCTTTTCGGCGCCGTCCTTGGTCGGCAGCGTCGAAGAGCCGGCGCCGATCACGAGCACATCCAGTTTTTTCTTGGCGAGCGCCGCAGCGACCTGCGGCAACGGAAAAGCGGCAACCACCTGCGATTCGGCAACCCGGCACGCCGCCGGCATCTCGGCCGAAGCAGGCGCCGACAGCATGACCAGCGCGATCAGCAGCGGCCGCAGCGATTTCATGCATTGCCCCGCGCGTAAGAAGGCGTGTCCGGCGGACGCGCCGAGCCCCCACGCTCGACGCGCTTATACCACGCAATCACCATCGCCGCGCCTGTCATGATTGCTATTCCGGCAAGGCTGACGGCCACCTGCATTGCAACAACGTTCGACACCTCGGTGAAAACAAAGTGGCCGGCGAACGACAAGAATACGCCGAGACAGAAAATTTCCAGCGAATGCTGGCCGCACAGCACCGCCGGATAGACCCAACGCGAGTTCAGCGCCGGCCAGTCGCGTGGAATGAGCCAAAGCGTGATGACGGCCAGCGAGAGGAAATGAGCTATGCGGAGCACGTCGAGATTGGTTTTATTGATTGGATAGATGAGTTCGGACACGACATGCGGCACGTAGATCGCAAGCCGCGGGAAATGCCAAGTCAGCGTGATGGAGAACGCAAAAGCGATATAGGCAATCGCAAGAACCAGCGTAACCGGCGACTCGATCCATCGCCGCAACCGCCGCGCGCCACCGAGCGCGCACCACGCGCCGAACACGAACAGCAACTGCCAGGCGAACGGGTTGAACACCCATGAGCCGCGCGGATAGGACGGGATATTGAAATCGAACCGCCACATCAGAGCATAAAGCGCGGCTGAGGCGACCAGCGCGCCGGTCGAGGAACGCAGCAGCAGCCATAGCGCCGGCGCGAAGCCGAGCAGCAGGACGATATAGAGCGGCAGCACGTCCATGTTGACCGGCTTGAACTTCAGGAGCAGCGCCTGAATGATCGTCTCGTCGGGATGCTGAAGGAAATTGATGATGCCCATTTCCTCGGTGTAGAGCGGGTTGTCGAAGCTGTGGGCGACATAAGCGATCTCGGCGAGATAGATCGCAAACAGGAAGACGTGGGCAACATAGATCTGCCAGGCGCGTTTCAACACCCGCGCGCCGGCGACGACAAAGCCGTTCTGCTGCATGGAGCGGCCATAGACGAAGGCCGCGGTGTAACCCGAAATGAAAACGAAGATTTCGGTGGCGTCGCTGAAGCCGTAATTCCGGATGGTGACCCAGCTCACCACGTTGGACGGGATGTGGTCGAGGAAGATCAGCCAGAGCGCGAGGCCACGGAACAGGTCGAGCCGCAAATCGCGTTTGGACGCAACCGTTGGCTTTACGCCCGTAGACATTGCGGCGTTTCTTTCGTCGCGCTTTTCGGCCATAATTCCGCGAGAGAATCCATTGAATACGAATCTCGAGGCCGGCAGCGGCAGGTTATCTGATGACCCGTTCCTCGACAGCAAGCAATATGTATCGCGCAGTCACACGAAAAATTGAGGTTTCGGTCACGCCGCGTTTCCTGCCGGAGCGATCATCGGAAACCGAGGGCTATTATTTCTGGGCCTATACGATCGGCATCCGAAACCAGAGCGCGGAAACCGTTCAGCTGAAGACGCGGCACTGGCGGATCACCGACGGCAACGGCCGCTTGCAGGAAGTGCGCGGCCCCGGCGTCGTCGGCGAGGAACCGGTGCTCAAACCGGGCGAGTCCTACGAATATACGAGCGGCGTTCCGCTGCAGACGGCGTCCGGTTTCATGCTCGGCAGCTACGGGATGGTGTCGGAAAGCGGCGAGCAATTCGACATCGAGGTGCCGGCCTTTTCGCTCGACTCCCCGGCCAACAAGCGCGTCATCAACTAACGCGGAGGCGGAAGGCAGGCGCCGAGGCGGCGCGCCGCCTGCGCCGGCAAAATCGCCAGCACCGCGCCGGGCGCGGCAAATTCCTGCAACGCACGCAGCGCCGGCTCTTCGAGCGCGACACAACCGGACGTCGAGGTCGCCTGCGGCATCTTGAGATGGATGAAGATGCAGGAGCCGCCGTGTTGCCGGCGGTTGGTCGGATAATCGACCACGATGCCATGCCGGTAGTGCGGAATGCGCCACATGTTCTCGCCATGCACCTTCCAGCCGACTTTGGCGCGCGAGGTGATGGTGTTGTAGGCGGGCGACGCCGGATCGTCGACGCAAACGGTTCCTTCCGTGAGGTGCAGATCACCTGCGCGGCTTGATGGCGCGAGCCCGAAATTCCGTCCCAGCCGATAGATCCCCGCCGGCGCGCGCTTGTCGCCATCGACCTTGACCGGCTCGCCCCGCACAGCAAGTTGCCGGAACGCGAAGGACCACGCGATGCCGTTTCGCCCGATGATCGCAGGCGCGACGCCGCCCGCCGGTCGCCAGCCTGCATTGGGCGCCGCCCGCTCGTAGAGCCGCAACCGCGCCTTGCTGGTGGTCATGCCGTCGGCGGTGACGAGCACAAGCCGGCGCGCCGAGGCAAGCGGCTCGGGACAGGACTGCGCGGCAGCAAGGCCGGACGACGCCATCAGGGCGGCGGCGACCGCAACGGCAGCGGCGCAGCTCTCGCCGGTCCGGCGCATCATGCGGGAGCAACCTCGTCGGGATCGAAGAGGTAAGTGCTGCTGCAGAACTCGCAGGTCACCGAGATGACGCCGTTCTCGACCATATGATCGCGATCGTCCTGCGAGAAGTTCCGCAGCATCGCCTCGACATTCGGCCGCGAGCAGGAGCACTCCGACCGCACATCGGTCGAGTTGAACACGCGCACGCCCCGCTCGTGGAACAGCCGAAACACCAGCCGTTCGCTGGACAGGTCGGGATCGATCAGTTCGACGTCTTCCACTGTCTCGACCAGCGCCCGGCCTTCAACCCAGGCGTCGTCTTCCTCGACCTCGTGCTGCGCCACGCCGTCGGGCG
This sequence comes from Pseudolabrys sp., assembly GCF_050250095.1. Lineage (NCBI taxonomy): Bacteria > Pseudomonadati > Pseudomonadota > Alphaproteobacteria > Hyphomicrobiales > Xanthobacteraceae > Pseudolabrys > Pseudolabrys sp. The sequence continues at coordinate 175,835 of NZ_JBFWPH010000006.1, read as the reverse complement.
CATCGCCCGGGTCGAGGTCAGCAACCTGCATGCGCTCGGGCGCCCGCGGCAGGAATTGCAGCAGGATGCCGCCGGCGCGCCAGCGATGCTGTGCGCCACCTTCCGCCGCGCGCAGCTCCTCCGCGACCGCGAGCCGCACGCGAGTCGGGATCTGTTCGGAACGCAGGAAATACTCATGCGCGACGTCTTCCAGCGTGCCGCCGTCGAGCGCGACGAGGCCCTGATAGCGATTCATGTCCGGCCCCTGATCGATCGTCATCGCCAGATGGCCGCGGCCGAGCAGCGCGCCGCTGTCCGCCTTGCCCGCGGCAACCGCCGCCTCGACGAGGGCGCGATCGAAGCGCGCGCAGGCGCGCACCTTGTCCGGCGCGGTGTAGTCGACGAGCAGCATGCGAACCGGGCCATCGGCCTGCGTCTGCAGAATAAGCCGTCCTTCGATCTTCAGCGACGAGCCGAGCAGCACAGTGAGCGCAATGGCCTCGCCGAGCAGCTTGGCGACGGGAAGCGGGTAATCGTGCCGGCGCAGAATGTCGTCGACCGCAGGGCCGAGCCGCACGACGCGGCCGCGCAGATCGAGCGCGGAAATTTCGAACGGCAGGATCGCGTCGTCCTCGACCGCGGCGGACGGCGCGCGGGACGGGATGTCGGGATGACGAGTGATATCCGGGCGGGTCATGTCGTCGAATCCGTCGGTGGCAGGCCCTATGGTGGCAGGCCCTATGTAAGCCCGCGGGACGCGATTGCCAGTGCGGCCGGCAACCCCGCCCTAACGCACGTCCGCGTGCATGCACCAGGCGAGCAGGCCCTTCTGGGCATGCAGGCGGTTTTCCGCCTCGTCGAACACCACCGACTGCGGCCCGTCGATCACCTCGTCCGTGACCTCCTCGCCGCGATGCGCCGGCAGGCAGTGCATGAAAATCGCATCCGACTTGGCCTTGGCCATCAGCCGGGCATTGACCTGATAGCGCTTCAGCAGATTGTGCCGGCGCTTGCCGTCCTTGTCGCCCATCGACACCCAGGTATCGGTGACGATGCAGTCGGCATCCTTCACGGCAGCCTCCGGATCGGCGCCGATATGAATATCTGCGCCCGACGACTTCACCCAGTCCAGCAGCCATTTCTTCGGCTTGAGTTCCGGCGGCGTCGCCACCCGCAATTCGAATTTGAACCGCTCGGCCGCATGCATCCACGAGGCGAGCACGTTGTTGGCGTCGCCGGTCCAGGCCACCGTGCGGCCGCTGATCGAGCCGCGCTTTTCCTCGTAGGTCATCACGTCCGTCAGCACCTGACAGGGGTGCGAGCGCCGCGTCAGACCGTTGATGACCGGGATCGTCGCATGGGTCGCAATCTCGGTCACTGCATTGTGGTCGAGAATGCGGATGACGATGGCGTCGACGTACCGCGACAGCACGCGCGCAGTATCGGCCAGCGTCTCGCCGCGACCGAGCTGCATCTCCTGCGCGGTCAACAGGATCGCCTCGCCGCCAAGCTGGCGCATCCCGACATCGAACGAAACGCGCGTGCGCGTCGACGGCTTGTCGAAGATCATTGCCAGCGTCTTGCCGGCGAGCGGATGCTTGTCCGGTTCGCCCGCGGCGCGCCGCTCCTTCATGCGCCGGCTCGCCGCGATGATCGCGTCCAGCGTCTCGCGCGGAATATCGGTCAGATCGAGAAAATGTCTCACGTCGTTGTCCGTCATCAGGCCGCCCCCGCCTTCGGTGGCCGCGCATGATTTTCCGCAATCCTGGCGCAGGCGCGGTCGATGCGGTTCACCGCCTCGACCATCTCCGGCTCACTGAGGATCAGTGGCGGCAACAGCCGTACCACATTGTCACCCGCGCCGACGGTGATCATCTTTTCGGCGCGTAACTCGTCGACCAGTTCGCTGGACGGATTGACCGCCCGCAGGCCGATCAGCAGCCCCTCGCCGCGCACTTCCGCGATCACGGTCGGATAGCGGTCGCGGATTTCGGCAAGCCGCTGCTTGAGCAGCACGGAAATCTTGCACACATGGTCGATGAAGCCCGGCTTCATGATGACGTCGAGCACGGCATTACCGACCGCCATCGCAAGCGGATTGCCGCCGAAGGTCGAGCCGTGCGTGCCGGCAGTCATGCCCTTGCCGGCTTCCGCCGTCGAAAGACACGCGCCGACCGGGAAGCCGCCGCCAAGCGCCTTGGCAAGCGACATGATGTCCGGCGTCACGCCGCTGCGCTGATAGGCGAACAATTCGCCGGTGCGCGCAAAGCCGGTCTGCACTTCGTCGAACATCAGCAGGATATCATGCTGGTCGCAAAGCTGGCGCAACGCGCGCAGGAATTCCGGCGCGGCGACACGCACGCCGCCCTCGCCCTGGATCGGCTCGATCAGGATCGCGGCGGTCTCCGGCCCGATCGCTTTCTTGACGGCTTCGATATCGCCGAACGGTACCTGGTCGAAGCCCTGCACCGGCGGGCCGAAGCCTTCGAGATACTTTTTGTTCCCCGTCGCCGCGATGGTCGTCAGCGTGCGGCCGTGGAACGCGCCCTCGAAGGTGACAATGCGGTAGCGTTCCGGCTTGCCGGAGGCGGACTGGTACTTGCGCGCCATCTTGATCGCGCATTCGAGCGCCTCGGCGCCTGAATTCTGGAAAAACACGAGGTCGGCGAAGCTCGCCTCGCAGAGCCGTGCGGCCAGCCGTTCGCCTTCCGGGATCCGGTAGAGGTTGGAGACGTGCCAGACCTTTTTCGCCTGCTCGGTCAGCGCCTCGACCAGATGCGGATGTGCGTGGCCGAGCACGTTGACGGCAACCCCGGTGGTAAAATCGAGGTAGCGGTCGCCCTCAGCCGTGATCAGCCACGCGCCCTCGCCCCGCTCGAAAGCGAGGTCGATACGCGCATAGGTCGGCAACAGGTGAGAGGCCACGGCACGGTCCGTTCATCGACGGTTCGGTCGAACTGTTTGCAGAACAAATGAAATATGCCGCCCCGCCGGGCGGCACTCGAACCATATTATTGCCGGTCCGCCGGGTGTCAACATAAGCAAAGGCCCACCGCATCGCGGCGCAACAACGATGACTTGTGAATAGTGCCCGTTTTTCCGGCGAAAAATGTGGATGCGTTGACTTCGGCCGAATCGGACTCTTGCCGGCGAGTCACCCGATATTGTAGTTTTTTCCTAGGCCAGCACGAGATGTCGTGAGGCGGATCGGTCTCTTGTTCACTGTCGAAGCGTAGGCGTCCGGCCAGAGCCGCGTCGGACGGCGGTGAGGGATTCCGCCCAGTTTGTGTCACGGATTTGCGTCAAGTGGATGAGGCCAAAGGAGAATTTTCGATGGGTTGGACCGACGAACGGGTCGAATTGCTCAAGAAGCTCTGGGCAGACGGTCTCTCCGCCAGCCAGATCGCGGCCGAACTCGGCGGCATCACCCGCAACGCCGTGATCGGCAAGGTCCATCGGCTTGGCCTGTCCGGCCGCGCCAAGAGCCCCTCCTCGGCCTCCCCGCGCCCGCGCAAGGCCCGCACCTCGTCGCACATGATGCGGGTGCCGCGCGCCGCCATTCGCGGCAACACCGCACTCGCCTACGACTACGAGGTCGCGCCCGAGCCGGAGTTGATCGAGATCCCCGAGCAGCAGCGCAAGACGCTGCTCGAGTTGAACGAGCGGACTTGCCGCTGGCCGGTCGGTGATCCGGGCTCCTCGGATTTCTATTTCTGCGGCGGCGATGCCGAGCCGGAAGCGCCCTATTGCGTGCACCACTCGCGCGTCGCCTATCAGCCGGCGAGCGACCGGCGCCGCGAAAAGCGGCCGTTCCGCTGATTCGGCCGTCCGAACGGACCCCCAAATTGAGTGTCGGTTGACCGGTCGGCCTGCTCGCCAGAGCGCGGCCGGTCAGTCGTTTTTGCCGAAGCGGTCGTCGAAGGCGTAGCCGGCGCCGCGCACGGTGCGGATCGGATCGGTGTCCTGGCCGCGATTGATGACCTTGCGCAGCCGACCGACATGAACGTCCACGGTGCGCTCGTCGATGTAGATCTCGCTGCCCCAGACGCCGTCGAGCAACTGCTCGCGGGAAAACACGCGGCCGGGCCGCTCCATCAGAAACTCAAGCAGGCGGAACTCGGTCGAGCCGAGATCGACCGCGCGTCCATCGCGCGACACCCGTTTCTTCTCGCGGTCGAGCTCGATGTCACCGATCGCCAGCACGCTCGCAACCCGCTCCGGGTTCGCCCGGCGCAGCAGGGCGCGCACCCGCGCCAGCAGCTCCGGCACCGAGAACGGCTTGACGATATAATCGTCCGCGCCGGTCGCCAGCCCGCGCACCTTCTCGCTCTCCTCGCCGCGCGCGGTGAGCATGATGATCGGCAGTTGCTTGGTCTCGGCGCGGGCACGCAGCCGCCGGCACAGCTCGATGCCCGACAGGCCCGGCAGCATCCAGTCGAGCACGACAAGATCGGGGGTCGCTTCCTTCAGGCGGGTGTCGGCGTCGTCGCCGCGCGCAGCCGTTTCCACCTCGTAGCCCTCGGCTTCGAGGTTGTATCGCAGCAACATGGTCAAGGGCTCTTCGTCCTCGACGATCAGGATGCGTGCGCTCATGCTGCGGCGCTCTCCGTTCAACGTCCAGCGGCCTGCGAAATGGCGAAGGTGGTGTCCTCGCCCTTCGGCCGCCGCTCGGTGATCGCCTCACCGCCGATGATGTAATGAACCGTCTCGGCGATGTTGGTGGCGTGGTCACCCATGCGCTCGACGTTCTTGGCGCAGAACATCAGATGAATGCCGAACGTGATGTTGCGCGGGTCTTCGATCATATAGGTGAGAAGCTCGCGGAACACCGACGTACACATGGCGTCGATCTGCTCGTCGCCTCGCCACACCGCCATCGCCTTGGCGTCGTCGCGCCGGGCGTAGGAATCGAGCACAGACTTGAGCTGGCCGAGCACGAGGTCCGACATGTGCTCGACGCCGCGGATCAGCTTCGGCGGCGGGAAGTCGCCGTTGAGGGCGATCACCCGCTTGGCGATGTTCTTGGCGAGATCGCCGATACGCTCGATGTCGTTCGCGATGCGAAGCGCGCCGACGATATCGCGCAGGTCGACCGCCATCGGCTGACGGCGGGCGATGGTGAGGATCGCCTTCTGCTCGATGTCCCGCTGCAAATCGTCGATCTGGGCGTCGGCAGCGGTCACGCGCTGCGCGAGGCCGGTATCGCGGCGCGCCAGCGCATCGACACTGTCCGAAATCAGCTTTTCCGCGAGGCCGCCCATCTCGGCCACCATGCGGGCGAGTTCCTGCAGATCGCTGTCGAAAGCCTTGCTGGTATGGTCGCTCATAACCTGTCGTCCTTCCCTGATCCGCCTCAGCCGAAGCGGCCGGTGATGTAGTCCTGGGTGCGCCGGTCGTTCGGCGAGGTGAAGATCTTGGTGGTGTCGCCGAATTCGACCAGTTCGCCGAGATACATGAACGCCGTGAAGTCCGAGACGCGCGCGGCCTGCTGCATGTTGTGCGTCACGATGGCGATCGTGTAGTCCTCCTTCAGCTCGTTGATCAGCTCTTCGATCTTTGCCGTCGAGATCGGGTCGAGCGCCGAGCACGGCTCGTCGAACAGGATGACCTCCGGCCGCACCGCGACGGTGCGCGCGATGCACAGGCGCTGCTGCTGGCCGCCGGACAGGCTGAGGCCGCTCGCGTTGAGCTTGTTCTTGACCTCCTCCCACAGCGCGGCGCGGGCGAGCGCATGCTGCACGCGATCGTCGAGTTCGGACTTCGGCAGCTTCTCGTAGAGGCGGATGCCGAAGGCGATGTTCTCGTAGATCGTCATCGGGAACGGTGTCGGCTTCTGGAACACCATGCCGATGCGCGCGCGCAGCAGGTTGATGTCCTGCGACGGCGACAGAATGTCCTCGCCGTCGAACAGCACTTCGCCCGTGGCGCGCTGGTTCGGGTAAAGGTCGTACATCCGGTTCAAGATGCGCAGCAATGTCGACTTGCCGCAGCCGGACGGACCGATAAAGGCCGTCACCTTCCGATCATAGAGCGACACATTGATCGACTTCAGCGCACGATGGTCGCCATAGAGGAAGTCGAGATTCTTGACGGCAATCCTTGCCTCGAGCTCCTGCGGATCGACGGCGGAATGCGCGACGATCGGGACGGTGAAGGTGGCCATACTCATGACGATTTCCTCGGCGCCGCAAGGGCACGTGCAACGATGCTCAGGGCAAGCACCGTCAGGGTGATGATAAGCGCGCCGGTCCAGGCCAGTTGCTGCCATTCCTTGTAGGGACTGAGCGCGAACTGGAAGATGACGACCGGCAGGCTCGCCATCGGCGTGTTGAGATCCGCGCTCCAGAACTGGTTATTGAGTGCGGTGAACAGGAGCGGCGCGGTTTCGCCGCTGATGCGGGCGACCGCGAGCAGCACGCCGGTGACCATGCCGGCGCTGGCGGCACGGTAGGCGACCTTGGTGATCATCATCGCGCGCGGCAGGCCGATCGAGGCGCCGGCCTCGCGAAGCGTGTCGGGCACCAGCGTCAGCATGTCCTCGGTCGTTCGCACCACGACCGGCACCACAATGACGCTCAATGCTATGGCGCCGGCGAGGCCCGAGAAGTGCCCCATCTGCGCGACCATCACCTCGTAGATGAACAGGCCGATCACGATCGAGGGCGCGCTTAGCAGGATGTCGTTGATGAAACGCACCACGGACGTCAGCCGGTCGTAGCGGCCGTACTCCGCCATATAAGTGCCGGCGAGAATGCCGAGCGGCGTGCCGATCAGCACGGCGAGCACGGTCATGATGAGGCTGCCGACGATCGGATTGAGCAGGCCGCCGGCCGAACCCGGTGGCGGCGTCATCTGCGTGAAGACTGCGAGGGACAGGCCGCTGAAACCCTTCCAGAGCAGAACCGCGAGGATCAGCACGAGCCAGGCGAGACCGAACAGTGTTGCGCCGATCGAGAGCGTGACGGCGATTCTGTTTTTCTGGCGGCGGCGATAATAGAGGGCGCCGTTCATCGCATCACGCTCCCGCCTTGCGTTGCACGCGCATGAGCATGTAGCGCGCGAGCGCCAGCACGATGAAGGTGATGGCGAACAGGATGAGGCCGAGCGCGATCAATGACGAGGTGTAGATATCCTCGACCGCCTCGGTGAATTCGTTGGCGATGGTCGCCGAAATCGTCGTGCCGGGCGCGAGGATCGAGCCGGAAATGCGGTGCGCATTGCCGATCACGAAGGTCACCGCCATCGTCTCGCCGAGTGCGCGGCCGAGGCCGAGCATGACGCCGCCGATCACGCCGACCCGCGCATAGGGCAGCACCACATAGCGGACCACTTCCCAGGTCGTGCAGCCGACGCCGTAAGCGGCTTCCTTCAGGACCGGCGGTACGGCCTCAAACACGTCGCGCGAAATCGACGTGATGAACGGCAGCACCATGATCGCCAGCACGAGGCCGGAGGTCAGCATGCCGATGCCATAGGGCGGCCCCGCAAACAACGAGTTGAGAAGCGGGATATTGCCGAACACGTCGATCAGGAACGGTTGCAGCGTCGTTTGCAGAAACGGCGCGAAGATGAACAGGCCCCAGATGCCGTAGATGATGCTGGGGATGCCGGCGAGCAGCTCGATGGCGATGCCGATCGGTCGGCGCAACACCATCGGGCACAACTCGGTAAGAAACAACGAGATGAACAGCCCGATTGGAACGGCGATCGCCATTGCGATGATCGAGGTGACGATGGTGCCGTAAATCGGCGCCAGCGCGCCGAAATTGCCGGTGACCGGATTCCAGCTTTCCGTCCAAAGGAAGCTGAAGCCGAATTGGCCCAAGGCGAGGGACGAGCCGTGGATCAGCGACACAATGATGCCGCCGAGGATCACCAGGACCGCGATAGCGGCGGCGCGGGTCAGGCCGCGGAACGCCGCGTCAGTAACCTTCAGTTTTTGGAGAACCTTGGCGCGATCCGGCTTGACAGCCATCGTCGCCCGGACATCCCGTTGCAACGCTACATCAACCATCGGTCGCCTCTCGGCGGGTGGCATCAGGCTCTCCCTTGCTCGCCACCATCGGATCGCTCGACCGACGGCGGGCTAACCGGAGAGCCACTCAATCGGTCCTGTCGGAGGCTGGCAAGCCGCAAACCGAGACCGCGGTGGACAAGAAAAAGGCGCCGTTTGACGCCTTTTCCCCGTTTAGGACCAGGATCAGTTGGTCATCGCGTAGAGGGCTTTGCCGTTCGCGTCCTTGATTTCGGACGCCCAGGTCTTCTTGACGCTGGCGACCACGTTGTCAGGCATGGCGATGTAGTCGAGTTCGCCCGCCATGGCGTCGCCCTTGTCGTAGGCCCACGCGAAGAACTTCAGCGCCTCAAGGGCAACCGCCGGATCGGACGGCTTCTTGTACATCAGGATCCAAGTCGCCGCGGTCATCGGCCAGGATTCCGCGCCCGGCTGGTTGGCGAGGATCACGCCATAGCCGGGCTGCGACGACCAGTTGGCATTCGCCGCAGCAGCCTGAAAGGCCTTCGACTCCGGCGCGACGGTCTTGCCGTCCTTGTTGATCATCTTGGTGAAGGTCAGCTTGTTCTGCAGCGCGTAGGCATACTCGACGTAGCCGATCGAGCCCTTGGTCTGTGCCACGTTGTTGGCGACGCCTTCGTTGCCCTTGGCGCCGATGCCGGCCGGCCACTGCACCGCGGTGTTGGTGCCGACTTTCGACTTCCAATCGGCGCTGACGTCCGAAAGGTAGTAGGTGAAGTTGAAGGTGGTACCGGAGCCGTCCGAACGGTGGACGATGGCGATCGCCTGACTCGGCAGCTTGGCGTTCGGGTTGAGCTTCTTGATCGCCGCGTCATCCCATTTCTTCACGTCGCCCATGAAAATCTTGGCGAGCGTCGGGCCGTCGAGCACGAGTTCGCCGGGCTTCACGCCGTCGATGTTGACGACCGGAACGATGCCGCCCATCACCATCGGGAACTGGACGAGGCCGGTCTTCTCGAGGTCTTCGCCCTTGAGCGGCGCGTCGCTGGCGCCGAAGGTCACGGTCTTGGCCTTGATCTGCTTGATGCCGCCGCCGGAGCCGATCGACTGATAATTCAGGCCGACGCCGGTCTGCTTCTTATAGGCATCAGCCCACTTCGCGTAGACCGGATAGGGAAAGGTCGCGCCGGCGCCGGAGATATCGGCGGCGGCGGCCGGGGTCAGAGCGGCGGCCGCCAACAGGCCCGCCACTGCAAATTTGCTGAAGTGTTTCACTGTCTTCTCCATGTTTGAAGCCGATGGTGGTCCGCCGGTCCATGACCGCCGGTCGTCGACTTACGCGCCGCAGAGGCGCCTTTCGTGAACTCGGTGCGCCTTCTTGCACCGCGGATCCGGGCCGCCCTCGGTTTTCGTCTGGCGTGTTCCGGAACTGGCCGCAGGGTTATGGGCTGCACATGACGCTTTTATAAAAGCTGCATGACAAGCACATGACGGCGCAAAAACTTGAAAAATAAGGAGAAAATGAAGTTCAGCCAACCGCGGCGGGGCGCAATGGCAGATGAAGCGTAAAGGTCGCCCCTGCCCCCGGCGCGCTCTCGATCGCGAGCCGGCCGCCGTGCCGATTGAGCACGTGCTTGACCAGCGCGAGGCCGAGGCCGGTGCCGCCCTGCGCGCGGCTTCCGGCAACATCGACGCGATAGAAGCGCTCGGTCAGCCGCGGCAAATGTTCGGGCGCGATGCCCGGCCCGTAGTCGCGCACGACGATCCGGGCCTCCTCGGTGCCATCCCGCACCACTCCGCGCGACAGCGCGATGTCGACACCCTTGCCGCTCGCGCCGTATTTCAACGCATTCTCGACGAGATTTTCGATGGCCCGCACCAGTTCGTCGCGGTCGCCGAGCACCGTGAGCGACGCAGGCGGCGTGTCGATCCTGATTTCCACGTCACGCTCGCGCGCCAACGGCTGCAGACCGTCGACCACCTGCCTGACGATCGGAGCAAGATCGACCGGCGTATTGGGCCGCAGATGCGCGTTGAGTTCGATCCGCGACAGCGACAGCAGATCGTCGATCAGCCGCGCCATGCGGGCGGCCTGACTGCGCATGATCCCCAGGAAGCGTTCGCGCGCGGCGACATCGTCGCGGGCCGGACCCTGCAGCGTCTCGATGAAACCGGACAGTGCGGCGAGCGGCGTGCGCAATTCGTGGCTGGCATTGGCGACGAAATCGGCCCGCATTTCCTCGACCCTCCGCAATGGCGTGAGATCGTGGAACGTCATCACCAGCAGCTCGCGTGCGGTCTTTGCTTCGCCGGATGGCAGCGCTGCCGGCGCGACGAAGACCTCAAACCAGCGCTCGACCGGCACCCGCTGGTAATATTCGACACGCTGGCTTTCCCCTGTCGTGGAGACGCGACGGATCGCATCGACCACCTCCGGCATGCGCAGCGTGATGAGCGCCGGCTCGGCGGGCCGTAGCGCCGGCGCAATCGCCGCCGCCGGTGCGTTGAACGCCAGCACCTTGCCATCACGGTCAATCACGATGGTCGGCGCAGGGATGCCGCCGATGACGGCGTCGATGACCGCACCGTCCGAAATTACCGCGACGGCGGAGACCGGTGGTGGAACCGCTCGGTCGGCGGCCGACGCTTCTCCCGTCAACGCCTGCCAGGCGGCGCGAAACCGCGTCCGCCAGCCTTGCGGGACGCCATTCGTCGCGTTCGTACCTTCGGCCGCCATGGGTCGCCGCCCGGATTGTCTGACGGATCAGGCGCCGTCGCGTTCGCCGACCCGCTTCTCGATTTCACTGCGCAGCGGCCCGGACACCTCGACGCGCGACGACCGCGAGACCTTGCCCGTCCCGCGCATGTTAATGACGATTTCGCGGATGCCAAGGATGACAACCGCGAGGATGAACGGCGCGATGTAATAGAGCAGTCGGAACAGCAGCAGGCCGGCCAGAAGCTGCTCACGGTCGAACTGCCACAACGCCACCAGCATCGCGGCATCGAACACACCGAGGCCGCCGGGCGCGTGGCTCGCGAAACCCAGCAGCGTCGCCGAGACGAACACCACCGCGAGCGCGATGAAGTCGATCGGCGGATCGCCCGGCAGCAACATATACATCGCCAGCGCGCAGCAGCCGAGATCGACGATGCCGATCAGGATTTGCAGCAGCGTCGAGGGACCGTTCGGCAGCCGCACCACCCAGCCGCCGCGGCCGATGGCGCGCGGCGCGCTCCAGACCCACGCAACATAGGACGCGAGTACGACCAGCATGCCGATCGCGATGGCGCGATTGATCGCCGGCGGCAGTTGATCGACCGCCGAGGCAGCGCTCGGCTCGATAGCGACACCGAGGCCGAGCACCGTGACGTTGCCGAGCCAGAACGTCAGCCCGGCGATGAAGCAGATCTTGGCGACGTCGACCGCATCGAGACCGTAGGCCGAATAGATGCGGTAGCGCACCGCGCCGCCGGTAAAGACCGTCGCGCCGATATTGTGGCCGATCGAATAACTGGTGAAGCCGCCGATCGCCGCGATCCGGTACGGAATGTCGCGATACCCGACGGTTCGCAGCGCGAAAAAATCGTAGAAGGTCAGCGTGAAGTAGCCGCAGGCGACGAAGAACGCCGCGACGGCGATGTGACGGTTGTCGGTCGCACGGATCGCGGCCAGCACCTCGTCGATATCGATGCCGTGCAGCATGCGGTACAGCACGAACAGCGCGACGCCGATGATGCAAAGGCTCAAGACGAAGCCGATGCGATTCCAGCCGATCCGATGTTCGAGGAAGTGGGCTGCCGCGCGCAGCGGGGTCAACATGAAAAGCTCCGGCGGTGCGCCAAGCAGGGCGAACGCGAAACGCCCGCCATCCGTGTGAGATCGACGCCATGCAAGTAGCAGAACGCGCGAGCGGACGCGAGTAGGTTAGAGCCGTGAGATGGCGTCCGCGGCCCAATATCGCAAGCGTCGTTAAGATCGATCAGCTTTCATTTCCCGCCGCCATTGCCTAGATTTCGACACCGCAAAGCCAAGAGCATTTCCGAGACGAGAGCACCCTGCCGTGGCCGGCATGTTCCAGCCTCCTCATTATCCCACCGTCCAGTTCCTCCTGCGCTGGGGCGGCGTCCTCGCGATAGGCATCGCGTTCGCGCCGGTCGCCGCGGCGGCAGCCGCGATCTGGTGCGGCGCGGCCTGGTGGGTCGCGGTGGCAGCAGCAGCCGTGGGCGCAGTCCTCTGGCTTTTCGTCAAGAGCTACGTCGAGGTACTCTCGATCATCGCCGATACCCTGCTGCCCAAATGAACGCCGTCGACGTCGCGGTGATCGGCGGCGGTCTTGCCGGCCTGGTGGCGGCCAACCGCGCCGCCGAATCCGGCCTCGTTGTCGCGGTGTTCGAGAAGGGCGCGGACGAGCGCTATCTCTGCAATACGCGCCTGACCGGCGGCTTCTTCCACATCGCGCTTAATGACATCAACAGCCCGCCGGACCGGCTTCGGCAAATTCTCAACCGCGCGACCCGGGGCGCAGCGCGCCAGGATCTGGTGGATGCGCTCGCGGGCGATGCAGCGCGCGCGCTGACGTGGTTGAAGGCGCAAGGCATGCGCTTCATCAAGGTCGGTCCGCATGGCTACCAGAGCACGGTGTTTGCGCCGCCGGGCCTGCGGCAGACCGGCCTGCACTGGCAGGGCCGCGGTGGCGACGTCGTGCTGCGCATCCTCGGCCCTCTCCTGACGGATAAAAACAACGGCCAGCTGATCCGCGGCACGCGCGCGACCGGCCTTGTCATGGAGGCAGGCCGCTGTGCCGGCGTCGAGGTCGAAGGCACGGTGAACGGCGTCATCCGTGCCGGCGCCGTCGTGATCGCGGACGGCGGCTTTCAGGCCGACATGGATCGGCTGCGCCGGCACATCTCGCCGCAGCCGGAGAAGCTGCGCCAGCGCAACGCCATGACGGGCACCGGCGACGGCGCGCGCATGGCGGAAGCCGCCGGCGCAAAGCTGATCGGGCTCGGCGCGTTCTACGGCCATGTCCAGCATCACGATGCGCTGACCAATGACGCGCTGTGGCCCTACCCGGTGCTCGACATGGTTGCCGCTTCCGGCGTCGTCGTGAATAGCGACGGCGTCCGGTTCTGCGATGAAGGCGAAGGCGGCGTCTCGATTGCCAATGCCATCGCCCGTCTGCCCGACCCCGCGTCGTCGATCGCGATCTTCGACGAAGCGATCTGGGACGGACCCGGCCGCGAATTTCTGTTGCCCGCTAATCCCAATCTCGCCAAAGCAGGCGGCGAGATCATCGAGAGTAACGACATCGCCTCGCTCGCCGCAAAGCTGGCGCTGCCTTCCGCCGCGCTGGAGCAAACCATCGCGACCTATAACGCCGCCTGCGCGTCCGGCGCGCTTACCACCCTAACGCCGACGCGCACCACGTCGTCGATCAAGGCCTGGTCAATCGTCGCGCCGCCATTCCGCGCCGCACGACTCTGCGCCGGCATCACTTACACGATGGGCGGCATCGCCACCAATGCACATGGCTGCGTGCTCGATCGCAACGACGATCCAATCCCGGGGCTTTATGCGGCGGGCTCCACAACCGGCGGTCTCGAAGGCGGCGCACATGCGGCCTACACAGGCGGACTGTCGAAAACACTGGTGTTCGCGCTGCGCACCGGCGAAGCAATCGCGCGACAATTCGGACGCACATTGGCGTAGCGGCGGGCGATCGACGCGCGAATCCCGCGATGCGCCGGAATTCCGGTCCCCATTTTCGCCTCTATTCCCTGTATAATTGACGTGAAGTAAGCGTTGTCCTGCCGCATTTATTGGCGGGCTTCAAAACCGATAAAATCCCAGAGCATTGAGTTGACGTGCATTGTTCCGTCGCCGCAACCGGCCACGGATTCAAGACCATCGATTACGAGGGCCTTTATGAACACCAGCAAAAATCAGAGCAGCCGCCCCAAACTCATCATTCGCAACGCCCGCGCATCCGACATCCCCGGCATCCGCGCCCTGAACGCCAAGGCCTATGCGGCGCTCGGCGCCCATGCCGCCTTTTCGGAAGCGCAATTGCGCGGCCACCAGCATCAGTTTCCCGAAGGACAGTTCGTCGCCGTCTACAAGGACGCCATCGTCGGTTATGGCGCGACGTTTCGCATCAGCGGCGACATCGCGCTCAAGCCGCACGACTGGACCACAATCACGGGCCGCGGCTTCGGCTCGCAGCATGACCAGACCGGCGACTGGCTCTATGGCATGGATGTCTGCGTCGATCCCGACTATCGCGGATTGCGCATCGGCCAGCGGCTTTACAACGAGCGCCGCCGGCTGTGCGAGCACCTGCGGCTGAAGGGCATCGTGTTCGGCGGCCGCATTCCGGGCCTCAGCCGGCGCTGGAAGTCGATCGGCTCCGCCGAGCAGTATGTCGAGCAGGTGCGCGACGGCAAGGTTCGCGACACCGTGATGAGCTTCCAGATGCGCAACGGCTTCGAGCCGATCGGCGTGCTGTCGAACTATCTGCCGTTCGATCATGAATCGCGCGGCTTCGCCACTCACATGATCTGGCGCAATCCGCGCGTAGCGCAGGATGATGCCGAAATGCGCCCGCGCGGCGTGCGACGTCCGCGCTCCGCACGCGTCGCCGCGATCCAGTACCAGCAGCGGCCGATCAAGTCGTTCGAGGAGTTCGCCGCACAGGTCGAGTATTTCGTCGATGCCGTCGCCGACTACAAGGCGGACTTCGCGGTGTTTCCGGAGCTGTTTACGCTGCAGCTCCTCTCGATCGAGAACCGCCACACCAGCGCCGCCAAGGCAATCGCCGCGCTCAACAACTACACCGAGCGGTTCAAGAAACTGATGAGCGATCTCGCGGTCGCCTACAACGTCAACATCATCGGCGGTTCGCATCCGACGCAAGCCCCCGACGGCTCGATTTACAACATCGCCTACGTCTTCCTGCGCGACGGCTCGATCCACGAGCAGTACAAGCTGCACCCGACGCCGAACGAGCGTTACTGGTGGGGCATCCGCGGCGGCACCGACCTCACCGCGATCGATACCGATTGCGGCCGTATCGGCGTGCTGATCTGCTACGACGCGGAATTCCCCGAACTTGCCCGACACCTGATCGACCAGGGCGCCCTGATCCTGTTCGTGCCGTTCTGCACCGACGAGCGGCAAAGTTATCAGCGCGTGCGCTATTGCGGTCAGGCTCGCGCCGTGGAGAACCAGTGTTACGTCGTCATGGCCGGCAACGTCGGCAATCTCCCGAATGTCGAAAACATGGACATCCAGTACGCGCAGAGCTGCGTTTTGACGCCGTGCGATTTCCCGTTCGCGCGTGACGGCATCGCCGCCGACACCACGCCGAACGCGGAGATGGTGTCGATCGCAGACCTGCAACTCGACAATCTGGTCGACGCGCGCCAGTACGGCACCGTGCAGAACCTGCGCGACCGGCGCTTCGATCTTTATTCGGTGCACTGGGTCGACAAGCAGCCGGTGCCGGCCCGCGCCGTGGCCGGGCAACAGCCGGCATCCGAAACACCGGCGGGGCCTCCGCCATCCGAAGCGGCGCAATAGCTCGCCCGTCAAACACGCCAAACCCCGGCTTCCTGCGAAGCCGGGGTTCAAGCCGGGCGCATCGGACTGCGATCAGCCGCAGACCGTGACGCGACGGATACGCTTGCCGTACGGCGTGTAGACGACCTTGCGGACGACGTAGCAGTCGGAGCCGTAGTAGGCCGGGGCGTAGAAGCCGACCGCCGGACCGCGCCAGCCATGCCAGTGCTTGTGGTGGTGATGGCCGTGCCAGCCGGCCGAGGCGGCGGTCGGGACGGCGATCGAAGCGGCAGCGATGGCGGCGGTGGCGCCGGCGGCGATGATGAGCTTGCGGAACATCGTATTGGTGGTCATGGGTCTCTCCTCATGGGTCTCTGGGTGCGGGGATGCGCGGGGGTCGCATCCTGCAGGTTGGGTCGCAGGTCGCCGGCACCCGGTTCAAATCCGGCGCGAAAAAAGCATGCGGCCCTGACCTGCGGCCCTAACCGCCTGTCCCGATTGACTAAAATTTAGCTCTGGTGCGGCATATCGGTCCCGCCGGCTTGCCCGCGTATCGTCGAACCGGGCAACATGGTTTTGTTGCCTCGATATCCTGCGGCCGTGCCGGCCGGTCTTTTGATAGTCCGTTTGAACCTCGCGGCCCCGGCCAGCGACAGACCCAGTGAGCCGAGCGCCCTGTCGATGCAGACGACGTCAGACGATGTCCTGATCGGACGTATCGCCAAAGGTGACCGGCTCGCAATGCAGGTGCTGTTCGCGCGGCACCATGTGCGCGTCTACCGTTTCGTGCTGCGCCTCGTCCGTAACGAGGCGACGGCAGAGGACCTGATCAGCGAGGTGTTCCTCGACGTCTGGCGGCAAGCCGGGAAGTTCGAGGGCCGCTCGCAAGTGTCCACCTGGCTGTTGTCGATCGCGCGCTTCAAGGCGCTGTCGGCGATGCGCAAGCGGACCGACAAGGAACTCGACGACGAAACGGCCGAAGCTGTCGTCGATACGTCGGACGATCCCGAGGTGTCGCTGGCGAAAAAGAACAAGAGCGAGGTCTTGCGCCAATGCCTGACCGCACTGTCACCGGAGCACCGTGAGATTATCGATCTGGTTTACTACCACGAGAAGTCTGTCGAGGAGGTTGCCGGCATTGTCGGCATCCCCGAGGCAACGGTGAAGACCCGGATGTTCTACGCGCGGAAGAAACTGGCGGAAGTTCTGAAGCAAAACGGAATCGATCGAGGCTGGCCATGAATGCGGCGAATAACCAGGCGGGCGAACCGCTCAACGAGATCGAGGAGCTGCTGCCGTGGCACGCGGCCGGCACCTTGAGCCGCCGCGACGCCGCCCGCGTCGAGGAGGCGCTGACGCAGGACCCCGAACTCGCCCGCCGCTACGAGCTGGTGCGCGAGGAACTCGAAGGCACCATTCATCTCAACGAGTCGCTCGGCGCGCCGTCGGCGCGGGCAAGCGAAGTGCTGTTCGCCAAGATCGCGGCGGAACCCAAGCGTACCGCCCTGCCCTCGTTCAACCTCGCCGCACGGTTCTCCGATTTCGTCGCCGGCTTCTCGCCGCGTACGCTCGCCTATGCCGCGGGCGCCGCGGTGCTCGCCATCGTCGTGCAGGCAGGCGTCATCGGCGGCGTGCTGATGCAGGACAAGGTGGGCGCGCCCGGCGGCTACCGCACCGCTTCCGCGCCTGCGACGCAGACGCCGGCCGAGACCGGCAGTTTCGCGATGATCCGTTTTGCCCCGCAGGCGAGCGCCGCCGACATCACCAAATTCCTCGAGACCAACAAGCTGACGATCGCGGGAGGCCCCATGGCCGGCGGCATGTTCCGCGTGCGCGTCGCGATCACCGGACTGCCGAAGGACGAGCTCGCCAGGGTCGTGAAGCAGCTTCAGAATGACAAGGCGGTCGACTTCATCGCCACTGTCGAATAACCGGAAGGAGTGACGCCATGCGCTTGACGCCGGGACTGATCTTCGCCGCAGCGATCGCCTTGCTCGCCGTACCGTCCGTCGACGCCGCGCATGCGCAGGGCAAGGAATTCCGCTCCCACCAGATCAAGCCGAGCGGCAAGCAGAACTATGCGTCGCCGAAGCAGAGCGCGACGCCCGGCCGTGGCAAGGGCGATGGCTATCGCCCGCCTCATCGCGGCGGCGGACATCGCGGTGTTCCGGGCTGGGTCGGACCTGCCGTCGGCGTGATCGGCGGCATCATCGCAACGATGCCGCCCGCGGACGCCGCGCCCCCGCCTGGCCGTTTCATCGACGACCCGAACTTTGTGGACGATGACGATGCGCCGCCGCGCGCCGCGCGCCGCTCCTCGCCGCCGCGTCAGCCGCAAACCGCGCGCCGCGCGACCAGCGGCGTGCCGCCGGCCGGGGAGAGGCGCATGGTGCCGGACGAGGTCGTGATCGAACTGCCGAACATGGTGACGGCGCAGGCGGTCGAAGCGCTGCAGCGGCGCTATCGGCTCGAGCGTCTGGAATCTCAGACCATGACGCTTGCCGGTACCACTTATTATCGCTGGCGCATTCCGGATCGCCGTTCGGTCGCCGCCGTCGTGCGGGCGCTCGAAGCCAACAACGCGGTCGCTTCCGCGCAGCCGAATTATCTCTTCACGCTGCAGCAATCGGAGCCGGAAAAGGTCGTACCGACCGAAGTGAAGGCCGACCCGAACGCCGTCGTGACGCCGCCGCGCGCCACCGGCGCGATGGGCGCCGGCGATCCGGCGCAATATGCGCTGGCAAAGCTGCGGCTCGGCGAGGCCCATGCGCTTGCCGACGGCAACGACGTGCTGGTTGCAGTGATCGACTCCGGCGTCGATCTCGACCACCCCGAACTCAAGGGCGCCGTTGCCGGCACCTTCGACACGCTGAAGTCGCCGCCCAAGCCGCATATGCACGGCACCGCGATCGCCGCGCTGATCGCCGGCCAGGGCCGCCTGAAAGGCGCGGCACCGGCCGCGCGCATCCTCGCGATCCGCGCGTTCGATCCGGACGGCGACAGCGCCGCCGCGACGACGTTCGGCATCCTCAAAGGCATCGACTGGGCGGTCGAGAACAACGCCCGCATCATCAATATGAGCTTCGCCGGTCCGGCGGATCCTGCGATCCAGCGCGCCATCGACTCAGCCGCCAAAAAGAACGTGGTGTCGATCGCCGCCGCCGGCAACGCCGGGCCGAAGTCGCCACCGCTTTATCCCGCCGCCTATCCGGGCGTGATTGCGGTCGCGGCCACCGATGCCGACGACAAGATCTTCAAGGGTTCGAATCGCGGCCGCCACATCGCCGTCGCCGCGCCAGGCGTCGACATTTTCGTCGCCGTTCCAGACGGCGGCTATCAGATGTCGAGCGGCACTTCATATTCGGCGGCGGAGATCAGCGGCATCGTCGCGCTGATGCTCCAGCGCAAGCCCGATCTCACGCCTGCTGCGATCCGCGCCATGCTGATGGCGACCGCGAAGGATCTCGGACCCAGAGGCCGCGACAACGACTTCGGTGCCGGCCTCGCGGATGCCTATCGGGCGGTGACGGAAGACACCGCACACATCAGCCGGGCGGCGCGCTGAGGAGCGGCGGCCGCGCAAACGACGTCCGCCACCCATACGCAACGTCTCACTTGAGGTCGGCCGGAACCTTCAGGCCGCGCAGTCCTGTGTCGGTCACGGGCCAACCAGCAGTTTTCGGACAACGAACTTGAGAACGCATTCGGCAGCGACACCGTCAATTCACTCGCCGAGGCCGGATGGCGCGCCGGGAGGGATTCGAACCCCCGACCCCCAGATTCGAAGTCTGGTGCTCTATCCAGCTGAGCTACCGGCGCATCTGTCGTGAGACGCGGGCGACAGAAGCATGACGGATACCGGAAAAACAGTGCTTTCTCCCCGCCTGAAACCGGAGCCGCCGGCCGCCACCGCGCCCTCACATCAAGCAATAATTGCATCTCAATTCTGTACACGCATAGCGGGATTTTCGCTACCGGACCTTAACCGTGTGAGTCTTAAAACGGGCGCGAAAGCCGGGCCGTATTTTGAAATCCGCAAAGCCATTATGGTTCGACATCGCGCTCATCGGCGCGTTCGCACTGGTGACCACGGCGGCGCTCGCGCGCCTCGCGCTCGACACGGCATTGCCGTTTAGCGACTGCTTCGGGCTGCTGCGATGAACATGCAGGTCACCAGCCTCGAGGCGTTTCAACGCACCGTCGCCATCGCGCTGACGATCCTCGGCGTTCTGCACATTCCGCTGCTGGTGACGATCGCATGGCTGCGCGACATGGACGTCGCGCTCGTCACCGCCACCGCCACGCTGCTCGGCGGGCTTCCCGTCCTCCTGTTCGCTCTCAAGCGGCCGACATTGTCGATCGCTTTTGCGCTGGCGCTGACGCTGGTCGGCCAGACCTCGCTGCTGGTTTTCGTGATGCGCGGGCACCCGTGGCAGATCGAAATGCACTTCTATTACTTCGCCGTGCTCGCGATGCTGTCCGGCTTTTGCGGCTGGCGCACGGTGCTGTTTGCGGCCGGGCTGATCGCGGTCGAGCATCTCGTTTTCAATTTCCTGTTGCCGCAGGCAATCTTCCCCGGCGAGAGCGACATCGCGCGCGTCCTGGTGCATGCAGCGATCGTCGTCGTCGAGACCGTTATGCTGATCGGCATTGGCCTGACGATCCGCAGGGCGTTCGAGGAAGCCGAGGACGCACGCCGCGCCGCGGAACTGTCGACCGCCGAGCTTCAGCGCCTTGGCGACGTCCGCGAGACGACACTCGGCGAGACGACCCAGCGCGCCGAACGGACCCGTCTCCTGCTTGAGCGTTTCGAGACCGAGATGGCGGCTTCCATCGGCTCGCTCCAGATGTCGGCCAAAACGCTGCTCGATCATGCAAGCGCGCTCGATGCCTCCGCCACCAAGACAAGCGCACAGGTCGCAACCGTTTCGACGGTGTCCGAGGTGACCGCCCGCAAGGTGGAGATGGCGGCGCAAGGCGGCGAAGAACTGGCGCGCACCATCGGCGAGGTCGGCGCGAGCGCCGCGCAATCCTCGCAACTCGCGCTGCAGGCCGTTGCCGACGTCGAGAAAACCGACGCGACGATCAATGAAATGGCCTCGGTCGCGGCGGAGATCAGCAAGGTCACCGGCCTCATCAGCGGCATTGCCGCGCAGACCAATCTTCTCGCCCTCAATGCGACGATCGAATCCGCGCGCGCCGGCGAAGCCGGACGCGGCTTCAGCGTGGTGGCCCAGGAAGTGAAGGCGCTGTCGAACCAGACTGCGAAAGCGACGCAGGAAATTGCCACCCGCATCGCGGCGATGCAGGACGCCACCTCCAAGGCGGTCGACGCCATGCGGCAGATATCCGCCCGAATCCGCGAGCTCGGCGGCGTCGCCACCGGCATCGCGGCGGCAGTCGAGCAGCAGGCGTCGGCGACACGCGAAATTTCCGCCAACGTCGCTTCCGCCGCGACCGGCGTCGGCCACGTCGAGAATTCGATCACCGAGATCGAAACGCTGGCGCAGACCAACTCATCTTCCGCCGTGCGCGTCAGCGAAGCAGCCGACGCCGTCGCCAGCCAGACCCGCACCATCGGCACCCGCATCCGGACCTTCGCCAGCGACATCGAGCAGATTCGCGCCAACGCCTGATTCGACAGCCCAAGGAGCGGTCCCCATGACGCCTGAACAAGTTCAGCTGGTTCGCCTGTCGTTCGTCAGCGTCATGGACATCAAGCTCGAGGCCGGGCGGCTGTTCTACGACCGGCTGTTCACCATCGCTCCCGAGGCACGCCCGATGTTCAAGGGTGACATCGAGGCGCAGTCCAAAAAGCTGATGGACACGCTCGCGCTCGCGATCGGAAGCCTCAAAAATCCCGGAGCGTTGCAGGGAATGCTCGACAATCTCGCCCGCCGCCATGTCGGCTACGGCGTGCGCGACGAGCACTATGACAAGGTCGGCGAAGCCCTGCTCTGGACGCTCGAAAAGGGGCTTGGGCCGGCTTTCACGTCCGAGGTCAAAACCGCTTGGGCGTCGCTCTATGACACCGTCGCATCGCGCATGAAGGCCGCGGCGCATCAGCGAACCGCGACGGCGTAACCCCGCGCGCCGCATCGCGCGAGATCAGGCGGGAACGTAAGTCAGCCTGATCACGTCTTCGCCCATCGGATCGCTCGCGATAAGGCGGAGCCGCGGCCGGGGTCCGGCGAAATATGGCTTGCCGCGGCCAAGCACGACCGGGTGCAGGTAGATTCGATACTCGTCGATCAGGCCAAGTTCGGTGAGGCTTCGCGCCAGGTTTGGACCCGCCACCTCAATCTCCCCGTCACGCTCGGCCTTCAACTCACGGACCGCACCCTCAAAGTCGCCCTCGACAAGACTGGCGTTGGGCCCGACCGACTTCAGCGAGCGTGAGACAACCCACTTCGGCTGTTTCCGCCACGCCGCCGCGAAAGCTCGCTCGTCCGAATTCCATTCGGTGTGTTCGTCGTCCCAGTATCGCATGATCTCATACATCTGGCGGCCGTAGATGCTGCCCGCCTGCCCTTGGGCTTCCTCGATGAAATGGCGGAAGAGCGCCGGGCCGGGCGCAAACGCCATATGGTCGACGTAGCCGTCCAGCGACTGATTCATTCCGAACACGAGCTTGGCCATGCGACTTGCTCTCCTCACCCCGCCTGCAGCGCGAATGGGCGGCCGCTTTCAAGACCGGGCGGCAGGCTTACCGGACGGCCATGATAAGCCGCAAAGCCGGCCTCACCTGAGGCGATCAAAGCATCTTTTCGGAAATGGGCGCCGGCGGCGCCGGCGAATACACGGGCAGCAAACGGCGAAAAGTGGCGCGCCCGAAGAGATTCGAACTCCTGACCCCCAGATTCGTAGTCTGGTGCTCTATCCAGCTGAGCTACGGGCGCCGATTACCGCAGCCGGCGTCACCGGGTGCGAAACCGGGGGCATAGCTATCGTCTCGGTCTCTCATTGGCAAGGGCGGCGGACGGTCCCCACCCGCGGCTCCGTCAGACCCCGCGGCCCAGCCCAAAGCGGCATTTTCGACGCCAATCCGCCACCAAAGCATCGCGGCATTGGCCGCCGAGACGATTAACGCCAGCGCCGGCAGACCGAGCATCAGCGGCACGACCGCGAGTTCCAGCGCGACCACCGCGTAGTTCGGGTGCCGCAGCCAGCGATAGGGCCCGGCGGCGATCGGCGGAGCGCCGGGCGACACCAGCACCCGCGTGGTCCAGCGGCGGCCGAGCGTGGCGATCACCCAGACACGGGCGGCCTGCAGCAAAATGAAGACGGCGAGCCACGGCGCCGATACCGCGCGGTCATGGCCGAAGATCCAGAGCGCCGCGAGCCAGCACGCGTGCATGGCAACCATCAGCGGATAATGCCCCGCGCCGAATTCGACGGCGCCGGCCGCGCGCAACCGCGCCGTGTTGGTCCGCGCCAGCAGCAATTCGGCAAGCCGCTGGACAAGGAGAAACAGCACCAGCCACGCGCCCGCTGCGGGCATATCAGGCATGGCCGGCACCGGCCGCATCGAGCGCGGCAAAGCTGGCCGTGAAGCCCGGCCCGAGCGCGGCCATCACCGCGGGACCGTCGAGCCCTCGCCGCAACGCGCGCTCCAGAACGAACAGCACGGTCGGCGCCGACATGTTGCCGTACCGGCGCAGCACTTCGCGCTCATCGGCCACCGCATCGTTGGACAAGCCCAGCGCTGCCTGAACGGCGTCGAGCACCTTGGCGCCGCCGGGGTGAAAGATATAACGGCCGTTGCCGACGATGGTGCTGGCGAATTTTCGCGCCGGCGCGGCGAGCTTCTGCTCCACGAAACGCGGCAGCGACCGCGACAGCACGACACCGAAGCCGGCCGGGTCGATCGACCAGCCCATGATGTCGAGCGTATCGG
The DNA here is from genome assembly GCF_050250095.1 of Pseudolabrys sp. Taxonomy (NCBI): domain Bacteria; kingdom Pseudomonadati; phylum Pseudomonadota; class Alphaproteobacteria; order Hyphomicrobiales; family Xanthobacteraceae; genus Pseudolabrys; species Pseudolabrys sp. The sequence continues at coordinate 152,423 of NZ_JBFWPH010000006.1, read as the reverse complement.
GCCAGATATGCTCCGCGGTGCGGCCGACGCGCAGCGTTGCGCGGTCTTCCGCGTCGTCCCCTGCCCGCAGCACGACAGCCGCCGCGCCGTCACCGAACAGAGCGGAGGAAATCACATCCGCCTTGTCGCTGCGGTCCGCCCGGAAGGCGAGCGTGCAGAGCTCGACGACGACGACCAGGACCACCTCGCCGGGTGCGGCGCGCGCCAGCCGCGCGCCGACCGAGAGACCCGACACGCCGCCGGCGCAGCCGAGGCCGAACACCGGCACGCGCATGACATCGCTGCGAAACCCGAGACGGCCCGCCAGCCTCGCTTCGAGGCTCGGCGTCGCGACGCCGGTCGACGACACGGTGACGACAACATCGACATCGCGCGCGGTGAGTTTGGCACGGTCGAGCGCATCGCGTGCGGCGACCTCGAACAACGCCGACGCGCCATCGAGATAGGCGTCGTTGCGGTCGCGCCAGTCATGCGGCGCGTCGAACCACTCGATCGGCCGCACGGAATAACGCCGCTCGATGCCGGCATTGACGAACACATCGGCGAGATTGGGAAAGCGTTCGACCACGGGCGCATAGATGCGCAGCGCACGCTCGATCACATCGCCTTGGTCGAGCGCATAAGGCGGCACCGCGGTGGCGAGGCCAAGGATCGCAACCATTCGCGTGACACTCCGGTCAGCCGACGCCCCGGACCACTAACACCGCTATTGCGGCGTTATTCCGCCGCCGGCGTGACGATGCGCGCGCGTTCGCTGCGCCGCGCTTCGAGATCGACCGGACGGTCGGGAATCCTGATGCAGAACGTCGCCCCGATGGTGCCTTCGACGAGGCGCAGTTCGCCGCCATGCGCCCGCACCAGTTCGGCCGCGATCGCGAGGCCGAGGCCGGCGCCGCCCGGCCGCGTCGAGCCATGGAAGGCTTCGAACAGATGCGCCTTCGCGCGTTCCGGCACGCCGGGTCCGGTGTCGGACATCTGGATCACCACGGCGGATCCTTCGCGGCGGCCGACGATGCGGATCTGGTCGCGCACGGGGTCCTTCGAGCCGTGCGTCTCCAGCGCCTGCACGGCATTGCGCGCAAGATTGAGCAACACGCGGAACAACTGCTCGCGGTCGGCATCGGCGGTCAGGCCGCGTTCCACCGCGACGATCCAGCGGATCGGCACGTTGATGCCGAGGCCGAGCGTCTCGTGCACCTCCTCGATCAACGGCTCCAGCACGACTTGCGTGCGCTCCGGCGTCGCGTCAGGCGATGCGCCGTAGGACAATGTCGACTGGCAGAACGCGATGGCGCGTTCGAGTTGACGCATCAGCTTCGGCGCGAAGCGCTGCACCCGCGGCTCCGGCACATCGGCCAGTTGATCGGAAATCAGCTGCGCCGAGGCAAGCAGGTTGCGCAGGTCATGGTTGATCTTCGACACCGCCAGGCCGAGCGCGGCGAGCCGCGTCTTCTGTTGCAGCATCGAGGCGAGTTCGCGCTGCATCGCGCCCAATTCGGTTTCGGCGATTCCGATCTCGTCGCCGCGGCCCGACGGCTTGATGATGTGATCGCCAACCTCCGGCTCGTCGCGAAACGCCACTATCTTGTCGGTGATGCGCCGCATCGGCCGCACCAGCAGACGATGCAGCGTGAAATAGACCAGCATCGCGGTGATGCCGGAGATCAGCAGCGACAACAGCAGGATGTTGACGGAAAACCGCAGCATCGCCTGCTGCAGCGGCCGGCCGTCGACGATGATTTCGAGATAGTCGCCCTCCATCGGAGCCGGACCGATGACGCGCATGATGTCCTTCTCACCGAACAGCAGCACGTGGAACGCATCCGAAATCGCCCGATGCCAGACCACCGAACGCATGTCGATGTCGCGCGCGGCCTGGGTCGGCACTTCCGACGCGGCCAGCAGCTGACGCTTGCCGCCCATCTTCATCGCGACGGCGTGAGCGCCGACGCTTTTCAGGATTTCGCGGGCGAGCGATTCCGGCACCATGCCGCTCGGCGCGGCTTCAAGCACGAGCGCGGCGGTGTGCGCGGCAGCGAGACGGTCGTTGAGCCAGTTGACGCGGAAATTGGCGATCGACGGCACGTAGATCAGCACTTCCGCCAGCATCACAAAGACGACCGTGAGCACCAGCAGCTTGCCGGACAGGCCGAGTCTCAGCCTGCCGCGTTGCGGGGTCCCGTCTGTCGTTCTATCCGTCTGCGGCCGATCTGTTGCCACTGCCTGCCTCGTCTGCGCCGACTCAACCGAGCTTGCGCAGCCATCGAATGATGCGCCGCACCCAAGGACCGGTCAAATCCGGCGCGAAATAGTCGATGGCCGCGCGCTTGCCGATCTCCGACAGCGTCGGGTAAGGCACCACAATACCGGCAAATGCGCGAATATTGAGACGCTGCGATATCGCCAGCGTCCATGTCGTAATCAGCTCGCCGGCCTGCGCACCGACAATGGTGGCACCGAGAATACGGCCGCGCCGGTCGGTCACCACCTTGATATGGCCGCGCGTCTGCCGTTCCGCCTGCGCGCGATCGTTGTCGTGGTAGGGCCAGCGCGCGATGCGAACCTTGATGCCACGCTCACGCGCCTGCGCCTCCGTGAGGCCAGTCTGCGCCAGTTCCGGCTCGGTATACGTGACCCAGGGCACCGCATCGTCGTTCGCCTTCGCCGGCAAGCGAAACAACGCATTCCGGATCACGATGCCGGCATAGTAATTGGCCGCATGGGTGAATTGCAGCCGACCCGCGACGTCGCCGACGGCATAGACGCGGCGATTGCTGGTGCGCAGCCGCGCATCGGTGACGATGCCCTTGCGATCCGTCTTGATGCCGGCGGCCTCGAGGCCGAGCCCTTCGGTCACCGCCTTGCGGCCGGCGGCGACCAGAAGATGCGAGCCCTCGATCGTCTCCTCCTTACCGTCGCCTGAGATCGTCACGGCGATCTTGCCGTTTGCGCGCCCGACGCCCGACACCTTCACGCCGGCGCGGATCGCAACGCCGTCGCGCGCGAGACTGTCGAGCACAAGGCCCGCGCATTCCGGATCGTCCTTGGCGAGCGGCTGCGCCGCCTCGAACACCGTGACGCCGCTGCCGAGCCGGCGGAACGCCTGCGCGAGTTCGACGCCGATCGGACCGCCCCCGATGACCAGAAGATGCCGCGGGAGTTCCGTGAGGTCGAAGATCGTTTCGTTGGTGAGACAAGGCACGCCATCAAGTCCGGGGATCGGCGGCATCGCTGCCTTCGAGCCGGTGGCGACGACGAAACGCCGCGCGCGGATCTCGAAGCCGCCGGCAACGACCGTGTGCCTGTCCTTGAAATGCGCCGCCGCCCTGATGACGCGCACGCCGAGACCGGTGAAGCGTTCCTCTGAATCGACCGGCGCAATCGCGGCGATCACGCGATGGACATGATCGTGAACCTTCTTGAAATCGACAGCGACGCCCTGTGTGCTGACACCAAACGGCTCGCTGTCACGCAGCCCGGCGGCGTGCTTGGCCGCCGCGAGCAGCGCCTTCGAGGGCACGCAGCCGGTGTTGAGGCAATCGCCGCCCATCTCGGCCTTCTCGACCAGCACGACGGGCACGCCGAAGGCAGCCGCGGCCGCCGCGACCGACAACCCGCCGGAGCCTGCGCCGATTACGCAGATATCGGGCGTGAGCAATTCCGCCACGGCTCAACCTCCCTGCTGCGGTTGCGCGGCGCGCAGCCGGCGCACGACAATCGGGATCAGCGCGACCAGCCCGAGCGCAACGAAACCGGCGATCAGTTCCGGCGTCACCGCGTCGCGCAGATCGAAGTCCAGTGTGCAGCCTTCCTTGCCGGCCGCAATGCATGCCTTGAACGCCGTCTCCTGCGCGGCGATGGCGCTGTCGAGGCCGGCGCCGACGAAAGAGAACGCCACCGCGCCGGGCAAGATGCCGATGACCGTCGCGATCACGAAAGTCCGCAGCGGCACGTCGAACAGGGCCGGCGCCAGATTGACCAGCCAGAACGGAAACAACGGCACCAGCCTGAGAAAGAGAAGATAGTTGAAGGCGTCGGCGCGAAAGCCGTCGGCCAGCTTCTCGATCGCGGGGCCGGCCCGGCGCGCCAGAACGTCACCAATCGCCGTCCTCGCGATCAGGAAGACGATCACCGCCCCGGCGGTCGCGCCGGTCACCGAGGCCGCCGCACCGAGCGCGACGCCGAACAAGATGCCGCCCGCCACCGTCAGGAACAGGGACACCGGGATCGAGAGCGCCACCACCACCAGATAGAGGCCGGCGAACAACGCCAGCGCGGCGGCGCAATGCGCGTTAATGAAGCCGTCGATCGCGGTGCGGTGGCGGATCAGGTTATCGAGGCTGAGATGCTCGCCCAGCCCGCAGGCATAGGCGGTCGCGATCAGCGCCAGAACGACGGCGACCGGCAGCCAGCGGCGCACCGCCGACGGGGCCGCGCCGCCCGAACCGGCCTCCGGGTGACCTGTCAAATGACCATTGCCGTCCGATCCCGCCATGCGGCGCCTGAGGCGTTCCCTTTCGGTTCCCGCGGCGGGGTCCGCCCCGCACGCCGGCGCAGAAACCTATACACGAGCGGGCTGCCGCAGAGACCGCTTTCACCGCCTTGTGACGCCGAATTGACAGCGCCGGCCGTCCCAAAAAGGGCCGCAAAACCCTTGATTGACGGGGATATCTCACTCGCTTATAAGCCGCGGCAATCGCGTGCCGATCCGCTTCCTCGCGAGGGCGGTTGGCGTAGCGCCAGGCCGGTTTCGGCCTTGCCGCCGCCACGGCGCGACAATCGGAGAGCAAGTCGTGAAGCGGACATATCAACCGAGTAAATTGGTGCGCAAACGGCGGCACGGCTTCCGTGCGCGCATGGCCACGAAGGGCGGCCGCAAGGTTCTGTCGAACCGCCGCTCGCGCGGTCGCAAGCGTCTCAGCGCCTGACGGCTCCGGCCCGTCGCGCCGGACAATCCGAGATGGAACGGCTGAGGCAACGGGCGGATTTTCTGGCCGCCGCGTCGGGAACGAAAGTACCGGCGGCGGCCTTTGTGCTACAGGCGCGTGAGCGCGGCGATAGCGGCGGAGCCCGGGTCGGCTTCACGGTGTCGAAAAAAGTCGGCAACGCCGTCGAACGCAACCGGGTGCGCCGCCGCCTTCGTGAGGTGGTGCGGCGGTCACCCGAGAATCGTATGCGATCCGGCTACGATTACGTTCTGATCGGACGCCGCGCGGCGCTGGCACTGCCTTTCGAACGCATCACAGACGATTTCGCGGGCGCGCTGCGCCGGCTGCACAACGCACGCAAACCCGGCGAGGCACGGACCCGATGAACGATCACAAAAACACCATTCTCGCCATCGTGTTGTCGGCGATTGTCCTGATTGCCTGGCAGTTTTTTGTTGGGCTGCCGCAGGCGGAGAAGCAACGGCAGGCGCAGCAGCAGCAAGCGGCGCAACAGCAGCAGACGACGCCGGCGCAACCCGGCCAGCCGACCACGACGCCCTCACCGAGCGCGACGCCCGGCAGCGTGCCGACCGCGGCTCAGGCGCCCGCCCCCGCGCAGAGCCGCGCCGCCGCGCTCGCCGCCTCGCCGCGCATCAAGATCGACACGCCGAACCTGACCGGCTCAATCGCGCTCAAGGGCGCGCGCATCGACGACATCGCGCTGACCAAATACCGCGAGACCGTCGACAAGAACTCGCCGGCCATCGTGCTGCTGTCGCCGTCCGGCAGCGCCGACCCGTTCTACGCGCAGTTCGGCTGGACCGGCGCCGCCGGCACCACCGCCAAGCTGCCGACCGCCGACACGCTGTGGACGCAAGCCGGCTCCGGCGCGCTCACCGTCGGCCAGCCGGTGACGCTGACCTGGAACAACGGCGAGGGCCTCACCTTCAAGCGCACCGTCGCGGTCGACGACAAGTATCTGTTCACGATCAAGGACGAGGTGGCGAACAGCGGCTCCGCGCCGGTGACGCTCTATCCTTACGCGCTGGTGTCGCGCCACGGCACGCCGCACACGCTCGGCTACTACATTCTCCATGAGGGCCTGATCGGCGTGATGGGCGACAAGGGCCTGCAGGAGATGACCTACTCCAAGATGCAGGATCTGAAGCCGAACGCGCAGAACCTGAAGCAGGAGAGCTTCGACGTCACCAATGGCTGGCTCGGCTTCACCGACAAATACTGGGCGGCCGTGCTGCTGCCGAACACCGACGCGCACCTGAAGGCGAGCTTCTCGGCCGGCACGCTCGGCAAGACGCCGACCTACCAGACCGACTACCTGCTCGACGCGCAGACCATCGCGCCCGGCGCAACCGGCACCGCCAATGCGCGGCTGTTCGCCGGCGCCAAGGAAGTCGCGGTCATTAACGAGTACGAGAAGAAGCTCAACCTCAACCGCTTCGACCTGATGATCGACTGGGGCTGGTTCTATTTCATCACCAAGCCGATGTTCGTGGTGATCGACTACTTCTTCCGCCTGCTCGGCAATTTCGGCATCGCGATCCTGCTCGTCACCGTGCTGATCAAGCTCGTCTTCTTCCCGCTCGCCAGCAAGTCCTACGCCTCGATGGCGAAGATGAAGGCGGTGCAGCCGGAGATGACGGCGATCCGCGACCGCTACGCCGCCGACAAGGCGCGCCAGCAGCAGGAATTGATGGAGCTTTACAAGCGCGAGAAGATCAACCCGCTCGCGGGCTGCCTGCCGATCGTGATCCAGATCCCGGTGTTCTTCGCGCTCTACAAGGTGCTGTTCATCACCATCGAAATGCGGCACGCGCCGTTCTTCGGCTGGATCCACGACCTTTCGGCGCCCGACCCGACCAACCTGTTCACGCTGTTCGGGCTGATCCCCTACGACCCGACGATCATTCCGGTGGTCGGCCACTTCCTGCATCTCGGCCTGTGGCCGCTGATCATGGGCGTGACGATGTGGGTGCAGATGAAGCTCAACCCCGCGCCGCCGGACCCGACGCAGGCGATGATCTTCAACTGGATGCCGATCATCTTCACCTTCATGCTGGCGAGCTTCCCGGCCGGCCTCGTGATCTACTGGGCGTGGAACAACACGCTGTCGGTGATCCAGCAGGCCTATATCATGCGCAAGAACGGCGCGAAGATAGAACTGTTCGACAACATCAGGTCGACATTCGGGAAGAAGAAGGCGGAGGGGTCGTAGCGACTCCTCGCCAAGGCTGTTCAGTAAGATTGAATGCGAATGCCCGGCCTTGGTGCCGGGCGTTTTCGTCTTTACTGTTCATTTGTGAGAAAGACGTGGATGCCCGGCCTAAAGCCGGGCATGACAGAGCTATGACCGAATTCAATTTCACCCGCGACGAACTGGAAACCGGCCGGAAGATTTTCACCGGCGAGTGGGACTTCATCGCCGCCGCGAGTTCCGAAGCCGTGCTGCCGCGCGCGCGCGGCACCGAGATCGCCTTTGCCGGGCGCTCCAATGTCGGCAAGTCGAGCCTGATCAACGCGCTCACCGCGCGCAAAAGCCTCGCGCGCACCTCCAACACGCCGGGCCGCACGCAGGAACTGATTTTCTTTTCGCGGAAAGACGGGCTGACGCTGGTGGACATGCCGGGCTACGGCCACGCCGCCGCCTCCAAGCAGAAGATCGGCGCCTGGACGCAGCTCATCCATCAATACCTCGTCGGCCGCGCCAACCTCGCCCGCGTCTATGTGCTGATCGACGCGCGGCACGGCCTGAAGGACACCGACGACGGCGTGCTGGAGACATTGAGCAAGGCGGCGGTGAGCCACCAGATCGTGCTGACCAAGGCGGAAGCCGTGAAGCCGGCGGAGCTGACCGAGCGCATCGCGCAGACGGAAGCGGCGCTCGAAAAGCGCCCGGCGGCGTTCCCCGGCGTGCTCGCGACCTCCTCGCACGAGGGCACCGGCATTCGCGAACTGCGCGCGGCGGTGGCGAGGCTGCTCAACGAGCGGAAGGGGTGACGGGTACACTGTCATGCCCGCGCTTGTCGCGGGCATCCACGTCTTAGCAGCCTGTCAGTAAGAAAGACGTGGATGGCCGGGACAAGCCCGGCCATGACCTGAGGATGACGGCGCGTTCGCTGCACAATATAGTCCCGCCATGGACTCCCTCCTCATCGCCCTCGCCGGACTGATGGGCGCGGCCGGCGTCGCGCTCGCCGCCGCCGGCGCGCACGGCAAGCCCGGCTCCGGCCTCGACAGCGCCGGCACTCTACTGCTGATCCACGCTGTCGCGGTGATCGCGGCGGCGCTCGCCGCCCGCAACGGGCTGGTCGCCCGGCCGCTCGGCACGCTCGCCGTCTGGGGCTTCGTGATCGGCGCCTCGCTGTTTGCCGCCGACGTCGCGGCGCGCGCATGGCTTGGCTCCCGGCTGTTCCCCTTCGCCGCACCGGCCGGCGGCCTGATCCAGATCGCAAGCTGGCTCGGCCTCGCCGTGGCGGCGCTGCTGGCGATGCGCGGATAGGGCTTTTTCATAGGCGCATGATCTTTTCCGAAAACCGGTTCCCACTTTTCGGGATCATGCGCTAAAAGAGCCGCGCCAACACGGGAAGCCGCGATGACGAAATCCACGCTCGATCCGCAGGAACAGGCCCGCGTCCTCTCCGAGGCGCTGCCGCACATGCAGCGCTACGACGAGGAAATCATCGTCATCAAGTATGGCGGCCACGCCATGGGCGACGAGACGGTGGCGCGCTCCTTCGCGCGCGACATCGTGCTGCTGGAGCAGACCGCCATCAATCCGGTGGTGGTGCATGGCGGCGGCCCGCAGATCGAGGCGATGCTGAAGAAGGCCGGCGTGCAGTCGCAGTTCGCCGGCGGCCTGCGCGTCACCGACGAGAAGACGCTCGAGATCGTCGAGATGGTGCTGGCCGGCTCGATCAACAAGCAGATCGTCGGCTACATCAACGCCGCCGGCGGCAAGGCGATTGGCCTGTGCGGCAAGGACGGCAACATGGTCACCGCGCGGAAAGTGAGCCGCACGGTGCGCGACCCGGATTCCAACATCGAGAAGGTGGTCGATCTCGGCTTCGTCGGCGAGCCGAGCGAGGTCAACACCTTCGTGCTCGACACCGTGCTCGGCCGCGAGCTGATCCCGGTGTTGGCGCCCGTCGCCGCCGGCGCCAACGGCGCGACCTTCAACGTCAATGCCGATACCTTCGCGGGCGCCATCGCCGGCGCGCTGAAGGCGAAGCGCTTTCTGCTGCTAACCGACGTTCCGGGCGTGCTCGACAAGTCGAAGCAGCTCATCAAGGATCTGTCCGCCGCCGACGTGCGCAAGCTGATCGCCGACGGCACGATTTCCGGCGGCATGATCCCGAAGGTCGAGACCTGCCTCTACGCGCTGGAACAGGGCGTCGAGGGCGTCGTCATCCTCGACGGCAAGGTTCCGCATGCGGTGCTGCTGGAACTCTTCACCGACCACGGCGCCGGCACGCTGATCCACCGGTAGCTGGCGGCCTTTCCGCTCGTTCCTTATCTCCCGCCCGCATAGGCGCAGCACTCGACTTCCACCAGCGCGCCGAGCGCCAGTCCATTGGTGCCGAAGGCGGAGCGCGCCGGCAGGCGGTCGGGATCGAAATACGTGACGTAGATCGCGTTGAACGCCGCCCATTGCGACATGTCCGCCAGCATCACCGTACACTTGAAGACGTCGCGGAACGAAAGGCCGTTCTCCGCGAGCGTGGCGCCGGTGTTTTCCATCGTCTGCCGCGCCTGCGCCTCCATGCCGCCGGGCACCAGCTCCATCGCCTTGCCGGGAACGTTGCCGAGCGTACCCGACAGATAGAGCACGTCGCCGATCCGCACGGCCTGGCTGAACGGCAGCTTTGTCGCCCGGGCTGCCGGTGTGTTAATGAATTGCATCGCCCCTTCCGCCTTTTTTCTTCGCGGCCGTGCGGCCAATGGCCCGCGCCCGCCGTCCTTCGAGACCCGCCTTGTATCTCATTCCGGGGCACAGGCGTGAGCGCCTCGACGACACGGTGTCGCATGCAGCGCTGCTCGAACTCTTCACCGACCACGACGCCGGCACGCTGATCCATCGGTAGTACGGCTCATTGCTATTCAGGCTGTCATGCCCGCGTAGGCGGGGCATCCAGTAAACTCTTAGAGTACGGTGCGTACTGGATCGCCCGCCTTCGCGGGCGATGACAGATGATGGGCTGGCACGCCAGCCGCAAAACGCCGATCATCCCCGCAATGATTCGCGCACTCCTCCTCACGACAGTTCTGCTTGCCCCCTGCGCCGCGCGCGCGGAACTCACGCTGTGCAACCGCACAAGCTATGTGATGGACGCCGCGCTCGGCGTCGAGAGCCACGCCGTGTTTGCGACGCGCGGCTGGTTCCATCTCGAGCCGGGCCAGTGCAGCAGGATCGACGACGTTCCCGACGGCGACACGGTCTATGTCCACGCCCGCACCTCCGCAGTCTACGGCACGGCGCCCTTGCCGCAGACCGGCCATGCCGATCTCTGCGTGCGGCCGACCGACTTCCGCATCGAGAATGCGCGCGGCTGCGCCGACCCGGTGCGCTTCACCGCGATCCACCCCGCCGCTAGCGACAAGGGACCGACCGCGACGCTGGCCGAGGAAGCCGACTACGATTTCACGCAGGCGCGGCTCGCCGGCATTCAGCGGCTGCTGACCATCGCCGGCTATGACGCCTATCCGATCGACGGCGTGCAGGGCTCGCGCACGAGCGCCGCGCTCAACAAGTTCATCGCCGACCGCAAGCTGCCGGCCGGCGCGGCCGAAAATGCCGGTTTCTTCGCCACGCTGATGCAGGCGGCGCAGAGCCCCGGCGGCTCCGGCTTCAGCTGGTGCAACGAGGTGCGCTATCCGGTGATGGCGGCGCTCGGCGTCGTCGAGATGGGAACCATCGTCACCCGCGGCTGGTATCGCGTCGAACCCGGCCAGTGCCTGCGCCCGGACATCCACGGCGGGCCGCTGAAAGTCTACAGCTATGCGGTGGCGGTGGACCGCAACGGCGCCGCCATCAAGGCGCAAGGAAAAACGCTGGCGTGGGGCGGCGATGTCGCGCTATGCACCCGCGACGGCAAGTTCGAATTGAGCAACCACAAGGATTGCGCCGGCCGCGGCCTCACCCAGACGAGTTTCGCGGTTGTCGATCTCGCCGGACAAGACGCCGTCACCATCCGTTTCAAGGACCAGTAGCCGCTCGTGCCTGCATCGCCGTCATCGCGTGATTTCACCAAAGTCGAGACCTGGGTGTTCGATCTCGACAACACGCTCTATTCGCATCATCTCAACCTGTGGCAGCAGGTCGACGACCGCATCCGCGACTTCATCGTCGACTTCCTCAAAATTCCGCACGACGAAGCCTTTCGCGTTCAGAAGGACTACTACAAGCGCTACGGCACGACGATGCGCGGGCTGATGACCGAGCACGGCCTCGAACCCGACGACTATCTCGACTACGTGCACGCGATCGATCATTCGCCGCTGACGCCGAACCCGGCGCTCGGCGCCGCGCTCGAACAGCTGCCGGGCCGCAAGCTGATCCTCACCAACGGCACCCGCAAGCATGCCGACGCAGTGATGAAGCGCCTCGCGGTGGACGGGCATTTCGAGGACGTGTTCGATATCGTCGCCGCCGACCTGGAGCCGAAGCCCTCGGCGCGCACCTACGAGCGCTTCCTCGAACGGCACAAGGTCGATCCGGGCAAGTCCGCGATGTTCGAGGATCTCGCCCGCAATCTTGAAGTGCCGGACGCGCTCGGCATGACGACGGTGCTGGTGGTGCCGGAAGGCCAACGCGAGGTGTTCCGAGAGGACTGGGAGCTTGCCGGCCGCGACGCGCCCCACGTCCATCACGTCACCGACGATCTCGTCGGCTTCCTCAACACCCTGCTCGCCGCCCGTCGCCGGCCGGCCTGAGGTCAGGCCGCGCTCGCGCTGCTGTCGCGCCGCTGCGGCGAAGCCCCGGCGCCGTTTCCGGTCAGCGCCGGCGGCGCGTCCTTGATGTGCAAATCGCGCTGCGGGAACGGGATCGAGAGCCCGGCGGCTTCGAGCACCTGTTTTCCCTTTTCGGTCATGTCGCGATACACCGACAGGTAATTCGTCGTTTGCGTCCAGACCCGGAGCCGCAGCACGACGGCGGAGTCGCCCAGCTGATCGACGAAGACGATCGGTTCGGGATCGGACAGCGCGCGCTCGTCGTCGCGCGCCGCCTTCAGCAGCACCTCCTTGCCCTTGGCGACGTCGTCCTCGTAAGCGATGCCGAACGACAGATCGGCCATGCGGGTCGGGCGGCGCGTGAAATTCGTGATGCGCTTGTTCCACAGTTCCGAGTTCGGCACGAACAGATAAAGGCCGTCATAGGACTGCAGCTCGCAAGCGAACAAGCCGACGTCGGTCACGGTTCCGGTCACCGAGCCGGTGTCGATATAGTCGCCGACGCGAAACGGCCGCAGCCACAACAGCATCAGCCCGGCGGCGATATTCGACAGCGTGCCCTGCATGGCAAGGCCGATGGCGAGGCCGACCGCGCCGAGTGCGGCGATGATGCTGGTGGTCTGGATACCGAGCTGGCCGAGCACCGCGACGATAAACAAGGTCAGGATGCCGTAACGGACCAGCGAGGCGATGACGCCGCACAGCGTGCGCTCGATATGCGACTGGCGCGACAGCAGCGCGATCATGGCGCTCTCGGCCCGGCCGGCGATCCACCACCCGGCGGCGAGCAGCAGCAGCGCGCTGATCAGACGCGGCAGCGCGTCCGCCGCCCATACCGACAAGGCGGTCAGAAATGTGCTGACCTCGTTGGTGAGTTCCGCGGCGGTTGCTTCCATCGATGGCTCCTTCCTTCGCTTCCGTATTACCGGATTCGGCACGTTACCTTAGTCGCCGAGACGGCGATATTATGCGCGCGCTTGACAGTTGCAGCGGTTCCCCCGAAAAACCGACGCCATCAAATTCATCGGGGCCGAAGCGACCATGCCGACCAAATCGAAATCCACCAAGACCGGCAACAAGGCCGATCTCGCCAGACTCGAAAAGACCATCGACGAGGCCTTCGAGAAGCGCGACGGCATCAACGCCAGGACCAGGGGGCCGGTCCGCAAGGCGGTCGATCAGGCGCTGGCGCTGCTCGATGCCGGCGAGGCCCGCGTCGCCGAACGGCAGAGCGACGGCGCCTGGAAGGTCAACCATTGGCTGAAGAAGGCGGTGCTGCTGTCGTTCAGGCTCAACGACATGAGCGTCATCAAGGGCGGCGCCGGCAAGGCGGTGTGGTGGGACAAGGTACCTTCGAAGTTCGACGGCTGGAACGCCGCGAAGTTCAAGACCGCCGGCTTCCGCGCGGTGCCGAACTGCGTGGTGCGGCGCTCGGCCTATATCGCGCCGGGCGTGATCCTGATGCCGTCCTTCGTCAATCTCGGCGCGCGTGTCGACTCCGGCACGATGGTGGATACCTGGGCCACCGTCGGCTCCTGCGCGCAGATCGGCAAGAACGTGCATCTGTCCGGCGGCGTCGGCATCGGCGGCGTGCTGGAGCCGCTGCAGGCCGGCCCGGTCATCATCGAGGACAACTGCTTCATCGGCGCGCGCTCGGAAGTCGTCGAAGGCGTGATCGTGCGCGAGGGCTCGGTGCTCGGCATGGGCGTCTATATCGGCATGTCCACAAAGATCGTCGATCGCGAGACCGGCAAGATCTATATGGGCGAAGTGCCGCCCTATTCCGTCGTCGTCTCCGGCACCATGCCGGGCAAGCCGCTGCCGAACGGCGAGCCGGGCCCGAACCTCTATTGCGCCGTCATCGTCAAGCGCGTCGACGAGCGCACACGGAGCAAGACCAGCATCAACGATCTGCTGCGCGACTAGCCGAACTCGGATCCTTACCTCCCCTTGAAAAGGGGAGGTCGGTTTGCGAAGCAAACCGGGTGGGGATCGCTTTGTGACCCCCCACCCCAGCTCTCCCCCTTTCAGGGGGAGGGAGATAGTCTGCGGTCACCCTGCCACGCTTTCGAGAGCACAATGCCCGCCGACCCCGTCGCCATCACCGCCGATCTGATCCGCTGCCCGTCGGTGACGCCGGCCGAGGGCGGCGCCCTCACGTTCCTCGAGAAGACGCTGAAGGCCGCCGGCTTCACGGTCCATCGCAAGGTGTTCCACGAGCCGGGCGCGGAGGACGTCGAGAACCTCTACGCGCGCATCGGAACGAACGGACCGCACCTCACCTTCGCCGGCCACACCGATGTCGTGCCGCCGGGCGAGGAGACGGCGTGGACGCTGCCGCCGTTCTCCGGCGAGGTGAAAGGCGGCGAGTTGTACGGCCGCGGCGCGGTGGACATGAAGGGCGGCATCGGCTGCGCGGTCGCGGCGGCGCTCGATCATCTCGCCGGCAACGGCGGCAAGCCGCAAAAGGACGGCAAAGGCTCGATCTCGTTCCTCATCACCGGCGACGAGGAAAGCATCGCGGTCAACGGCACGCCGAAGCTGCTGTCATGGGTCGCGGAGATGGGCGAGACGTTCGACCACTGCATCCTCGGCGAGCCGAGCAACGTCAACGAACTGGGCGACACCATCAAGATCGGCCGCCGCGGCTCGCTCAACGGCCATCTCATCGTGCGCGGCAGGCAGGGCCACGTCGCCTACCCGCACCGCGCGGTCAATCCGATCCGCGGACTGGTCAGGCTTATCGAGGCGCTGCAGGGCGAACCGCTCGATACCGGCAGCGAGTTGTTCCCGCCGTCGCATCTCGAATTCACCTCGGTCGATGTCGGCAACAAGACGGTCAACCTCATTCCCGGCGAGGCGCGGGCGCGCTTCAATATCCGCTTCAACGACCGGCACACGCTCGATGGGCTGAAGGAACTGCTGCACGCGCGCGCGAAAAAGGCCGCCGGCGCCGAGGTCAATTTCGAATTCATGTTCGAGCCGTCGAATGCCGGCGTGTTCGTCGTCAAGCAGGGACCGTTCACCGACATGGTGGTGGGCGCGATTTCCGAAGTGACGGGGCGCAAGCCGGACCTCTCGACCTCCGGCGGCACGTCCGACGCCCGCTTCATCGCCGCCTATTGCCCCGTGGTCGAATTCGGCCTCGTCGGGCAGACCATGCATCAGGTCGACGAGCGCGTGCCGGTCAAGGACCTGACCGCGCTGACCGGGATTTACCGGCGGATATTGGGGGCTTATTTCAAGTAGCAATCTTTTCCGTCGCCCCGGGCGAGCGCAGCGAGGCCCGGGACTCATAGCTTCCGACTCTGCGGCTTACGACCGATCTTTGCGATGATGGGTCCCCGCCTGCGCGGGGACGACGCAGTGCCTCAATAATCCACCTTCATCAGATAAAGCCCGTCCGGCGGGGCGACGGTGCCGCAAGCGGTGCGGTCGCGCGCGTCGCGCGCCTTGCGCAGATCGTCCGGCGACCATTTGCCGTCGCCGACCAGAACCAACGAGCCGACCATCGAACGCACCTGATTGTGCAGGAACGAGCGCGCCGAGCAATAAACGTCGACCTCGTCGCCGGAACGGACGACATCAAGCACGTCGAGCGTCTTCACCGGCGATTTCGCCTGACATTCGGTGGAGCGGAACGTCGTGAAATCGTGTCTGCCGATCAGGAAGCGCGCCGCCGCCTGCATCGCGGCCTCGTCGAGCGGGCGCGGCACCCGCCAGGCGCGGCCGAGATCGACCGCGAGGTCGGGCCGGCGATTGACGATGCGGTAGCGATAGTGCCGCTTCACGGCGGAGAAGCGCGCGTCGAACGTATCCGGCACTTTCTCGGCGGCAAGCACCGCGACCGGGTGCGGCCGCAAATGGGCATTGAGCGCGTCGCGCACCGTGTCGGTGTCCCAGTCGCGCGCGAGATCGACATGCGCGACCTGCCCGCGCGCATGCACGCCGGCGTCGGTGCGCCCGGCGCCCTGCACCGCGGCCTTCTCTGCCGTCAGCGCCTCGATCGCCGCCGTGAGCGCGCCCTGCACGGTGAGATCGACCGGCTGGATCTGCCAGCCGCGGAACGGCGCGCCGTCATATTCGATGGTGAGCTTGTAGCGCGGCATGGTCAGGACAACGCCGAAAACGCGCGCGCGTAGCGCACCGCGCCGGAGGACGGCGCGCGCGGCGACAGCGCAAGCGACTGGAAATAGGGGCCGGGATAAGGCGTCTCGAACCGCGCGGCGGACGCGGCGGCAAAACCGAAGCGGCCGTAATAGGCCGGCGCGCCGAGCACGAAGACCAACGTCTCGCCGGACTGCTTCAGGCGCCGAAGACCGTCCTCGATCAGCGCCGTGCCGATGCCACGCCGCTGCTGCGCCGGCAGCACGGCGACCGGAGCAAGCGCGACGGCGGGATCGCCTTCGATCTGCATCCGCGAGAACGCGACATGGCCGATCACGCCGCCGTCGTCGGCGACCAGCGACAGCAGGAGATCGCCGTCGCGGCGCAAGGCATCGACCAGATCGGCCTCCTGCGCGCCGGCGAACGCCGCTTCGTTGACGGCGCGAATGGCGGCGACGTCCGCAAGCGTTTCGTCGCGGACAGCGAGCGTCATGACAGCACCGTGTCGGCCGGCACCGCATTGCCGCGCAGGAATTCCTCCGCACTCATCGCTTTTGCACCGGCGCGCTGCACCTGCACGAGCCGCACCGCGCCGTCGCCGCAGGCGATGGTCAGACGCGCATCGAGCACGGTGCCGGGAGCGGGGTTATTGTTTTTTGGCCCGTCGCCGCGCGTCGCGCGCAGCACTTTCACCCGCGTGCCGTCTGCGAGTTCAAACCATGCGCCAGGAAACGGCGCGAGGCCGCGGATGTGATTCTGGACGTCCTGCCACGGCTTGGCCCAGTCGATGCGAGTTTCCGCCTTGTCGATCTTGGCGGCGTAAGTCACGCCCGCCGCCGGCTGCGGCGTGAAGCCGAGCGAGCCGCGCTCGAGCGCGGCCAGCGCCCGCACGATGGCGTCGGCGCCGAGCCGCGACAGCGCGTCGTGCAGTTCGCCAGCCGTCATGTCCGGCGCGATCGGCAGCCGGTCGACCATCGCGACATCGCCGGTGTCGAGGCCCTCGTCCATCTTCATGATGCTGACCCCGGACTCAGGATCGCCCGCCATGATGGCGCGGTTGATCGGCGCGGCGCCGCGCCAGCGCGGCAGCAGCGAGGCATGAATGTTGAAGCAGCCGAGCGCGGGTGCATCGAGCACGGGCTTGGGCAGAATGAGGCCATAGGCGACAACCACCGCCGCATCGGCGTTGAACGCCGCGAACTCCGCCTGCGCGGCATCGTCGCGCAGTGTCTTCGGCGTCAAAACCTTCAGGCCAAGTTTCGTCGCCTCGCGCTCGACCGGCGACGGCGTGAGTTCGAGGCCACGGCGGCCGGCCTGCTTCGCCTCGCGGGTATAGACGGCAACGATCTCGTGTCCGCGCGCGGCGATCTCGACCAGCGCCGGCACCGCGAAGTCGGGCGTGCCCATAAAGATCAGCCGCATCGGTTGTCGCGCCTCGGGCGGCCGCGGGCCGCCTTACAATTCGTGGGTCGGATTCGGCACATGCGGCGCGGCGCCCGCCTGCTTCGCCGCCTTCTTGAACTTCCTGACCACCATGTCGCGCTTGAGCTTCGACAGGTAGTCGATGAACAGCACGCCGTTGGTGTGGTCGATCTCGTGCTGAAGGCAGGTCGCGAGCAGGCCGTCGGCCTCGATCTCCCGCTCCTTGCCGTCGATATCGAGATATTTGACCTTCACCGCCGCCGGCCGCTCGACCTCCTCGTAATAGTCGGGGATCGACAGGCAGCCCTCCTCGTAGGCACCCTTCTCCTCCGACGACCAGACGACCTGCGGATTGATGAAGACCTGCGGCGCCGGCGGGTCGTCCTTCTTGGCGAGGTCCATGGTGACGACGCGCAGCGGCACGCCGATCTGGATCGCCGCGAGGCCGATGCCAGGCGCGGCATACATGGTCTCGAACATGTCGTCGACCAGCGCGCGCAACTTGCCGTCGAAGGCGGTGACGGTGTCGGACGTCTGCCGCAGCCGGGGGTCGGGAAGGATGACGAGATCGCGGGTTGCCATGGCCCGCGATGTAAGGCGAAGGCCTTGCAAGGTCAATGGAATCCCCGCCGTTCGCCGTTCGTTCGCGCAGCCTCTCGAATCGCGCTAGAATCGGCGGCCAAGGAAACAGCCATGAACGACATTCTGATCACGGTCGGCGGGACCGGCATCACCACCGGCGTCGCCCTGCTCGCCGGCTTCGGCCTGCTGACGCCGGCGCTGCTGATCGTCATCGCGGTGCTGGTCGCGCGGGTCAGCCGCGCGCGCCACATCGAGACCGCCACCCAGGCGATGCGGGCAGAGGACATGGACCTGCGGATCGGCGACATCGCCCGCGCCCAGGCCGAGGCCGCCGGCCGGCTTCACGCGATGCACGAGGCGCTCGCCGCGCGGCAGGGCGAACTCGCCAAGGTGCTGGGCGAACGGCTCGACACCGTGACGCACCGGCTCGGCGAGTCGATGCACAACACGACCAAGCACACGGTCGAGAACCTGCAGAAGCTCAACGAGCGGCTGGCCGTGATCGACACCGCGCAGCGCAACATCACCGAGCTTGCCTCGCAGGTGACCTCGCTGCAGGGCGTGCTCGCCAACAAGCAGCAGCGCGGCGCGTTCGGACAAGGCCGCATGGAGATCATCATCCAGGACGGGCTGACCAAGGATCAGTTCTCGTTTCAGGCCACGCTGTCGAACGGCAAGCGGCCTGACGCCTGCGTCTATCTGCCCGAGGCGCCCGCGCTGGTCGTCGACGCCAAGTTTCCGCTGGAAGCCGTCACCGCCTTCCGCGAGGCGGAGAGCGACGAGATGCGCAAGCAGGCGGCGGCGCGCGTGCGCACCGATGTTTCCAAGCACATCGCCGACATCGCCGACAAATACCTGATCCCCGGCGAGACGCAGGACATCGCGCTGATGTTCGTGCCGTCGGAATCGATTTATGCCGAGCTGTATGACAGCTTCGACGACCTGTTCCAGCGCGCCTATCGCGCCAAGGTCATCATCGTGTCGCCGTCGCTGCTGATGCTGGCGATCCAGGTGATCCAGCAGATCCGCCGCGACGCGCGCATGCGCGAGGCGGCCAGCAAGATCATCTCCGAGGTGGCGCATCTGATGGCCGACGTCGAGCGGCTGCGCGACCGCGTCGGCGCGCTCGACAAGCATTTCGGCCAGACCTCGAAGGACATCGAGCAGATCACCATCTCGGTCGACAAGATCGTCAGCCGCGGCGAGCGTATCCAGAACGTCGAGTTCGAGGGTGACGCGGCGAGCGCGGACGTGATCCCCGCGCCGATCCGCAAGCTGCAGGCCGGGGAATAAATGGCCGCCACGCCTGAGAGCGCCGCGCAAAAGCCCGGCACGTTCGACGCCGTCGCCGTCTATTTCAAGCCGCGCGTGCTCATCGTCCTGCTGCTCGGCTTCTCGTCCGGCCTGCCGCTGGCGCTGTCCGGCTCGACACTGTCGGTGTGGCTGACCGAGCGCGGCGTCGATCTCGGCACCATCGGTTTGTTCTCGCTGGTCGGCCTGCCCTACACCTTCAAGTTCGCCTGGGCTCCGATCGTCGATGCGCTCGATGTGCCGGTGCTGTCGCGCCTGCTCGGCCGCCGCCGCGGCTGGCTGATCCTCACGCAACTGCTGCTGATCGCCGCCATCGTTGTCCTCGGCCTCACCAACCCGCTGAAATCGCTGCCGCTCGTCGTGTTCGGCGCGGTGCTGGTCGCAGCCGCCTCCGCCACGCAGGACATCGTGGTGGACGCCTTTCGCGTCGAGAGCCTCCCCGTCAGCGAACAGGGCGCGGGCATGGCCGGCTATGTCGCGGCCTACCGCATCGGCATGCTGGCTTCCGGCGCGGGCGTCCTCGTGCTGGTCGCCTGGTTCGAGCATCTCGGCATCGCCCGCGACAGCGTGTGGCTGTGGGGCTATGTCGCGGCCGCGGCCTGCATGGCGGTCGGCATGATCGCGACGCTGCTGGCGACGGAGCCGGACGCACCGAAACCCGCCTCCGGAACGGGCGAACGGCATAACGCGGTGCGCCGCCTTTACGACACCGCCATCGGCGCGTTCGGCGACATGCTGACGCGCAACTCGGCCATCGCGATCCTGCTCTTCGTCGTGCTCTACAAGTTCTGCGACGCCTTCGCCGGCGCGCTGACCGCCGCCTTCGTCATCAATATCGGTTTCGACAAGGCGACCTATGCGGCCGTCGTGAAGGGCGTCGGGCTTGCCGCCGCGCTGATCGGCGGCTTTGCCGGCGGGGCGGTGGTCCGCGCCCTGCCGCTGTCCACGAGCCTCTGGATCGGCGGCATCCTGCAGATGGCGTCGAACCTCACCTTTTCTTGGCTCGCGGTGGTCGGCGTCAGCGTGCCGGCGCTGACCGCGACCATCATCGTCGAGAATTTCACTGGCGCGATCGGCACCGTGATCTTCGTCGCTTACATCTCGGCGCTGTGCGGCGACCGCGCCCACACCGCCACCCAATATGCGCTGCTGACCGCGCTCGCCGCGGTCGGCCGCACCACGCTCGCCTCCGGTGGCGGCTTCATTGCGGAATCCACCGGCTGGGTGACGTTCTTCGTCATCACCGCGGTCGCGGCGATTCCGAGCCTCGTCCTGCTGTGGTGGCTGCAGCTGCGCGGCCACTTCGCGCGGCTGGAAAAGCCGAAGGGGCCGATTGCGGTTGACGATTAGAGGCTAGAGCGCCGCTATTCCTCCGCTGTCATCGCCCGCGAAAGCGGGCGATCCAGTACACACCGCATGTCAGCTGTTTACTGGATGCCCCGCCTGCGCGGGGCATGACAGCACAGAACGAAAAGCAAACTCAATACGGCAGGCCGACGTAGTTCTCCGCGAACGCCTGCTGCGCGCGCTCCGACGAGATCAGATATTCCAGCTCGGTCTTCTGCAGCTTGCGCTCATAGGGCGTGTAGGCGGGAAAACGATGCAGCATCATGGTCATCGACCATGAGAAGCGCTGCGCCTTCCAGACCCGCGCCAGCGCCTTCTGCGAATAGCTTTCGAGGCCCTTGTCGTCGCCCTTCCGGTAGTGATCGACGAGGCCGTGATAGAGGTAGTGCACGTCGGAGGCCGCGCTGTTGAGGCCCTTCGCGCCGGTCGGCGGGAAGATGTGCGCGGCGTCGCCGGCGAGAAACAGCCGGCCGTATTGCATCGGCTCGGCGATGTAGCTGCGCAGCGGCGCGATGCTTTTCTCGATCGACGGACCGGTCTGCATCCGCACGCCGACATCTGGAGGAAGACGCCGCTTCAGTTCTTCCCAGAACGCCTCGTCCGACCAGTCGTCGACCTTGTCCTCGAGCGGCACCTGAATGTAGTAGCGGCTCAGGACCTGCGAGCGCAGCGAGCACAGCGCGAAGCCGCGCTCGTTGCCGGAATAGATCAGCTCGTGCGAGACGGGCTTTGTTTCCGACAGCACGCCAAGCCAGCCGAACGGGTAGACCCGCTCGTATTCGCGCAGCACGTCGGCGGGGATCGACTTGCGGCTGATGCCGTGGAAGCCGTCGGCGCCGACGACGAATTCGCAATCGACGCGCTCGGCCTTGCCGTCCTTCACGTAGGTCACGTAAGGCGCGTCGGACTTGAGATCGTGCAGCGCGACGTCCGCAGCCTCGTGGATGACCACGCCGCCCATTTTCTCGCGCGCCTCGTAAAGATCGCGCGTCACCTCGGTCTGCCCGTAGACGATGACCGTGCTGCCGCCCGAACCCTTGAACAGATCGATCCGGGTCAGTCCCTTGTCGTGGGCGATGGAGACGCCCTCGTGCACCTCGCCTTCGCGATCGAGACGGTCGCCGCAGCCGGCCTCGTGCATCAGCTTGGCGAAGCCGCGCTCCAGCACGCCGGCGCGGATGCGCGCCAGCACATAGTCGCGGGTGTGCTTTTCGAGGACGATGTTGTCGATGTCCTTGCCGTGCAGGAGTTGCGACAGCAGCAAGCCCGCCGGACCGCCGCCGATGATGCAGACCTGCGTTTTCATCGCGAATCCTCCCATCCGGCCGTCCCGCGCCGGTTGCACAATTTCGCGCCGGCCCGCCCCGCCGGGAATGGATCAAGCGCACTTTGTCTTGTACAAATCGAACATGGCCCAAGCGTCCGCAAAGGCTTCCAGACCCGCCGGCAAAGCCGCGCCGCGCAAGCCGGTCGCGAAACGGCCGGCGATCCAGTCCTACAACCTGTTCGGCGAGGTCCGCGACCTGCCGGACGTCGTGCATTGCGAAACCATCGCCAGCCGCTCCTCGCTGCACGACTGGCAGCTCGCGCCGCACCGCCACGGCCGGCTGCATCAGGTGCTGCTGATCGCGCGCGGCGGCGGCACCGCGACGATGGAAAGCGGTGCGCACCGCCTGCGCGCGTTGAGCGTCGTCAACATGCCGGCGAACCACGTTCACGGCTATGCGTTCCACCCCGGCACGCAGGGCTTTGTCGTCACCATCGCCACCGAAATTCTCGACGAGGTGCTCAACGCCCCGGAAGGACTCGACCGCGCGCTCGCCACCGCGACGGTGCTGCGCGCGACGCCAGAGATACGCCGCCTGATGGCCGATATTTTCGCCGAATATGGCGGCCGGAATTTTGCGCGCGCCCACATCCTCAAGGCGCTGTCGGCGATGCTGCTCGGCCACGTCGCCCGCGCGCTCGCCGCGACGCGCGCGCCGGCGAAGGCTGCAACCGGCGTCGACATCCTGCGCCGGTTCGAGGCGCTGATCGACGCGCATTATCTCGAGCACTGGCCGGTGGCGCGCTACGCGAAGGATCTCGCGATCACGCCGACGCATCTCTCCCGCCTCGCCCGCGAGGCGTTCGGCTGCCCGGCGACCCACATGATCCGCGACCGGCTGGTGCGCGAGGCGCGGCGCAACCTCGTCTATACCAACAAGCCGGTGTCGGAGATCGCCTACGCGCTCGGCTTCGAGGACCCGGCCTATTTCAGCCGCACCTTCGCCAACGCCACGGGCCTCGCGCCGAGCGAGTTCCGCGAGAAGGTGTATAAAGGGGTTTGACAACTGTCACCGTCATCGCCCGCGTAGGCGGACGATCCAGTACACAGCCATTTCCGTAGTTTACTGGATGCCCCGCCTTCGCGGGGCATGACACTCAAACAGCAATCTCAAAACAACGTCCGCTGCTTGATCGCCGCCGACAGCGTGCCTTCGTCGAGATAGTCCAGCTCGCCGCCGACCGGCACGCCATGCGCGAGCCGCGTCACCTTGACGTTGGCATCCTGCAACAGCTCGGTGATGTAATGCGCGGTAGTCTGCCCGTCGACCGTGGCGTTGAGTGCGAGGATGACTTCCTTGACGCCGTCGTCATGCGCGCGCGACACCAGCGCATCGATCGACAGATCGCCCGGCCCGACGCCGTCGAGCGGCGACAGCGTGCCGCCGAGCACATGGTAGCGGCCGTTGACCGCCTGCGCGCGTTCGAGCGCCCACAGATCGGCGACGTCGGCCACGACGACGATGATCGAGGCGTCGCGGCGCAGATCGGTGCAGACCGTGCAGGGATCGTGGGTGTCGATATTGCCGCAGGTCTTGCAGACGACGATCTTGTCGATCGCGGTTTGCAGCGCCGCGGTGAGCGGCGCCATCAGCAGTTCGCGCTTCTTGATGAGATGCAGCGCGGCACGGCGCGCGGAGCGCGGCCCCAGACCCGGCAGCCGCGCCAGCAGCTGGATCAGGCGCTCGATTTCGGGACCGGCAACGGCGGTGGGCATCTAGAACAGCTTCAGCCCCGGCGGCAGCGGCAGGCCGCCGGTGAGCGATTTCATCTTGTCCTGCAGCAGCTCCTCGGACTTGCGGCGTGCATCGGCATGCGCGGCGACGATCAGGTCCTCGAAGATGTCTTTCTCTTCGGGCTTGTAGAGCGAGGGATCGGCGGTGATGCCTTTCAGCTCGCCCTTGCCGGTCAGCCGCACGGTGACCATGCCGCCGCCGGCCGTGCCCTCGACCTCGATGCGGTCGAGTTCGGCCTGCAGCTCCTGCATTTTCTGCTGGAGCTGCGCCGCCTGCTTCATCATGCCCATAAAGTCGGCCATCGCTCAGTCCTGCTCGTCGTCATAGGGCGGCATGTCGCCGGCAAAATCTTCGCCTTCGGCGGTTTCGCCGCGCACGCTCACGCCGACGATCTCCGCGCCGGGAAAGCGGTCCAGCACCGACCGCACCAGCGGGTTGGCGCGCACGCCGCGCTTCAACTCGACCTCGCGGGCCTCGGCCTGCGCCTTCAGTGTCGGCGCGCCCGGCTCGGTCGAGACCACCACCATCCAGCGCTTGCCGGTCCATTCGCCGAGCTTGCGCGAGAGTTCGTTGACCAGCGTCGGCCGCGCGCTCGCCTCGAGCGCGATCTCGAGCCGGCCCTCCTCGCAGCGCACCAGCCGCACGTCGCGTTCCAGCGCCATCTTCATCGTCACGTCGCGCTTGTCGGCGGCGAGCGCCACGATATCCTCGAGCTTGCCGAGCGCCGGCGCGGGCGCGGCATCGGCAGCCGCGCGCGGCGCGGCCATCGGGCTCTGCATCGGCGCAGCCATTGGCGCGGTCATTGGCGCGGTCATGGCAGAGCCACGCGGCGCACCGCGCGGCGCATCGTAACGCGGCGCGCTCGCGGAGGACGCCGCCGTCACGCCGCCATTGCCGTGACTTTGACCGCTGCCGTTGCCGCCCGCGGGACGCGCGGCGGCGCCTTCGCTCACCCCGCCGCCGTTGTCGAGCGAGCGGATCACCTCGTCGGGCGTCGGCAGGTCGGCGGCATAGGCGATGCGCACCAGCACCATCTCGGCGGCGGCGAGCGGACGGGCGGCCTGCGCGACCTCGTTCATGCCCTTCAGCAGCATCTGCCAGGCGCGCGACAGCACGCGCATCGACAGTTGCGTAGCGAAGGCGCGGCCGCGCGTGCGCTCAGCCTCCGACAGCGACACGTCGTCGGCGACCGACGGCACCACCTTCACGCGGGTCACGAAATGGGTGAACTCGGCGAGATCGGCGAGCAGCACGGCAGGGTCGGCGCCGATGTCGTATTGCTCGCGAAGCTCCTTCAGCGCCGCAGCGGCGTCGCCTTTCATCAAGGCTTCGAACAGATCGACGATGCGCACGCGGTCGGCAAGGCCGAGCATCTGCCGCACGTCATCGGCGCGAACAGGCCCCGCAGCATGTGCAATCGCCTGATCGAGCAGCGACAGCGAGTCGCGCACCGAGCCTTCCGCCGCCCGCGCGATCAGCGCCAGCGCGCCCTGCTCGGCGTCGACATTTTCCTTCGTCGCGATTCCGGCAAGATGGTCGACCAGCAGCGATGCGTCGACGCGGCGCAGGTCGAACCGCTGGCAGCGCGACAGCACCGTGACCGGCACTTTGCGGATTTCGGTGGTCGCGAAGATGAACTTGGCGTGCGGCGGCGGCTCTTCCAGCGTCTTCAACAGCGCATTGAACGCCGCGCCGGACAGCATGTGCACTTCGTCGAGGATGTAGACCTTGTAGCGCGCCGAGACCGGCGCGTAGCGGATCGCATCGTTGATCTGGCGGACGTCGTCGACGCCGTTATGCGAGGCGGCGTCCATCTCCAGCACGTCCATGTGCCGGCTTTCCATGATCGCCTGGCACTGGGTGCCGAGCACCGGCATCTTGATCGTCGGGCCGGTGACGGACCCGTCCGGCAATTCGTAATTCAGCGCGCGGGCGAGGATGCGCGCGGTTGTCGTCTTGCCGACGCCGCGCACGCCGGTGAGGATCCAGGCCTGCGGGATGCGGCCGGTCTCGAAGGCGTTCGAGACCGTGCGCACCATCGCGTCCTGGCCGATCAGGTCGTCGAAGGTGGACGGGCGGTATTTGCGCGCCAGAACGCGGTAGCCGGTCTCGTCGGTGGTGGCGTCGTTCATCGGTACCGCTGGCTCCGCCGCAATCCTACCCGCCGGAAGACGGATGCGCGGGTCAATTTATACCGGGCCGGCTGCACGCCGGACCCGGATGCCCGCGCATGACGCGAAATCTCTGTGAATTAGGTGGGAGGCTGACGAGCGACCCGATCCGTGCTCGTTAGGGCTGCTTCCTTCCGGACCTGACCCGGTTGGCGAGTGGTTCGTCCACCGCCAACCTCCCGCTGCCTATATCGGGCGAACGGGCCGGGAAAGCAAGCGGGGCTGGCTCGCCTCTGCTAGCTTTCCCTGGAAAGAATCGGCGGGATTTTCAATGACTTCCGAGACAAAAACGCCGTGGAGCCTCGACCCGCGGCTGGCTGCCGACACGGTCGCCGCCGGCGATCTGCCGCTGTCGCGCGTGCTCTTGAGCAACGACGCCAATTATCCGTGGCTGATCCTGGTGCCGCGGCGCGCCCGCGCGGTGGAGCTGATCGACCTGGCGGCCAACGACCGCGCCCAACTGATGGACGAGATCGCGCGCGTTTCGACCGTGCTCAGGGACCTCACCGCCTGCCACAAGCTCAATGTCGCGACGATCGGCAACATGGTGGCGCAACTGCACATCCATGTCATCGCGCGGTTTCGCGACGACGGCGCCTGGCCGGCACCGGTCTGGGGCAAGCTGCCGGCGAAGCCTTACGATCCGCCGGTCCGCGACGCCTTCCTGCGCGACCTCAAGGCCGCGCTCGCGGCCGACGGCGGCGGTCAGCTCGAATAAGAAGTGTACTGCTTCTCTTCGACGATCTCGGAGTCGAGCAGTTCGTTGATGGCGCGCTTGATCCGCGCCCGCTGGTCGTTGTTGAGATAGACCGACCGCGTCAGGCTGATGAATTCCTGATCGAAGGTCTTGGCCGCTTCCTTGGCGCGTGTGCCGTTCTCGATGTCCCACAGCTTCTCGTTCATCGCCTTCAGCTCGGCCTTGAGCGCGGCCAGCTTGTCCGGCTGGACCCCGAGCGTCTCGACCACCTGCGCCAGCGCGGCAAGTTCGCGCTTCACATTGTCGAGCGCCTGCGGCGCGGTCAGCCGCTGTGCCTTGATCTCGAGGATCGTCAGCTTGTCAAACAGGTCGCCCCACGACAGCGGAACCAGCGGTGCGCCGCGTTTGGGCCGGGCCGGCGAATTGCTCAAGGGTCGGGACTCCGGTTTCGATCAGGGCCGATTGTGCCGCTTCTCTATGATCCGGCGGCGATTGTACCGCAAGCGCGGAATTTGATAGTCAAAACAGTCCCATGCTCAGGCATCGACCGCCGCGCCAGCCATGACCGATCAGGCCCCGCCCGCTCTCGCGCGCGCCCCCCGGCGCGTGCTCGTCATCACGCTCGCCCGGATCGGCGACGCGCTGCTGACCACGCCCCTGATCCGCAGCCTGCGCCGCGCCTGGCCGGACGCGACAATCGACGTGCTGACGTTCAAGGGCAGCGCCGCGATGTTCCGCGGCAATCCCGACATCGCCGGCATCCTGACGCTGCCCGGCAAGCCCTCCGCCGCCGACAGCCTGCGGCTCGCCGTGCGACTGTGGCGGCACTACGACCTCGCGATCTCGACCCAGAGCGGCGACCGCCCCACCTTCTACGCCGCGCTGGCCGCGCCCTATCGCGCAGGCGTGGTCGCGCCGGGCGTCCGCACGGTAAGCGACACGATCAAGCGTTGGCTGCTCCAGCGCGCGGTCGTGACCGACGATACCCGCCACCGCGTCGATCAGGCGCTACAGCTTGCCGACGCGCTCGGCGTCCCCCGCGTGCCGGAGCTGGTCGCGCCGGCGGGCGATCCCGCCACGCCGAAACCCGCCGCGCCTTATGCCGTGATCCATGCCGCGCCGATGTTCCGCTACAAGCAATGGACCAAAGACGGCTGGCGCGCGCTCGCCGCGCATCTCGCAAAGCGCGGCGTAGGCCTCGTCGCGATCGGCAGCCCCGACCCGGCCGAGCAGGCTTACCTGCGCGACGTCTGGGACGGCGTCACCACCGTGCAGATCGCCGCATGGCCGGCGACCACGGCGCTGCTGCAAGCGGCGAGCGTCTATGTCGGCCCCGACACATCCGTCACGCATCTCGCGGCGGCAACCGGCTGTCCGACGGTCGCGCTGTTCGGCCCGATGGACCCGCGGCTGTGGGGGCCGTGGCCGGCCGGCGGCATGACGAAACCGTGGCAAGCCAGCGGAACCATCCAGCATCAGGGCAATGTGTGGATCGTGCAGAACCCGCTGCCCTGCCTGCCCTGCGGCTACGAGGGCTGCGAGCGGCACGTCGCGAGCCACAGCCAGTGCCTCGACGAACTTGCGCCGACGCAGGTGATCCGCGCCGTCGACGACGCGCTGGCCGCCGCATAAAGACGGCGTGCATTGCGCGGGCTGGTCGCCCGTGCCAGTAGTGGCGTCGATGTCGTCCCGCATCGACCTCGGTCCAAAGCCCCGCCTCGGATACACCGACAGCCGCCTTCTGCGTGCCGCGGAACTGCGCCGCGATGGCGCGTCGATTGCCGCGCTGGCGGCCGATCCGCGCGCCGCCTGCTACGTCGTCGGCGGCGAGTTGATCGTGCTCACCAAGGCGGAACCCGCCAGCAATCCACTGTTCTCGGTATCGCAGGCGAGCACGCTCGGCACGCCGGGCGAGATGATTTTTCTCGGACTCGATGACGGCGCGCCGCGCTTCGGCTTCGGCCTCGCGCCGCAAAGCGCGGAGGCGCTGAAGGAGCGCGGCGATCTCGTCGTCACCGATCTGCGCTCCATCGCCGTGCAGGGGCTGGTCGAGGCCGACCACCTGCCGCCGATCGCGGAAGCCAAGGCCGTTCTGCACTGGCACACGCGGCACCGCTTCTGCGCCAATTGCGGCGCGCCGACCGACGTGACCGATGCCGGATGGCGGCGCGACTGCCCGGCCTGCAAGGCGCAGCATTTTCCGCGCACCGATCCGGTCGTCATCATGCTCGCGGTGGACGGCGACCGCTGCCTGCTCGGCCGCTCGCCGCGTTTCGCGCCGACCATGTGGTCGTGCCTCGCCGGTTTCGTGGAACCCGGCGAAAGCATGGAAGACGCGGTGCGGCGCGAAACGCTGGAAGAAGCCGGCATTGCCTGCGGCCGCGTCCGCTATTTCGCCACACAACCGTGGCCTTTTCCTATGTCGCTGATGATCGGCTGCCACGCGCAGGCGTTGAGCCGGGACATCACGGTGGACCGCGACGAACTCGAAGACGCGCGCTGGTTCTCGCGCGACGAGGCCGCGCAGATGCTGACGCGGCGTCATCCCGACGGACTGACGACGCCGCCCGGCGTCGCCATCGCCTATCACATCATCCGGAGCTGGGTGGAAGACGGGATCGAATTTGACTGACGGCAGGCAGACGACACGCAAGCCGCACATCCTTTGCGCCGGCAACGCCGTGCAGGACATGGTCATGCGCGTGGAGACATTTCCCGCGCCCGGCATGAAAATCCGCGCGTCGGATTTCGTCATCGTCGGCGGGGGTTGCGCCGCCAACGCCGCCGTGGCGGCGACACGGCTGGGCGCCGTTGCGCGCTACGCCGGCCCGCTCGGCGGCGAGGACGACGAGACCAGCGACAATATCGTGCGCGGGCTCGAACAGCAGGGCATCGATTGCAGCGGCGCGATGCGGATCGCCGGCGCGGTCGCGCCGGTATCGCTGATCCTGCTCGACGCCCACGGCGAGAAGACCATCGCGACTCGGCGCGGCAGCGGACTGACGGAAGCCGCGCCGGCCGACCCCGAACGGCTGGTCGAGGGCGTCGACGGCGTGCTGGTCGACAACGCCTTCACGGCTTTCGTCATGCCGGTCTGCAAGGCGGCGCGGCGGCGCAATCTTCCCGTCGTGATGGATCTCGACCGCGCGACGGAATGCAATGAGCCGTTGCTGCAATGCGCCACCCATCTGATCTCGTCGGCGCAGGCGCTGCGTTACGCCACGAAAGTCGACGACCTGAAGGAAGGGCTTGCGGTCTTCGGCCGCCACGTCGATTGCTTCCTCGCCGTCACCGACGGGCCGAACGGCACCTACTGGCTGGAGAACGGCCGCGTCCGCCATTTCGATGCGTTCAAGGTCGACACCATCGACACGCTCGGCGCCGGCGACACGTTTCACGGCGCGTTCCTGTTCGGCATTCTCACCGGGTGCGACGCTGTCGAGGCGATGCGGTTTGCCGCGGCCGCGGCCGCGATCAAATGCACGCGGTTCGGCGGCCTGACCGGCGCGCCGACCTATAACGAGGTCACGGCGTTTCTGCGGGAACGCGCGCCGGCGGCGGCGAAGTAATCCGCTATTTCTGCGTCGACGGACAGGGCGCGCCGCACGGCGCGCAGGCGCCGGCAAAGTCTTCCGGCGACACCGCGCGGCCGCTCGAGGGACTGGTGAGGTGGTTCGCCACGATGGCGACGAAACCGATCAGCACGACGGCGATGTAGACGCTTCTCATGGGTCAGTCTCTCGACAGGCCGAACAGCGGCCGCAGGCGAATGCCGATGGTGGAGCCCAGGAGCGCCATCACGAACCAGACCCAGCCGTGTAGCGAGCCGGACGCGACGCCGCCGACAAAGGCGCCGATGTTGCAGCCAAAGCCAAGCCGCGCGCCCCAGCCCATCAGCAGACCGCCGACCGCGGCCGCCATCAGCGAGCCGAGCGGCGGCCAGGCGGTGCGCGCGAACGGCTTCATCGCCGCCGCGGCCGCCATCGCGCCGAAGATCATGCCGAAATCCGTGAGGCTCGAGGTGTCGGACAGCACCGAATCCTGCAGCGCGCGCTTCGGCCCTTCCCATTGCCAGAACGCGGCCTGCGAGAAATCGACGCCGGCCAGCGCGGCAAGCTTGGCGCCCCACACGGTAAAGCCGAAGGTGACGCTCCATGGATGGCCGCCGGCGACGAACACTGCGATGGTGAGCAGGCCGATAATGACGCCGCCGATGACGTAGTTGCGCGACGGCACGTAGACCGCACCGCGGCGCTTCGCGACCAGCATCGCGATCCACGCCATCACGGCGAGGCTCGCGAGCGTTGCGAGCAGGCCGCCCCACGGGCCGAGATAATCCGCCGCCAGCACCGGATCGACGCCGCCGAGCGCCAGCGCCGACGGCAGCGACAGGCTGCCGAACACGCTGCCGACGATGAAGAACGCGAGCGTGATCAGCATGCGGCCGGAGCCGCCGCCCGCCGTGTAGAGCGTGCCGGAGCCGCAGCCGTTGCCGAGCTGCATGCCGATGCCGAACACGAAAGAGCCGATCAGCAGCGACGGGCCGAGCGGCGCGATGGCGCCGCCGAAGCCGGGCACGAGCTTCGCCACCGGCACGATGACCAGCGCGCCGATCGCGACGACGATCAGGCCGCCGATCAGGCCGTCGGCCCTGCCCTGCGTCAGAAAGCGCCGCCATGACGCGGTGAAGCTGAACTCCGCGACCAGAAAGGCCGCGCCGAGGCCGAAGCCGCCGAGGATCAGCGCCGCCGACCACGGCTGGCCGTCGAGCAGCACCAGCGCCACCAGAACGGCGGTCGCCAGAATGGAAATCGCGAGGAAAAGAGGATCGCGCCTGCGCGCCGGACGAACGTCCGGCGCCGTCATCGAAACGGTTGTCATTGTCGGTCTTGTGTCGCTCTCGCGCTGGATCGCCAGCTCTGTCGCTTCGTCGGACGCGCGACTCAGGAACCGAGGCCGAGCGCCTTCTTCAGATCATCCCATTTGGTGCGGGACGATTCAACCGCGCGGTCGGCATGCGAGGTCCACTCGACCATCGAGCCGTCATAGAGGCGCACGTCCTTGCGGCCGAGCAATTCGTGCAGCACGAACCAGTCGGTCGCCGCCCAGTGGCCGGTGTTGCAGTAGGTCACCGCCGGCCCCTCGGGAACGGACGCCGCCGCCGCGGCGAGTTCCGCGCGGGGCTTCAGCCGATTCTTCACCGGATCGTAGAAGCGCGCGCTGTCGAGGCTGACCGAACCCGGAATGTGGCCATAGGCGGCCGCCTGCGGCGCCTTCTCTTTGCCGAGGAAGAAGCCTTGCGGCCGCGCATCGATCAGCGTCGCCTTGCCGCCGTTCTTTGCGCCGGCGGCGACCTGCTCGCCGGTGGCGAGCGACTTGTCATTGAAGGTGGCGGTGAAGATCGCCGGCGACGGCTGGCTCTTGCCGTTCGCGACATCGTTGCCGGCGGCCTTCCAGGCGGCGAAGCCGCCATCGAGGATCGAAACCTCGTTCACGCCGACGGTCTTCAGCGTCCAGTAGACACGCGCGGCGGAACCGAAATCGGTGTAGCTGACGCCGGCCGGCACCACGACGACATGGCTGCCCTCGTCGATGCCCAGATCGCCGATCAGCTTTTCAAGCTCCGCGACGGTCGGCAACATGAAGGGCACGCCCTGGCGTTCGACGCGCCAGCCGGACTTGTCGTAGTCGGTGTGCACGGCGCCGGGAATGTGGGCCTTCTCGTAGGCGTCCTTGCCGCCGCCATCGATCGCCGAACGGATATCCAGCACGACGACCTTGGCGTCGGCGCGATGCGCCTTCAGCCAGTCGACCGACACCAGCGGATCGGCGGCAAGCGCCGGCGTGGCGATGGCAGCCGACAGCACGGCGGCGGCGGCGATACGGCGGAAAGTCCGGGCGAGCGAAGCGGGTACGAGATGAACCATGGCAGTGCCTGAGGCGTTGAAGCCGTCCGCAGGGGCGGCTGAATTGCACTTGAAATAGAATGTTTTTCTCTGTAAAGACAGATGCGGACGCAAAAAAGAAAATATTTTCCTATATAGCGTCCTAAACGGAACATTCCGTCTCTTTTTTGGAAAGTTGAGAGAATGGACGCCATCGATCGCAAGATCCTCGCCGTGGTGCAGAGCGACGCCTCGCTGTCCGTCGCCGAAATCGGCCAGCGCGTCGGCCTGTCGTCGACGCCGTGCTGGAAGCGCCTGCAGCGGCTCGAAGCCGACGGCGTGATCCAGCGCCGCGTCGCGCTGATCGATCCCGACAAGGTCGGGCTCGGCATCACCGTGTTCGTCTCGGTGGAGACCGGCGACCACTCCAACGACTGGCTGAAGCGTTTCGCCGAGACGGTGTCGGCAATGCCGGAGGTGATGGAGTTCTACCGGATGGCGGGCGACGTCGACTACATGCTGCGTGTCGTCGTGCAGGACATGGCGAGATACGACGCTTTCTACAAGCGCCTGATCGCCGCCGTGCCGCTGAAGAACGTGACCTCGCGCTTCGCGATGGAGCGCATCAAGTCGACGACCGAACTGCCGATCCCGGAGAGCCCGGCGGCGTAGCTTTGTTTGGACGCGTTTTCTTCACGCGAGCCGGTACCCACTTCGCTTGAAAACGCGATGGACCGTTATGAGGTCCGCGTCACCGTCGGCGGCTGCCGCGGGCTCATATACATCTTGTCGGTGAGGTTGAGCGTGCCGGTGATGGTGTGGCCGATCACCGGCTTGTAGGCGTAGCTCACCTCGCTCAGGATCAGCGAGGTGTTTGGCACCGCGAGCGCCGACGGCAGCGTCACCGAGGAGCCGACCCCGCGTTTGGTGCCCTGATAGGTCTCGCTCCACTTCACCGTCGCCTTGCCGTCCTTGTCGATATCGACGCAGGTCACCACGATCTGCAGCGGCGTGCGCGAATACGGCGACATGATCGAGGCCGAGGCATTCAGGATGTTCGACACGTCGGCGTCCGACAGCGTCGCAGTCTGCGCGGCGAGGTTCGCCATCGTGCCGGCGGTCAGCGTAACCTTGCGGTCGATGCTGATGCCTTCGGAAATCTCGACGCCGCTCAAATAAAGCCCGACCATCAACGGCGCGAGCAATGCGAACTCGACGGCGGATACGCCGCGGCGGTCGCGGCTAAAGCACAGCAAACGACGGCGAAGAGCGGTCAGCATGACGGATCTCACTGATAGGGTTCGTTGCGGAACGCCGCCGTCGCCACCAGCAGCCGCTTGTTGCCGTTCTGGTTGTCGAGGTTGTTGCTGAGCAGCGAGACGTAGATCGGCCACTGGTAGTAGAGGCTGACCACCACGATGTCGCCCGGTCCGCCCGGCTGATACTTCATCTTCGTCGTGTCGAACTGGCCGTTGTTGTAAGGCGGCGTGGTGCTCGCCGCCGAGAAGCTCGTATAGGTCTGGACGTTGACGTAGACCTTGTCGGCGCAGTCGAACAGGCCGACGATCTGCTCGCAGACCTTTTGCTTGAACGTCGCCTGCGTCAGGCCGCCGGTCTGCGCCTGGCCGGTCAGGATCAGCCGGCTCGAATTGGTGACGGCGGCTTCCAGCGTCTGCCCTGCGAAGAAGACCAACGCGGTTTCCATGATCGCGAAGACCAGCGCGAGGAACGGCGTCGCCACCAGCGCAAATTCGATCGCCGCGGCGCCGTCGTCGCGCCGCGCGAAGCCGCGCGCCAAACGCAGCGGCAACCGGCGGCGCAAGCCGTTCAGGAGGTCGATCGCAATGCGGCGGGTCATGCGGACGTCTCTGTCGCGGAGGAAGCGGTGGCGATAGTCCTAGCAAAACCGCGTTGTCGAAGTGTTTCCGGCGATCCGGAAAAGCCGGGCGAAGCCGTTAAACAGCCGCTAACCAAGAGCGCAGCGCAAGCCTCACGGCCGCTTACTTGGTTGCGCCGCCGGCGGCCTGGCCGTTGCGGGCCGTGGTCTCGGCAAGCGTCTGGGCGAAATAGGCCGGCCCGTCGCCGAGCGTGATGCGCGGCTCGCATTTCGGCGCGCAGCTCCAAGTCTCGCGGTCGACGCCGCGGAACACGGTGACGAGATCGCCGGTGCCGGGACCGACGACCTGGACCATGTCGGTTTTCACCTCGCGGCCGGCGCGATCGAGCGCGATCAGGTTGGTGGAGCCGTAGCCCTTGCCGGTCACGATCAGGATGCCGCCGTTCTGCAGCGTCGCATCGGCGATCAGCGGATTGCCGATCACGACCGTGGCGGCGCGCTCCGGCAACCGCATGATGTGAGACTGGTCGATATTGACCCGGACGGTGTCGGCATAGGCGCTGCCGGCCATCAGCACGGCGCCCAGCAGGCCGGCGGCCGCAGCGCGGCGCCCTTGAGGACACGACATCGGAAACTCCAGCACGCGGGTACACAACACACGGCCGGCAGGATGCACGTCACGACAGGACGGCAGCCCCCGCGGCCATCCTCAGTTGACTGCAAATTGGTGAATCAACCGCAAAATGACGTGGTGAACGAAATGCAAAGATGCGGAACCGCCCGTCAGGCGGTTACTGGCGGAACGGATAAACGATCTGCGCGCCGAAACTGGCGGGAAAGTTCTTGTCGTCGATGCCGTAAGCGTCCGGCAGCTGCTTCTCAGGCATGTAGAAGGTGCCGAAGATCAGATCGATCACCGGAAACGTCCCGGCGAAATTGCTCGAGCCGCCGCGGTCCGCCGCGGTGTGATGCCAGCGGTGGAACACCGGCGTCGCGATAACGTATTTCAGCGGGCCGAGCGTCCAGTTCAGATTGGCATGCACGAAAGCCGAATGAGCGGTCGTGAACGGCCCGACCCACAGCATGATGTTCGGCGAGATGCCGGCGAGCAGCAGCGCCGCATCGACGATGACGGTGCCGAGCAGGATGTTCACCGGATGGAAGCGCGCCGCCGAGATCCAGTCGAGTTCTTCCGAGGAGTGATGGACCGCGTGGTACTTCCACATCTGGCGGCCGTGATAGAGCCGGTGGAACCAGTACAGCAGGAAGTCCGAGGCGACGAGGAAGATCAGCGCCTGCGCCCACAGCGGCAGCACCGCGACCGGGCCGAAGCCGTTGTCGAAGAATTTCATCAGCGAGTCGACGTCATGGATGCCGTAGATATAGGCGGCGCCCAGGACCATCAGGCCGATGCGCACGAACCGCGCGATCAGCGGAATGAAGAACCAGTACAGCACGTCGGTGACGATCTCGCGCTTGCGCCACCACGGCTTGCCGGGATTGCAGGCCGACCAGTGCGTCAGCACCGCGAAGACGACGCCCATCGCAATGGTGATGGGGAGAATTTTCAGCAAGGTCTGCCCGGCGACTTCGACGACAGACAGGATTTCGGCGAGCATTTCGGGACCGCGCGATGCGTGAAAGACCGGCCGGTCCGGTATCCGCCTTGCCAGTTAATTCAGCGTGAATGGCGCGCCGCGCGGAACCCGCGAAATATCGGCGACCGCCGGCGCAAGTAATCGGACCCGCAGGGCCAAGCGAAACGGCCTTCGCAGGCCGTCTCAAATATTGGCGAACGGGCGCGCGGCCGTCCGATGAACCCTCAAGTCTATTCTCAATATTACATAGAATTATTCAGTTAAACTACCTATTAACCGTAATATTCTCTTAGAGATATTTCATTAACTACGTCATAAACGCTCATCAATACCCGATTATTCTTCGTTCTGATTAACCGAGGTGCAAGACCTCACTGATAATTTTCGACGTAGTCCGGGTGAGCCGGAGCTACCAATCCGGTTGCCGGATGCGCTCAGACAGCCCACGTGTGGATCCAAGGAGCTAAAGATGAAGAAGCTTTTCGTGCGCTTTATGCAGGACAGCTCGGGCGCGACCGCCATCGAATACGGCCTCATCGCGGCCGGCATCTCGGTCGCGATCATCGCGGTCGTCAACGGCCTCGGCACCAAGCTGAACACCTCGTTCTCGAGCATCTCCTCGCAGCTGAAATAAGCTGAAACGCTCGATTTCCGAACGAAACAAGGGCTCCGGTTTGCGCCGGAGCCTTTCTGCTTTTGGGGCGGCCCTCCGCCCGCCGTTCGCTGCAATTTGCCTGCAATTTGACGGCAAACTCCGCGAAAAGCCGAACGTTTCAAGCCATCAGTTGTTGGAGTTTTGTTCCTAC
This sequence comes from Pseudolabrys sp., assembly GCF_050250095.1. Taxonomy (NCBI): domain Bacteria; kingdom Pseudomonadati; phylum Pseudomonadota; class Alphaproteobacteria; order Hyphomicrobiales; family Xanthobacteraceae; genus Pseudolabrys; species Pseudolabrys sp. The sequence continues at coordinate 115,704 of NZ_JBFWPH010000006.1, read as the reverse complement.
GTTACGCCCCGCGTTCAGGACGAACGCCACACACAAGGGCTCTTAGCGATGCAACTCATCAAGCGCTTCCTGCAAAACCAAGCTGGCGCGACGGCTATCGAATACGGTCTCATTGCGGCCGGCATCTCGATCGCCATCATCGCGGTCGTCAACGGCCTCGGCACCCAGCTGAACAACACCTTCTCGAGCGTCTCCAGCCAGCTCAAGTAATCCACGCGCGCATCCGGACTGAAAAGGCTCCGGTGGGCTGCCGGAGCCTTTTTATTTTGGCGGCCGGCGCGGAAATCCCGCTGCCGCTAACCGAACCGCAAGCTTGACCGCCGTAACCTCGCATGCGGCCCGCTCCGGCGCGCCGAGGGAGGCCTCATGGTGCTCGATGCGATTCGCCTGATCCTGTTTCCGGCCGCCATGGCTTTCGCGGCCTCGAGCGATCTCCTGACCATGACGATCTCGAACCGGCTGACGCTGGCGCTCGCCGGCGGCTTCGCGGTGCTGGCCTTCGCGGCGGGCATGAGCCTCAACGAAGCCGGCATGCACCTCGCCGCCGGCGGCCTCGTGCTTGCGATCGGCTTCGGCTGCTTCGCGATGGGCTGGATCGGCGGCGGCGACGCCAAGCTCGCGGCGGCGATCGCGCTGTGGTTCGGCTTCGAACACCTGATGACCTACCTGATTTACGCCTCGCTGCTCGGCGGCGTCCTGACCGTGCTGCTGATCCAGTTCCGCGCCCTGCCGCTGCCCGCCGCGCTCGCCAGGCAGCCGTGGATCATGCGGCTGCATGAGAAGAGCGCCGGCGTGCCCTACGGCATCGCGCTCGCGGCGGCGGCGCTGATCGTTTATCCCGACACCGACTGGATGAGCCATCTCGCCGGCTGAACGCGCACACACGCGGACGCAACGTGAAGCAAGACAAAATTAACTCACGTTAGATACCGCTCTTTAACCATACCTTGACCATTACCTGCTCAAATCCGGCGCGAACGGTCGTACCGGCCGCCATGTGTTTTGGCGTCGCGTCTGTCGCCGCGTTTGTAGGAAGTGAAGCGTATGAAAGCTGCGCGTCTTGTCGTGTTGACGGTTGCGATCGCCGCCGGTGGCGTTGCCGCCATGCTGGCCGGCCGCTCCGATCCGCCGCCGCCCGCTCCTTCCCAGCCCGAAGCGAAGATTCCCACGGTCGACGTTCTCGTCGCCAAGAATGACATTCCGCTCGGCCAGGTGGTCGGCGCCGGCGACATGCAGTGGCAGGACTGGCCCGCCGCCGCCAACACCGGCAACTTCATCCGCAAGAGCGACCGTCCCGACGCCGTCGAATCGCTGACCGGTTCGATCGCGCGCGCGCCGTTCGTCTCCGGCGAGCCGATCCGCGACGCCAAGCTCGTCAAGGCGAAAGGCTCCGGCTACATGGCCGCGATCCTGCCCGCCGGCATGCGCGCGGTCTCGACCGAGATCTCGCCGGAAACCGGCGCGGGCGGCTTCATCCTGCCGAACGATCGCGTCGACGTCATTCTCTCGCGCCGCGGCCGCGACAGCGACAAGGACACGCCCAACCAGGCGGAAATCATTCTGAACAACATCCGCGTGCTCGCCATCGACCAGGCGGTCGAGGAGAAGAACGGCCAGAAGGTCGTGATCGGCAAGACCGCGACGCTCGAACTGTCGCCGCCGCAGGCCGAAACGCTCGCGACTGCGCGCCAGCTCGGCACCATCTCGCTCGCGCTGCGCTCGATCACCGACTCGAACGCCACCGACAAGCCGGCCGACGACGACGCGGGCGGCAAACGCAACTCCGTGAACGTGATTCGCTTCGGCGTCAGCTCGACCGCGACGACGAAGTAACCAGGGGAATGGACCTCGAAATGCACCCCTTGAAGCGCTCCCTGATGCGTCCTTTGCCGAACTGGAGCCGGGCGGTTCCGCTGCTGGCCCTGATCGCCGTCGCGGCAGGCTCGCCGGTGACGCCGACGGTCGCGGCCGACGCGCCGTCCACGGTCATCCGCGTCGCGGCGAGCGAGGCCACCTCGCGCTTCGTGCCGCTCGGCGTCGGCAAGTCGGTCGCCATCGATCTGCCGGCCGACATCAAGGACGTGCTGGTCGCGGACCCCAAAATCGCCAATGCGGTGATCCGCACGTCGCGCCGTGTCTACATGATCGGCGTCAAGGTCGGGCAGACCAACATCTTCTTCTTCGACGCCCACGGCCAGCAGATCGCCGGCTTCGACATCGCGGTGACCCGCGATCTCAACGGCCTGCGCGGCGCGCTGAAGCAAATCCTCCCTGACGCCGATATCCGCGTCGAAGGCATCAATGACGGCGTCATGCTGACGGGCAGCGCTGCGAGCGCCGCCGACGCCCAGCAGGCCTATGAACTCGCTTCGCGACTGGTCGGCGACGGCACCAAGGTCGTCAACGGCATTTCGGTGCGCGCGCGCGACCAGATCATGCTGAAGGTCACGGTCGCCGAAGTGCAGCGCGACGTCATCAAGCAGCTCGGCATCGACCTCAACGGCACCACCAATTTCGGCTCGGCCGTCATCAACTACACCAGCAACAATCCGTTCACGGCGACCGGCCAGGCGCTGACCAATTCGGCGCTGAGCGCGGGCTGGTCGAACCTCACCGCGCAATTGCGCGCGATGGAACGCGCCGGCGTGATCCGCACGCTCGCCGAGCCGAACCTGACCGCGATCTCCGGCGAGACGGCGACCTTCATCGCAGGCGGCGAATTCCCGATCCCCAACGGCCTATCGTGCGACACCACCAAGTCGCCGCCGGTCTGTCAGTCGCAGATCGACTTCAAGAAATTCGGCGTCAGCCTGGTGTTCACGCCGGTGGTGCTGTCGGAAGGCCGCATCAGCCTGAAGGTGCTGACCGAGGTGTCCGACCTGTCGTCGGAAAACGCCATCACCATGCAAGTGCCGGGCTCGACCCAGGCGCTGACCATTCCCTCGATCCGTACCCGCCGCACCGAAACGACCGTCGAGGTTCCCTCCGGCGGCTCGCTGGCGCTGGCCGGCATGATCCAGGAACAGACCAAGCAGCAGATCAACGGCATTCCCGGCCTGATGCAGGTGCCGATCCTCGGCACGCTGTTCAAGAGCCGCGACTACATCAACCGCCAGTCCGAGCTGATGGTGCTGGTGACGCCCTACGTGGTCCGCGCCGTCGCGCAGAACAAGCTGTCGCGGCCCGATGACGGCTTCGCCGACGCCAACGACGCGCAGACCGTGCTGCTCGGCCGCTTCAACCGCATCTACGGCAACGGCGAGGCGGCGCCCGCCGCTCCCGCCGTCACCACCACGACGCGCAATCACCGCAGCAACTACGGCTTCATCCTCGACTGAACGCCGGCAGGAGACCTTCGATGTCGCAGACCTCTTCCACGACCGCTCGGGGCCGTGTGCCGGCATTCCTCCGCGTCGTGGCGATCGGCTCGCTCGCCGTGACGCTCGCCGGCTGCTACTCGCAGCATCAGGCGCGGGCGCCCTACCCGGTCGACTACCGGCAGCGCCATCCGATCGCGCTCGTCAACGGCAACCAGACCGTCGAGGTTTTCCTCGGGCAGAACCGCGGCGGCCTGTCGCCGGCGCAGCGCGCCGACGTGCTCGCCTTCGCGCAGTCCTGGAAGCGGGACGCCACCAGCGGCATCCTGATCGACGTGCCGAAGGGCGGCCGGACCGACCGCGCCGCGCAGGACTCGCTGCGCGAAATCCATTCGATCTTCGCGGCCTCGGGCATCCCCGGCGCCGGCGTGCGCGTGCGCTCCTATAGTGCGCCGGGCGGCTCGCTCGCCTCGATCAAGCTGAACTATTCGCGGCTGATGGCGAAGGCCGGCCCGTGCGGCCGCTGGCCGGACGACCTCGGCCCGTCCGATACGCCCGACCACATGCAGAATTATCCGTACTGGAATCTCGGCTGCGCCAGCCAGCGCAACCTCGCCGCGATGGTCGACAACCCCGCCGATCTCGTCCAGCCGCGCGGCGAAGCGCCGGCGATGGCGGGACGCCGCGCCGTGATGTTCGACAAGTATCGCAAGGGTGAGACGCCGGGCGCCAACTACCCGAACGACTCGGGCCACGGCTACGCCAACGGAAAAATCAGTGAAGTCGGAAAATGATTAGGCACCCCCAGCAAATTCCCGTCGTAGACGACGCGGGCGTCACCACCGCCCCGGCCGAAGCGATCATCGAGGAGCACATCGCTCCGGCGCCGCGGGTGTCGGTGCAGGCGTTCTGCGAGACGGTCGAGACCGCCGCCGCGGTGCAGTCGGCCGGCGAGGACCGCCGGCTCGCCAAGGCGCATATCAAGATCCAGATGGGCGGCGCCATCGCCGCCGTCGAGGCCTATCGCAGCGGCCCGACCCCGAACGTCATCATCGTCGAGTCCGAAGGCCGCGCCGAGGAAATCGTCGAGGGCCTCGACCAGCTCGCCGAGGTCTGCGACTCCGGCACCCGCGTCGTGGTGATCGGCCGCATCAACGACGTGATGCTCTATCGCGAGCTGACCAAGCGCGGCGTCAGCGAATATCTGATCGCGCCGACCGGAACGCTCGACGTGGTGCGGGCGATCTGCGGCCTGTTCAACCAGCCCAACACCAAGCCGATCGGCCGCATCGTCGCCGTCGTCGGCGCCAAGGGCGGCGTCGGAGCCTCCACGATCGCCCACAACGTTGCCTGGTCGACGGCGCGCGATATCGCGCTCGACTCGGTCGTGGTCGACCTCGATCTCGCCTTCGGCACCGCCGGCCTCGATTTCAACCAGGACCCGCCGCAGGGCGTCGCCGACGCGGTGTTCTCGCCGGACCGCGTCGACACCAATTTCGTCGATCGCCTGCTGTCGAAGTGCACCGACCAGCTGAGCCTGCTCGCCGCCCCGGCGACGCTCGAGCGGGTTTACGACTTCGGCGCGGAATCCTTCGACGCGATCATCGACTCGCTGCGCACCTCGGTGCCCTGCACCATGCTCGACGTCCCGCATCAGTGGAACGGCTGGACCCGCCGGCTGCTGATCGCGGCCGACGACATCATGATCGTCGCGCAGCCGGACCTCGCCAACCTGCGCAACGCCAAGAACCTCGCGGACCTCCTGCGCCAGCAGCGTCCGAACGACCGGCGTCCGCTGTATTGCCTGAACCAGGTCGGCATGCCGAAACGCCCGGAGATTTCGCCCGCCGATTTCGCCAAGGCGCTGGAAGACGAACCGGCCGCCATCATCCCGTTCGATCCGCAGTTGTTCGGCACCGCCGCCAACAACGGACAGATGATCGCCGAGGTGTCGTCGAGCCACAAGACGACCGAGCTGTTCCGCCAGATGGCCCAGATCGTGACCGGCCGCGCGGAGGTGAAGCGTTCGCGCGGCGGCCTGCTGTCGCCGCTGATCGGCAAGCTGATGAAGCGTTCGGCCTGAGACGGGTTGGGAGTAAGGAATAGTGTTCGGCAAGCGTAGCAGTCCCGCCGGCGTCACGGTCGCACCGCCCGCGCCGAAGCAGGCGCCCGCGCCCGCGGAAGCGCCGCGGCACGTCGCGGACGCCCCGCCGACCGCGCCGGCCGCGCCGCCCGTCGAGGGCGGCCGCACGCCGTTTTCGTCCGAAGGCCTTGGCGCGCCGCTGATCTCCGCGCCGGCCGGGAACCGCCCGCCCGCCGGCATCAACACCAACATGGCCGCGAGCGCGATCGACTCGCGCAAGTCAGACACCTATTACGAAACCAAGGGCACCGTGTTCGGCGCCCTGATCGAGGCGATCGACCTCGCCCAGCTCGCCCGGCTCGACGCCGTCGCAGCGCGCGAGGAAATCCGCGACATCGTCAACGAGATCATCGCGATCAAGAACATCGTGATGTCGATCTCCGAGCAGGAAGAGCTGCTCGACGACATCTGCAACGACGTGCTCGGCTTCGGCCCGCTCGAGCCGCTGCTCGCGCGCGACGACATCGCCGACATCATGGTCAACGGCTCCGGCACGGTCTACATCGAAGTCGCCGGCAAGATTCAGCGCACCGGAATCCGGTTCCGCGACAACCAGCAACTGCTGAACATCTGCCAGCGCATCGTCAGCCAGGTCGGCCGCCGCGTCGACGAAGCCTCGCCGATCTGCGACGCGCGCCTGCCGGACGGCTCCCGCGTCAACGCCATCGTGCCGCCGCTGTCGATCGACGGCCCGGCGCTCACCATCCGCAAGTTCAAGAAGGACAAGCTGACGCTCGACCAGCTCGTCAAGTTCGGCACGATCACGCCGCAGGGCGCCGACATCCTCCAGATCGTCGGCCGCGCCCGCGTCAACACGCTGGTGTCCGGCGGCACCGGCTCCGGCAAGACCACGCTGCTGAACTGCCTCACCCAGTTCATCGAATCGACCGAACGCATCATCACCTGCGAGGACGCCGCCGAGCTTCAGCTGCAGCAGCCGCATGTGGTGCGCCTCGAAACCCGGCCGCCCAATCTCGAGGGCGAAGGCCAGGTCACCATGCGCGAGTTGGTGAAGAACTGCCTGCGTATGCGTCCGGAACGCATCATCGTCGGCGAAGTGCGCGGACCCGAAGCGTTCGACCTGTTGCAGGCGATGAACACCGGCCACGACGGCTCGATGGGCACGCTGCACGCCAACAGCCCGCGCGAGGCGCTGTCGCGTCTCGAATCCATGATCACGATGGGCGGCTTCTCACTGCCCTCGCGCACCATCCGCGAGATGATCGTCGCCTCGGTCGACGTCGTCGTGCAGGCCGCCCGCCTGCGCGACGGCTCGCGCCGCATCACACACATCACCGAGGTGATGGGCATGGAAGGCGACGTCATCATCACGCAGGATCTGTTCGTCTACGAGATGACCGGCGAAGACGCGCAAGGCAACATCATCGGCCGTCACCGCTCGACCGGCATCGGCCGGCCGAAATTCTGGGACCGCGCCCGCTATTACGGCGAGGAGAAGCGGCTCGCCGCCGCGCTCGACGCCGCCGAAGCGGCCAACGAAGACATCAAGGGCTAGAGGGGGCAGGACATGCAACCCCTCGCAGTCTTCGCCCTCGCCTCGATCGCGGTCGGGGGCATCGTCTATGTCTTTCTCTATCCGATCCTGTCCGGCGAGCGGCAGGCGGAGAAACGCAAGGCCAGCGTCGCCAAGGCCGAGCCGGTCCGCGCGACCCGCAACGCGCCGCGCTCGCGCCGCGACACCGTGGAAAGCGCGCTGAAGGATCTCGAGCAGAGGCACAAGAAATCGAGCAAAGTGCCGCTGCCGATCAAGATCTCGCAGGCCGGGCTGACGTGGTCGAAGCGCCAGTATTTTCTCGTTTCCGGCGCGCTCGGCCTCGGCCTGTTCCTGGCCGGCCTCGTCTTCGGCGTCGGCCTGCTGGTGGCGCTGGCGTTCGCCTTTGTCGGCGCGTTCGGCCTGCCGATGTGGATGCTGAAATTCCTCAAGAAGCGCCGCGAGGCGAAGTTTCTTGCCGCGTTCCCCGATGCCGTCGACGTGGTGGTGCGCGGCATCAAGGCCGGCCTGCCGCTGCTCGACTGCCTGAAGATGATCGCCGTCGAAGCGCCGGAGCCGGTGAAATCCGAGTTCCGCTCCGTCGTCGAGACGCAGGCGATCGGCATCCCGATCGGCGAGGCCTGCGGTAAGATCTACGAGAGCATGCCGGTGCCGGAAGCCAACTTCTTCGCCATCGTGATCGGCATCCAGCAGAAGGCCGGCGGCAACCTGTCCGAAGCGCTCGGCAACCTGTCGCGCGTGCTGCGCGACCGCAAGAAGATGAAAGCCAAGATTCAGGCGATGTCGCAGGAGGCCAAGGCTTCCGCCGGCATCATCGGCGCGCTGCCGATCGCCGTGATGATCCTCGTTTACATCAGCAGCCCGAACTACATCTCGCTGCTGTGGACCGAGCCGCTCGGCCGGTTGATGCTGGCGGCGTCCGCGGTGTGGATGACGATGGGCATCCTGGTGATGAAGAAAATGATCAACTTCGACTTCTGAACACGGTCCCGAACGCAAGCCTATGCTCGATCTTCTCGTCAATGCAATCGAGGTCAAGACGCTGGCGATGGTGTTTGCCGCCATCGCCGCGGGCGCGACCGTATTGACGATCGCGATGCCGCTGTTGTCCGGTAACAATCTCGACAAGCGGATGAAATCGGTCGCGATCGAGCGCGAGAAGATCCGCCAGCGCGAACGCGAGCGGCTGGCGCGCGGCGAGAAGGCGACGCTGCGCCAGTCGCCGAAGCAATATGTCCAGACCGTCGTCGAGAAATTCAACCTCGCCAAGTGGGTCGGCCAGGAGGAAGCGCGGCTGAAGCTGGTGCAGGCCGGCTATCGCGGCCAGGCGCCCTATGTGACCTATCTGTTCTTCCGCATGGTGACGCCGATCTGCGCCTTCGCCGCGGCGCTGTTCTATCTGTTCGTCGTGATCGAGTTCAACCAGCCGCCGCTGGTGAAATTCGGCATCGGCATCGGCGCCGCCTATCTCGGCATGCACCTGCCGCTGATGCTGTTGAAGAACAAGATTCAGCGCCGGCAGCTCACGATCAAGCGCGCGTTCCCGGACGCGCTCGACCTGCTGCTGATCTGCGTCGAGTCCGGCATGTCGGTCGAGGCCGCCTTCAAGCGAGTGTCCGAGGAGATCGGCTCGCAGTCGGTGCCGCTCGCCGAGGAACTGACGCTGACGACTGCGGAACTGTCCTACCTGCCCGACCGCCGGCAGGCTTACGAAAACCTCGCCAAGCGCACCGATCTCGACGGCGTGAAGTCGGTCTGCATGGCGCTGCAGCAGGCGGAGCGCTACGGCACGCCGCTCGGGCAGACGCTGCGCGTGATGGCGCAGGAAAACCGCGACATGCGCATGACGGAGGCCGAGAAGAAGGCCGCCGGCCTGCCGCCCAAGCTCACCGTGCCGATGATCCTGTTCTTCCTGCCGGTGCTGTTCGTGGTCATTCTCGGCCCCGCCGTCATCAAGGTGATGGGGCTGTAGGCGCCGGATTTCAAGTCAGAGCAGCGTCATTCCGGGGCCGACCAAAGGTCGGAACCCGGAATCCAGTCTCAAAGACTGCCTTCGTGTTTCTGGATTCCGGATCGCCGCTTCGCGGCGTCCGGAATGACGAGCGGAGAGCCTTTAGTTGTTCACCCGCGCGACTTGCCGCGCCGGCCGCTCGAAGGCTGCCCGGTGCGTTGGACGCCGCCGCGCTGCTCGATCATCTGCTTCAGCTCGTCGACCGCGGCGGCCGCTTCGGCCGGCGGCAGATCGGCACGCACGACCTGCTCGGCCTCGTCGAAACGGCCCTGCAGCGCGACAACGAGCGCAAGGTTCTGCCGCACCTTCGGCTCGGCGCCGGGCTGGGCGGCGGCCTGACGCAAAGTCGACTCGGCGCGGCGCAAATCCTTGGTCAGCGCGTAGGACAGGCCGAGATTGGACAGCACCGACGGATCGTTCGGCTTGATCTTCAGCGCGCTCGCGTAGTGGCGGCGCGCCTCCTGCGGGCGGCCGAGCTGGTCGAGCACCGCGCCCTGCGCGTTGAGGATGCGCCAGTCCGGCTGGTCCGGCGTATGGGCGCGGCCGAGCACCTCGAGCGCCTGCTGCAGCTTGCCGACATCGGCGAGCGCGCGGCCGAACTCGCCGAGCAATGCGCGGTTGTGCGGATTCTTGATCGAGGCCTGTTCGAGCACCGCGGCGGCCTGCGTCTTGCGGCCGGTCGCGCGCAGCGCCTGGGCGTAGCGCATCGCCACCTCGGCGTCCGCCGTGTTGGCCTCATAGCGCGGCTCCCAGTAGTCGGCGGCGCGGCGCCATTCGGCGTCGGTGCGCGGCTCCCGCTGGCTGCCGATCGAACCGGTGACGTCGTCGCCGCCCGTCGTCTTGCAGCCGGCCATCGGCAGCGCCAGGACGGCGGCGAGCGCGGCGGTGGCGAGCAAACCTGTGATGCGGGGTAAAGGCACTGGTCCGGGCATCCTTCGGGCGTCTTTTGGGGCGACCGGTCCGAGCAATAAAACGTTAACCCTAACGCGCGGTTAACCCGGCGCAGATTTCGTGGGCCGGCGGCACGGCAGGCGCCGCCACATTTGCCACGACGCCGCGCCGGGCTGGCGAATCCGCCGGGCCCAAGGCCATAGTGCGGGCCATGACAAACGCCCTGCACCCGATTTTTGCGGCCGACGCCAAAGCGGCGGCAAAGGCCATCCCGATCTGGTTCGTCCACAAATCCAATGCGGCGTCGCTGACGCGGCAGCTCGACGCCGCCGGCCGCGCCTTCCTCGACGCATCCGGCTTCGAGCCCTCGCCCGGCCGCTGCGCGCTGGTGCCGGCCAAGGACGGCAAGCTCGCCGCCGTGCTGTTCGGCATCGAGCAGCCCGACGCCAGGACCAAAAACCTGTTCCTGCCCGGCACGCTGGCGAATCTTCTGCCGGACGGCGCCTATCGTTTCGCCAACGCGCCGCACGACGCCCGGCTCGCCGCGCTCGCCATCGCGCTCGGCGGCTACAACTTCACGCGCTATCGCAAGACCAAGGCCCGCGCGATCAAGCTGATCGCGCCGGACGGCGTCGACGCCAAGGAGCTTTCGGCGATCATCGACGGCGTGACGCTGGCGCGCGACCTCGTCAACACGCCGGCCAACGATCTTGGGCCGGCCGAACTCGAGACCGCCGCGCGCAAGGTCGCGCGCGCGCACGGCGCCAAGCTGCGCGTCACCGCCGGCCGCGCGCTGGAGAAGCAGTTTCCGCTGATCCATATCGTCGGCATGGGCTCGCCGCGCGCGCCACGGCTGATCGACTTCACCTGGGGCAAGCCAAGCCATCCGAAAGTCACGCTGGTTGGCAAAGGCGTCTGTTTCGATACCGGCGGGCTCGACATCAAGCCCAGCAGCGCGATGCTGAACATGAAGAAGGACCTCGGCGGCGCCGCCACCGCGCTCGCGCTCGCGCACATGATCATGGCCCGCAAGCTGCCGGTGCGGCTACGCGTGCTGGTTCCCGCGGTCGAGAACTCCATTTCCGGCATCAGCTTCCGCCCGCGCGACGTCTTTACCTCGCGCAAGGGCATCACGGTCGAGATCGGCAACACCGACGCCGAGGGCCGTCTCATTCTCGCGGATGCGCTGTCGCTGGCCGACGAGGAAAAGCCCGACCTGATGATCGACTTCGCGACGCTGACCGGCGCGGCGCGCGTCGCGCTCGGTCCCGACATTCCGCCGTTCTTCACCGACGACGACCGGCTGGCGGCGAGCCTGATGATCGCGGCGACCGCGGAGAGCGATCCGCTGTGGCGGCTGCCGCTGTGGCGGCCCTATGAGGCGATGCTCGATACCAAGGTGGCCGACATCAACAATGCCGGCGCCGGCGGCTTCGCCGGATCGATCACCGCGGCGCTGTTCCTCGCGAAATTCGTCGAGCAGGCCAAGGCCTGGGTGCATTTCGACATCTTCGCCTGGACGCCGGCGAGCAAGCCGGGGCGCCCGGAGGGCGGCGAGTGCCAGGCCGCCCGCGCGATCTACGCGCTGCTGTGTGAACGCTACGAACAATAAATGACCCTCGACCGCCGCCTCAACGCCTTTCGCCCCGACCTCGCCGACGCCCGTTTGCAGGGCAAGGTCGAGGCCGCGCGGTTTACCGACGGCGAGGTTTATGAGGTGGTCCACGCGCAGGCGCCGCTGCGGCGCGAGCCGCGCCACGACGCCGCGCTCGACACCGAAGCGCTCTATGGCGAGCGCGTCCGGGTCTACGAAATCGATGAGGAAGGCTGGGCCTGGGGCCAGCTCGAAGCCGACAGTTATGTCGGCTACCTGCCGGCCGCGGCGCTCGCGCGCGAAAGCGCGCCGGCGACACACAAGATCGCCGCGCTGCGCAGCCACGGCTTTCCCGGCCCCGACATCAAGCTGCCGCCGTTCGTCGCGCTGCCGCTCGGCGCGCGGCTCGCGGTGACGCGCGAGGACGGCAGCTTTGCCGTGACCGCCGCCGGACTTTATGTGCCGCGCCAGCACCTCGCGGCGATCGATGCAAAAGAGCACGATCCGGTCGCCGTCGCGGAACGGTTCCTCGGCACGCCTTATCTCTGGGGCGGCAAGACCACGCAAGGCATCGACTGCTCGGGGCTGGTGCAGGTCGCGATGAACGCCGCCGGCCGGCCCTGCCCGCGCGACAGCAACATGCAGGAGCAGACCGTCGGCACCGCGGTCACGCTCGACGCGCTCGCGCGCGGCGATCTGGTGTTCTGGAAGGGCCACGTCGCCGTCGCGCGCGACAAGGACACCATCGTTCACGCCAATGCGTTTCACATGGCGGTCGCGATCGAGACGGTCGCCGCCGCGGTGGCGCGGATCGGCGCGGCCGGCAGCCCGGTGACGAGCGTGCGGCGGCCCTGATCCTTTTTGTTTAAAAAAAATCGGCAGCCTCGCGGCTGCCGAAGTCAGGGGTAGAACGGCAGGTACCGTCTCTACTGGAATAACTTCATGGCATTGATGAGCGTCTGGGTGACGCCGGCAAGCAGCGGGATGCCGACAAAACACCAGGCGAGAACCAGATGCAGCGTTGTCGTTTTCGATTGATCGACATTTTGCATGGTGGACTCCTCTCTCCGCTAATGAGCGCTGCCGACGGGAACCGCACCGGCATTGGCCGGGTGATCCGCCTGCATGTGGTAACGGCTGTTCACCGCACGCACGAAGAAGTTGGCGATGAAGCCGATCACCAGCAGGCCGGCCATGATGTACATGGTGGTGTTGTAGGCCTGTGCCTTCGGCACGCCGTGAGTGACATTGTATTCCCGGATGTAATTGATCAACACGGGGCCGACGATGCCGGCGGCCGACCAGGCCGTCAGCAGGATGCCGTGAATGGCGCCGACGTAACGCACGCCGAACATATCCTTCAGGTAGGCCGGCACGGTCGAGAACCCGCCGCCATACATCGACACGATGATCAGGAAGCAGAACACGAACAGGTACACATTGCCCGTCGCGCCGGCGAACGGCACCGTCACATAGAGGATGAAGCCGAGCGTCATGAACACGAAGTAGGTGTTCTTGCGGCCGATATAGTCGGACACCGAAGCCCACGAGAAACGTCCGCCCATGTTGAACAGGCTCATCAGGCCGACCAGACCGGCGGCCGCGATGGCGGTGATGTGGCCGGGGAACATTTCCTGGCTCATCGCCGACGCCTGACCGAGCACGCCGATGCCGGCCGTGGTGTTGAGGAACAGCACGATCCAGATCAGCCAGAACTGCGGAGTCTTCACCGCATCATAAACATAGACGTCGTTCCTGCTGATGAGCTTGCTCTGTTTCGGCGGAACGAAGCCTTCTGGTTTCCAGTCCGCCGCCGGCACGCGCACGATCGCGGCGCCGACCATCATGAACACGAAGTAGGCGCAGCCCATCACGATGAAGGTTTCGAACACGCCGACATGGGTCGACGTCGCAAACTTGCTCATCAGCCAGACCGACAGCGGAGACGCCACCAGCGCGCCGCCGCCGAAGCCCATGATCGCCATGCCGGTCGCCATGCCCGGACGATCCGGGAACCACTTGATCAGCGTCGAGACCGGCGAGATGTAGCCGATGCCGAGCGCGCAGCCGCCGATCACGCCGTAGCCGAGATAGATGATCCAGAGGTTGTGCAGATAAATGCCGAGCGCCGAGATCAGGAAGCCGCCCGCCCAGCACAGGCCGGCGGTGAACATCGCCTTGCGCGGCCCGCCTTCCTCGACCCAGCGGCCGAACACGGCGGCCGAAATGCCGAGCACAGCCATCGCGATCGAGAAGATCCAGCCGAGATCGGTCAGCTTCCAGTCCCCCGGCGCCGACTGCGACACGCCGATGAGGCGCGTCATCGGCAGGTTGAACACGCTGAACGCATAGGCCTGGCCGATGCAAAGATGCACGCACAGCGCCGCCGGCGGCACCAGCCACCGGTTGAAGCCCGGCTTGGCGATGGTGCGCGACCGGTCAAGGAACGGTAGAAAACTGCTCATAAGACTTTCCTCCCTCTGTTGATGTCCGGCGGCTTGACGCCGCTCGTTTTCTCATCCGCATGTTTCGGCGGATTGTGGTGTGGCGGGCTGTTCGGGCTCCCCACGCGACGTTTCCGTCGCCGCAAGCCGCCAAAGCCCGTTCGCCCGAAGCCCCTTCACGAAGGTCCAGCGGTCCGCCATCGCCGTGACGGCCGCGGGATTGCCGTCGACGACGGCGTTGGCCGCGTCGCGCGTGGCGGCGACGATCTCGCTGTCGAAGGTGACGACGATCTGCACCTGACCATCGATGACCGCGGCTTCCTCGATCCGCGCGTCGTTCAGGCAGACGAAGCGCGTCGAGACGCGATGCTGACGCGCTTCGCGCAGCGCGATGGCATGAACGAAGGTGCGGTAGACGTCGGCGGTCAGCAGGTCCGCCAGCAGCTCGCGGTCGCCCTTGGCGAAGGCGAGCACGATCGCCTCGTAGACGAGACGCGCGCCCTGGAGAAACCGGTCGGCGTCGAACGAGCCGTCCATCGCCGCGATCCGGCGCAGATCTCCGGTGACGTTGCCGGCCACCGCGCACGGAGGTGCGGCGTCGTGCATCTCGGGATGAGCGCCGGGCGCGAGCGGGCCGCTGTCCGCCGCTTCGTCGAGACAGGTCGAGAGACGCAACTCGCGCGAGGCGCGCGTGCGCAATTCCTCGTACTTGCGGCCGACCGTCCAGAAGACGAGCGCAAGAACAACGATCAGGACCAGGGAATTGGCGTCGAAGCCCACGAATCCGCTCTCTTTTTCTCGTTTTCAGGGTGCCTATCGGATTAAAGTGGGACAAACGAAATTAATTCGAGTTTAATAGCAATATTATTGCTAGATAGGCTGAGCGAACGGGCACGGCATGGATATCGATCTCGCACGCACATTCCTGACCATCGTCTCGACGCGCAGTTTCATCCGCGCCGCCGAACGGCTGAACGTCAGCCAGACCACCGTGAGCGCGCGCGTGCGCTCGCTCGAGGAGCAGCTCGGCCGGCCGCTGTTCGTGCGCAACAAGGCCGGCGCGTCGCTGACGCCGGCCGGCGAGCAGTTCCTGCGTTACGCGCCGAACTTCGTGCAGCTCTGGGAGCGCGCCCGCCATCAGGTCGCGGTGCCGCCGGGCCGCACCGCGGTGCTGGCGATCGGCGGCGAACTCAGCCTGTGGCACCCGCTGATGCTCGACTGGCTGGTGTGGATGCGCCGCGCCGCCGCCGACATCGCGCTGCGCGTTCAGGTCGGGCTGCCGGAAGGGCTGATCACGCAGGTCGCAGAAGGCATGCTCGACGTCGCGGTGATGTATGCGCCGCAGAACCGGCCCGGCCTGCGGGTCGATCAGATTCTCGAGGAGACGCTGGTGCTGGTCACCACCGATCCGAGCGTGAAGCCGCTGTCCTCGCCGGACTATGTTTATGTCGACTGGGGTCCGGAATTCGCGATCCATCACGGCATGAGCTTTCCCGACGTGACCAATCCCGGCCTGTTCGTCGGTCTCGGGCCGCTGGCCTTGAGCTACATCGTGGAGGCCGGCGGCTCCGGCTATTTCAGGCGCCGCGCCGCCAAGCCCTATCTCGACAGCGGCAAGCTGCACCTCGTCGACGGCGCGCCGAGTTTCGCCTATCCGATTTACGCGGTGCGCGCGGCCAATGCCGACGAGGTGCTGGTCGAGCAGGCGCTCGACGCGCTGCGCTCGGTGGCCGCGCTCGACGCCCACGCCGCATAAAGGCGCATTCCGTAAGGCTTTTCACATGGTCGCATCAACTGCCGGGCGGTTGCGCCGGCCGCCGACCGCGGGCCATGATGCCTCGCGGATAAATCGGAGCAGCCTATGACGACCCCCTGCATCATCACCGTCGCGATCACCGGATCGGTGCCGACCAAGGCCGACAATCCGGCGGTGCCGATCACGGTGCCGGAGCAGGTCGAGTCGACTCAGGCCTCGTTCGAGGCCGGCGCGTCGCTCGCGCATTGTCACGTGCGCAATGACGACGGCACCACCTCCTCCGATCCGGAGAAATTCGGCCGGCTGGTCGAGGGCCTGAAGAAACACTGCCCCGGCATGATCATCCAGCTCTCGACCGGGGGGCGCTCCGGCACCGGCCGCGAGCGCGGCGGCATGCTGCCGCTGCGGCCGGACATGGCCTCGCTGTCGACCGGCTCATGCAACTTCCCGACCCGCGTCTACGAGAATTCGCCGGAGCTGGTCGACTGGCTCTCCGCCGAGATGATCAAATACGACGTCAAGCCCGAGATCGAAGCCTTCGACCTGTCGATGATCTTCCAGGCGGTAAAGATGGAAGAGGCCGGCAAGATCAAGGGACCGCTGCATGTGCAGTTCGTCATGGGCGTGAAGAACGCCATGCCGGTCGACAAGGAGACCTTCGACTTCTACGTGAAAACGCTCAAGCGCATCGCGCCGCAGGCGACCTGGACCGGCGCCGGCATCGGCAAGGGCCAGCTGATGCTCAACCGCTGGAGTCTCGAGGCCGGCGGCCACTGCCGCACCGGGCTCGAGGACAACATCCGCTGGGACGAAAGCGGCAAGCTCGCGCCGTCGAACGCCGCGCTGGTCAAACGGCTAGCCGACCTCTGCGCCGAATACGGCCGGCGGCCGGCGACGACGGCGGAAGCGCGGCAGATCCTGGGACTGGCGGCGTAGTTATTTCCCGCACATCACCTGACCGCACTTCTGTGCAGCCGCGACGACGCCGGCCAGCGCCTTCTTGCCCGGATAACCGACAAAGCTGACGCCCCTGATGACGAGGCCCGGCGTCGCCTGGATGCCGAGCGCGTCGCCGAGCTGTAAGTGCTGCTTCATGTCGCCGGCGAAGGATTCCGAATTGGCGAGATCGAACACCTTCTGCGGATCGAGGCCGATCTGCTTGGCCGCCTCGAAGGCGCGCTTGTCGTCGATGACGCCGCGGCCCTGATAGACCAGCCGATGAAACTTGTAGAATTGATCGGGCGTCGCGAGCTTCACCACCGCATATTCGATGCGCGCGGCGAGGATCGACGGGATGCCGAGCACCGGAAACGGCACCAGCACGAGCCGCAGGTTCGCGTTGCTTTTCACCAGCGTGTCGATGTCGGCGGAGGCCCGCCGGCAATACGGACAGTTGAGATCGTAGAACTCGTACAGCGTCACCTTGCCGTTCGGGTTGGCGGCAACCACCACGTTCGGCAGCTTCTCGATACGGGCTTCGAGATCCGACGAGATTTTATGGTTGGCGATGATCTCGCCATCGTCGGCCTTGATCGGATAGTCGCCCTGATCGGCGCGCGCCACGACGGCGAGGCTGGACGAAACAAGGAGAGCAATGAAAATTTTGCGCGCGAGGCCGGACATGGATCGTTTCTTTGCTGACGGGAATGCAGCCCCGTCTTGCCCGACCGCGCGGGACACGCGCCAGTCACGACTGCGTGAGATGCCCTACTGCGCCACCACGCCCTCGGGCGCCGTTTCGAGCTTGAAGGCGGCGGCGAACAGCGCGCGGGTGTAGTCGCTCTTCGGGCGCTTGAAGAGATCGGCGGCCGCGCCCTCTTCCACGATCTTGCCGTTGCGCATGACGACTAGCCGGCTCGCCATCGCCGCGACCACGCGCAGGTCGTGCGAGATGAACATATAAGTGAGGTCGCGCCGCTTCTGCAGGTCGCGCAGCAGATCGACCATCTGCGACTGGAACAGCATGTCGAGCGCGCTGGTCGGCTCGTCGAGCACCACGAAGGTCGGCTCCAGCACGGCGGCGCGCGCGAGCGCAATACGCTGACGCTGGCCGCCGGAGAACTCGTGCGGATAGCGCTGGCGCATCTCGGCATCGAGACCGACGTCGCGCAGCGCGGCGATCACCTTCGCCTCGCGCTCCTGCTCGCTCATCTTGGGGAAATGCACCTCCAGCCCCTCAGCGATGATGTCGCCGACCGCCATGCGCGGCGACAGCGAGCCGTAGGGGTCCTGGAACACAATCTGCATGTCGCGGCGCACGGGCCGCATCTCCTTGAAGGTCAGGCCCTGGATCGGCTTGCCGAGGAACACGATCGGCCCCTGCGAGGAGATCAGCCGCAGGATGGCGAGGCCGAGCGTGGTCTTGCCGGAGCCGGATTCGCCGACGACGCCGAGCGTCTCGCCCCGGCGCAGCTCGACGCTGACGCCGTCGACCGCCTTGATGTGGCCGACCGTCTTGCGCAGCACGCCGCGCCGGATCGGGAACCAGACCTTCAGATCGTCGGTCTTGACGACCAGTGGCGCGTCCGGCCGCGACGGCGCCGGATCGGGCTTCGGCTCGGCGGCAAGCAGCGCCTTCGTATAGGGATGCTCCGGCGCGGTGAAGACACGCTCGACCTCGCCGGCCTCGACGATTTTGCCGCGCTGCATGACGCAGACACGATCCGCGACCTTGCGCACGATGCCGAGGTCGTGGGTGATGAACAGCATCGACATGCCGAGCCGCTTCTGGGTTTCCTTCAGAAGCTTGAGGATTTGCGCCTGCACGGTGACGTCGAGCGCGGTTGTCGGCTCGTCGGCGATCAGCAGGTCCGGCTCGTTCGCCAAGGCCATCGCGATCATTACACGCTGACGCTGGCCGCCGGACAATTGATGCGGATAGCTGCCGAGCCGCGACGCCGGATCGGGAATGCCGACCTCGGTCAAGAGTTCGAGCGTGCGCTTGCGCGCGGCGGCAGCCGAGATCGGCTGATGAAGCTGCAGAATCTCGCCGATCTGCTTCTCGATGGTGTGGAGCGGATTGAGCGAGGTCATCGGCTCCTGGAAGATGATGGTGATGTCATTGCCGCGCACCCGCCGGATCTCGTTCTCGCGCATCGCCGAGAGGTTTTGCCCCTTGAACAGAATCTCGCCGGTCGGGTGATGCGCCGCCGGATAAGGCAGCAGCTTCATCACCGACAGCGCGGTGACCGACTTGCCGGAACCGGATTCACCGACCAGCGCCACCGTCTCGCCCCGGGCGATGTCGAACGACACGCGATCGACCGCCGTGACCTGCCGCGCGCCCTCGCCGAAGGCGACCGACAGATCCTTGATTTCGAGGAGCTTTTCGGCCATCGGCGTTACCTGAAGGTCTTGCGCGGGTCGAAGGCGTCACGCACCGCCTCGCCGATGAAGATCAAGAGCGACAGCATGATCGCCAGCGAGAAGAAGCCGGTGAGGCCGAGCCACGGTGCCTGCACATTGGCCTTGCCCTGCGACAGCATCTCGCCGAGCGAGGGCGAGCCGGGCGGCAGGCCGAAGCCGAGGAAGTCCAGCGCGGTCAGCGTCATCACCGACGACGACAGGATGAACGGCAGGAAGGTCATGGTCGCGACCATCGCGTTCGGCAGCAGGTGGCGGAACATGATGACGGCATTCGACACGCCGAGCGCACGGGCCGCCTGGATGTATTCGAAGTTGCGGCCTCGCAGAAACTCGGCGCGCACCAGTCCGACCAGCGACACCCACGAGAACAGCAGCAGAATGCCGAGCAGCACGAAGAAGCCGGGCACCAGCACCGAGGAGATAATGAGCAGGAGATAAAGCGACGGGATGGCGGTCCAGATCTCGATGAATCGCTGGAACAGCAGATCGACCCAGCCGCCGAAATAGCCTTGCACTGCGCCGGCGGCGACGCCGATGATCGAGGAAATCACCGTGAGGATCAGCCCGAACAGCACCGATATCCGGAAACCGTAAATGAGCCGCGCCACCACGTCGCGACCCTGATCGTCGGTGCCGAGCCAGTTGTATTCGAGGTCGCGGCAGCCGGAGAGCTTCTTGCGCTCGACCACCGGCTTGCACTCGGCCTCGGTGAGCATCCAGGTCGGCGCGGAGGGCGCCGGCGTCGGCAGATCGAGGTTATGGGTGTCGTAGGAGTAGCGGATCGGCGGCCAGTAGATGCCGCCGCCCTTCTCCTTGATGAGGTTCTGCAGGAACGGATCGCGATAGTCCGCCGCCGTCTCGAAATCACCGCCGAACGCGGTCTCCGGATAGGTCACCACCGCCGGGAAGAACAGCTTGCCGTTGACGTGGATCAGGAATGGCCGGTCGTTGGCGATGAATTCCGCGAACAGCGAAACGAAGAAAAGAATGAGGAACAGCCACAGCGAGACATAGCCGCGCCGGTTGGCCTTGAAGTTCTGCCAGCGCCGGCGGTTCAGCGGCGACAGCGAAAACCGCCCGCGCACCGGCATGACGCTGCCGGCGCCGGTCGAGGCCGCGGATTCCGGGAGCTTGCCGCTGATCTCGGCGTCCACCTAGACCTCCCGCGTCTCGAAATCGATGCGGGGATCGATCCAGGTATAGGTCAGGTCCGACAGCAGGTTCACCACCAAGCCGACCAGCGAGAAGATATAGAGCGTCGCGAATACCACCGGATAGTCGCGATTCAGCACGCTTTCGAAGCCCAAGAGGCCGAGCCCGTCGAGCGAGAAAATCGTCTCGATCAGCAGCGCCCCGGTGAAGAAGGCGTGCACGAAAGCGCCGGGGAAACCGGCGACCACGATCAGCATGGCGTTGCGGAAGATGTGGCCGTAGAGCACCTGCCGGTCCGAGCAGCCCTTGGCGCGCGCGGTCAGCACATACTGCTTGCGGATCTCGTCGAGGAACGAGTTTTTCGTCAGCAGCGTCATGGTCGCGAAGGCCGAGAGCGCCATCGCGATGATCGGCAGCGTCAGATGCCAGAAATAGTCGATGATCTGTTCCCACCACGGCAACGAGCTGAAATTATCCGAGGTGAGACCGCGCAGCGGGAACCAGTCGAAGAACGAACCGCCGGCAAACAGGATGATGAGCAGGATCGCGAACAGGAAGCCCGGAATGGCGTAACCGACGATGATGACGCTGGAGGTCCAGACGTCGAAGGCCGAGCCGTCCTGCACCGCCTTGCGGATGCCGAGCGGGATCGAGATGAGATAGGTCAGCAGCGTCATCCAGATGCCGAGCGACATCGAGACCGGCAGCTTCTCCTTGATGAGCTGCATCACGCTGACGTCGCGGAAATAGCTCGAGCCGAAATCGAACCGCGCGTAGTTCCAGAGCATCAGCCCGAAGCGCTCATAGGCCGGCTTGTCGAAGCCGAACTGCTTTTCGAGCTTCTTGATGAATTCGGGATCGAGGCCCTGCGCACCGCGATATTTCGACGACATGGCGTCGAACTGGTTGCCACCCTGCACGCCGCCGCGGGCGCCGAAATCGCCCGACTGCGAGCCTGAAATGCGCGAGGTGGCGCCGGTGTCGGAGCCGGTCAGCTGCGCGATCACCCGCTCGACCGGCCCGCCCGGCGCGAACTGCACCACGACGAAGGAGACGAGCATGATGCCGAGCAGCGTCGGGATCATGAACAGCAGACGGCGGACGATATAGGCGGCCATGCGGCGTTTATTTCCTCGGTCATTCCGGGGCGACGCGAAGCGTCGAACCCGGAATCCAGCTCTGGATTCCGGCTCCGGCCCTGCGGGCCGTGCCGGAATGACGAATCGACTTTATCCTTTCCGCTCCAGCTTGGCGGCTTTGCTCGGGTCGTACCACCAGGTTTCGACGACGCCGCGGGCATAGCGCGGTTTCTGCGCCGGCTTCGAGAAAACGTCCCAATAGGCGAGCCAGTGCGACCCTTTGTACCAGTGCGGAATCCAGTAGCGTCCGGCGCGAATCACGCGGTCGAGCGCGCGGCAGGCGATCACCAGTTCCTCGCGCGATTTGGCGGCGACGATCTGCTCGATCAGCGCATCCACCGCCGGATCGGCGATGCCGGCGACGTTCTGGGTGCCCTTGGTGGCGGCCGCCTGCGAGGAGAAATACGTGCGCAGCGAATCGCCCGGCGTCTCCGAGAAGCTGAACCGCTGCACCACGATGTCGAAATCGAAGTCATCGACCCGCTTGCGGTACTGCACCGGATCGACGATGCGCAGGCTGGCGTCGACGCCGAGCGTCTGCAGGTTCTTGATGTAGGTCAGGTGATGCGGCTTGAAGGTCGGCTCCTCGATCAGGAACTCGATCGTCAGCGGCTCGCCGCCCGGCAGCATGCGCTTGCCGTCCTTGACCGGGTAGCCGGCCTTGGTGAGCAACTGCGAGGCGCGGCGCAGTAGCTTCCTGTCATGGCCCGAGCCGTCGCTGACCGGCGGCACGTAAGGCTCGTCGAATACTTCCGCCGGCAGCTTGTCGCGGAACGGCTCGAGCAGCGCGACCTCGGCCGCCGACGGCTTGCCCTTCGCCATCATGATCGAATTCTGGAACACCGAATGGGTGCGCTCGTAGGAGCCGTACATCAGGTTCTTGTTGGTCCATTCGAAGTCGAAGGCGTCGTCAAGCGCCTCGCGCAGCTCGCGGCTCTTGAACTTCTCGCGCCGCGTATTGATGAACCAGCCTTGCGCGCCGGAGGGCGTGTCGTCCGCCAGCACGTCGCGTTTCACCTTCCCCTCGCGCAGCGCCGGGAAGTCGTAGCGCGTCGCCCAGACCCGCGAGGTGAATTCCTCGCGCAGCAGATAGGCCTTCGCGGTGAAGGCCTCGAAGCCGACATCGCGGTCGCGGAAATATTCGTAGCGCACCGTGTCGAAATTGTACTGGCCGCGCGACACCGGCAGGTTGGCGCCCCACCAGTCCTTGACGCGCGCATACTCGATGAAGCGTCCCGGCTCCGCCTTGCCGACCTTGTAGGCGCCGCTGCCGAGCGGCGGCTCCATCGTCGACTGGTCGAACGGCTGCTTGCCGTAATAGGCGCGCGAAAAGATCGGCAGACCGGCGACGAACAGCGGCACGTCGCGGGCGCGCTTCTCGGCAAAGCGCACGATCACGGTGCCGTCGTCCGGCGCGTCCGCGCCTTTCAAGTCGCGCAGCAGTTGCGTGACGATCGGGTGGCCGTTTTCCTTGAGCGTCGTCAGCGACCAGGCGACATCCCGCGCGGTGAGCTTGCTGCCGTCGTGGAAGGTCGCCTCCGGACGCATCTTGAACGTATAGGTCAGGCCGTCCTCGGAGATCGCCACCGATTGGGCCGCGAAACCATACATCGCATCCGGCTCGTCGTTCGCCCGCGCCATCAGCGAGGCGAAGATCATGTCGAGGCCGAACGCACCCTCGCCTTTGAGGATGTAGCCGTTGAGCGAATTGAAGGTGAGGAACGAGCCGTTGAAGCCGCGCCGGCTGATGATTTCCGAATAGGCGCCGCCCTTCGGCGCCTGCGGATTGACGTAAGGGAAATGCGCGAAATCGGCCGGGTGCTTGAGGTCGCCGAAGGCCGACATACCGTGGCGCGCGCCCTCGCCCTCGGCCTGCTGCGCAAGCGCGCCGCGCAATCCGAACGGCGGCAGCACGCCCGCCGCGGCCGCGCTTGCGGCCAGAACCAGCGTGCGGCGTCGGCTGAGCGGCAACATCAGGAGCGCTGCGGCGTCTTCGCCGCCTTTTTGTCGTCCCACCACCAGATGGTCGGAAACGCGGACAGTCCGTATTTCGGCATCGCGTCGGGCCGCGCGAAGCGGTCCCAGCGCGCGGTGCGCACCTTGCCGTAGGTCCATTGCGGCACGACGTAGTGGTTCCACAACAGCACGCGGTCGAGCGCATGCGTGGCGGCGACCAGATCGTCGCGGTCCTTGGTGAAGATCACCCGCTCGATCAGCGAGTCGATTGCCGGATTCTTGATGCCGACCAGATTGCGCGAGCCGGGCTGATCGGCGGCCTGCGAGCTCCAGAAGCCGCGCTGCTCGTTGCCCGGCGACAGCGACTGGCCCCAGACCGTGGTGACGATGTCGTAATCCCACTGCCGCAACCGGTTCTCATATTGCGCGGAATCGACGATGCGCGCATTGACGGTGACGCCGAGCCGCTCCAGCGACGGCTTGTAAAACAGGATGAAGCGTTCGCTCGAGGGATCCTGCGCGAGAAATTCGACGCTGAACGGCTCGCCGGTCTTGACGTTGACGAGCTTCGTGTTGCGGATTTCGTAGCCCGCCTCCTTCATCAGCCGGATCGCCTCGCGCAAATTGGTACGCACCGCCTGCGGGTTGCCGTTGACCGGATTCTTGTACGGCGTCGTGAACACCTCCGGCGGCACCTTGTCGCGCAGCGGCTGAAGAATTTCGAGCTCGCGGCCCTGCGGCACGCCCGAGCACGCCAGCTCGGTGCCCTCGAAGTAACTGTTGATGCGGTGATACTGGCCGAAGAAAATCTGCTTGTTCATTTCCTCGAAGTCGAAGGCGTGGTTGAACGCCATGCGGACCTTCGGGTCCTTGAACTTGTCACGGCGGATGTTGAAGGCGAAAGCCTGCATCACGCCGAAATTGCGGATCGGGAATTCCTCCAGCACGACCCGCTTGTCCTTCACCGCGGGAAATTCGTAGGCCGTCGCCCAATTCTTGGCGCTGTTCTCGGTGCGCCAGTCGACCTGATCGCCCTTGAAGGCTTCGAGCGCAACCGTGGTGTCGCGGAAATACTCGAAGCGGAACTCGTCGAAATTGTTGGTGCCGATGTTGACGGGCAGGTCCTTGCCCCAATGGTCCTTCACCCGCTCCATCACCACGGTGCGGCCAGGCGTGAAGTCCTTGATGCGGTAAGGCCCGCTGCCGAGGATCGGCTCGAGCGTCGTCTGCGTCACATCCCGCTTCTTGCCGCTCTTGTCGGTGCCCTCCCACCAATGCTTCGGCAGCACGAACAGCTGGCCGACAATCAGCGGCAGTTCACGGTTGCCAGGCTGGTCGAAGGTGAAGGTGACATCGCGTTCGCCGGTCTTCTCGGCCTTGACGACGTGGCGGTAATAGGCGCCGAGCTGCGGGCTGTTCGCCTTGATGACGCCGAGCGAGAAAACGACGTCCTCCGGCGTCACCGGCTTGCCGTCGTGCCAGCGGGCCTGCGCGCGCAGGCGATAGGTGACGGAGGAATAATCCGGCGGATAGCTCATCGCCTCGGCGAGCAGGCCGTATTCGGTCGAGACTTCGTCGAGCGCGCCGGTCGTTAGCGTCTCCACCACCAGCTCCGGGCCGCGCGCAAGGCTGCCCTTCACGCCGGCGACCACGATGTTGAAGTTGTCGAAGGTGCCGAACGCGATCTGGCGCACGGTGCCGCCCTTCGGCGCGTCCGGATTGACATAAGAGAAATGCTTGAAGCCGGCCGGCTGGCCCGGCTCGCCGAACAGCGACAGCCCGTGCCGCCACACCTTTTCGCCTGCCTGCGCCTGCGCCGCCGCGCGGTCCGGCAGCACAATCTGCGGCAGGCCGGAGCCGGCCAGCGCTGCGACGCCGGTCAGAAGCACGGTGCGGCGGGACACGGTCATGCGGTCAGGCTCCCGGATAAAACGCAGAAATCAACGCATTTCGCAGGATTATGTCGGTTTTCCGGTGCGCTGGCACCTTACCGGCGAATGAAATCTTGGCTTCGGCATCACTTTCCTGTGGGCGCGGCGCGCGTGCCGCGACAAGCCGCCGCAAAAGCAAAACGGCCGGGCAATAACCCGGCCGTTCGCATGGGATCGCAATGCTGCGATTATTTCGGCTGGCCTTCCGCCGGCTTGGCCGGCGCAGGCGCCGCGCCCGGCTTCGGAGCAGCAGCAGGAGCCGCGCCGTCTTTCGGAGCAGCGCCTTCCGCCGGGGCCGCCGCAGCTTCAGCCTTCGGCAGCGGCTGCGGGCTGTCGGACAGCGTGCGCAGATAGGCGATGACGTCGGCGCGCTGGGTGTCGCGCGAGATGCCGGCGAAGCTCATGTTGGTGCCGGGGATATAGCCGCGCGGATTGGCGAGGAACTTGTCGAGCTCGTCGTAAGTCCACTTGCCGCCCTTGGCCTTCATCGCCGCCGAGAAGTTGAAGCCGCCGCGGCCGGTGCCGCGCTCGTGACCGACGATGTCATAGAGGTTCGGGCCGACCCGGTTCGGGCCGCCCTTTTCGAAGGTGTGGCAGGCCTGGCACGGCTTGATCGCGGCCTGGCCCTTTTCAACCGACGCACTGGCGAGCCGCACGCCGATCGGCTTCTCCGGCTCCTTCTTTGCCTCCGCCGCGCCGCCGTGGCTTTCCTCAACCGCGATGGCGAAGCCGGGCTTTTCCGGCTTGTGGGGGGCGAAGATCGCGCCGGAGGCGATATTCAGCGCCAGCAGCACCAGACAGGCGCCGAGCACGGCACCCATCACCTTGTTCATTTCAAACGAATTCATGTCAGACAGGCTCCCGGAGGCGGGCGGCGCAACACCGCAGGATCGGCGGCGGCAGCGGCGATCAGATACCGTTTTGCGGGGTCACTGGCAACCCGTATAAGCGGGCTATATTGCGCAATCCGCAAGGGTTTTCAGGCGTTCCACCGGCCATGCACGACGTGCTCGTCCTCATTCCGGCCCGCATGGCGTCGACCCGCCTGCCCGGCAAGCCGCTGATCGATATCGCCGGCAAGCCGATGATCGTCCGCGTCGCCGAGCAGGCGAAGGCGGCCCATATCGGCGAGGTCGTGGTCGCGACCGATTCCGGCGCAATCGCCACCGCCGTCGAGAAGGCAGGCACCCGCGCCGTGCTCACCGGCGCCGACCATACCTCCGGCTCCGACCGCATCCACGAGGCGCTGCATGCGATCGATCCGGAAGGCCGGGCGAAAATTATCGTCAACGTACAGGGCGATTTGCCGACAGTGGCGCCGGCCGACATCCGCGCCGCGCTCGAACCACTGAAGGACGAGGCGGTCGACATCGCGACGCTCGCGGCGGCCATCTCGAAGCCGGAAGAACTGACCAACCCCAATGTCGTGAAGGTCTATGGCGAGCCGGCGGGACCGCACCGGCTGCGGGCGACGCGCTTCACCCGCGACAACGCGCAAGGCCCCGCCCCGCATTATCACCACATCGGACTCTACGCCTATCGCCGCGCCGCGCTCGAACGTTTCGTCGCGCTGCCGCCGTCGGCGAACGAACAGCGCGAGCGGCTCGAGCAGCTGCGCGCGATGGATGCCGGCATGCGCTTCGACGTGATGATCGTGCAGACCGTTCCGCTCGGCGTCGATACGCCAGAGGATCTGGAAACCGCCCGGCGCATGCTGGCGCGCTAAAGCGAGCGCCGCTCAGAGGCGGTGGGAAAATCCGATATCGGTGGGATAGCCAAAGCCGCAGGAGCAGGCGTAGTGCATGCGGCCCTGCGGCCTGCGCACCGCCGGCGCGATGCGGGACAGCGTCATGCGCTCGCCGCAGTGCGGACACAGGACAATCGGAATGGCGGATACCGTGCCAAACTCCTCGTCGCCAAACGGACGCAGGTCTTCGGCAATCGTCGATGTCTTCACTGGGAACGCTCCGGTTGGCCCGCAACAAAACGCGCAGGCCTCCGGGCGGTTCCCTAATTTCTTGCCGCCGACCGAATGTCGCCGGCAGGCCACTCCGGCCGGCGATATTCGACGCCGCACTCACATTCAAACAAGAGCTTGTTCTCGCCGGACGCAGCCAGCGGCTCGATGGTCATCAACCGCATTGCTCTCCTGCAGCGCGGGCATCTCATCGCCGGAACCGGAGATTGCGGCTCAAATGTCTTGATCTCAGCGGTCATCGTTATCTCCCTTCGTCGCTTGTCGCGGGAGCGGGAGCACACGCTGTCTCTCAGCCACTGATGCTCGGAAATTATTCCCTCAGTGATGAATCATCCTAGCCCGGAAAGGAGGCCGCCGTGTGTCGGCTGTGTTACGTGGGAATGCATAAAAACGACGCACCGCTCCAAGTCACTCCAAACATACGGGATTTCACTCAAGATTTCGGGAAAGCATCGACCGCAAACGACAGGATTTCAAGTCCTGCATCGTCGATGACCGACATCGTGTAGCGCGACCAGTCCATGTCGAACATGGCGCAATCGTGAAACGTCAGTTCTCTGGCGACGGCGACGGCATGGGTGCGCGCCGCATCGTCGTCGGGCAAATCGGTGCCCTCGTGATCCAGCACCGAGTCAGCGTTGCATAAATTGAAACGATAGACCGGCATGTTTTCCTGATCTGCTAAGTCTTCTCGATGCCGATCGCGACCAGCAAGCGGTCCCGGCGCATCGCCCCGTAACATTCGCACGCGCATTTCTCGACCTCGTCGCGATCGAGCAAGGTGATGCGTCCGCGGCTGTAGCTGATGAGGCCTTTGTCCTGCATGGTCTGCGCCAGCAGCGTCACGGTGGTGCGCCGCACGCCAAGCATCTGCGCGAGAAATTCCTGCGTCAGCGGAATGTCGTTGCTGCCGACCCGATCCGCGCTCTGCAGCAGCCAGCGGCACAGCCGCGACGAGGCGTCATGCGCGGCGTTGCAGGCGGACGTCTGCTGCGATTCCGCCCACAAGACCTCGGTGTATCGCATGATGACGTCATGCGCGGCCTTGTTGCCCGCCACATGCTGGGCAAAGCGCGACACCGGAACCGCGACGAACGAGCCACCGATCTGGACATTGACGCGGGTGAACGACAGACGCCGTCCGAGAGCGGCGTGCAGTCCGACCGCGCCTTCACGGCCGACGGTCGTGGCTTCGATCATGCCGCCGCCTTCCGTCACGATCAGCAGCGAGATCAGGCCGGTCTGCGGAAAATAGATGGTGTCGACCGGGGCGCCCACCTCGTACAGAACCCGTCCCTGCGCGAGGCTGACGGTCCGCATGTCGCGTCGGGCCAGTTCGAGCAGGTCGGCGGGAAACGAAGCGAGCAGCCGGTTGCCGGTGGTGGGCGAAAGCGCAATGTCCATAATTCTCCGATCGAAAAGAAATTTCGCCGCCGAGGGCGGAGCGGGACAATGGTTGCGTGTTTGTCCTGTAAGCGCCCCCAGTGGGGCGGCATCATGCCGGGCTGCGTTTCACGCACTGTCCGGTCTGCGACTTAAGGCGCCAACGCGGCCGCCCCTATGCACATCATCGATGTGAGGCCGCTCAATCGTCACGAGTGACAGCAACGCGCCTGTCGTGCCGGCCTATTGGAGAGGTAGTCGGGGATTACGGCGGATTGGGGCCGTGCCAGGGGAAGTCCGCGGCAAGTTTTGTGGCCGCGCTGAGGCAGCGGCGGAACCGTCGGAAACTGGGAGCCGTTGGCGCTTCTGCGGCCATGTTGACTTGTCCCGGAAGGTTTGCGACCCAACCCGCCAAACAGAGGTGGGCGGGCGATGGCCAGGAAGAAGATCGTTTTTCAGGGCGAGTTGGGAGCCAATTCGCACCTCGCATGCCAGGAGGCCTATCCGGACTACGAGCCGGTGCCCTGCCCGACCTTCGAGGACTGCTTCACCGCGCTCACCGGCGGCGACGTCGATCTCGGCATGATTCCGATCGAGAATTCGGTGGCCGGCCGGGTCGCCGACATTCACCACCTGATGCCGACCTCGAGCCTGCACATCGTGGCGGAGTGGTTCCTGCCGATCCGCAACCAGCTGATGGCGCCGAAGGGCGCGAGCCTGAAAACCATCAAGACCGTGCAGAGCCACGTCATGGCGCTCGGCCAGTGCCGCGGCACCATCCGCGACCTGAAGCTCAAGCCGGTCGTCGCCGCCGACACCGCGGGCTCCGCCCGCGAGGTCTCGGAGGCCAGGGACATCACCCGCGCCGCGATCGCCTCGCGGCTCGCGGCCGAGATCTACGGCCTCGACATCCTCAAGGAGAATGTCGAGGACGAGTCGCACTCGACCACCCGCTTCGTCGTGCTGTCGCGCGAGAAAAAATGGGTCGCCCACGGCCAGGGCAAGACCATCACCACCTTCGTGTTCCGCGTGAGAAACGTGCCGGCGGCGCTCTACAAGGCGATGGGCGGCTTCGCCACCAACGGCGTCAACATGACCAAGCTGGAAAGCTACATGGTCGGCGGCAACTTCTTCGCCACGCAATTCTATGCCGACGTCGAAGGCCACCCGGACGACCGCGCGCTGGTCTTCGCGCTGGAAGAACTTGCCTTTTTCTCGAAAGAACTGACCATTCTCGGCGTCTACCCGGCGCATCCGTTCCGCGACACCTTCAAGGAAGAGAAGGACTGACCTGCTTGCCGGGCTGCGTCGCGCGGCCGGTGCCGGCGTTCTTCTAAAGCCGCATTGCGTGGCTTATATTGCCCCTCGAAGGAGATCCGATGGGCACGCTGGTGATCCTCGACATCATGGGGGGTGCCGCGCTGCTGCTCTGGGGCCTGCACATGGTCCAGAGCGGAATCATGCGCGCATTCGGTCCGCAGCTTCGCCGCTTTCTGTCCGGCGCACTCGGCAACCGCTTCGCCGCCTTCGGCGCCGGCCTCGGCCTCACCGCACTCCTGCAAAGCAGCACGGCGACCGGCCTGATGACGGCCTCGTTCGCGGCGGAAGGCCTCGTCGGCCTTGCGCCCGCGCTCGCCATCATGCTCGGCGCCAATGTCGGCACCACGCTGATCGTGCAGGTGCTGTCGTTCAAGGTCACTGCGGTCGCGCCGGTGCTGTTCGTCATCGGCCTCGTCTCGTTCCGGGCCGGCTCGCGCACCATGCTGAAAGACCTCGGCCGCGTATCCATCGGCATCGGCCTGATGCTGCTGGCCCTGCACATTCTGATCGACACGTTGGCGCCCGCCGAAAGCGCGCCCGCCGCGCGCGCCGTTCTCTCGGCGCTGACGGCCGACCCGGTGCTGTGCATCGTCATCGCCGGCATCGTCACATGGGCGGTGCATTCGAGCGTTGCGACCGTGCTGCTGACGATGTCGCTCGCCTTTTCCAATTTCGTCACCCCGGAAGCGGCGCTCGCGCTGGTGCTCGGCGCCAATCTCGGCAGCGCGGTCAATCCGCTGTTCGAGGGCACCCGGCGCGGCGACCGCGCGAGCTATCGCGCGCCGCTCGGCAACCTCATCAACCGTCTCGCCGGCGTGCTGCTGGTGACGCCGTTCCTGCCCGAGATCGCGAGCCTGCTCCAGCCGCTGCAGCCCGACATGGCGAAAATGACGGCACAGTTCCACATCGCGCTCAATGTCGGTCTCGCCGCGCTGTTTCTGCCGCTGCTGTCGCCCATGGCCGCGCTGCTCACCAAGCTGATCCCCGACCAGCCCCGCAGCAACGACGCCTCGGCGCCGAAATATCTCGACGAAAGCGCGCTCGACACGCCGTCGCTGGCGCTCGCCGATGCCGCGCGCGAGACGCTGCGCGTCGGCGATGTCGTCGAATCCATGCTGCGCAAGGCGATGCTGGCGTTGAAGGGCGGCGACCGCGCGCTGATCGGCGAGATCTCGGCGATGGACAACACCGTCGACCGGCTCGACGAGGCGATCAAGCTCTACGTCACCAAGCTGACACGCGGCACGCTCGACGAACGCGAAAGCCGCCGCGCGATGGAGATCATCTCCTTCACCATCAATCTCGAGCATATCGGCGACATCATCGACAAGAACCTCAATGAGCTGGCCGCCAAGAAGAACAAGCGGAACTTAAGTTTCTCTGAGGACGGCGCCGCCGAACTCGAAGCCTTTCACAAGGACGTGCTGGACAGCCTGCGCATCGCCTTCGGCGTCTTCATGTCCGGCGACGTCGCCGACGCGCGCCGGCTGCTGGCGGAAAAGACGCGGCTGCGCAACGCGGAGCGGCTCGCCGCCGAGCATCATCTCGAACGGCTGCGCGAGGGCCGGCCGGAAACGCTGGAAACCACCAGCCTGCATCTCGACGTGCTGCGCGACATGCGGCGCATCCACTCGCATATCTGCGCCGCCGCCTATCCGGTGCTGGAAGCCGCCGGTGTCGCCACCGCCGAAGACAGCGAGGCGGCAAGCCGCGCGCTGACGCCGCTTGGCGTTCCCAAACCCGCGACCAAATAAAACCGGCAATTCAATTACTGGCAGCGGCCGTAATAGCCGAAACCGCGCGTCGAATCGGTGACGATCCAGCAGCGCTCCGGCTCGAGCCGCAGTCCCTCGCCCGGCTCCACGCGCACCGGCGAATGGCGTGAAGTCCGCGGCACGCGCGCCGCGGGCGGGACGTCCGCCTCTTCCTGGGCGCGCGCTTCATGCGCTTCGTCGCGGCCGCGCGCCGTATCGGGCCTGGCGCGCTCGCGCGCTTCGGCGGCTTCGTAGGGCTGGCGTGCGTCGGTGGCTTCGTTGCGCTTGCGCGCCTCCGCGGCCTCCTGCCGCTTTTGCGACGAGGCAGGACGAACGCGGGTCGAGCTCGTCGTCTCCGGCTCGGCCTTTTCCGCCGCCACGGCCTGCGCGGCCGGTGGCCGCTTCGCCGTGATCGGCTTCAGCAGCGTGCCGTAAAGCGCCAGCACGCCGACGAAGGCGGCGACGAGGCTCACGATGTAAGCAACAAACGCCATTGCGGTTAGATTGGCCCCTGCGGACACGATGTCCACGCGCGCAAGTGTCACACCCGGACGAGTGTCACTGCTGCGTAACGCGCAGAGCCAGAATTTGTTCCGCCGCCACAATTCCCGTCGCGAAAGCGCCGTGCGCGGTCGAAAAATCGCCCGGCGAGCACGCTTCGCCGGCAAAAAACAATCGATCGTCGACGGATGCGGCGAGTTTCGCGCGATCGTCGGCATGTCCGGGCAGCGCATAGGAGTACGAGCCGCGCGCGAACGGATCGTTGTGCCATTGGTGGACATGAATGAGGCCGATGCGATCGGCAAAATCGCTGCCGAACACGCCGGTAAGTTCCTCGCGCGCGAACGCCATGAAGCCGCGCTCGCCGTCCTGTTCGAGCGCGGCGGCGCAGCGCCCGCCGAAATAAGCTTCGATCATCGGCCGTCCGAACGGGCGAAAGTGGTAATTGCCGGTGCCGGCGCGGTCGGTGCGGCCGAAAATCCGCAAATCCGCTTCGAAATCCTCCGCGCGTTCGAGCGACAGGAACAGCTTGTCGGCGAGACCGAGCGGCAAGCCGCGCGCCGCCGCGACCTTGTCGGGCAGCGCCGGCGCAAACAAGGCGTCGTCGGCGAGGAGCGACGTCGGCAGCGTGACGATCGCGCGGCCGGCGGCGAGCGCGCCTTTCGCGGTGTCGATACGCAGTTGCGCGCCGCTGCGGTCGATCCGTGTCACCGGGCAGTCGAGCACGGTATTGAGGCCCTCGCCGTGCGCGGCCACCGTCGCGCCGTAACCCTGAAGCACGCGCCAGTTGACGCCGGTATCGGCGTAACGGTCGGTGTCGTAGACCGACACGCGGTCGAGTTCGGCGCCGCTGATGTAAGTGCTCGCGGCATTCAGCGCTGCGTTCCAGCGGCCGTTTTCCGGCAGCAGATTGGCGAGCGCCTGATCGGGCTGCTCGCGCGCGGCGTCCTCGGCGCGGCCGAACAGGTCGCGCAGCGCGCCCCAGAACTCGCGATGCTGCGCGGCGGGGAAAATCGCCTCCGGGCCGGGCCGCTCCCACGGCGGCCGCGTGCGATCGACGGTCTTGCCCTGCACGACGGCGATGGCGTTCCACGGGTTGCGGTCGGCGGAGTGCAACCAGCCGCAGCCATTGTCGAGCGCGCGGCCGCCGCGGTCGAGCACCGTGAAGGCGCGTCCGCCGAGCCGCGCGCGCGCCTCGACCAGCAGATAGTTCACGCCCGCGGCGTGCAGCCGCCGCGCCGCGCCGATGCCGGCCGCGCCGCCGCCGACCACCACGACTTCGTATTCACCGTTCGTCATTCTGTAGAATTTGAGATTTCGTCTGTCCGAGAGCTTTCAGGGCGGCGGACTGTGCCGTCACGACCGTGGCATTGCAATGACCGGCAAGCGAAAGGCGGGTCTGCGCCCGACGCAGCCCGCCTTTTTCTTTTCGACCGAAGGTTGCCGTCAGAAATCGACGATGATCTTGAAGCCGCCGTAGATCATGCGCTTGGCGTCGAACGGCGCCTTGCCGGTCATCATCTTCGCGAGCCGTTTGTCGGCCATCACCTTCTTGAGCACGGCGTCGCGGTGCTTGCGCGACTTGTAGACGATCCAGGAGAACATCACCGTCTCGGTGCTCTTCTGCTTGACGCTGCGCGGGAACGAGGTGCGCTTGCCCCAGGCAACGTCGTCGGCGACGCTCTCGCGGAATTCCAGCGCGCCGTATTCCATCCAGACCTTGCCGGCCTTGCGGGCCATGGTGCGGTAAGCCGCGACGCTGCGCTTGGGCACCGGCACGATAAATCCATCGACGTAAGACATGGCTTCCTCCTGTTGTAATCCGTTTCAGGGCTTCGCTTCGGCAACCGCCTTGAGCTTGGCGAGACCCGCTTCGAAATCGCCGCCGACCATTTTGTCCATGTCGAAGAAGACGTGGATGATCTTGGCGAAGAATGGCGCGGGGCCGCGCATGTCCCACGTCACCACGCTAGCGTCGCCCTGCGGCGCCAGCGTGAAATCGACCGTGTTGTGCGCCTCGAACGGCCGGGTGAAATCGAGCTTGAGCGCGACTTTGCTCGGCGCCTCGGCCTGCGTGATCTCCATGCTGCCGGAACCGATAGTCTTGTCGCCGTCCCAGCCATAGGTGGCGCCCTTGCCGCTCGCCACAGCGCCATAGGTCCGCTTCATATTGGGGTCTTTGGTCTCGTAGGGAGACCACTCCCGCCAGCGGTGGAAATCCGCGATCAGCGGATAAATCCGCTCCGGCGGCGCATTGATCGTCGCCGACCGCTTGACCTGGAAGGTGTCGGGCTTCCGCGCCGCGAGGAGCAGCACGACGACGAGGCCGAGGACGAGAACGGCGGCGACGATACCGATGATTTTCAGCATGGCTGAACTCTGGTCTTTCGATCAATCGTTGCGATAGGGAAACAGCGCGCGCAGGCGCGGGTCGCGCAGGTAAAGGCCGGCCCAGGCCAGCGCGCCGATGGCGAGCACGGTGAGGTTGTGCGGCCACAGCGGGCCGGCATCGCGCAGGTGAGCGGCCATCGCCCCGCCGAGGAAACCGGTGATCAGCACCGCGCCGAGCACCGCGGTGCGCGGAAGGGCGTAGAGCACCGCGCAGACCAGCACGGTGAGGCCGATATGCTGCGCACGTTCGAGCGGAATGCCGGCCTCCCTCATGCCCTGGACGACGGCGTCGATCGGGATCAGCTTGGTGGCCGCGTCCATCAGCAGGAAGGCGACCACCAGCGCGGTGACGACACGGCCGGTCCAGAGGACGGGCCTGCTCTCGAAATTCATCGCCCGCCCCGTTACATCGGTTTCGCGACGATCAGCATCCAGTGCATGCCGAACTTGTCCTGCACCATGCCGAAGGTCTTGGCGAAGAAGGTTTCCATCAGCGGCTGGGTGATATTGCCGCCCTTGGCGAGCGCGTCGAAGATGCGCTGCGCATCCGGCACCGTATCGGCGGCGATCGCCAGCGATGACCCTTCGAATTTCGTCGTACCGCCGCCGCAGCCGTCGGACATGAAAATCGTGGTGTCGCCGATCTTGAACTGCGCGTGCATCACGAGATCCTTGTTCTCCGGCGGCACGCCCGACTGGTCGGGGCTGTCGCTGAAGCGCATCACCATCTCGTCGGTGGTGCCGATCGCCTCCTTGTAGAACTTGAGGGCTTCGGCGGAGCGGCCGTTGAAGAACAGGTAGGAGTTCGTATGCATGGGAGGTTCCTTTGACTGGGTTACGTTGGGTTCAGTTTTGAAAAATCAGCCGGCGTAGGCTTTCTGCAGCACCGCGATGTCGAGCTTGCGCATCTGCAGCATCGCCTTCATGGCGCGATTGGCTTTGGCGCGGTCGGTGTCCTTGATCATGGCAATCAGGACTTTCGGCGTGACCTGCCAGGACAGGCCGAACTTGTCCTTCACCCAGCCGCAGGGGCCTTGCTCACCGCCTTCGCCGAGCTTGCTCGAGAAGTAGTCGACCTCGTCCTGCGTCTCGCAGAAGACCTGGAACGACACCGCCTCGCTGTGCTTGAACAGCGGGCCGCCGTTGAGCGCGACGAAGGGACGGCCTTCCAGCTCGAACTCGACGGTCATCACCGAGCCCGGCGGCTTGCCGTGAACGTCCTGCCCTTCGCTGGTGTAGTGGCTGACCGACTTGATCTTCGAATCCTTGAAAATCGAAACGTAGTGCTTGGCGGCTTCTTCACCGTTCGAGTCGAACCACAGGCAGGCTGTGATGTTGTGCGAAATGGCCATAGCGGTACTCCGGGGTTACGAAACAATCATTGCGACTTGGTGAGAACGATGTGAGTGGCGGCGGCGGTCGCGACGTGTTCGGTGACCGCAAAGCCGAGCGCCGGCAGGTCGATGCCGGAGAGCAGATGCTCGCCGGAGCCGAGCAGCACCGGCGAAACGGCGAGATGCATCTCGTCGATCGAACCGGCCTGCAGATATTGACGGATGGTGGAGACGCCGCCGCCGATGCGGACGTCCTTGGCTCCCGCGGCGTCGCGGGCCTGCCGCAGCGCGGACTCGATGCCGTCGGTGACGAAATGAAACACCGTGCCGCCTTTCATCGTGACGGGCGCGCGCGGATGGTGAGTGAGCACGAACACATGGCAGTGGTATGGCGGCTCGTCGCCCCACCAGCCTTTCCAGCGATCGTCCGGCCACGGGCCGCGCACGGGGGCGAACATGTTACGGCCGAGAATCCACGCGCCGACATTCTCGAAGCCGCGCGCGGCGAAATCGTTATCGGGGCCGGTGGTGCCATCGGTCTTGCCGAGCACCATCGTCTGAAACGTCCGCGTCGGGATCATCCACCCGTGCAGCGTCTCGCCGCCGGCGCCGAGCGGTCTCTCGAGGCTCTGGCCCGCGCCGGCGCCATAGCCGTCGAGCGACACCGTGAAGCCGCGCACCGTTACCCTGCCCGACGCGGGATTATGTCTTGCGGCCACGCTTCTTCTCCTTCGGCTTGCGATTCTTGTTGCGGTCCTTATTGCGATCCTTGGCGTCCTTCGGGTTCTCCCCGTCGCCCTGCGCCTGCAGCTCGCGCAGATAGTCGTCGAGCCGGTCGAACCGCTCCTCCCAAAGCTTGCGGTAGCGTTCGAGCCAGTCATCGACCGGCCGCAGCGCCCTGGCGTCGAGCTTGCAGGGCCGCCATTGCGCCTCGCGCCCGCGGGTGATCAGACCCGCCTGCTCCAGCACCTTCAGATGCCTGGAAATCGCCGGCCCCGAGATGTCGAAGGGCTTGGCGAGATCGCTGACCGAGGTTTCGCCGAGCGCCAGCCGGGCGAGGATCGCCCGGCGGGTCGGATCGGCAAGGGCCGAGAAGGTGGCGCTGAGGTGGTCCTGCATGGCTTTTATCTAACCACTCGGTTATTTAACTTAATGGCTAAATACGAGAGCTGGAGCCGGAAGTCAAGCGACCGCCGGGGGCCCGCCGCCGGGACATTTCCGCGCACCGGGCCGGCCTGCTAAATCCAGAGCAGATTCTTCGCTCCCAGAACCAGCACGGACAGGATCCGCACCGACATGACCCGCCTTTCCGACAAAGTCGCTCTCGTCACCGGGGCCGCGCGCGGCATCGGCCTCGCCACCGCCAAGCGCTTCCTCGCCGACGGCTGGCAGGTCGCCCTGCTCGATATCAATGCCGAGACGCTCCATCGCGCGTTTGCCGAGATCGCAAAGCCGGACACCACGCTGGCGCTCGAATGCGACGTCTCGGACCCGCAGTCGGTGGCCGGCGCTTTCGCCTCGCTGGTGCAGCGGTTCGGCCGGCTCGACGCGCTGGTCAACAATGCCGGCATCGCGATCTTCGGCCCGATCCTGCAGACGAGCTTCGCCGACTGGTCGCGCGTGCTCGCGGTCAACCTGTCGGGGCCGTTCCTGTGCTCGCAGGCCGCCGCACCGTTGATGCGCGACAATGGCGGCGGCGCCATCGTCAACATCACGTCGATCTCCGGCTTGCGCGCCTCGACGCTGCGTGTCGCCTACGGCACCAGCAAGGCCGGCCTCGCGCATTTGACCAAGCAGCAGGCGGTGGAGTTCGCGAGCTACGGCGTCCGCGTCAACGCGGTGGCGCCGGGTCCGGTCGACACCGCGATGGCGAAGGCCGTGCACACCCCTGAGATCCGCGCCGATTACCACGACCACATGCCGCTCAATCGCTACGGGCTGGAGCAGGAACTCGCGGAGGCGATCTACTTCCTGTGCAGCGATCGCGCGAGCTACATCACCGGTCAGGTGCTGGCGGTGGACGGCGGATTCGATTCGACCGGCATCGGCCTGCCGACGCTGCGCAAGGATGCGCGGAACAGCTAGACCGCGACACAGGCCAACAATTGCCGCTCACCCCCGCGAAAGCGGGGGTCCAGAACCAAATAACCGGCTTGTGAGCGACACTCTGGATTCCCGCTTGCGCGGGAATGAGCGGAGTTTGAGCTAGACCGCGACGCGGCTGAGGAAGCCTTCGATGCGTTCTTTCAGACCGTTGGCGGCGTTCTCCACCGTCCCGGTCGCGCCGAGCACCGTCGTCGAGGCCGCGCGCACCTCGTCGATCGCCGTGTTGACCTCGTGCAGCACGGTGACGACCACCTTGGCGGCGTCCGCCGCGCCGGAGACGTTGCGCGCAATCTCGCCGGTCGCGCTGTCCTGCTGCTGCAGGGCGCGCGCCACCGCCGAGGTATAGCCGTCGATTTCCTGCATGCGGCCGGTGTTGCGGCGGATCGCATCCACCGCTTCCTGCGTCGAGGATTGCACCGCCTCGATCTGGCAGGCGATGCGCTCGGTCGCCTTCGCGGTCTGCACCGCGAGCGTCTTCACTTCCGCCGCGACCACCGCGAAGCCGCGCCCCGCCTCGCCGGCGCGCGCGGCCTCGATGGTGGCGTTCAGCGCCAGAAGATTGGTCTGCTCGGCGATGTCGCTGATGAGGCTGGCGACGTCGCCGATCTCCTGCACCGTCTCGGTCAGCCGGCGCATCTGCGCGTCGGCCGCGTCGGCCTCGCTGACCGAGGAGCGCACCAGCTCCGCGGCGTGGCCGACCTGCTGGCCGATCTCGGCGATCGACACCATCAGTTCCTCGGCCGCGCTTGCCGCCGTGGTGATGTTGGTGGAGGCCTCGTCGGACGTGACGACGGCGTGGCCGGCGCGCTCGGCCGTGCGCCCCGACGATTGCGTCAGCGCGGCGGCGACCGACTTCAGCGCCGCGGCGCCCTCGCCGACCGTCTTCAGCGCCAGCGCGACGGTTTCGCGGAAGGCGCGCAACTCGGCGTCGATCTCGGTGCGGCGGCGCTCCTGCTCGGACATCGCCGCGTTCTGGCGTTCCGCCTTCATGCGCTCGGTGATGTCGTCGTGGGTGCCGATCCAGTATTTGCGGTCGGCGATCGGCCGGTTGCAGACCAGCACGGTGCGGCCCTCCGGCGTATCGACGACGCGGCTCATCGTCTCGCCGTTGCGCATCAGCGCCAGCACGTCCTCGCAGTATTTTTCGGGATCCATGTCGATATTGCCGACGGTCTTGCGGTTGCGCAGCGCGTCGAGCAGCAGCGCGCCGGGCTTCACCACCTCGCGCGACAGCCGGTACATATCGATATAGCGGTCGTTGAAGAAGACGATGCGGCCGTCGTTGTCCGCCATGATGACGGCCTGCGTCATGTTGTTGAGAACCTTGATGAGCAGGCTGGGGTCCGTGGTCGAACGCAGCACCGCCGCGCGGCGCCAATAGACGGCACCTGCCGCGCCTGCAAGCAGCGCGATCAACGCAAGCGCATAAAGCCAGGTGTCGAGCATCATGCCACCAGCCCGGTTTCGCCGGCTGACAGCTTTATGACGCAAGAATTTATGAATTGTTAACCCAACGCGGGGCAGCGGAAATTACGCGCGGGACTGCTCGTAACGGGCGACGAATTGCGGCGAAACCGCTCGCAACCGCTCCAGATCGATCCGGCCCGACCGCGTCAGGTAGCTCATGGCGAAGTCGTAGGGCGGAAGCTGGAGGTGCTCGGCAAAGCGCTCGTACCACGCCGCGCTGGCGTTCGCCCCGCTGACGATCTTTTCGACGATGGGCCGCCGCGCCGCCGCGAAGGCCGGCAAGGCCGCCGCGACGTCATCGCCGTGCGCGGCCAGCGCCCGGTCGAGCGCGATGGCGTCCTCCATCGCGAGTCGCGTGCCGGAGCCGATGGAGAAATGCGCGGTGCGCAATGCGTCTCCGATCAGCACGTATTTGCCGTGATGCCAGCGGGCGTTCGAGACCTGCGGAAAGCGCCGCCAGATCGAATTGTTGGAGATCAGCCGGTGGCCGTCGAGCGCGTCGGCGAACACTTTTTCGCACAGGGCGCGGGCGTCGTCGGCCGGCATGCGCTCGAAGCCGGCGCGCACGAAGCTCGCCTCGTCCATCTCGACGATGAACGTGCTGCGGTTCGCCGCGTAACGATAGTGATGCGCATTGAAATCGCCGATCGGCGTGTGACGAAAGGTCTGCGTCAGCGTGTCGAACGGCCTGGTGGTGCCGAACCAGGCGAAGCGGTTATTGAGATAAGAGAGGCTTGCGCCGAACTCCTGCTCGAATGTCTTGCGCACCAGCGAATTGACGCCGTCGGCGCCGACCATCAGGTCGGCTTCGCCAAGCTCGTCGAGCGAGGTCACCGCGCGCTCGAACTGCGGCACGACGCCGACCGAGGCGAGCCGCGCCTGCAGCATCTGAAGAAGCTGCAACCGGCCGACCGCGGCGAAGCCGATGCCGTCGAGCGTCACCCGCTCGTTGCGCAGCACCAGCGTCATGTCGCTCCACACCTCCATCGCCGGCGTGATGGCGGCATAGGTCTCCGGATCGTCCCCGCGCAGGAACTCCAGCGCGCGGTCGGAAAACACCACGCCGAAGCCGAAGGTGGCGTTGGCCGGGTTCTGCTCGACGACGGTGACGTCCGCGCCCGGCTGGCGGCGCTTGATGAGATACGCGAGATAAAGGCCGGCCGGGCCGGCGCCGAGAATGACGATGCGCATGCCGCCTTTTATCGCAGCAACCGCCGCGCGTCATGTTAGACTACACATGAAATAAATTGCCGGAGGCTCCGATGCATCTGCTTTCGCTCGCGCTTGGCCTGCACATCCTGAGTGCCGTCGTTTGGGTCGGCGGCATGTTCGCCGCCTATCTCTGCCTCCGCCCGGCGGCAGGCGCGCTCGAGCCGCCGCAGCGGCTCGCGCTGTGGCGCGGCTTCTTTCAGCGCTTCTTCCCCTGGGTCTGGGTCGCGGTCGTCCTGCTGCTCGTCAGCGGCTACTGGATGCTGGTCTCGACCTTCGGCGGCTTCGCAAAGGCGCCGCTCTACATCAACCTGATGCAGACCATCGGCCTCGTCATGGTGGCGCTTTATGCGTGGCTGTTCCACGGGCCGTGGCTGAAGTTCAAGCGCGCGGTCGACGCG
This sequence comes from Pseudolabrys sp., assembly GCF_050250095.1. Lineage (NCBI taxonomy): Bacteria > Pseudomonadati > Pseudomonadota > Alphaproteobacteria > Hyphomicrobiales > Xanthobacteraceae > Pseudolabrys > Pseudolabrys sp. The sequence continues at coordinate 74,647 of NZ_JBFWPH010000006.1, read as the reverse complement.
CAGCAATGGCCGGACGCCGGCGCGCAGTTGAACCGCATCCGCCAGATCATCGCGATCAATCTGCCGCTCGGCCTGATCGTGGTCGCGATCGGCGGCACGGGACGGTTCTGGGGCTGACTTTCCCCTCCGTCATTCCGGACGTCGCGCAGCGACGATCCGGAATCCAGAGACATGGAATGTGATTGCTGGATTCCGGGTTCGCGCCCTCGGCGCGCGCCGGAATGACTGGAAATCAAATCGTCTGGTTGTACTTGCCGACTTCCGGGTGCGTGCGCAGCACGGTGTCGATCGCCTTGAACATGTCGCGCATGCGCTGTTCGGAGACCGGGCTTTCGACCACGACGACGAGTTCCGGCTTGTTCGATGACGCCCGCACCAGCCCCCAGGTGCCGTCCTCGACGGTGACGCGCACGCCGTTGACGGTGACGACATCGCGCACCGTCTGACCGGCGACCGGCTTGCCGTCGGCATGCGCCTTCTGGAAGTGCTCGGTGACGGCTTCGACGACGCCGTATTTCTTCTCGTCGTCGCAATGCGGCGACATGGTCGGCGAGCCCCACGTCTTGGGCAGCGCCTTGCGCAGGTCGGCCACCGTCTTGTCCGGGTTGCGGTCGAGCATGTCGCACACCGCGAGGGCGAAGATCATGCCGTCGTCATAGCCGCGGCCATAGGGCTTGTTGAAGAAGAAGTGGCCGGACTTCTCGAAGCCGGCCAGTGCGCCGAGTTCGTTGACGCGGCGCTTGATGTAGGAATGGCCGGTCTTCCAGTAGTCGGCCTTGACGCCGTTCGCCTTCAGCACCGGATCGGTGTTGAACAGGCCGGTCGATTTCACGTCGACGACGAAGGTCGCGTTCTTGTGGATCGACGACATGTCGCGCGCCAGCATGACGCCGACCTTGTCGGCAAAAATCTCCTCGCCCTCGTTGTCGACAACGCCGCAGCGGTCGCCGTCGCCGTCGAAGCCGAGCGCGACGTCGGCGCGGTTGACCAGCACCGCGTCGCGCATCGCGTGCAGCATCTCCATGTCTTCGGTGTTCGGATTGTACCGCGGGAAGGTGTGATCGAGATTGCAGTCGAGCGGCACCACCTCGCAGCCGATCGCCTCCAGCACCTTCGGCGCGAAGGCGCCGGCGGTGCCGTTGCCGCAGGCGGCGACGACCTTCAGCTTGCGTTTCAGCTTCGGCCGGTTGGTGACGTCGGCGATGTACTGCGCCGGGAAATTCTCGACGAAGTGATAGCTGCCGCCGGCCTTCGCCGCGAACTTCGCCTCCAGCACGATCTCCTTCAGCCGCGTCATCTCTTTCGGGCCGAAGGTGAGCGGACGGTTGGCGCCCATCTTCACGCCGGTCCAGCCGTTGTCGTTGTGCGAAGCCGTCACCATCGCAACGCAGGGCACGTCGAGCGCGAACTGCGCAAAATACGCCATCGGCGTAATCGCCAAGCCGATGTCGTGAACCTTGCAGCCGGCCGCCATCAGGCCGGAGATCAGCGCCATCTTCACCGAGGCGGAATAGGCGCGGAAATCGTGGCCGGTGACGATCTCGGGCTTCACGCCCATCTCGTGGATCAGCGTGCCGAGGCCGAGGCCCAGCGCCTGCACGCCCATCAGGTTGATTTCTTTTTCCAGCAGCCAGCGCGCGTCGTATTCGCGGAAGCCGGTCGGCTTCACCAGCGGCGAGGATTCATACTCATAGGTATTGGGCGTGAGCGCGGGCCTGGGCGCAGGAAACATCGAAACCTCTGGTCGGCAATAAGACGATATCCAATAGCGCACCCCGGCGGGCGCGCAAGAACGTCGTGCGGGCGATCTTCCTGCGGGCGGAAAACGACGGAATTGTGGGCTTACTGCTCGAGCACCATGCGGCCGTTGGCGTATTCGTAGCGCTTGAGCCGCGACAGGAACGACACGCCAAGCAGATTGGTGCTCAGGGCCTCGTCGGGCAGCACCATGGCGCTGACGTCATAGACGGTGATGCCGCCGATCTCGACCCGGCGAAGCTTGGTGCGCGCCGCCTTGACCTCGCCATTGGCGGTCGAGACGCGCGCGGTGTAGTCGCGGTGCGAGGGCCGCACGCCGACGCGGAAGGCGTCGCTCTCGCGCAACACGACGACCGAGGCGCCGGTGTCGACCACGAAGTCGATGCGGCGGCCGTCGACCTCCGCCTCGGCGCGGAAGTGACCGCTGCGGTCGCCGTCGAGCGTCACCCGGCGCGAGTAGCTCGCCGCGCTCGGCTCGATCGGGGCCGGCGGCGGCTCGACATATTTCGCCTGCGCGTTGAGACCGGCGCGCGGCTGGTCCGGCCGCGCCATGAATTCGTCGGCGGTGTAGCGCGCCAGCACGCCGCCGCCGAGAAACACGATTGCCGCAAAGAGAAGAAGAGAACGCATCGTCCCAGCCTGCCCCGTTATCGGCGGCACATCACCACGGCGGCTGCCAAGGCCGGCTTAACGGCGCGCCGCCACCCGGCGGCATGGTGAGCGGGGGGTTAAGCGAATGCCTCGAATTGACGGACACTACTCCCCCCGCGGCTTGGCGCGGCGGGTGGCGGGCGCTTTCAAAGGATCGTCCGGCCAGGGATGCCGCGGATAGCGGCCCTTCATCTCGGTCTTCACGTCGGCATAGCTGCCGCGCCAGAAGCCCGGCAGGTCGCGCGTCACCTGCACCGGCCGGTGCGCGGGGGACAGGAGTTCGATCACCAGCGGCACCCGCCCCTTGGCGATGCTCGGATGCACGCCGAGCCCGAACAATTCCTGCACGCGGATCGCGAGTTTCGGCCCCTCCTCCGCCTCGTAGTCGATCGGCACATGGGAGCCAGACGGTGCGGCGAAATGCGTCGGCGCTTCGGCGTCGAGCCGCCTGCGCAGTTCCCACGGCAGAGCCGCGTCGAGCGCATTGCCGAGATCGTCGGCGCCGATCTGCGACAGCGCGGTCTTGCCGGTGAGGAAGGGACCAAGCCATTCGGCGGCACTTGTCGCCAGCGCCGCATCGGAAAGGTCAGGCCACTCGTCACCTTCAGATTTGCGCAGGAAGTTGACGCGATTGCGGAACTGCAACTGCGCCTTGCTCCACGGCAGCCGCGCGATGCCGAGCGCGGCGATGCCTTCGGCGAGTTTGCGCGCCGTTTCCTCGTCCGGCTTCACGGACAAAACCTGCTCATTGAGCATGAGCGCGCCGAGCTTGCGCCCGCGCCGCGCGCGCAACGAAGCGGAGGCAGCGTCGAACGTCACCTCCTCGCGCTGCGCGATATGCGCGGCGAACAGCGTCTCAATCTCCTCGCTGGAAATCGGCGCGGCGAGCACGATGCGGCTGTTGGCCGCCACGCCGGTCATCTCGGCCACCGCGAGAAACGGCTCGCGGGCGAGCGACGACGCCGGATCGAGATTGCCGCCACGACCATTGGCGAGCACGAACTGGCCTTCGCCGCCGCGCCGTTTCGCGACGCGGTCGGGATAGGCGAGCGCGAGGAGAGCGCCGGGGCACAATTCCTCTCCGTCACTCTGGGACGCGCTGGAAGCGTGGACCCGGAGTCCAGTTCTGGATTCCGGGTTCGCCGCTTCGCGGCGCCCCGGAATGACGAGTTCATTCCACCGCTTCGCCATCGCGCGCGCATCCTCGGCGCGGCGCGAGCGGTCGCGTCGCAGATTGTCGAGCCGGTGGCGCAAATCCGGATCGTCGCCGCCCAGCCCGCGCTCGGTCAGGATTGCCGCGATGTTGGCCGCAAGCTCGCCCGCCCCGCGCATACCGGCATCGACCACCATGCGCGCGAGCCGCGGCGGCAATGGCAGCGCGCGCAGCTTGCGGCCCTCGTCGGTGATGCGGCCGTCCGCATCGATGGCGTCGAGTTCGACCAGCAGCGCCCTGGCCTCGCTCAGCGCAGCCCGCGGCGGGGAATCGAGAAAGGCGAGCTTGGCAGGATCGGCCGCACCCCATTGCGCGAGGTCGAGCACGAACGAGGTGAGATCGGCGGACAGGATTTCCGGCCGTGTATAAGGCTCGAGCGAGCCGGTCTGCGGCTCGTCCCATAGTCGGTAACAGACACCCGGCTCGGTGCGCCCGGCGCGGCCGCGCCGCTGATCGGCCGCCGCGCGCGACACCCGCACGGTTTCAAGCCGCGTCAGCCCCACGTCGGGCTCGTAGCGCGGCACGCGGGCAAGGCCTGAGTCCACGACAATGCGCACGCCCTCGATGGTGAGCGAGGTTTCCGCGATGCTGGTTGCGAGCACTACCTTGCGCCGGCCTTTTGGCGCGGGCGCGATGGCGCGATCCTGCACCTGTGCGTCGAGTGCGCCATAGAGCGCGACGACATCGACCGAAGGATCGCGCAGGTTGTCCTTCAACAGAGTTTCGGTGCGGCGGATTTCCCCGGCACCCGGCAGAAACACCAGCGCGGAGCCGGTTTCCGCGCGCAGCGCGCGGGCGACCGCGTCCGCCACCTGGTTCTCGATCCGCGCGCGCTGGTCGCGGCCGAGATAGCGCGTCTCCACGGCAAAGGCGCGACCTTCGCTTTCGACCACCGGCGCGTCGCCGAGGAGCGCCGCCACCCGCGCGCCGTCGAGCGTCGCCGACATCACGAGGATACGCAGGTCGTCGCGCAGGCCCTGCTGCGCGTCGCGCGCCAGCGCGAGGCCCATGTCGGCGTCGAGCGAGCGTTCATGGAATTCGTCGAACAGCACCGCGGCGACGGCCGCAAGCGAGGGATCGTCGATGATGAGCCGCGAGAAAATGCCTTCGGTGACCACCTCGATGCGCGCGCGCTTCGACACTTTCGAGCCGAACCGCACCCTCAAGCCCACGGTGTCGCCGACCTGCTCGCCCAACGTTTGCGCCATGCGCGCGGCGGCCGCGCGCGCCGCGATGCGGCGCGGCTCCAGCACGAGAATCTTGCCGTTCTTCACCCACGGCTCGTCGAGAAGCGCGAGCGGCACCCGCGTGGTCTTGCCGGCGCCCGGCGGCGCGACCAGCACGGCGGCGTTGTTCGCCGCCAGCGCCCGCGTCAGGCCCGGCAGCGCGTCGTCGATGGGGAGTGGGGTATCGAAACTGCGCATCAGCACTCAGTCTATCGTCAGACCCGCTCATTCCCGCGAAAGCGGGAATCCAGCGAATTGATTTGGACCCCCGCTTTCGCGGCGGTGAGCGGAGATTTGTATCAGGAATATTGCGGGCAGCTCGTCCCCCGCCTTCGCGGGGGACAACAGCTTCTGTGCGGCGCTACAAAGGGAGTCATCGCTTCGGCCGCCCGACGCTCTCGTAAGTGAATCCCTGCGCGGCGACGTCGCCGGCGCGGTAGACGTTGCGCAGGTCAACCAGCACCGGCCTTGCCATCACCTGCTTCAGCCGCGCGAAGTCGAGCGCGCGAAACTGCTCCCATTCGGTGACGATCACGAGCGCGGACGCGCCGGACGCGCAATCGTAAGCGTCCTTGCAATAGGTCACGTCGCCGCCGAGCAAGGGCCTCGCCTGCTCCATGCCGGCGGGATCGTAGGCACGCACGGCCGCGCCCATGTCGCGCAGCGCGGCGATCAGCGGCAGCGACGGCGCCTCGCGCATGTCGTCGGTGTTCGGCTTGAAGGTCAGTCCCAGCACGGCGACGGTCCTGCCGCGCAGGTCGCCACCGAGCGCGGCCGAGACTTTCTTCGCCATGCCGCGCTTGCGCGCATCGTTGACCGCCGCGACCGTCTCGACGATGCGCAGCGGCGCGTCGTGGTCCTGCCCGGTCTTGATCAGTGCCACGGTGTCCTTGGGGAAACACGAACCGCCATAGCCCGGCCCCGCATGCAGGAACTTCGACCCGATGCGGTTGTCGAGGCCGATGCCGCGCGCGATCTCCTGCACGTCGGCGCCGACCTTTTCGGCGAGATCCGCGATCTCGTTGATGAAGGTGATCTTGGTGGCGAGAAAGGCATTGGCCGCGTATTTGATGAGTTCCGCGGTGCGCCGCCCGGTGAACATCAACGGCCCGCGATTGATATGCAGCGGACGATACAGCGCCTCCATCACCGCTTTCGCCCGCGCGTCGTCGGTGCCGACCACGATGCGGTCGGGATGCTTGAAGTCCTGGATCGCCGCACCTTCGCGCAGGAATTCCGGGTTCGACACCACCGCGAATTCCGCATCGCTGCGCGTCTCACGCATCACGCGCTCGACCTCGTCGCCGGTGCCGACCGGCACGGTCGACTTGGTCACGACGACGGTGAAGCCTTTCAGCGCCGCGGCGATCTCGCGCGCCGCGTCGAATACATAAGTGAGGTCGGCATGGCCGTCGCCGCGCCGCGACGGCGTGCCGACCGCGATGAACACTGCCTCGGCTTTACCGACCGCACCGGCGAGATCGCGGGTGAAGGTCAGCCGGCCGGCTTTCGCGTTTGTCGCGACCAGCGCGTCGAGCCCCGGCTCGTAAATCGGAATTTGTCCGGCGTTCAGCGCGCCGATCTTGGCGGCGTCGCGGTCGACGCACACGACGTCGTGGCCGAAGTCGGCAAAGCAGGCCCCGGAGACGAGGCCGACATAACCGGTGCCGATCATGGCGACGCGCATGGTTTCCGCCGCGGTAGGGTTAACGGGACGCCAAGCATCAGAGACGCCGCGCTTTCTAGCAGAGCAGGCGCGGGCTTGCGAGCCGGATACCGCCGCCTTTCTGCGGTGGCGTAAACGCCAAAGCAACGTCTTTACGCCATACCAGACGGCAAAAGGGACGGCGCTTATGGGCACGCATCAGAGCATCACGTCGCGCGACGGGCGCGTCGACTGGGTCGACTACGCCAAGGGCTTCTGCATCGTCATGGTGGTGATGATGCACTCGACGCTCGGCGTCGAGGCCGCAGCAGGCGCGACCGGCTGGATGCACCACGTCGTCGAATTCGCCCGGCCGTTCCGCATGCCGGACTTCTTCATGATCTCCGGCCTGTTCCTCGCGCTCGTCATCGACCGCGACTGGCGCACTTATCTCGACCGCAAGGTCGTCCACTTCGCATACTTCTATATCCTCTGGATGACGATCCAGTTCGCCTTCAAGGCGCCCGGCATGGCGGCCGAACTCGGCGCGGCCGGCGTCCTGAAAATGTATGCGCTGTCGTTCATCGAGCCGTTCGGCACGCTGTGGTTCATCTATCTGCTGCCGATCTTCTTCGTGTTCATCAAGCTGACGAAGCGCATCCCGGTCTGGGTGATGTGGCCGATCGCGGCGGCGATGGAAATTTCGCACCTCAATGTCGGCTGGATGGTGATCGACGAGTTCTTCTCGCGCTTCATCTACATCTACACCGGCTATGTGCTGGCGCCGCATATCTTCAAGGTCGCTAACGAGGTCCAGCGCAAGCCCTGGAAAGGCGCGCTGCTGCTCGCGCTGTGGGCGCCGGTCAACGGCTATATGGTCTGGGCCGGCTGGTCGACGCTGCCCTTCATCTCGCTCGCGCTCGGCCTGATCGGCGCGGCGGCGGTGATCCGCGTCTCGGCGCTGTTCTCGGTCGGCCGCGTGTTCGACGCGCTGCGCTACTGCGGCGAGCATTCGATCGTGATCTACCTCGCCTTCTTCCTGCCGATGGCCGCGAGCCGCGCGGTGCTGTTGAAGACCGGCATTATCACCGACCTCGGCGCGATCGCGCTGATCGTCACCGCCTGCGGCGTGATCGGCGCGCTCGTCCTCTATTGGCTCGCCCGCAACACCCCGGCCCGCTTCCTGTTCGAACGGCCCGCAATGTTCTGGCTGACTGAAAAGCGCCGCCCCGCCCTGCAGCCGGCGGAATGATTCACACCCCGGCCGGGACGGATTGCTAAAGCGGCGCGGACGGCCCACATTCGGGCCATGCCTGCAAAGTCGAAGCCCGCGAAACCGGCGGCGAAAGCCGCGTCAAAATCCACGGCCAACCCGGCCGCAAAGGCGGCCGCGACAAAGCCCGCCGCGAAACCGGCGCCGAAATCCGCCGCCGCGTCCGGCCTGAGGAAAGGCGACCACGTCTTTCTGGTCGACGGCTCCGGCTACATCTTCCGCGCCTATCATGCGCTGCCGCCGCTCACCCGCAAGTCCGACGGGCTGCAGGTCAACGCCGTGCTCGGCTTCTGCAACATGCTGTGGAAGCTGCTGAAAGAAATGAAGCCGGAAAACCGCCCGACCCATCTCGCGGTGATCTTCGACAAATCGGAAAAAACCTTCCGCACCGAATTCTATCCCGACTACAAGGCGCACCGCCCCGAACTGCCGGAAGACCTGCGGCCGCAGTTTCCACTGATCCGCGACGCGGTGCGCGCCTTCGAAATCCCCTGTCTCGAGCAGCAGGGCTTCGAGGCCGACGACCTGATCGCGACCTATGCCCGCCTCGCCTGCGAGGCCGGCGCGACCACCACCATCGTGTCGTCCGACAAGGACCTGATGCAACTCGTCGGCAACGGCGTCACGATGTACGACACCATGAAGGACAAGGTGATCGGCCGCGACGAAGTGATCGAGAAATTCGGCGTGCCGCCGGACAAGGTCATCGAGGTGCAGGCGCTGATCGGCGATTCCTCCGACAACGTGCCGGGCGTGCCCGGCATCGGCGTGAAAACCGCAGCGCAGCTGATCGGCGACTACGGCGACCTCGAAACGCTGCTGGCGCGCGCAAGCGAGATCAAGCAGGACAAGCGCCGGCAGACGCTGATCGACAATGCGGAGCTGGCGCGGCTGTCCAAGCGCCTCGTCACGCTCGACCAGCATGTGCCGCTCGAGGTGCCGGTCGACGATCTCGCCGTGCATGAGCCGGACTACAAGCATCTGATCGCCTTCCTCAAGGCGATGGAGTTCAACACCATCACCCGCCGCGTCGCGGAAGAGGCCGAGATCGACGCCTCACAGATCGAGCCCGACACGCGGCTGATCGCCGGCACGCCGAAGCTCGGCAGCGCTCCGGCGGAAGCGCCGGCGCGCGATGACGGCGCAAAAGCCGCCGGAAAACCGGCGGTGAAATCCGGCAAGAGCGGCAACGGCGCGGCCTCGCCCGCCGCGCTCGCCACCGCGCGCGCCGAAACCGTGCGCGCCATCGCCTTCGACCGCGGCAAATACGAAACCGTGTCGACGCCGGAACGGCTGGCACACTGGATCGCCCGCGCACGCGAGGAAGGCGTCGTCGCCGTCGACACCGAAACGACCAGCCTCGACCCGATGCAGGCGGAGCTGTGCGGCTTTTCGCTCGCGGTGACGCCAAATGAGGCCTGTTACGTGCCGGTCGGTCATCGCGAAGGCGGCGCGGCGGCCGGCGGCGACCTGTTCGCGCCGCAGGCGAAGCTCTGCGAAGGGCAAATCCCCGAGGCCGAGGCGCTGAAGGCGCTCAAGGGCCTGCTGGAAGACCCCGGCGTGCTGAAGATCGCGCAGAACCTGAAATACGACTGGCTGATCTTCGCCCAGCGCGGCATCGACACCGCGCCGTCCGACGACACCATGCTGATGTCCTACGTGCTCGACGCCGGCAAGGGCGGCCACGGCATGGACGATCTCGCGCGCAAGTGGCTCGGCCACGACACCGTGAAATATGACGACGTCACTGGCACCGGCAAGACGCGCATCACCTTCGACTGCGTCCACATCGAGAAGGCGACCGAGTACGCGGCGGAAGACGCCGACGTCACGCTCCGGCTGTGGCTCGCGCTGAAACCGCGGCTGCCGGCCGAGCATGTCACCACGGTCTACGAGACGCTCGAGCGCAACATGCCGGTGGTGCTGGCGCGCATGGAGCAGCGCGGCATCTCGATCGACAGACAGGTTTTGTCGCGGCTGTCCGGCGAGTTCGCGCAGAAACAGGGCGCGCTGGAAGACGAAATCCAGAAGCTCGCCGGCGAGCCGCTCAATCCGGGATCGCCCAAGCAACTCGGCGAAATCCTGTTCGGCAAGATGCAGCTGCCGGGCGGCACCAAGACCAAGACCGGGCAATGGGCGACCGGCGCCCGCGCGCTTGAAGACCTCGCCGAGCAGGGCCACGAGTTGCCGAAGAAGATCCTCGACTGGCGGCAGGTCTCGAAGCTGCGCTCGACCTATACCGAGGCGCTGCCGACCTACGTGAACCCGGCGACGCATCGCGTCCATACGAGCTACGCGCTCGCCGCGACGACGACCGGCCGCCTTTCCTCCTCCGAGCCGAACCTGCAGAACATCCCGGTGCGCACCGAGGACGGCCGCAAGATCCGCCGCGCCTTCGTGCCGGCGGAGGGCATGAAGCTGGTTTCGGCCGACTACTCGCAGATCGAGCTGCGGCTGCTCGCCGAGGTCGCCGACGTGCCGACGCTGCGCCAGGCGTTCAAGGACGGCGTCGACATTCACGCCATGACGGCGTCGGAAATGTTCGGCGAGCCGATCAAGGGCATGAAGCCGGAGACGCGCCGCCGCGCCAAGGCGATCAACTTCGGCATCATCTACGGCATTTCGGCCTTCGGGCTTGCCGCGCAGCTCGGCATCGGCCGCGAGGAGGCCGGCAGCTACATCAAGAAATATTTCGAGCGCTTCCCCGGCATCCGCGATTACATGGACGAGACCCGCGAGTTCTGCCGTAACAATGGCTATGTGCTCACGATCTTCGGCCGCAAGTGTCACTACCCGGAGATCAAGTCGCCGAACCCGTCGCTGCGCGCCTTCAACGAGCGCGCGGCGATCAACGCGCGGCTGCAGGGCTCGGCCGCCGACATCATCCGCCGCGCCATGATGCGCATCGAGCCGGAACTGGCGAAGGCGAAGCTCGGCGCGCAGATGCTGCTGCAGGTCCACGACGAACTGATCTTCGAAGTGCCGGACAAGGAAGTGACGAAAACCCTGCCGATCATCCAGAAGGTGATGGTCGAGGCGCCGATGCCAGCCGTCGCGCTCAAGGTGCCGCTGCAGGTGGATGCCCGCGCCGCGTCCAACTGGGACGAGGCGCACTAGTTTCTGTCATGCCCGGCCCTGTGCCGGGCATCCACGCCTTTCTTCTTCGACAATACTTAAGACGTGGATGGCCGGGACAAGCCCGGCCATGACGGGATGTGAATCACATCTCCTTCAAAAACCGCCGGAACGTCGGGTTGTCCACCACAGCATCGCGGCCGGCGTCGATCAGCGCGTCGACCGACTCCGCCGGCAGGTTGAAGGTGGTCGGCACCGCGTTGAGCTTTTTCGCCCGCGCCGGATCGAGCTGCGAGAACCCGACCTGCCCGATCTCGACCTTGAGATCGCGGCAGTTCCACGGACCGGCGCGACCGCGCAGCTTGGCGACCTCGGCGGGCTTGAGCGAGCAGCGCCAGCGCACCATGCCGTCGCGCCAGTTCTTCATCGTCGCCTCGAAGGCGGCGTAGCTTGCATGCGCGTTGGCGTCGACCAGCACGTCGACCACCGCGCCGACCAGTTCCTTGCCGGCCGGGCCTTCGAGCGTGGTCGACCAGTTGCCTTCCGGCCCGCGGCCGGCATCGACGACGAGGAACAGCATCCGCCGCAGCTTGACGGCGTCCTCCGGCCGCAGCGGCCCGTAAGGCGTGCCGGAGCCGGCGCGCATGATCGTGATCGCGCTCAGTCCGTAATTGTCGATCAGGCCGCCGTCGAACAGCTTGACGTATTTCACCTTGCCGCTGCGGATATCGACGAGCCCCTTGGTATAGGCATGCAGTTGCGGCGAGGTGGTCGGGTCGGCCGCCGCGCGCGTCACCCATTCCGGCAGCGGTGTCGGGCAGCGCTCCGGGTAGGATTCGATGACGATCGGCGCGAAGGCCGCCGGCACCGCTGACGAGGCCGCGACCGCCGCCGCAAGCGGATAGCTCAGGATGTCGCTGCACGCCGCCGCGAAGGACAGCGGCACGAAGGGAAACGGCGAGCGGCTGTAGATGTCGGTGGCGTTGATGAGAACGATCGGCCGCCGCCTTGCGAACATCTGGCCGAGCGTCGCGTCGTGGAACAGGTTCTCGTTCAGCCAGTCGCGCATCCGGTTGTCGGTGTTGACGCCGCCGCCCATCGCCCGGCTCAGCGTGCCGAGATTGACGCTGGTTTCGAGCGCCGCCATCACGTTCTTGGTCAGGAACTTCTGCCGGAAGTCGGTGAGCGCATCGCGGCCGCGCAGGCCGAAATAGGCCGCCGTCACCGAGCCGCCGGACACGCCCGACACCAGCGCGACATGGTCGAGCACGCTTTCCTGCTTGTTGCCCGCGCGCAGCGGCGTCCTGGCGAGGCCGTCGAGCACGCCGAAGGCGAACGAGGCCGCGCGGGTGCCGCCGCCGGAGAAGGCGAGCCCGATCACCGTGCCGCCGGCGCCGCCCTCCTTCTCGAAATCCGCGCCCGCCGCCGCGGCGGCCGCGCCGGCGCTCTGCACGATCGGCGACGCGGACGGCTGGTTGAGCGGAAGATTATGAACCGAAGCGCAGGCGGCGATGCCCAGTGCCACGGCCCCCAGCAGCAATGCGGTCGCTTGTTTCATTCAGCCCCCGAATACGCAGACACGGCTGCGCGCGCGGATTGCCACGCGCACGTCCAAGCGGAGCCACGGCTCACTTTAGTTGAAAGCACCCGCCGCCGTCATCTGCCGCGTTGCAGGATCAGCGCCCCGAGCAGGCCCGCGACGATCGAACCGGCAAGAACGCCGAGCTTGACCTGCGTTTCGTAGGCCGGATCGAGCCCCTCGAAAGCAAGCGAGCCGATGAACAGGCTCATGGTGAAGCCGATGCCGCAGAGAACGCAGACGCCGAACAGCTGCCGCGTGCTCGCCCCCGCCGGCATCTGGGCATGGCCGGTTCGGATCAGCAGCCACACCGAGCCGAACACGCCCGCCGCCTTGCCGGCGACGAGGCCGGCGGCGATGCCGAGCGGCACCGGCGCAAGCAGGCTCGACGGCGTCAGGCCGGCGAGCGACACGCCGGCATTGGCGAAGGCGAACATCGGCAGAATGGCGAAGGCCACCCAGGGATGCAGCCCGTGCTCCAGCGCATGGGCGAGAGGGCTGCCGTCCGCCTTCTTCATCGGGATCGCCAGTGCGGTAATGACGCCGGCAAGCGTCGCGTGGACGCCGGACTTCAAGACGCAGACCCAGATCACGAGGCCGACGGCGATGTAGATGTCGGCGCGGCGCACGCCCGCGCGATTGAGCGCAAACAGGCAGCCGGCGCCAGCAAGCCCGACCAGCAGCACCGGCAAGGCTAGATCCGCCGTGTAGAAGACGGCGATGACGACGATGGCGCCGAGGTCGTCGATGATCGCGACGGCGGTGAGAAACACCTTGAGCGAGGCCGGCACCCGCGAGCCGAGCAGCATCACGATGCCGAGCGCGAAGGCGATGTCGGTCGCCGCCGGGATCGCCCAGCCGCGCAGCGCGGTGGCGTCGCCGAGATTGATCAGCGCATAGATCGCCGCCGGCGCCGCCATGCCGCCGAGCGCCGCGACCGCCGGCAGCATCGCCTGGCGGCGCGAGGCAAGCTCGCCCTCGACGAACTCGCGCTTGACCTCGAGGCCGACGAGAAAGAAGAACACCGCCATCCACAGGTCGTTGACCCACAGCAGCAGCGGCTTGCGCAGCACCAGCACGCCGCCGATGTCGACCGTGCCGGGGATGCGGCGGAACTCGTCATAAAACTGGTGCAGCGGCGAATTGCTGACGATCAGCGCCGCCAGCGCGGCGATGCCGAGCACCACGCCGCCGGTCGCCTCGTGCGCGAAGAAATCCGCAAAGGCCGACAGCCCCCGCTTGCGGGGCTGCGGCCGCGGTTTCGGTTGTCGTGAAGGAGGCCGGCCCGCCATTCCTCAGCGTTTCTTTTTTCCGGATTTCTTGGCGGCCTTTTTGCCGGACTTTGCCTTGGCGGATTTGGCCTTGCTGCTGCGGCGCGACGCCGAGGAAGACGCGGCCGCGGCGGCGCGCGCCGGCACGACGGCGATGGCCTCGATTTCGAACAGCGCGCCGGGCCGCGCCAGCTGCGAGATGCCGACCGTCGTGCTTGCCGGCGGCGACTTCACATTGACATGGCGGTCGCGCACCTCGCGGAACAGCGGCATGTGCGTCATGTCGACGAGATAGTTGTTGATCTTGACGACGTCGTTCATCGTCGCGCCGACCGCTGCCAGCGCGAATTTCAGATTGACGAAAGCCTGTTCGGCCTGCGCGGCGAAATCGCCGGGCGCACCGACCAGCCGGTTCTCGATATCGAGGCCGAGCTGGCCGGCGATGTAGATCGTGCGCGCGGGACCCATCGTGTCGACCACATAGGTGTAGCCCGGCGGCGGAGCCATCGTCTTCGGATTGAGGAACTTGTTCGCCATGACGCCCTCCTGTTGCAGCCGCCGTGGCGGCCGATTGCGCGAAGCCTAGCACGACGGCGACAGCGTGCCGCGTGCGGCCGTTTGGCCTTGACTTCGCCCACCCCTTCCTCAACTTTTGGCCGCGTTACTGGCGCGGGGGACTGAAATGACTGCAACCGGGTTGAAGCTTGCCGCCGGCGCGGCTGCCGCCGCTTTTCTGCTGCCGGCGCCGGCCCACGCCGCCGAAGCCCTGCCCGGCGCCGCCATGTCGATCCTGTGGGGCCTGCCTTTCGCCGGCCTGCTGCTGTCGATCGCGACCGGCCCGCTGTTTTACCCGCATCTGTGGGAGCATCATTACGGCAAGTTCGCCGCCTTCTGGGCGGCCTGCGTCGTGGTGCCGATGTATTTTTCGTTCGGCGCGTGGCCTGCGAGCGACGCGCTCGCGCATACGCTGCTGCTCGAATACATCCCCTTCATCCTGCTGCTGCTCGCGCTGTTCACCACCGCGGGCGGCATCTATCTCGAAGGCAACCTGCACGGCACGCCGGCAACCAACACGGTGCTGCTCGGCATCGGCACCGTGCTCGCAAGCTTCGTCGGCACCACCGGCGCCGCGATGATCCTGATCCGCCCGGTGATCCGCGCCAACGACGACCGCGTCTACAACGTGCACGTCATCGTGTTCTTCATCTTCCTCGTCTGCAATGTCGGCGGCGCGCTGACCCCGCTCGGCGATCCGCCGCTGTTCGTCGGCTTCCTCAAGGGCGTCGACTTCTTCTGGACGCTGCAGAACATCCTGGTCGAAACGGCGGTGGTCGCCGGCATCCTGATGCTGCTGTTCTTTGCGCTCGACACCTGGCTGTTCCGCCGCGAACGGCCGATGACTCATCCCAAGGATCCGACGCCCGATCGGCCGCTGAAGCTGCACGGCACGATCAACTTCGCGCTGATCGGCGTCGTCATCGCCGCGATCCTGATGAGCGCCTACTGGAAGCCCGGTGTGTCGCTGCACATCATGTCGAGCCACATCGAGTTGCAGAACGTGCTGCGCGACCTGATCTTCATCGCAGTGACGTTCGCTTCGCTGGCGTTGACCGCGAAGAGCTTCCGCGAGCACAACAACTTCTCGTGGGGACCGATCCTCGAGGTCGCCAAGCTGTTCGCCGCGATCTTCATCTGCATTGTGCCGGTGATCGCGATCCTGCGCGCCGGGCACGAGGGCGCGCTGGCGCCGCTGGTCGCGCTGGTCAGCCATGCCGACGGCACCAACAACAACGCCGCCTATTTCTGGCTCACCGGCGTCTTGTCCTCGTTCCTCGACAACGCCCCGACCTATCTGGTGTTCTTCGAACTGGCCGGCGGCGATCCGCAGAAGCTGATGACGACCTTTGCCGCCACGCTTGCCGCGATCTCGACCGGCGCGGTCTACATGGGCGCCAACAGCTATATCGGCAACGCGCCGAATTTCATGGTCTATGCCATCGCCCGGCACCGCGGCATCAAGATGCCGTCGTTCTTCGGCTACATGCTGTGGTCCTGCGGCATTCTGTTACCGATCTTCGTGGTGGTGACGCTTCTGTTCTTCCGCGCGTGACCCGCTGAAAGCGCCGTTCTGCGGCGCAGAAGCCGCGTCGTCGTGGTTTGGCCGTCTTTGAACTTTCCCATGACTGGCGCGTTTTGAGAGAGAACCCTCTCTGACGGAGCCGGCATGCCCATGTTTGCGTTATTGGGAACCCGCCGCCTGACAAAGCGGACGCGCACGATCGCGGGCCTCGCGGCGTGCGCTCTTGTCGTTGGGCTCGGAACGCCCGCCCCGGCTCATGCGGAAGGCTTCTTCGAGGCGCTGTTCGGCGGCCTGAAGCGCGCGGTGCGCGGCGCCGGGCAGGTGCCGAAGGCGATCATTGCCCCGATCGAGCCGCTCGGCGACGCGATGCGCGGCCAGCCGCAGATGCAGCAACAGACCGAAGCCGGCCGCAGCGGGCCCGCCTACTGCGTGCGCACCTGCGACGGCTACTACTTTCCGGTGCGCAGCGCCGCAGGCGTAAGCCCGAAGCAGATGTGCGGCTCGCTGTGCCCCGCCTGCGAGACCAAGGTGTTCTACGGCAGCGGCAGCATCGAAACGACGGTCGCCGCCGACGGCACGCGCTACGCCGACATGCCAAAGGCTTATGCCTATCGCCAGACGATTTCCGACGCCTGCACCTGCAACGGCAAGTCGCCGCTCGGCCTTGCGAGGATGGCCGTCGCCAACGACCCGACGCTGCGCAGCGGCGACGTGGTGGTGACCCGGCGCGACGCGATGGTGTTCAACGGCGCGCGCGGCGAGGAGCGCCGCTTCACGCCGGTGAAGGACTATCCCGGCTTCTCGCAGAGAATGCGCAACTCGCTCGAACGGATCGACGTCGCGGCAAGTCATGAGCAAAGCACCGCCCCGACCGGTCGCGTCAATGCAACGGACGACGCGCTGAAGGCCCGCGCCGAGGCGCCTCCCGCCGCGACGGCGACAAAACCCGAGGCGCCGGCAGCGCCGGCCTCATCCTCGCAGAGTTCGCTCGACTTCCATCAGCGCTGGGCGGCCGACAGCACCGAAATCGCCTCGTCGAACGCGCGCTTCAACTTCGTCAACACCTCGCCGCCCACGCGATAGCCGTTACTGCGGCCGCAGCGCGAGGCCGATGCGTTCAAGCTCGGCGGAATAGCAGAACACCGAGAACAGGATGACCACCGCGCCGGTGAAGCGCAGCACCAGCAGCACGGGGTCCGCGATCTCCGTGAGCCCCGGCAGATGCCGGAACACGACGAGCGCGAAGAAGGCCGTGCCGAACACGAAATTGATCCGCGCCGCGAACAGCACGATATGACTGACGAAATGGTTTTGCGCGCCGAGCACCAGCGGCACATGGCGCAGCCGATACCAGTAGGCGCAATGAAACAGCGCAATCGCAGCAAGCAGGATGACCGGCGATTCCGGCAGGTCGAGAAGCTGATGGCCGGAAGACGACATCACCGCGCCGTA
The DNA here is from genome assembly GCF_050250095.1 of Pseudolabrys sp. Lineage (NCBI taxonomy): Bacteria > Pseudomonadati > Pseudomonadota > Alphaproteobacteria > Hyphomicrobiales > Xanthobacteraceae > Pseudolabrys > Pseudolabrys sp. The sequence continues at coordinate 57,424 of NZ_JBFWPH010000006.1, read as the reverse complement.
GAGCGGCACCGACGCCGTAACGAAGACGATAGCCGCCAGCGTCTCGATGGCGAACAGCGCGAGATAGGCGCGGCGCTTGGTTCGGGCGGCTTCGGAGGTCATGGGGTCGGTCTTGCGGCGGCAGGTTTCGGCGGCGTGACGATAGCAACAAAGCGCGGCGGCACAAACGCCGCTCAGGACAGCCGCGCCAGCACATCCTCGGCGAGCGACAGCGAGGAGGTCAGCCCCGGCGACTCAATGCCGAACATCTGCACCAGCCCCGGCAGCCCGTGGCCGTCCGGCCCGTCGATCAGGAAATCGGCGGCCGGCTCGCCCTTCCCCGTCAGCTTGGGGCGGATGCCGCAATAGTCGGCGGCGAGCGTGCCGTCGCGAAGGCTCGGCCAATAGGTGCGGATGCGCTCGTAGAACGACGCCGACCGCGCGGGGTCGACCGTGTAGTCCTCTTCGTCGATCCACTGGACGTCGGGGCCGAACCGCATGCGCCCGGCAAGATCGAGCGTGACGTGAACGCCGAGGCCGCCGTCAACCGGCGTCGGATAGATCAGCCGCGAGAACACCGGCCGCCCGGTGTAGGAAAAGTAGTTACCCTTGGCGAGCACCAGCCGCGGCACGCGCTCTTTCGGATAGTCCGGCATCGACCGCGCCACGCCTTGCGCGCCAAGCCCGGCGCAATTCACCACCGCGTCGAAGGCGAACACGCCGCCATCGGCGCCGCCGAACGTCACCTGCCACTGTGCGCCTTTCCGCTCGGCACGCGTGACCGGCGTATTGAAGGCGATGGCACCGCCTTTGTCCTCGAGGTCGCCGCGCAGCGCCAGCATATAGGCATGAGCGTCGATGATGCCGGTTTCCGGCGACAGCAGCGCGCCGGTGCAATTCAGTTCGCCTTCGAGCGCCCGCGCCGCCGCGCCGTCGATCAGCGCGAGGCCCTCGACCTCGTTGATCGCGCCTTGCCTGCGGATGGTTTCGATCTTCGCCAGCTCGGCGTCGTTCGTCGCGACGATCAGCTTGCCGCATTTGCGATGCGGAACGCCGTGGCTGGCGCAGAACTCGTAGAGCATCCGCCGGCCGCGCACGCAGTGCAGCGCCCGCAGGCTGCCGGTCGGGTAATACATGCCGGCGTGGATGACTTCGCTGTTGCGCGAGGAAATGCCAGTGCCGATCGCGTTCGCCGCTTCGGCGACGATCGTCTCATGGCCGGCGCGCGCCGCCGCGCGCGCGACACTGAGACCGACAACGCCGGCGCCGATGACGAGAATCTGCATGCGACATTCCGATGCACGGGAGGCACGCGGGCATAGACCATTCGCGGCGCGCGTGCCAGCCGCCGCGATAAAATCGGCGGCGGGGGCCGTTAATCTTACCCGCGATCAAACCACAGGTGCGACCGCATGGCCTTGACCCCCGGCGGGTGGCTGGCAGAGTTTCGCCCGATCGCTGCAGCCCCGATGAGGATGACGATGCACCGCTTCCGGACGACGACACTCGCGATGGCCGCCGTGCTGGCGCTCGCCGCCCCCGCTACCGCCGCGACCTGCCGCAACACCGCGAAATTCGACGACTGGCTCGCCGATTTCAAGAAAGAAGCCGTGGAGAAAGGCATCTCGCCGCAGGTGATCGAGGCCGCCTCGCCGCATCTCAAATTCTCCCAGCGCATCATCCAGCATGACCGCGCGCAGGGCGTGTTCAACCAGTCGTTCCTGACCTTCTCCGACCGCATGGTCGCCGCCCACCGGCTGCAGAACGGCCGCCTGCATCTGAAGAAATATGCCGCGCTGTTCGACAAGGTGGAGCAGGAATTCGGCGTGCCGGCGCCGCCGCTCGCCGCGTTCTGGGGCTTGGAAAGCGACTACGGCAAGAACACCGGCAAGAGCAACGTCTTCACCGCCATCGCGACGCTGGCCTACGACTGCCGCCGCGGCGAATTCTTCCGCGAGCAGCTGTTCGATGCGCTGCGCATCGTCCAGAAAGGCGACCTCACCGTCGAGGACATGCTCGGCGGCGACTGGGCCGGCGAACTCGGCGCCATGCAATTCACCGCGTCCGACTACTACAAGAGTGCGGTCGACTATGACGGCGACGGCCGGCGCAATCTCATCAAGAGCACGCCGGACACCGTCGCCTCGGCCGGCAACTTCCTGAAGTCGCTCGGCTGGAAGCGCGGCGAGCCCTGGCTCACCGAAGTGAAGATCCCGCAAAGCCTGCCGTGGCAGGAGGCCGGCCTCGACGTGCAGCACCCCGTCTCGCAATGGGCGAAATGGGGCGTGCGCGGCGCGCATGCCCGGCTGCCGGACGGCAAGCTGCAAGCTTCGCTGCTGTTGCCGATGGGCCGCTTCGGCCCGGCCTTCCTCGCCTACGAGAACTTCCGCGTGCTGCAGGGCTGGAACTCGTCGATGGTCTATGTGACGACCGTCGCCTATTTCGCCACCCGGCTCGACGGCGCGCCCGCGGTGTCACGCGGCTCGCCGGACATCGAGATGCTCGACATGCAGCAGGTGCGCGAGCTTCAGCGCCTGCTGCTGAAGAACGGCCACGACATCGGCGACGTCGACGGCAAGGTCGGCGAGAAGACCCGCGGCGCGGTGAAAAAAATGCAGATCAAGCTCGGCCTTCCGGCCGACTCGTGGCCGACCTCCGACCTGATCCGCCGCATGGGCGGCAATGCCGCGCCGGCCGCGCCGCGCGCCGAAGCGCAGAACGAGCCGCGGCGGCGTCAGCCGCAACAGCGCCAGCAGTCGCCGTTCCCGCTGTTTCAGCGGCAATAAGGTGCGTCAGTTGGTGCCGAGAAAAATTCCGCGCACGAAATCGCGGTAAAGCAGAATCTGCCGCGGCAGCGCGTCGTTGTCCTTGAAGACGCGGCCGAGAATGATGCCGCCTTCGACCAGCGCGGTCGCCATGTCGGCGAGCGCATCGAAATCGACCGCCTGGCGCGGCGGATATTTCTCCGCGATCAGATCGAAGCGGCCGCGGAACCGCCTTCGCCATGCCAGCATCCCGTCAGCATTGAGCTTGCAAACCTCGGCGTTGAACAGCGTGTCCTGATAGGCGAACGACGCAGCGAGACAGCCGGGATAGTTCATCGGCAGGTCCGCCATCATCTCGGCGAACATCTTGAGGCCCACGAGAAAGCCGTGCAGCGGATCTTCGTTGAGCTCGTCGGCGCGGCTGAACAGATCGTCGAGCAGCGCCTGATCGCGATCGAGGTAGCGCAGCAGCATCGCCTTGGCGAGTTCGGCCTTGTCCCTGAAGTGATAGAAGAACCCGCTCTTGGTGATGCCGACCGCGGCGATCACTTCATCGATCGAGGTCGCGGCGAAGCCTTTGGCGAGCACGGCCGCTTCCGCCACTTCCAGGATGCGCTCGCGGGTGTCCCTGCGCGGCGCGGCTTCTCGCGACGTCGTCTCGTGCATGGGGCACTGTACCATGAGTCAAGTTCGGCCCCGACGGACGGCATGTCGCGCCCTTCCTTTGCGTAACGCATTGAATTGTTCTGCGAATTTTTCGCGCGCCGCTGCACCATCAGTCGGCTAGTCGCCCCCCGCCGCCTGCCCTATCTCCGCGCGCATCGCCGCGGCCCGTCGCGGTCCCCGAAGTCCAGCACCGCATTAAGGACCACACCGATGTCAAAACCAATGTATCGCGCGCGCCTGCCGCAAACCGCGAGCAAGATTTTCCTCACCGACGGCGGCATGGAAACCACGCTCATCTTCCATGAAGGTCTGGAACTGCCGCTGTTCATGGCTTTCCCGCTGCTCGACGACGAACGCGGCCACCGCCACCTCCGCGATTATTATCGTCGCTACTGCAAAATGGCAGCCACCGCCGGCCTCGGCTTCGTGCTCGAAAGTCCGACCTGGCGCGCCAACCGCGACTGGGCCGGGCGGATTAGCTATTCCGGCCTGCGCCTTGCCGGCGTCAACCGTAAGGCGATCGAGCTGATGCTGAACCTGCGGGCCGAATTCGAAACTCCGGCCTCGCCCATGCCGATCTCCGGAAATATCGGCCCGCGCGGCGACGGCTACGTGCCGGGCAAGCTGATGAGCGCGGCGGAAGCCGCGGACTACCACGGCGAGCAGATCGCGACCTTTGCCGACACCGCCGCCGACATGGTCAGCGCCTTCACGCTCAATTATGCCGAGGAAGCCATCGGCATCGCGCGCGCGGCAAGCGCGGCGGAAATGCCGGTCGTCATCTCCTTTACGGTCGAGACCGACGGCCGTCTGCCGACCGGGCAGACGCTGCGCGAAGCGATCGAACAGACCGACATGGAGACCGGCGCGGCCCCCGCCTACTACATGCTCAACTGCGCGCACCCGACGCATTTCGAGGCGCATATCGCCAAGGGCGGCCGGTGGTTGAACCGCCTGCGCGGATTGCGCGCCAATGCTTCCTGCCGGAGCCATGCGGAACTTGACGCGGCGACCGATCTCGACGCCGGCGATCCTGTCGACCTCGGCAAGCGGTATGCGGACCTGCGCCGCAGGCAGCCGCACATCAACATCCTTGGCGGCTGTTGCGGCACCGACCACCGTCACGTCGAGCAGATTTGCTTCGCCTGCACGGCGGTCGCGGCTTAAACGCCATCGCGAGCGCAAACCTCACGGGCGGCCCGGCACAGTCCGGGCCGCCCGTGAGGTTTGCGCGCTGCACCGGAGCGGCTTCGCAACCGCGAAGGCGAGACGGTTTCACATTTCGACCACAGCGCCGACACGCGCCGCTCAAAATCCTCACCAAACTTGAGCGAGAGGGGATCGGCTGTCGCCCGCGCGCGCAGCGTTTGGAGGACGACGTCATGCTCAAGATGTCCGGTGGCTTTTCAGCCAGTCTGGCCGCTCTCTCCGTTCTGGTCGCGGCCGGCCTGCCGCTGACCGCAATCTCGCTCGCCACACCGGCCGGCGCTCAAAACCTGGTGCCGCAGAAGAAGGCTGCGCCCGCCGCGAAGCCTGCGCCGCGCGCTGCACCAAGAGCAGCGCCAAGAGCGGCACCGCGAGCCGCCGCGCCGCGACCTGCGCCGAACCTCGCCGCGCCAAGGGCTGCACCGAGAGCAGCGCCGCGAGCGGCGGCGCCGCGCGCCGCGCCGCGTCCTCACAATATCCAGCGCGCGGCCCCGGCGCGTCCGCGGCCGCAACGGCAAGCCGCGCCGCCGCGGCGGCAACCGCCGGCCGCAATCGTTTCACCAAACCGGCAGGCGCCAGCCGCGGCGAGGCAGATCAATCCCGCGCAGCAGCGCGTGCAGGAGCGCGCGCAGCGCGCCCGGGAAAACCGCGAACTGCGCCGGCTGCCGCCGGCCCAGCGCGCGCAGCGCCGCGAGGACATTCGCAACGCCCGCGAGGAACGGGCCAAAGAGCGCGTCAAGGCAGGCGCGGCGCAACAGCCTGCGCAAACGCCGAACCGCGCGACGCTGACGCCGCAGCAACGCCGCACCGAACGCACCGAGCGTTTGCGCGAGCGCCGTGAGGAACGCGCACAGCGCCGGCGTGAGGATCGCGACCTGCGGGCCGTGCCGGCGGCGCAGCGCGCCCATCGGCGCGACGATATCCGTCAGGCCCGCGAGACGCGCGCGGAGCAGCGGCGGCAGGCGCGGGAGAACCGCCTGCAACAGCGCAACGCCGGTGACAACATCGCGCGCGGCAATGCGCTGACGAACCAGAGCCGGGCCGCGCGCCGCGACGACATCCGCCGCAACGGGCAGGCGCGAATCTCGCGGCAGGCCGCGCGGCAGGGCCGTTTCGCCGCCGCGCTGCAATCCAACATCGCGATGGCGTCGGCCAACCGCGACGCCGGCATCTACCGGGCACGCGCGGAACGCTGGGCCGCCCGCCGCGCGTGGCGGCAAGGTCTGCGCGCCGCCTTCGTGCCGTGGTACGGCCCGGTGTTCTGGCCCTACGCCTACAGCGACATCTTCTACTACTCGTTCTGGCCGGGCGGTTACGACGACGGCTACTGGTACTACGCCTATGACGACTTCATCGACGGACTGTTCTGGGGCGAAGCCGGCCCGCCGGACGACTATGTCTATGCCGACCCGCCCCCGGTGCGCAGCGCGCGCACAGCGCCCCGCGTGACCTATGCGGCGGTGCAGAGCGTCTGCAAGCAGCCGGGCAACGGCATCACCGCCTGGCCGTTCGCCGAGATCGGGCGCATCGGTCTCAACGCCGAGCAGACGACGTTGCTCGGAGATGTGCGCAAGGCTGCCGCCGAGTCGGCCGCGGCCTTCAAGGAGACTTGTCCGACGGAGGCCGCCTTCCCGCTCACGCCGCCCGGCCGTCTCGGCATCATGACGGCGCGGCTCGACGCCACGCTCGAAGCGGTGCGCACGGTGCGGCCGGCGCTCGAGGCGTTCTATGACTCGCTGAACGACGAGCAGAAGGCCCGCTTCAACCGGATCGGCCCGAAGGACGGCAAAAGCAGCGACGAGGTCCGGCAGGCTGCCGCGGCGACCGGCAAGAGCTGCGCGGAGCCGAAACCCGGCCTCGCCAACCTGCCGATCGAGGAGATCGAGGATACGGTGAAGCCGACCGAAGCGCAGGAAGCGCCGTTACGGAAACTCGAGGACTCCACCGTGAAGGCAGTGTCGATTCTGCAGGAGGCCTGCCCGCAGGATGTGCCGCAGACACCGACCGGCCGTCTCGCACTCATGGAGAAGCGCCTGCAGGCGATGCGCGACGCCGCCAACGAAGTGAAGACGCCGCTCGAGGAATTCTACGCCTCGCTGTCGAACGAGCAGAAAGCGCGCTTCAACTCCATCGGGCAGACGCTCGCGAAGGCCGGCGACGACGAATAATTCTCTCGCCCTTACGGCGCACAAACAAAAAGGGCGGCCCGCAAGGCCGCCCTTTTCGATTCCGTCGGCGCAGCGACTATTCCGCCGCCAGCTTCACCTGCGGCGCGGCCGCAGCGATGTCCGGCGTGACGTGCTTTTCGAACTTGGCGAAGTTCTTCTGGAACATGCCGACCAGATCGCGCGCGGTCTTGTCGAATTCCGAGTTGTCGGCCCAGGTCTTGATCGGATCGAGCAGGTTGGCGTCGACATCCGGCACCGCGGTCGGTACCGCAAAACCGAAATAGGGATCGGTGCGGAACTTGGCGTTTTTCAGCGAGCCGTTGAGCGCGGCGGTCAAGAGCGTGCGGGTCGCCTTGATCGGCATGCGGCGGCCGACGCCGTATTTGCCGCCGGTCCAGCCGGAATTGACCAGCCAGCAATCGACATTGTGCTCGGCGATGTATTTGCGCAGCAGGTCGGCATAGACCGACGGGTGCCGCGGCAGGAACGGTGCGCCGAAGCAGGTCGAGAATTCCGGCTGCACGCCGACGAGGCCCTTTTCGGTGCCCGCCACCTTGGCGGTGTAGCCGGACAGGAAGTGATACATCGCCTGCGTCGGAGTGAGCTTGGCGATCGGCGGCATCACGCCGAAGGCGTCCGCCGTCAGCATGATGATGTTCTTCGGGTGACCGGCGCGGCCGGTGCGCGAGGCGTTCGGGATCGACTCCAGCGGATAGGCCGAACGGGTGTTCTCGGTCTTGCCGGCGTCGTCATAGTCCGGGACGCGGGTGACCGGATCGAACGTCACGTTCTCCAGCACCGCGCCGAACTTGTTGGTGGCGTCCCAGATTTCCGGTTCGGCTTCCTGCGACAGCTTGATGGTCTTGGCGTAGCAGCCGCCTTCGAAATTGAAGATGCCGTCCGGACCCCAGCCGGTTTCGTCGTCGCCGATCAGGATACGGTTCGGGTCCTGCGACAGCGTGGTCTTGCCGGTGCCGGACAGGCCGAAGAACAGCGCGCTCTCCTTGCCGTCGGTCGAAACGTTGGCGGAGCAGTGCATCGGCACGACGTTCTGCGCCGGCAGGTAGAAGTTGAGCGTTGTGAAGACCGACTTCTTCATCTCGCCCGCATAGGACGAGCCGCAGATCAGTACGATCTTGCGGGTGAAATCGATCGCCACCATCGTGTCGGAGCCTTCGCGGCCGCCGTGACGCTTGGCGTCGGGGACGAAGGACGGGCAATCGATGATGGTGAGGTCGGGAACGAAGCCGGCGATGTCGTCCTGCGGCGGGCGGATCAGCAGCGTACGGATGAACAGCGAGTGCCAGGCATATTCGGTGAAGACGCGGGTCTTGATGCGGTATTTCGGATCGGCGCCGCCGTAGAGGTCCTGCGCGAAGAGTTTCTTGCCTTTGCAGTGCGCGAGGAAGTCGGCGTAGAGCACATCGAAGTGCTCTTTCGAGAGCTTGCGGTTGCCGTCCCACCAGAGCGTGTTCTCGGTCAGCGCATCGACGACGGTGTGCTTGTCCTTCGGCGAGCGGCCGGTGTGGTGGCCGGTCTCCGCGCAGAGCGCGCCGCCAACGACGATGTTGGCTTCGCCCGCGGCGATCGCATGTTCGTAAAGGCTTGGCGCGGTCAGGTTCCAGTGGACTTCGGCAAGGTCTTTCAAGCCGAATTTGTCAGCGCCATAGGCGCTGTTCCGCACACCCGTCTCTTTCACGAAATCCTCCCAAACAGGCGGAGCCGCGATCCGCCACTCACTTTTGATCCCTGATGCCCCCCGGCTTTGGCGCGGCTTGGACCGAGTACGCCAAAGTATAACCCGCTGCCGAAAAGCGCGCGACCATAGTCACACGGCCGTCACCTTGCCAACCCCACGGCCACTCATGCGCGCCTTTCATTTTCGCAATGCGTAAAGATGCGCGCCCGCATCCACAACGATGCGCAAGCGCCGTATCCGGGCCGAGGCCTAATGCGGCGCGCGCTAATTAAAAATACAGTTAGTTACATGCGCACGACGCTACGCCGCGCGCGCCTGCTGCGCGAGCTGCACCAGAACCTGGCGCAGTTCGCCGCCGGTGGTGACGCGCTGCGGGAACGGCAGCCGCAGTCCGACGTTGCCGAGTTGAAGGTCGAGGCCGTCGGGATCGCAGCCGACGCAGCGCCAGTCGCCGTCCGGCGCGCCGAGCAGTTTCGTCGCATAGAGCCGCACCGCCTCGGCGTGGTCGCTGTTCATGTGTGCGATGGCGCCCTCTTCCGCCTCGATCAGCGCTTCGGCGCCGCTCACATCGGTGAGAATGTCCAACGCCGCGAGATCGGCGGCGCGCGCGAAGCCGCCATTGAGATGCGCCGACACCACGGCCATGCGCCAGAACCGGAAGTCGGGAAAGTCCGCGTAGAGCTGCGACTTCGGGTGACGCGCGAGAAAGCGCCGCCGCAGCCGCGCGGCATCGACGCCGTCCGGCGCGACCGTTTCAAAATCGCCGAGCACGGTGAGACGCGGATGCGCCAGCGCATCGCCCTTGCCGGTCTCCGCCAGCAGCAGCGAAGCGCGGCCGTCGGTTTCGAGATTGGCGGTGTGCGTCGCGAGCTTGGAGATCAGAATGAGCGGCGCGCCGTCGACGTCGGTTGCGACATTGACCAGCGAGGCGAACGGATAGCCGCCGTTGCGGTCGATGGTGCCGAGCGTGCCGGAACGGATCGCCCGCAGCAGCGAACGCGCGGCCTCGCGCGGCTTGAAGTCGGCCGGCGGCGCCGCGTTCTCCGGCACGCGGCCCGGCATCGAACCCGGCAGCGGCGCTGTCGTGTCGGTCATGGCCGTCCTTTGATCCCGCGATGGCCGGGCATCGGTGAAATCTTGATCATGGGCCGTTTCGCGTTTCGTTCAGGGTGTGCGCGAACGATTCCGGCGGAACCGGACCCCAACCGGGGGGTTTATGGCGTATGCCTTGTAAACGTGGCAGAATCACATAGTTGAACCAGTATTGACACATTTAAGCCCGCGTTCTTGGGCTCAAAGGACGCCGTATTTCACGACTGAAGGCGCACCCATATGCCAACAATCGCTCTGGTTGATGACGACCGCAATATTTTGACGTCCGTTTCGATTGCGCTCGAGGCGGAAGGCTATCGCATTATGACCTACACGGACGGCGCTTCGGCTCTGGACGGTTTCAAGACCTCGCCGCCCGACCTCGCCATTCTCGACATCAAGATGCCGCGCATGGACGGCATGGAAACCCTGCGCCGGCTGCGGCAGAAGTCCGACATGCCGGTGATCTTCCTCACCTCCAAGGACGAGGAGATCGACGAACTGTTCGGCCTCAAGATGGGCGCCGACGACTTCATCCGGAAGCCGTTCTCGCAGCGGCTGCTGGTCGAGCGCGTCAAGGCGGTGCTCCGCCGCGTCTCGCCGAAGGACGGCGCCGCGCCCAAGGAGATTGACACCGCCAAGGCGCTGGAGCGCGGCGCGCTCCGCATGGACCCGGAGCGTCACACCTGCACCTGGAACAACCAGCCGGTGACGCTGACCGTCACCGAGTTCCTGATCCTGCAGGCGCTCGCCACCCGCCCCGGCGTCGTGAAAAGCCGCAACGCGCTGATGGATGCGGCCTATGACGACCAGGTTTACGTCGATGACCGCACCATCGACAGCCACATCAAGCGGCTGCGCAAGAAATTCAAGGTGGTCGACGACGACTTCGAGATGATCGAGACCCTTTACGGCGTCGGTTACCGCTTCAAGGAAGCCTGATCGGCGCGGGCCATTCGGCCCGACGCCGACCTGACGTTGCCTCGCCGTTGCGTTACACTGCGGCATGAAGGCGAAGCGCGCGTTCCGGCCGGTGCGGCCGGACCGTGCTCGATTGGAAAGCGAACGCGGGATGGCCGCCGGTCCGGCGCTGCAGTCCCGCATGAGGCCAGTTGGGGGCCGGCAACCTTGACCTTGCAGGCTTGAACCACGTGCTGGAGCGAACCTCCGGACTGACGGACGAACCGGCCGAGACGGAACAGCCGGTGGAGGCCGAACCGCGCCGCAGCGGACGGCTTCGTTCGGCGATGAAGTCGGCCTGGCGCTTCCTCATCGCGCAAAGCTTCTCCAGCCTGACGCGCCGCATCGTCATCCTCAATCTCGCCGGCCTGATCGCGCTGCTTACCGGCGTGCTTTACCTGTCGCAGTTCCGCGCCGGCCTGATCGATGCGCGCGCGCAGAGCCTGCTCGTGCAGGGCGAGATCATCGCCGGCGCGATCGCGGCCTCCGCGACGGTCGAGACCAACGCCATCACCATCGACCCCGAGCGGCTGCTCGAACTGCAGGCCGGCGAAAGCTACGGCCCCACCGACGATGCGTTGTCCGGCATCGAATTCCCGATCAACCCCGAGCGTGTCGCCCCGGTGCTGCGCCGCCTCGTCTCGCCGACCCGCACCCGCGCGCGCATCTACGACCGCGAGGGCGTGCTGATCCTCGACAGCCGCAACCTTTACGGCCGCGGCGACATCCTGCGGTTCGACCTGCCGGCGCCGGGCGCCGGCGATCCGGGACTGGTCGAGCGGCTGACCATCGCGATCCGCCGCTGGTTCAGCCGCGGCGACCTGCCGCTTTACAAGGAACTCGGGCCCGACAACGGCAAAGGCTATGCGGAGGTCGAACAGGCGCTCGCCGGCCTCAAAGCCAGCATGGTGCGCATCAACGAGCGCGGCGAAGTCATCGTGTCGGTCGCGGTGCCGGTGCAGCGTTTCCGCGCGGTGCGCGGCGTGCTGATGCTGTCGACCCAAGGCGCCGACATCGACCAGATGGTCGAGGCCGAGCGGCTCGCCATCCTCAAGGTGTTTCTGGTCGCCGCCGCCGTCATGGTGGTGTTGTCGATCCTGCTCGCCGGCACCATCGCCGGCCCGGTGCGCCGGCTTGCCGACGGCGCCGAACGGGTACGCCGGCGCATCCGCACCCGCGTGCAAATCCCCGACTTCACCCGCCGCAACGACGAGATCGGCGAACTGTCGGGCGCGCTGCGCGACATGACCGACGCGCTGTACTCGCGCATCGAGGCGATCGAGAGTTTCGCCGCCGACGTCGCACATGAGTTGAAGAATCCGCTGACCTCGCTGCGCTCCGCGGTCGAGACGCTGCCGCTCGCGAAAAACGAGGACAGCCGTAACCGGCTGCTCGGCGTCATCATGCACGACGTGCAGCGGCTCAACCGGCTGATCAGCGACATCTCCGATGCGAGCCGTCTCGACGCCGAGTTGCAGCGGCAGGAGGCCGAGCCGGTCGACGTGCGCAAGCTGCTGGAGGCTCTCGTCACCGCCGCCGACGTGCAGCCGGGCGATGTGTCCGTCACGCTCGCGTTCCAGAGCGGCGGCGCGAACGACTTCCGCGTGCCGGGCCACGACTCGCGGCTCGCGCAGGTGTTCACCAATCTGATCGAGAACGCGCGCTCGTTCTCGCCCGAGGGCGGCACGGTGCGCGTCACCGGCCGGCGGCTGAAGAACCACATCGACGTGATCGTCGACGACGACGGCCCCGGCATCCGCCCCGACGCGCTCGACAAGATCTTCGAGCGTTTCTACACCGACCGTCCGCACCAGGGCTTCGGGCAGAACTCCGGCCTCGGCCTGTCGATCTCCAGGCAGATCATCGAGGCGCATGGCGGGCGCATCCATGCCACCAACCGGGTGATGCCGGCCGCCGATGACGACACGCCGCGCGTGCTCGGCGCGCGTTTCATCGTGCAACTGCCGGCGATGTAATCGGTCGTTTCCGGTTTCCGCTCACCCCCGCGAAAGCGGGGGTCCATGCTGACATGCAGAAGCGTCCGGCGTATCGTTTGCTGGGTCGGATTGGAGCGGGTTCCTGGCATGGCGTTTTGTGTTTACATGCTGACGAACAAGCGCAGCGGTACGCTTTACATCGGCATGACCGACAATCTCGTAAAGCGAATTTGGCAGCACCGCGAAGGCGTCGTCGAAGGTTTCACCAATCGCTACGGCCTAAAGTTGCTCGTCTGGTTCGAAACGCATGAATCGCGCGAGTCAGCCTTTGCACGCGAACGTCAGATGAAGAAATGGAATCGGGCGTGGAAATTGCAACTGATCGACAAACAGAACCCCGAATGGCGAGATTTGTGGAACGATATCGCCGCCTGAGTTTCTCAATCTGGATTCCCGCTTTCGCGGGAATGAGCGGTTGGGGAGCGGCTTGAGTTCGACCGTCCATGCCAGCGCGGTGCTGACCGGCGCGACGGCGCTGTTGATCCGCGGTCCCTCCGGCTCCGGCAAGTCGCGGCTCGCGCTGGCGCTGATCGAGGCGGCCCGCTGCGGCACTTTGCCCTTCGCGCGCCTCGTCGCCGACGACCGCACCGCGCTCGAGACCGCTGCCGGCCGGCTGCTGGCGCGACCGGCCCCTGCGCTCGCCGGTCTGATCGAGGTCCGCGGCCTTGGGTTACGCCGCCTGCCCTGCGAGCCGGTCGCAACGATCGGCCTCGTCGTCGATCTGGCGAGCCCGGACGCCACGCGGCTGCCCGAACCCGCCGCCACCATGACCGAAATTTTAGGGGTGACGCTCCCTCGCATTCCGGTCGCCCCCGGCATAGATGCGCTGCCGGTTGTGATCGCCGCCCTCCACACGGACGCCGGACCGGATTGACCCGGACGGGCGAACTGCGCTAACCCGCGCCTCCCGAGTGGAGAATGGTAACCATAAAGGGCCTAGGATCGGCCCGCGTGGCGGAGCCGGCAGGGCCTTCCCGACCCCTCTTTTTGCATTGCACAATAAACCCTATATAGGGGGGAGCGGTCCTTGCGTCCGAAGTTTGGATGGTCCAGATGAGCGGCTCTTCTTGCGGCGCAACAGGACGCGCACGGTGAGTTACCGATGATCGGTCTCGTTCTTGTGACCCACGGCCATCTGGCGACGGAATTCCGTTCCGCCCTTGAGCATGTGGTCGGCCCGCAGCGTCAGATCGAAGCCATCACCATTGGCCCCGAAGACGATGTCGAGCAGTCGCGCCGGCACATCGTCGATGCGGTCAAGCGCGTCGACAGCGGCCAGGGCGTCGCCATCCTCACCGACATGTTCGGCGGCACCCCGTCCAACCTCGCGATTTCGGTGATGAGCCAGCCCAAGGTCGAGGTGCTGGCCGGCATCAACCTGCCGATGCTCATCAAGCTCGCCAAGGTCCGCGAGACCTGTCCGCTGGAGCAGGCGGTCGCCGCCGCGCAGGAGGCGGGCCGCAAATACTGCACGATCGCCAGCCGGGTTCTGAACGGGAAATGACCGGCGAAGACGAAGTCCCCGGCAGCACGGACCCCGACGGTCCGCTCGTCCGCGAGATCGAAATCGTCAACAAGAAGGGATTGCACGCCCGGGCTTCCGCCAAATTCGTGCAGATGGCCGAACAGTTCACCTCAGCGATCACCGTCGGACGCGGCAGCGAAACCGTCGGCGCGACCTCGATCATGGGACTGATGATGCTGGCCGCCGGCCCCGGCACCAGGGTGACCATCACCGCGGACGGCCCCGACGCCGTCGAGGCGATGGACGCGCTGTGCGGCCTGATCGCCAACCGCTTCGGCGAAGAAGATTAAGCTCTTTCTTCCGCTCGTCCCCGCGAAAGCGGGGACCCATTGCAACAACTCATCGAGATTGGTTCTGGATTCCCGCTTACGCGGGAATGAGCGGAATTTGAGTTAGATCACCAAAACCGCGCCGTCGCAGCGGATGCCGGACATCCAGACGTCCGCCTGCCCCAACCCGACGCCGAGCGTCTGCAGCACCGACGACAGCACCTGATCGACCGGCGACACCGCGTTGCCGATCAGCGACGACACGCCCGAGGAAATCAGCGGCGCGCCGAGCCCGAGGCCGAGCACGCTGACATTGAGCTGAAGGTCGCCGACGAGACGCGACAGCAGCGTGGCGGTGAAATTCGACGTGCCGACCGTCTTTTTGGTTTCATTCAGAATGTCGTTGTAACTGAAGTTCACCGGCGTCGGCGTCAGGTTGCCGACATTGGCATGCGCCCGCGCCGTCACCTTAATGCCGGCGACATTGACGAGTGTCGCTGCGCCCGGACTGGGCGCCACGCTGAAATTCGTGAAGTCCGCCGCGGACACATCGCCGATCCAGGCATCGACCACGCCGGGCGTCACCGCGACCCGCGCGGTCGAGGTCGCCACGTCCGGGAAACCGCAGGCGAGATCGGAAATCTGCGCGGTGGCCGGTGCGATCTCGATATAGATCGGCAGCTTCACCACGGAGTAAGGCGCGGCGCCCAGCAGATTGACGGTGAGCAGCAGCCGCGTCTGCGCGGTATGCACCGTCGTGCCCGGCCCGCCGAACGTCGCCCAGCTCGTGCCCTTCGGCCGCTCGCCGATCGACAGCTTCACGTCGGCGGACACGATGCCCGGCACATTGGTGTCGATCGTGAAAGCCGCCTGGTTCTCGCCGTTGGCCAGCGCGCCGGTCACCGCCAGCATGTCGTAGGCCGACAGCGCGGCCGACACCTTCGGTTTATCGCCGACCGCGAGGCTGCCGTAAGGACCGGGATCGATCATGGGCAGCGTCTTGATCTTGGTCGTCAGCCCCTGCGCCGCGCGCGCGACGTCTTCCATCGCCGTGACTCCCGCATCGGTCGTGCCGTATTTCGCTTTTGCCGTATCGAGCATCGCCTGCACGACGTCGCTCGTCTTCACCTTGCTGTCGAGCAGCGTGTCGTAGGTGACGCCGGTGAACTGCGCCCGCGTCGCCAGGGCTTTCAGAAAATCGAACGCGTCGAGCTTCATCGCGATCAGCGCGTTGTAGTCCATCGCCGACAGCGACAGCGAGGTGCCGAGCAGGCCGCCGAGCAACTTGTTGATGAGGCCGCCGTCGACCTTCAACAGCCGCGAGCCGACGGAGATCGTGGCGAGCGATGACAGCGCGGCGGTCGCGGTGGTGTGAATGGCGAAGGCGTCGCGGCCGGTGACGGCGCGCGCGAAAAACAACGGCGTGGTGGTGTCGAGCGTTACCCGCGCCGCGTTGGCGGACGCCTTTGCCGAGACGACGAAACGCTTGTCCGGCGCCAGCGCCGGGTTCGGCGTATAGACCCCGTATTCCAGCGTGTAGGCAGCATCGCGCAGCCGGTTGCGCGCGATGGTGTCGCCTGCCGCTGCGTCTGCATTGGCAATGTTGCTGGCCGCGGCGAGCGCGGCGAGGTCCGCCACGCTCTGCGCCTTGCGACGGTCGAGATAGACCGCGCCGACATCAACGCCGAGCGCGGTGAATCCGACCAATGCGGTCATCAGCAGCGCCGACAGGATGGCGATGGCGCCCCGCCGGTCGCGCGCGAATGCTCCGAGAAGTCGGCGCACCATGCCCTCCTAGAACCCGCCGCGCTGGATCGAGGCGGTGCGGACGATGACGGGGTTCGGCATCGGGATCAGGTTCGGCAGGTTGAAGATGAACATGCCGGAGGCGTCGTAGCTGATCGTCACCGAGAACACGCCGGTCGAAGCGTCAGTCGCCGCGGCCTGCAGCGTCAGCTCGTTGGCCTGCAGAAACGGATAGGAGGCGACGCTGAGGTTGATCGTGGTTCTGGCCAGCGACAGCCGCTCCGCATCGCTCAGACCGGCGACGGACGCGCGCGCCGCCTCTGCCGTGATCTGCTGGATGTTGTGGACGAGAGCGAGATAGCTGCCATAGGCGAAAACACCGAGAAGCAGCATCAGGTAGATCGGCAGGACGATCGCGAACTCGACGGCGGACGATCCGCGCCGGTCTGCGATGAAGAAGAGCTTTCGTTTGGCCTTGCACTCCATGCGCGCAAGGATTTCACGCGCGCATTGACGGCCGTTGAAAGATTCCATCGACGGAATTGAGCGCCGGCAAAATCTGATGCCGGTGCCGGTTTTTATCGCCGATCAAAAACGGCGGCGCTCGCGCGCGCGGCCGGACGCGCGCCGTTGCGCGGCCTGGCATCCTCCGCCGGCGCAAGCTTGCCCAGCGCGGCGATCAAGTCTCTCAACGACGCGGCATCGAAGCCGGAACGAACGGCAATGCCGGCGCGCACCGGCGCAATCGGCGGCAGATAATATTCGCGCGCCACGATCAACGGCTCGTTCAGCCGCCGCAACGGCTGGCCGATCAGGCCGATGCCCGCCGATGCCGCCGCGACCCGCGCGTGGCGGTCGGGGCTGGCAAAGGCGACGCGATAGGACAGCCCGGCGCGCTCGAGCGCGCCGATCGCCAGCATGTCGGACAGGCTGCCCGGCCAGGTCACGAGCGGGATCGGCGTGCCGGGGCTCAGCACGAAATCGCGGCTGCGCGCCCACACGAAGTCTTCGCTCCATGACCCGACAAGATCGAGGTCATGCCGGCCGTCGTCGAGCAGACAAGCGATATCGCTGAAACCTTCGGAAAGCCGCCGCGCCAGTTCCGCCGAGGTGTCGCAGGCGACGTGCAGCGGAACGGGCGCGCCGGTCTGCTTCCAGATGTCGAGAAACGGTTCGGCATAGACCGTCGACAGGCCGAGGCGCACCGGTTGCCCGGCCTGCGCCGCACCGCCGAGCGACAGGATCTGATCGTTGGCGTCGAGCAGCTTGCGCGCGTGGTTCAGCACCAGCCGTCCGAGCGGCGTGAAGTCGAGGCCGCCGCCGTTGAGCCGGCTGAACACCGGTCCGCCGACCAGTCCTTGCAGGCGCTTGACCTGCGCGCTGATCGCCGGCTGCGTGAGGCCGAGCCGGTCCGCCGCCCTGGTAAAGCTGCCGGTCTCGGCGATCACCGCAACCGTGCGGACGATCTCGGTCGGGATGTTGGTGTGCTGGTGTCGCCTGTGCACCGCTTCGGAATCCTGCAATCCGGCACCATGATGGTTACGGTGATTTTCTACTATAGGTAGCAATAATTTTTTATTAAACATAAAGTAGCGTCAATAGATCGAAAAATGCCGGAATACCCGGCATTCCGATAACCGGCGCTATATAAAGATATCCTTATGCATGCATTGCGAGGGCGGCGTCAGCCTGTTATAGCCACCCGCGAAACCCCCTCACCCACTCCCAAGTAGCCGGACAGGATCGTCATGAACGCGCCGACCAAGGCCAAAGCCGCCAGCGAATACATCGTCAAGGACATCAACCTCGCCGATTTCGGCCGCAAGGAAATCTCGCTGGCCGAGACCGAAATGCCGGGCCTGATGGCGACGCGCGAGGAATACGGTTCGAAGCAGCCGCTCAAGGGCGCCCGCATCGCCGGCTCGCTGCACATGACGATCCAGACCGCGGTGCTGATCGAGACGCTGACCGCGCTCGGCGCCGACGTGCGCTGGGTCTCCTGCAACATCTATTCGACGCAGGACCACGCCGCCGCGGCGGTGGCCGCGGCCGGCGTTCCGGTCTTCGCGGTCAAGGGCGAGACGCTGACGGAATACTGGGACTACACCGCCAAGCTGTTCGACTGGCACGGCGGCGGCTACCCCAACATGATCCTCGATGACGGCGGCGACGCCACGATGTTTGTCCATCTCGGCGTCCGCGCCGAAAAGGGCGACACCGCGTTCCTCGACAAGCCCGGCGTCGAGGAAGAGGAAATCCTGTTCGCGCTCATCAAGAAGTGCCTGAAGGAAAAGCCGAAGGGCTGGTTCGGCGAGATCGCCAAGTCGATCAAGGGCGTCTCGGAAGAAACCACCACCGGCGTGCACCGCCTCTATGAAATGCAGAAGGCCGGCTCGCTGCTGTGGCCGGCGTTCAACGTCAACGACTCGGTCACCAAGTCGAAGTTCGACAACCTCTACGGCTGCCGCGAGTCGCTGGTGGACGGCATCCGCCGCGGCACCGACGTGATGATGTCGGGCAAGATCGCGATGGTCGCCGGCTTCGGCGACGTCGGCAAGGGCTCGGCCGCCTCGCTGCGCCAGGCCGGCTGCCGCGTCATGGTCTCCGAGATCGATCCGATCTGCGCGCTGCAGGCGGCGATGGAAGGCTACGAGGTCGTGACGATGGAAGACGCCGCGCCCCGCGCCGACATCTTCGTCACCGCCACCGGCAACAAGGACGTCATCACCGTCGACCACATGCGCGCGATGAAGGATCGCGCCATCGTCTGCAACATCGGTCACTTCGACAACGAGATTCAGGTCGGCGGCCTGAAGAACCTGAAGTGGAACAACATCAAGCCGCAGGTCGACGAGATCGCCTTCCCGGACGGTCACCGCATCATCCTCTTGTCGGAAGGCCGCCTCGTGAACCTCGGCAACGCGATGGGCCACCCGAGCTTCGTCATGTCGTCGTCCTTCACCAACCAGACGCTGGCGCAGATTGAGCTGTGGACCAACCAGGGCAAGTACGAGAAGAAGGTCTATACCCTGCCGAAGAAGCTCGACGAGAAGGTCGCCCGCCTCCACCTCGACAAGATCGGCGTCAGGCTCACCAAGATGAGCAAGGAGCAGGCCGACTATATCGGCGTCGCCGCCGAAGGCCCGTTCAAGAGCGACCACTACCGTTACTGAGCGGTCGCGCAGTCTCCGATAATTCCAGCCGCCGCGGGCTCACCCCGCGGCGGCTTTGCTTTGTCCGATTGAATTCGCCCTGGAACTCGCGTTATCTGCCGGCATCCGCGGCGGGGCCGCCGGATCGGGGGCAACGGCGGGATCATGGTCACGGAAGCTTCGGCCACGAGCGACGCATCCGCGCGAGCCGCGCCCGAGCTTGCCGTCATCCTGCCGACCTTCAACGAGCGCGCAAATCTGCCGATCGTCACCGCGCGCATCGCGCAGGCGCTCGCCGGCATCGACTGGGAAATCGTCATCGTCGACGACAATTCGCCGGATGGCACCGGCGAGGAGGCCAACCGCATCGCCGCGCAGGACCGCCGCATCCGCTGCATCCACCGCATCGGCCGGCGCGGCCTCGCCGGCGCCTGCATCGAGGGCATGCTGGCGACGCCGGCGAAATATGTCGCGGTGATGGACGCCGACCTGCAGCACGACGAGGCGCTGCTGGCGCGCATGCTCGCCACGCTGCGCGACGGCAAGGCCGACCTCGCGGTCGCCAGCCGTTTCGCCGAGGGCGCGGTGCAGGCGGGCCTGAGCGCCAACCGTGACCGCGCCAGCCGTTTCTCGATCGCGGTCGTCAACCGCTTCCTCAAGGTCGACCTCACCGATCCGATGAGCGGCTTCTTCATGCTGGAGCGCCGCACCGTCGAGGAGCTGGCCCCGTCGCTGTCGACGCAGGGCTTCAAGATCCTGCTCGACATCGTCGCCACCGCGCGCGGCCGGCTGCGCGTCGCCGAGTTTCCCTTTACGTTTGGGCAGCGCCAGCACGGCGACAGCAAGCTCGACTCCCGCGTCGCCCTCGACTTCGCGCAATTGCTGCTCGCCAAGTTCACCGACGACGCGGTGTCGTTCCGCTTCGTACTGTTCTGCATCGTTGGTCTCTCCGGCGTCGGCGTTCACATGGCGGTGCTCGCGGGGCTCCACGACTTCACCGCCTGGCGTTTCGACGTGACGCAGGCGGTCGCCACCGTCATCGCCATCGCCTGGAACTTCGTGTTCAACAACGCCTTCACCTATCGCGACCAGCGGCTGACCGGCTGGCGCTATCTGCGTGGCCTCGTCAGCTTCGAGGTGATCTGCGCGATCGGCGCGATTTCCAATGTCGGCATCGCGAGCCTGATCTACGGCCAGCAGGGCGCGTGGTGGCTTGCCGGCCTGTCCGGCGCACTGATGGGCGCGGTGTGGAACTACACCGTCAGCGCCGCGTTCGTCTGGCGCGCGCGGTAACGGGTGATCCACGAAGTTTCTCCGTCACCCTGAGGTGCGCGGCGAAGCCGCGCCTCGAAGGGCGACGGCCCAGACGCTGAATTTCTCTCACTGGCTTATTTGAAGCAAGTCTGCCGACGCCGAGTTGCAGTGGCCGTCCATCCTTCGAGGCTCGCCGCTCACGCGGCTCGCACCTCAGGATGACGGATTAATACCGTCAGAAGACCGGACTTGTACATTCGGCCTTCGCCACAACAACACCGCCAGCCCGCCGAGCAGCACCATCGAGCCGGCAATCAAAAAGCCGTAGCGGAACGCGATGTGCGCGAGCGCCTTGCCGGTCAGGTCGTTCGAAGTGCCGGTCAACAGCACGAAACTGACCACGAGTAACGGCACCAGAATGCGCCGCAGGCCGCGGTCGTGGATCGCGCCGGCCACCAGCAGCGTATAGGGCAGGATCAGCAGCACGAAGTGATAGCGGCTGGTGATCGGCGACAGCGCCAGCGTCGCGATCAGCAGGATCGCGCCGTCGATGGCGATGTGATCGTTGCGGCGCGGCGACTTGAACATCATCGCCGTGCAGGCCGCGATCAGCGTCAGGTCCAGCGCGAGCAGCACGAAGCGCCCGCCGGCCGACCAGTCGGTGCCGGCGGCAAGCCGCTGCACCACGCCGCGGAACGACTGGTTGTTGAGGTTCTGGCCCATCCACATGTCCCAGAACGTCTGTCCGCCGGCCGAGCCGCCCGGCGTCAGCGCCGGGCCGGCGACGACGCCGATCCAGTCCATGAAGAAGTGCGGCCTCGCGCCGGTCGCCATCGTGTAGAGGTCCGGAAGGACGCAGAAGAACGCCAGCGCCACGACGAACACGCCCGCCGCCATGAAGCGGCGGCGGAAGATCAGATAGGGCAAAAAGATCAGCGGCGTCGCCTTCACCGCGGTGGCGAGCGCGAGCCACACCGCGGCGGAGCGGTCGCGGTCCTGCGACAGCGCGTGAAGCCCGAGCAGGATGACGAAGAACGCCAGCGTGTCGAACGCCTGATAGACGAACACCGCCTGCGCGAACTTGATGCTGAGCAGAAGCACGAAGGCGCGCAGCCAGAACAGCGTGCGCGCGTCGTCCGCCACCGGATAGAGCCGCCGCGCGAACCGCTCCGACAGCACGTAGCAGCCGATCGTCGCCGCGATCGAGATCGCGTACCAGATGACGTTGCGCCAGCCCATCGACAGCGGCACGAAGGGCGTCATGAAGAAGGCGAGCGCCGGCGGATAACTGAACAGCTCGGCGCAGGAAATGATCGGCTGGTTCTTCAGGAAGCAGGCCGCGCCGTCGGGATAGACCGTCATGCCGACGGCGCCCTTGGCGAAGCGCGGGAAGTAGGCGACGGCCGCAACCGCCAGCACGATCCAGCCGCCGTAACGGGCGAAAAACGCCTTCCAGCCGGTTTCGCCTGCCGCGGCGGTCATGGTCGCCTCCCCGTCGGCGGCGCGCGCCGGTTCCCTGAACGGCCCGCCTTTTATCATGGGACCACCCGCATACAAGGCGGCGTCAGGCCTCCTTGAAGCCCCGCCGGGCGGGTGCTATCTCGCCGCCATGACGGCGGTACCAATCACGAATATCCGCAACTTTTCCATCGTCGCCCATATCGACCACGGCAAATCGACCCTCGCCGACCGGCTGATCCAGCTGACCGGCGGGCTCGACGCGCGGGAGATGGCGGGGAAGGAACAGGTGCTCGATTCAATGGACATCGAGCGCGAGCGCGGCATCACCATCAAGGCGCAGACCGTGCGCCTGAAATACCGCGCCAAGGACGGCAAGGATTACATCCTCAACCTGATCGACACGCCCGGCCATGTGGACTTCGCCTATGAGGTGAACCGCTCGCTCGCCGCCTGCGAGGGCTCGCTGCTGGTCGTCGACGCCTCGCAGGGCGTCGAGGCGCAGACCCTCGCCAACGTCTATCAGGCGATCGACAACAATCACGAGATCGTCCCGGTCCTCAACAAGATCGACCTGCCGGCCGCCGAACCCGAAAAGGTCAAGCAGCAGATCGAGGACGTGATCGGCCTCGACGCCTCGGACGCCATCGGCATCTCGGCCAAGACCGGCATGAATATCGATCAGGTGCTGGAAGCCATCGTCACCAAGCTGCCGCCGCCGAAGGGCGACCGCGACGCGCCGCTGAAGGCGCTTCTGGTGGATAGCTGGTACGACGTCTATCTCGGCGTCGTGGTGCTGGTGCGCATCGTCGACGGCGTGCTGAAGAAGGACATGCGCATCCGCATGATGGGCACCGACGCCGTCTACGACGTCGACCGCACCGGCGTGTTCACGCCGAAGCTGACGATGGTGGATGAGCTTGGCCCCGGCGAGATCGGCATGCTCACCGCCTCGATCAAGGAAGTCGCCGACACCCGCGTCGGCGACACCATCACCGACGACAAGAAGCCGACCGCGCAGCCGCTCGCCGGCTTCCGCCCCGCCATTCCGGTCGTGTTCTGCGGCCTGTTCCCGGTCGATGCCGCGCAGTTCGAGGACCTGCGCGCCGCGATGGGAAAGCTGCGCCTCAACGACGCGAGCTTCACCTTCGAGATGGAAACCTCCGCCGCGCTCGGCTTCGGCTTCCGCTGCGGCTTCCTCGGCCTGCTGCACCTCGAGATCATCCAGGAGCGGCTGTCGCGCGAGTTCAATCTCGACCTGATCGCGACCGCGCCCTCGGTCATCTACAAGATCACGCTGCGCGACGGCTCCCATCTCGACATTCACAACCCGGTCGACATGCCGGACGTGACGCATATCGCGGAGATGCAGGAGCCGTGGATCGAAGCGACGATCCTGACGCCGGACGAATATCTCGGCGCGGTGTTGAAGCTCTGCCAGGACCGCCGCGGTTCGCAGAAGGAACTCACCTACGTCGGCAACCGCGCCATGGTGAAATACGACCTGCCGCTCAACGAAGTGGTGTTCGACTTCTACGACCGGCTGAAGTCCGTCTCGCGCGGCTATGCCTCGTTCGACTATCACCTGACCGATTACAAGCCGGCCGATCTCGTCAAGCTGCAGATGCTGGTCAACGGCGACCCGGTCGACGCGCTGTCGATGCTGGTGCACCGCACCCGCGCCGAGAGCCGCGGCCGCGCCATGGCCGAGAAGCTGAAAGAGCTGATCCCGCCGCACATGTTTCAGGTGCCGATCCAGGCCGCCATCGGCGGCAAGATCATCGCCCGCGAAACCGTGCGCGCCTTCCGCAAGGACGTCACCGCGAAGTGCTACGGCGGCGACGCCACCCGTAAACGGAAACTTCTCGACAAGCAGAAGGAAGGCAAGAAGCGGATGCGCCAGTTCGGCAAAGTCGACATCCCGCAGGAAGCCTTCATCGCGGCGTTGAAGGTGGATGTGTAGCGGCGGAGCCGCCGAAACAGGCCGTAACGGCTGCTTCACGTCATTCCGGGGTGGCGCGCAGCGGCGAACCCGGAATCCAGAAACACGAAGACAGCCAGCTTTGCTGGATTCCGGGTTCGCGGCCTGGTGGCCGCGCCCCGGAATGACCGAAAAGATTTGTGCATGATCCGTCTCGACAACATCTCCAAGCAGAACGGCCACCAGCTTCTCTTTGTCGAAGCCTCAGCGGCGCTCAACAGAGGCGAGAAGGTCGGCCTCGTCGGCCCCAATGGCGCCGGCAAGACCACGCTGTTCCGCATGATCAAGGGCGAGGACCTGCCGGACGAAGGCCAGGTCGCGGTCGATCGCGGCGTCACCATCGGCTATTTCAGCCAGGACGTCGGCGAGATGGCGGGACGCAGCGCCGTCGCCGAGGTGATGGACGGCGCCGGCCCGGTGAGCGAGATCGCCGCCGAGATGAAAGAACTGGAAACGGCGATGTCGGATCCCGCTCTGGCCGAACCGGACCGTGCCGACGAGATGGAAGCCGTCATCGCGCGCTACGGCGAGGTGCAGCACCGCTTTCAGGAACTCGACGGCTACGGGCTCGAGGCTCGCGCCCGCGAGGTGCTGGCCGGCCTCTCGTTCAGCCCCGAGATGATGGACGGCGACGTCGCCAAGCTGTCCGGCGGCTGGAAGATGCGCGTCGCGCTCGCCCGCATCCTGCTGATGCGGCCCGACGCCATGCTGCTCGACGAGCCGTCGAACCATCTCGACCTCGAAAGCCTGATCTGGCTCGAGCAGTTCCTCAAGGGCTACGAGGGCCTGCTGCTGATGACCTCGCACGACCGCGAGTTCATGAACCGCATCGTCGGCAAGATCGTCGAGATCGACGGCGGCGGGCTGACGACCTATGCCGGCGACTATGCATTCTACGAGCAGCAGCGCGCCTTGAGCGAGAAGCAGCAGCAGGCGCAGTTCGAGCGCCAGCAGGCGATGCTCGCCAAGGAGATCAAGTTCATCGAGCGCTTCAAGGCGCGCGCGTCTCATGCGGCGCAGGTGCAGAGCCGCGTGAAAAAGCTCGACAAGATCGAGCGCGTCGAGCCGCCCCGGCGGCGGCAGACCGTGTCGTTCGACTTCCCGCCCGCGCCGCGCTCCGGCGACGACGTCGCGGTGCTGAAGAACGTGCAGAAGGGCTATGGCAGCCGCAGCATCTATGACGATCTCGATTTCACCGTGCGCCGCAAGGAGCGCTGGTGCGTCATGGGCGTCAACGGCGCGGGCAAATCGACGCTGTTGAAGTTGGTCGCCGGCGCGACCGCCCCGGACGACGGCACGGTGACGCTCGGCGGCAGCGTGAAGATGGGTTATTTCGCGCAGCACGCGATGGACCTGCTCGACGGCGAGCGCACGGTGTTCCAGACGCTGGAGGACGCCTTCCCGCAGGCCGGGCAAGGCTCGTTGCGCACGCTCGCCGGCTGCTTCGGCTTTTCCGGCGACGATGTCGAGAAGCGGTGCCGGGTGCTGTCGGGCGGCGAGAAGGCGCGGCTGGTGATGGCGCTGATGCTGTACGATCCGCCGAACTTCCTGGTGCTGGACGAGCCGACCAACCATCTCGATATGGCGACCAAGGAAATGCTGATCGCGGCGCTGCGCGACTACGAGGGCACCATGCTGTTCGTCTCGCACGACCGGCATTTCCTCGCCGCGCTGTCGAACCGCGTGCTGGAGCTGACGCCCGAGGGCGTCCATCAGTACGGCGGCGGCTACACCGAATATGTCGAACGCACCGGCCACGAGGCGCCGGGGTTGCAATGATCCGCCTTTCCCGCCGCACGTTCGTCGCGGGCACCCTCGCCTTCCCGTTCGCCGCGCGCGCGGCCGACAACCCGCTTGCCGCGATCGAGCGGACATATCGCGGCCGGCTCGGCGTCACGATCCTCGACACCGCAACGGGGCGCACACTGTCGCATCGCGCCAACGAACGCTTCGCGATGTGCTCGACCTTCAAGCTGCTCGCAGCGGCCGCGATGCTGAAGGGCGTCGATGACGGCCGCGAGACACTCGGCCGGCAGGTCGCGATCACAAAGGATAAAGTCATCGCCTATTCGCCGGCGGTCGAGAAACACCTCGGCGGCGCGATGACGCTCGCCGCGCTGTGCGAGGCGGCGGTAACGCTGAGCGACAACGGCGCCGCGAACCTGATCCTCGAAGCGCTCGGCGGGCCGAAGGCGGTCACCGCGTTGGCGCGCAGCCTCGGCGACACGGTGACAAGGCTCGACCGCACCGAACCCGCGCTGAACGACGTGCCGCCCGGCGACGTGCGCGACACCACCACGCCCGCCGCGATGGCCCGGACCGTGCGCGCGCTCACCCTCGGCGATGCGCTGTCCGACGCCTCGCGCCGGCAGCTGTGCGACTGGCTGATCGCCTGCAAGACCGGCGACAAGCGCCTGCGCGCCGGATTGCCGAAGGACTGGCGCGTCGGCGACAAGACCGGCACCGGCCCGCGCGGCATCGCCAACGACGTCGCGGTGATCTGGCCGACGGGACGCGCACCGCTGGTCGTCACCGGCTATTATCAGGGCGCGAAGTCTCGAAACGACAGGAGCGCGAACGGCCACCGCGACGCCGTGCTGGCCGAAGTCGGCCGCGTCGCCGCGGCGTTCTGAGGACGCAACGCATCATGTGGCGCGCGATGACGACGAGCGACCTGGCGTCCGTCAACGGGATCGCCGCCGTCGTGCATCCCGGCTACCCGGAAGACGCCGCGATTTTTTCCGAGCGCCTCGCGCTCTATCCCGCCGGCTGCCACGTTCTCGTGGCAGGCGGGGGCGCGCCTGGCGGCTACATCGTCAGCCACCCCTGGCGGGACCGGGAACCGCCGCCGCTGAACACGCGGCTCGACGTCCTGCCCGCAAAGCCCTCGACCTATTACATCCACGACATCGCGCTGCTGCCCGAGATGCGCGGCACCAAGGCCGCACAGGAGATCGTCACCCTCCTGATCGGTCACGCGCGCGCGGCCGGCCTGCCCGCCGTCTCGCTGATCGCGGTCAACGACTCGCAAGCCTTCTGGCAGCGCATGGGCTTTGCCCGCGTCGACGACGGCATGCTCGGCGCCAAGCTGAAAAGCTATGGCGGCGATGCCTGCTTCATGATCCGCCCGCTGTAAACCGCGTTCCGGCGCAACGAGGGAACGATCCGGCATCCGCAACGTTAAGTCGTGGGGCGATGCGCAAGGGAGAGTCGTCCATGCCACGCGGCGACAAGTCGAGTTACACGAGCAAGCAGAAGCGGCGGGCCCGCAAGATCGAGAAGGGCTACAAGAAACGCGGCGTCAGGACCAAGGAAGCCGAGCGCCGCGCCTGGGCCACCGTCAACAAGGAATCCGGCGGCGGCAAGAAGTCCGGCTCCGGCCGCGGCAAGAAGCCGAACCGCTCCGCCTCCAGGAAAGGCGGCCGCAAGGGCGGCAAGGCGTCGGCCAACCGTTCGGCGGCGGCGCGCTCACGCTCGGCCAGGAAGGCGGCGCGCACCCGCAAACGCCGCGGGCATTGAGTGATCGATATTCCGGGCTAGCCTGCTTTAGCAAAAATAGCCGGCGACCAGGCTGCGATCGCGGCAGAGCGCCATTATTGCTCGGGCAGCACTCTCTTTATCGCCGCCTTCACGCGCTCCACTGCCTCTTGCTTTGAATCGGAATAGTCGCCATCAATTTTTGCCATCATCGCAAACCATTTTGGAAATTCGTCGCGAGCGACTGGATTCTCGTAAACACCACGCGCTGCTCGAGTTAAAAGATTTTGGGTAAGTTCGATTTCGCCCAATTCCGATAGCAGTTCTTGTTCGGTCTCAATATCGATTGGGATAGCTAAGCGCTCGCTGGCGGACCTTACCAGCAGTGTCAAGAGGTCAGCCTCTTCTCCGATCATCGAATTGTCGGATCTCGCGACCTCTAACAATAGAATTGCCGTAGGTCGCAGTTCATCAAATATAGCTTTCTTCGACGCCCGTTTTGGCCGATTGACGGACGCCGTCGTAGCGCCTTCATCGGCTTTTACATTGCGCCTGCGAGGTAGCGGGCCATCTGGCACCGGCGGTGGCGCAGTGAGATTGGTTGGCGAGACCGGGATTCCCGATGAAACTAGCTTGGAGAATGGCTGCATGAATTCGGACGGGAATTTTTCGAGCCAGAGATATACAGAAAGCGCAAGCCAAGCATCCTCAAGAGCGCTGTGCTTCGTTCCAATTCTTTTCAAACCAATTTCGTTGCAAATTGCATTGAGCGATGCTCTGCCGGGCAAGCCAGCGCGCCGATAAGCATTCATCGTACAATACGACTGGATTTTCGGCGACTGCGCTCCTAAAGCGACAAACTCTCGTTCGATGAAATTCAAATCGAAGCTTGCATTGTGCGCAACTACAATTTGACCTGCTTCAATGAAGTCGCGGATTGTGTCCAAGTGATTTGAAAATGGTGCTTGGTGCCTGAGCGTCCAATCGGGATATCCGTGCACCTCCTCGGCCCTGGGGTGACTCTTTCTTCCCGGGTCAAAAATCAGATGCAAAAAACGAGCATCGATCAATTTGTTAGAGGAACGATCAAGCTCAAGACGCCACGCACCGAGGCTTACGATTCGATCTCTCGAATGAAGCCCTGTGGTTTCAACATCCACCGCCACGATAGAATTTAAGAGCTGCGGCATGGTAGCCCCTCACCACCTGCAATCACCTGAGCATTTCAATGCAAATGTTAACGCACGACAATCCGGTCTTGACGTTATAGGAAAATAATCATATAACTGCAAAATGCTCGCCGGACGCGGCGAGGCGCGTTCATTGCGTGTCATGACACGCAAGGACGGTGATGCTTCGGGAGGCGCAGCCGGTTTCGCAAACCGGCGCGTGCTCTCGCAAAGCACGCGGGCGGGCCCGATCGCAAGGGACCCCGCCGCATGGAGCCTCGCAAGCTCCTGGCGCCTCCCGAAGCCTCATGATCGGGAATGCACGGCGCCCCCGCGCCGTTCAAAGAACAGGGGCGCACGCGCATGCCCGGTTTACCGGATATGCAGCAACTAAAAAGCTGCTCTCCTACCTCGCTTGAAGTGTGATCCGTGTCACGCACCCAAACCGCTCACCCCCGCGAAAGCGGGGGTCCAGAAACAAAATGAATGCCATTCTTAGCGTTAGTATGCTCTGGATTCCCGCTTCCGCGGGAATGAGCGGAGTTTGGCTCGACCGAACGAGCTACCCGCTACAGCTTGAACAGCTTCTCGGCGTTGCCGTGCGCGATGCGCGCGCGGTCGGACGGGCTGACCGGAAGCTTTTCCAGAAATTCGCGCGCCTCCGCCATCGGCGCGTAAGGATAGTCGGCCGAGAACATGATGCGGTCGACGCCGACCTCGAGCAGCAGGTTGAGGAAGGTCGGCGTGTAGTTGAAGCCGCCGAAGGTGTAGTGCACGTTCTCGCGCAGATAGGCGCTGAACGAGCGCTCGAGGTTGAAGTTCGGCGCGCGCGACGCGACCGAGTCCATGCGCTCCAGCATGAAGGGCAGGCCTTCGCCCATGTGGCCGATCACGATCTGCAGCTTGGGGAAGCGGTCGAACACGCCGCGCGCCATCATGCGGATGACGTGCACGCTGGTCTCGATGTGCCAGCCCCAGGCCGGACCGGCGAGAATCATCATCGCCGGTTGCGGGAAGCCGCCGAAATAGGCGTCCACCACGGGCTTCGGCGGAATGGTCGGGTGCAGATAGATCGGCGCGGCCAGCGCCTCCGCCGCTTCGAGAATCGGCCAGAAGAACTCGTCGTCGAGATAGCGGCCGCGCACATGGCCGTTGATCACCGCGCCCTTGAAGCCGTCCTTCATGCGGCGCTGCAATTCGTTCACCGCCTTGTCGGGCGCGAGCGTCGGCAGCGCGGCAAGTCCGGCAAGGCGCGTCGGATGACGGCGCACCGCGTCGGCCAGCACATCGTTGACCTCGCGCGCGGTGGCGATCGCCTCATCGGCCGTCTCGCACTGTTCGGTGCCGGGCGAGTTGATCGACAGCAGCTGCATATCGATACCGGCCTCGTCCATCTCGGCGAGCCTCTTGTCGCCGAGGTCGGCAAGCTGCGCGAACAGCCGCTCGCCCGCCGCGCCGCGCGCTTTCTTGAAGCCCTCGGCGGAGGCACGCCCCGCGCCCGCGAGAAAGCCGGGCGTCACATAATGTTCTTCAAGGGCGATGGTCCGCATGGGAGCTTCCTCGTGCTGTTGTCGTCTTGGGCCGGCGCGCCGGAGGCGTCGCGGCGCGCGCAGACTGCGCGACCGGGATCGACAAGACAAGCCGTCTCCGGAGATGGGCCGCCTGCGCTACCAGCGGAACCCGCGGCCGTCCTGATAGACGACGATGCCCTCATCGTCGTAGCGGCGCAGGCGGCGCGCGGGCCGCTCGTCATAAGGATCGAAGCCACGGTCGTAGCGTACCACGGGCGGCGCGGCTTCGTAGACGCGAACGCGGCGCGAGGCGCGTGGCCGGCCGAGATCGCCCTCCCAGTCGCGGTATTCCACCGCGCCATAGGCGCGCCCGCGAGTGGCCGGCGCGGTGCGCTCGGGAGCGCGGCGCGCGGCGTAAGTGTCAGCGCCGATGCTGCCGCCGATCGCGATGCTGGTGTTGTTCATGCCGTGCACGCGCACCAGCTCGAACAGCATCGCGGCATGCGCGCGCGACAACCGCACGCAGCCGTGCGAGGCGGGACGGCCGAGCTTGCCTTCCTCGTAGGTGCCGTGGATCGCGTAACCGCCGTAGAAGAACACCGAGTTCGGCATCGGCGCGTCGTCGTATTTCTTCGAGTAGTAGACGCGCGCGAGACGGATGGCGCGAAACTGACCCGCCGGCGTGTCGTAGCGCCCGCGTCCCGTCGACACCGGCCAATGGAAGGTGCGGCCGCCGTCGACCGAGACGGTCATGCTCTGGCTCGACTTGTCGATATAAACGCGGATGCCGGCCTCGGCCGGCGCGGCCCATGCGAGCGACGCGAGGGCGGCGGCAATCGTCACGGCAATCACAACACAACGCTGACGCATCAACTCAAGCCCCGGAACGTCCGCACCACCGCGCCCATACAATCATGTGCCCGGCGGCACAAGCTGACAAAGCGCGCATTAACCATTCGAAACATCGTTAAGGCGCGGCAAACGACGCCGCCGCGCCTACCAGGTGAAGCCGTATTTGCGGTAGATCGCGCGCAGTTCGGCCTGGCTGCCGACCTTCATGGTGACGACATGCGTGCCGGGACGCAGCGCTTCCGGCGGCGCGCGATCGCCGCGCACCACCACGTTTGCTTCGCGCACGACAGCCGGCTCGACATGCAGCTTTGCGACCGGCGCAGCGACAGCAGCCTTGTCCGGCGTCGCGTTGCGCGGCGCCGTTTCCTCAACGGCCGCCATTTTCACCGGCGGCAGCGGCGGCAGGGCCTTCGCGCTGACCGTTTCCACCGGAGCCGCATCGGACGGCTTGCTGCCGTCATTCGACGCCGCCTTGCCGAAGGCATCGAAACCGGCGTGGCGATCATAGGGCACGGTGCGATCCTGCACCGACGGCGAACGATCGCGATAGCGGTGACGATGGCGATAGTGCCGCGGCTCCGCCGGCGTCACCGAGCCGTCGAGCCGCAGGCCGGTGACGACGATGCGGGTGCCGCGAATGCCCTGCGCGCGCGCCAGCGAGAACAGCGTCGCGGCGTTGTCGGGATGCAGCCGCACGCAGCCGTGCGAGGCGGCGCGGCCGAGATGGCGCACCTCCGTGGTGCCGTGCACCGCATAGCCGCGATAGAAGAAGATCGAGAACGGCATCGGCGCGTTGTCATACTTGCGCGAATACCACGACCGCTCGAAGCGCACCGGACGCCACTGGCCGCTCGGCGTCGCGTAGCGGCCGCGCCCGGTCGACACCGGCCAGCGATACATCTCGCTGCCGTCGACCGTGACCGACATGCGCTGGTCCGCCTTGCTGATGGTGACGACGAGTTCGGCTTTTGCCGGTGAAGGAAACCAGAGGCCCGCGGAAACGACGCCCGCAGCACATAGAAGGCCACAACGCCACATATCAGCACCCCATTCCCTGCGAATTCCGCGACAACTGTCGCGGCCCGGCGCGGCGCTGTAAAGGCTTTGTTAACCATAAAATTTGCGGGCGATGTGCCAGCAATCCCAGAGGCTTGGCGTTCCCCGGGCGCGGAGGGGACGGCGGTGGCCCTGTTGCCGCCTAAACCATTCCGTCTAATTTCCCTGACACCAAACGGCGGAGCCGTTAGATCGGCTGTCATGCTGGCGAGAACCGGATCCTATCTCCTGCTTGCGGTTGTGCTGGGCGCCCTCGCGTTCGAGGGCGTCGGCCGCTATTCGCGCGCGCAGTCGCCCTCGCCGGACAGCGCCGCTGCCGATTCCAATGTCGAAGGACCGGTCCAGCCTGTCGTCGAACCGAAGCAGGCCGAACCGGCGCAACCGGAGCAGAAGCCCGCGCGGCCCGTGCAGCGCGCGGCGCCGCCGGCGCCGACGGTGACAGCGCCGCCGCCCGCCGCCGCGGCTCCGCCTGCATCGCCGCCTGCCGCTGCATCGACGCCGGCCGTCACCGCGCCGATTGTGACCGCGCCCGCTGCGAATCCGCCGGCCGCGACCGCGCCGGTGGTCGCCAGTCCGCCCGCGACCCCTGCGCCTGTCGTCGTCGCGCCGTCCGCGCCGACACCGACACCGGCTGCGATCGCGCCGAGCGGCACGCCCGCGATCGCGCATCCGCCGATCCCTCCCATCAAGGCCGACAAGATCGACAAGAAGGATGCGAAGGCCGCGGCCTACGATCTGTTCGGCGCCAAGAAGCTGCCGTCGATCGGCCATGCCGCCGCGATCGGCTACTATCCCGGCGGCTGCCTCGCCGGCGGCGTCGAGCTTCCGGTTGACGGCCCGAACTGGCAGGTGATGCGGCTGTCGCGCAACCGCAACTGGGGCCACCCGAACCTGATCCGCTTTGTCGAAAATTTCGCCGCGCGCGCCTCGAAGGCGACCGGCTGGCACGGCATCCTGGTCGGCGATCTCGCGCAGCCGCGCGGCGGCCCGACCCGCACCGGGCACAAGAGCCATCAGACCGGACTCGATGTCGATATCTGGTTCCTGCCCATGCCGGACCACAAGCTGACACGGCAGCAGCGCGAGGATCTCTCGGCCAACAACCTCGTCGCCGGCGACTGGAAGCACATCAATCCGAAAGTCTGGACGCCGCAGCACATCGCTTTCATCAAGACCGCTGCGTTGAGCCCCGGCGTCGAGCGCGTGCTGGTCAACGCCGCGATCAAGAAGGAACTCTGCCGCGCCGTCGGCCCGAAGACCGACTGGCTGCGCAAGGTGCGCCCGTGGTACGGGCACCACGATCACATCCATGTCCGTCTCGCCTGCCCGGCGGACTCGCCGAACTGCCGGCACCAGCCGGCGGTGCCGGAGGACGAGGGCTGCGGCAAGGCGCTCGACTTCTGGTTCTCGGACAAGGTTCTGAAGCCGGTGACGAAGTTCAAGCCGCGCAAACCCATGACGCTTGCGGATTTGCCGCCGGCCTGCAAAACAGTGCTGGCAGCGCCAGCCAAGTAACTGGTTCTGCTTTGCAGGACTTTGCCCATGAAACTCTGCCGCTTCGGCGACAACCGCCTCGGCCTCGTCACCGGCGATCAGGTGCGCGACGTCACGGCCGCGCTCGATGTGCTGCCCACCGCGCGCTACCCCTACCCGCAGCATGACGTGCTGATCGCCAACCTGCCGAAGCTCGCGGCTCGCGTGGGCGAAATCGCCGGCAGCGCGCCGGTGCTGACGCTGAAGGACTGCAAGCTGCTCACGCCGGTCGCCAATGCCGGCAAGGTGGTCGCCGCCCCCGTCAACTACAAGAAGCATCTCGAGGAAGCGCGTTCCGATCCGGAGCTGCATCACCAGAACCAGATCGCCGAAATCCAGCGCGTCGGGTTGTTCCTGAAGGCGACCAGTTCGGTGATCGGCGCGGGCGAGGAGATCGTCATCCGCCATCCCGACCGGCGCACCGACCACGAGATCGAACTCGCCGCGGTGATCGGCAAGACCGCCGACAAAGTGACGCGCGAGCAGGCACTCGATCATATAGCCGGCTACTGCCTCGGCCTCGACATCACCGTGCGCGGGCCGGAAGAGCGCTCGCTGCGCAAGTCGATCGACACCTACACCGTGCTCGGGCCCTGGTTCATCACCGCCGACGAGGTCGGCAACGCCAGCGAACTCGATCTCGAGCTCACCGTGAACGGCGAGCCGCGGCAAAAGGCCAACACCCGCGATCTGGTGATCGGCATCGCCGACCTGATCGTGTTCGCCTCGTCGTTCTACACGCTGCATCCGGGCGACGTGATCCTCACCGGCACGCCGGAAGGCGTCGGCCCGATCAAACCGGGCGACACGATCGACGCGCGGATCACGAAGGTCGGCGCAATGCAGGTGAAGGTGCGCGGCGCCTGACGCACCGTCACGCCAGCGGCAAGACGTTGGTGTATTTGACCTGTTCGAGCGCGAAGCTCGATTCGATCGAGGCAACGCCTTCGAGCCGCGTCAGCTTCTGCTTCAGGAACCGCTCGTAGGCCGCAAGGTCCGGCACCACGACGCGCAGCCAGTAGTCGCGCGGGCCGGTCATCAGGTAGCACTCCAGCACTTCCGGCCAGCGCGCGATGGTTTTCGAGAAGCGGTCGAGCGCGTCCTGCTTCTGCTTGTCGAGCTTGATCGAGATGAAAACGCTGACCGGCAGGCCGACCGCCTGCTGGTCGAGCACCGCGACGTAGCGGGCGATCACGCCGGCCTTTTCCATCAGCCGCACCCGGCGCAAGCACGGCGAAGCCGAAAGCCCGACCTCGCCGGCGAGGTCGGCCAAGCTGATGCGCCCGTTTTCCTGCAGCGTTTTCAGGATTTTACGGTCGGTCTCGTCGAGCGCGAATTCCGGCATGTTCCGCCTCAAAAGCGATATCTGTTGGCAGATTATGCCAATTCTGACGTTATTTGAAGTGGATATTGGCAGCCTTTGCCCGTCCGGCAGCGCGATAATGCCGACCTCACCGGCGTCCGGGACAAACGACATGGCAAGCGATCTCGACATTCTGCGCGAACTGGAGAAGAAGATTCTCTGGCTCGCGAGCTGGACCATCCACAACGCTAACCATCTTCGCGACAACGGCGACGGCGTGAAGGTCGGCGGCCATCAGGCCTCGTCCGCCTCGCTCGCCACCATCATGACCGCGCTTTACTTCGACGCGCTGCGCCCGGAAGACCGCGTCGCGGTGAAGCCGCACGCCTCCCCGATCTTCCACGCCATCCAGTATCTGCTCGGCAAGCAGACCCGCGAGCGGCTCGAAGCCTTCCGCGGCTACAAGGGCGCGCAAAGCTATCCCTCCCGCACCAAGGACGCCGACGATGTCGACTTCTCGACCGGTTCGGTCGGCCTCGGCGTCGCGCAGACGCTGTTTTCGTCGCTGACGCAGGACTATGTGCGCGCGCACGGCTGGGGCAAGACCTCGGCCGGACAGACGCGCCGCGAAGGCCGCATGGTCGCGCTGGTCGGCGACGCCGAGATGGACGAAGGCAACATCTTCGAGGCGCTGCTCGAAGGCTGGAAGCAGGGCCTGCGCAATTGCTGGTGGATCATCGACTACAACCGGCAAAGCCTCGACGCGGTGGTGCGCGAAGGACTCTGGGAACGCTACGAGCAGCTGTTCAAGAATTTCGGCTGGAAGGTCGTCATCGTCAAATACGGCGCCCTGCAGGAAGCCGCGTTCAAGGAGCCGGGCGGCGACGTTCTCAAGCGCTGGATCGACAACTGCCCGAACCAGCTTTACTCGGCGCTGGTGTTCGCCGGCGGCGCGGCGTGGCGCAAGCGTCTGCGCGACGAGATCGGCGACCAGGGTCCGGTGTCGGCGCTGATCGACAGCCGCAGTGACGAAGAACTTGCCGCGCTGATGAACAATCTCGGCGGCCATGACCTCTCCGCGATGCGCGCGGCGTTCCGCGCTAATGACGATCACGATCAGCCGGTCTGCTTCATCTGCTACACCATCAAGGGCTTCGGCCTGCCGCTGGCCGGCCACAAGGACAACCACGCCGGCCTGATGACGCCGGCGCAGGTCGACACGCTGCGCACCGCGCTGAACGTGCGGCCGGGCCACGAGTGGGACAAGTTCGAGGGACTGTCGCTGCCGCAGGACGCGATCGAGACATTCCTGTCGAACGTGCCGTTCGCGCAAGGCGGCACGCGGCGGCTCGAAGCGCCTGAACTCGCCATTCCCGAAGACCTGCCGGTGACGATCCAGCCGGTGATGGCGACGCAGATGGGCTTCGGCGCGATCCTCCAGGAGATCGGCCGCAGCAAGGCCGACTATGCCGAGCGCATCGTCACCACGTCGCCGGACGTCACGGTGTCGACCAATCTCGGCCCGTGGGTGAACCGGCGCGGACTGTTCGCGCGGCAGGCGATGGCCGACACCTTCAAGAACGAGCGCATCCCCTCGACCTTCAGCTGGGAGTTTTCGCCGCAGGGCCAGCACATCGAACTCGGCATCGCCGAGATGAATCTGTTCATCCTGCTTTCCGCGCTCGGCCTGTCGCATTCCATCAACGGCGAGCGGCTGCTGCCGATCGGCACGCTGTACGATCCCTTCATCGCGCGCGGTCTCGATGCCCTGAACTATGCCTGCTATCAGGACGCGCGTTTCATTCTAGCCGCGACGCCGTCCGGCATAACGCTCGCCGGTGAAGGCGGCGCGCATCAGTCGATCGGCACGCCGCTGATCGGCATGGCGCAGGACGGCCTCGCCGCCTTCGAGCCGGCCTATGTCGACGAGCTGGCCGCGATCATGGCGTGGTCGCTCGCCTACATTCAAAAGAGCGGCGGCGAAATATCGGAGCAGAACTGGCTGCGCGACGAAACCGGCGGCTCGGTTTACCTGCGCCTCTCGACACGGCCGATCGAACAGATCCAGCGTCCGATGACGCCGGAACTACGCCAGGGCATCGTGGACGGCGCCTACTGGATGCGCAGGCCGGGGCCGAACTGCCAGGTGGTGGTCGCCTATACCGGCGCCATCGCACCGGAAGCGATCGAGGCGGTCGGCCTGATGGCGGAAGACCGCCGCGACGTCGGTCTGCTTGCCGTCACATCCGCGGACCGGCTCAATGCCGGCTGGACCGCGGCGCAACGTGCCCGCGAGCGTGGCCTCGTCCACGCGCGCAGCCATATCGAACGGCTGCTGGAAGACGTGCCACCGCATTGCGGCCTCGTCACCGTGATCGACGGCCACCCTGCGACGCTCGCCTGGCTTGGCGCGGTCGGCGGCCATCGCGTGCGCCCGCTCGGCGTCGAGCATTTCGGGCAGACCGGCAGTCTCGCCGAGCTTTATCGTCACTACGGCATCGATGCGAACGCCATCGTCGCCGCCGCGCAGGCGATCGCGCCGGGCCGCCCGATCCGCCATCTCAAGGCGCTGCCGTAACCGGCCGCGGATTGGCCATGCGAAACTTGCCGACTGTCCGCGGGACACCCGGCAAGCAGGCCGTCAATACGGCTGGATGGTCAGTGCAGGCCGCCAAACACCCAGATCAGCAGCAGGATCGGGAGCGGCACGCCGATCAACCACAAAAGCAAATAACGGCCCATGTGAAACTCCTGTCGTTCTTCAAATGACTTGCGTCAAGCAGATAACGCCTGAACCGGCCATTCATCTCCGTCACGCAGACAAATTTTTTATCGCCCGCGCGACGCCGCCCAATCCCCGCCTTGAATCGAGACCACGGTCCCGGGATTAGGCGCGGGCCAGCGCGCAGCAATGATTTGGAGATAAGAGATGAAGGCGAGAAAACCGAAGCCAAAAAAGGGCGTTGCCAAGGCAGCTGCCCACGGCGACAGCGGCAGCAACGGTGGCCACGCGGGCAATACGTTTCGTACCTATTTTTCGAAGTTCGCGCAGAAAGCCTCGCACGCCGCCGGTTCGCCGGCCGCATTCACGCTCGCGATCGCGATCATCGTCGTCTGGGCGGTGTGCGGCCCGATCTTCGGCTACAGCGATACCTGGCAGCTCATCATCAACACATCGACGACGATTGTCACGTTCCTGATGGTCTTCCTGATCCAGAACACGCAGAACCGCGACTCGCTGGCGGTACAGCTCAAGTTGAGCGAACTTGTGCTGGCAATGCACGGTGCGAAAAACAATGTCGCGACCATCGAAGAGTTGTCCGACGACGAGCTGGAACATCTGCACAAGGAGATGTGCGCACATACCGAAAAAATGAAAGCCGCGCTCGACCGCCGGCGTGGTTAGCCGGCGGCGGTCGCGGCCCGAAATCCCCGCGATGAGCGCCGTCAGATGCGTCCCATCAACGCGAGAATGATGACGATAATCAGGACGACGCCCAGCAGGCCGCCGGGGTAATAGCCCCAGCCGCGGCTGTAGGGCCACGTCGGCAGCGCGCCGAGCAGAATCAAAATCAGGATAACGATAAGAATCGTGGACATATGCGGTCCCCTTAAAAATGAGCGCCGGCAGCCGGTGAAAAGCCGCCGCCAGCCAATAACGACGCAGGACGCAAAAGGTTCCCGTGCCGGAACCCGCCGATAAACGCAGGAAAGCGCAGCGACGTCAGCGCCGGTCCTGCAGGATCATCTCGGCGCCCTTCTCGGCGATCATGATGGTCGGCGAATTGGTGTTGCCGGAGGTGATCGCGGGCATGATCGAGGCGTCGACCACCCGCAGCCCATCGACCCCGATGACGCGCAGCCTGGCGTCGACCACCGCCATCGGATCGTCGTCGCGCCCCATCTTCGCGGTGCCGACCGGATGGAAGATCGTGGTGCCGATATCGCCCGCGGCCTTCACCAGCGCGGCCTCGTCGTCATCGCGAACCTGAGGGCCGGGCAGGTATTCTTCCGGCTGATAAGGCGCGAGCGCCGGCTGGCCGATGATCCGCCGCGTGACGCGGATCGACTCGGCGGCCACGCGTCTGTCTTCCGGCGTCGCCAGATAATTCGGCCGGATCGCCGGTGCGTCGCCGGGCTTGTTGGATTTCAGCGTCAGCGCACCGCGGCTGGTCGGCCGCAGATTGGCGACGCTCGCGGTAAAAGCCGGGAAGTCGTGCAGCGGATCGCCGAACTTGTCGAGCGATAGCGGCTGGATGTGATACTGCAAATTCGCGCGGTCCTGCGCGGGATCGGATTTGGTGAAAGCGCCGAGCTGCGAAGGCGCCATCGTCAGCGGGCCACGGCGGAACAGCGCGTAGTTTACGCCCATCCAGCCGCGCTGGATCAACGACCGATACATCTCGTTCAGGGTGCGGATGCCGCTGACCTTGTAGATCATCCGCAACTGGAGATGATCGTGCAGGTTCTGCCCGACCCCCGGCTTGTCCAACGCGAGCGCAATGCCGTGCTCCGCGAGATGCGCGGCAGGACCGATGCCCGACAGCATCATGATCTGCGGCGAGCCGATCGCGCCGGCCGCCATCACCACCTCGCCGCGGCAGCGCGCGGTGCGCTCCACGCCGTCCTTTTCGTTTCCTTGCCGCCAGCGCACGCCGGCCGCGCGCTTGCCCTCGAACAGCAACCCTTCGACCATGCAGCCGGTCTCGAGCCGCAGGTTCGGCCGGTTCAGCACCGGCTTCAGAAAGCCGCGCGCCGCCGACCAGCGCCGTCCGCGCTTCTGGTTGACGTGAAAATAGCACGAGCCTTCGTTGTCACCGGTGTTGAAGTCCGCGATCGGCGGAATGCCGGCCTGTTTCGCCGCCTCGCGCCAGACATCGATGATGTCCCAGCGCAGCCGCGGAAACTCGACATGCCATTCGCCGCCGATATTGTGGTGATCGCCCGCGCCCAGAAAACTGTGCTCGTGCTTCTTGAAATAGGGCAGCACGTCATCCCACGACCAGCCCGGCAGACCAAGCTGACGCCAGTGGTCGTAGTCGCCGGCCTGCCCGCGCATATAGACCATGGCGTTGATCGCCGACGAGCCGCCGATCACCTTGCCGCGCGGATAGCTCAATGAGCGGCCATTGAGGCCCGGCTCCGGCTCGGTCTTGAACATCCAGTCCGAGCGCGGATTGCCGATGGCGAACAGATAGCCGACCGGAATGTGAAACCAGATCCAGTTGTCGCGACCGCCGGCTTCCAGCACCAGCACGCGGTTCTTCGGGTCCGCCGACAGCCGGTTCGCCAGCACGCAGCCGGCCGAACCCGCGCCAACCACGATGTAGTCGAACTCACCGATGCCGCCGTCTGCCTCACCCGCCATGATACGCACTTTACCTTGCGGCTCCGGACTTGCTAGACTTGCGATAACGACCAGTCGCCCATTGTGCATGGGCGGCAAGCACGGAACGGCGGTTCCAGCATTCGGTCGCTTCACCTGAAGCCCATCGACGCGCCCAAGGCGCGGCATTGCAGCGCATCATCGCGCTGTGGGAGAACCGCCATGTCTTTTCGCACTACGCGTTTCCGACTGTTTCCCGTCCTCGCCCTGCTCGCGGCCATGGTCGCGGCGCAACCCGCTCCGGCGCAGGACACCACCCTCACCGTCTTCGCCGCCGCGTCGATGCGCAACGCGCTCGACGATTTCAATGCGCAGTTCACCAAGGCCACCGGCATCAAGGTGACAGCGAGCTATGCCGCGACCTCGGCGCTCGCGAAGCAACTCGAATCCGGCGCGCCGGCCGATGTGTTCATCTCCGCCGACCTCAAATGGATGGACTACGCGATCGACAAAAAGCTGGTGAAGCCGGACACCCGCGTGAATCTGCTTGGCAATGAGCTGGTGCTGATTGCGGCAAAGGACTCCAAGCTCGACAAAGTCGCGATCGGCAAGGGTTTCGACATCGCCAAGCTGGCCGGCGACGGCCGCATCGCCGTCGCCGACGTGAAGGCCGTGCCGGCCGGGCGCTATGCCAAGGCGGCGCTGACCTCGCTCGGCGTGTTCGACAAGGCCGAGCCGAAGCTCGCCCAGGCGGAGAATGTTCGCGCCGCCCTTGCCTATGTCTCGCGCGGGGAAACTCCGGTCGGCATCGTCTATGCGACCGATGCCAAGGCCGACCCCGGCGTGAAGGTCGTCGGTGTGTTTCCTGAGGATTCGCACCCGCCGGTCACCTATCCGGTGGCGGCGACGCCGAACGCCAGGACCGAGGCGGCCAAATACCTGCAGATGCTGCGCACGCCGGCCGCACGCACAACTTTCGAGAAATACGGCTTCAGCTTCCTCATCAAGCCGACCACCTGAGGCAAGACGCAGCCCGCATGCTCGACCTGACGCCGCAAGACTGGACGGCCATCGCGCTGTCCTTGCGGGTATCCCTGATTGCGACCGCGTTCGCCCTTCCGTTCGGCGTCGCGGTCGCGTGGTTGCTTGCGCGCAAGACCTTCTGGGGCAAGAGCATCCTCAACGGCGTGATCTATCTGCCGCTGGTGCTGCCGCCGGTGGTCACCGGCTATCTGCTGCTGCTCGCATTCGGCAGGAAGGGACCGGTCGGCGCCTTCCTCGCCGAGCAGTTCGGCATCGTCTTCGCCTTCCGCTGGACCGGCGCGGCGCTCGCCTGCGGCGTGATGAGCTTCCCGCTGATGGTCGGCGCGATCCGCCTCTCCATCGA
Organism: Pseudolabrys sp.; assembly: GCF_050250095.1. Taxonomy (NCBI): domain Bacteria; kingdom Pseudomonadati; phylum Pseudomonadota; class Alphaproteobacteria; order Hyphomicrobiales; family Xanthobacteraceae; genus Pseudolabrys; species Pseudolabrys sp. The sequence continues at coordinate 15,893 of NZ_JBFWPH010000006.1, read as the reverse complement.
GTCGATCGACCGCAAACTCGAAGGCGCTGCTTCGACACTCGGCGCCAACGGATTCTGGGTGTTCCTGACGGTCACGCTGCCGCTCGCGCTGCCCGGCATCATCGCCGGCGCGGTGCTCGCCTTCGCCCGCGCGCTCGGCGAATTCGGCGCAACGATCACCTTCGTCTCCAATATTCCCGGCGAGACGCAGACCATCTCGGCCGCGATCTACACACTGACGCAAGTGCCGGGCGGCGACGCCCAGGCTTTGAATCTCGTTATCGTCGCGATCGTCTTGTCGCTCGCCGCGCTGATCGTGTCCGAATGGTTCAACCGCCGCGCCGGCGCGCGGCGTCACGGAGATTGACGTGCTGACCGTCGACATCGACAAGACGCTCGGCGAGACCCGCATCGTCGCCCGCTTCGAGGGCGATGGCGGCGCGACGGCGCTGTTCGGCCCGTCCGGCGCCGGCAAGACCTCGATTGTCGGCATGATCGCCGGCCTGATCGCACCGGACCGCGGCCGCATCGAATTCGACGGCGAGACGCTGTTCGACGATGCCCGCAGGATCAACGTTGCGGCGCACCGGCGGCGCATCGGCTGCGTGTTTCAGGAAGGCCGGCTGTTTCCACACCTCTCAGTGCGCCGCAATCTCGACTACGGCCGCTGGATGCGCGGCCTGCCGCGCGACGAAACCCAGTTCGCCCAGGTGATCGGGATGCTGGACATTGGCGCATTGCTCGACCGGCGGCCGGGCGCGCTGTCGGGCGGCGAACGCCAGCGCGTCGCGCTCGGCCGCGCGCTTTTGATGAAGCCGCGGGCGCTGCTGCTCGATGAGCCGCTCGCCTCGCTCGACGCGCGGCGCAAGCGCGAAATCCTGCCCTATTTCGAGCGGCTGCGCGACGAAGCCAAACTGCCGATGATCTACGTCAGCCACGACGCGACCGAGGTGCGCCGCGTCGCGCAACGCGTGGTGCGCATCGAGGACGGCCGAGTCGTCGCAACCGGCGGCCTCGAACTGCTCGACGAAGCAGCGGCGGGCTAGAACAGCCGGCGCTCGAGCCGTTGCAGCGCCGCCTTTATGCGTCCGACCAGATTTTGCGGTGGCGCAGGGTCCGGCTCGTCGAGCCGCAGACCGACCGTCGTCACCTTGCCGCCGGAGACCTTGTGCGCGACCAGCGCCACCTCGCCCCACATCAGCACGTCACCCTGGCGCGGCGCGCGGTCAAGGTGGGTGACGAAATAAGTGTTGAGCTGCATCATCGGATCGGCGTCGGTCGCCGGCAGGCCGTAGAATTCCGAAAGACCGCCGAGCGTCGTCGCGCCCGGCACGAAGAAGTCGCCGAGCAGCGCGGGATCGGTCGCCGACAGATGCGGCATGTCGACGAAGAAGCGATCGAGCGACTGCGCCTTTTCCGGCGGCGCCAGCAGATAAATGTAGTCGCCCTCGCGAACTTTGCCGGCTTCCGAGGGCAGCAGGATCTTCTCCTCGCGGATGATCAGCGTCGGCCGCGCCCATGACGGGATCAGGCCGCGGCGCAGGAACGGGCTGTTGGCCGGCACAGGATAGCCGACGATCTCCTGCGCGAGCTGGCCGGGAAGGTCGAGCTCGACGCGGCGCGGCAGCGGATCGTTACGCGCGAAAGCGACGTCGAGCCGCCGCGCGGCGAGACCGATGGTCCAACCTTGAATGAGCAGCGAGGTGAGCACCACCACGAAGGCGATGTCGAAGTAAATGTATGACGTCGGCAGGCCGACCAGCAGCGGGATCGATGCGAGGAAGATGCCGACCGCGCCGCGCAGACCCACCCACGAAATGAAGAGTTTCTCGTTCCAGCGGAATTTGAACGGCGACAGGCACAGGAACACGGCGGCCGGCCGCGCGATCAACATCAGCGCCGCCGAAACGACCAGCGCGGCGATCAGGCTGTTCATCAACCGGGCCGGCCACACCAGCAGACCGAGCAAGACGAACATGACGATCTGCGCAAGCCATGTAATGGCGTCGAGAAAGGTGACGACCGAATTGTGCGCGCGGGTCGGCCGGTTGCCGACGACGAGGCCCGCGAGATAAACGGCGAGAAATCCCGAGCCGTGCACCGACTGCGTCAGTGCGAAGACCGCCAGCGCGCCGACCGCGACGAATGGTGCGTGCAGACCCTGCGCGAGTTGCAGGCGGTTCAGCGTCAGCACCATCAGATGTCCGCCGACAAAGCCGATCAGGCAGCCGAGCGAAACTTGACGCGCAAGGTCGTAGCCGAGTTCCGACCACGATTTGCTGCCGGCGAGCAGGATCTCCACCAGCATGACCGCCATGAAGATCGCAAAAGGGTCGTTGGTGCCGGACTCGACCTCCAGCGTCGCGCGCACATTCGGCCGCAGGCGAAGGCCGCGGGCATTGATAAGGAAGAACACCGCCGCCGCGTCGGTCGAGCCCACCACCGCGCCAACCAGCAGCGCTTCGGTCCAGCCGAGGCCGAGCAAATATTTGGCAAATGGCGCGGTAATGGCCGCCGTCACCAGCACGCCAACCGTCGCCAGCAGCAACGCCGGCGCCAGCACGCTGCGGAACGTCTGCATCCGCAGCCGCAGCCCGCCGTCGAACAGGATCAGGGCCAGCGCCACCGATCCGACGGTGTAGGCCGTCGTCACATCGTCGAATTTGATGCCGCCGATACCGCCCTCGCCGGCCAGCATGCCGACGATCAAGAACACGAGCAGCAGCGGGGCGCCGAACCGCAGCGCGAGCAGGCTCGACAGAATGCCGGCAAGGATCAGCAGGCTGCCCAGCAGGATTGCGAGGCTGACGACGTCAAGTTGCGCCATGTATACGAATCTCCGCCCCTCTATAGGACGGATTTGCCCCTGCCAGAGCAATGAAAAATTGCGTGCGACGCGCCGTTGCCGCGATTCCGAGCGGGTCGCGGCGTCATGCCGCGCTGGGGGTGTCCGCCGGCGATTGACCGGCGGGTCCGGGAATGTGCGCCAGCATCGCCTTGGCGATCTCGTGCTCGCCCATCACCACAGCGGTCGCGCCGTGCTTCATCAGATGTTCGATCTCGGCTTCGGAATGCGCCCGCGCGACGATGCGCAATGCCGGACTGAGAGCGCGCGCCTGCTGGACGACCTGCCCGCCTTCGAAGGCGTCGGGAATGGCGACCAGCACGCAACGCGCAGCGGTGATATTGGTCGCCGCCAGCACCGCGGGATCGGCGGCATTGCCGGTGATCACATCGCGGCCTTCCGCCCGCAGCGCCGCCGCCTTCTGCGGCTCGTCCTCGACGATCAGAAACGGCGGTCCGCCCACCGGGGCCGTCGCAGTGATGAAGCTGCCGACCCGGCCATGGCCGATCAGCACGATATGGTCCGTGAGCGCGGTCATCGGCACCGGCTCGTGCGCCGCGGTGGCGGCCGGCGTCTCGACTTCCGCGGGCGCTGCCTGCGGCTCCGGCGCAGCACCGGCGGGTGCGTGCGCGGCCTCCTTGGCGGCTTCCTTGGCGGCCTGCTTGGCCGCGTCGGCGGCCGCCCAGCGGTCGAGCAATGCGAACAGCAGCGGATTGAGCATGATCGACAGGATGGCGCCGGCGAGAACCAGGTCGCGCCCGCGCTCGGGCATCAGACCGAGCGCAACGCCGAGCCCCGCAAGGATAAAGGAGAACTCGCCGATCTGGGCGAGGCTCACCGAGATCATCAGGGCCGTCGGCGTCGGATAGCCGAACAGCCGCACGATGGCGAAGGCAGCGACCGACTTGCCGAACACGATGATCAGAACTGTGACGAGCACGGGCCAGAAATCGCGCACAACGATGGCCGGATCGAACAGCATGCCGACCGACACGAAGAACAGCACCGAGAACGCATCGCGCAGCGGCAGCGTCTCGTTGGCGGCGCGCTGACTCAGTTCGGATTCGCTCATCACCATTCCGGCGAAGAACGCGCCCAGCGCGAAGGACACGCCGAACAGCGACGCCGCCGCGAAGGCGACGCCGAGCGCAATCGCAAGCACCGACAGGCGGAACAGTTCGCGCGACCCGGTATGCGCGACGGCGTGAAGCATCCACGGAATGATCCGGCGGCCGACGATCAGCATGACCGCGACGAATGCGACGACCTTGCCGAGCGTGATGGCGAGCGGTGTCAGCAGCGAAACGATGTCGGTTCCACCCGCGCCGCCATCTTTGAGGATCGGTGCGACCGCCGGCAACAGCACCAGCGTCAGCACCATTGCGAGGTCTTCGACGATCAGCCAGCCGACCGCGATGCGGCCGCGTTCGGTTTCGACCAGACGGCGCTGCTGCATCGCGCGCAACAGCACCACGGTGCTGGCGACGGACAAAGCGAGGCCGAACACCAGCCCGCCGCCGATCGACCAGCCGAGCCATGCCGCAAGGCCCATGCCAAGCAGGGTCGCCACCGCGATCTGCACCACCGCGCCCGGCAGCGCGATGGCGCGCACCGCGAGCAGGTCCTTCAGCGAGAAATGCAGCCCGACGCCGAACATCAGCAGGATGACGCCGATTTCCGCGAGTTCGTTGGCGATCGCCTGATCGGCGGTGAAGAAGCCGGGAACACCCGGACCGAGCAGCACGCCGGCGACGAGATAGCCTACCAGCGGCGACAGCCGCAGGCGCTGCGCAACGGCGGCGAGCAGGAACGCCAGCACCAGACCCGCCACGATGGTGGAGATCAGCGGCGTGGAATGCGGCATTCGAGGAACCTCCTGCGCGGCACTTTACGCCACGAAACGGAACGCCCGAACCGCTGTCAAGCGACGGCGCGCCGCGACAGCGGCGCGCCGGAATCAGGGAATCAGAACGCGACCTTGTCGCCGCCCTTGAGCGACAGGATCTCGCGCGCCTCGTCCGGCGTCGCAACCTCGAGGCCGAGACCCTCGAGAATCTGGCGGGCCATCTTGACCTGCTGCGCGTTGCTCTCGGCCAGCTTGCCGGGTCCGATCCAGAGCGAATCCTCGAGGCCGACGCGGACGTTGCCGCCCATCGAGGCTGCCATCGCGGCGATACGCATCTGGCTCTGGCCCGCGCCCAGCACCGACCAGTGATACTGGTCGCCGAACAACCGGTCGGCCGTGCGCTTCATCTGCATGACGTCTTCCGGATGCGGGCCGATGCCGCCGAGAATGCCGAACACCGACTGGATGAACAGCGGCGGCTTGACGAGGCCACGGTCGAGGAAGTGCCGCAACGTGTAGAGATGGCCAATGTCGTAGCATTCGATCTCAAAGCGGGTGCCGTTGTCGGCACAGGTCTTCAGGATGTATTCGATGTCCGCGAAGGTGTTCTTGAACATGCCCTTGGCGGAGTTCTCCAGATACGGCTCCTCCCAGTCGTATTTGAACTTGCCCTTGAAGCGCGGGATCATCGGATAAAGACCGAAGTTCATCGTTCCCATGTTGAGGGACGCGACCTCCGGCTTGAAGGTCGCGGCCGGCTGCACGCGCTCCTCGACCAGCATGGTCGGCGAGCCGCCGGTGGTGAGGTTGATGACGACATTCGACGATTGCTTGATGACCTTCAGAAACGGCTCGAACGCGGCCGGGCTCTGGTCCGGGCGACCGTCCTTCGGATTGCGCGCATGCAGGTGAACCACGGCGGCGCCGGCCTCCGCCGCGCCGAGCGCGGCGTCCGCGATCTGCTGCGGGGTGATCGGCAGATGAGGCGACATCGACGGCGTATGAATTGCGCCGGTTACGGCACAGGTAATGATGACTTTGCGCGACTTCGCCATGGCGTTTCGTTTCCCTGTCACGAATACTGATCTAGCAGGATGAGTGGATCGAGCCCGATTGGACCTGCGGCCGATCCTAGAGCATGATCCCGAAAAGTGCGAAGCGGTTTTCGGAAAAGATCATGCTCAGACAATAACCTAAAGCGCGATGGCGATTCTATTCCATGTCATCGCGCTTTAGAGTATCAGCCGGACGCGGGCCACCGTGTCCGGCCGAGTTAAGGACCGCTCCTTGAACAGCGTGAAAATCTCGACGGTCATGACCGGCGTCCTCTGCGGCATCGTCGCCGCATTCGGGTGGGCGGCCGGCTTCGTCGCCGCCAAACACGGGGTGACCGTCGGCTTCACGCCTGCCGATCTCGCCATGCACCGCTTTCTGTGGACCGGACTGTTCCTGATCGTCCCGGTGCTGCGGCAGGGCATCGGCGACCTCGGCGGCGTCGGCTGGGGCCGCGGATTGATCGTCCTGCTGCTCGCCGGACCGCCGCAATCACTGCTGGCCTATACCGGCTTCACGCTGGTGCCGCTCGGCCATGGCACCACGATCCAGCCGGCCTGCGCCGCGCTGTTCGGCCTGATCCTCGCAACGCTCATGTTGCGAGAGCCGATGCTGCCGCGGCGCATTCTCGGCGGCGCGGCGATCATCGTCGGCCTGCTGGTATTCGGGGGCGAGTCGGTCACCAGCATCGGCGCGCATGGCGTCGGCGGCGACCTGCTGTTCGTCACCGCGGGAATTTTCTGGGCGGTGTTCGGCACGCTGCTGCGGCAATGGCGCATGGACGGCATGCGGGCGGTGGCGAGCGTCGCGGCGCTGTCCGTTCTGTTACTGGCGCCGCTCTATTTTGCGTTGATCGGCACCGGCAACATCATGCGGCTGGGGCTCTGGGAAAACTTCATCCAGATCGCCGTGCAGGGCGTGCTCGCCGGCGTGCTGCCGATTTATCTGTTCGCCCGTTCGGTCGCTCTGCTCGGCGCCGGCCGCGCGGCAACCTTTCCCGCACTGGTGCCGGTGTTCGGCCTGCTGATCGGCTTCGCTGCGCTCGGCGTGGTGCCGACCTGGCCGCAAATGGCCGGCACCGCCCTCGTCATCATTGGCTTCCGTTTCGCGCTACAATAATCAAGCTTCCGGCCCGGCATACTTGCCGGCGGTCTCCGGGAACATCGACTTGACGATCTTCATCTTCGAGATGTCGACCGTCGCATCCATGTGCAGGAAGATCGCGGCATCGCGGAACAGCTTCTCGACGCCGAAGTCGAGCATCATGCCGTTGCCGCCGTGCAGTTCGACGCAATGCTGCGCGACCTTCATGATCTCTTCGGACGCATAGACCTTCGCCATGTTGCAAAGCGTGTCGGCATCAGCGGCCTTCTCGTCGACCGCCTGCGCCGCGCGCGCGACCAGCGCCCGCACCGCCTCGATGCGCGTCGCCATGTCGGCGAGCCGCAGCGCCACCGCCTGATGCTTGATCAGGATGCGGCCGCCCTGCACGTAGTTCTGCACATAGTCGGACGTGACCTCGAAGGCGCGGATGCCGACGCCGAGGTTCTTCGCCGCCTGGATGATCTTGCCGGGACGGAAATAGATGCCGGCGGTGGCGAGCGCCTCGTTCTCGACCATCAGATGATCCTCGGGGACCTCCATGTCCTCGAACACCAGCTCGCCGTTGTTCATGAAGCGGCAGCCGAGCGTCTCGTTGCAGCGTGCGACGGTGAGGCCGGGCGTGTTGCGCGGCACCAGGAACGACGACGTTCCCTGCAGCATGCCGACTTTCGGATTGGTGTTAGCGTAGACGACATAGAGTCCGGCGTCGTAGCCGTTCGAGATGAACTGCTTGCGGCCGTTGATGATCCACTTGTCGCCCTTCTTTACCGCCTTGGTCTGCATCGCCGCTTCCGGCACGTTGTAAGGCAGCCAGCGATCGGACGCGCCGCGCGGCTCGGTCAGGCAATGCGCCAGCAGGAACTGCGGGTCTTCCATCAACCGCTTGAACCATTTCTCCTGCAGATGCTTCGGCGCGAACTGGCGCAGCAGCACCGAGACCTTCCAGTTCTGCACCAGCTTGTCGGCCAGCCCCGAGTCGCCGCGCGCGATCTCCTGCGAAATGATCGCGAAGGTCTGCACCTCGCTCGCCTTGTCGAGTTCGATGCCGCCGAACTCCTCGGGAACGCCGAGCGCGCGAATACCGACATTCTCGGCGCCCTGAAGAATCTCCTTCGGCAGACGGTCGTCCGGCGTCATGCTCCATTCGCGCTGCCAGTTCGCCCGCATGAACGGAATGATGACGTCGTCGACGAATTCGCGGCAGGACTGCCGCATCAGCCGCTGGTCTTCGGTAAGGCCCCGGTCGCTCATCAGCGAAACTCCCTGTTGTGCAATCGCGGCGATCATGATCCGCTTCCGAAAATAATTCCATGGAGGAACTGCCATGCAGGTCGGGATGATCGGCGCCGGTCGGATGGGCACAGCGATGGCTCGAAATCTCATCAAAGCCGGACACAAGCTGCGCATTTTCGATATCGCGAAAGACAACCTGCGCGAGCTTGAGAAAGACGGCGCCGAGATCGCTGCCAGCACCAAGGATGCCTTCGGTGGCGACGTCACCATTTCGATGCTGCCGAATGACGAAGCGATGCGCGCGGTATTCGTGACCGGTGACACGCTGCCCGCCAGCGGCGCCAAAACCATTCACGTCAACATGGCGACCGCCTCGGTCGCCTGCGCGGATGAGTTGACCGCGCTGCACAAGCAACGCGGCGTGCCCTATATCGCCGCAACGGTGTGGGGCAGACCCGACGCCGCGGCGGCGGCGAAACTGAGCATCGTCACCGCCGGCGATGCGGCGGCGATCGACAAGGCACAACCGCTGTTCGACGTGCTCGGCCAGCGCACCACCCGGCTCGGCGACAAGCCGAGCAACGCCAATGTCGCCAAGATCGCCGGAAACCTGATGGTCGCGGCCGCGATCGAGGCGATGGGTGAAGCCGCCGCGCTGGTACGCGGCTACGGCCTGTCCTCCGGCGACTTTCTCAATACCGTCAACACGGCGCTGTTCGACGTTCCGGTCTATCGCGGCTACGGCAACCTGATCGCGACCGGGGCTTACGAGCCGCCGGGATTCGATCTAGTGCTCGGCCTCAAGGACGTGCGGCTCGCGCTCGCCGCCGGCGAGAAGGCGAATGTGCCGCTGCCGTTCGCCAGCGTGCTGCGCGATGCCTTCCTCGACTCCATCGCGAACGGCGACGGCAAAAAGGATTGGGCGGCAATCGCGCGTGGCGCCGCGCGCCGGGCGGGACTTGAGAGCTAGGCCGCCTTCCGGTCGGCTAGGAACGTTCCCATGCGCTCGAGCGCCTTGAGGATGTTCTCGGTCGAGTTGGCGTAGGACAGCCGCAGATAGCCCTCGCCGAGAATGCCGAAATCCGGGCCGCCGATCGTCACCACGCCGGTGTCGTTCAGGAGCGCGGTGGCAAGCTCCTTGGCTTTCCAGCCGGTCTTCTTGACGTTCGGGAACGCATAGAACGCGCCCTTCGGTGTGATGCAGGACACGCCCGGCAGCTTGTTCAGGCCTTCGACCACGACCTTCCGCCGCCGGTCGAACTCCGCGATCATCTTCGTCACCTCGTCCTGCGGGCCGGTGAGCGCGGCAAGCCCGGCATATTGCGCCGAGGCGTTGACGCAGGAATGCAGATTGACCGCGAGCTTGCGCGCGTAGTCGAAAAGTTTGCCGGGAAACACAGCGTAGCCGAGCCGCCAGCCGGTCATCGCATAGGTCTTCGACCAGCCGTTGAGCAGGATCAGCCGGTCGCGGATCGAAGGATATGACAGCAGGCAAACGTGCTGCAGCCCGTCATAGACCATGTGGTCGTAAATCTCGTCCGACATCACCGCGACGTCCGGCCACTTGTCGAGCCCTGCGACGAACTTGTCGACTTCCGGTTTCGGCGTGACGCCGCCGGTCGGGTTGGCCGGCGAGTTGACGATGATGAGCCGCGTCTTCTTCGTAATGAGGCCGAGCGTTTCCTCCGCCGAGAAGGCAAAGCCGTTCTCCTCGCGGATCGGCACCGGCACCGGCGTCGCGCCGGTGAACTCGATCATCGAGCGGTAGATCGGAAAGCCGGGATCCGGATACATGATCTCGACGCCCGGCTCGCCGAACATCAGGATCGACATGAACATGGTCGGCTTGCCGCCGGGCATGATCATCACGCTGTCCGGGTTGACCTCGACCGCGTAACGCTTGTGCAGGTCGGCGGCGACCGCCTCGCGCAACGCCGGGATGCCGTTCGCAGCGGTGTAACCGTGATGGCCGTCACGCAGCGCCTTGACTGCAGCCTCGACGATGAAGTCCGGCGTCCTGAAATCGGGTTGCCCGATGCCGAGGCTGATGATGTCGCGGCCCTGCGCGGCGAGCGCGTTGGCGCGAGCCAGCACCGCAAAGGCGTTTTCCTCACCGATCCGGTCAAAGGCCGCGATGGTTTTCAGCATGAGACGTCCTTGAGCTTCCCCGGTGCGCCCGCTGTGGCGCGGGTCGTTTCGCGGCGCTAGTTTGAGCGTATTTCCGCAATGAAATCAAACCCGTCGCGGCGGCGAGCGGGAGTGCGCGCCATCAGCGCCGGTCATACGACAATCGCGGAAATGCATTGGCGGAGACTTCCCGGCCATGCCACTTTCAGCCGCGCGTCGCTTGCGGCGCCAACCGAACATACGGATCGTCATGGCCAGCCCCCGCCCTTCCACCGCCGACAAGCGCAAGACCTATCGCGCGCTGCACGAGACCGGCTGCTTCGTCTTGCCCAATCCGTGGGACATCGGCAGCGCGCGCTATCTCCAGCATGCCGGCTTCAAGGCGCTGGCCTCGACCAGCGCCGGCTACGCCTTCGCGCAAGGGTTGCCGGACGCCGCCGTCGACCGCGACATGATGCTGGCGCATCTGCGCGACCTCGCCGCGGAAACCGACGTGCCAATCAATGCCGACTACGAAGGCGGCTATGCCGACGATCCCGGCGAGGTCGCGGCGAACGTCAAGCTTTGCATCGACACCGGCGTCGCCGGCCTCTCCATCGAAGACGCAACGATGGACGACTCGATCCCGCTCTACGATTTCGACCTTGCCTTGGCGCGCGTGCGCGCTGCCCGCGCGGCGATCGACAAAACCAACAGCGGCGTGCTGTTCACGGCGCGCACCGAAGGCTTCATCCGCAACCGACCGGATATCGACGAAACGGTGCGGCGGCTGAAAGCCTTCGCCGACGCTGGCGCCGACTGTCTCTACGCGCCGGGCGTGCGCAGCCGCGAGCATATCGAGGCGGTGATCAAATGCGTCGCGCCGAAGCCGGTGAATATCCTGATGCCGGCCAATCTCGGCTTCTCGGTGCGCGACCTCGAACAGATGGGCGCGCGGCGCATCAGCGTCGGCGGCTCGCTGGCGCGGGTCGCATGGACTGCCGTTGCTCGCGCGGCGAAGGAGATGCTCGATCCTGGCACCTTCACCTGCTTCGACGGCACCATGACCAATGCGGAGCTCAACAAGCTGTTCCGCGAGGATGCGAAGAAACGCAATCTGTCGTGACGCAATCCGAACCCCAGCCCGTCACGGGACAGCCGGTCGGCCTCAAGGTCGACGCGACACCGGCGCTGCGCCCCGGCCCGGAGACGCTCGAAGGCCGCTACGGCCGCGTGACGCGACTTGCGCCGCAGCACGCGGAATCGCTCTGGGCCAACGCCAAGGGCCATGACGCGATCTGGACCTACATGGCCTATGGTCCGATCGCCGATGCGAACGAATTCGCGCGCTGGATCGAAGGCCGCATCGCGCTGGACGACCCCTACTCCTATGCGATCCTCGATCCCGCCGGACGCGCGGTCGGCATCGCCACGTTGATGGAAATCCGGCCACAGACGCGCGTGATCGAGGTCGGCCACATTCTTTATATGCCGGCGCTGCAACGCACGCCGCTTGCCACCGAGGCGCAGTTCCTGCTGGCGCGCTACGCTTTCGAAACGCTGCGCTACCGCCGCTATGAATGGAAATGCGACGCGTTGAATGCACCGTCGCGCCGCGCGGCGCAGCGTTATGGCTTCACCTTCGAGGGCCTGTTTCGCCAGCACGTCATCGTGAAGGGGCGCAACCGCGACACCGCCTGGTTTTCCATCCTCGACGGCGAGTGGCCGCAGCGGAAGGCGAACTTCGAACGCTGGCTGTCGCCGGACAATTTCGACGCCGGCGGCCGGCAGAAGCTCAGCCTCGGCGCCCTGAACAACGCCGCCCGTTCATGACCGCAAGTGCCGAAAGCGCGCGCCTGCGCGATCACCAGCCCTTCGTGCTGTTCTGGTTCGTGCGGCTCGCCTCGACCATCGGCTATCACATGGCCGCGGTGGCGATCGGCTGGAAGGTCTATGAAATCACCGGCAGCGCGCTCGACCTCGGCCTGATCGGCCTCATTCAGTTCGTGCCGGCGGTGGCGCTGACGCTGCTGATCGGCCATGTCGCCGACCGCTACGACCGGCGGCTCATCATCCGCCTCTCGCAAGCCGCCTATGCGCTCGCCTCGCTCGCGCTGTTCTGGAGCTTCTGGAGCGGGGCGGTCACGCGCGACATCCTGTTTGCCGTCGTATTCGTCATCGGTTGTGCCCGCGCCTTCGAGCTGCCGACCACGAGCGCCCTGGTGCCCGCGACGGTGCCGGCGGCGCTGATCCCGCGCGCCACCGCCGGCTGGGCCTCCGCCAACCAGGCGGCCGTCATCAGCGGTCCCGCGCTTGGCGGCCTGATCTATGCGTTCAGCCCGACACTGGTGGCGGCGCTCTGCGTCGTGTCCTTTGCCGCCGCCATCGTCCTCGTCAGCCTGATGCGGATGGAGCGCAGCGCGCCGAAGCGCGAGCCTGCGACCCTCGCCTCCGTGCTCGCCGGCTTCGACTACATCCGCAAGCGCGAGCGGCTCCTGGGCGTCATCTCGCTCGACCTGTTCGTGATCCTGCTGGGCGGCGCAACCGCCCTGCTGCCGATCTATGCCAGCGACATCCTGCACGCCGGCCCGCTCGGACTCGGCATTCTGCGCTCGGCCCCCGCGATCGGCGCACTGACGGTGGTGACCATCCTCTCGCATACTCCGATCGAACGGCATGTCGGCCTCGCGATGTTCGGCGCCGTCGCAATGTTCGGCCTGTCCACCGTCGTCTTTGCCGTTTCGACGTGGCTGCCCCTGTCGGTGTTCGCGCTCGCCATCCTCGGCGCAAGCGACGCGATCAGCGTCGTCATCCGGTTCTCGCTGGTGCAGATCGAGACACCGGACGCCATGCGCGGCCGCGTCAGCGCCATCAACTACATGTTCGTCGGCACGTCGAACACGCTCGGCGAATTCGAGTCCGGCCTGCTCGCCTCCTGGTTCGGCGCCGTGGCCTCGGTCCTGATCGGCGGCGTCGGGTCGTTGCTCGTCGCCGGAATCTGGATGATGCTGTTCCCGTCGCTGCGGCGGATCGACCGCTACGAACTGCCGCCGGATCAAGCGAAGAGGTAGAGAATGCATGTCCTGGTGACCGGCGCGGCCGGCATGATCGGCCGAAAGCTGCTGGCGCGCCTCGCGAGCGACGGCGGACTGAACGGCCAGCCGATCGAACATCTGACTCTGATCGATGTGATGACGCCGGAGGCCCCGGCCGGCTTCAAGGACAAGGTGACGGCGGTCGCCGCCGATCTTGCGGCGCCGAGCGTCGCAGACAAGCTGATCGCGCCGCGGCCCGAAGTGGTTTTCCATCTTGCCGGCGTCGTCTCCGGCGAAGCGGAGACCAATTTCGAAAAGGGCTATCACGTCAATCTCGACGGCATCCGCAACCTGATCGAGGCGATCCGCGTCGTCGGTGACGGTTACCGGCCGAAAGTGATCTTTACATCGTCGATTGCGGTTTACGGCGCGCCGTTCCCACATGCCATTCCCGACGAATTCAACCTGACGCCGCTCACGTCCTACGGAACGCAAAAAGCCATCGGCGAGTTGCTGCTGGCCGACTATACCCGCCGCGGTTTCCTTGAGGGCGTCGGCATCCGCCTGCCCTCGATCTGCATCCGGCCCGGCAAGCCGAACCTCGCCGCATCTGGCTTTTTCTCCGGCATTATCCGCGAGCCGCTCGCAGGGCAGGAAGCAGTGCTGCCGGTGTCCGACACCGTGCTGCATACCCATGCGAGCCCGCGCGCGGCGGTCGGCTTCCTCGTTCACGCCGCAAGCCTCACGCGAGAGCAGATCGGCCCGCGCATCGGCCTCGCCATGCCGGGCGTGTGCTGCACGATCGCCGAGCAGATCGAGGCGCTGACCCGCATTGCTGGTCCCAAGGTCGCGGCCCGCATCCGCCGGCAGCCGGACGAACTGGTGACGCGCATCGTGTCAGGCTGGCCGCACCGGTTCGACGCCCGCCGCGCCCGGGAACTCGGCTTCGTCGCGGAGACCGGTTTCGACGAGATCATCCGCGCGCATATCGACGATGAATTAGGCGGCAAAATCCCGGCCTGAAACGGCGGCTTGCCTTGGCCTCCCGAAGCCTCCTACATTGGCTTCATCATGAATTATGTCGATGCCGCAGCCGCGCCGCTGCGTAAAACCGGTCAAATCAAGCTCTATGGCCCGTCGGCCTTCGAAGGCATGCGCAAGGCGGGACAGCTGGCTGCGCGCTGCCTCGATGTGCTGGTCGACGCGGTCAAGCCGGGCGTCACCACCGACGCCATCGACAGAATCGTCTACGAATTCGGCCGTGACCACGGCGCCCTGCCGGCGACGCTGATGTATCGCGGCTACCGCAAGTCGACCTGCACCTCGATCAACCATGTGGTCTGCCACGGCATCCCCAATGCGAAGCCGCTGAAGGACGGCGACATCGTCAATATCGACGTGACGCTGATCCTCGACGGCTGGCACGGTGACTCCAGCCGGATGTATGCGGTCGGGGATATTCCGCGCCGCGCCGAGCGTCTGATCGAGGTCACCTACGACGCCATGATGCGCGGGATCGCGGTGATCCGCCCCGGCGCAACCACGGGCGACATCGGCCATGCCATTCAGACCTTCGTCGAAGCCCAGCACATGAGCGTGGTGCGCGACTTCTGCGGCCACGGCCTCGGCCGGCTGTTCCACGACGAGCCGAACATCGTCCATGTCGGCCGCCCCGGCGAAGGCGTCATCCTTCGGCCCGGCATGCTGTTTACCGTCGAGCCGATGATCAATCTCGGCCGCCCGCACGTCAAAGTGCTGTCCGACGGCTGGACCGCGGTAACGCGCGACCGTTCGCTGTCGGCCCAGTTCGAACACTCGGTCGGCGTCACTGATACCGGCGTCGAGATCTTCACATTGTCGCCAGGCAAGCTCGACAAGCCCCCCTATCGCAGTTGACGGGAGTGTGGCCGGGTCGCGAAGATTGGCCCCATCCTGCCGCAAAGCCGAACACTGCAGGATAAGGCAGGCGCGATGCCACGGTCACTCAACAGCGGCCTGAAGAACAACAACGGGAAGCGCAGCAAGGACGGCCTGAAGGCCGGCGAGCTTGCCGAAGCGCCGCATTACTACGGCCATCGCGAGCGGCTGCGGTCGCGCTTCCGCGACGCCGGCAGCGAGGCGGTCAGCGACTACGAATTACTCGAGCTGCTGCTGTTCCGCGCCTTGCCGCGGCGCGACGTGAAACCGCTCGCCAAGGCTCTGGTCGAAAAATTCGGCTCGTTCGCGGAGGTCATCGCCGCGCCCCGCAACCGGCTCGCCGAGGTGCGCGGGCTGGGCGACGCCGCCATCACCGAATTCAAGATCGTGCAGGCGGCAGCGAACCGCCTCGCCCGCGGCGAGGTGAAACGCCGGGCCGTGCTGTCCTCATGGTCCGCGGTGCTGGACTATTGCCGCGCCACGATGGCGTTCGCGGACAAGGAGCAATTTCGCATCCTGTTCCTCGACAAGCGCAATCAGCTGATCGCCGACGAGGTGCAGCAGGTTGGCACCGTCGATCACACGCCGGTCTACCCGCGCGAAATCGTCAAGCGCGCGCTCGAGCTTTCCGCGACCGCGCTGATCCTGGTCCACAATCACCCCACTAACCTCAATTCGATCACTCTGGATCACGCTCAAGCACATTGAAACACTAAAAAAATAGCGATTTTTTGCCGTTGCGTAGTGGGGGCGGTTTTGGCAAATTGGGGGCTGT
>NZ_JBFWPH010000005.1:0-244634 GCF_050250095.1 Pseudolabrys sp. | reverse complement strand
CCGGCCTGTCACGCCGGAGGTCGCGGGTTCGAGCCCCGTCGCTCCCGCCATATTTTCAAGCACTTAGCACCCCTTTTCCGGCCCGTTTCGACCTCGATCGGCGAGGCATGTCCGCTCCATGACCCAGTCCGTCCGGGCGCTGTTCTTCGATGTGTTCGGAACGCTGGTCGATTGGCGCTCGGGCGTCGCCCGGGAGGCGGAACGCCTGTTACGGGCGCATGACCAATCCACAGATTGGTTGGCTTTCGCCGACGCCTGGCGGGCGCAATACCAGCCCGGAATGGAGGACGTCCGTTCCGGCAGGATCCCCTTCAGCCGGCTCGATGTGCTGCACCGGCATAATCTCGAGAGGGTGCTGCCGCGCTTCGGCTTCCGCAACATTCCGGAGGCGGTGCTGGCCGAGCTTAATCTCGCCTGGCACCGGCTCGACGGCTGGCCCGACGTGACGGCGGGACTGGCGCGTCTGCGCGAGACGTTTCGCGTCGCGCCGGTGTCGAACGGCAACATCGCGCTGATGGCCGACCTCGCGCGGCGCAACGATCTGCGCTGGGACGCCATTCTCGGCGCCGAGGTCGCCGGCGACTACAAGCCGAAGCCGCGCGTCTACCTCGCGGCTTGCGAAGCTTTCGCGCTCGCGCCGGGACAATGCATGATGGTCGCCGCCCATTCCAGCGACCTTGAAGCGGCCGCCGCCTGTGGCTTGCGCACCGCGCACATCGCGCGGCCGGACGAGCACGGACCAGGCAAGGGCGAAACCGTGCCGACGGTGCCGGTCGATGTGGTGGCGAAAGACCTACTCGATCTTGCCGCGAAGCTCGTTGGCTAGCCGGAAGCGCTCAGCCCAAAGTCACTCAACCTTTGTAGATCGGCTCCGGCTGCGTGAAGAAGCTCAGCAGGATGTGATAGACCAGCATGTAATTCTTCTGCTGGAAGCTCGCATGTGAAATGCCGGGCATCACGGTGAACTGCTTGTCCGGGTTCGGCAATTTTTCAAAGAACTTCATCAAATCCTGCATTGAGGCGATGCCGTCGAACTGACCGCGCATGATCAGCGTCGGCACGACGATCTTTTCCGGGTTCACCACCGGCAGTTTCGAGCACATGTCGACATAGGTGCCGGTCGGCACCGAATCGTCGAGTGCGCAGACCGCGTCGGCGAAGGCGTCGATGACGCTGCGCTCGGCGGTATCGGGATGGTCGCGGTCGAACACCGAGCGGATGAAGTCCTTGCTCATCGGCCGGCGGTTCTTCGACTGGAACTCGGCCAGCTTCTTGCGCCGCTCGGCGAGCGTCGGCGAGCCTTCGCCGGTCCACACCATGGCGTCGAGCGCGAGGCGGGCGACCAGCTCGGGGTGGCGTTCGGCGAACAGCGCTGCGCGCAGGGCGCCGGATGAAATTCCGTAGGTCAACAGCGTGCGGCCGCCGCGCAGTTTCTGGATGTATTGCGCGGCCGCGTAGCAGTCGTCGGCGCCCTGCGAGATCGGGGCATTGTTGTCGCGATCCTTGGTGGAGCGGCCATAGCCTTCAACGTCGACCGACCAGCAGTCGAAGCCCTGGTCGGCAAAGAAATCCATCGCCGACGAGTAGGGGCGGCCGGGCACCTGAAGATCGAAGGTCGGCTGACCCGCCATGGACGAGCCGTGCACGAACAGAATGCTGCCCTTCGTCCTGGCGGGATCGCCGGCAAGCTTGTTCCACAGGAACAGTTTGGCGCCGCTCCGGTTGGTCCAGTGCTCGGTTCCCTTGATGGCGGCGTTCATCGTTTCGTTCATGTGGTTGCCCCTTGCGGTGTCGGCGCGGTGGAACGCCGACCGGTGCGGCGGCAGGCGCTGATAGCGGCGCACACTATTGCAGCATGGCGGGCCGTGACTACCGCCGAAGACGGCCAACAATGCCGGGCGTCCATGCTCACCGTTCATGCCGGCGGCCCCAGACGCTGCGCCGGATTCGCGCCGCGAGCCGGGCGCGTCCGGGGCGCCCTGCCGAGGCCGTTTCGTGTGGCGTGGGCGGCCGCGAAAATTCTGCGGAAACAGGCCGCAAATGGACCTTGGAAGGCCTCCAATGTCGGCTTGCGACATCAATGGGGCTGCGCTAAGGCTCACTCGCTTCCGTCCTTGAGGCGAATCCGGCTTGGGCAATGGGCGCGATCCGAGCAAATCCGCGCCAGATTCCGTTGCCGTGCCTGCCAAAGAGCGGGCCCGTCCGGTCCAGCCGCCAGCACCGAGGTCGCCGATGAGCGAACTGTTGATCGACTACCTGCCGTTGGCGATTTTCATCGCCGTCGCGCTTGTCATCGGTATCGTCCTGCTGGTCGTGCCCTTCATCGTCGCCTATCAGCAGCCCGACCCGGAAAAGCTGTCGGCCTATGAGTGCGGCTTTAATGCCTTCGACGACGCCCGCATGAAATTCGACGTGCGATTTTACCTCGTCGCGATCCTGTTCATCATTTTCGACCTCGAAGTGGCCTTCCTGTTTCCCTGGGCGGTCGCCTTCAAGGAGGTCGGTGCCTTCGGCTTCTGGTCGATGATGGTCTTCCTTGGCGTCCTCACCATCGGCTTCATATATGAGTGGAAGAAGGGGGCGCTGGAATGGGACTGATCGTTTCATGACGATGATCGCACCCGCGCCGAAAGGCATCCTCGACCCGTCGACCGGCAAGCCGGTCGGTTCGGACGACGCCTTCTTCACCGGCATCAATAACGAACTCGCAGACAAGGGTTTCATCGTCACCGCCACCGACGACCTCATCACCTGGGCGCGCACCGGCTCGCTGATGTGGATGACCTTCGGGCTTGCCTGCTGCGCGGTCGAGATGATGCAGGTGTCGATGCCGCGCTACGACGTCGAGCGGTTCGGCTTTGCGCCGCGCGCGAGCCCGCGCCAGTCCGACGTGATGATCGTCGCCGGCACGCTGACCAACAAGATGGCGCCGGCGCTGCGCAAGGTCTACGACCAGATGCCGGAGCCGCGCTACGTCATCTCGATGGGCTCCTGCGCCAACGGCGGCGGCTACTATCACTATTCCTATTCGGTGGTGCGCGGCTGCGACCGCATCGTTCCGGTCGACGTCTATGTGCCGGGCTGCCCGCCGACGGCGGAGGCGCTGCTGTACGGCGTGCTGCTTTTGCAGAAGAAGATCCGGCGCACCGGGACGATCGAGCGGTAAGGGGCACTCAGTTCATGGACGAAATGCTCGACAGGCTCGGCCAGAAGATTTCGGAGACGCTCGGCGGCGCGGTGACGGGCTATGCGATCGCCTATGGCGAACTGACCGTGACCGCGCAGGCCGCCGATATCGTGAAGGTCGCGACCGTGTTGCGCGACGATCCGCGTTTCCTGTTCTCCAATTTCATCGACATCACCGCAGTCGACTGGCCCGGCCGCGAGAAACGTTTCGACGTCGTCTACCACTTCCTGTCGCCGCGGCTGAACCGCCGGGTGCGCATCAAGATCGAAGTCGGCGAGATGGAGCAGGTCGCCTCGCTGATCGATGTCTATCGCGGGGCCGACTGGTTCGAGCGCGAGACTTACGATCTCTACGGCGTGCTGTTCACCGGACATCCGGACATGCGCCGGATTCTCACCGATTACGGCTTCGACGGGCATCCGCTGCGCAAGGACTTCCCGCTGACGGGTTTCGTCGAGGTGCGTTACGACGACGAGCAGAAGCGCGTCGTGTACGAGCCGGTCAAGCTCTCGCAGGAGTTCCGCAGCTTCGATTTCCTGTCGCCGTGGGAAGGCACCGACTATGTGCTGCCAGGCGACGAGAAGGCGCCCGGTCAGGGCAACAAGATGACCGGCGAACCGGAGAAGAAGCCCGCGCCATGAAGCCGTCGCTCGTTCCCGGTCTCAAGCATAAATTCATCTACAAGGTGCCGGTCGAGAAGACCGTGCCCTACACCTATCGTGAAGCCGCCGAACTGCAGTCAATGCCCGAGGTGTTCGCGACCGGTTTCATGATCATCCTGATGGAATGGACCTGCACGCAACTGATGGCGCCGCATCTCGACGCCGGTGAGGGCAGCCTCGGCACCCATGTCGATGTCAGTCATCTGGCGGCGACATTGCCGGGCATGTCGGTGACGGCGGAAGCGGAGCTTGCTTCGGTCGACGGCCGCCGGCTCGAATTTTCGGTGCGCGCCCATGACGGTGTCGACCTGATCGGCGAGGGGCGTCATCAGCGTGCAGTCGTGACTTGGGACAAGTTCAAGGCGCGTGTGGCCGACAAGGGCCGCCTCGCGGGAGTGGCGTGATGGCGGAAGCCGAACTTCGCAACTTCACCATCAACTTCGGTCCGCAGCATCCGGCCGCGCACGGCGTGCTGCGCCTCGTGCTAGAGCTCGACGGCGAAATCGTCGAGCGCGTCGACCCGCATATCGGCCTTCTGCATCGCGGCACCGAGAAGCTGATCGAGCACAAGACTTATCTGCAGGCGGTGCCTTACTTCGACCGGCTCGATTATGTCGCACCGATGAATCAGGAGCACGCCTTCTGTCTCGCGACCGAGAAGCTCCTGGGCATTACGGTGCCGAAGCGTGCGCAGCTTATTCGTGTGCTTTATTCGGAGATCGGCCGGCTCTTGTCGCATCTTCTCAACGTCACCACGCAAGCGATGGATGTCGGCGCGCTCACCCCGCCGCTGTGGGGCTTTGAGGAGCGCGAGAAGTTGATGGTGTTCTACGAGCGCGCTTCGGGCAGCCGCATGCATGCGGCTTATTTCCGTCCCGGCGGCGTGCATCAGGACCTACCCGACAAACTGGTCGAGGACATCGGCGCGTTCTGCGATCCGTTCCTGAAGGTGTGTGACGATCTCGAAACGCTGCTCACCGGCAACCGCATCTTCAAGCAGCGCAACGTCGACATCGCCGTAGTGTCGCTGGAGGATTGCTGGAACTGGGGCTTCTCCGGCGTGATGGTGCGCGGCTCGGGCGCGGCCTGGGATCTGCGCAAGTCGCAGCCTTACGAGTGCTATTCGGAACTCGACTTCGACATTCCGGTCGGCAAGAACGGCGACTGCTACGACCGCTACTGCATCCGCATGGAAGAGATGCGCCAGTCGATCCGCATCATGAAGCAGTGCGTCAACAAGCTGATGAGCGCGGAAGGCCGCGGTCCGCATGCTCACGATGACAACAAGATCGTGCCGCCCAAGCGCGGCGAGATGAAGAAGTCGATGGAAGCGCTGATCCATCACTTCAAGCTCTACACCGAGGGCTATCACGTGCCGGCCGGCGAAGTTTACGCCGCCGTCGAAGCGCCGAAGGGCGAATTCGGCGTCTATCTGGTCTCCGATGGCACCAACAAGCCTTACAAATGCAAAATCCGCGCGCCGGGCTTCGCGCATTTGCAGGCGATGGACTTTCTCTGCAAGGGACACATGCTGGCCGACGTCTCCGCCATTCTCGGTTCGATCGATATCGTGTTCGGGGAGGTCGACCGATGAGCGTCCGCCGTCTCGCGCCGCCCGAGCAGCAGCCCAAGGAGTTCGCTTTCAACAAGGCGAACCTCGACTGGGCGAAGAAGAAAATTGCCAACTATCCGGAAGGCCGCCAGCGTTCCGCGATCATTCCGCTGCTGTGGCGCGCGCAGGAGCAGCATGACGGCTGGCTGCCCGAAGTCGCGATGCGTTATGTCGCCGACATGCTCGGCGTCGCGCATATCCGGGCGCTGGAAGTCGCGACCTTCTATACGATGTTCAATCTCGAGCCGGTCGGCCGCACCCATGTGCAGTTCTGCGGCACCACGCCGTGCCTGCTGCGCGGCGCCGACGCGATCAAGACGGTTTGCAAGCAACGCATCGGCGAGGAAGGCCATGTCACGGCCGACGGCCAGTTCTCCTGGGTCGAAGTCGAATGTCTCGGCGCCTGCGTCAACGCGCCGGTCGTGCAGATCGGCAGCGATTTCTATGAAGATCTGACGCCGGAGAACTTCAACAAGCTGCTCGATGCGTTCGCTGCCGGCAAGACGCCGAAGCCCGGCCCGCAGATCGACCGGCAGTTGTCCGCACCGGTCGGCGGACCGACCACACTCAAGACGGCCAAGGCCTGACATGCTCGACGACAAGGACCGCATCTTCCGCAACCTCTACGGCCTCCACGACTGGGGCCTGAAGGGCGCGCGTGCGCGCGGCGCGTGGGACGGCACCAAGGCCATTCTGGAAAAGGGCCGCGACGGCATCATCAACGACGTGAAGGCCTCCGGCCTGCGCGGCCGTGGCGGCGCGGGCTTCCCGACCGGCCTCAAATGGTCGTTCATGCCCAAGCAGTCGGACGGGCGGCCGCATTATCTCGTCGTCAATGCCGACGAATCCGAGCCCGGCACCTGCAAGGACCGCGAGATCATGCGGCACGATCCGCATCTGCTCGTGGAGGGCTGCCTGATCGCCGGTTTCGCGATGGGCGCCAATGCCGGCTACATCTATGTGCGCGGCGAGTTCATTCGCGAGCGCGAGCGCCTCGAAGCTGCAATCGAGCAGGCTTATGAGGCCAAGCTGATCGGCAAGAACAACGTCCACGGCTGGGACTTCGATCTCTACGTTCACCACGGTGCCGGCGCTTACATCTGCGGCGAGGAAACCGCGCTGCTCGAAAGCCTCGAGGGCAAGAAGGGCCAGCCGCGGCTCAAGCCGCCGTTCCCGGCCAATGTCGGCCTCTACGGCTGCCCGACCACGGTGAACAACGTGGAGTCGATCGCAGCGGTTCCGGACATCCTGCGGCGGGGACCGGCGTGGTTCGCAGGTATCGGCCGTCCGAACAACACCGGCACCAAACTGTTCTGCATCTCCGGCCACGTCGAAAAGCCCTGCAACGTCGAAGAGGCGATGGGTATCCCGCTGCGCGAGCTTGTCGAGAAACATGCCGGCGGCGTGCGCGGCGGCTGGGACAACCTGCTCGCGGTCATTCCCGGCGGCTCCTCGATGCCGCTGATCCCGGCGGGCGCGACCGGCTGCGACGACCTGCTGATGGATTTCGACGGCTGCGTGAAGCACAAGTCGGCGCTCGGCACGGCGGCCGTGATCGTGATGGACAAGTCCACCGACATCATCCGCGCGATGGCGCGCATCTCGTATTTCTACAAGCACGAGAGTTGCGGCCAGTGCACGCCGTGCCGCGAGGGCATGGGCTGGATGTGGCGGGTTCTGACGCGCATGGCGGAAGGCCGCGCGCAGAAAAAAGAAATCGACATGCTGTTCGACGTTACCAAGCAGATCGAAGGACACACGATCTGCGCGTTCGGCGACGGCGCGGCCTGGCCGGTGCAGGGCCTGCTGCGGCATTTCCGTCCGGAGATCGAGCGGCGCATCGACGAATACACCCGCAACGCGGACGCCCGCGACGCGGTTCGCGTGGCGGCGGAGTAGCGACATGACCGAAGGCCGTCATCTCGCCCAGTTCAACATCGCGCGGGCCCGCTATCCGCTCGACGACCCGCGCATGCGCGAGTTCGTCGAGAATGTCGATCGCGTCAATGCGCTGGCGAACGGCATCGATGGTTTCGTGTGGCGGCTCGCCGATGACAGCGGCCATGCTATGAACATCCGCGTCTATGACGATCCGACGATCCTGCCGAACCTGACGGTGTGGGAGAGCGTCGAGGCGCTGGAGCGTTTCGTCTGGCAGACCGTGCACCGGCGCTTCTACGGCCGCCGCGAGCAGTGGTTCGCAGCCCTCGACGGTCCGCCGCTGGTGTTGTGGTGGATTCCGGAAGGCCACAGGCCGACGATGGAGGAGGGCGCCGAGCGTCTCGACCATCTGAAAAATCACGGTTCGAGCGATTACGCCTTCAGCTGGGACAGCCTGCCGGCCGCCACGCATTGGCGCACCGCGCGTTGCGGCACCACAAGCGAGCACGCGGCATGACCAAGATCATCGTCGACGACACCGAAATCGAAGTCCCGCCGGAGTTCACGCTGCTCCAGGCCTGCGAGGCCGCCGGCGCGGAAATCCCGCGCTTCTGCTTCCACGAGCGGCTGTCGGTCGCCGGCAACTGCCGCATGTGCCTCGTCGAGGTGGTCGGCGGCCCGCCGAAGCCGCAGGCCTCCTGCGCCATGCAGGTGAAGGATCTGGCGCCCAACAAGGACGGTTCGCCGAAGGTCATCAAGACCCGCTCGCCGATGGTGAAGAAGGCGCGCGAAGGCGTGATGGAGTTCCTGCTGATCAATCATCCGCTCGACTGCCCGATCTGCGATCAGGGCGGCGAGTGCGATCTGCAGGATCAGGCGATGGCCTACGGCGTCGACGCGACGCGCTATCACGAGAACAAGCGCGCGGTCGAAGACAAATATATCGGCGTGCTGGTGAAGACGGTGATGAACCGTTGCATCCACTGCACGCGCTGCGTCCGCTTCACCACCGAGGTCGCCGGTGTCGCCGAACTCGGCGCGATCGGCCGTGGCGAGGACATGGAGATCACCACCTATCTCGAGCAGGCGATGACCTCCGAGCTGCAGGGCAACGTGGTCGATCTCTGCCCGGTCGGCGCGCTGACCTCGAAGCCTTATGCGTTCGTCGCGCGGCCTTGGGAACTCAACAAGACCGAAACCGTCGACGTGATGGACGGCCTCGGCTCCGCGATCCGCGTCGATACGCGCGGCCGCGAGGTGATGCGCGTGCTGCCGCGCCTCAACGATGACATCAACGAGGAGTGGATTTCCGACAAGACGCGTTACATCGTCGATGGATTGCGCACCCAGCGTCTCGACCGGCCCTACATCCGCGAAAACGGCCGCCTGCGACCCGCGACGTGGAGCGAAGCCTTCGCGGCGATTGCCGCCAAGGTGAAGAGCGCGAAGGCTCAGAAAATCGGCGCACTCGCCGGCCAGCTCTCGACCGTCGAAGAGATGTATGCGCTCAAGGCGCTGATGACCTCGCTCGGTTCGGCCAATGTCGATGCGCGTTATCCGGGCTCGCCGCTGCATCCGAAATACGGCCGCGCCAGTTATCTCTTCAATTCCACGATCGCCGGCATCGACCGCGCGGACTCGATTCTGCTGATCGGCACCAATCCGCGCAAGGAAGCCGCGGTGCTGAACGCGCGCATCCGTCGCCGCTATCTCAACGGCAACGTGACGATCGGCCTGATCGGCGAAAAGGCGGACCTCACTTACGCTTACGATTATCTCGGCGCCGGACCCGACAGCCTCGCCAAACTCGCGGAGCAGACGGGCAAGAAAGCGGAACGGCCGATGTTTATCATCGGTCAGGGCGCGCTCAACCGTGCCGACGGCGGCGCGATCCTCGCAGCGGCGGCGAAAGCTGCCGGCTCGCTCGGCGTCGTCAAGGACGGCTGGAACGGCTTCAATATCCTGCACGGCGAGGCGTCACTGGTCGGCGCGCTCGACATCGGCTTCGTGCCCGGTGAAGGCGGGCTTGACACCGCGGGCATGCTTACCGCCGGCGCGCTCGATGTGCTGTTCCTTGCCGGCGTTGATGAAGTGGATGTACCGCCGGGCGCTTTCACCGTTTACATCGGCACGCATGGCGACCGTGGCGCGCATCGCGCCGACGTCATCCTGCCGGGCGCGGCCTATCCGGAAAAGAACGGGCTTTACGTGAACACCGAAGGCCGCGTGCAGATGGGCAAGCGCGCCGGCTTTCCGCCGGGCGACGCCCGCGAGGACTGGGCGATCCTGCGTGCGCTGTCCGACGTGCTCGGCAAGCGTCTGCCGTTCGATTCATTGGCCGCGCTGCGCCAGGCGCTGTTTGCCGCGCATCCGCATCTGATGAAGGTCGGCCAGATCGCGCCGGGCGAGGCGGGCGCGATCAAGGCGCTCGCCAAGATCGGCGGCAATGCCGACAAGGCGCCGTTCCGCTCGAGCGTGGGCGACTTCTATATGACCAATGCGGTGGCGCGCGCTTCCGCGGTCATGGCCGAATGCTCGGCGCTCCATGCGGGCGCCGTGAAGACCGCAGCCGAGTGACGCCATGGACATGACCGAATTCTTCTTCGCGTATGTCTGGCCGGTCCTGGTGATCGTCGCGCAGTCGGTGATGCTGCTCGTCATTCTGCTGGTCAGCATCGCCTATATCCTTCTCGCCGACCGCAAGATCTGGGCGGCGGTGCAGATCAGGCGCGGCCCGAACGTGGTCGGCCCCTGGGGTCTGTTCCAGTCCTTCGCGGACCTTCTGAAGTTCGTCCTCAAGGAGCCGGTGATCCCGGCCGGCGCCAACAAGGGCGTGTTCCTGCTCGCGCCGCTCGTCTCCTGTGTGCTGGCGCTCGCCGCCTGGGCGGTGATCCCGGTCAACATCGGCTGGGTGATCGCCGATATCAATGTCGGCATTCTCTATATCTTCGCGATCTCCTCGCTGATGGTCTACGGCATCATTATGGCGGGCTGGGCGTCGAACTCGAAATATCCGTTCCTCGCCGCGCTGCGGTCCGCCGCGCAGATGGTGTCCTACGAGGTCTCGATCGGCTTCGTCATCATCACCGTGCTGCTCTGCGCCGGCTCGCTGAACCTCACGAAGATCGTCGAAGCGCAGAACGGCCCTTACGGTCTGCTGAACTGGTACTGGCTGCCGCTGCTGCCGATGTTCGTCGTGTTCTTCGTGTCGGCGCTCGCCGAAACCAACCGCCCGCCGTTCGACCTCGTCGAAGCGGAATCCGAGCTCGTCGCCGGGTTCATGGTCGAATACGGCTCGACGCCGTACATGATGTTTATGCTCGGCGAATACGTCGCGATCGCCACGATGTGCGCGATGGGCACGATCCTGTTCCTCGGCGGCTGGCTGCCGCCGGTGCCTTACGCGCCGTTCACCTGGGTGCCGGGCGTGATCTGGTTCGTGCTCAAGGCGCTGTTCATGTTCTTCCTGTTCGCGATGGCCAAGGCCGTCGTGCCGCGCTACCGCTACGACCAGTTGATGCGTCTCGGCTGGAAGGTGTTCTTGCCGCTGTCGCTCGCGATGGTCGTGATCGTTGCGGCCGTGCTGCAATTCGGCCTGCCGTTCGGCCTGCTGCAACCGAGGTAATGACGATGAGACTGGTCGGCGCAGCGAAAGCCCTGTTCCTCACCGAGTTCATCTCGGCGTTCTTCCTCGGCATGCGTTACTTCTTCAAGCCGAAGGCGACGCTGAACTATCCGTTCGAGAAGGGGCCGATCTCGCCGCGCTTCCGTGGCGAGCATGCGCTGCGCCGTTATCCGAACGGCGAGGAGCGTTGCATCGCCTGCAAGCTGTGCGAGGCGATCTGCCCGGCGCAAGCCATCACCATCGAGGCCGGTCCGCGTCGCAACGACGGTACGCGGCGCACCACGCGCTACGACATCGACATGGTGAAGTGCATCTATTGCGGGCTGTGCCAGGAGGCTTGCCCGGTCGACGCCATTGTCGAAGGGCCGAACTTCGAATTCGCCACCGAGACGCGCGAAGAGCTTTATTACGACAAGGAGCGGCTGCTCGCGAATGGCGACCGCTGGGAACGCGAGATCGCGAAGAACATCGCGCTCGACGCGCCGTACAGGTGAGATGATGGTCGCCGCGCTGTTCTTCTATCTCTTTGCAGCGGTCTGCATCGCTTCGGCGGTGATGGTGATCGCGTCGAAGAACCCCGTCCATTCGGTGCTGTTCCTGATCCTCGCCTTCGTCAACGCGGCGGGGCTGTTCCTGCTGCTCGGCGCCGAGTTCCTGGCGATGATCCTGATCGTCGTCTATGTCGGCGCTGTCGCGGTGCTGTTCCTGTTCGTCGTCATGATGCTCGACGTCGACTTCGCCGAGCTGAGGCAGGGCTTCCTGAATTACCTGCCGGTCGGCATGCTGGTCGGCGGCATCGTGCTGGCCGAGCTTCTGTTCGTGCTCGGCGCCTGGACCATCGGCGCCAATGTCGCCAAGACCGTCACCGCGCCGATCCCGCCGCTGGCGAGCGTTTCCAACACGCAGGCGATCGGTCTCGTGCTCTACACCCGCTACGTTTACTTCTTCGAGGTGGCAGGCCTTGTTCTGCTGGTCGCGATGATCGGTGCCATCGTGCTGACGCTGCACCACAAGGCGCGCGCCAAGCGGCAGAACATCGGCGATCAGGTCGCGCGCACGCCGGCGACCGCCATCGAGGTCCGCAAGGTAGCGTCGGGGCAGGGACTGGAGGGCGGCGCATGACCATCGGGCTGGGGCATTATCTGTCGGTCGCGGCGATCCTGTTCACGCTCGGCGTGCTCGGCATCTTCCTGAACCGCAAGAACGTCATCGTCATCCTGATGTCGATCGAGCTGATCCTGCTCGCGGTCAACATCAACCTCGTGGCGTTCTCTTCGTTCCTGAACGACATCGTCGGGCAGATTTTCGCGCTGCTGGTGCTGACCGTGGCGGCCGCCGAAGCCGCCATCGGCCTTGCCATCCTCGTCGTGTTCTACCGCAACCGCGGCTCGATCGCGGTCGAAGACATCAACCTGATGAAGGGCTAGCTTCTTATGTATCAGGCGATTGTCTTTCTGCCGCTGCTCGGCTTCCTGCTTGCCGGCCTCATCACGATTTTCGGCGCGCGTGCTCGCTTTCCGGGCAAGAGCCCGACCGCGCAGGACGCGCTCGGCCACGGTTCGCACGATACGCATCATGGCGCGGCACATGGCCATGACAGCCATGCCGCGCACGGTCACGACGATCACGGTCACGGCCCGGCGGAGCCGCCGGCGGCCGGCTCGCGCATCGCGGAACTCATCACGACGACGCTGCTGATGATTTCAGCGATCCTGTCGTGGATCGCGTTCGTGCAGATCGGTTTCAGCGGGCAGGAAGCTCGCGTTCCGATCTTCACCTGGATGACATCCGGGGAATTGTCGGTCGCATGGTCGCTGCGCATCGATACGCTGACCGTGGTGATGCTGGTTGTCGTCAACACCGTGTCGGCGCTCGTGCATCTCTATTCGATCGGCTACATGCACGAAGATCCGCATCGGCCGCGCTTCTTCGGCTACCTGTCGCTGTTCACCTTCGCGATGCTGATGCTGGTGACCTCCGACAACCTCGTTCAGCTGTTCTTCGGCTGGGAGGGCGTCGGCCTCGCGAGCTATCTCCTGATCGGGTTCTGGTACTACAAGCCCGAGGCGAACGCCGCCGCCATCAAGGCCTTCGTCGTCAACCGCGTCGGCGATTTCGGCTTCGCGCTCGGCATCTTCGCGCTGTTCATGATGGTCGGCGCGGTCGATTTCGACACCGTGTTCGCGCAGGCGCCGTCGCTGACGACCAAGACCATCGGCCTGTTCGGCTGGCAGATCGACGCGATGACGCTGATCTGCCTGTTCCTCTTCATGGGCGCGATGGGCAAGTCGGCCCAATTCCTGCTGCACACCTGGTTGCCGGACGCGATGGAAGGCCCGACGCCGGTTTCGGCGCTGATCCATGCCGCGACCATGGTGACCGCGGGCGTGTTCATGGTGGCGCGACTGTCGCCGCTGTTCGAGCTGTCGCACACCGCGCAGATGGTGGTGCTGTTCATCGGCGCGACCACCGCACTGTTCGCCGCGACCATTGGCCTTGTGCAGAACGACATCAAGCGCATCGTCGCCTATTCGACCTGCTCGCAGCTCGGCTACATGTTCGTGGCGATGGGGGTGGGGGCCTATTCGGTCGGCATGTTCCACCTCTTCACGCATGCCTTTTTCAAGGCGCTGCTGTTCCTCGGTTCCGGCTCGGTGATCCACGCGATGCATCACGAGCAGGACATCCGCAACATGGGCGGCCTCCGCGACCGCATTCCGTTCACCTACATCGTCATGGTGGTCGGCACGCTGGCGCTGACCGGCTTCCCGCTGACCGCCGGGTATTTCTCGAAGGACGCCATCATCGAGGCGGCGTTCGTCTCGCATAACCCGGTCGCGCTTTACGCCTTCCTGTCGACGGCCGCGGCGGCGCTGCTGACTTCGTTTTATTCCTGGCGGCTGGTGTTCAAGACCTTCCACGGCACGCCGCATGACATGACGCATTACCGCGCGGCGCATGAGAGTCCGATGGTGATGCTGATCCCGCTCGCCGTGCTGGCGCTCGGCTCCGTGCTGGCCGGCCTGCCGTTCAAGGAGATTTTTGCCGGCCACGGCGTCGAGGGCTTCTTCCGCGGTTCGCTGACCTTTGCCAAGGACAACAAGATCCTCGAAGAGATGCACCATGTGCCGCTGCACGTCGCGCTGGCGCCGACCGTGCTGATGGCGGTCGGCTTCGTTATCGCCTGGATTTTCTACATCCGGCGGCCGGATATTCCGGCCGAGCTCGCCCGCCAGCACGACGTGCTGTACCGCTTCCTGCTCAACAAGTGGTACTTCGACGAGATCTACGACTTCCTTATTGTGCGGCCGGTCAAATGGCTCGGCTGGACGCTGTGGAAGCGCGGCGACGGCTGGCTGATCGACGGCTTCGGTCCTGACGGCGTCTCAGCGCGGGTTCTCGACGTGACGCGCAACGCGATCCGGCTGCAAACCGGCTATCTCTATCACTACGCCTTCGCGATGCTGATCGGCGTCGCGATCTTCGCGACCTGGTTCATGTTCTCGGTGGGGGTCCGCTAATCATGAATTGGCCGATCCTCTCCGTCGTCACGTTCCTGCCGCTGGTCGGCGCGCTGTTCATCATGCTCGTGCGCGGCAGCGACCGTCTGGCGAACGGCACCGCGCGCTGGGTCGCGCTGTGGACCACGCTCGCGACCTTCGCGATCTCGCTGGTGATGCTCTATCGCTTCGACAACACCATCGCCGAGTTCCAGTTCGTCGAGAAACATCCCTGGCTCGGCTTCGCCAGCTATCACATGGGTGTCGACGGCATTTCGCTGCCTTTCGTCATCCTCACCACCGCGCTGATGCCGTTCTGCATCGTCGCGAGCTGGACCGCGATCCAGGTGCGGGTGAAGGAATACATGATCGCGTTCCTGGTGCTGGAAACGTTGATGGTCGGCACCTTCTCGGCGCTCGATCTCGTGCTGTTCTATCTGTTCTTCGAAGGCGGCCTGATCCCGATGTTCCTCATCATCGGCGTCTGGGGCGGTCCGCGCCGGGTCTATGCGAGCTTCAAGTTCTTTCTCTACACGCTGCTCGGCTCGGTGCTGATGCTGCTCGCCATCATGGCGATGTACTGGCAGGCCGGCACCACCGACATCCCGACGCTGCTGCGTCACGGTTTTCCGGTCGAGCTGCAGAAGTGGGCGTGGCTCGCGTTCTTCGCGTCGTTCGCCGTGAAGATGCCGATGTGGCCGGTGCACACCTGGCTGCCGGACGCTCACGTCGAGGCGCCCACGGCCGGTTCGGTGATCCTCGCCGCCATCCTGCTGAAAATGGGCGGCTACGGCTTCCTGCGCTTCTCGCTGCCGATGTTCCCGATGGCGAGCCACGACTTCGCGCCGTTCGTCTTCACGCTGTCGGTCGTCGCCATCGTCTATACCTCGCTGGTCGCGCTGATGCAGGAGGACATGAAGAAGCTGATTGCCTATTCCTCGGTCGCGCATATGGGCTTTGTGACCATGGGCATCTTCGCGGCGACCGCGCAGGGCGTCGGCGGCGGCATCTTCCAGATGATCTCGCACGGCATCGTGTCGGGCGCGCTGTTCCTCTGCGTCGGCGTCGTCTACGACCGCGTGCATACCCGCGAGATCGCCGCCTATGGCGGCTTGGTCAATCGCATGCCGGTCTATGCCTTTGTCTTCATGGTGTTCACCATGGCCAATGTCGGGCTGCCGGGCACCTCGGGTTTCGTCGGCGAGTTCCTGACGCTGATCGGCACCTTCAAGGTCAACACGGCGGTCGGTACGCTGGCGACGCTCGGCGTCATCCTGTCGGCGGGTTATGCGCTGTGGCTCTATCGAAAGGTCGTGTTCGGCGTGATCGAAAAGCCGGCGCTGGCCGGCATCCGGGACATTGGCGCGCGCGAAATGATCATTCTGCTGCCCTTGGTCGTGCTGACGATCCTGTTCGGCGTGGCGCCCAAGCCCGTGCTCGACATGTCGGCGGCCTCGGTGACCAATCTGCTCGCGAACTACAACAAGGCGATTGCGGTGAAGACGGCCGCAATGCCGGCGAATTAGGGGCGCGCGGGCGATGACACAGCTTTCCTTCCTCGGTTCCTATCTGCCGCTCGCGCCGGAGCTTGTGCTGGCGATTGGCGCAATGGTGCTGCTGATGCTCGGCGTTACGTCCGGCGAGCGCAGCGCGCGTTTCGTCAACGGTCTGTCGGTCTGGCTGCTGGTCGCCGTTGCGGCGCTGGTAGTGCTGATGCCGGGCGGCCGCCACAGCCTGTTCGAGGGTGCCTTCGTCGTTGACGACTTCGCGCGCTTCCTCAAGCTCCTGGTGCTCGCCGGCTCGGCCGGCGCGCTTATCCTGTCGCTCGATTATCTCGTCAAGGAACACCAGCAGAAGTTCGAATACGGCCCGCTGGTGCTGCTCTCGACGCTCGGCATGATGCTGCTGGTCTCGGCGGGTGACCTGATCGCGCTCTATCTCGGCCTCGAGCTGATGAGCCTCGCGCTCTATGTCGTCGCGGCCTCGAACCGCGACACCGTGCGCTCGACGGAAGCCGGCCTTAAGTATTTCGTTCTCGGCGCGTTGTCGTCCGGCATGCTGCTCTATGGCGCGTCGCTGATCTACGGCTTCACCGGCACCATCAGCTTTGCCGGCATCGCCAAGGCGGCCTCACACGGCCAGATCGGCCTCGTGTTCGGCCTCGTCTTCCTGTTCGTCGGCTTCTGCTTCAAGGTATCGGCGGTGCCGTTCCATATGTGGACGCCGGACGTCTATGAGGGCGCGCCGACGCCGGTGACGGCGTTCTTTGCCTCCGCCCCGAAGGTCGCTGCCATCGCCATTTTCGTGCGCGCCACCATGACGGCGTTTCCCGGCATTACCGATCAGTGGCAGCAGATCGTCGTTTTCGTGTCGATTGCCTCGATGCTGCTCGGTTCGTTTGCCGCCATCGGGCAGAAGAACATCAAGCGGCTGCTGGCTTATTCCTCGATCGGTCACATGGGTTTTGCGCTGGTCGGCCTCGCCGCCGGCACCACCGAAGGTGTGCAGGGCGTTCTGATCTATATGTCGATCTATGTCGCGATGACGCTCGGCACCTTCGCCGTCGTGCTGGCGATGCGGCGCGACGGCATGCTGGTCGAGCAGATCTCCGATCTCGCGGGGCTTTCGCGCACGCACCCGACCATGGCGTTCTTCTTCGCGATGCTGATGTTTTCGCTCGCCGGCATCCCGCCGCTCGCCGGGTTCTTCGCGAAATTCTACGTCTTCCTCGCCGCCATCAAGGCCGGGCTCTATGTGCTCGCCGTGCTCGGCGTGCTGGCAAGCGTGGTCGGCGCGTATTACTATCTCGCCATCGTCAAGACGATGTATTTCGACGAACCGGCCAAGAGCTTTTCGGCGATGCCGATGACGCTGCGGCTGGTGCTTGCGATCGGCGGCCTGATCAACCTGCTGTTCTTCGCCTATCCGGCGCCGCTGATCGGCGCGGCGGAGGCTGCGGCGAAATCGCTGTTTTGAAGATTTGAATTGGCGCGCGGTTGCGCGCCACAACCGATGATCCGCGACGCGACGGACCCCGCGGAGGTCCGACACCTGAGCTACGACACACTCGGCTCCACCAATGCCGAGGCGCTGGTGCTTGCACGCGCCGGCGAGCGTGGTCCTGTCTGGATCACCGCCAAAACCCAGAGTGCCGGCCGCGGCCGCCGCGGCAAAGACTGGGTATCGCCGCCGGGCAATCTCTACGCCACGCTGCTGCTGACCGAGCCGGCGCCGTCGCCGCGCGCCGCGCAGCTGTCGTTCGTCGCCGGACTGGCTGTCCGCGATGCCGTCGCCGCCTGCGCGGGCAGCCTCGGCGGCGCCCTGACCCTGAAATGGCCCAACGATGTGCTGATCGGCGGCCGGAAGATCGCCGGATTGCTCATCGAGGCGGAGAACGCACCGGTGTTCTCGGTGGCGATCGGTATCGGCGTCAATTGCATCTCGCATCCTGACGGCACTGCCTATCCGGCGGCCGACCTTGCGGGCGAGGGCGCGCGGGTGAGCATGGGGGCGCTGTTCGCAGCGCTCGTCCCCGCCATGCAGGCCCGCCTCGCGCAATGGCAGGGCGGGGCTAACTTCCCGTCGATCCGCCGCGACTGGCTGAAATATGCCGCCGGCCTCGGCGAGTTCATCCAGGTGCGGCTGCCGGAGCGTGAACTCTACGGTCGCTTCATGGGGCTCGACGAGAACGGCCGGCTGCTGGTGCAGCCTGAGACCGGCCCGCACCTGAAAATCACAGCGGGCGAAGTGTTCGGCTTCGGCGTTCCGAAAGGAGCCGGTTGATGGCGGCGCGGCAGGATCTGGTATTCGCGCCGCTCGGCGGCGTCGGCGAGATCGGCATGAATCTCGCGGTGTACGGCCTTGGCGACGAGCGCCGCCGGCAATGGCTCGCGGTCGATCTCGGCGTGTCGTTTGCCTCAGAGGACCAGCTGCCCGGCGTCGATCTGGTGATGCCGGACGTGCGGTTTCTGATCGAGGAGCGCAAGAACCTCGCCGGCCTCGTGTTGACCCACGCGCATGAGGATCATTTCGGCGCGCTGTTCGACCTCTGGCCGCGGTTGAAAATCCCGGTCTACGCGACGCCGTTCACCGCGGCGATGATCGCCGCGAAAAAGGCCGGCGAGCCGGGTGCGCCCGAGATTCCCGTCACCGTCATTCCGCTCGGCGGCCGTTTCAAGGCGGGTCCGTTCGACATCGAACTCGTGTCGATGACGCATTCGATCCCTGAGTCGAACGCGCTCATCATCCGCACGCCGCTCGGCAATGTGCTGCATACCGGCGACTGGAAGATCGACCCGACGCCGATCCTCAACGACCCGACCGACGAAAAGAAACTGCGCGCGCTGGGGCAGGAGGGCTGCCTCGCGCTCATCGCGGATTCGACCAATGCGGTGCGCGACGGCCGCTCGCCGTCCGAGGCCGACGTCGCCAAGACCATCACGCAGCTCATCAAGGATGCGCGCGGGCGCGTGGCGGTGACGACCTTCGCCTCCAATGTCGGACGGCTGAAGACGGTCGCGGAAGCCGCGCGCGCCGCCGACCGTGAGGTGGTGCTGGTCGGCCGCGCGATGGACCGCGTGACGCAGGTCGCGCGCGAGTGCGGCTATCTCGACGGCGTGCCGGCGTTCCGCAGCGCCGACGCTTACGGCTACCTGCCGCCCAACAAGGTGGTGGCGCTGTGCACCGGCAGCCAGGGCGAGCCGCGGGCGGCGCTGGCGCGCATCGCGTCGGACCAGCACCCCGACGTCACGCTCAATCGCGGCGACACCGTGATCTTTTCCGCGCGCGACATTCCCGGCAACGAGAAGGCGATCGGCCGCGTCATCAACGGCCTGATCGAGCAGGGCATCGAGGTCATCACCGACCGCACGCACCTCGTGCATGTTTCGGGCCATCCGCGCCGCGCCGAGGTCGAGGAACTGATCGGCTGGGTCAAGCCGCAGATCCTGGTGCCGGTTCATGGCGAGGCGCTGCATCTCGCCGAGCATGGCAAGATCGGCCGCAAGGCGGGCGTGAAGACCATCATCCAGTGCCGCAACGGCGACCTGATCCGGCTCGCGCCGAACCCCGAGATCATCGACGAACTGCCGGCCGGCCGGCTCTACAAGGACGGCCGGCTGCTGATCGACGCGCAGGCGCGTACGGTCGCGGATCGACGCCGGCTGTCTTTTGCCGGCATCATTTCGGTGGCGCTCGCCCTGACCGAGGCCGGTGAGCTGGCCGCCGATCCGGAGATCGACATGGTCGGTATTCCGGAGCGGGGACGGGACGGCGACGCGATGGCGGAGATCGTCCATGACGCCGCGCTTCAGACGTTCGAATCCCTGCCGCGCGCCCGGCGGCGCGACCCGGATTCGGTGGCGGAATCCGTGCGGCGCGGCGTGCGCAGCGCGGTGGCCGAGCAGTGGGGCAAGAAACCGATGTGCCATGTCCACGTCCTGGCGGTATAAGAGCCGCAGTCTGAACGGAGCGCAGAGATGATCGGCCGCCTCAATCACGTTGCCATTGCGGTCAGGGACATCGCCAAGGCGAGCGAGGTCTACAAGGGCACGCTGGGCGCCGAGGTTTCGGCCAAGGTGCCGCAGCCGGACCACGGCGTCAGCACCGTTTTCATCACGCTGCCGAACACCAAGATCGAATTGCTGGAGCCGCTCGGCGACGGCTCGCCGATCGCCAAGTTCCTCGAGCGCAATCCGGACGGCGGCATCCATCACATCTGCTATGAGGTGGACGATATTCGCGCTGCGCGCGACCAGCTGAAGGCGAACGGCGCGCGCGTGCTCGGCGATGGCGAGCCGAAGATCGGCGCGCATGGCAAGCCGGTGCTGTTCCTGCACCCGAAGGACTTCTGCGGCACACTGGTTGAACTCGAGCAGGCTTAGCGCATGATCCCGAAAAGTGGGAACCGGTTTTCGGACAAGATCATGCGCAAACTAAGAGAAATGTCATGGCGTGGACCACGGCGGTCGCCATATACTTCCTGATCTGGTGGATCACGCTGTTCGCCGTGCTGCCGTTCGGCGTGCGCAGCCAGCATGAGGGAGAGGCCTTCGAACAGGGGACCGATCCCGGCGCTCCCATCGCGGCGCGGATCTGGGCCAAGCTGATATGGACGACGATCGTCACGTCGGTGATTTTCGCGGCGCTGGCGGCGGTCTATCACTACCGGCTGGTGACGATGGACGATCTGTTCCGACTGTTCGGCGCCGACCGGCTGATGCGCTAGCGGGGCGCTCGCGGACAATCGCCGCCGATACCGCCGAAAACCGGACTTTGAAGAAAAAAGAGCAGGGCGTTAGCCCTGCTCCTGAAATCAGTCGCCTTGTCCATTAGCCCGCGATACGCAGCCCGTTACCGGGCGTTTCGGGGCGGCAGCGGTTCGACGCGCCGAGGACTTCCTCCCAAGACTTGGACCGCACGCTGCGGGGCCGGTTCTGGTTGCCGACATTCCGCCGTCACGGGTGGCAAACTCTAGCCACTCGATGCCTGCTTGTCACCCCTGATTTGCTCCCGCGAGCGGCGCGAATGGCAGAAAGTTCCCTGCCGTGGGATTAAATTCCGCCGCGGCGGGGCTTGCCGCCTTGTCTTTTGCCGGGGGTTCCGCTTTCACTCGCGGTGACCCGACCTCAGACGATTCCGGACCCCGACATGCGCCTGTCCCGTTATTTCCTGCCGATCCTCCGCGACAATCCCAAGGAAGCGGAAATCGTCTCGCACCGGCTGATGCTGCGGGCCGGCATGATGCGACAGGAGGCGGCCGGCATCTACGCCTTTCTGCCGCTCGGCCTGCGGGTGTTGCGGAAGATCGAGCAGATCGTGCGCGAGGAGCAGAACCGTTCCGGCGCAATCGAACTCCTGATGCCGACGCTGCAATCGGCGGACCTGTGGCGGGAGAGCGGACGCTACGACGCCTATGGCAAGGAGATGCTGCGCATCAAGGATCGCCACGAGCGCGAGATGCTCTATGGACCCACAAACGAGGAGATGATCACCGACATCTTCCGCGCCTATGTGAAATCCTACAAGGACGTGCCGCTCAACCTCTATCACATTCAGTGGAAGTTCCGTGACGAGGTGCGGCCGCGTTTCGGTTTGATGCGCGGGCGCGAGTTCCTGATGAAGGATGCTTACTCGTTCGATCTCGACCAGGCCGGTGCACGGCACTCCTACAACAAGATGTTCGTCGCCTATCTGCGCACCTTCGCGCGGCTCGGGCTGCAGTCGATTCCGATGCGCGCCGACACCGGACCGATCGGCGGCGATCTGTCCCACGAGTTCATCATCCTCGCCTCGACCGGCGAATCCGAGGTGTTCTGCCACAAGGACTACCTCGACATGGCGGTGCCCGCATCCGATGTGAATTTCGACGACGTCGCGGGTTTACAGAGTATCGTTGACCAGTGGACCTCGCACTATGCCGCGACCTCCGAGATGCATGACGCGGCCGCCTTCGCCAAGGTGCCGGGTGATGCGCAGGTCTCCGCGCGCGGCATCGAGGTTGGCCATATTTTCTATTTCGGCACGAAATATTCCGCGCCGATGAAGGCGGTGGTGCAGACCGCCGACGGCAAGGAGGTGCCCGTTCACATGGGCTCCTACGGAATCGGTCCGTCGCGGCTGGTCGCGGCCATCATCGAAGCCTCGCACGACGATGCCGGCATCATCTGGCCGGAGGCGGTGGCGCCGTACCGCGTCGCGCTGCTCAATCTGAAGCAGGGCGCCGCCGACACCGACGCGGCCTGCGAGAAGCTCTATGCGGGCCTCACTGCCAAGGGCGTCGAAGTGCTCTATCACGACCTCGACGAGCGGCCCGGGGCGAAATTCGCGACCGCCGACCTGATCGGCATCCCGTTCCAGGTGATGGTGGGGCCGCGCGGGCTCGCGGAAGGCAAGGTCGAGGTCAAGACGCGCGCGGGCGGCAGTCGCGAACTGATGTCGCCGGAAGCCGCGCTCGACCTCCTGTCGCGCGCTCCGTCGGCGTGAAAACTGCGGCCATGAACCTGTGCGTGGCGGGGTTTATTCATCCCCGGCGATGGCACGAATCCGCCAGAATCGTGTGAAAACTCCGACTCGGAGACCTTATGACCGAGCCAAGCGGCACCCGGCCGTTTTCCCCTTTTGAATGGATGCTGTCGCTGCGCTACCTGCGGGCGCGGCGCAAGGAAGGCTTTATCTCGGTGATTGCCGGGTTTTCCTTCCTTGGCATCGTGCTGGGGGTTGCGACCCTCATCATCGTCATGGCGGTCATGAACGGCTTCCGCAAGGAGCTGCTCGACAAGATTCTCGGCCTCAACGGCCACCTGCTGATCCAGCCGCTCGAGAAGCCGCTGTCGGACTGGGAGGAGGTCGCCGCTCGCATCAACAAGGTGAAG
The DNA here is from genome assembly GCF_050250095.1 of Pseudolabrys sp. Classification (NCBI taxonomy): domain Bacteria; kingdom Pseudomonadati; phylum Pseudomonadota; class Alphaproteobacteria; order Hyphomicrobiales; family Xanthobacteraceae; genus Pseudolabrys; species Pseudolabrys sp. Next base: position 221,795 of record NZ_JBFWPH010000005.1, on the reverse strand, counting down.
GGCATCCGGCTTGCCTCGCCGATTGTCGAGGGACAGGCGCTTGCATCCTCGCCATTCAATGCCGGCGGCGTGCTCGTGCGCGGCATCCGGCTGATGGATCTGCAAAAGCTTCCCTCGATTTCCAAGAACATCAAGCAGGGCACGCTTGAGGGCTTTGACGAGGGGCAGGGCGTCGCCATCGGGCGGCGGCTCGCCGATCAACTGTCGCTGCGCGCAGGCGATAACATCTCGCTGGTCGCGCCACGCGGCGCGGTGACGCCGATGGGCACGACGCCGCGCATCAAGGTCTACAAGGTCGCGGCGGTGTTCGAGATCGGCATGTCGGAATATGACGGCGCCATCGTCTTCATGCCGCTGAAGGAAGCGCAGGCCTACTTCAATCGCGCCGGAGATGTCACCGCCATCGAGGTCTATACCGACGATCCCGATCATATCGACCACTACCGCAAGCTCGTTACCGAGGCGGCGCAACGCCCGATCTTCATGATCGACTGGCGGCAGCGCAACGCGACGTTCTTCAACGCGCTGCAGGTCGAGCGCAACGTGATGTTTCTGATCCTGACGCTGATCGTGCTGGTCGCCGCGCTCAACATCGTCTCGGGTCTCATCATGCTGGTGAAGGACAAGGGGCAGGACATCGCGATTCTGCGGACCATGGGCGCGACGCAAGGGTCGATCATGCGTGTGTTCCTGATCACCGGCGCTTCGATCGGCGTGGTCGGCACCATCGTCGGTTTCCTGCTCGGCGTGGTGGTGTGCCTGAACATCGAGTCGATCCGGCAGTTCCTGTCCTGGCTGACCAACACCGAACTGTTCTCGCCGGAGCTTTATTTCCTGTCCAAGCTGCCAGCCGACATGGATACCGGCGAAACCGCCGCCGTCGTGGTCATGGCGCTGACGCTGTCGCTGCTCGCGACGCTCTATCCGTCGTACCGCGCGGCCCGGCTCGATCCGGTCGAGGCGCTGCGTTATGAGTGAGGTCGCCGACCACACGGCGACGCAAGCCTCCGCGCCGTCCGAGGATGTGCCGCTGATCTTCCTGCATCAGGTCGAGCGGCATTACCGGCAGGGCGAAGACACGCTGCACATTCTCAAGGGCGCCGAACTTGCGGTATGGCCGGGTGAATCGGTCGCGCTGGTCGCGCCGTCGGGCGCCGGCAAGTCGACGCTCTTGCACATCGCGGGCCTGCTGGAGCATCCCGACCGCGGCGACGTCTATATCGACAGCCGCTCGACCGCGCTCTTGTCGGACGCCGAACGCACCGCGATCCGCCGCAGCGATATCGGTTTCGTCTATCAGTCGCACCGGCTGTTGCCGGAGTTCTCCGCGCTGGAGAATGTCATGCTGCCGCAGATGATCCGCGGCCTGTCTCGGAACGAGGCCAAGGCGAGGGCGTCCGAACTGCTCGGCTATCTGGGCTTGGCCGAGCGCGTCACCCATCGGCCGGCGGAACTGTCCGGTGGCGAGCAGCAGCGGGTGGCGATTGCCCGGGCGGTCGCCAACGCGCCGCGCGTGCTGCTTGCCGACGAGCCGACCGGAAACCTCGATCCGGGAACCGCCGACCGGGTGTTCAACGCGCTGACCCAGTTGGTGCGGGCCTCTGGCCTCGCCACCATCATCGCCACTCACAACATGGACCTGGCGGCCCGGATGGACCGGCGCGTGACCTTGCGCAACGGCATCATCGAGGAAATGCCCTAACTCATTGAATTTGAAGGGGATAGCGCCTCCCACAGACTCCGGTTGACATGAGAACAAACAACGAACTATGTTCTCTCTCCGTTCTAGTCGAGTCCATACAGTCCGTATCGATGGGGAGGTCGTTATGTTCCGTGCACTGGTTCAGGAAGCCGCCGCGCTTGCCTCGCTGACGCTGTTTCTGGGCATGATTGCGATCTGGTCGCAGGTTCTGACGACCATCTAGGTTGCGCCCGGCGGGCTTGCCGGATGGCCGGGCCCGCCACGCTGGGGATATCCGGCAAAGTCCGGCTTAGGCTGGCCGCCGCGGTGGATAGGCGGTGGACAGTGCGGCCCCGAGGCCGCACGGTCTCAGGCAGCGGGAATCGCTCCCCGTCTGATCTTGCCGGACATCCCTGAGGTTTTTCGTGGCCAAATCTGAGGTCAGCAGCCCCGATTTCGTGCATCTGCACGTCCATTCGTCCTATTCGCTGCTCGAGGGCGCGCTGACCATCGGCCGGCTCGCCGAGCTTGCCAAGGCGGACCGGCAGCCGGCGCTGGCGCTGACCGACACCGACAACATGTTCGGTGTGCTGGAATTCTCCGAAAAGATGGCGGGCTCCGGCATCCAGCCGATCGTCGGCTGCGCGCTGGCGGTCGACTTCGGCGACTTCGACAAGAACGGCCACAACGGTGGACGCAACGGCGCGCCGACCCATGCGCCGGACCACGGCCGCATCGTCCTGCTGGCGGCGCGCGAGGCCGGTTACCGCAGCCTGATGCGGCTCAACTCGCGCGCCTTCCTCGAAACGCCGTCCAACGAGCGGCCGCACATCAAGCTCGTCTGGCTCGACGGCGAAAGCGACGGGCTGATTGCGCTGACCGGAGGCTTAAGCGGCCCGCTCAACGCCGCCATCGCCGCCGGCCAGCCGCAGCTTGCCGCGCAACGCCTCGCGGCGTTGCAGGCGCTGTTCGGCGATCGGCTTTATGTCGAGTTGCAGCGCCACAACATGGAGGCCGAGCGCGCCGCGGAAGCTGCGTTGATCGAACTCGCCTACGCCAACGGCATTCCGCTCGTCGCCACCAACGAGCCGTTCTTCGCCAAGCAGAGCGATTACGAGGCGCATGACGCGCTGATCTGCATCGCGCAGGGGCGCATGGTCGCAGAAACCGACCGGCGTCAGCTCACGCCGGAATACCGTTTCAAGACCCGTGCGGAGATGGTCGCGCTGTTCGCGGATCTGCCGGAAGCGATCGAGTCGACGGTCGAGATCGCGCGGCGCTGCGCGTTCCGTCCGAAGACGCACAAGCCGATCCTGCCGCGATTTGCGACCGGCGAGGGGGATGCCGCCGACGAGGCGTCCGAGTTGCGCAAGCGCGCCGAGGACGGCCTTGCAAAGCGCATCGCGGCGCACGGGCTTGCGCCGGGGGAGACCGAGCAGAGTTACCGCGAGCGGCTCGACTTCGAGATCGCCGTCATCGAGCGGATGAAATATCCCGGCTACTTCCTGATCGTCGCCGACTTCATCCAGTGGGCGAAAGCGCAAGGCATTCCGGTCGGGCCGGGCCGTGGCTCGGGCGCCGGCTCGCTCGTCGCCTATGCGCTCACCATCACCGATCTCGATCCAATCCGCTTCGGTCTGCTGTTCGAGCGCTTCCTCAATCCCGAGCGCGTCTCGATGCCGGACTTCGACGTCGACTTCTGCCAGGACCGCCGCGACGAGGTGATCCGCTACGTGCAGGAGCGTTACGGGCGCGATCAGGTCGCGCAGATCATTACCTTCGGCACGCTGCAGGCGCGTGGCGTGCTGCGCGACGTCGGCCGCGTGCTGCAGATGCCCTACGGGCAGGTCGACAAGCTCTGCAAGCTGGTGCCGCAGAACCCGGCAGCGCCGATCTCGCTCAAGCAGGCGATCGAGAGCGAGCCGAAGCTGCAGGCCGAGCGCGACGCCGAGCCGGTGGTGAAGCGCGCCTTCGACATCGCGACCAAGCTCGAGGGCTTGAACCGCCACGCCTCGACGCATGCCGCCGGCATCGTCATCGCCGACCGGCCACTGGCCGAGCTTGTGCCGCTCTATCGCGATCCGAAGTCGGACATGCCGGTCACCCAGTTCAACATGAAGTGGGTCGAGCAGGCGGGACTGGTGAAGTTCGACTTCCTCGGCCTCAAGACACTCACTGTCCTGCAAACGGCGGTGAAACTCGTCAAGCGTCGCGGCATCGACATCGATCTCGCCGCCATCCCGCTCGATGACGCGAAGACCTACGAGTTGCTGGCCAAGGCCGAAGCGGTCGGCGTGTTCCAGCTGGAAAGCGCGGGTATGCGCCGCGCGTTGCTCGACATGCGGCCGGACCGTTTCGAGGACATCATCGCGCTCGTCGCGCTCTACCGGCCGGGTCCGATGGCGAACATTCCGACCTATTGCGCACGCAAGCATAATCTCGAAAAGCCGGATTACATCCACCCGAAACTGGAAACGGTGCTGCGCGAGACCTTCGGCGTCATCGTCTATCAGGAACAGGTGATGCAGGCCGCGCAAATCCTTGCCGGCTATTCGCTCGGACAGGCGGACCTGCTTCGCCGCGCGATGGGCAAGAAGATCCGCTCCGAGATGCAGGCGCAGCGCAAGGATTTCGTCGAGGGTTGCGTTGCGCGCAGCATCGACCGCTCGCAGGCCGACGCGATTTTCGATCTGCTCGAGCGCTTCGCCGAATACGGCTTCAACAAGAGCCACGCCGCAGCCTACGCGCTGGTCGCCTATCAGACCGCCTATATGAAGGCGAATTATCCGGTCGAGTTCATCGCGGCGTCGATGACGCTCGACATGGGCAACACCGACAAACTGTCCGAATTCCGTGCAGAAGCGGAACGGCTCGGCATTACGGTCGCCCCGCCCTCGGTCAACCGCTCCGACGTGACGTTCGAGGTCGAGGGCAACACGATCATCTATGCGCTCGCGGCGCTCAAGGGCGTCGGCACGCAGGCCGTCGAGGCGGTCGTCGCCGCGCGGCAACAGGGACCGTTCAAGGATCTCGCCGACTTTGTGTCGCGCATCAATCCGCGCGCGGTGAACAAGCGCGTGCTGGAAAGTCTCGCGGCGGCGGGCGCGTTCGATACGCTCGAGGACAACCGCGCGCGTGTCTTCGGCGCCGTCGACATGCTGCTGTCGCGGGCGCAGCGCGCGCACGAGACGGCGGCGGTCGGACAGAGCGAATTGTTCGGCGGCAGCGGAGGGGCCAGCGAAGGCTTGCCGCTCCCCTCGGTCGAGCCGTGGCTGCCGGCGGAGCGTCTGCGCCGTGAATACGAAGCGATCGGCTTCTTCCTCTCCGGCCACCCGCTCGATGACTATGTCGAAGTGCTTAAGCGCATGCGCGTGCAATCCTGGGCAGAGTTCTCCAAGGCCGTGAAGGCCGGCGCGACCGCGGGCCGCGTCGCCGCCACGGTCGTCTCGCGCGTGGAGCGGCGCACGCGGATGGGCACCAAGATGGGCATCATCGGCCTGTCGGACCCGACCGGCCATTTCGAGGCAGTGGTGTTTTCCGAAGGCCTCGCCGAATACCGCGAGCGGCTGGAGCCGGGTTCGGCGGTGCTGCTGTTCCTGTCGGCGGAAGTGCAGGGCGACGAGGTGCGCGCCCGCATCCAGTCGGTCGAGCCGCTCGATGCGGCGGCCGCCAACATCCAGAAGAGCCTGCGGGTCTTCCTGAAGGACGAGAAACCGCTCGACGCGGTGGCCAAGCGCCTCGAGCCGGCGCGCAACGGCCGCGCGGCGGCCAACGGCGACGGCGAAGTCACCATGATCCTGATGATCGACCAGATGACCGAGGTCGAGGTGCGCCTGCCAGGCCGCTTCAAGGTCTCGCCGCAGATCGCCGGCGCGATCAAGGCGGTGCCGGGCGTCGTTCAGGTCGAGGCGGTTTGACATCGCGCCGTCGTAACGGTTCGCTTGTCACCGGAGCCGTTCGCTTTGCGGACGGCCGTCCCATGCAGGCAAAGGAAGACGAAGGCGCGTGACCGAGATCATGGCAAACCACTGGCTTGACCGGCCGGTCGATTCCGAGCGCGATCACACGCTCGGCGTTGCCAATGCGCCGATCACGCTGGTCGAATACGGCAGCTATGCTTGTCCCTATTGCCGGGCCGCCAACGCGCGCATCGAGCAGGTGCGCGACGATCTCGGCGACCGGCTGCGCTATGTCTTTCGCCACCGCCCGATTACCGGCAGCGAGCTGGCGCGCCGCGCCGCCGAGCTCGTCGAGCGCACCGACAATGCCGAGCAGTTCTGGACCGCGCATATCACGCTGATGACACGCTCGGAGACGCTGACCGAGGACGACCTCATCGTCGCCGCGCGCGAGGCCGGGCTTCCGCTGACGACGGACAGCGACGTTGCGGAACGCGCCGCCGCGCGTGTCGATGCCGACATCAAAAGTTCACGGGCAAGCGGTGTGGCCATCACGCCGACTTTCTTCATCAACAGCCGTCGTTATGACGGCCCGTGGGACGAGGCGTCGTTCTCCGATGCGATCCTCGGCACGCTCGGCCATCGCGTGCGCGCGGCGGCGCTCGATTTCGCGACCTGGGCGCCGTCGGCCGGCGTCCTGCTGATGGTCACTACGCTCCTGGCGATTGCGCTGATGAATTCGCCGATGGCGGCAGGGTTCGAGGAGTTCTGGAAACAGTATCTCGGTATCAGCGTCGGCGATGCCGCGTTCCGCCTGTCGCTGCTTCACTGGATCAATGACGGGTTGCTGACGATTTTCTTTCTTGTCGTCGGCCTCGAGATCAAACGCGAATTCACGGTCGGTCATCTTGCCGGCCTGCGCCCGGCGGCGTTGCCGATCGCAGCGGCGATCGGCGGCATGGTCGTGCCGGCTGCGCTTTATATCCAACTGATCCCGGCCGGCGTCTGGTCGCACGGCTGGGGTATTCCGATGGCGACCGATACGGCCTTCGCTATCGCGCTGATCGCGATGCTGGGCCGCCGCGTACCCGTGGGACTGCGCATCTTTTTAACTGCCGCGGCGATTGTCGACGATATCGGGGCGATCGGCGTGGTCGCGGTGTTCTATTCGGGCGAATTGCACCTCGGCTATCTCGGCGGTGCGGCCCTCTGCCTCGTCCTGCTCGCATCGCTCAACCGGGGACGGGTCTACAACGTCACGCCCTATATCCTGGTCGGCGTCATGCTGTGGGCTTGTGTCCACGCCAGCGGTCTGCACGCAACGCTCGCGGGTGTTCTGCTGGCCTTGTTCATTCCGACGCGGCCGCCCGCCAATCTCGACGCGCTGATGATCCAGGCGAACACCATCGTCGCGGCGGAGGCCAAACGCGCCGGTGAGGTGCTGCGCAGCGGTCCCTCGACGCCGGCGCTGCGCGCGCTCGATGCGATCCACGATCGTATCGAATCTCCCGCCGCGCGGCTGCTGCGCCATGCCGGCGCCCGTTCGAGCTACCTGGTGCTGCCGTTGTTCGCCTTCGCCAATGCCGGTGTGTCGATCCGCACCGACGTCATGGCGGGACACGAGCCGTTGATGCTTGCCATCATCGCCGGTCTCCTGGTCGGCAAGCCGGTCGGCTTCATCTGCTTCTCCGCACTGGCGGTGTGGCTGCGGCTTGCGACCAAACCGGAGGATTATTCGTGGTGGCAGCTTGCCGGGGCGGGCGCGCTCGCCGGCATCGGCTTTACGATGTCGCTGTTCATCGCAGGGCAGGCGTTCCCGACGGCGGCGGACTTCGCCTCGGCCAAGATCGCGGTCTTTGCCGCCTCGATCCTGTCGGCGATCCTCGGCTGTGTGATCCTCTGGAAGGCCGGGGCGCCGGCCGATTCCCCGGCGGAAGCCGCCGCGAGGCCGGCCTGACGAGCCTTAAGCTCCTCGGATTCCTTAAAAAATCCTCCCGGCCTGCGCCTTGCGCCGGCCGGGTCCGCCCTCTATAAGACCGCCCATCACTCACGCGGGTTTTGGCTGCCGCCCCGACAATGGGCGATCCAGCCGTCCGGTGGCCTCTTCATCCCGAACAGGCCCACAGACCCGCGGCGGACCAACCGGAGAAGACGAATGGCGCTTCCTGACTACTCGATGCGTCAGCTTTTGGAAGCTGGCGTGCACTTTGGCCATCAGGCCCACCGCTGGAACCCGAAGATGGGCGATTACATCTTTGGCGTCCGCAACAACATTCACATCATCGACCTCGCGCAGACCGTGCCGATGCTGCATCAGGCGCTGCAGGCCGTGAGCGACACCGTCGCCAAGGGCGGCCGCATCCTGTTCGTCGGCACCAAGCGCCAGGCGCAGGACGTCGTCGCCGATGCCGCCAAGCGCTGTGCGCAGTATTACGTCAACTCGCGCTGGCTCGGCGGCACGCTGACCAACTGGAAGACGATCTCCGGTTCGATCGCACGGCTGCGTAAGCTCGAGGAAATGCTCGGCTCGAACGAAGCCGGCGGCTACACCAAGAAAGAGCGCCTGACCATGCAGCGCGAGCGCGACAAGCTCGACCGCGCGCTCGGCGGCATCAAGGACATGGGCGGCGTTCCCGATCTCCTGTTCGTGATCGACACCAATAAGGAAGACATCGCGATCAAGGAGGCCAAGCGCCTCAACATCCCGGTTGCCGCGATCGTCGACACCAATTGCGATCCGGCCAACATCAACTTTATCGTTCCGGGCAATGACGACGCGAGCCGTGCGCTCGCGCTCTATTGCGATCTGATCGCCAAGGCGGCGATCGACGGCATCTCGCGCGCTCAGGGCGAAGCCGGCGTCGATCTCGGCGCGGCCGAAAAGCCGGTCGAGGAAGCCGTTCCTGCCAAGAGCGAGGACGCCGCCGGCTACGAGCCGCTGCCGGGTCCGCGCGGTGTGGCCGACGATCTCAAGAAGCTGCCGGGCGTTTCGCCGGCGGTCGAGAAGAAGCTCAACGACCTCGGCATCTTCCACTTCACGCAGGTCGCCGAGTTCAACGATACCGCGAAGCATTATGTCGGCGAGCAGGTCGGCTTGCCCGGTCGTGTCGATGGCTGGGTCAACAAGGCGAAAGAGCTGACCGCGGAGTGATCCGCGGCCGACGCACTCGAGTTTGAGGAAAGACTGATGGCCAATATCACCGCTCAGATGGTCAAGGATCTGCGTGATTCCACCGGCGCCGGCATGATGGACTGCAAGGCGGCGCTGACCGAGACCAATGGCGACATGGAGGCGGCGCAGGACTGGCTGCGCAAGAAGGGGCTGTCGAAGGCCGCGAAGAAGGCCGGCCGCGTCGCGGCCGAGGGCCTGATCGGCATTTCGGTGCGCGGACCCAAGGGCACGATGGTGGAGGTGAACTCCGAAACCGACTTCGTGTCGCGCAACGACATGTTCCAGGGTCTCGTCAAGATGATCGCCGACGTCGCGCAGTCGGCCGGCACCGATGTCGAGACAATCAGGCAGGCGAAAGCCGGCAGCGTCACCGTCGAGACGGCGATTGCCGATTCGATCGCCAAGATCGGCGAGAACATGACGTTGCGCCGCGCCGCCGAGCTATCGGTGAGCAAGGGTGCGATCGGCTCCTATGTTCACAACTCGGTCTCGGACGGCCTCGGCAAGATCGGCGTGATGGTCGGTCTGGAATCGACCGGCGATGCCGGCGAGCTGACCGCGCTCGGCCGCATGATCGCGATGCACATCGCCGCGGCGAACCCGCAGGCGCTCGACGCCTCCGGGCTCGATCCGGCGGTGGTCGCGCGCGAGAAGGACGTGCTGGCCGACAAGTTCCGCCAGCAGGGCAAGCCGGCCAACGTGATCGAGAAGATCGTCGAGTCGGGCCTCAAGACCTTCTACAAGGAGGTCACGCTGATCGAGCAGGCTTTCGTGCACGATCCGGGCAAGACGGTCGCCCAGGCCGTGAAAGAAGCGGAGGGCAAGGTCGGCGCCCCGGTCAAAATCACCGGCTTTGTGCGCTATGCTCTCGGCGAGGGAATCGAGAAGCAGCAGAGCGATTTCGCCGCCGAAGTCGCGGCCGCGGCGGGGCAGGGCTAAGGCTTTCCGGGCCGGACACTCACGCTCCGCGCGGCGGGTTTGCCCGCCGCGACGCAGCCGAACGCGAGCGGCAATGCCGTTGGCCGGGAGGGCCGCACGCGATGACAGGTTCGGGGACCAAGAGCCCGCTATACCGGCGCGCCATCGTCAAGATTTCCGGCGAGGCGCTCAGTGCCAACGGCGTCAGCATCGATCAGCCGACCGTCGATCGTATCGCCAGGGATCTGGTGGCCGCGACCAAGACCGGCGTCGAGATCGGCGTCGTGGTCGGCGGCGGCAATATTTTTCGGGGCGTCGAGGTTTCTGCGCGCGGCGTGTCGCGTCCTGTCGGCGACACCATGGGCATGCTCGCCACCGTGATGAACTGCCTCGCGCTGGAAGCTGCGATCGAGAAGGCCGGCTGCGAAGCGCGCACGCTGTCGGCGCTCGCGATGACGGCGGTATGCGAAACCTACAATCGCAAGCGCGCGATCAAGAATCTGAGCAAGGGCCGCGTCGTTCTGCTCGCCGCCGGCACGGGCAATCCCTATTTCACCACCGACACCACTGCCGTCCTGCGCGCGGCGGAACTCGACGCCGACGTCGTTCTCAAGGCCACCAATGTCGATGGCGTCTACACCGCGGACCCCAAAAAAGACGCGAAAGCCACCCGCTACGATCGGATCAGCCATCAGGAGGCTTTGGAGAAGGGCCTGCGGGTCATGGATGCCACGGCCTTCGCGCTTGCTCGCGAAAACGGGACGCCTATCATCGTGTTTTCCATCGGTGAGGTGGGTGCGATCGAGGCGGTTTTGCGCGGGAAGGGGCGAGCGACCACCGTCAGCTAGCGCACGAGACTGGATACCACACGGGCTCCGCGTTGCCCGACGCCGCCAAGCCGCAGGCTTGCAACACGGGTTGCACGCGATTTCGGAGAAAAGACATGGCCAACGCCACCCATAATCTTGAGGACATCAAGCGCCGCATGCAGGGCGCTATTGCATCGCTGAAGACGGAACTGTCGGGTCTTCGCACCGGGCGCGCCTCGCCGCACATGCTCGATCCGGTGCAGGTCGATGCCTACGGTTCGCCGATGCCGCTCAATCAGGTGTCGACGGTGACGGTTCCGGAACCTCGCATGATGGCGGTCAATGTGTGGGACAAATCGCTGGTGCATGCGGTCGAGAAGGCGATCGTCGCCGCCAATCTCGGCCTCACCCCGGCGACCGAGGGGCAGGTGATCCGCTTGCGCATTCCCGAATTGAACGAGGAACGGCGCAAGGAGCTTGTGAAGCTCGCGCATAAATACGCCGAAGCCGCGCGCGTCGCGGTCCGGCACGTCCGGCGCGACGGCATGGACGTCGTCAAGAAGCTGGAAAAGGATCACGCCATCGGCAAGGACGAGCACGACAAGTTCTCGGCCGACATCCAGAAGGCGACGGACCAGATGATCGCGGAAGTCGATACCGTCCTCGCCGGCAAAGAGAAGGAGATCCTCACGGTTTGAGGATCACGCCGATGCCTGACGCCGGTGCACCGCAGCTCTCCACGCCGAAAGGTCCGGCGCCGCGTCACGTCGCCATCATCATGGACGGCAACGGCCGTTGGGCGGCCGCGCGCGGACTGCCGCGGGCGGAAGGCCATCGCCGCGGCGTCGAGGCGATCCGGCGCGCGGTGCGCGCGGCGGGCGAACTCGGCATTCGATATCTCACCGTTTTTTCCTTCAGTTCGGAGAACTGGACTCGGCCCGCCGCGGAGATCAGCGAATTGATGGGGCTGCTTCGCCGTTTCGTGCGCAACGATCTCGCCGATCTTCATGCCAACAATGTGCGCGTTCGCATCGTCGGCGAGCGCGAAGGCTTGACGGCCGACATCGCGCGCCTGCTGGTCGAGGCCGAGGATCTGACGCGCGGCAACACCGGCCTGACGCTGGTGGTTGCCTTCAACTACGGCGCCCGCCAGGAAATCGTGCGTGCCGCGCAGCGTGCCGCGCAGGCCGTCGCGCGTGGTGAAATGGCGGCGGAAGACATCGATCTTGAGTCCTTCGCCGCGCTGCTCGACATGCCCGATCTGCCGGACCCCGATCTCATCATCCGCACCAGTGGCGAACAACGGCTGTCGAATTTTCTGTTGTGGCAATCGGCCTACAGCGAGTTGGTGTTCATTCCGACCTACTGGCCGGATTTCGATCGCGCCGCGCTTGAGCAGGCAATCGATGAGTTTCACCGTCGCGAGCGCCGCTTCGGCGGCCTCGTCGCGCAGACCGGCTCCTGAGCCCGTGGGACCGTCCGATCCCGCATCGAATGCCGGGGCATCGGGTTTGCCGCGCGCGGGCCGGCGCTCCAATCTTATTCTGCGTATCTTATCCGCTGCCGTGCTGGCGCCGATTGCGCTGGCTGCCGCTTATTTCGGCGGCTGGCCGTTTGCGGCGTTCTGGTTTGCCGCCGCAGCACTCGTGCTGTGGGAGTGGTTGTCGCTCACCGACGCGCGGTCGAGCAAGTTTTTGTTTCCATCCGTGGCGGCGGGCCTCGCAGTCGCCGCCGTGATCGCGGAGTGGCACCGGCCGATCACCGCGAGTCTCGTCGTCTTGCTCGGCGTCTTCGCCGTGGCGGTCTTCGCGCCGTCCGCGCGCCGGCGTTGGATGATGGCGGGCGTTGCCTATGCCGGTGCGCTGCTGGTTGCGCCGATCATGTTACGCAGCGATCCGGCGCTTGGAGTGTTCGCGATTGCTTTTCTGTTCGGTGTTGTTTGGGCGACCGACATTCTGGGTTATTTTGCCGGCCGTGCTATCGGCGGGCCGAAGCTCGCGCCGGCGATCAGTCCGGGCAAGACCTGGGCCGGCGCCTTCGGGGGCACCTGCGGCGCGGTCGTGGTTGCCTATGTCGGCAGCCGCTACGCGGGCATCGATACCGATCCCGGCGCGCTGATGATGGTGGCGATTGTGCTCTCCGTCATCGCGCAGGGCGGCGATCTGCTGGAATCGTGGATCAAGCGGCAGTTCGACGCGAAGGATGCAGGGACCACCATTCCCGGTCATGGCGGCGTGATGGATCGCCTCGACGGCTTCTGGGCCGCCGCTCTCGTCGCGATGCTGATCGGAATTCTTCGCGGCGGCATCGACGCGCCGGCACAGGGGCTCCTGCTGTGGTGAGATCGGGAGCGCATCGATCATGAATGTCGCGAATCTTGCGCGCGCAAAAAGTGAGCCGGCGAAGGGGACACGGTCGATCACCATTCTCGGCGCCACCGGATCGATCGGCGCCAGCACCGTCGATCTGTTGCGAGCCAACCGCGAACGCTTCCGGGTCGAAGCCGTCAGCGCAGGCCGCAACGCGGCGCAGCTCGCCCGGCTGGCGCGCGATCTCGGCGCCCGCTTTGCGGCGATCGCGGAGCCGGCGCTTTACAAGGAGCTGAAGGACGAACTCGGCGCATCCGGCATCGAGGCCGCCGCCGGCGCCGATGCGCAGGTTGAGGCCGCGCAGCGCCCGGCGGACTGGGTGATGGCGGCGATCAGCGGCGCGATGGGCTTGCGCCCGACGCTCGCGGCGATCGAGCGCGGCGCGACGGTTGCCCTGGCCAACAAGGAGTCGCTCGTTTGTGCCGGCGGCCTGTTCATGCGGCGCGCGCAGGCAACGCGCGCGACGGTGCTTCCGGTCGATTCCGAGCACAATGCGATTTTTCAGTCGCTGTCCTCCGGCACGCATGCGGAGGTGAGGCGCATCGTCCTCACCGCGTCGGGCGGGCCGTTTCGCGGCTGGACCGCGGAGGCCATTCGCGCGGCGACGCCTGAACAGGCGCTCCAGCACCCCAACTGGTCGATGGGCCCGAAAGTGACGATCGATTCCGCGAGCCTGATGAACAAAGGTCTCGAACTGATCGAGGCGCATCACCTGTTCGGCCTGCCGTCCGCGAAGATCGACGTGCTGGTGCATCCGCAGTCGGCGGTGCACGGGCTTGTGGAATTTCAGGACGGCTCGGTGGTCGCACAGCTGGGCGCGCCCGATATGCGCATTCCGATCGCCCATTGCCTGTCCTGGCCGCAGCGCATGGAGACATCGGCGCCGCGGCTCGATCTTGCGCAGCTCGGCGCGTTAACCTTCGAAGCACCTGATCTCGCGCGCTTTCCGGCGCTCGCTCTGGCGCGCGGCGCGCTCGAGGCCGGCGGCGGCGCGCCGACGGTGCTGAATGCGGCCGATGAGGTTGCCGTTGCGGCGTTTCTTGACCGCCGGATTGGTTTTCCCGGTATTTCCGCGCTGGTCGGCGCCGTTCTTGAGGCCGCAGCCCGGAAAGGGGCAATGGCAGAACCCGACAGCGTCGAGGCCGCTATCGCCGTTGACCATAATGCAAGATTAATGGCCGCCGACCTCTTGCCCGAAATCGCCGCAAAGGCATCCTAGTGGTATTAACGGTTTGGAAACCACGCGGCGGCGGGCGGGAGTAGTGTCATGAGTATCGATCTGTTGGGCGGCATTTCCGCCCTTGGGGGTGGAATCGTGAGCTACATCGTTCCGTTCCTGTTTGTCCTGACGATTGTCGTCTTTTTCCATGAGCTGGGTCATTTCCTGGTCGCGCGCTGGTGCGGGATCAAGGTGCTGGCTTTCTCGATCGGCTTCGGACCGGAGCTGATCGGCTTCAACGACCGTCACGGCACCCGCTGGAAGATCGCCGCCATTCCGCTCGGCGGCTATGTGAAGTTCCTCGGCGATGACAACGCGGCGAGCGCGCCGGATCAGGAAGCGCTGGCGACGATGTCGGAGCAGGACCGCAAGGTAAGCTTTGCCGCCCAGCCGGTCGCCTCGCGCGCGGCGGTCGTCGCGGCAGGTCCGATCGCGAATTTCCTGCTGGCGATTGCGATTTTCGGCGGCGTTTTCATGGTGTTCGGCAAGCAGACGACGACCGCGCGGGTCGACACCGTTGTGGCCGGCAGCGCGGCGGAGACGGCCGGGTTCAAGCCGGGCGACCTCGTCGTCTCGATCAACGGCAGCAAGATCGACAGCTTCAACGACATGCAGCGGATCGTCAGCGTCAGCGCCGGTGAGTCTCTGAACATCGGCATCGAGCGGGACGGCGCGCTGACCACGTTGAAGGCGACCCCGGCGCTCAAGGAAATGAAAGACAGCTTCGGCAACGTCCACCGTCTGGGCGTGCTCGGCATCAGCCGGTCGATGGCTCCGGGCGATATCCGCACCGAATCGGTCGGTCCGATCCGTGCGCTGGGCCTCGGGGTCAGCGAAACCTGGTTCGTGATCGACCGCACCATGACCTACATCGCCGGGATTTTCGCCGGCCGGGAGGCGGCCGATCAGCTCGGCGGCCCGATTCGCATTGCTCAGGTCTCAGGGCAGGTTGCGACCGCCGGCTTCGGGGCGCTGATCCATCTGGCTGCGGTTCTGTCGGTCTCGATCGGTCTTCTGAACCTGTTCCCGATTCCCTTGCTCGATGGTGGGCACCTTTTGTTCTACGGAATCGAGGCTGCGCGCGGCCGCCCGCTGTCCGAACGGGCCCAGGAAATGGGCTTTCGCATCGGTCTGGCCGTGGTCGTGATGTTGATGATTTTTGCAACCTTTAATGACATCGTTCATCTGGCGACGTCTTGAGCGCTGGCTTGAACGGCGTTCGGAGCGTTGCCGAACGGACACTTTGAAGGGGGAAACTCAGTTTTCCCCGACGAAAAGTTGCCGTTATGGCGGGAAGATCGGTTGCACTGCCTTGAAAACGCTGTAAAAAGTGTCGAAAGCTTGCCCAGAATTCAGCAGAATCCGCGGCAGGGGTCGGCGGCCGTAAGGGTCAATAGGGCGCGTTTCGCATGGGACTTCTAGTGCGGGTGGTACGAGGGCTGGCCATTTTCTGCGTGGTCCTCGGGGGGCTTCTTGTCGGTCTCGTCAGCATTGGCGTGACCGCATCCGGCGAAGCCGCCGCCCAGACTCCGAGCTCGATCGTCGTAGTGGGGAATCGGCGCGTCGAAGCCGAGACCATCCGCTCGTATTTTCATGCCGGCCCGGATGGCCGGCTCAGCGCCGTTGAGATCGACGAAGGCCTCAAAGGTCTGGTCGCGACCGGCCTGTTCCAGGACGTGCGCATCGATCGTTCGAGCGGCCTGAAGGTGGTTGTCACCGAAAATCCGGTCATCAACCGCATCGCCTTTGAAGGCAACAAGAAGGCCAAGGACGACCAGCTCAAGACGGAAGTCCAGTCGAAGCCGCGCGGGACGCTGTCGCGTCCGATGGTGCAGGCCGACGTGCAACGCATCGTCGAGGTCTATCACCGCAGCGGCCGCTACGACGTCAAGGTCGTGCCGAAGGTCATCGAGCTGCCGAACAACCGCGTCGATCTCGTGTTCGAGATCAACGAGGGCGACAAGACCACGGTTCAGGAAATCCGCTTCGTCGGCAACAAGTATTACAGCTCCTACCGGCTCAAGGACGTCATCAAGACGGCCCAGTCGAACTGGCTGAGCTTCCTGCAGACCACCAATATCTACGATCCCGATCGCCTCGAGGCCGATCGCGACGCGCTGCGCCGCTTCTACCTGAAGCACGGCTTCGCGGACGTCCGGATCATCTCGGCGGTCGGCGAGTACGATCCCTCCAAGAAGGGCTTCGTCATCACCTTCACGATCGACGAGGGCGGCCGTTATCACGTGTCCAGCGTCGACGTCGTGTCGAACGTTCGCGCCATCGATCCCAAGTCGTTGCGCTCGCAGCTGCGTCTCGACAAGGGCGACATCTATAACGCCGAGGCGGTCGAGAAGACCGTCGAGAACATGACCATCGAAGCGTCGAAGCGCGGCTATGCCTTCGCGACGGTGCGTCCGAGCGGCGATCGCAACTTCGACAAGAAGACGATCAACCTCGTCTTCGTGATCGACGAAGGCCCGCGGGTCTACATCGAGCGCATCAATATCCGCGGCAACACCCGCACGCGCGACTACGTCATCCGCCGCGAATTCGACGTTGGCGAGGGCGATGCCTACAACCGCGCGCTGATCGATCGCGCCGAGCGGCGTCTCAAGAACCTGAACTTCTTCAAGTCGGTGAAGATCACCAACGAGCCGGGCTCGGCGCCGGACCGTGTGATCATCAACGTGCAGGTCGAGGAGCAGTCGACCGGTCAATTCACGGTCGGCGGCGGCTATTCGACGACCGACGGCTGGCTCGCCGAAGTCGGCGTGTCGGAGCGCAACCTGCTTGGCCGCGGCCAGCTGGCGCGCGCCAGCGTGCAGTACGGCCAGCACACGCGCGGCTTCGAGCTGGGCTTCGTCGAGCCGTACTTCCTCGGCTATCGCCTCGGCGCCGGCGTCGACGTGTTCGTCAAGAACACCACGGCCTCGTCCTACGTGTCCTATGACACCAAGAGCTACGGCGCCAATTTCAAGCTCGGCTTCGCGCTGACCGAAGAAGTCACGCTGCAGCCGCGCTACTCGATCTACCAGCGCGAGCTGGGGCTGCCAGAATACCTGAACAATTGTAAAAATCCGACGACAGCCCCGGCTTCGATGTTTGTTGGCGGTACGCCCGCTGGCTACGTTCCGCACCAAATTCCCGTGGTCCGCGGTTTGAATCCTGATGAGTGTTACGCCGACAACGAAGCGAGCCTTGCGGTCCGCAAGGAGCTTTCGCAGGGCGCGGTCCTGACCTCGCTGCTCGGCTACACCCTCAGCTACAACACGCTCGACAACAACAAGAACCCGACCAGCGGCACCTTCATGTCGTTGAGCCAGGATTTCGCCGGCGTCGGTGGCGACGTGAACTTCATCCGCACCCAGGCGGACCTCCGCAACTACCGCGAGATCATGCCCGACGTGATCGGTTTCGTCCGGTTGCGCGGCGGTCATATCGCGAGCTGGGGCGGCAAAGATCTGCGCATGCTCGACCACTTCCAGATGGGCCCGAACCTGGTCCG
This sequence comes from Pseudolabrys sp., assembly GCF_050250095.1. Classification (NCBI taxonomy): domain Bacteria; kingdom Pseudomonadati; phylum Pseudomonadota; class Alphaproteobacteria; order Hyphomicrobiales; family Xanthobacteraceae; genus Pseudolabrys; species Pseudolabrys sp. Next base: position 204,223 of record NZ_JBFWPH010000005.1, on the reverse strand, counting down.
CGGCTTCGAACCGTCCGGATTTGGTCCGCGCGACACCTCGCAGCCAAACAGCAGCCAACAGGATTCGCTGGGCGGCAGCATGTACTGGGGCGCGACCGCAGAAGTTCAGGTGCCGGTGTTCTGGTTCCCGAAGGAGATCGGCATCAAGCTCGCCGGCTTCGTCGATGCCGGTTCGCTGTGGAACTACAAGGGACCGACCTCCTGGGATGTGACCGGCGAAACCCTGAGCGTGGCCGACTCCTCGTCGATCCGCGCTTCGGCGGGTGTCGGTCTGCTCTGGGACTCGCCGCTCGGCCCGCTCCGGTTCGATCTCGCCTTCCCCTTCATGAAGGAGAGCTACGACAAGACGCAGGTCTTCCGGTTCAGCGGCGGCACGACGTTCTGATCGCAGCTTCCGGCCGGCTCGCGCGGCCGTACAACGCATGACCGCTTGTGTCTTCTTCAGGCGAGGCCCGGGCCTCTCGGTTGCCGATATCGCCGCGCTGACGGGAGCCGAGCCGCGCGGCGCGGTGGCCTTGGAGGACCGCATCGACGGCATCGCGCCGCTCGAAACCGCCGGTCCTCGCGATCTCGCCTTCATCGACCAGCCGAAATTCGAGCGGCATCTGGCGTCGACACAGGCCGGCGTTTGTCTTGCGACCGAACGCTTCGCCGGCGGGGTGCCGGCCGGCGTCAATGTGCTGGTCGCGAAGAATCCCTATTCCGGTTTCGTCGCCGTCGCGCATGCGCTGTTTCCGCAGGCCTTGCGCCCGTCCTCGCTGTTCGAGGCGGAGGGCATTGCGAGCGATGCGACGATCCATCCGACCGCGCGGCTCGAAAGCGGCGTCACCGTCGAGGCCGGTGCCGTCATCGGCCCGCGTGTCGAGATCGGGGCCGGCAGCATTGTCGGTCCGCTCGCCGTCATCGGGCCGGACAGCCGGATCGGCCGGGATTGCACGGTCGGCGCCGGGGCGGTGATCACCCATGCGCTGATCGGCGACCGGGTCATCCTTCATTCGGGCTGCCGGATCGGCCAGGACGGTTACGGCTATCATCCCGGCCCGAAGGGACTCCAGAAAGTTCCACAGGTCGGCCGCGTCATCGTTCAGGACGATGTCGAGATCGGCGCGAATTCCACAGTGGACCGCGGCAGCATGCGCGACACCGTGATCGGCGAGGGCACCAAGATCGACAATCTGGTGCAGATCGCCCATAACGTCGTGATCGGTCGCCACTGCATCATCGTTTCGCAGACCGGAGTTTCCGGCAGCGTGACGGTCGGCGACCGGGCCATGTTGGGGGGGCAGGTCGGTCTTGCCGACAATCTGACCATTGGCGAAGGCGCGCAAATCGCCGCCAAGGCCGGCGTCATGACCGACGTGCCCGACGGCGGCCGCTGGGGCGGTGCGCCGGCGCAGCCGCTGCGGGAATTCTTCCGCCTTCAGGTGGCGCTGCAGAAGCTGATCGAGAAGAAACCCGCCGCGCGCGACAAGGACAAGGCCGAATGAGCGATACGATCGACGCCGTTGGAATTCAGGGCATTCTCAAGGCGCTGCCGCATCGTTATCCGTTCCTGATGGTCGACAAGGTCATCAACATCAACGGCGAGCAGAGCGCGATTGGGATCAAGAACTGCACCTACAACGAGCCGCATTTTCAGGGGCACTTTCCGGACAATCCGATCATGCCGGGCGTGCTGCTGCTGGAAGGCATGGCGCAGACGGCGGGCGTGCTTTGCGTGCTCGCCTCGCAGCACCAGAACTTCAAATACGTGTTCTTCATGACGATCGATCAGGCGAAGTTCCGCCGGCCGGTCGTCCCCGGCGATGTCGTCGAATTCCACATGGACATGCAGAAGAAGCGCAAGAACATGTGGTGGTATCGCGGCGAAGCCCGGGTTGGCGGCGAAGTCGCGGCCGAGGCGATCCTCGGCGCGATGATGCGCGAAGGTTGATGCCGTCATGACAACGATCGATCCGACCGCGCGGGTCGCCTCCGGTGCGGTGATCGGCAAGGACGTTTCGATCGGTCCCTATGCGATCGTCGGACCGAATGTGGTCATCGGAGACGGCTGCGAAATTCACGGCCATGTCAATCTCGCCGGCCACACCGAGCTTGGACCGCGCAACCAGGTGTTTTCCTTCGCGTCGATCGGCAGCCCGCCGCAGTCGGTGCACCACAAGGGTGAGCCGACCCGGCTGATCGTCGGCTCGGACGGCGTGTTTCGTGAAGGCGTGACGATCAATACCGGCACCGCCGGCGGCAAGGGCATCACCGTCATCGGCAACAACTGCTTCATGATGACGGGTGCGCACGTCGCGCATGATTGCGTGGTGGGCGATCACGTCACGTTTGCCAACAATGCGACGCTCGGCGGCTTTGCCGAAATCGGCGACAATGTGTTTCTCGGCGGGCTCTGCGCCGTGCATCAGTTCACCCGCGTCGGCGAACTGGCGATGATCGGCGGGCTGGTCGGCGTCACCTCCGACATCATTCCCTATGCGATCGTCATCGGCCACCGCAGCAATCTTGCCGGTATCAATCGCGTCGGCTTGCGCCGCCGCGGCCTCTCCGGCGAGGCGATCCGCAATGTCTATCGCGGCTACCGCGCGATCTTCGAGGGCACGGGTCCGCTGAAACAGCGCACCGACAAGGTCGCGGCCGACTTCGCCGGCGATGCCTATGTCATGCGCATGGTCGAGTTCATCCGCGCCGGCAACGCGCGCCGGATCGCCGGGCCGCGCAGCGCCGGCGCGTCGGACGAAGACTGACGCGGCCATGCCCGCCTCCGCGCCCATCGCCGCTTCGGCCGCCCGGACGCAGGCGCTTGGGACGCCGGAGATCGGCCCGCTCGGCATCATCTGCGGCGGCGGCGTTGCCCCGGCGGCGGTCGCCGATGTCGTGGTCAAGAGCGGCCGGCCGGTGATGCTGTTTCCGTTCCGGGGCTTCGCCAGCGCGGCGGACGTCGAACGGTTTCCTCACGAGTGGATCGCGCTCGGCCAGTTCGGCCGTTTCAAGCGGCTCGCCCGGCGCCACGGTTGCCGCGATTTCATCTGGATCGGCGGCCTGACGCGGCCACGGATCGGTCAGCTCCGCTTCGATCTCGGCACGATGCTGATGCTGCCGGACATTATTCGGGCGTTTCGCGGCGGCGACAATCATATGCTGACGACGCTCGGCGCGTTTTTCGAGCGCCACGGCTTTCGTATTCTCGCCGTTGCGGACGTCGCGCCGGAGATGTTGGCGCCGGAAGGTGTGATGACCGCGCGCGCACCGACGCCCGAAGACCGGGCGGACATCGAGAAAGGGCTCGATCTGATTGCAACCATCAGCCGGTTCGACGTCGGCCAGGGCGCGATTGTCGCGCGCAATCATGTGCTCGCCATCGAGGGCATTGAAGGCACCGATGGCATGCTTCGCCACGCTGCCGCGCTCCGGGATGCCGGCCGCATTCGCAGCGGCGAGCGCACCGGCGTGCTGGTGAAGATGCCGAAACGAGGGCAGGACCTGCGTTTCGATCTGCCGGCCGTCGGACCGGACACCGTCGCGGGCGTCGCCGCCGCCGGATTCGGCGGCATTGCTGTCGCTGCCGGACGAACCATTGTGGTCGATATCGCCCGCGTCGTCGCCGATGCGGATCGCGCCGGTCTGTTCGTGATCGGGGTCAAGGCGCGGGAGGCTTGAGCGTGCCGCGTCCGCTGAGGGTCTTTCTCGTCGCGGCCGAGGAATCCGGCGACCGGCTCGGCGCGCCGCTGATGCGGGCGCTGCGCAGCATGCGGCCGGAGGTCGAATTTACCGGCGTCGGCGGCGCGCAAATGACGGCGCAGGGCATTACGCCGCCGTTCCCGATCGACGAATTGTCGATCATGGGCTTCACGTCGATCCCCGCAAAACTCCCGAACATTCTGCGCCGCATCCGGCAGACCGCGGCAGCGGTCGCCGCCGCAAAGCCGGACGTGCTGGTCATCATCGACAGTCCCGATTTCACCCACCGTGTCGCGCGCCGCGTCCGCACGGCGATGCCGGACCTGCCGATTGTCGATTACGTCTCGCCGAGCGTGTGGGCCTGGCGGCCCGGTCGCGCCAAAGCGATGCGCGCTTATGTTGACCATGTGCTGGCGCTTCTGCCATTCGAGCCGGAGGCGCATCGGCGGCTTGGCGGACCGGCCTGCACTTATGTCGGCCATCCGATGATCGAGCGGATCGCTGAACTGCGGCCGAACACGGACGAAGCCCGCCGACGCGAGGCCTCACCGCCGGTGCTGCTGGTGATGCCCGGCAGCCGTCGCGGCGAGTTGAAATACATGCTGCCGATCTTCGAGCAGACGGTCGCGCAAGTCGCGGCGACAGTGGGGCCTCTTGAGGTTGTGATCGCGGCGGTGCCGCGTCTTGCCGCCGGCATCGAAAGCGTCGTTGCATCGTGGCGTGTGCGTCCGCGCCTCGCGGTGACGCAGGAGGATCGGGACGCCGCATTTCGCGCCGCCCGCGCAGCGCTGGTCAAATCCGGGACCGGCACGCTGGAACTGGCGCTCGCCGGGGTGCCGATGGTGGCGTCCTACAAAGGCTCGGCGATCGAGGCGTTTATCGCGCGGCGCCTGGTCAAGGTTCCGACCGTGATCCTCGCCAATCTGGTGCTGGGCGAGAAGGTCGTGCCGGAATTCCTGCAGGAGGATGCCGAGCCGGGACGAATGGCGGCGGCGCTTGCGCCTCTGCTTGGCGACACTGCGGAACGCACCCGGCAGGTCGAAGCTTTCAACCGTCTCGACGCGATCATGGAAATTGGAACGGCGCGGCCCAGTGACCGCGCCGCTGAAATCGTTCTCAAAGCCGCAGAGGGCTGATTACTTCCGCCGCGAGATCGGCACGTAATCGCGCTGCGTCGCGCCGGTATAGAGCTGGCGCGGCCGGCCGATCTTCTGGCGCGGATCCTCGATCATCTCTTTCCACTGCGCGATCCAGCCGACGGTGCGGGCGAGCGCGAACAGCACGGTGAACATCGAGGTCGGGAAGCCCATCGCTTTCAGTGTGATGCCCGAATAGAAGTCGATGTTCGGGTAGAGTTTCTTCTCGATGAAATACTCGTCGTGCAGCGCGACCTTTTCCAGTTCCATCGCGACGTCGAGCATCGGATCGTCCTTGATGCCGAGCTCGGTCAGGACCTCGTGGCAGGTCTTCTGCATGATCTTGGCGCGCGGATCGTAGTTCTTGTAGACCCGGTGGCCGAAGCCCATCAGGCGGAAGCTGTCGTTCTTGTCCTTCGCGCGCTTGACGAATTCCGGGATGCGGTCCGGCGTCCCGATCTCGGCCAGCATGTTGAGCGCGGCTTCGTTCGCGCCGCCATGCGCCGGGCCCCAGAGGCAGGCGCAGCCGGCGGCGATGCAGGCGAACGGATTGGCGCCCGACGAGCCGGCGAGCCGCACCGTCGAGGTCGAGGCGTTCTGCTCGTGGTCGGCGTGCAGGATGAAGATGCGGTCCATCGCGCGCGCCAGCACCGGGTTCGGCTTGTAGTCCTCGGCCGGTACGGCAAACGACATGCGCAGGAAGTTCGACGCGTAGTCGAGATCGTTGCGCGGATAAACGAACGGCTGACCGACCGAATATTTGTAGGCCATGGCCGCGAGCGTCGGGATCTTCGCGATCATGCGGATCGAGGCGATCATGCGCTGATGCGGGTCGGAGATGTCGGTCGAGTCGTGATAGAAGGCCGACAGCGCGCCGACCGAGCCGACCAGCACCGCCATCGGGTGCGCGTCACGGCGGAAGCCTTGGAAGAACCGGCTCATCTGCTCGTGCACCATGGTGTGGCGCGAGACGCGATAGTCGAAGTCGGCCTTCTGCGACGGCGTCGGCAGTTCGCCGTAAAGCAGGAGATAGCAGGTCTCGAGGAAATCGCCGTGCTCGGCGAGCTGCTCGATCGGATAGCCGCGGTAGAGCAGGATGCCTTCGTCACCGTCGATGTAGGTGATCTTGGACTCGCAGCTTGCCGTCGAGGTGAAGCCGGGATCGTAAGTGAACATCCCGCTGTCGCCGTAGAGCTTGGAGATGTCCACGACGGAGGGGCCGATCGACCCGTGATAGAGCGGAAAATCCCAGTTGCTGTTGCCGACGGTCAGCTTGCCGGAATCCGAGGTTTTGTTCGTTTTTGCGTCCATGATCGGGCCCTCGAAGGCGGGTGGAACCGGCCCGCCCGGTTGTGCACCGGTGGGCAAGCGGATCGGCGGTTCGTCGCCATCCGCGAAGCGTGTCGTCTGCCTAACTCATAGGAATGTGCACTGCAAGATAGCGCAATGCAGGGCTTTCCGCCATGCGAGGCGGAGCTTCCCGGCGTTTCTGCGGGGTGAAACCGGGGGACAAGAGGGCGCCGGGCCGCCGCCCCGGTCAGGAAATCTGGTCCTGCAGCCGCGCGAGCGTCTCCTCGCGGCCGAGCAGGTTCAGCACTTCGAAAATCGGCGGCGAGGTGGTGCGTCCGGTCAGCGCCGCGCGCAGCGGCTGGGCGACGGCGCCGAGCTTCAGCCCGGCCTGTTCGGCAAAGGCGCGGACCCGCGCCTCGGTCGCGGCCGCGCTCCAGTCGTCGCCGTCGGCCAGCTGTCGGGTCAGCCCGGACAAGATGGTCCTGGCCTCGGCCGTCAGCAGGCTGCGGGCCTGCTCGTCCGGCTCGATCGGCCGGCTTGCCCAGAGAAAGCGCGAACCGGCGAACAGCTCGACCAGCGTCTTGGCGCGCTCCTTCAGGCTCGGCATCGCAGCGATCAGCGAGGCGCGCAGCGCCGGAGTCATCTTGGCGATCAGTTCTTCGCCGCCGGCGATGTGCGGTAACAGGCCTTCCAGCGCCGCGACCAGATCGGCATCCGGCGTCGCGCGCATATAGTGGCCGTTGAGGCTCTCGAGCTTTGCGAAGTCGAACCGCGCCGGCGAACGGCCGATACTCTGGAGGTTGAAGGCCGCCACCATCTCCCCGGTCGAAAAGATCTCCTGGTCGCCGTGGCTCCAGCCGAGACGGACCAGATAGTTCCGCATCGCTTCTGGGAGGTAGCCCATGGCGCGGTAGGCATCGACGCCGAGCGCGCCGTGGCGTTTCGACAGCTTCGAGCCGTCGGGGCCGTGGATCAGCGGAATATGCGCCATCACCGGCACCTGCCAGCCGAGTGCGTCGTAGATGTGCTTTTGCCGCGCGCCGTTGGTCAGATGGTCGTCGCCGCGGATGATGTGGGTGACGCCCATGTCGTGATCGTCGACCACCACCGCGAGCATATAGGTCGGGCTGCCGTCCGAGCGCAGCAGGACGAGGTCGTCGAGATCGGCGTTCTGCCAGACGACGCGGCCCTGCACCTGGTCCTCGATGACCGTCTCGCCGGTCTGCGGCGCCTTGAGGCGGATCACCGGCTTGACGCCGGGGGGCGCCTCGGAAGGGTCGCGGTCGCGCCAGCGGCCGTCATAAAGCCGGGCGCGGCCCTCGCGGCGGGCCGCCTCGCGCATCGCGGTCAGTTCCTCGGGGCTCGCGTAGCAGCGGTAGGCCATGCCGGCGGCGAGCAACTGCTCGACCACTTCGCGGTGACGGGCGGCGCGGCCGTGCTGGAAGACGATGTCGCCGTCCCAGGACAGGCCGAGCCAGGTTAGCCCCTCGATGATCGCGTTGATGGCGGCGGTGGTCGAGCGCTCGCGGTCGGTGTCCTCGATCCGCAGCAGCATCGTGCCGCCACGGGCGCGGGCGAACAGCCAGTTGAACAGGGCCGTTCGTCCGCCGCCGATATGGAGGAAGCCGGTCGGGGACGGCGCAAATCGGGTGACGACAGGGTCGCTCATCGCGGGCGCGATGTACCACAATTGGGCCAACCGTCCACGCTATTTAAGGCTTGGGTCACTTAACGGTCCGGCGACCCTGAGGGGCGACAAGCCTTTCCCTGCGGCGGCAGATTTGGCAGATAGGCCGGGCAAAAGCGCGTTGACGCGCGTCTTCAACGCGCCAGGCGAGCGGTTTGCGCCGCAGGGCGAATTCTGGGATTCAAGCACGATGGCGAAGGACGATTCGGCGGCCGGCACCACGACGGCCGGAGAGGCACCAGTCCGCGATTTCATCCGCGATATCGTCGCGGGCGATCTCGCCGCCAAGCGCCATGCCGGGGTCGTCACCCGCTTTCCGCCCGAGCCGAACGGCTACCTGCATATCGGCCACGCCAAGTCGATCTGCCTGAATTTCGGCCTCGCCGAGGAGTTCGGCGGACGCTGCCACCTGCGCTTCGACGACACCAACCCGGCCAAGGAAGAGCAGGAATATATCGACGCGATCATTCGCGACGTCCACTGGCTCGGTTTCGACTGGGGCAAGCACCTCCACTACGCCTCGGACTATTTCGAGACGCTCTACGCCTGGGCGGAGGGCCTGATCCGCGCCGGCAAGGCCTATGTCGACGACCAGAGCCACGAGGAGATGCGCGTCAATCGCGGTACGCTCACCGAGCCCGGCAAGAACAGCCCGTTCCGAAACCGCAGCGCCGAGGAAAACCTCGACCTGTTCCGCCGCATGCGCGCCGGCGAATATCCGAACGGCGCGCGCGTGCTGCGCGCCAAGATCGACATGGCGTCGGGCAACATCAACCTGCGCGATCCGGTGCTGTATCGCATCCTGCACGCGAAGCATCCGCGCACCGGCGACAAGTGGTGCATCTATCCGAGCTACGATTATGCGCACGGTCAGTCGGACGCGATCGAAGGCATCACGCATTCGATCTGCACGCTGGAATTCGAGGATCACCGTCCGCTCTATGAGTGGCTGCTCGACAATCTTCCGGTGCCGTCGAACCCGCGGCAGTACGAATTCGCGCGTCTCAATCTCGGCTACACGGTGCTGTCGAAGCGCGTGCTCACCATGCTGGTGCGCGACGGCCATGTGAAGGGCTGGGACGATCCGCGCATGCCGACGCTCGCCGGCTTGCGCCGCCGTGGCGTGCCGCCGGAGGCGATCCGCGATTTCATCAAGCGCATCGGCGTCGCGAAAGCGAACAGCGTCGTCGATGTCGGCATGCTCGAGTTCTCGATCCGCGAGGCGTTGAAGTCGGCGCCGCGCCGCATCGGCGTGCTGCGTCCGTTGAAGCTCGTGATCGAGAATTATCCGGAAGGACAGACCGAGCAGTTGCCGGCCGCCAACCACCCGGACGACCCCGCAGCCGGCACGCGCATGGTCACCTTCGGCCGCGAGCTTTGGATCGAGCGCGACGACTTCATGGAAAATCCGCCGAAGAAATTCTTCCGTCTCGCGCCGGGCGCGGAGGTGCGGCTGCGCTACGCTTACTTCGTCACCTGCCGCGAGGTCGTCAAGAACGCGGCGGGCGAGGTGATCGAACTGCGCTGCACCTACGACCCCGCGACCAAGGGCGGCGACGCGCCGGATGGCCGCAAGGTGAAGGGCACCATTCACTGGCTGTCGGCGAAGGACGCCGTGCAGGCGGAGGTGCGGCTCTACAATCCGCTGTTCAAGTCGCCGGACCCGCCGGGCGGCGAGAACTTCGCCGCCGACCTCAATCCGGAGTCGCTCGAGATTGTCGCGGACGCTCGCGTCGAACCGGCGCTCGCGACCGCGAACAACACCGCGCCGGTGCAGTTCGAGCGGCTCGGCTATTTCTGCCGCGACGTCGATGCGACCCGCGAGAAGCCGGTGTTCAACCGCACCATCGGCCTGCGCGACAGTTGGGCCAAAGAGCGCACAACGTAACGCGCGGCTTTCCTCCGTCGTCATGCTCCGCGAAGGCGGGGCATCCAGTAATCACCGTAGACGGTTGTATTTACTGGATCGCCCGGTCAAGCCGGGCGATGACAGGTGAGGATGCCCATGTAAACTGTCCCCCGGACCGGCCCAAGTTTTGGGTTGCCTGGGGACTGGGATGGCGCCGGGGGACAGGGTGCGCGACGGCGCGCGCGCGAAAGCACGCGCGCTCGCCGCAGGCGTGGACGCCGCACGACGGCGTGCCGGCGGCGCTTTGCCTGCCGGGCTTCTGCTTGCGTTGCAGCGATGGCGCGAAGTGCTGGCGCAGTATCTCGCGGCGGAATTCGCGCCGGGCCGCCTGGTGCCGTGGATGCCGGTCGCCTTCGGCATCGGCATCATCGGCTATTTTACCGCGCCGCGTGAGCCGCTGTGGCCGGCAACCGCGGCTCTCGCTGTCGTGCTCGCCTTCGCTGCGTTCCTCGTGCGTCGGCGGTTCATCGCGTTTGCGGGCGCGCTGACGGCGGCTGCGATCGCCACCGGGTTTGCCGTTGCGACAATCAAGACCGCGCTGATCGCGCATCCGGTGCTCGACTATCCTGTCTTCGGCGCTGCGGTCACCGGCTTCGTCGAAATCCGCGAGGAGCGGGCGCGCAGCGATCGTATCGTCGTGCGCGTCGCGTCGATGAGCGGTGAGCGGCTGCGCGTCAAGCCGGAGCGCGTGCGCGTTGCAGTCCGCAAGGGTCATGCGCCGGCGGTTGGCGATTACGTGAGCTTCAAGGCGCGTCTCACGCCGCCGTTGCAGCCATTGCGTCCCGGCGGCTACGACTTCGCGCGCGACATGTATTTCCAGCGCATCGGCGCTTCGGGTTATGTGCTGGGGGCCATCGCGACACAGCCGGCACCGGGCGCGCGCGGTTTCTGGCTGTCCTATCGCAGCGCGATCGAAATGATGCGCGAGACGATCGACGATCGCATTCGCGCCGTGCTGCCCGGCGACACCGGCTCGATTGCCTCGGCGCTCATTACCGGCAAACGCGACGCGATCACGCAACCCGTCAACGACGCGATGTATGTGTCGAGCCTCGCGCATGTTCTGTCGATCTCCGGCTACCACATGGCGGTGGTCGCCGGCATCGTGTTCTTCGTGATCCGTGCCGGCTTTGCACTGAGCGCTGCCGCCGCGACCCGCCATCCAATCAAGAAATGGGCGGCGGCCGCCGCGCTGGTTGCCGCGACGTTCTATCTGCTGCTGTCGGGCGCGGAGGTCGCGACGCAGCGCTCCTACATCATGGTCGCGATCGTGCTGATCGGCGTGATGGCCGACCGGCCGGCGCTGACGTTCCGCACGCTCGCGGTCGCCGCCTGTGCGGTGATGCTGCTGACGCCCGAGGCCGTGGTGCATCCGAGCTTCCAGATGTCGTTTGCCGCGACGCTCGCGCTCATCGCCGCTTACCGCAATGGGCTGCCGTGGCGTGCCGACGCCGACACGTCGGCCGGCGCGCGCCTCGCGCTGTGGGGCGGACGCGAGATTGCCGGGCTGGTGATCGCCTCGCTGGTGGCGGGCCTCGCCACCACGCCTTACGCGGCGTTCCATTTCCATCGCCTCGCGCCCTATGGCGTGCTGGCGAACCTCGCCGCCATGCCGGTCGTCTCGGCCTGGGTGATGCCGATGGGTATCCTCGGCACGCTGGCGATGCCGTTCGGCTTCGACGGCCTGTTCTGGCCGCTGATGGGTGCCGGCATCGACTGGATGGTGACGGTCGCCCTGTGGGTCGCGGCGTTGCCGGGCGCGGTGGGGCACATCCACGCCTTCGGCATCGGGCCGTTGCTGCTGGCGACCGCCGGGCTGCTGCTGATCGCCATGCTGCGGACACCGCTGCGCTGGAGCGGGGCGGGACTCGCGCTTCTGGCCTGCCTCTGGGTTTACGTCACGCCGAAACCGGATCTGCTGGTGTCGGCCGACGGGCAAACGGCGGCACTCCGGCAGGCCGACGGCCGGCTCGCCGTTCTCCACGCCGGCCGTGACAATTTCGCCTTGCGCGACTGGCTCGCCGCCGACGGCGATAGCCGGACCGTCAAGGACGACACCCTGAAGGCGGGTGTCCGCTGCGATCCTGTCGGCTGCACCGGTCCTTTCGCGAACGGCAGGGTCGCCGCATTCAGCGAGACAATCGAGGCGCTTGCGGAGGATTGTTCACGTGCCGCAGTGATCGTGACGCCGCGCGAGGCTCCTGCGACATGCAAGGGCATGCTGATCGACCGTGGTGTCTGGCGAGCCCACGGCGCCAGTGCGTTGCGCTGGACCTCCGCTGGCAAGGGGAGCGCCGCCATCGTCGAATGGGCGCGCCCGGCGGGCGAGGCGCGGCCCTGGAGCGGCCTGCGGGTGCAGGCGACCGCAACTGCGCCGTCGCCGGCGAAGCGGCGGCCGGCGCAGCGCGATGCCACGCCGCCGGACGGCGCGCGCGAGGCCGACGATTAGGCTGGAACGGTCTCAGTAGCGCCGGAACAGGCCGACAAGCCGGCCCTGAATGCGGACCCGGTTCGGCGGCAGGATACGCACCTCATAGGCGCTGTTGGCCGGCTCGAGTGCGATGGAGGCGCCGCGGCGGCGGAACCGCTTGAGGGTGGCTTCCTCGTCGTCGATCAGCGCCACCACGATGTCGCCGGTGTCGGCGGCGTCGCTGCGGCGGATCAGGGCGATATCGCCGTCGAGAATGCCGGCCTCGATCATCGAGTCGCCGCGCACTTCGAGGGCGAAATGCTCGCCGGTCGAGAGGAGGTCCGGCGGCACGTTGATGGTGTGGCTGCGGGTCTGGATCGCCTCGATCGGCGTGCCGGCGGCGATGCGGCCCATGACGGGCACGGCAATCGGGTGCCCGGCGCTGCCGCCGTCATCGTCGGCGGCCACCGCACGGACGCGGCCGAGGTCGCCCTCGATGACACTCGGCGTGAAGCCGCGGCTGCGCCCGGAGCCAAGCCCATGGGCGACCGAATCGGGCAGCTTGATCACTTCGATGGCGCGGGCGCGGTTGGGCAGGCGGCGGATGAAGCCGCGCTCCTCCAGCGCCGTAATCAGCCGGTGGATGCCGGATTTCGACCGCAGATCGAGCGCGTCCTTCATCTCGTCGAACGAGGGGGGGACGCCGGTTTCCGTCAGCCTCTCGTGCAGGAAACGCAGAAGCTCGAACTGTTTGCGGGTCAGCATGGATTTCCTCGGATTTCCCCAGTTCCGGCCCCGCGCATCCCACGCATCGGCCAGAAACAAATCATGAACGGACACTATCCGTTCCAGTTGTGTTCCGCAACCGATTAATTTGAAGTGAACAATGCGAACGGCCGCTAAAGGCCGAACTTAAGGATGACGCAGGGCGAGCCGGCCTTCGCCGCCGGCGCACGCACCTCGCGAATCAACAGGCAGTCCGCCACGGCCAGTGGCGCCATCAGCGAGCTGTCCTGGTTCGCCAGCGGCGTCGCGACCGGGACGCCATCCGGGCCTTCGCTCAGCGTCGCGCGCAGGTAGTCGGCGCGTTCGTCGTTCTCCGGCATGTCGCGGCCGAGCACCGCCGCTTGCGGGGCATGGATGACGTCGCGGCGGCCGGCGAGGCGGCGCATCAGCGGCACCAGGAACAGGAACGAGCACACGTAGGACGACACCGGATTGCCCGGCACGCCGAGCACCTGCATGGGGCCGAGCTTGCCGTGCATCATCGGGCGGCCGGGGCGCAGTGCGACGCGCCAGAACGACAGGTCCATGCCCTCGGCGGTCAGCGCCTTCTGGACGAGGTCGTGCTCGCCGACCGATGCGCCGCCGGAGGTGAGCAGGATATCGGCGCCGGCGTCGCGGGCGCGACGGATCGCGGCGCCGATGGCGTCGAGGCTGTCCCGCGCGATGCCGAGTTCGATTGCCTCGCAGCCTTCGGAGCGCACCAGCGCGGCGAGCGCAAAGCCATTCGAATAGACGATCTCGCCGGGCTTCGGCGCCTGGCCGGGCGGCACCAGTTCGTCGCCAGTGCCGAGCACGGCGACCTTCGGCCGGCGCACCACCTTCACCGCCGGATAGTTCATCGCGGCGGCGAGCATCAGGTCGCGGTCGGTGAGGCGGCGGCCCTTGGCGAGCAGGACGTCACCTTCGCGGAAGTCGATCGCGGCAGGGCGGACATGGCGGCCGGTCTTGATGGCGAGCTTGATCAGAACCTTGTCGCCGTCGCGGCCGGTGTCTTCCTGAATGACGACGGTATTGCTGCCCGCCGGCATCACGCCGCCGGTGAAGATGCGCGCGGCTTGGCCCGGACCGACGTGGCCTGCGAACGGGTGGCCGGCGGCGACTTCGCCAATCACGTCAAGCGTGACCGGCGCCTGCGCGATATCCGCGCCGCGCACGGCATAGCCGTCCATCGCGGAAAGCGCCGCCGGCGGCTGGGTTCGTTTGGCGACGAGATCCTGCGCCAGTACGCAGCCGAGCGCATCCGACAGCGGAACGTCATGCGCGGGCAGCGGCGCGGCGTCCGCGAGAACCTGTTTCAGCGCCTCTGCGACCGGCATCAGCGCCATCGTTTAGCCCTTCGCGCGGTAATGGCCGGACTTGTAGTGTCCAGACTTGCCGCCGAGCTTTTCGATCAGGCGGATGCCCTCGATCCGCATGCCGCGCTCGACCGCCTTGACCATGTCGTAGATCGTCAGACACGCGACCGACACCGCGGTCAGTGCCTCCATCTCGACGCCGGTCGGGCCTTTCACCTTCACGGTCGCACGCACGGTCAGGCCGGTGAATCTGCGGTCCGGCGCGATCTCGACGGTGACCTTGGACAGCGCCAGCGGGTGGCAAAGCGGGATCAGCTCATGCGTCCGCTTGGCCGCCATGATGCCGGCAAGCCGCGCCGCGCCGAGCACGTCGCCTTTCTTGGCGTTGCCCTTGAGCACCAGCGAGAGCGTCGGCTTCGCCATCGTGACGCGGCCTTCCGCGACCGCGACGCGCTCGGTCGGCGATTTGGCGGAGACGTCGACCATGTGGGCTTCGCCGGTCGCGCCGATATGGGTCAGGCGCTGTCGCGCCGGGCGCTTCGAGGTTTTCCTGGTCGCCCGCTTTGCCACCGGCATCGGCCTCACGGTGCCGCGCGGGTGAGGATGGCGCGGATCGCCGCCGTCACGTCCGGCTGGCGCATCAGGCTTTCGCCGATCAGGAAAGTCGACATGCCGACCCTGGCGAGCCGGGCGAGGTCGGCCGGGGTGTTGATGCCGCTTTCGCCGACGGCGATGCGGTCGCGCGGGATTTTCGGCGCCAGCCGCTCGCTGGTTTCGAGCGCCGTGACGAAAGTCCGCAGATTGCGGTTGTTGACGCCGATCAGCGGCGATTTCAGGCGCATGGCCCGCTCAAGTTCAACTTCATCATGAACTTCAATAAGCGCGTCCATGCCATATTCGAACGCTGTGCTTTCGATCTCGGCAGCCGCGGCGTCATCGAGCGAGGCCATGATGATCAGGATGCAATCCGCCCCCAGCGCCCGGGATTCGACCACCTGATAGGGCTCGTAGATGAAATCCTTGCGCAGCGCCGGCAGCGCTGTGGCGTTGCGCGCCGCGCCGAGGAATTCAGGCTTGCCCTGGAATGACGGCGCGTCCGTCAGCACCGAGAGACAGGTCGCGCCGCCGGCCTCGTAAGCCTTCGCGAGCGTCGGCGGATCGAAATCGGCCCGGATCAGGCCTTTGGAGGGGCTTGCCTTCTTGATCTCCGCGATCAGCGCATAGTCGCCGGCCGAAACCTTCTTCTCGATCGCCTTGGCGAAACCGCGCGGCGGTGCGGCGGTTTTGGCGTCACGCTCGAGAGCGCCGAGCGGGCGAACGCGCTTGGCCGCCGCGATTTCCTCGCGCTTGTAAGCTTCGATCTTGGTGAGAATGTCCGACATCAGGCGTCCTGCACCGGCTCTTTGGCGTTCGAAACCGCGATCAGGCGGTCGAGCCGGCCTTCGGCTTCGCCTGAATCGACCGCCTTTGCGGCAAGCACCATGCCGTCATTCAAATCCTTCGCCTTGCCGGCAATGATCAGCGCCGCGGCGGCATTGAACAGCGCGATGTCGCGCAGCGCGGTCTTCTTGCCCTTGAGCACGTCGAACAGCGCGCGGGCATTGGTGTCGGCGTCCGCGCCGCGCAGCTTGTCGGCGGTGACGCGGGGCAGGCCGACGTCCTCCGGCGCAATCTCGAAGCTGCGGATCTTGCCGTTCTCGAGCGCGCAGACGCTGGTCGTTCCGGTCGTGGTGATCTCGTCGAGCCCGTCGGACCCATGCACGACCCAGACCGCTTCCGAGCCGAGGTTCTTCAGCACCTGCGCCATCGGCTCGATCCACTGTTTGGAGAATGCGCCGGTCATCTGCCGCTTGACGCTTGCCGGGTTCGACAGCGGTCCGAGCAGGTTGAAGATGGTGCGGGTGGCCAGTTCGACGCGGGTGGGGCCGACATTCTTCATCGCCGGGTGATGCGCCGGCGCGAACATGAACCCGATGCCGGCATCGCGAATGCAGCGCGCGACCGCTTCGCCGGCGAGATCGACATTGACGCCGAGCGCGGCCAGCACGTCGGCCGAGCCCGATTTCGACGACAGCGCACGATTGCCGTGCTTGGCGACCGGTACGCCGGCGCCGGCGACGATGAAAGCCGCGCAGGTCGAAACATTAAAGGAGCCGGAGGCGTCTCCGCCGGTGCCGACCACGTCGATCGCGTCGGGCGGCGCTGCGACACGCACCATCTTGGCGCGCATGGTGGTGACCGCGCCGGTGATCTCGTCGACCGTCTCGCCGCGCACACGCAGGCCCATCAGCAGGCCGCCCATCTGCGAGGGCGTCGCTTCGCCCGACATCATGCGGTCGAATACGAAGGTCGCTTCGTCGCGGGTCAGCGCCGCGCCGGTCGCCACCTTGCCGATCAGCGCGCGGAATTGATCGCTCTCGTTCATGGACAGCGCTCTCAGGCCGTTGCGCGCGCGGGCGCGGCGTTCGTTGACGAGGTGCGGCGGCCGTGCGCGGTGTTCCACGCCGTGGCGATGTCGAGGAAGTTCTTCAGGATCAGGTGGCCATGCTCGGAGGCGATGCTTTCGGGATGGAACTGCACGCCGTGCAGCGGCCGGGATTTATGCGCCACGCCCATCGTCACCTTGTCTTCGGTCTCGGCGTTGACGGCGAGGTCCGCCGGCATGGTGGCGCGGTCGACGATCAGCGAGTGATAGCGGGTCGCCTGAAACGGCGCATTGATGCCGCGAAACACGCCGGTGCCGTCGGTGCGGATCGCCGAGGTCTTGCCATGCACCTGCTCGGGCGCGCGCACTACCTTGCCGCCGAGTGCCTGACCGATCGCCTGATGGCCGAGGCAAACGCCGAGGACCGGGATCGTCGCCGACGCTTTGGCGACGAGATCGAGACAGATGCCGGCTTCGTTCGGCGTGCAGGGGCCGGGCGACAGCACGATCGCTTCGGGCGCCGAGGCGATCACGTCCTCGCTCGTCACCTTGTCGTTGCGGCGCACGACGACCTCCGCTCCAAGCCCGCCCAGGTAATGGACGAGGTTGAAGGTGAAACTGTCGTAGTTGTCGATCAGGACGATCATCGCCGCTTCGGTCGCATCTTTGTCTGCCCGCTCAAGGGTTTAGACGGCCCGGCGGCGCAGGGTCAAGGCGGCAGGAACGGGGCTTACTGGCCGCGCCTGGCGGCGCTGGCAAAACGGCGGGCCTCCTCGGCCGCGCGGAACAGGGCCTTGGCCTTGTTGACACATTCCTGCTGCTCGAAATCGGGATTGCTGTCGGCGACCACGCCGGCGCCGGCCTGCACGTACATCCTGCCGTCCTTCACCAGCGCGGTGCGCAGCACGATGCAGGTGTCCATTGTGCCGGCGGCGGAGAAATAGCCGACGCAGCCGGCGTAAAGGCCACGCTTCTCCGTCTCCAGCTCGTCGATGATCTCCATCGCCCGCACCTTGGGCGCGCCGGACACCGTGCCGGCCGGGAAGCCCGCGGCGAGTGCGGTCAGCGCATCCTGTCCGGCGGCGAGCCTGCCGACCACGTTCGAGACGATGTGCATGACGTGGCTGTAGCGCTCGATGAAGAAGCGGTCGGTGACGTTCACCGTACCGATCTCCGCGACCCGGCCGACATCGTTGCGGCCGAGATCGAGCAGCATCAGATGTTCGGCGCGTTCCTTCGGGTCGGCCAGCAACTCGTCCTCGAGCGCCTTGTCTTCGTGCGGTGTCGCGCCGCGCGGCCGCGTGCCGGCGATGGGACGGATCGTCACCGTGCCGTCCGCGACCTTGACCAGAATTTCCGGGCTCGATCCGGCGACCGCATAGGAGCCGTAATCGAGATAATAGAGATAGGGCGACGGGTTGGTTCGCCGCAGTGCGCGATAGAGCGAGAAGGCCGGAAGTTTGAACTCGGCCTCGAACCGTTGCGAGAGCACCACCTGGAAGATATCGCCGGCCGCGATGTAGTCCTTGGCCTTGAAAACCATCGCCTTGAACTCGTCCGGCGTCGTATTCGAGGCGATGGCTGCGTCGATTGCGCCTGCATCGGTGTCGGCCAGCGACTTGTCGAGCGGCCGGTCGAGGCTGTCGACCACGCTCGAAAGCCGCTCCACCGCGCGGGCGAGCGCGGCCTTCGCGCCGACGCCGCCTTCCGGCCGCACCGGCGTGACGACCGTGATCGAGTCCTTCACCGCGTCGAACACCACCACGAGCGTTGGGCGGATCATCACCGCTTCGGGAATGCCGATGGCGTCCGGATTGGGCGCGGGCAGCTCTTCCATCTGCCGCACCATGTCGTAGCCGAGATAGCCGAACACGCCGGCGGAGGGCGGTGGCAAACCGTCGGGCAGCGCGATGCGGCTTTCCGCAATGAACGCGCGCAGCGCGTCGAGCGGCGGTTGCGGGCAGGGCGTGAAGGCGTCGGAGTTGTTACGCGCATCGCGGTTGATCTCGGCCTTGCCGTCCCGCGCGCGCCAGACGACATCCGGATCGAGGCCGATGATCGAATGGCGACCGCGCACCGCGCCGCCTTCGACGGACTCCAGCAGAAAACTCATCGGCCGGCCGCTGGCGATCTTGAGGAATGCCGAGACCGGCGTTTCAAGGTCGGCGACCAGCGTCGTCCACACGACCTGCGCTTCGCCGCGCGCGTAACGTTCGGCGAAAACCGTTTCGGACGGCTCGATCTGCATGGCTATCGCGGGCGGACCACCTAGTTGGTGGCTGCGCCGGTCACCTGATTGAGCGCCTGCTCGTTGATGCGCACGCCGAGGTCTTTCTCGAGCTGGCTGACATACTGATTGACGAGGTCTTCGCTGTAGGCGCCGGCCAGCGCGGTGTCGATCGGCTTGATCTGCGCCACGTCGGCCTCCGGCACCGACACGTCGGTGACGGTGAAGACGATCCGCGTATCGGGCTTGTCGCCTTCGCTCGAGCCGGCGCCGCCCTTGGCGGTCTTGAAGGCCGCGTCGGCGACCTTGGCCGGCACGCCTTCGGCCTGCTTGCCGCGCTGCAAATCCTTGACAGTCGTCACGGTGACGCCGGCCTCGCTGGCGAGTTGGGAGAGCGGCGTGCCGCTCTTGAGCTTCGTCACCATCTCTTCGGCCCTGGCCTTGAGCTTTTCGGCGATCTCGTTTTCGCGCCAGCGTGTCTCGACCTGGCCCTTGACCTCGTCGAGCGTGCGGTCGCGCGAGGGCGTCACACCGGCGACGTCGTACCAGAGATAGCCGCCGTTCGGCAGCTGTATCGGATCGTTCTCGACGCCGATATCGCTCGCGAAGATGGCGCGGACCAGCTCCGCGCCGCGCGGTAAATCCTTGATCGGCTCGCCCTTGGCGTCGCGGCCCGAGCGGTCGATCGCCTCGATCGATGTCGCCTTGAGGTTGAGCTTGCGGGCGGCTTCTTCGAGCGTCGAGCCGGCGGCGCGCTCGTCCTCGATCTTGTCGCGCAGGTTGCCGATTTCGCCGCGCGCTTTTTCTTCGGCGATCTTGCGCTTGATGCTGTCGGCGACGCTTTCATAAGGCTGTTGCACGGCGGGCTCGATCTTCACCGCCTGCACCAGCACGGTGCCGAAACGGCCCTGAACCGGAGCGCTGACCTCATCGGCCTTGAGTGTGAAGGCGGCGTCCGCGACCGCGGGATCGATCACATCCTTCTTGGCGACCAGTCCAATTTCGGTGTCGGCGTCCTTCAGGCCGCGCTCCTTGACGATGTCGGCGAAGCTCGTACCCGCCTTGATGCGGTCATAGGCCGCTTGGGCGTCTTCCTTGTTCGGAAACACGATCTGGCGAAGCTGGCGACGTTCCGGTGTGCCGTATTCGTCCTTGCGGGCGTCGTAATATTTGCGCGCATCGGCGTCCGGCACCGTTTCCCAGCGGGCGACCTCGGCCGGCGTCAGCGAGAGCAGGGTGACCTTGCGCGTCTCCGGCGCACGGAACAGGATTTTGCGGTCCTCGAAATATTTCTTCAGCGTTTCGTCGTCGGGCTTTGCGATCTCGCCGGCCTGCGCCGCACCGAGCGTGATCATGTCGGCGCTGCGCTTCTCGTTCTGGAAACGGAAGATCGCTTTCGCGGCGGTGTCCGGCGGCTTGACGTCACCGCTCACCGACAGCGCGATCTGCCGGCGAATGGTGAGCTTGCGCTGCTCGTTGACGTAGGTGGTTTCGTTGTAGCCCGCGTTGCGGATCATCTGTTCGAAGCGGTTGCGGTCGAACTTTCCGTCCAGGCCGCGGAAGTTCGGGTCGGCGGTGATGCGGTTGGCGATCTGTGCATCGGAAATACCGAGGCCGAGTGCGCGGGCGCGCTCGTCGAGCGCGGTCTCGGCGACGTACTGGCCGACGATCTGGCGGTCGAGACCGAGCGCACGCGCCTGCGCGGGCGTCACCGGCCGGCCAAGCTGACGGCCGAGCTGCGTCATGCGCTCGCTGTAGTAGTTGCGGAATTGCTCGATCGACACCTCGGTGCTGCCGATGGTCGCCAGCGTCGACTGACCGAAGCCGCGGAAAATGTCGCCGATGCCCCACACCGCGAAGCTGATGACGAGCAGCCCCATGACGACGGTGAGGACGGCCTTGCCGAGCCAGTTGCTGGAGGCCTTCTGAATACCGCGAAGCATGAGCGACCGTCGTTCCGTGTTTGATGGAGGAAAGTGCAATCCGGTCGTGACCGACCGAGGCGGCCGCATCATAGGGACGCGGGAAGCGCCTTGCAACTCGCGGGGCTTAACTAAGATATTGCAATTGAAGGCGGATTGCCGCTGCCCGCGGGGCTGGCGCGGCTCCGGGCGGTCTGCTAGTCGCGAGGATCAATCGAGGGGGAACGGCTTATGACGGGATCGGTGCGTCCGCTGGTAGCGGGCAATTGGAAAATGAACGGCCTGCGTGGGTCGGCCGCGGTGCTTGAGAAGATCGTCGCGGGGGCCGCCGGCGTCGCGGCAAAGACCGATCTGATGATCTGCCCGCCCGCGACGCTTGTGGCGGCCTTTGCACAGATCACCGCATCATCGGCGGTCGCAATCGGCGGCCAGGATTGCCATGCCGACGCCTCGGGCGCCTTCACCGGCGATATTTCCGCCGAGATGTTGAAGGACGCCGGCGCCACCGCCGTCATCGTCGGCCATTCGGAGCGCCGCACCTTGCACAAGGAGACTGACGCCGAGGTTGCCGCCAAGGCGCGGGCCGCCTGGCGCGCAGGGCTCACCGCGATTGTCTGCGTCGGCGAAACCCGGCAGGAGCGCGAAGCGGGCCGGGCGCTCGCCGTGGTTGGAGGGCAGTTGAGGGGCTCGCTGCCGGACGGCTGCACGGCGGAAAATCTGGTCGTCGCCTATGAGCCGGTCTGGGCGATCGGGACCGGGCTGACGCCGACCGCGGCTGACGTCGCCGAGATCCATGCCGCGATCCGGCAGGCGCTTGCCGCGCGCTTTGCCGCGGCGGGCGCAGGGATCCGCATCCTCTATGGCGGCTCGGTGAAGCCGGCGAATGCGCGCGAACTTCTGTCGGTAGCCGATGTCAACGGCGCGCTGGTCGGCGGGGCGAGCCTCAAGGCCGATGATTTTCTCGGTATCGCCGCAGCCTACGTCTGAGGTTTAGCCCGTAACCCGCGCAACGTATCGGCATTCGGGCAGTAGCTTTCCCAGATCGTGTTGGCCGGATCGCGTCGCAAATCGCTGCGGCAATGTCGCCGGGAGTCGCACAGGGCGCATACCCGTTCGAGGTCTTGCATGACGGCTGGATGGCGGTACGCGATCTCGGCGGGATCGAGACGCAATATCTCCATGCGTTTGAGTAACTGCGCGGACCCGTCGGCCCCCTTGGCCGAGACAGCGCGCAGATCGTGGACCGAAACTCCGAGATCCTGGGCGATCACGCTCAGTTCCTGCGGGGGAAGCTGCGCAAATTCCCGCTCGGCCGCGCAGGCGTCGTCGGAACGCCTGACCCAGTCGGCGAGTGCATCCAGCGCGGTCCGCAGCCGCGGATAGGCTTGTGCGGTGGCATTGGCCGTTTTGGGCATGAGACCCTCCAATCCGTTGATTTTTGAGGAAAATAGAGGGGTTCGGGGGTACGGTCTTTGTCCGCGATCAATGAAACCGCATATGGTGGAAATCGTCGGGCAGATCGTGTAGAGACCGCCGCGAATTCCTATATGTCGGAGAGCCGCCGCCCGGCCTGAGGGCCGGACCCGGCGATTTGGCCGACACGGAAGAAAAGCGCATGCAGCAGGTTTTGATCGTTGTCCATTTGATGATTGTCCTGGCGCTGATCGGCGCCGTGCTGCTGCAGCGATCCGAAGGCGGTGGGCTCGGCATCGGCGGCGGCGGCGGATTCATGACGAACCGCGGTACCGCGAACATGCTGACGCGCGCGACCGCCGTTCTGGCAGGCGTCTTCTTTGCGACGAGCCTCCTGCTGTCGATCCTCGCCGGCATGGACCGCAAGGCGACGTCGATCATCCCGGGGGGGCAGCCGGCCCAGCAGGCGCCGACCGGACCGGTCGCCCCGCTCGGCGGCGGAAGCGGCGGCGGTGTGCTCGATCAGCTCAGGCAGCAGAGTGCGCCGGCGGCGCCCTCCGGACAGCCGGCGCCGTCCGGCCCGCAAGTGCCGCAATCGCAGTAACAGGTTTCAACGAAGGGCCGGGGTTCCGGCCCTTTGGCATTTTGGCGTCACGCATTGCGCGTGAGTGGAGTGAAAAACATCGTGGGAAAAAATCGCGCGTCGGTAAAAAGGATTGAAAGCGATGCATCCATGCGCGATGCGTGTGGACAGGCGATCTGCCCTGCGTTTTTCACGCTCGTCGAATCGAACCCGGAAGGCTAAAGCTCGAATCCCATGGCGCGGTATATTTTCATCACCGGCGGCGTGGTCTCCTCACTCGGCAAGGGTCTTGCGTCGGCGGCGCTCGGCGCTTTGTTGCAGGCGCGCGGCTACAAGGTGCGGCTGCGCAAGCTCGATCCCTATCTCAACGTCGATCCGGGCACGATGTCGCCGTATCAGCACGGCGAGGTGTTCGTCACCGATGACGGCGCGGAAACCGATCTCGATCTCGGTCATTACGAGCGTTTCACCGGCCGTCCGGCGACGAGAGCCGACAACATCACCACCGGCCGCATCTATCTCGATATTCTGACCAAGGAGCGGCGCGGCGACTATCTCGGCGCCACCATTCAGGTCATCCCGCACGTCACCAACGCCATCAAGGAGTTCGTTCGCGACGGCAATGACGGCTACGACTTCGTTCTGGTCGAAGTCGGCGGCACCGTCGGCGACATCGAAGGCCTTCCTTACTTCGAGGCGATCCGCCAGCTCGGCAACGACCTGCCGCGGCATCACGCGATCTACATTCACCTCACGTTGCTGCCGTTCATCCCGAGCGCGGGCGAGCTGAAAACCAAACCGACCCAGCACTCGGTGAAGGAGCTGCGCTCGATCGGCATTCAACCGGACATTCTTCTCTGCCGCACCGACCGTCCGATCCCCGAGGGAGAGCGGCGCAAGCTCGGCCTGTTCTGCAACGTCCGTGAAAGCGCGGTGATCGAGGCGCGCGACGTCGACAACATCTACGCGGTGCCCGAAGCCTATTCCGCCGCCGGTCTCGACAAGGAAGTGCTGGCGGCGTTCGGCCTCGACGCCGGCATGCCGCCGGACATGGCGCGCTGGAAACTGATCGACGATCGCGTCCGCAACCCGGAAGGGCAGGTCACGATCGCCATTGTCGGCAAATATACCGGCATGAAGGACGCCTATAAGTCACTGATCGAGGCGCTCTCGCACGGCGGCATCGCCAACAAGGTGAAGGTCAATCTCGACTGGATCGAATCCGAAGTGTTCGAGAACGAAGACCCGGCGCCGTTCCTCGAGCATGTCGACGGCATTCTGGTGCCCGGCGGTTTCGGCCAGCGTGGCGCCGAAGGAAAGATCCGCGCCGCGCAATTCGCGCGCGAGCGCCACGTTCCTTATTTCGGCATCTGCTTCGGCATGCAGATGGCGGTGGTCGAGGCCGCGCGAAACCTGTGCGGCATCGAGCAGGCGAACTCCACGGAATTCGGCGCGACCAGCGAGCCGGTCGTCGGTCTGATGACGGAATGGATCAAGGGCAACGAACTCGAAAAGCGCGCCGCCGGCGGCGATCTCGGCGGCACCATGCGGCTCGGCGCGTTTCCCGCGCGGCTGACGCGCGGCAGCCGCGTCGCCGGAATTTACGGCGCGACCGATATTTCCGAACGTCACCGGCACCGTTACGAAGTCAACACCGCCTACAAGGGACGGCTCGAGCAACGCGGCATGCGGTTCTCAGGGATGTCGCCGGACGGAATTCTGCCGGAGATCGTCGAGTACGAAGATCATCCGTGGTTCATCGGCGTGCAATTCCATCCCGAACTGAAATCGCGCCCGTTCGAACCGCATCCGCTGTTTGCATCGTTCATTGAAGCGGCTGTTGTGCAGAGCCGGCTGGTCTGACGCGCGGCTACCGGCCGTATCCTCGTTCTCTCCATTTCAATGCAAATGTTGTCGAAAGTTACGCCGCGGTGATTGTCGCGGCCTTTACTGTTTCGACAATTGATTTGCCTCGCTCTTAACTTGAATCGGCATGGCGTTGGCGGCCCGATAGCTGCGTGCAATCTGCACGCAAACTCATGGGGATACCAATGCGTCAAGTTCTGCTTGCCGGCGCCGCGTTCGCGGTGGCCGGTTTCGTCGCGGTCGCTCCCGCGCATGCGGCCGGCATGGCCTACGAGATGGGCGGGCCTGTCAAAAACGGAAAGATGTGCCAGGTGACGACCGGCGGCGACGGATATTACGGCTACTGGCGTGCCTGTCCGGCTCCCGCCAAGGTCGCGCACATGAAGAAGAAAAAGGCAAAATCCTGAACGATCGCGCGCGCCGGAAGTCTTGCCGGCTTTGCAATCATGAATGAAGGCCGCAGGTCGGGTGCTTTTGGCGCCTTCTGCGGCCTTTTCTGCCCGAGGGTCGTAGCGATTGAACATCGCCGTGCTGTGCCCTAACAATCGCGGATGGCACGACATCCGGCACGCGGCCTCGATCATATCGTCCATGCCGTTCGCGATCTCGACGCGGCGGCCGAGTTGTACCGCCGGATGGGGTTCACCGTCGGCGCGCGCAACAAGCATCCCTGGGGCACGCACAATTACATCGTGCAGATGCCCAACTTCTTTATCGAAGTGCTGACGCTCGGCGAACCGGACAAGCTCGGCGATGACGGGTTCTCGCGACTCTTCGGCGCGTTCCATCGCGATTTTCTCGCGCGCGGCGAGGGCTTCTCGCTGCTCGTTCTGGAATCGGCGGACGCCAAGGCCGACGAAGCTGCGTTTCGCGAAGCCGGCATTGCGCAATCCGAAGCGATGCGGTTCGAGCGCGAGGGCAAGCGGCCGGACGGCTCGGCGGTGAAGGTCGCGTTCTCGCTCGTCTTCGCCGCCGACCGCTACGCGCCGGACAATCACTTCTGCGTCTGCCAGCAGCACTATCCGGAGAACTTCTGGAATCCGGCATTTCAGACTCATGCCAACGGCGTGACCGGCGTCGCCGGTGTCGTGTTGAGTGCCGAGCGCCCCGGCGATCATGCGCGTTTCCTGTCGGCCTATGCCGGCGTCGCGGAACTCAAAGGCGAAGGCGCGACCGTCGCCGCCGACACGCCGCGCGGCAGCATCGCTGTCATGACCCCGTCAGATTACCGCGACGAATTCGGCGTGGCGGCGCCTCCGGTCAAGCAGGGCGGGCGTCTCGCCGCGCTGCGGCTTGCAGTCGACGACCTCGCCAGGACACGCGCCACGGTGGCGGCCGGCGGCGTCGGCTTTACGACGACGGCGGACCGCGTCGTCGTCACCCCCGAATCCGCGCTGGGCGCGACGATCGTTTTCGAGCAGGCCTGACAGGAAGCCGCGTAATATCGGCCATCCCGGATCGGACGTTGACCGCGCGCGTGTCCGGCAGCATGGTCCAAAGGATGGGCTTTCCCGTGAACGCTGCCGCCAAGATGCCAAATCCGGTTGTCGCCGTTGGGCCGGTGAAGTTCGGCAACGGCTTACCGCTCGCCGTCATCGCCGGACCGTGCCAGCTCGAAAGCCGGGTGCATGCGCTGGAGATGGCGAGTGCGCTCAAGGAGATCGCGGGCCGCCTCAAGGTCGGCCTCGTCTTCAAGACCTCGTTCGACAAGGCGAACCGCACCAGTGCGTCGAGTGCACGCGGGATCGGGATTGACGCCGCGCTGCCGATCTTCGCCGAGATTCGCGACAGCCTCGGGCTTCCGGTGCTGACCGATGTGCACGAGGCTGAACAGTGCGCGCGCGCCGCGCAGGCGGTCGATGTGCTGCAGATCCCGGCCTTCCTGTGCCGGCAGACCGATCTCCTGGTCGCGGCGGCGAAAACCGGCCGCGTGGTCAACGTCAAGAAGGGTCAGTTCCTCGCGCCGTGGGACATGACAAACGTCGCTGCCAAGATCGTCGGCGCTGGAAATAACAATGTATTGGTGACGGAGCGCGGCGTCTCGTTCGGCTACAACACGCTGGTGTCGGACATGCGTGCGCTGCCGATCCTCGCGCGCTCGACCGGAGCGCCGGTGATTTTCGACGCGACACATTCCGTGCAGCAGCCGGGCGGCAAGGGCACCTCGTCGGGCGGCGAGCGCGAGTTCGTGCCGGTGCTGGCGCGCGCCGCGGTCGCGGTCGGCGTCGCCGGCGTCTTCATCGAGACTCATCAGGACCCCGACAAGGCGCCGTCCGACGGTCCCAATATGTTGCCGCTGAAGGACATGGAGCCGCTGCTGCAGCGGCTGATCGCATTCGACCGGCTGGCGAAAGCCTGACTTTCGTCGCTGCTAACCGAAACGTCCCATGAACCGCAATCGCGTTCTGACGATTCTCGCCTTCGTGTCGCTGTGCGGCTCGATGTTCATGCGGTCGTTCGACCCGATCATCCCCGACATCGCCGAAGGCCTCCATGTGTTGCCCTCCACGGCGGCGCTGTTGTCGACCGCCTTCGCGCTGCCTTTCGCGTTGGTCCAGCCGGTGCTCGGCGCGCTGGCCGACATGTTCAGCAAGCCGTTGCTGATGCTGATCTGCCTCGGCTTGCTGTCGGTCGCGACCCTGGCCGGCTCGCTGGTCGACAATTTCGAGTTGCTGCTCATCACCCGCATGATCGCTGGCATCGGCTCGGGCGGCCTGGTGCCGATCGCGTTCGCCTTTGTCGGCGATCTCGTTCCGGTGCAGGACCGTCAGGTCGCGATGGGCCGGCTGCTGTTTGCGATCATGACCGGCAATCTGCTCGGCGCGACCGGCGCGGGTGTCGTCGCCGACCTGTTCGGCTGGCGTGAGGTGTTCACCGCGATGTCGGTGCTCGGCTTCGTTATTCTCGTCGTGGCGTTCTTCGGCTTTCGCGGCCTCGGCAGCAAGGGCGGCGGATTCGATCTGTCGCAAACCTTGCCGAACTACCGCGCGATCTTCCGCAATCCGCTGGCGAAATTCTGCTTCATCACGGTCGTGGTCGAGGCGATGTTCATGTACGGGCTGTTCCCGCATCTCGCCTCGCTGCTGCAGAACGTGGGCGAAGCGCGAGCCTCGATCGCCGGCATCATCATCGCCGGTTTTGGACTTGGCGGGGCGATCTACAGCCTGCGCGTCGCCTGGCTGCTCAAGCGTCTCGGCGAGCGCTGGATGATGCGTCTCGGCGGCATCGTCATGGGAGCCTGCATCGCCTTCGTTGCGGTCCGGCCGCTATGGCCGGTGCAGGTCGTCGACTTCATGGCGCTCGGCCTTGCCTTCTACATGCTGCACGCGGTGGTCCAGATCTACGCGAGCGAGCTGGCGCCTGCCGCGCGCGGTTCGGCGATGGCGCTGCATTCGTTCTTCTTCTTCATGGGGCAGGCGGTCGGGCCGGTGTTTTACAAATACGGCTTCGCTCATGTCGGCATCGCGCCGGTCCTGTGCTTTGCCGGCGTCATGCTGGCGCTGACCGGCCTGATGTGCGGCCACTATCTTCGGCGTGGCGCCACGTAGAGCGTTAGCCGCGGCCGCGATAGGGCGCGACACCCTGATCGGGCAGCCAGACGCCGGCCGGGGCCTTGCCGGTTTGCCAGAACACATCGATCGGCATGCCGCCGCGCGGATACCAGTAGCCGCCGATGCGCAGCCATTTCGGCTTGAGGAGAGCGGCGAGCGTCTTGCCGATCTTGACCGTGCAGTCCTCGTGGAACGCGCCGTGGTTGCGGAAACTCGCGAGATAGAGCTTCAACGACTTCGACTCGACCAGCCACTGGGTCGGCACATAGTCGATGACGAGATGCGCGAAATCCGGCTGGCCGGTGATCGGGCAGAGCGTGGTGAATTCCGGCGCGGTGAAGCGGACGAGATAATTCGTGCCGCGATGCGGGTTCGCCACGCGATCGAGCCGCGCTGCGGCGGGCGAGGCGGGCACCGGCGCCGGCCTGCCGAGTTGCAGCGGCTTGCCGGCGGGCTTTCGGGTGGACTTGCTGGTCGTGCGTTTGGCCATGATGGCGCAGACCATAGCCGAAGAATCCGGCGTCGTCAGGCTCGCCCCGGCATCCCCTTTGCCTGACCGGCGCGATCCTGTAGAAGCGCCGCATCCAACCGCCTCCGGAACGCCTCCACAGGATCAGACATGACCGCCATCGCCGACATCATGGGCCGTGAAATCCTCGACAGCCGCGGCAACCCCACCGTCGAAGTCGACGTGCTGCTGGAAGACGGCTCGCTCGGCCGCGCGGCGGTGCCGTCCGGCGCTTCGACCGGTGCGCATGAGGCGGTGGAGCTGCGCGACGGCGACAAGACGCGCTATCTCGGCAAGGGCGTCACCAAGGCGGTCGGCGCGGTCAATGGCGAGATCTTCGACGCCATCGGCGGCATGGACGCCGAGGCGCAGGCGCAGATCGACCGCACCATGATCGCGCTCGACGGCACCCCGAACAAGGCGCGGCTCGGCGCCAACGCCATCCTCGGCGTGTCGCTCGCGGTCGCCAAGGCGGCGGCGATCTCGCGCGGGTTGCCGCTCTATCGCTATGTCGGCGGCACCGCGGCGCGGCTGCTGCCGGTGCCGATGATGAACATCGTCAATGGCGGCGCGCATGCCGACAATCCGATCGACTTCCAGGAATTCATGATCATGCCGGTCGGCGCGGACAGCTTCCGCGAAGGTCTGCGCATGGGCGTCGAGGTGTTCCAGACGCTGAAGAAGGCGCTGCACGACGCCGGCCACAACACCAATGTCGGCGACGAAGGCGGCTTTGCGCCGAACCTGAAGTCCGCCGAGGAGGCGCTCGACTTCGTGATGAAGGCGATCGAGAAGGCGGGCTACAAGCCGGGCGACGACGTTGCGATTGCGCTCGATCCGGCCTCGACCGAATTTTTCAAGAAGGGTGCTTACGTCTACGAAGGCGAGAACAAGACCCGCTCGATCAAGGAGCAGGCGCAGTATCTCGGCGAACTCGTCGGCCGTTACCCGATCGTCTCGATCGAGGATGGCATGGCGGAGGACGACTTCGACGGCTGGAAGCAGGCGACCGACCTGATCGGCAACAAATGTCAGCTCGTCGGCGACGACCTGTTCGTGACCAACGTCAAGCGGCTGTCGGACGGCATCAAGCGCGGGCTCGGCAATTCGATCCTGATCAAGGTCAACCAGATCGGCACGCTGACCGAAACACTCGCCGCCGTCGAGATGGCGCACAAGGCGGGCTACACCGCTGTGATGTCCCACCGCTCCGGCGAGACGGAGGATTCGACCATCGCCGACCTCGCCGTTGCGACCAATTGCGGGCAGATCAAGACCGGTTCGCTCGCGCGCTCGGATCGCACCGCGAAATACAACCAGCTCCTTCGGATCGAGGAGGAACTGGGCGACGACGCGCAGTATGGCGGCAAGGCGGCGCTGCGTGCGTTCCGCTGACGCGGTCTATTCATTAAACCGAATTTAACGGCCCTGCGGCATGGTGGCCGCATGGTCACACACCGCCGGCGGCGAACCATCCTGACTGCGCTCGCGCTTTACACGCTGGCGGCGCTGCTGATCGGCTATTTCGGTGTCAACGCCTTCACCGGCAAGCGCGGCTTGCGGGCGCAGCACCTTCTCGAGCAGCAGACCGACACCATGACCGCGGAACTCGGCCGCCTGAAGGCCGAGCGGCAATACTGGCAGAAGCGGGTGGCGCTCCTGCGCTCCAGCCAGATCGACCCCGACATGCTCGACGAACGGGCCCGCGCGATGCTCGACTTCACCGACCCGCGTGACGTCGTGATGTGGCGGCGCTGACCCCGTGCCTGCCGGGCCGGCGCCTGCCGGTCCCACCACCGAAGCGACATTTTCGAACAATAAAAAACGCTGGCCCGACAAATTGTTGCGCCGGGTCTTGCGTCAATGTGGATGGCATCCATGCGGCCGTTTGAACTATCTTGAGCGACCGAACTGGGTTATGGGATTCTCCATCTGGTTACGTCTGTCGTTTCAGTCTAGGGAGCGTCATGGCCACGCCCAAAAACAAAGCCGGTGAAAAGCCGGCCGGGCCGGGAGGAAATTCGGGGACTGTTCCGGATTTCACCAAGGAACAGGATCTGGCCGCTTATCGCGACATGCTCGTCATCCGGCGCTTCGAGGAGAAGGCCGGGCAGATGTACGGCATGGGGCTGATCGGCGGCTTCTGCCATCTTTATATCGGCCAGGAAGCCGTCGTCGTCGGCATGCAGCTCGCGCTGAAGGACGGCGATCAGGTGATCACCGGCTATCGCGACCACGGCCACATGCTCGCCTGCGGCATGGACGCCAAGGGCGTGATGGCGGAACTGACCGGACGCCGCGGCGGCTATTCGCGCGGCAAGGGCGGCTCCATGCATATGTTCTCCGTCGAAAAGGGTTTCTTCGGCGGACATGGCATCGTCGGCGCGCAGGTGCCGATCGGCACCGGTCTCGCCTTCGCGAGCAAATATCGCGACAAGGACAATGTCAGCGTCACCTATTTCGGTGACGGTGCGGCGAACCAGGGCCAGGTCTATGAGAGCTTCAACATGGCCGAGCTGTGGAAACTGCCGGTCATCTATGTGATCGAAAACAACCGCTACGCGATGGGCACGTCGCTCAATCGCGCCTCGGCGCAGACCGACCTGTCGAAGCGCGGCCTGTCGTTCAACATTCCCGGCGAGCAGGTCGACGGCATGGACGTGCGCGCGGTGAAGGCCGCCGCCGACAAGGCGGTCGCCTGGTGCCGCGCCGGCAAGGGTCCCTATATTCTCGAGATGCTGACCTACCGCTATCGCGGTCACTCGATGTCGGATCCGGCGAAGTACCGCACGCGCGAGGAGGTCGAGGAGGTGCGCTCGCACCACGATCCGATCGACATGGTCCGTCAGCGTATCCTCGAAAAGAAATGGATGAGCGAGGAGCAGTTGAAGAAGGTCGACGCCGAGGTGCGCGATCTCGTCAACGCGGCGTCGGAATTCGCCACCAACGATCCCGAGCCCGACGTGTCCGAACTCTACACCGACGTTTATCGCTAGGCGCGCAGTCCCATGCCAACAGAAGTTCTCATGCCGGCGCTGTCGCCCACGATGGAAAAGGGCAACCTCGCCAAGTGGCATAAAAAGGAAGGCGACGCGGTGAAATCCGGCGACGTGATCGCCGAGATCGAGACCGACAAGGCCACGATGGAGTTCGAGGCGACCGAGGAAGGCACGCTCGGCAAGATCCTCATTCCGGAAGGCACCGCCGACGTCGCCGTCAACACGCCGATTGCGGTCATTCTCGCCGACGGCGAGAGCAAAGACGCGATTGTCGCAGCGCCCGTAGCCGCGAAAGCCGCCGCCGCTGCAAAGCCCGCTGAAAAACCCCAAGCTGACAAAGCTGCCGCCGCAAAACCGGCGGCTTCTGCGTCTTCGGCGGCGCCCGCTGCGCCGGCAACACAGGCTCCGAACGATCCCGACGTGCCGGAAGGCACCGAGATGGTCACCATGACCATGCGCGAGGCGCTCCGTGACGCGATGGCCGAGGAGATGCGCCGCGACAAGGACGTCTTCGTGATGGGCGAAGAGGTCGCCGAATATCAGGGCGCCTACAAGGTCACGCAGGGTCTGTTGCAGGAATTTGGCGACAAGCGCGTGATCGACACGCCGATCACCGAGCACGGCTTTGCAGGTTTGGGTGTCGGCGCGGCACTGGCGGGCCTCAAGCCCGTCGTCGAATTCATGACCTTCAACTTCGCCATGCAGGCGATCGACCAGATCATCAATTCGGCGGCGAAGACACTCTATATGTCGGGCGGTCAGATGGGCTGCTCGATCGTGTTCCGCGGCCCGAACGGCGCGGCCGCGCGCGTCGCCGCCCAGCACAGCCAGGATTACTCGGCGTGGTACTCCCACGTTCCGGGCCTCAAGGTGGTCGCGCCATCGAACCCGGCCGACGCCAAGGGCCTGCTCAAGGCCGCGATCCGCGATCCCAATCCGGTCGTGTTCCTCGAAAACGAGATTCTCTACGGCCAGTCCGGCCCGGTGCCGAAGCTTGACGATCACGTTCTGCCGATCGGCAAGGCGCGCATCGCGCGCGCCGGTTCGCACGTCACCATCGTCGCATGGTCGATGGGCATGAGCTACGCGCTCAAGGCCGCCGAGCAACTGGCGGGCGAGGGCATCGAGGCCGAGGTGATCGATCTGCGCACGCTGCGTCCGCTCGACAGCGCGACGGTGATCGAGTCGGTGAAGAAGACGGGCCGCTGCGTCACCGTGGAAGAAGGCTGGAAGCAGTCGGGCGTCGGCGCCGAGATCGCCGCCCGCGTGATGGAAGAGGCGTTCGATTATCTCGATGCGCCGGTCGCACGCGTCGCCGGCAAGGACGTGCCGATGCCTTATGCCGCCAATCTCGAGAAGCTGGCGTTGCCGTCGGTGGACGATGTCGTCGAGGCGGCCAAGGCCGTCAGCTACCGGTAACGCGCCATGGCCACCAAGATCCTCATGCCAGCGCTGTCGCCCACCATGGAAAAGGGCAACGTCGCGCGCTGGCTGAAGAAGGAAGGCGACGCGGTCAAGTCCGGCGACGTGATCGCCGAGATCGAGACCGACAAGGCAACGATGGAGTTCGAGGCCGTCGACGAGGGCGTGCTGGCGAAGATCGTCGTGCCGGAGGGCACCCAGGACGTTGCCGTCAATTCCGTGATCGCGGTTCTCGCCACTGACGGCGAGGACGTGAAGGCCGCCGCGGCGAGCGCGGGGTCCGCTTCCGCTGCGCCGAAGGCGGAAGCGCCCAAATCCGAAGCTCCGAAATCAGAACCGCCGAAGCCGCAGACTGCCGCGCCGGGGAAACCCGCTGCTACACAAGCAGCGCCCGCACCGATAAAGCCCGCCGCAGCGCCGGCACATGCAGCCTCAGGTGGCCGCGTGTTTGCCTCGCCGCTCGCGCGGCGGATTGCGAAGGATGCCGGGATCGACGTGTCGCGCGTGCAGGGCAGTGGCCCGCATGGCCGCGTCATCGCCCGCGACATCGAGGATGCGAAGTCCGGCAAGGGGCTGCGCGCCGCGCCGGCCGGCGCACCGGCGACTGGCGGAGCGTCGATTGCACCGGCGATGTCCGACAAGCAGGTGCTCGCGCTCTACGATCAGGATGCTTACGAACTGGTGCCGCATGCCGGCATGCGTCGCACCATCGCGCAGCGGCTCACGGCTTCGACGCAAACCATCCCGCATTTCTACCTGACCATCGACTGCGACATCGGCAAGCTCCTGACCGCGCGCGAGGAGATCAACGCCGTCGCGCCGAAGACACAAGACGGCAAGCCGGCCTACAAGCTCTCGGTCAACGATTTCGTCATCAAGGCGCTGGCGCTCGCGTTGCAGCGCATTCCGGACGCCAATGTGAGCTGGACCGACAGCGGCATGCTCCGCCACAAGCACTCCGACGTCAGCGTCGCGGTGGCGCTGCCGGGTGGCCTGATCACGCCGATCATCCGCAAGGCGGAGACCAAATCGCTGTCCGCCATCTCCAACGAGATGAAGGACCTCGCCGCCCGCGCGCGCGCCGGCAAGCTGAAGCCCGCCGAATATCAGGGCGGCACCACCTCGGTGTCGAACCTTGGCATGTACGGCATCAAGGATTTCACCGCCGTCATCAACCCGCCGCAGGCGACCATTCTCGCGGCCGGTGTGGGCGAGGAGCGTCCTGTGGTGCGCAACGGCAAGATCGAGATTGCCCACATCATGAGCGTCACGATGTCCTGCGATCACCGGGCGGTCGACGGCGCCCTGGGCGCGGAGTTAATCGGCGCATTCAAACGGTTCATCGAGAATCCGGTGATGATGGTGGTATAAGGTCCGCGACATCCGGTCCTGACATTCTGCGCCGCCGGCGCAAGGCGGAGACTTCACTTGGCTGACACGTCCTTCGACATTCTCATCATCGGCTCCGGTCCCGGCGGCTATGTCACCGCGATCCGCGCCGCGCAGCTCGGCTTCAAAACCGCGATCGTCGAGCGCGATCATCTCGGCGGCATTTGCCTCAACTGGGGCTGCATCCCGACCAAAGCGCTCTTACGCTCGGCCGAGATCTACCACTACATGCAGCACGCCAAGGATTACGGCCTCTCCGCCGAGAAGGTCGGCTTCGACGCCAAGGCGGTGGTGCAGCGCTCGCGCGGCGTCTCAAAGCGGCTGAACGACGGCGTCGGCTTCCTGATGAAGAAGAACAAGGTGCAGGTGATCTGGGGCGAGGCGGCCATCGACGCGCCCGGCAAGGTCACCGTGAAGGCCTCCAAGACCGAGGCGCCGAAGGGCACGCTCGGCCCGGGCCAGTATCAGGCCAAACACATCATCGTCGCCACCGGCGCACGGCCGCGCGTGCTGCCGGGCCTCGAGCCGGATAAGAAGCTGGTCTGGACCTATTTCGAGGCGATGGTGCCGCCGAGCATTCCGAAATCGCTGCTCGTGGTCGGCTCCGGCGCGATCGGCGTTGAGTTCGCCTCGTTCTTCCGTACCATGGGTGCGGAGGTGACCATCGT
Organism: Pseudolabrys sp.; assembly: GCF_050250095.1. Lineage (NCBI taxonomy): Bacteria > Pseudomonadati > Pseudomonadota > Alphaproteobacteria > Hyphomicrobiales > Xanthobacteraceae > Pseudolabrys > Pseudolabrys sp. Next base: position 169,053 of record NZ_JBFWPH010000005.1, on the reverse strand, counting down.
CGAGGTGTTGCCGCAGATTCTCCCGGTCGAGGACCACGACATCCAGACCTTCGCCCGCAAGAGCTTCGAGAAGCAGGGTATCAAGATTCATACCGGCGCCAAGGTGACCAAGCTCGACAAGAAAACGGACAGCGTCACCGCGACCATCGAGATCGGCGGCAAGTCGGAACAGATCACCGTCGAGCGCGTTATCAGCGCCGTGGGCGTCGTCGGCAATATCGAGAACCTCGGTCTCGAGAAACTCGGTGTGAAGACGGAGCGTGGCTGCATCGTGATCGACGGCCTCGGCAAGACCAACGTGCCGGGCATCTACGCGATCGGCGACGTCGCTGGCCCGCCGATGCTCGCGCACAAGGCCGAGCATGAGGGTGTGATCTGTGTCGAGGCCATCAAGGGCCTGCATCCGCACCCGATGAACAAGCAGATGATCCCCGGCTGCACCTATTGCCATCCGCAGATCGCCTCGGTCGGCCTCACCGAGCAGGCGGCCAAGGACAAGAAGCTCGACATCCGCGTCGGCCGCTTTCCCTTCGTCGGCAACGGCAAGGCGATCGCGCTCGGCGAGGATCAGGGCCTTGTCAAAGTGATCTTCGACAAGAAGACCGGGCAGCTCCTCGGCGCGCACATGGTCGGTGCGGAAGTGACCGAGCTGATCCAGGGCTATGTCGTGGCGATGAATCTCGAGACCACCGAGGAAGAGCTGATGCACACCGTATTCCCGCATCCGACTCTGTCGGAAATGATGAAGGAAGCGGTGCTGGACGCTTACGGCCGCGCGGTCAATATGTAATGCGGCATTCGCCGCGCGGGGACGGGCAATGCTCCGCGGCGGGCCTGATATGACGGGCCTTCACGGCTGCCGCCTTGCGGGCGGGTCAAGGGAACCGTAAGTAGAGCTTCATGGCCGTCGTTCTCGACCTCATCAACAACCCGCGCCCGCGCCACCCGGAAAAGGCGCATCGGCCGGATTCCGCCGTGCTGAAGAAGCCGGACTGGATCCGCGTCAAGGCGCCGGTGTCGCCGGGCTACAACGCGACGCGAGACATTGTGCGCGCCAACAAGCTCGTCACCGTCTGCGAAGAGGCCGGCTGCCCGAACATCGGCGAGTGCTGGGACAAGAAGCACGCCACCTTCATGATCATGGGCGACACCTGTACGCGCGCCTGTGCCTTCTGCAACGTCAAGACCGGCTTGCCGGCCGCGCTCGACGCCGACGAGCCGCGCCACGTCGCGGAAGCGACCGCGAAGCTCGGCCTGAAACACATCGTCGTCACCTCGGTCGATCGCGACGATCTCGCGGACGGCGGCGCGCAGCATTTCGCCGAGACGATCCGCGCCATTCGCGCGGCCTGTCCGACCACCACCATCGAAGTTCTGACGCCGGACTTCCTGCGCAAGGACGGCGCGCTCGAGATCGTCGTCGCGGCGCGGCCGGACGTGTTCAACCACAATCTGGAAACCGTGCCGTCGCGCTATCTCACGGTGCGGCCCGGCGCGCGCTATTTCCATTCGCTGCGGCTGCTGCAGCGGGTCAAGGAGATCGACCCGCGCATGTTCACCAAGTCCGGCATCATGGTGGGGCTCGGCGAGGAGCGCAACGAAGTGCTCCAGCTGATGGACGATCTGCGCTCGGCCAATGTCGACTTTCTCACCATCGGCCAGTATCTGCAGCCGACCCGCAAGCATCACGAGGTGAAGAGCTTCGTCACGCCCGAGGAATTCAAGTCCTACGAGACGGTCGCCTACGCCAAGGGCTTCCTGATGGTATCCGCGTCGCCGCTGACGCGCTCCTCGCATCACGCCGGCGACGACTTCGCCAAGCTCAAGGCCGCGCGCGAAGCGCGGCGTTAATCCTCCACTTATGCCGTCCTTCTCGACACGCCGCCGCGTCAAGCACGCCGCGACCGATATGTTCGATCTGGTCGCCGACGTCGAGACATACCCGGAGTTCGTGCCGCTCTGCTCGGCGCTGAAGGTGCGCAGCCGCACGCCCAAGGAGGACGGCGTCGAGGTTCTCGTCGCCGACATGACGGTCGCCTACAAGATGGTGCGCGAGACCTTCACCAGCCGCGTCACGCTCGATCGGCCGAACCTCACGATCCTTGTCGAATATCTCAACGGTCCGTTCAGCCGGCTGCAGAATCGCTGGACGTTCAGGCCGGCCGGCGAGGCCGCCTGCGACATCGAATTCTTTATCGACTACGAATTCAAGAGCCGCGTGCTCGCGATGCTGATGGGCGCGATGTTCGACACCGCGTTCCGTAAGTTCGCCACCGCCTTCGAGCAGCGCGCCGATAAAATCCACGGAATCAGCTAGACGGACTCGCGCGGCGGGTTGGCGGGCTCGGCTTCGGCCATGTCGTGAAGCATGCGGAAGGCCTGCAGCACCGACTGTTTTCGCACATCTGTACGGCCGATATCGCCATAGCGTTTTTCGGCATGGACGAGCCGGCCGGATCGCGACGCGGCGGCGAAATGCACCAGACCGACGGGCTTTTCCGCGCTGCCGCCGTCGGGACCCGCGATGCCCGTCACCGAAACCGCGAGATGAACCCGCGAATGGCCGAGTACGCCCCGCGCCATGGCCTCCGCGGTTTCCCGACTTACCGCGCCATGCGCGCGCAGGATGTCGCGCGAGACACCGAGCATCTCGTGTTTGGCCTCGTTCGAATAGGTGACATAGCCCCGGTCGAGAATGCTGGAGACGCCCGGGATTTCCGTCAGCGTGCCGGCGACCAGGCCGGCCGTGCAGGATTCCGCCGTCGCGATCAGCAAGTTCTTCCGGCGGCAAATATCGAGCAGGTTTCTCGCCGCTGCGGTGATGTCGTGATCGATCATGGCGCGCTCCCTGCGGCGCTCCACGGCAGCCTGATCGTCACCGTCGCATAGGCGATCATGCCCTCGCTGCGGCCAATGAAGCCCATCTTCTCGCTGGTGGTGGCCTTGATGCCGACGCGCGAGACATCGATGCCGGCAAGTTTCGCGATCGTCGTCCGCATGGCGTCGCGATGCGGCCCGATGCGCGGCGCTTCGCAAACCACATTGACGTCGATATGGGCAAGGATGCCGCCGCGCGCCTTCAGCCGCTCCATCGCGAAGGCGACAAAACGATCCGACGATGCGCCGCGCCATTGCGGATCGCTCGGCGGGAAGTGCACGCCGATGTCCCCGTCCGCCAGCGCGCCGAGAATGGCGTCGACGATGGCGTGCAGGATCACGTCGGCGTCGGAGTGGCCGGAGAGTGCGTGGCTGTGCGGGATGCGCACGCCGCCGAGCGTGACATGATCGCCTGGCGCAAAAGCGTGAACGTCGACGCCGGTGCCGATCCGCACGTCGCCGAGCGCGGACATCCGCATCGCCTCGGCGCGAACGAAATCGTCGTCATTGGTGATTTTCATGTTGGCGATGTCGCCTTCGAAAGTCGTGATGGCGTGGCCGGCCCATTCCATCAGGGCCGCGTCGTCGGAAAAATCGTCGCGCCCGGCGTCCGCCGCGCGGCGATGTGCAGCGAGCAGCGTGTCGAAGGCGAATGCCTGTGGCGTCTGCACCGTGCGCAGCGCGTCGCGGTCGCGCGTGCCGATGACCCGTCCGCCGGCGTCGACCTCCTTGACGGTGTCGTTGATCCTGAGCGAGGGGATCGCCGCGCCGGACCGGGCGCCGGCCTCGACCGCGCTTGCGATCAGCGCCGCCGAGGCGAACGGCCGCGCCGCATCGTGAATGAGAACGAGCGCAGGTTTGTCGTTCGCCAGGGCCGCGAGTCCGGCCCGGACCGAGGCCTGCCGCGTTGCGCCGCCATGCACCGGCGGCAGCAGCGGCAGATCCGCAGCGAGGGCGTCGAACAAGGCGCCATCGTCGCGGTGGATGACCGGCAAAACTGCGCCAATCTCAGGGTGACGTAGAAAGGCCTCAAGGCAGGTCCGCAAGGCCGGCTGCCCGGCGATCGGGCGGTATTGCTTGGGGACGCCGCCTCCGGCCCGGGTGCCCCGGCCGGCGGCGACGATGATGGCGGCAGTCTGCGGCACGGCCTTGCTCCTCGTCGGCCCGATGTAGCGTGTTTTCGGGGCTTGCCGGTACGCTTTCTCCGCCGCATGGCTACTCTTCGAGTACTTTTTGCACCGCAGCACTTGCGCTGAGATCGTTTTTGGCTAGGATATAGGCAATTGTAAAGCTCGCTTATTAATTGGGCAACATCGGGCAGCGATGGAAGTCATTGGGCGATCACGAGAAATCGGGCGGAAACCGCTGTCGATTGGGGCAATCGAGATTCCCAATCGCGCGATCCTTGCCCCGATGACCGGCATTTCCGATGCGCCGTTCCGCCGCCAGGTGGCGCGGCTCGGAGCCGGCATGGTCGTGTCGGAAATGACCGCCAGCGCCTGCCTCGTTGAAGGCCGCACCCAGGCGCGCCGGCGCGCGGAAGGCCGCGGCGTCGCCATCAATGTCGTTCAGCTCGCCGGCTGCGAGCCGCATTGGATGGCGGAGGGCGCCCGCGTCGCGGAAGCCGAAGGCGCGAACATCGTCGATATCAACATGGGCTGCCCGGCGCGGCTGGTGACCAAAAAGGCGGCGGGCTCCGCTCTGATGCGCGATCTCGACCACGCCATGACGCTGGTCGAAGCGACGGTCGGCGCGGTCAGCGTGCCCGTCACGCTCAAGATGCGGCTCGGCTGGGACGTCGAGCAGATCAACGCGCCGGAGCTTGCGCGCCGCGCGGAGGCAGCCGGCGTCAAACTCGTCACCGTGCACGGTCGCACCCGCTGCCAGTTCTATGACGGGCAGGCGGACTGGGCGGCGGTTCGCGCCGTCAAGGATGCCGTTTCGATCCCCGTCATCGTCAATGGCGACATTGCCTCGCTCGATGACGCGCGCGCGGCGCTGGCCGCCTCGGGTGCGGACGCGGTGATGATCGGCCGCGGCGCGCAGGGCAGGCCGTGGCTGCCCGGCCAGATCGGGCGCGCGCTCGATGGCCATGCGCATGAAGCCGAGCCGCCGGTCGCAGCGCAGCACGAATGGGTTGCCGAGCTCTACGACGAGATGTTGATGCATTACGGCGTATCCATTGGCCGCCGTCATGCGCGCAAGCATCTCGGCTGGTCGCTCGACACCGCGAGCGCGGCTGCGGGCCTTGATGACGACGCGCGCAAGTTGCTGCGCAACCACGTCCTGACGGCGGAGGAGCCGAGGGAGGTGGTGTCGCGGCTCGCCGAAGCCTTCGATACCTGCGCGGAGAAACTCGCGGCATGACGACGGCATCGGCCATCGCAAGCATCGACACCGCTTCGGACGCGATGATGAACGCGCTGCCGCATCCGGTCATCATGGTGGCGGGCGACGGCAAGATCTCCGATGCCAATGTCGCCGCCGAGCAGTTCTTCGAAGCGTCGATCCCGATGCTGCGCCGCCATCAGTTGCGCGAGCTGGTCCCGTTCGGCTCGCCGCTGTTGGCGCTCGTCGAGCAGGTGCGGCGCACCGGCACCACCGTCAATGAATACAAGGTCGATCTTGCGACGCCGCGCAATCCCGGCGAACGGCTGGTGGACCTGTATGTCGCGCCGCTGGCCGAGTTTCCCGGCCAGGTGATCGTCATGCTGCAGGAGCGCACCATCGCCGAGAAGATGGACCGCCAGCTCACGCATCGCAGCGCCGCGCGTTCGATCATCGCGCTTGCAGCCATGCTCGCGCACGAAATCAAGAATCCGCTGTCCGGCATCCGCGGCGCGGCGCAGCTGCTCGAGCAGTCCGCCGCCGACGAGGATCGCTCGCTGACGCGCCTCATCTGCGACGAGACCGACCGCATCGTGCGGCTGGTTGATCGCATGGAGGTGTTTGCCGACGAGCGCCCGGTCGAGCGCGAGCCGGTGAATATTCACGTCGTGCTCGACCGCGTGAAGAAGCTCGCGGAATCCGGCTTCGCGCGCCACATCACCTTCGTCGAGGAATACGACCCCTCGCTGCCGCCGGTCTACGGCAACCACGATCATCTCATTCAGGTATTCCTCAATCTCGTGAAGAACGCCGCCGAGGCGATCGGCGAAGGCGCAACCGACGGCGAAATCTGCCTGTCGACCGCATTTCGCTCCGGCGTTCGCCTCCAGGTGCCGGGCAGCAAGACCCGTGTGTCGCTGCCGCTCGAGGTCTGCGTCCGCGACAACGGCCCCGGCGTTCCAGAAGATTTGATGCCGCATCTGTTCGATCCGTTCGTGACGACCAAGCCGTCTGGAAGCGGCCTCGGTCTGTCGTTGACCTCGAAGATCATCAACGACCACGGCGGCATCATCGAATGTGAATCGCAGCCGAGGCGAACCACGTTCCGCGTTCTCATGCCGGTTTACAGCGACGATGGCGATCGCCCGGGCGATCCGCCGCCGTCCAGCAGTTGAGGCTGCCGATGCCGACAGGAAGCATTCTCGTTGCCGACGACGACTCCGCGATCCGGACCGTGCTGAACCAGGCGTTGTCGCGCGCGGGTTACGAGGTCCGCTCAACCGGAAACGCCGCGACGCTGTGGCGCTGGGTCAGCCAGGGCGAAGGCGACCTTGTGATTACCGACGTCGTGATGCCGGACGAAAACGCCTTTGACCTCGTGCCGCGCATCAAGAAGGCACGGCCCGATCTTCCGGTCATCATCATGAGCGCGCAGAACACCTTCATGACCGCGATCCGCGCCTCCGAGCGCGGCGCCTATGAATACCTGCCCAAGCCCTTCGACCTGAAGGAATTGATCGCGATTGTCGGCCGTGCGTTGTCCGAACCGCGGCAGCCGAAGGCTGCGAGCGCGCGCGCCGAGGAATTCGACAACATTCCGCTGGTGGGCCGTTCGCCGGCGATGCAGGAAATCTACCGTGTGCTGGCGCGACTGATGCAGACGGACCTGACGGTGATGATCACCGGCGAGTCCGGCACCGGCAAGGAACTGGTGGCGCGGGCGCTGCACGATTACGGCAAGCGCCGCGCCGGCGCTTTCGTCGCCGTCAATATGGCGGCGATCCCGCGCGACTTGATCGAGTCGGAACTGTTCGGCCACGAGAAAGGCGCGTTCACCGGCGCCAACACGCGCTCGTCCGGCCGCTTCGAGCAGGCCGAGGGCGGCACGCTGTTCCTCGACGAGATCGGCGACATGCCGATGGAGGCGCAGACACGGTTGCTACGCGTGCTGCAGCAGGGCGAATACACCACGGTCGGAGGCCGCACCCCGATCAAATCGGACGTGCGGATCATCGCGGCGACCAACAAGGACCTGCGCACGCTGATCCAGCAGGGCCTGTTCCGCGAGGATCTGTTCTTCCGCCTCAACGTTGTGCCGCTGCGGTTGCCGCCGCTGCGCGAGCGGGTCGAGGACATTCCCGATCTCGTCCGGCACTTTCTCGCGCAGGCGCAGCGCGAGGGCTTGCCGCTCAAGCAGATCGATCAGGCCGGCCTCGACCGTCTGAAACGGCATCGCTGGCCGGGCAATGTGCGAGAACTGGAGAACCTGGCGCGCCGCCTTGCCGCGCTCTATCCGCAGGAGACGATCGCCGCCGCTGTCATCGACGGGGAGCTTTCGCAGCAGGCCCCGCCACCAGTCGATGAGGATGTCCGGCCGAGCGAAAATCTTGGCGCTGCGGTCGAGCGGCACCTGACGTCCTATTTCGCCGGCTTTGACGACAATCTCCCACCGGCCGGGCTCTATCACCGCATCCTGCGCGAGATCGAATATCCGCTGTTGTCGGCGGCGCTCGCCGCGACGCGCGGCAACCAGATCAGGGCGGCCGATCTGCTCGGGCTCAACCGCAACACGCTGCGCAAGAAGATCCGCGACCTCGACATCCGCGTCTTCCGCGGCAGCAACTGACCTCTGGCGGACCGTCGCGCGGGGCCGTCCGCCGCAGAATTCAGCGGATACCGCCGCTGAATTGTCGTAATTCGGCAACATTGTTGTATAAATGCCGCATCTGATGCGGTGCCGCGGCGGATTCGCAAGGCGAGTGCCGTGCAGCATGACTTCGGGGTTTCATGAGCGCCGAACAGGCCGTCAGCGCCACGCCTGCGATGATCGAGGCGCCGCCAAGGAAGCGTTGGCGGCGCTTTGCTGCGCCTATCGTGGTCGGCATCGCGCTGCTGTCGGCCCTGATCACCTTCCTGGTGCTCGCCGGGCTGACGCCGATCCTGCCAACCCATTATGTGGTCGTCTCGCTGCTTCTGGTGAACGCGGCGGCGGTGCTGCTGCTGCTCACGATCATTGCCACCGAGACCTGGCAGATCCTCCGCGCCCGCCGCGTCGGGACCGCGGGCGCGCGTCTGCACATCCGCATCGTCGGACTGTTTTCGGTGATCGCGGCGGCGCCGGCGATCCTTGTCGCGATCGTCGCCAGCATCACGCTCGACCGCGGCCTCGATCGCCTGTTTTCGAGCCGTACCCGTGAGGCGATCGAGAATTCCGTCATCATCGCGGACGCCTATTTGCGCGACCATGCCCAGACCGCACGCTCCGACATCGTGGCGATGGCGCTCGACATCGGCCGCAACAAGGCTGAGATCGATCAGGAGCCGGCGCGGCTCGACCAGTATCTGACATTCCAGGCGACGCTGCGCGGCCTCGGCGCGGCCATTGTGCTCGACGGCGAGTTGAACATCATCGCGCGCGCAAGCATCCCGGCTAACCGGCATGTCTTTGCGTTACCGCCGCGAGAGGCGCTGCCGAAGGTCAGCGACAGCCAGCCGCAGATCGCCTTGCTGCCGGACACCGACTACGTTGCCGCCATCATCCGCGTCCGGAACTATACCGACCGCTACCTCTACATCGCGCGATTGCTCGATCCGCGCGTGCTCGCCCAGTTGCGCGCGACGCAGGCGAGCGTGGTCGAATACGCCGCCATTCAATCGCGCCGCTATGGCGTGCAGGTCGCGTTCGGCCTGATGTACACCGTCATCGCGCTGATCGTCCTGCTGTCGGCGGTCTGGATCGGACTCGATTTCGCCAACCGCCTTGTGGCGCCGATCCGTCGCCTGATCGGCGCGGCCAATGTGGTGTCGACCGGCAATCTTTACGTTCGCGTGCCGGTGCGCGCCTCGGAAGGCGATCTCGCCAATCTCGGCGAGACCTTCAACCGCATGACGCAGGAACTGCGCACCCAGCGCGACGATCTGGTGCGTGCCCGCGACACCATCGACAGCCGCCGCATGTTCACCGAAGCCGTGCTGTCCGGGGCGAGCGCCGGCGTGATCGGCGTCGATGCCGAAGGCGGCGTCAGCATCCTCAACCGCTCGGCCGAACGGCTGATCGGCCGTGCCGAGGCCGATATTCTGGGACATGCGGTTACCGACGTGTTGCCGGAGCTTGCCGAGATTTTGGCCGAAGCGCAGTCCGGCGTGCAGCGGCTGACGCAGGGGCAGGTCACCATCGCCTGCGGCGGGCGCGATCGTATGCTGTCGGTGCGCATCGCCAGCGAGGAGACGGTCGAGGCGCATCATGGCTACGTGATTACGCTCGACGACATTACCGAACTGGTCCACGCCCAGCGCACCTCGGCCTGGGCGGATGTCGCACGGCGTATCGCGCATGAAATCAAGAATCCGCTGACCCCGATCCAGTTGTCCGCGGAGCGGCTGCGCCGCAAATACGCAAAGCAGGTCGCCGACGATCCGGCCGTGTTCGAACAATGCACCGATACGATCATCCGCCAGGTCGACGACATCAAGCGCATGGTGGACGAGTTCTCGCGGTTCGCCCGGATGCCGAAGCCCGTCATCGAAGCGGACGATGTGGCGGATGTGGTCCGCCAGACGGCGTTCCTGATGCGGGTCGGCAATGCCGATATCGAGATCGAGACCGACATTGCGGATGAGAAGATGCCGGCGAAGTTCGACCGGCGGCTGATCTCGCAGGCGCTGACCAACGTGATCAAAAACGCGACCGAGGCGATCGCCGCGGTGCCGCCGCAGGACCTCGGCAAGGGCAGGATCGTCGTCCGCCTGTCGCGCGACGACTCAATGATCGTGATCGACGTCGTCGACAACGGCATCGGCCTGCCGAAGGAAAACCGCAGTCGGCTGCTGGAGCCCTATGTGACGACGCGCGAGAAGGGCACCGGCCTCGGTCTTGCCATTGTCGGCCGTATCTTGGAGGAGCATGGCGGCGGAATCGAATTGCGTGACGCCGCGGATTTCATAGCCGGTCAGCGCGGCTGCTGGGTGCGCATCCAGTTCGCCGACCATGCCGCGCCGGAGCGGGCGGATAACGATCAGTCTCAATCAGCAGGTGCGAAGTAACGATGGCGTCCGAAATTCTCATCGTCGATGACGAAGCCGATATCCGGGATCTCGTCGCCGGGATTCTGGAAGACGAGGGCTATGTCACACGCACGGCGCGCAACAGCGACGAGGCGCTCTCTGCGATCGTCTCGCACCGCCCGAATATGGTGTTCCTCGACATTTGGCTGCAGGGCAGCCGGCTCGACGGCCTGCAGCTTCTCGATGCCGTCAAGCAGGAGCATGCCGAACTTCCCGTGGTGATGATCTCCGGCCACGGCAATATCGAAACGGCGGTCGCGGCCATCAAGCGCGGCGCTTACGACTTCATTGAAAAGCCGTTCAAGGCCGACCGGCTGGTGCTGGTCGCCGACCGCGCGCTCGAAACCTCGCGTCTCAAGCGCGAGGTCAAGCAGTTGCGGCAGATGGCGCCGTCGGCCTTCGAGGTGGTCGGACGCTCGGCCGCCGCCAACCAGTTGCGCCAGACGGTCGGCAAGGTCGCGCCGACCAACAGCCGCATCCTGATCGTCGGTCCTTCCGGCAGCGGCAAGGAACTGGCGGCGCGGATGATCCATCAGGCCTCGACGCGCGCCAACGGACCTTTCATCGTCATCAACGCGGCGGCGATTACCCCGGAGCGGATGGAGCCGGAACTGTTCGGCGTCGATCCTTCGAACGGGTCGGATCAGCGCAAGCCCGGCGCACTCGAAGAGGCGCATGGCGGCACCTTGTTCATCGACGACATCGCCGACCTGCCGCGCGAGACGCAGAACAAGATCCTCCGCGTGCTGGTGGATCAGACCTTCCAGCGGGTCGGCGGCAGCGCCAAGATCGCCGTCGATGCCCGTATCATCTCCTCGACCTCGCGCAATCTCGAGGCCGAGATCGCCGCGGGAAAATTCCGTGAGGATCTCTTCCACCGCCTGTCGGTGGTGCCGATCCGGGTGCCGCCGCTGGCCGAACGGCGCGAGGACATTCCCGACCTCGTCAATTTCTTCATGGATCAGATTTCGCAGGCGACCGGCCTGCCGCGCCGCAAGATCGGCGACGACGCGATGGCCGTGCTGCAGTCCCACGACTGGCCGGGCAACGTGCGCCAGCTCCGCAACAATATCGAACGCCTGATGATCCTTGCCGGCGGCGAGGCCGAGGCGGTGGTCGACGCCAGCATGCTGCCGCCGGATGTCGGCTCGATGGTGCCGGCGATGCCGAACGGCAACGGCGGCGAGCAGTTGATGGGGTTGCCGTTACGCGAGGCGAGGGAGGTGTTCGAGCGCGAATATCTCGTCGCGCAGATCAATCGTTTCGGCGGCAACATCTCACGCACCGCCGAATTCGTCGGCATGGAGCGCTCGGCGCTGCACCGCAAGCTCAAGGCGCTGGGGATCGGCTGATCCATGTCCAGAATTGCCTATGTGAACGGCCGCTACGTCGCGCACAGACACGCCACGGTTCATATCGAGGACCGTGGCTATCAGTTTTCCGACGGCGTCTACGAGGTCTGCGAGGTCAAGGACGGCCGCCTGATCGACGAGCGACGTCACGTCGCGCGGCTTGCGCGCTCCTTGAGCGAACTTGCCATCGCCATGCCGATGCCGGCCCATGCGCTCGGCGTGGTGCTGCGCGAAACCGTCCGGCGCAACCGCGTGCGCGACGGCATCGTCTATATCCAGGTGACGCGCGGCGTCGCCCCGCGCGATCACGCCTTTCCGGCCCTGACGCCGCGGCCGGCGCTGGTCGTCACCGCGCGCGGCATCGATCCGCTCAAGATGGAAAAGCTGGCCGACGAGGGCATTTCGATCGTCACCATGCCCGACCAGCGTTGGGCGCGCGTCGACATCAAGTCGGTGTCACTGCTGCCGAACGTGCTCGCCAAGCAGGCCGCGCGCGAGCAGGGCGCCCGCGAGGCATGGCTGGTCGATCGTGACGGCTTCGTCACCGAAGGGTCGTCGTCGAACGCCTGGATTGTCAGCAAGGACGGCCGGCTCGTCACCCGGCCGATCGGCCACGATATCCTGCGTGGCATCACCCGCACGGTGCTGCTCGACGTCATCCGGGAGCAGGGCCTCGAACTCGACGAACGGCCCTTCACGGTCGAGGAGGCTTACGCGGCGCGCGAAGCTTTCGTCACTTCCGCGACGCAAACCGTGATGCCGGTGGTGCGGATCGACGGCCGCCCGATCGGCAACGGTGCGCCGGGCCTGATCGCGAGCGCATTGCGGCGGGCCTACCACGCTCACGCCGAAAGCAGCTGACCTCGCACCTTGAAAAGACGATGATAATCAATAGCTTGTGTTATCGGTCGGCAAGTTCCGCTTGCGCCGTCCGGCAAGGTGCCATCTAATATCCGAGCACCCGAATGGCTCGACCGAACAATCGAGGGGCGGTCGGCCAGGATCCGGACAACGACATCGTCCCGCGCGTCAAGACGCGGGCAGAAAAATGGAACAAGGCGATGGCCGCCGATCGCGCACAGAATTTACAAGACACATTTCTCAATCACGTCCGTAAAGCCAAAATTCCGCTGACCATTTTTCTGGTCAACGGCGTGAAATTGCAGGGCGTCGTAACCTGGTTTGACAATTTCTGCGTGCTGTTGCGCCGCGACGGACACTCGCAGCTCGTCTACAAGCACGCGATCTCGACGATCATGCCCGGTCATCCGGTGCAATTGTTCGAAGGCGGCGAAGAAGGCGCTGCAGGAGACAAAGCCTAGTTGGAACCACGTCTGCGCGACGCGCGCTCGATCGGAGCAGATCCCGGGCCGTCCGGGTTCGAGACCGGCCGTGCCGTCGTCATCGAACCTATCGTGAAGCGCGACGCGGAACGCGCCGGCGCTGCCGCGCGCTCGGGCGAGGAGCGTCTCGACGAGGCGGTCGGCCTTGCCGCCGCGATCGACCTCAACGTCGTTCACGCCGGACTGGTGATGCTGAACGACATCCGCCCGGCGACCTATATCGGCAAGGGAAAGGTCGACGAGATCGCCGGCATCGTCAAAAGCCTCGGCGCTGGCGTCGTGATCATGGATTGCCCGGTGTCGCCGGTGCAGCAGCGCAATCTGGAGAAGGCGTGGAACGCCAAGGTGCTCGACCGCACCGGGCTGATCCTCGAAATCTTCGGCCGGCGCGCGCGCACCAAGGAAGGCTCGCTGCAGGTCGAGCTTGCCCATCTGAATTACCAGAAGGGGCGGCTGGTGCGGTCCTGGACGCATCTGGAGCGTCAGCGCGGCGGCTTCGGCTTCCTCGGCGGTCCCGGCGAGACGCAGATCGAGTCCGATCGCCGCGTCATCGAAGACCGCATCGACCGCATCGAGGCCGATCTGGAAAAGGTCAAGCGCACCCGCAAGCTGCATCGCGACAGCCGCAAGCGCGTGCCTTATCCGGTCGTGGCGCTGGTGGGCTACACCAATGCCGGAAAATCGACGCTGTTCAATCGCATGACGCGGGCGCAGGTGCTCTCGGCCGACATGCTGTTTGCGACGCTCGATCCGACGTTGCGCTCGATCGACTTGCCGCACGGCACCCGCGTCATACTTTCCGACACCGTCGGCTTTATCTCGGACCTGCCGACCATGCTGGTCGCGGCGTTCCGCGCCACGCTTGAGGAAGTGATCGAGGCCGACATCATCCTCCACGTCCGCGACATGTCGCATGAGGCGGCCGATGCACAGTCGGCCGATGTCGCCAAGGTTCTGGCGGAACTCGGCATCGATCCCAAGCGCGAGCGGCGGATGATCGAGGTCTGGAACAAGATCGACCGGCTCAGCGCCGAAGGGCGCGCGAGCCTCGCCAATCTCGCCGCGCGGCAGCCCGACAACGAGCAGCCCGTGCTGGTGTCGGCGGTCACCGGCGAGGGGATCGACGGGCTGATCGCGGCGGTCGAGGCGCGGCTTGCCGAGCGGCGGCAGACGCTCGCGCTGACGCTTGACGCGGCGGACGGCGCGGGCCTGAGCTGGCTGCACCGCAATTCCGAGGTGCTGTCGCGGGAGCTGCGCGACGACGGCCGCATGGCGGTCACCGTGCGCGCCGATCCCGATCACGCCGGGCAAATCCGCGCGAAATTTCCGGACGCAGTGACGGGCTAATCTGCTCCGCTCACCCCCGCGAAAGCGGGGGTCCAGCAGTGGAATAACCGGCGTTTCGGTATGGCTCTGGATTCCCGCTTTCGCGGGAATGAGCGGAGTGCGGTTTGATCGGACTGTGCCCTAATCCCGCGCTTTTTCCACCCGCTTGGCCTCGTTCCACAACGCATCCATCTCGTCGAGCGTCGACCGGGCTGGCGTCGCGCCGCGCGCGGCGAGGGCCCGTTCGATATGGCCGAAGCGGCGCTCGAACTTGCTGTTGGTCGCGCGCAGCGCCGATTCCGGGTCGGCATCGACATGGCGGGCGAGGTTGACCGCGGCAAACAGCAGGTCGCCGACTTCGCCGGCGATGGCGGCATCGTCGCCGGCGTCGAGCGCGGCTTCGATCTCGTCGGCTTCTTCGCGGATCTTGGCGAGCACGGCGCGGGGGTCGTTCCAATCGAAACCGACCTTTCCGGCCTTCTGCTGCAGCTTGAGGGCGCGGGTCAGCGCCGGCAACGCGAGCGGAACACCGGCAAGGGCACCCGCGGGCTCCGTCTTGCCGCGCGCGGCCTTCGCGGCCTTTTCCTGGGCCTTGATGTCGTCCCAGAGGCCTTTGACGGCCTCGGCCGTCTTGCCGCTGGCATCGGCAAAGACGTGCGGGTGACGGCGGATCAGCTTTTCGGTGATGGCCTGAACGACGTCGGGGAAGGCGAAGGCGCCTTGCTCCTGCGCCATGCGGGCGTGAAACACGACCTGCAGCAGCAGGTCGCCCAACTCATCGCGCAGGTCGTCGAGGTCGCCGCGCGCAATGGCGTCGGCCACCTCATAGGCTTCCTCGAGCGTATAGGGCGCGATGCTCGCGAAATCCTGCTCCAAGTCCCACGGGCAGCCGCTGCCGGGCGTGCGCAGCGCGGCCATGATCTCGATCAGACGGGAAATGTCACGGGATGGGGTCATCGGCTTAAACTCGTCCGGCTGGGGCGGCAGCAGGTTTATGGAGGCGCGGACCGTATCACAGGGCCCGTGGCCGAATGGCCGACGCTCAAACCCAATCCGCGGCGAACTCAAGGCTCATTCCACGATTCGCATAAGACATATTATGGAACTAAAATGCTCGTGCCGGTCGGCCCTGACAACATGAAGATATTCTCATAATATGTTGATATCATTTGAAATAACGAGATTTCTCAGAATTTGCTTTAGCTGATTTCGACGGACAACCCGTCATAGGCCGGCTCGACGCCGGCCGGGAGCCTGCCGCGCAATTCCTCGTAGTCGAGGTCGCAATGCAGGTTGATCAGCACCGCCCGGGCGGGCTTCAGACGCGCGATCAAGGCCAGCGCCTCATCGACGCTCAGGTGGCTCGAATGGACGGCGTAGCGCAGCGCATCGACCATCCAGACGTCGAGCCCCTCAAGCGCCGCCGCCGTCTCGTTCGGGATCGCCTTGAGGTCCGCCGAATAGGCCACGCGGCCGAACCGGTAGCCGACCGTCTCGATGTCGCCGTGGAACTGGCGGACCGGCAGCGCCGTGATCGGGCCGCCGGGACCGTCGATGACGATCTCCTGCCCGACCGTCAGCCGGCGCTCGCGGGCGATCGGCGGGTAATCGCTGCCGGGCGGCGATTCAAGGCAATAGCCGAACCGCTGGCGCACCGCGGCGCCGGTCGTCTCATCCATGTAGATATCGACCCGGCGGCGGCTGCGCACAAACAGGCCGCGCAGATCGTCGATGCCGTGGACGTGGTCGGCATGGGCATGCGTCATCAGCACGCCGTCGAGATGCTCGACGCCGGCCTCGATCAGCTGCATGCGCAGGTCCGGCGAGCAATCGACCAGCACGCGGGTTACGCCGCCGTCGGCTCCGGTCCGCTCGACCAGCAGCGAGGAGCGCCGGCGGGCGTTTTTTGGGTTGTTGGGATCGCAGGCGCCCCAGCCGAGCCCGACGCGCGGCACGCCCATCGAGGAGCCGCAGCCCAAAATCGTGAACCGCATGCTCACGCCGGCGTTCCGCGCGGCACTTTGGCGAACAGCCGGAAGAAATTCTCGGTGGTCTGCCTCGCCATATCGTCAAAGGCGGCTTTGCGGGTCTCGGCCAGCACCTTGGCGGTCTCGACGACATAGGACGGCTCGTTGCGTTTCCCCCGGAACTTGCCGGGCGCAAGGAACGGCGCGTCGGTCTCGACCAGGATGCGGTCGGCCGGCAGATCGGCGGCGACCGCGCGCAGGTCTTCGGACTTCTTGAAGGTCAGGATGCCGGAAAACGACACATAGTGACCGAGCGCCACTGCGCGCATCGCGAGGTCGCGACCGCCGGTGAAGCAATGCAGCACGGCCGGGAAGGCGCCCTTCCCGGTTTCTTCTTCGAGAATCCGCGCCATGTCGTCGTCGGCGTCGCGCGAATGGATGACGAGCGGCAGGCCGCTTCGGCGCGCAGCGTCGATATGTGCGCGCAGACCCTGTTCCTGCGCGTCGCGCGGCGCGTTGTCGTAGTGATAGTCGAGGCCGGCTTCGCCGATCGCGACGACGCGCGGGTTCTCCGCGATGCGCAGCAACTCGTCGGCGCCGATGTCGAGTTCCTCATGGGCGTTATGAGGGTGTGTGCCGACCGAGCAGAACACATCGGGGAAACGCTCGGCGATGGCGAGCACCTGCGCGTGGCGCTTCACCCGCGTCGAGATCGTCACCATGCGGCCCAAGCCAGCCTCGCGGGCGCGCGTCACCACCGCGTCGAGCTCCGGCTGGAACTCCGGAAAATCGAGGTGGCAATGGCTGTCGACCAGCATCACTACGCGGTTTCCTATTTGGCTTCCGGTTTGGCGTCCGGCTCGACGTAGCGCGGGAAAACCGGCTGCGGCGCCGGCAGCTTCGTGCCCGGCGTCAGGCGTTGCTTGCCGTCGAGCTGCGCGAATGTCCGCTCGCTCTCGGGCACGGCGAGCAGATCGAGCAGCTTGCCCGCGCTCGCGGGAATGAAAGGCTGGGCAAGGATCGCGACCTGCCGGATCACTTCCGCCGTAACATAGAGCACGGTGCCCTGCTTGGCCGGATCGGTCTTGGCCAGCGCCCACGGCGCCTCGCCGGCGAAATAGCGGTTTGCATCCGCCACCACCGCCCAGACGGCGTTCAACACCTGATGCAACGCCTGCGTCTGCATCGCGTCGCGCGCCTTGCCGATCATGCCGTCGGCGGCGGCAAGGATCGTCTTGTCGGCGTCCGAGAACGCGGCCGGCGCCGGCATCACGCCGCCGAGCTGCTTTCCGATCATCGACAGAGAGCGCTGCGCCAGGTTGCCGAGATCGTTGGCGAGATCGGCATTGGTGCGGTTGATGATCGCTTCGTGGCTGTAATTGCCGTCCTGCCCGAACGGCACTTCGCGCAGGAAGAAAAAGCGGAACTGATCGACGCCATAGGTGTCGGCCAGTTCGAACGGGTCGATGACGTTGCCGACCGACTTCGACATTTTCTCGCCGCGGTTGAACAGGAAGCCGTGGCTGAAGATGCGCTTCTGGACAGCGACGTCGGCTGACATCAGGAAGGCGGGCCAGTACACCGCGTGGAAACGTACGATGTCCTTGCCGATCACATGCAGATCGGCCGGCCAGAATTTTTTGAACTTCTCGGTGTCATCGGGGAAATCGACCGCGGTCAGATAGTTCGTCAGCGCGTCGACCCAGACATACATGACGTGCTTGGGGTCGCCCGGCACCGGGACGCCCCAATTGAAGGTCGTGCGCGAGATCGACAGATCTTGCAGCCCGCCGCGCACGAAGCTCGCTACCTCGTTCAGCCGCTCGCGCGGCAGCACGAAGTCCGGCACCTTTTCGTAGAGGTCGAGCAGCTTCTGCTGATAGGCCGACAGCTTGAAGAAATAGCTCTCCTCCTCCACCCACTCGACCGGCGTGCTGGTCTTGGTGGCGATGCGCACCTTGTGCTCGTTGAGCTGCGTCTCGTCCTCGGCGTAATAGGCTTCGTCGCGGACCGAGTACCAGCCGGCATATTTCGAGAGATAGATGTCGCCGTTCTTCGCCATCCGCTCCCAGATAGCGGCGGAGGCGCGATAGTGCCGCTCCTCGGTGGTGCGGATGAAGTCGTCGTTCGAGCAGTTGAGCTTCTTGGCCATCGCTTGGAAGCGCGGCACATGACGCTCCAGCAGGTCGCGCGGGCCAAGCCCCTCTTTCGCGGCCGTTTGCTGGATCTTCTGGCCGTGCTCGTCGGTGCCGGTCAGGAAAAAGACGTCATAGCCGTCGAGCCGCTTGAAGCGGGCGATGGCGTCGGTGGCGATCACTTCGTAGGCGTGGCCGATATGCGGCGGGCCGTTCGGATAGGAGATCGCGGTGGTGATGTAATAAGGCGTTTTGGCCATGAGGCCGGTTACCTATCAACCGCGCGCCGCCTCGGCAAGCAAGCCGAAGACCGAGAAAACCAGCGGTTTGCGCTCGAGGTTGTAGGCCTGCGCGTCGCGGGCGGCGCGGTTGACGTCGTCCCACGTTTCGGCCACCCGGCCGGCCTGGCGGGTTTCACGGGCAACGGCCGCGAGCCGCGTGGACAGCCAGTCGTTGACGACGTCCATGACGGTCGTGAGGTTGCGCGCGTCGCCGCCGGCCAGCGCATCGCCCAGCGCGTGCAGCGCGCGCGGATCGGGATTGGGCAGTTGCGCCAGCAGGCCCAGGGTCTTCTCCCGCAGCGCCAGCGCGCCGCCGTCCATCAGTTCGATGGCGCGGGCGACGCTGCCGTCGGCCGCTTCCGCCGCCGCCATGATATCGGGGTCGGTCGGCGAGCGGCCGAGCGCCTTGCCGGCCGCAAGACAGACGTCGTTGGCCGGCAATGGGCGCAGATCGAGCCGCCGGCAGCGCGAGCGGATCGTGGGCAGCGCGCGGCCCGGCGCGTGGCTGACCAGCAGCAGCAAGGTGCGCTCCGGCGGCTCTTCGAGCACCTTCAGGATCGCATTGGCGCCGGAACGGTTGAGTTCGTCGATCGCGTCCACGATGGCGATGCGCCAGCCGCCCTCGCTCGCCGTCGAACCGAAAAACGGCACCATGCGCCGCACGTCATCGACCGCAATGTCCTGCGACAGCCTGCCCTTGTCGTTCAGGCGGCGTTCGAGCGCGAGCAGACCGCCATGCGCCTCGTTGGCGATGCGCCTCGCGGCGGGATGATCGTCCAGCACTGCGAGCGACGTGGCCTTTTGCACATCGGGCGCCGAGGGATCGGGGTGCGCGAGCACGAAGCGCGCGAAACGATGGGCAAGCGTCGCCTTGCCGATGCCGCGCGACCCGCCGATCAGCCAGGCATGCGGCATGCGCCCGCCGCGATAGCTATCGAGCAAGGCGCGCTCGGCCTCCGCGTGGCCGTACAGCGCAAGCGTTTCGCGCGGGTGCCGCGCCCCGTCATCCGGCGGCTTGTCGTCGCGATCATCGCTCACGACGCTGCGCCTTCCACGACACGCGCCACGCCGCCGACGCCGAGGCGGCTGCGCACCGCGGTCCAGATCTGGTCGAAGACGGCGGGCTTCGGCTTGCCGGCGTCGATCAGCACGCAACGATCGGAGTCCTGCTTGGCCAGAATACGGAACGCCTCGCGCAGCATCTCATGGAATTCCGGCGCTTCCGCCTCGAAGCGGTCGGCTTGCGAGTTGCCGCGGCGGCGCTGCGCGCGGGCAAGACCGGTGTCGGCCGGCAAATCCATGATGAAGGTGAGATCGGGCACGTACTCGCCGACGACGATGCGCTCGAGCGCGCGGGTCAGCCGCGGATTCGTCTTGCCGGCGATGCCCTGATAAATGCGCGTCGAATCCATGAAGCGGTCGCAGATCACCCATTGCCCAGCCGCGAGCGCCGGCGCGATGGTGTTGCGGATGTGATCGTCGCGCGCGGCGGCGAACAGCAACAGCTCGGCGTCGCCGCCGAGATGCTTGGCCGCGCCGGACAGAATGATGTGGCGCATGATTTCCGCGCCGGGCGAGCCGCCGGGCTCGCGCGTCTGGATGACGTCGATGCCCTGCTGTTTCAGTTGCTGCGCCAGCAGCGTGGCATGGGTTGACTTGCCGCTGCCCTCGCCGCCCTCGAATGTGATGAAGCGGCCGCGCGTCACAGACGTTGCGCTCCGGAGCGGAACAGGTTGATCACCGTTTCGGCTACCGCATCGATCGCCCGTTGCGACATGCTGCCTTTCTCGACGCTGTCGGCCGCCTTCAGCGGCATCTGCAGGACGACATTGTCGCCGCGCCAGACCTTGAGCGTGCCGATCGGCGTGCCGGCCGCGACCGGCGCCGCCACCGGCCCTTGATAAATGATGCGCGCGATCAGCCGTTCGCTGCCGTTCTTCGGCACCATGATCTTGACGAGGCTCGGCGCGACCAGCGGCACGCGCCCGCTCGCGCCGCCGAAGACCTTGGCCTCGCCGATGGTCTGGCCTTCGGCGAACAGCACGCGCTGCTCGAACGAGCGGAAACCCCACTCGAGCAATCGCTTGGCGTCGTCCGCGCGATCCTTGGCCGATTTCGTGCCGTTGACCACGACGATCAGGCGCAACCCGTTCTGCACCGCGGAGCCGACAAGGCCGTAGCCCGCTTCAGAGGTGAAGCCGGTCTTCAGGCCGTCGGCGCCATCGACGACGCCGAGCAGCGGATCGCGGTTGAACTGGCGGATCTTGTTCCAGGTGAACTCGCGCTCGCCGAAGATCGGATAGAGGTCCGGATAGGTCAGGATGATCTGCCGGGCGAGCTTGCCGAGCTCGCGCGTCGTCACCTTGGTGCCGGGATTGGGCAGGCCGTTTGAATTGGCGAAGGTCGAGCGCTCGAGGCCGATCTCGCGGGCGCGCTTGGTGAGCTTTGCGGCGAATTCGGCCTCGTTGCCCGCCATGCCTTCGGCGAGCACGATGCAGGCGTCGTTGCCGGACTGGATGATCATGCCGCGGATCAGATCCGCGACTGGGATCAGGCTGTGAATGGCCGCGAACATGGTCGAGCCGCCCGACGGCGCGCCGCCCTTGCGCCAGGCATTCTCGCTGACCCGGAATTCATCGGTGAGTTTGAGGCGGCCTTCCTTCAACTCGTGGAAGACGTATTCCGCGGTCATCAGCTTGGCGAGGCTCGCCGGGAAAATCAGTTCGTCCGGCGACTTCTCGTAGAGGACGCCGCCGTTCTCGGCGTCGATCAGGATGGCGTGCGGTGCCGAAATGTTCGGCTCATCCTTCTTCGGCGCCTGCTGGGCCTTGCCCTCGCCCATTCCCCCAAGCGCGAGCGCGGCGATAAGGCCGGCGGCCGTCAGATAATGGTGGAACCGGAAAAAACGGAATGGGTTCAAAGCGACGCCTCGCGAGTCCGGATACAGGCCGGGCAACTCAGGCCGAACGATGACGCTTTGCGCGAAAAAAGCGGCTCAGTAAAGGCCGCGGCCGCTCACGAAGCCCGCGGAACCATCATAGCGCACAGGCGCATAGGCCGAAACCGGCGAGGTCGCGGGCGCGCGGTAGGCCGGGGGCGAGAGCCGCGCCACCACCGGCGCCTCCTGCGGCTCAGGCGCCGGCAGAGGCTCCGCCTCGACCGCCGAACGCTGCGGGGCGGCCTCGCTTTCGCCCAGCGCATAAGGCCGCTCGCGCGGTTCCGGTACGTTGCCGATTCGGTTCATCGGCCGCGCATCGAAGAATTCGGGCGCATAGGGCTTCATCGAGGCGACCTGAATGCCGGCACGGCGCGGCTCGTCGCGCTGCTGCTGCGCCGGCGGTGCGTCGTTGCGGGCGTAGGCGCGCTCGTCGCCGACGCCCTGCTTTGCCGGATGGCCGTCGATGCGCAGCGTCGCCATCAGCTTGAGGTCGTCGGAACCGGCGAGCGGCGCGCGCCCGACATATTCGACGCGGACCGGCGCGAGGCCGTGACCGGAGAAGCCGAGGAGCTTCGCGCTGCGCGACGACAGATCGATCAGCCGGTTATGCGCGTAAGGGCCGCGATCGTTGACCCGCACGATCAGCGAGCGCTTGTTGCGCAGGTTGGTGACCCGCACATAAGACGGCAGCGGCAGTGTCGGATGCGCGGCCGTGATCGAGTTCATGTCGAAGATTTCGCCGTTCGCCGTGTAACGGCCGTGGAAATCGTCGCCGTACCAGGAGGCCATGCCTTCGGCGCGGTAGTTGACGTTCTCCTGCGGAACATAGGTCCGCCCGGCGATGGTATAGGGCTTGCCGACGCGATAGACGCCGCCACCCTTGGGCACCGGCTGGCCTGGCTCGACCACGCGCGCGCTGGCCGATACGCCGAGCTTGGGATCGATGGTCTGGTTGCAGTTGGCGAGCGTCAGTCCGGCGACGGCGAGCACCGCGACACGTAGGACGGATGGACGCAAGAAGGCCGGACGCGCGGCAAGCTGGCGTCCGATCAGGCCTGCGCCTGCTGATCCCCCCGCTCCCTGCATTCCGTACCGGTCCCCGAGACTGTGCAGTTAACATTACCCGGCGGGCGAAGGTCGCGAAAGCACGCCGCGTCGCTGTGGTAAATGATTGGTTCCACGCGCGTTTCGGCTTCCGGCCCCGGCGCGCGTAACCCCGCATTAAGCGAATTGCTTCGCACTTGCAATAGATTGTCGCTTCGCCCATTGGAGGCGGCGTGGAAGGGTGGCCGAGTGGTTTAAGGCACCGGTCTTGAAAACCGGCGTGCCCGCAAGGGTACCGTGAGTTCGAATCTCACCCCTTCCGCCATATTTGCGCCGGCCGTCAGCGCCAGAGGCCGTAATCCGGCCACCGGCTTTCCGGAATGATCTTGCCGATCTTGTAGCTGAACGACAGCACGCGCATGTGGTCGTCGGAGCCTTTGCAGACGAATGACAGGCTGAACCACTGTCCTTTGCTCCGGAACGCAGCGCCCGGCGCCCGCAAGACATTTCCCTTGTGGATCGGATGAGCGCTCACATCGCTCTTTGCCCGGTCCGGAGCAAATTGCGGTGAGTCCCGTCGAATACGCGACATGGCTTCGACGTCGCAGATTTGTTCCAGGCGGAGATCCGGATCCAGTCGCGCCAGGCTCGCGAGGTAACGAGCGCTGGCTGCGAAGAGCGGCTCAGTTGTCGCGCATGCCAATGCGATGAGGGCAAGAAAGCATTTCGCCGTTGTCATTACCTGCTTGTCGCTCAAATCAAATCGTCGCGCCTGCCCGGGTGATACAAACCGAGACGTAGGGTGGCAAGACCGGATGACGCGCGTGTGGATGATCGAGTCCCTTGCAGTTAGCCGGACAAAATCCGGGCAACCTGCGGGCCGGTGTCACCGTCGGTGCTTCAGTCTACCAATCGATCGGGAGGAACGGCCCCGCCCCGCTGCGGCATTCGCGCTGGCAGGATCGGTCGCAGGAGTCCGTCCGCGCGACGCAATCGGCTTGCGGTGCTGCGTCCGGGGTGGACGGCGGCATTGCGGCGCGCTTGAGGCAGGCCGCCTCCTCCGCCGTGCAGACGGTCTGGCAGGCGCTCCAGCAGGCCCGCGCATCCCAGACCCGGGAGGCCCGCTCACCGCGCGGAAACGGCAGGAAAGTCCCCGCTTCGGTCGCCGGACGCATGGCTGCGGGGCGAGAAACATCGGCGGCGGCTGCCGGCAATGCGCTGCCTGCAACCGAGAACACCGTAAAAAGCATGAAAACGAGGATGCGCATCGATGGACCTTGGCTGTGCCGGACGATATCAATGCCCTCGAACGGTGCCAAATCGTGCGGTGGGAACCGGTATTTTGCCAATATTGGCAGGTTCCTTGGCCGGCGATCAGCAACGGAACGCAACCCGGACATTCGTGTGACAAACGCCGTCGACATGCCCCCGGTCGCGACCGCCAGCAAGCCTGCCGGCCAGACATTCGGCACCGCCGGCATCAAGCCGATGGTGCGGCCGCGGCTCACGACGCGCATCCTGATGGGCATCGTCGCCCAGGTCGAGAAGCTCAATCTCCACTGCAGCAAGGTCGGCAATCCCGCCTTCTACGACACAGCGGTGTTCCCCTGGGCGCGCGAGATCGAGAAGGAGTGGCCGGCGATCCGCGCCGAGCTTGAAAAGGTGCTTGTCCGCAAGGACGACCTGCCCGGCTTCCACGAAATTTCCTCGGACGTCGCGACCATCAGTACCGATGCCGGCTGGAAAACCTTTCTGCTCGCGGGTTACGGCTTCAAGTCCGAGAACAATATCCGGCAATGCCCCGCGACCTGGGCGGCGTGCCAGAAAATCCCCGGCCTCATCACGGCGATGTTCTCGATCCTCGAGCCCGGCAAGCATCTGCCGCCGCATCGCGGTCCCTATAACGGGGTGCTGCGGCTGCATCTCGGCCTGATCGTGCCGGAGCCGCGCGAGCAACTCGGCATCCGCGTCGCCGATACCGAATATCGCTGGCGCGAGGGCGAAGCGGTGATCTTCGACGACGCCTACGAGCATGAAGCGTGGAACAACACGCCGCACACCCGCGTCGTGCTGTTCGTCGATTTCGTCAAGCCGCTGCGCTTCCCCGGCCGTTTCCTGAACTGGCTGCTGCTGCACATTGCCGTGTTCACGCCCTTCATCCGCGAAGGTCTCGACAATCAGAAGGCTTGGGAAAAGCGCTTTTACGCCGAAGCCGAAGCGTTGCGGAACAACTAGGTCAACGATGAACGAAAACGCCGCGCCGAAAGTGAGCTTCGTCTCGCTCGGCTGCCCCAAAGCCCTTGTCGACAGCGAGCGCATCATCACGAAGCTGCGCGCGGAAGGCTATGAGCTGACGCGCGAGCATGCGGGCTCCGATCTCGTCATCGTCAACACCTGCGGGTTCCTCGACAGCGCCAAGGAAGAGTCGCTCGCCGCGATCGGCACCGCGCTCAACGAGAACGGCAAGGTGATCGTCACCGGCTGCATGGGGGCGGAACCGGAGAACATCACCGCCGCCTATCCCAACGTGCTGGCGATCACCGGCCCGCAGCAATACGAAAGCGTGCTCGAGGCCGTGCATCGCGCGGTGCCGCCGAAGCACGATCCCTTCATCGACCTCGTGCCGCCGGAAGGCGTCAAGCTCACACCGCGCCACTACGCTTACTTGAAGATTTCCGAGGGCTGCAACAACCGCTGCTCGTTCTGCATCATCCCGAAGCTGCGCGGCGATCTCGTCTCGCGGCCGGCCGCCGATGTGTTGCGCGAGGCGGAACGCCTCGTCGCCGCCGGCGTCAAGGAGCTGCTCGTCATCTCGCAGGACACCTCTGCCTACGGCGTCGATGTGAAATACGCCGCGAGCAAATGGAAGAGCCGCGACGGCGCCGAGCGCGAGGTGCGCGCCAAATTCCTCGATCTTGCCTCGGCGCTCGGGGAGCTCGGCGTCTGGACGCGGCTGCATTACGTCTACCCCTACCCGCATGTCGACGAAGTCATGCCGCTGATGGCGGACCGGAAAGTGCTGCCCTATCTCGACATCCCGTTCCAGCACGCGAGCCCCGACGTGCTCAAGCGCATGAAGCGGCCCGCCGCGCAGGAAAAGACGCTCGACCGCATCCGCAAGTGGCGCGAGATGTGCCCGGATCTGACGCTCCGTTCGACCTTCATCGTCGGCTTTCCCGGCGAGACCGATGCGGATTTCGAGTTCCTGCTCGACTGGCTCGATGAAGCCTCGCTCGACCGCGTCGGCTGTTTCAAATACGAGCCGGTGCGCGGCGCCCCGGCCAACGATCTCGGCGATGCCGTCCCCGATGATGTGAAGGAGGACCGCTGGCATCGTTTCATGCAGCGTCAGCAGAGGATTTCCGCGCAGCGATTGAAGCGCAAGGTGGGTTCGCGCCAGCAGGTTATCATCGACGAGGCTGGTCCTACCGTTGCCAAGGGCCGTTCGATGGCCGACGCGCCGGAGATCGACGGCGCCGTGTATGTGGCGAGCAGAAGGCCGCTTCGTGTCGGCGAGATTGCGACCGTCAAGATCGACCGCGCCGACGACTACGATCTGCACGGAACCGCCGTCGGTTTCTGATCGTTCCGCGATATTTCGACGGAACTCGACGTGATAGTGCCGCCGCTTGCGCCATTAAATGGCCGAAGACGGAGGCAATCTTTCTCTTCCGCGAACGACGCTCACGTTCCGATTCACGGAAGGAGGAGTTGCGTCATGACCATTTCGAAGACTTCACCTAGAACTTTCGCGACGCTGCTGCTTGCGACAACCGCCGCTGCGCTGACGCTGCCGACATCGGCGTCCGCCGACATCGTCGCCTCGGCCGTCACGCCGCTGAACATCCGCTCGGGGCCAGGCCCTGAACACGCGGTCGTCGGCTATATCCCGCAGAATGCACAGATCGCGGTCGCGGGCTGCATTCAAGGCAGCCTGTGGTGCCGCGTCAGCTATCAGGGCCATTCCGGCTGGGCCTATTCGCAATACCTGACCGGAAACGTCGCCGGCCGCTCGGTCGTCGTGTCGCAGGCGATCACGCAGGTGCCGACCGTGACCTATCAGGTGCCGGTCGAAGCCAGCACCGCGATGGCGGCCGCGCCGCCGGAAATCACCGGCACCATCGTGCAGCGTCCGGTCGAGGCGCAGCCGCTCAACATCGCGCCGCCGCCGACAACGGTGCGCCAGTATGTCGTCGCGAACCCGGTCCAGCCGGTCTACCTCAACGGCGAAGTCGTCGTCGGCGCCGGCCTGCCGGAAGACGTGACGCTGACGCCGGTGCCGGACTATCAGTATCAATACGCTTATGTGAACGGGCAGCAGGTGCTGGTCGAGCCGCGCACGCGCAGGGTGACCTACATCTATCGCTGATGCGCCGCGCCTAAAGCGCGCGCACGATCGCCGCGACGGCGTTCGTCAGTCGCGCCAGATCGTCCGCGCCGATGGTGAAGGCCGGCGTCAGATAGATCGCGTTGCCGAGCGGACGGACGAATACGCCGCGTTCGATGAATCGCGCGCGGAGCGTTTCAAGATCGTCGATGCGGTCGAGTTCGACGACGCCGATCGCGCCCATCGCCCGCACCTCCTTCACGCGCGGCAGCCCGGCGCATGGCGCAAGCCCGTCGCGCAACGCCGCCGTGATCGCAGCGATCTGCGCGATTCGCGGCTCGCGGTCGAACAGGTCGAGCGACGCATTGGCCGCCGCACAGCCGAGCGCATTCGCCATGAAGGTCGGGCCGTGCATCAGCGCCTTGGCGGGATCGTCCGACCAGAACGCCTCGAATACTTTCTGCGTTGCGACGGTCGCGGCGAGCGGCAGCGTGCCGCCGGTCAGCGCCTTCGACAGCGTGAGGATGTCCGGCGTCACGCCGGCCTGCTCGCAGGCGAACATGGTGCCGGTGCGGCCAAATCCGGTAAATATCTCGTCGAAGATCAGCAGCACGTCGTGCTTGTCCGCGAGTGCGCGCAGGCACTTAAGCACATCGGGCTTGTGAAACTTCATGCCGCCCGCGCCCTGCACCAGTGGCTCGACGACGATACCGGCGATGGACTCGTCGTGTTTTGCCAGCAACGCGTCCAGCGCGCCGGTCGTCGCGTCATCCTCCGGCAGATCGACAATATGATGCTGCGGCAGCAAACCCGCGAACAGCGCATGCATGCCCTCGTCGGGGTCGCATACCGCCATCGCGCCGGTGGTGTCGCCATGATAGCCGTTGCGGAACGCGACGAAACGCTTGCGTCCCGTTTCGCCGCGGTTGATCCAGAACTGCACCGCCATCTTCATCGCGATCTCAACCGCGACCGAACCTGAATCCGAAAAGAACACCCGCGTCAGATCGCCGGGCAGCAGCTCCGCGAGGCGTTGCGCGAGCCGCGCCGCCTGTTCGTGAACGAGGCCGCCGAACATCACATGCGGCATCTCCGCCAACTGCCGCTCCACGGCGGCGCGGATATGCGGATGGTTGTAGCCGTGGCACGCGGTCCACCACGACGCGATGCCGTCGATCAGTTCGCGGCCGTCCGCCAGCACGATTCGTGCGCCCTCGGTGCGCGCCACCGGCATCGGCAGGGGCGCGGTCTTCATCTGCGTATAGGGCAGCCAGAGGTGGCTCATGCCCTCGTCGCGCCAGTCGGGAACGCCGGCACTCATCGTCCGCCCTGTGATTTTGCCGCCGTCACCATGCATTTCGGCCGGTCCCGGCGGCCGGGAAGGATTTTGCCCGGCCGGAGGCCGGTGCTAGATGATACCTGATGCGTTCTCTGGACGATTTTGCCAAGTCGAAACTCGCCGCGCTGAAAAGCCGGAACCTGCTGCGCGGCCTGACCGAGACCCGCCGCGAGGACGGGGTCTGGATCGAGCGCGAGGGCCGCAGGCTCCTGTCGTTCTGCTGCAACGACTACCTCAATCTCAGCCATCATCCGAGAGTCAAGGCCGCCGCCGTCGCGGCAATCGAACAATACGGCACCGGCTCCGGCGCGTCGCGCCTCATCACCGGGAATCATCCCCTGCTCGGCGAGTTGGAGACGCGGCTCGCGCGCCTGAAAGGCACCGAAGCGGCCTGTGTGTTCGGCTCGGGCTATCTGGCCAATTCCGGCATCATTCCCGCGCTTGTCGGCGCGGAAGGTCTCGTGCTGGTCGACGAACTGGCGCATGCCTGTATCTGGGCCGGCGCGCAGCTCTCGCGCGGCCGCGTCGTCACCTTCCGCCACAACGATCTCGATCATGTCGCCGAACTGCTCGCCGCTCATCGTGACGCGCACGACCGCGCGCTCATCGTGACGGACGGCATTTTCTCGATGGACGGCGACATGGCGCCGGTTGCCGAACTCGGCGCCGTTGCGCAGCGCCACGACGCCTGGCTGATGACCGACGACGCGCATGGTCTCGGCATCGTCGGCGGCGGCCGCGGCTCGACCGTCGAGACGAAGGCCGACGTGCCGCTGCAGATGGGTACGCTGTCGAAGGCGATCGGCGGCTATGGCGGCTATCTCTGCGCGTCGAAGCCGGTGATCGAGCTGATGCACAACCGCGCCCGCACGCTGATCTATTCGACCGGCCTGCCGCCCGCTGTGGTCGCCGCCGCCATCGCCGCGCTCGACGTCATCGAGACGGAGCCGGCTTATGCAGCCCTGCCGCTCGCCAAGGCGCGCGCCTTCACGCGCATGACCAATCTGCCGGATGCGGAAAGTCCGATCGTGCCGGTGGTGATCGGTGCGGAAGACGACACGCTGGCCGCCTCGCGGCTGCTCGCCGACAACGGCTTCTTCGTCGCGGCGATTCGCCCGCCGACCGTGCCGCCGGGCACTGCGCGGCTGCGCCTCACCTTCACCGCCCAGCACGCGGACGCCGACATCGAGCGATTGGCCGGTCTCGTGCGTTCGCATTTCCTCGCGCACTGAGCCGGCGTCGCGTCCATGTCAGCCGTCTTCGTCACCTCGACCGGAACCGATATCGGCAAGACCTTCATCACGGCCGGATTGGTCCGCCTGATGCGTGAACAGGGTGCATCCGTCGATGCGCTGAAACCCGTGGTCAGCGGCTACGATTCCTCAACCGCGGCAACCAGCGATCCTGCGGTGCTGCTCGCCGCGCTCGGCCGCCCCGTCACCGCGGAGACGATCGGACAGATCTCGCCGTGGCGATACCGCGCGCCGCTCTCGCCGGATGTCGCCGCCGCGCGCGAGGGCGGCCACATCGACGTGCCGGCCGTCATCGACCTGTCGCGCAAGGCGATCGCCCGCGCCGGCGGCACGCTGCTCATCGAAGGCGTCGGCGGCGTCATGGTGCCGCTCGACGGCAAGCTCACCGTACTCGACTGGATCGAGGCGCTCGAAATTCCCGCGCTGCTGGTGGTCGGCAGCTATCTCGGCTCGATCAGCCACACGCTGACGACGCTGCAGGTGCTGGCCGACCGCAAGGTGCCGGTCGCAGCGATCGTCATCAGCGAAAGCGAACGGAGCGCGGTGCCGCTTGACGACACCGCGGACAGCATCGCCCGCTTCGCGGGCGATACGCCGGTCATCGCGATGCCGCGGCTGCCGAAAGGCGTGCGTTTCCACGCCGCCTTTCACCAGATCGCGCGCCTCCTGTAAGGTGCCGCCCGTTACGGCACCAAAATCGAGGAGCCGGTGGTGCCGCGGCCTTCGAGATCGCGATGCGCCTTCTGCGCATCCTTCAGCGCGTATTTCTGATTGACCGGGATCTTCACCGCGCCGGAGCCGACCACCTTGAACAGGTCGTTCGCGGTCATCACCAGGTCTTCGCGCTTCGCCGTGTAATGGTTGAGCGTCGGACGCGACGCGAACAGCGAGCCCTTGGTCTGCAGGATGTTGATGTTGAACGCCTCGATCTGGCCGGACGCGCTGCCGAAACTCACGAAGTAGCCGAGCGGACGCAGGCAGTCGAGCGAAGCCGGGAACGTATCCTTGCCGATGCCGTCATAGACGACGTCGCACATGCGGCCGCTGGTGATTTCCTTCACCTTCGCAACGAAGTCCTCGCTGCGATAAAGAATCGTGTGGTGGCAGCCGTTGGCCTTGGCGAGTTCCGCCTTCTCCTTGGAGCCGACGGTGCCGATCACCGTCGCGCCGAGGTGGTTCGCCCACTGGCAGGCGATCAAGCCGACGCCGCCCGCCGCCGCGTGGATCAGCGCCACCGTGCCCTGCCCGACCTTGAAGGTGCGGTTCAGGAGATACTGCACCGTCATGCCCTTGAGCATCATGCCGGCGGCCTGCTCGTAGGAAATGTTGTCGGGCAATTTCACGGCACGCTCGGCCGGCAGGATGCGCTCCGCCGAATAGCCGCCGAGGGGCGCAACGTAAGCAACGCGGTCGCCGACCTTGACGTCGCTGACGCCGGGGCCGACCGCGGTGACTTCGCCGGCGCCTTCATTGCCGGCAACGAACGGCATGCCGACCGGCGACGGATACGCGCCCATCCGGAAATAGGTGTCGATGAAATTGACGCCGCAGGCGTGCTGCTTGATGCGGATCTGGCCCTGGCCGGGCGCCGGAACCTCGATGTCCTCGAAGGTCAGAACCTCCGGGCCGCCGTGTTTATGAACGCGCACTGCCGCTACCATGTCGATTTCCCCTTATGAAAAGCACTCGTCGCTTGTGGCGGGATCATAGGCAGCGTTCCGCCGAACACAAGGCGTCCGCAGCGCGGGACCTAGCGTCCGCCGGCGACGCGCAGGTTGGCGCCGGTGACATAGGACGCCTTGTCCGAGAGCAGGAACAGGATGGTCTCGGCGGCTTCCTCCACCCGTCCCGGTCTGCCCATCGGCAGCAAGGGACCGGCCCGCTCGAGCCGTCCCGGCGGCTGGATCTCGGTATCGATCATGCCGGGCGACACGGCATTGACGCGGATGCCGTCTTTCGCGACCTCCCGTGCAAGACCGATGACGACGGAGTCGATCGCGCCCTTCGAGGCGGCGTACCAGATGTACTCGTCGGCGCCGCCGAGCGTCGAAGCCATCGACGACAGCAGCACGATCGCGCCGCCCTTGCCGCCCTGTTTGGTCGACATGCGCTTCACGCAGGCGCGTAAACACAGCAACGCACCGAAAGTGTTGACGTCGAGCGCCTCGCGGATCGTCTTCGTCTCGGCCTGATCGAGCCGCGAGAACGGGCCGATCACGCCGGAGGAATGCACGAAGGCGGTGATGGCGCCGAGCTTGCCCTGCGTCTCGTCGAACACGCGCTCGATGTCGGCTTCCTTCGCCATGTCGCCCTGCAGCGCGATGCCACGGCCGCCTGCCTTCTCGACAGCGGCGACGACGCCGTTCGCAGCTTTGGCGTTGCTGACATAGTTCACCGCGACGTCGTAGCCGCGTACCGCGGCTATCGCGGCCGTCGCCGCTCCGATGCCGCGGCTGCCGCCGGCGATCAGCAGGACCGGTCGCGTCATGATCGTCACTCCACCTGTCAGTGTTTGCGTCTGCGCCGCCGGCTTGCCAGCACATTGAAGAATTCCACCATGCCGGCGAAGGCCATCGCGAAGTAGATGTAGCCGCGCGGAATGTGGAACTGGAAGCCGTCCGCCACCAGCGCGACGCCGATCAGCAGCAGGAAGGCGAGCGCCAGCATTTTCGTGGTCGGATGGTTCTTGATGAATTCGCCGACCGGGTTGGCGGCGATGAACATCACGATCATGGCGATGACGACCGCCGCCACCATCACCTCGAGATCGTCGGCAAGGCCCACCGCCGTGATGATCGAGTCGAGCGAGAACACGAGGTCGATCACCACGAGCTGCGCGATGATGGCCGACATCGAGCGGCTCTTCCCGTTCCCGCCGTCGTCATGCCCGTTGGCGTCGACCTCGTTATGGATTTCATGGGTCGCCTTGCCCATCAGGAACAGGCCGCCGGCGATCAGGATGATGTCGCGCCAGGAGAACGCCTGTTCCCAGACGACGAAAACCGGCGCGGTGAGGCCGATGATCCAGGACAGCGTCGCCAGCAGCGCGATGCGGAAGATGAAGGCGAGCGACAGGCCGATGGCCCGCGCCTTGCGCGCGCGGGCCTCGTCGAGCCGCGACGTCAGGATCGAGATAAAGACGAGATTGTCGATGCCGAGGACGATTTCCAGCACGCTCAGCGTGACGAGCGCGGCCCAGGCATTTGGATTGAACAGGATGTCAGGCATCGGACGTGAACGTTAGCCACCTCGCGGTGCGGCGCGCAATCCCGCGAGCAGGAAATATCCACCCGTGATCAGCAATCCTGCGGACAGCCACGCATCCGGCGCGAGACGGGATCGCACCGTCAGCGCCGCCAAAATCGCCCAGACGACCAGCAGAGCGATGTTGAATGTGCGGCCGCGCCGCACGCGCAGCGGATGCACGAAACAAACTGGCGCGAAGGTCAGGATCGCGAGTAACAAAATGACGCCGGCGCAGATCCAGCCGTCTGGCTTCAACGCCAGCAGATAGAATGCCACCACGTTCCACACCGCAGGAAAGCCCTTGAAGCGGTTGTCGTCGGTCTTCATGTCGCGGTCGGCGAAATAGAGCGCGCCGCTGACCGCGATGGCGAGGCCGCAGACGATACCGAGCCAATCCGGCATCAGTCCACCGATCACGATCGCGAAGGCCGGCACGAACACATAGGTCGTGTAATCGACCACGAAATCGAGCGTATCGCCGGACCAGCGCGGCAGCGCTCCGGCAACGTTCCAGCGCCGCGCCAGCGGCCCGTCCACGCCGTCGACGATCAGCGCGGCGCCGAGCACGAGAAACATCGCGGTGAAATGCCGCTCCGCCGCCAGCAACAGAGCGAGAAGCGACAGCCCCGCCCCCGACGCCGTCAGCAGGTGAACGCAGAAGGCGCGCAGCGTTGCGATGACGTCCCCCTGTTCGTTGACGGCGTCAGTTGCCCCAGTCGAGCTGGCAGATTTCCGCCGAACGGCCGGCGAGATTCCAGTTGCGGCCGAAACCGCGGAACCGCGACTTGTCGGCGCGCGCCACGATCACATCCGGCGCGATCCAGTACTGGCTGTTGCGGATGACGACGTTCTGGCCGCCCTCCTTGCCTTTGACCGGCGAGATTGCGCCATCGACATAATCCTTGATCTTGATGATGCGCGTCTCGCCCTGCGTCTCGTAGCTGATCGGCACCTGACGAACGCCGAGGAATTGCCCGACCAGGATCGACAGGAGATGCGTGGTACCGCCGACGCGGCCGGAGAAGATGCGCGTCAGCGATTTCACCGCCTGCGCGGAGGCCGCATCATCGACGAACAGCGCGGCCGTCCAGTTGCCGCGCGACATGATGCCCGGCAGATCCATCATCAGCCCGCACTTGACGCCCGAGAGATCGACCGTGTCGAACTGCCCCTCGTCGATGCGGATGCCCGCCCAGGTCTGGCAGCGGTCCTCGGTCGGCGGGTGCTCGCCAAGCGACAGCACGCAGGGACAGAACACCGTGCAACTGCACGACAGCGTCATTTCGCCTTTCAGGTTCCACTTCTCGCTCACGATGCTTGGTCCCCTGCTTCCTGTGCCTGTCAGAGCGGCCAGCCCGGCGCGACGGCGCGCACGGCCAGCGCGATGCCGATCGCGATCATCGCAACGCCGGTCAGTTTCGTAAAGCGCGGCGTCGCCGACACCTTCTCGACGGTCATGACGACGCCGAGGCCGGCCATCCAGACGACGTTCATGGCGCCGACTGCGAACATCAGCAGCATCATCGCCCAGCAGCAGCCGAGGCAATAGAGCCCCTGCATCAGCCCGAGCCGGAACACGCCGCCCGCCTGCGTCTGCCAGTTCTTGAAGAAAAAC
This sequence comes from Pseudolabrys sp., assembly GCF_050250095.1. Lineage (NCBI taxonomy): Bacteria > Pseudomonadati > Pseudomonadota > Alphaproteobacteria > Hyphomicrobiales > Xanthobacteraceae > Pseudolabrys > Pseudolabrys sp. The sequence continues at coordinate 134,618 of NZ_JBFWPH010000005.1, read as the reverse complement.
GGGAACGGCCGCTGGCATTGCGTCAGGCAGGCATGCTTCAGCGCCGAAAACTGATAAAGGCCGGCGAGGACGAACAGCCCGCCGGCGAGATGAGGGCCTGCACCTGCAAGGGCCGGATCGAGCGCCCCGCTCCGTGTCAGCGTCCACTGCAACGCGGTCGCCGCCGCGGCAAAACCGATCCACACCACGGCATAACCGCCAGCGATCACAAGCGGCGAGACGATCGGCTCCCGCTTGCGCGCCGCGGCCTCCGCGATCTCGGCATAAGTGTAGATCATCGGCGCTGCGCTCGGCAGCATCATCGCCAGCACCATCGCGCACCACATCATCAGGACAAGTCCGGCATCCGCGAGCGACCATGCCCCGAACGGCATGCCGGGATGCGCGCGTGAGGGATTGCAGAGCGCGTCAATGACGCGCGGCAGCAGGTCGAGCGCGCCGCTTCCCGATCCCAGCGCCGTGCCCGGCGTTCCCGCCACCAGAAACGCAAGCGCCGCCCAGCCGAGCGCGCAGAGCGCGATGACACAGGCGGCGGCAATCGCCTTCGGCCGCGCGAACAGCCGAACCGCGCCGGGCATCCTGGCCGCCTGAGGATCGTCGCTGGCTATCCGGCTCATTCCGGCTCTATCGCATACCGGGCGGCCTCGCCCAAATTCGCTGGTCATGATAGCGAGATTTGAGCGAAACCCGGGTGGCGGAGCGATGCAGCAGGATGCCGATCATGTGCGGACGGACGCGGTCGTGGCCGGCGGCGGCCCCGCCGGGCTGACCGCCGCCATCGCGCTTGCGTCGTCCGGCATTGCGACGGTGCTGATCGCCCCGCCGCACAGCCGGACCGACAACCGCACCACCGCGCTGATGGCAGGCTCGGTCAACGCCCTGCGGGCGCTCGATGCCTGGGATATGGCGCAGGGCAACGCCGCGCCGCTTCGTGTCATGCGCATCGTCGACGACACCGGGCGGCTGTGGCGCGCGCCGGAGGTCGCCTTCGACTGCGGTGAAATCGGCCTCGAGGCCTTCGGCCACAACATCGAAAACGCAAAGCTTGTCGCGGCGCTGGAACGGCGGGCGCGCGACGTGCCCTCCCTGACGGTCATCGAGGACACCGTCGCCGCACTCGATTGCGGTCCCGATCAGGTTGCGATCGTCACCGGCGGCGGACGTCGCTATTCGGCCGCGCTCGTGGTCGGCGCGGACGGGCGTAAATCGGTCTGCCGCGAGGCGGCCGGCATCGGCGTCGATACGCGCGACTATCCGCAGGCGGCGCTCACCGTCACCTTCACGCATACGCGCCCGCACCGCGACACCTCGACCGAGTTTCATACCCGCTCCGGACCGTTCACCCTGGTTCCGCTGCCGGGCAACCGGTCGAGCCTCGTCTGGGTCCTCGACCCGCGCGAGGCAAATGACATCGCGGCGCTCGACGACGCGCAACTCTCCGCCGAGATCGAGCGCCGCGCGCATTCGATCCTCGGCAAGGTCACGCTCGATCCCGGCCGGAGCATGTTTCCGTTGTCGGTTTCGACCGCACGGCGGTTCGGCGCAAAGCGCATCTCATTGGTCGGCGAAGCCGCCCATGTCGTGCCGCCGATCGGCGCGCAGGGGCTGAACCTCGGCCTGCGCGATGCCGCCACCATCGGCGAGCTTGCCGCCGATGCCCATCGCACCGGCGACGACATCGGCGGCGAGGACGTGCTGGCGCGCTATCACGAACGGCGCAGCGCCGATGTCGGCAGCCGCACGCTCGCCATCGACCTGCTCAATCGTTCGCTGCTGAGCGACTTGCTGCCCGCGCAGGGCGCGCGCGGCCTCGGTCTCTATCTCATGGACCGGATCGGGCCGCTGCGCCGCGCCATGATGCGCGAAGGCGTGATGCCGTCGGCCTCGCAGCCGCGGTTGATGCGCGGCGAAGCAATCTAGTCGTCTTTTCCGGGCGCGCGCTTTACCGTCGCGCGTCCGTCGCGAAACTGTTCGGCGATGGGCACCGGCAGCGCGGAAATCCGGCGGCTGGCCTCGTTCTCGAGCTTGTGGTCGAACAATCCGCGTTCGACGAAATGCGGATCGCGCATCGCTTCTTCGAGCGAGGCGATCACGCTGGCGCAGCAGTCCGCCTTGGCGAAAACCGGCCGCCATTCCTCGGAAGTCTTCGCCGCGATCAGACGCGCGACGCCGGCGCGGGTCGCTGCCGGATCGCGACGGTCGTCGGCAAGCTCAGGCGGCAATCCAATCGCGCGTGTGAAAGCATTCCAGAATTTCTGCTCCAGCGCGCCGCAGGCAATGAGCCGGCGGTCCTTCGCCGGATAGATCTGGTAGCGCGGCGAGCCGCCGGCGAGCGCGAGTTCGCCGGGACCGGGAAAGCGCCCGGCCGCGAGCCCGAGCGCCATCGCGTACCATCCGAACGTGAACATCGCATCGGTCATCGCGATGTCGATGCGGCAGCCCTTGCCGCTCCGGTCGCGGGTGCGCAGCGCCAACAAAATATTGATCACCGCCGGAAAACTGCCGCCAGCGATATCGGCGGCGAGCATCGGTGGCACCACGGGATGCTCCGCTGCCTGCAAAGCCAGCATGCCGGTCGCGCCGATGTAGTTGATGTCGTGCCCGGCCTCCTGCGCGCGCGGCCCGGCCGCGCCATAGCCACTGATCGAGCAGTAGATCAGTTTCGGGTTGAGCCCGTGGACGGCGTCGAAGCCCAGCCCAAGCCGCTCCATCACGCCGGGCCGGAACTGTTCGATCAGAATGTCTGCGCGTTTGATGAGCGGTTCGAGCCGCGCTCGGTCCGCTTCGCTCTTGAGGTCGAGCGTCAGCCGCGTCTTGCCGCGATTGAGCATCGCGTAGACCGCGCTCTCGCCGTCCCACAGCGGCGGGAAGCTGCGCATGTCCTCGCCGCCCGGCCGTTCGATCTTGATGACCTCGGCGCCCGCTTCCGCCAGCATCAGCGCGGCAAGCGGCCCCGGCAGCAGGGTCGAGAAGTCGAGAACCGTCAGACCTGCGAGCGGCTGCATCGGAAAGCCCTCAGGGCATGATCCCGAAAAGTGGAAGCCGGTTTTCGGACAAGATCATGCCCTCATAAGAAACAAGCGACGGGTCTGATTCAACGGAGTTGAATCAGACCCTAGCGGAACAGCAGTTGCGGCAGGTTATTGGTTTTCACCATCCACATCACGCTCGTCAGCGTGACGACCGAGACCAGCGTGCCGACCAGCACGGCGCTCGAGGCTTCCTCGACCCAGGTGTCGTATTGCCGCGCGAACACGAACACATTGAGCGCCGGCGGCAGCGCCGCCATCAGGATCGCGGTTGCGACCCACAGCGGGTCGAAGGTCCCCATCAGCGACAGCAGCAGAAACAGAATGACCGGGTGAACGATGAGCTTGAGGCCAACCAGCGTCGGCACTTCCCACGGCGTCTTTTGCAACGGCCTCAGCGCTACCGTCACGCCGAGCGTGAACAGCGCGCAGGGTGCGGCCGAATTCTGCAGGAACTGCATCAGCCGTTCGAGCGCGATCGGCGGCTGGAAATGCAGCGCAGCGGACAACGCCCCGAGCGCCGAGGCGATCACCAGCGGATTGGTGACGATCCGCGTCAGCGCGGTCCGCGCGATGGAGAAGAAGCCGGCCTGCCGCTGTCCGGACAGCGTCATCAGGAACGGCACCAGCGTGAACAGCAAGAGCGTGTCGAAACAGAAGATCAGCGCGACGGGCGCAGCGGCCTGCGGGCCGAGCGTCGACAGCGCGAGGCCCGGGCCCATATAACCGATATTGCCGTAGCTGCCGGCGAGCGCGCCGATCGTCGCCTGCCCGATATGGCCGCGCCGCACCAGCATCACGACGCCGAAGGAAAAGGCAAAAGCCCAGCCGGTCGCCAGCGTGGTAGCGAAGATGAAGTCGATCTGGGCGAGCTGTTCCAACGGGGTCTGCGCCAGGATCCGGTAGAACAGCGCCGGCAGCGACACATAGATGATGTAGAAATTCATCCAGCCGAGCGCGGTGTCGGGAATCTGCTTCAGCCGGCCGCAGGCGAAGCCGATGAAGATCAGCCCGAAAAACGGCAGCGCGAGATTGATGACGTCGAGCATCGGTCGGTCCGGTGCGCCTTTATTTGAAGCCGTCGGCGGTCGAAACGGACACCCCAAAGGGGTAATTGAACCGCCCTTGGCGTCCGGCCGGCATTCCTCTAAACGGCTGCTTGACCAATTGAAAGCTCCCGGCCAATTGAAGGAACGGTTTTTCCAGGGGACGCTCCAGCGATGAAACTGCCGCGCCAGTTCTTCCAGCCGCTCGCCATCGGCGCGCCTAGCCCCTTGCGCGACTTGCCGGTCCGGCTCGAGCGCATGATCCATTTCCTGCCGCCGCATGTCGAGAAGCTGCGCGCCAAGGCCGGCGAGCTGGCGAAACAGGTCGATGTGGTGCTCGGCAATCTGGAGGACGCGATCCCGATCGACGCCAAGGAGGCGGCGCGCCGCGGCTTCATCGAGATGGCGAAGGCGACCGATTTCGGCGCGACCGGGCTTTGGGTGCGCATGAACGCGCTCAACTCCCCTTGGGCGCTCGATGACGTCATCGAGATCGTCGGCGCGGTCGGCGACAAGCTCGATGTCGTCATGCTGCCGAAGGTCGACGGTCCCTGGGACGTCCACTATCTCGATCAGTTGCTGGCGCAGCTTGAGGCGCGTCACGCGGTCAAGAAGCCGATCCTCATCCACGCCATTCTGGAAACCGCGCAGGGCGTCAACAACGTGGAAGCGATCGCCACCGCTTCGCCGCGCATGCACGGCATGAGCCTCGGCCCGGCCGACCTCGCCGCGTCGCGCGCGATGAAGACCACGCGGGTCGGCGGCGGCCATCCCGATTATCGCGTGCTCGCCGACGCGGGCGCGGACGGCGGCAGCCGCCCGTCGGCGCAACAGGACCTGTGGCACTACACGATTGCAAAAATGGTGGACGCCTGCGCGGCGGCCGGCATCAAGCCGTTCTACGGCCCATTCGGCGACTTCGCCGACCCCGCCGCCTGCGAGGCGCAGTTCCGCAACGCCTTCCTGATGGGTTGCGTCGGCGCGTGGTCGCTGCATCCCAGCCAGATCGACATCGCCAAGCGCGTCTACTCGCCCGACGAGAACGAGGTCGCCTTCGCCCGCCGGATCGTCGAGGCGATGCCGGACGGCGCCGGCGCGGTGATGATCGACGGCAAGATGCAGGACGACGCCACCTGGAAACAGGCCAAGGTGCTGCTCGATCTTGCCCGTCTGGTGGCGGCGAAAGACCCCGCGATGGGCAAGCGCTACGGGCTCTAAAAGAGTCCCTCTGGAATTTTCGGCCCGGCCGGACTATCTGACGTTGCCATGAACGACACGAACAAGATGCGGACGGCGAAATTCCAGATCGGCCAGGTGGTCAAGCACCGCCTGTACCCGTTCCGCGGCGTCATTTTCGATATCGACCCGGAATTCGCCAACACCGAGGAATGGTGGGAGTCGATCCCGGCCGAGTCCCGGCCGCGCAAGGATCAGCCCTATTATCACCTGTTCGCCGAGAACGCGGAAACCGAATACATCGCCTATGTGTCGGAGCAGAACCTGCTGCCGGACGATTCCGGCAAGCCGGTGCGCCATCCGGACATCGCGGACTTCTTCGAGAAGTCGAAAGACGGCGCGCTGCGCCCGCGCAACGCGACGTTGAATTAGCCACCGTCAGCTTGCGCGCGAACGCCGGGCTACTCCGGCAGTCCCGCATCCCGTAGCGCACCGCCAAGGGCCTCTGCGAGCGCCGGGCGCACAGTTCACCCCGGCGAATTGTCGGCTGTAACGAAAGGCCGGTTGAAGCTCGAGCACGCGAGCGGCAGCCGCCCTCGCTTCGTCCAGCCGTTCGAGCTTGGCCAGCGCTGCCGCCAATTGCACATAGGTGATGCTGTGTGCCGGGTTCGCCTGAACCGACTTGTAGGCGGCGCGGCACGCTTCCTCGTAACGGCCGCGCAGCAAATGGCTCATCGCTTGCGCATCGAATGCGGCCCAAGCCCATGAATCGAACGGGCTTAACCGAACTCCCCGTTCGCTCCATTCGATCGCGCGCTCCGCTTCACCGCCCCATCCGAGAATGACGCTACCAAGAATATAGGTCAGCGCTGATGACGGGCTGATGGCGAGGGCCGCTTCCAAGGCCGCAAATCCGGCCGCGCGGTCGTGCGCATGCATGCCGATGGAAAATCCGGCCCATGTCAGCGCGAGCGCATCGTCTTGCCCGTGAACGATGGCGGATCGCGCGTGGCGGATCGAAGCTGCGCGGTTGATCTCCTGCAAGCCGGACCGAAGGAACAGGCAATGATGACACATCGCGGCGTTGCCGTGCGCCAGCGCATAGGCGGGGTCGAGCGCGATCGCGCGTTCAAGCAGCACCAGCGCCCTCGTCACCTGCTCCGGCATTCCTGAATCGACATCGGGCTGTGCCCGCAGCACAAGATCGTAGGCATCGAGACTGTCAGGGCGTTTTCGCCTGACGCGCTCGATTTCCGCTTTCCGCACGCTCGGCGCGATTGCGCCGACCGCCGACTGCGCGATCTCGTCCTGAAGCGCGAAAATGTCTCCCGCGCTGCGGTCGAAGCGTTCGGCCCACACATGCGCTCCGCTCAGAGCATCGATCATCTGTCCGGTCACGCGCACGCTATCCCCGGCCTTGCGAACGCTGCCTTCGAGGACATATCGCACACCCAGTTCGCGGCCGACCTGCTTCACGTCCACGGCGCGACCCTTGTAGATGAGGGTCGAGTTTCGCGCGATGACGAAGAGCCAGTTTATTCGCGCAAGTCCGGTGATGATGTCGTCGACCATCCCGTCGGTGAAGTAGTCCCGCTCCGGATCGCCGCTCAGGTTCGAGAACGGCAGGACCGCGACGGAAGGCTTCTCGGGCAATGCCGGCGCCGACACGGCACGGGCGGCGGCCGAGGCATCGGACACATCGGTCGCCACGGTCGGTCCGATATAGCGATAGCCGCGGCGCGGCAGGGTTTCGATCCAGCTCTCGCCATTCGTGGTGTCGGCCAGCACCCGGCGCAGGGCCGCAATCTGAACCGTCAGGTTGTTATCGGCAACCGCCAGTCCGCCCCATCCCGCTTCAACCAGCGCGTCCTTGGAGACCGGCACGCCCGCGCTTTCAAGCAACCGGCGCAGCAGCGCGACGGCGCGCTGCCCGAGCATGGTCGGCTCAGCCCCCCGGTACAGAATGCCCGCCTCCGGGTCGAGGCGGAACGGGCCGAACTGATAAAGGTCGTCCCTTGCTGTCATGTGACGCTTTTAGCAGATTTTTGGGAACGGATTCACGACTTCCCGGCCCCGCCGGCCGATGTTGCGCAGGTGCTTGCTGAACAGCACTTGATCAACGGAGGATCACATGAGCGCAGAAGCCGTCATCCGCATGCCCGACGAGACGAAGGGAGTGATGCTGCGTGGCCACCCCATGACCTTCCTCGTCACCGGCGAGAACACCCGGCACACAAGCATGTTCGACTGGACGATCCCGGCCGGGTTCGTCACCGGACGGCATGTTCACCGAGTGCAGGAGGAAACCTTCTACGTGCTCGAGGGCGAGTGCGAGTGGCATGTCGGCGACAAGACGTTCCGCGCAACGCCCGGAACCTTCCTGTTCATCCCGCCCGGGGTGCCGCACAACATCACCAATGTCAGCGAGAAGCCGGCCCGCGTGCTGATGACCGTCTCGCCGCCCGGCCACGAGCATTATTTCGAGGAACTCGCCAGCCTCGCGGCGCAGGGGTCGCCGGATCCCAAAGCGCTCGCGGATCTGCGAAACCGCTACGACACCGATCAGCTCTCGACCCTGACGACGCGCGCGTAGGTGCCGGCCAGCGCGCAAATAAAAAGGCGCGGCTCGAAGCCGCGCCTTTTGGATTCTCGTTGCGTGTCGCGCGTTACTGCTTCGGCGCCTCGGCCGGCGGCTGCGCCTGGAGTTTCTTGCGGGCCTCTTCGGCCTTCTTCTGCAGTTCCTCTTGCAGTTTGCGCTGCTGCTCCTCGAACACCTTCGGATCGGTCGGCGGGCCGTCATGTGCCTTCGCGAAATCGACGAGCGGCAGCGGCAGGCTGATCGGCGTGCCGTGCATGTTGATCGCCTGCACGGTGAGCTGCTTGCCCTTCTTGAGCTTGGTGATCAGGTCGTTGCTCGCCTCGTAGTCGGCCATGCAGCCGTTGGGGAAGCACATGAAGTACGGCGCCTGCATCGGCTGTTCCTGATCGATGATCATGCGGGTGCCGTGCTGCAGCTGCATGCCGAGCGGAACGGTCACGCGGATCAGCTTCTTGTCGACGCCCTTCGGCTCGATCACCGCGACGGCGGCGACCGGCATGCCGTTCTCGAGGCGGCCGTCCTTGGCGGTGACGCAGACTTCCTTCGCGTTCGGATCCTGCTGGTTCTTGTTGCAGATCTTGATCCACGGCGAATACATCAGCTGCGGCTGCTGGTCGGCTCCGGCCGGTGGCGCAGCCTGCGCCTGGGGTTGCGCCTGCGCCGGCTTCTGGGCGGGCTTGGCGGCCGGCTTCTTGGTATCCGCCGGCTTGGTCTGCGCCATCACATCGGTCGGCGGGACCACGGTGGCCGTCAGCGCAAAGCCGAGCAAGACTGTCGCGGCAAGCGCCTTGCCCGCAGCGCGGACCGACGCGATCTCGTCAATCATCAATCTGTTCCTTTTGTCTGTCCGCGCCCCACCACCGCCCCGCAAGGAGGCCACCGGACTGCCGGCTCTGTCGGCGGCAAATACGGCAGCAGCGTGACGCGACGTGGCAGCCTGATAGCCGAAATCCCGCGCCCGATAAAGCCATCATATGCCGCTCCGTTCGCGCAAAACCCCGCGCAACGGGCCATATCCTCGCCCGGCCGGTGTCACGAATGTCTGTGATAGGTTGCGGCAAACCGGACCGAATCGTCATTTGCCCAAACCGCAGGCCGATAGCGCGTGCGCCGCGCCAGAGAGTACCGCACCGGCGGCAACCCGCAGGACCGTCCTGAAGGGTCTGGCCGCGACGGGGTTGTTCTCCGGCTTGCCCTTCGGCGGACCCGTCCGGGCCGCCGGGCGGCACGACGCCATCGCGATGCATGGGACGCCCGCCTGGGCGCCCGGTTTCAGCCACCCGACCTACGCCAATCCGCAGGCGCCCAAAGGCGGCCGACTGACGCAAGGCGTGCTCGGCACCTTCGACAGTCTCAATCCGCTGATCGTCAAGGGGCTGCCGGCTCAGAACATCCGCGGCTACATCATCGAGAGCCTGCTCGCCCGCGGCTACGACGAGCCCTTCACCCTTTACGGCCTGCTTGCCCGTTCGGTCGAGACCAATCCGACGCGCAGCTACGTCGCCTTCGAGCTCAACCCGGCGGCGCGGTTCTCGGACGGCCGCGCCGTCACCGCGCAGGACGTGATTTTTTCATGGCAACTGCTGCGCGATCGCGGCCGACCCAATCATCGCCTGTATTATTCCAAGGTGAAATCGGTGACCGCCGACGGCCGCATGGTGCGTTTCGATCTCACCGGCGCCGACGACCGTGAGCTGCCGCTGATCCTCGGCCTGATGCCGGTGCTCGCCCGCCACGCCATCGATTCGGAAAAATTCGAGGACACCAGTTTCGAGCCGCCGCTCGGCAGCGGTCCTTATACCGTCACCGAGGTGAAGCCCGGCGACAGTGTGACCTTCCGCCGCGATCCTGACTATTGGGGCCGCGATCTGCCGATCAATCGCGGGCTGTGGAACTTCGACGAGATCCGTTTCGACTATTACCGCGACGGCAATACCCATCTCGAGGCTTTCAAGAAAGGCCTCTACGACGTTCGCACCGAACTCGACCCCAACCGCTGGCAGGCTGCTTACGATTTTCCCGCCGCGCGTCAGGGCAAGGTCGTCAAGGAGACGTTCCCGTATGGATTACCCAAGGGCATGCTCGGCTATGTGTTCAACACGCGCCGGCCGTTGTTCGCCGACATCCGTGTGCGCGAGGCGCTGCTGACGCTGTTCGACTTCGAATGGATCAACCACAATTTCTTTTTCGATCTCTACCGGCGCACCGGCAGTTATTTCGACGGCTCCGAACTCTCGGCGCGCGGCGTCCCCGCGAGCGATGCCGAACGCAAGCTCCTCGCACCCTTCCCCGATGCAGTGCGCGCCGATGTGATGGAGGGCCGCTGGTCGCCAGCGAAAAGTGACGGTTCCGGCCGCGACCGCACATTGCGCCGCCGCGCGCTCGCATTGTTCGAGGAGGCCGGTTACGTCCTCAAGGGCACGCAGCTCGTCGCGCGCGACGGCGGCCAGCCGTTCCGCTTCGAATTCATGGCGATGACGCGCGAACAGGAGCGCGTTGCGCTCGCTTACGCCAACCAGCTCAAGCGTGTCGGCGTCACCATGCAGGTGCGCTCGATCGACGCGACGCAGTTCGAGCGCCGCCGTATCGCCTTCGATTTCGACATGATGGAGTACCGCTGGGAGCAGTCGCTATCGCCGGGCAACGAGCAGAGCTTCTACTGGGGCTCGGAAGCCGCGAGCCAGGACGGCAGCCGCAACTACATGGGCGTCAAGTCGAAAGCGATCGACGCCATGATTGGCGCGCTGCTGGCGGCGACCGAGCGCGAGGACTTCGTCGCTGCGGTGCGCGCGCTCGACCGCGTGCTGATGTCCGGTTTCTACGTCATCCCGCTCTACCACCTGCCCGGCCAATGGATTGCCCGGTGGACAGCGATCAGGCACCCCTCGCAAACCTCGCTGTTCGGCTATCTTCCGGAAACATGGTGGCGGGGCGATTCGAAATGACGGGGCGCGGGCCATGATTCTCGGTGACGGCAAGGCGGCCGGCGATGCGGCGCATCCGCGGGATACGCTCGACGGCCTGTTCCGCCGCGCCGGCGTTCGCCACGCCGACATCATCGCGCTGGCCGATCCGCCGGACCGCCATACCATCGACGGCGTCGAGGCGCGCTGGTTTACCTTCGCCGAGGCCGACCGCGCCGTGTCGGCCATTGCGAACACGCTGCGCCAGTTCGATCTGCCCGCCGACGCTGTCGTCGCTTACCAGCTTCCGAACACGGTCGAAAACGTTCTGACCTTCCTCGGCATCCTGCGCGCCGGGATGATCGCCGCGCCGTTGCCGCTGTTGTGGCGCAAGGCCGATATCGTTGCCGCGCTGACGCAGGTCGGCGCCAAGGTTCTGATCACCACGACCCGCGCCGAGGCCTATGTGGCGGCGGAAACCGCGATGCAGGCGGCGGCCGACCTGTTCCCGGTCCGCTTTGTGTGCGGCTTCGGCGAACGGCTGCCCGACGGCATCGTGTCGCTCGATCCGCTGCTGAGTGCGGTCAATGCTGTGACCGTGCCGGCGCTACCGCGCGACGGCGATGCCGCCCGTCACGTCGCGGCGATCACCTGGGAGATCACGGCGCGTGGCCCCGTGCCGGTCGCGCGCAGCCACGCCGAATTGCTCGCCGCAAAGCCGCCGCTCACGGCGGGTGATGCGCCGCCCTCATTATTGTCCGCGACGCCGCCGACTTCCTTCGCCGGCATCGCCCTGACGCTGCTGCCCTGGCTGACGCAAGGCGGCACCCTGCATCTGCATCACGGCTTCGATCCCGAAACCTTCATCATGCAGACCGGCGAACGCCATTGCGGCACCCTCGTCGTGCCGGGTCCATTGCTCGAGCCGCTGTCCGACGCCGGCTTCTTCTCGCTACCCGACATTCGCCAGGTCGTCGCGCTGTGGCGCGCGCCTGACATGCTGACGGGAGCCGCGCCGTGGCATGAAAGCCCGGCGCTGATCGACGCGGCCTGTTTTGGCGAGCTTGGCATTGTCTATACCGCACGGCGACGTGGCGAAGCGCCTTCGCCGCTGCAATCGAGCGCCGCTTTGCGGCTATCGCGAAACGATGACGGCGTTCTCGCGCTGAGCGGGGCGATGGTCGCGACCGCCGACCTTGCGCCGGGCGCGTCGGACGACGACCGCCCCCGCCTCGACCGCCGTTTCGGCGGCGTGGTCGCCACCGGCTACCGCTGCCGGTTCGAGCCGCGCGACGAAAGCGTCACCGTGACCGCGCCGCCATCGGACCTCGTCGGCATCGGCGGCTACCGCCTCGCCCGCAGTGAGATCGAGACCACTGCGAGCCTGTTCGGCGACGCCACCATTGCCGTCTTGCCGAACGCCCTGACCGGCCAGCGCCTCGCCGGCGCGGCGGAGGATGGCGAGACCGTCCGCGCGCTGCTCGCCGAACAGGGCAGCCACGCCCTGATAACCGGGGCCTTTGGGGCATAATCCCGAAAAGTGGACACCGGTTTTCGGACAAGATCATGCCCTTACAAGAAGATGGCGACGAGTCTGATTCAACGAGGTGAATCAGACTCTCGCCGCGCAAAACGGAGCGGACGCCGCCTGACCGCGGCAGTTGCGCCCTTTGCGTTAACGGGACGCTAATCGCCGGGACGTATTGTCGCGCCGTGTTTTGTAACCCGTGCGTAGCGTAACCAAGCGTACCCCCATGTCTTTACAAGGCCCGTTGATCGTCGTCGCCGAACAGCCGGCGGCTCATCTCGTCGAACTGTTACGAGAGGCCGGGGCCTTCCCGGTCGTCGAGACCAAATGGGCCGATGCGCCGACCGCGCTGGTCGCCGTCAAGCCGAACGCCGTCGTCGTCGCCGAACCGGGGACGCCGCCGAGCGAGACCGGCGCGCGCATGCTCTGCCTCCAGATCGCGACCTCGACCGGCGCCATCATTCCCGTTGTCGCGCTGACCGCCGGCGAAGACGACGCCGCGGTGCCGATCGCCATTCCCGTCGACATGAACGGCCCGGAAGACCGTCTGCTTGCGCGGCTGCGCCGCGCTCTGCGTGTTCGCGCGCTGCACCAGACCGTGTTGCGCCGGATCGAAACCTATGGCGCAAACTCCGGCCGGCTGCCGGCGCTGCCGGTCGGTGATGCGCTGGAAGAAGCGACCGTGATGATCATGGGACGCGGCCAGACCTATCCGGCGCTGAGCGTCGCCTGGGCGAACCGCGTCAAGATGATCGGGGCGCTCAGCGTCGAGGCCGCCGCGCAGAACCTCTCGGCCCACGACATCAACGGCGTCGTGATCGCCGAAGGCCTCAACCCGCGCATGGTCGAGGCGTTCCTCACCGTGCTCTCCGGCGAGCCGAAATACCGCGACATCCCGATCGCCGTGCTGGGCGACGAGCTGCCCGACATGGCGCATGACATGAGCAATGTCGATCTCGTCACCGGCGATCCGTCGCGCGTCGTGGCGCACATGGTGCCGCGCGTGCGGCTCAACGCGCTCGAAATCCGGCTCAACCGCATGCTCAAGGCGCTCGAGACCGAAGGCATGTTCGATCCCGAGACCGGCCTGATGGCGCAGAACGGCTTCTGGGCCGAACTCACCAAGGCGATGTCGGAGGCCAACAAGCAGAGCCAGGCGCTGTCGGTCGCGCGCTTTGCCTTCGACGCGCACGACCGTCGCACGCAGCTCGACGGCGCGCGGCTCGCGACCCGCCTGATCCGCAACATCGACTTCGCCGGACGCGACGACGACGGCGCGCTGCTGGTCGCCTTCACGCAGACCGATCTCTACGAGGCTCAGGTCGTCGCCCGTCGGCTGGCCGGCGCGCTGAAAAAAGGCATGGCCGGTCCCGGTCACCTTCCCGTGACCGCCAACGTCACGCTCGCAGCGATGAAGGCCAATGACAGCATCGACACGCTGATGGCCCGCATTGCCGGCGCGCAGACGGTTGCCGCCGAATAGCCGAGCGCCTAGGCTCACTCCGAACAAGGAGTGAGCCTCATGTCCGCCGCATCGTCCGCAAAGCCCGTTCGCATCGACGTCGTCTCCGATGTCGTCTGCCCGTGGTGCTTTATTGGCAAGCGCCGCCTCGAGAAGGCGCTAGCGCTGAAGCCGGAGATTCCGGTCGAGATTCACTGGCGCCCCTACTTCCTCAACGACTGGATTCCGCGCGAGGGCATGTCGCGCGAACAATATCTCACGACCAAGTTCGGATCGGTCGAGCGCTATCACGGCATCGCCCAGCGAGTCGGCATGGCGGCCAAGCAGGAAGGCCTCGTCTACGATTCGCAAAAACTCAGCAATCAGCCCAACACCACCGATTGCCACCGGCTGATCCGCTGGGCGGCCGAGCGCGGCAACGCCGCTCAGATGAAGCAGCGGTTGATGGAGATGTATTTCACGGAAGGCGCCGACCTGACGAAGCGCGACACGCTGGTGCAGGCAGCGGTCGATTGCGGCTTCGACGCCGCCCAGGTGCGCGCCGACCTCGAGAGCGACAAGGACGTCGAGGCCGTCACCCGCGAGGCGCAATCCGCCAAGGAAGCCGGCATCGAGGGCGTGCCCTGCTACATCTTCGGCGGCATGCTGGCGGTGTCCGGCGCGCAGGCGCCGGAATATCTCGCCGACGCGATCCAGCGTGTGTCGGACGAACAGAACAAAACGCAAGCCGCCGAGTAAGCCGTCCCCGTGCCGACCGACATCACCGCCGCGGTGGTCCGCGAACGCTCCGGCCCGTTCAACATCGAGCGGCTGCGGATCGAGGATCCGCGCCCCGATGAATTGCTGGTCGAGGTTGTCGCCTCGGGCATGTGCGCGACCGACTTGCATGGCCGCGACGGCTATTACGCAACGCCCTATCCGGCGGTGTTCGGCCACGAAGGCGCCGGTATCGTCCGCGCGACCGGGAGCAAGGTCACTAAATTCAAAGCCGGCGACCATGTCGTCATGTCCTATCCATCCTGCGGCGAGTGTCCGAACTGCCGCGCGCGCATGAACATGTATTGCCTCGACGCCTACAAACTGAAGATGAACGGCGTGCGGCGCGACGGCTCGACCATTCATTCGTCTCAAGACGGCAAGCCGGTCTATTCGGCGTTTTTCCAGCAATCCTCGTTCAGCAGTTTCAGCATCGCCAACGAGCAATATGCCGTGAAGGTGCGCAGCGACGCGCCGCTCGAACTGCTCGGACCGCTCGCCTGCGGCGGGCAGACCGGCGCAGGCGCGGTGCTCAACGTGATGAAGCCGAGCCCCGGCGACAGTTTCGTGGTGTTCGGCGTCGGCGCGGTGGGTCTGTCCGGCCTGCTGGCGGCGAAGATCGCCGGCTGCGATCCGATCATCGCCGTCGATGTGCACGAGCATCGGCTGGCGCTGGCGCGCGAATTCGGTGCGACGCACACCATCGACCATTCCGGCCGCGACGAAGTGGTGGCGGAGATCAAGCGCATCACCGGCGCGGGCGTTCGCTATTCGCTGGAGACATCCGCCGTGCCGGCCGTGTTCCGCGAAGCGATCGAGTGCCTGATGCCGTCCGCGACCTGCGTTTTGCTCGGCAGCGCGCGGCGCGGCACCGACGCCTCGTTCGACATGCAGTTCCTTCAGGAAGGCCGCGTCGTGCGCGGCGTGATGCAGGGCGACAGCATCCCGCAGACATTCATCCCGCACCTGGTCGAGCACATCATGGCCGGCCGCTTTCCGGTCGAGAAGATGGCGACGTTCTACGACCTCGCCGATATCAACCGCGCGGCGGCGGAGTCCGCCTCCGGGCAGACCATCAAGCCGATTATCAGGATGCCGCAGCTATAGCGGCCATTACAATCGCTGACTGTCATCATCCGCGAAGGCGGATGATCCAGTAAACGCAAGTGGTACGATTTCCGATGGCTTGAGACTACTGGATGCCCCGCCTGCGCGGGGCATGACACCGCAGCGCATCGAGCCTAAGCCGCCCTCGCCTGTTCCGCGATCGCCGCAAGCCGGCGCAAAATCTCCATCGTGCCCTTGAGCCGCTGGATCGGCCGCGGCCAGTCGTCGAGCAGCACGAGTTTCTGTCCCGACTTGTCGTTGCGGATTTTTGCCTCGGTGCCGCGCTCGCGGACATAGGCGATCAGCCCTTCCGGATTGGCGAAGCTGTTGTCGCGGAACGACAGCACGAGGCCCTTCGGCCCGGCGTCGATCTTGTCGACATTGGCGCGGCGGCACAGCGTCTTGATGGTCACCACCTGCAACAGGTGATCGACCTCCTCGGGCAGCGGACCGAAGCGGTCGGCAAGTTCGGCCGCGAAAGCGTCGATCTCGCGCTCGTCGTCGATATCGGACAGCCGGCGATAGAGCGACAGTCGCACCGACAGGTCCGCCACATACTCATCGGGGATCAGCACCGGCGTGCCGAGCGTGATCTGCGGCGACCAGCGGTCGGCGACCGGCGCGGTGATGCCGGCCTTCAGGCTCGTCACCGCCTCCTCCAGCATTTGCTGGTACAGTTCGAAGCCGACCTCCTTGATGTGGCCGGACTGTTCCTCGCCGAGCAGGTTGCCGGCGCCGCGAATGTCGAGATCGTGCGAGGCGAGCTGGAAGCCGGCGCCGAGCGTGTCGAGCGACTGCAGCACCTTCAGCCGGCGCTCCGCCTGCGGCGTGATCTTCTGCGCCGCCGGCAGCGTGAACAGCGCATAGGCGCGCAGCTTCGAGCGGCCGACCCGTCCACGCAACTGGTAGAGTTGCGCGAGGCCGAACATGTCGGCGCGATGTACCAGCAATGTGTTGGCGGTCGGGATATCGAGGCCGGACTCGATGATCGTGGTCGACAGCAGCACGTCGAACTTGCCGTCGTAAAAGGCGCTCATGATGTCGTCGAGCGCGGTCGGCGGCATCTGCCCGTGCGCGACCGCGACCTTCACCTCCGGCACGTTCTTGTCGAGGAAGTCCTTGACGCCGGCGAGATCCTCGATGCGCGGGCAGACATAGAACGACTGGCCGCCGCGATAACGCTCGCGCAACAGCGCCTCGCGCACCATCAACGGATCGAACGGCGCAACGAAGGTGCGCACCGCGAGACGGTCGACCGGCGGCGAGGCGATCAGCGACAGGTCGCGGACGCCGGTGAGCGCCAGCTGCAGCGTGCGCGGGATCGGCGTCGCCGTCAGCGTCAGAACATGGACTTCGGAGCGAAGCTGCTTCAGCCGTTCCTTGTGGTTGACGCCGAAATGCTGCTCCTCGTCGACGATGATCAGCGCGAGATCCTTGAACTTGATCGCCTTGCCCAAGAGCGCGTGGGTGCCGACGACGATATCGACCGTGCCGTCGGCGAGACCCTGTTTCGTTTTCGTTAGTTCGGCAGCCGGCACGAGGCGCGAGGCCTGCGCGACCTGCACGGGGAAGCCGCGGAACCGCTCCGAAAAAGTCTTGTAGTGCTGGCGCGCGAGCAGCGTGGTCGGCACTACCACCGCGACCTGCCGCCCGGCAATGGCGACGTCGAAGGCGGCCCGCAATGCCACTTCCGTCTTGCCGAAGCCGACGTCACCGCACACGAGGCGATCCATCGGCTTGCCGGCGGCGAGATCGGACAGCGCCGCGTCGATCGCCGCCTGCTGGTCCTCGGTCTCGTCGTAAGGAAAGCCGGCGGCGAATTCGTCATAGGCACCCTGCGCCGCCGTGAAGCGCGGCGCCTCGCGCAACTGCCGCTCCGCCGCGATCTTGATGAGCTCACCCGCGATCTCGCGGATGCGGCTCTTCATCCGCGCCTTGCGGGTCTGCCAGCCGGTGCCGCCGAGCCGGTCGAGTTCGACATTGGTCTGCTCGGAGCCGTAGCGCGACAGCAGTTCGATGTTCTCGACCGGCAGGAAGAGCTTCGCCTCCTCCGCGTAGTGGATTTCGAGGCAATCGTGCGGCGCGCCGGCGGCCTGAATGGTCTGCAAGCCGACGAAACGCCCGATGCCGTGATCGACGTGGACGACGAGGTCGCCGGTCGACAGGCTGGTCGCTTCGGCGATGAAATTCTCGGCCCGGCGCGAGGCGCGGCGCGGCCGCACCAGCCGGTCGCCGAGGATGTCCTGCTCGCTGATGACGGCGACGCCGTCAGTCTCGAAGCCGGTTTCGATGCCGAGCACGGCGAGGCCGACGCTCGTTTTCGGCAAAGCGAGCGCCTGCGCCCACGAGCCGACATTGGCGAGATTGTGGAGCTTGTGGTCGGCGAGCACATGGCTCATGCGGTCGCGCGCGCCCTCGCTCCACAGCGCGACGACGACACGCTTGCCGGCGGCCTGCTGATCGAAAATGTGCTTGGCGACGGCGGTGAACACATTGGCGTTCGGTTCGGCGCGCTCGGCGGCGAAATTGCGGCCCTGCTTGGCGCCGATGTCGATCACGTCGGCGGCGTCCGGCACCGCGAAGGACGAGAGCCGCGCCAGCGGCACGGCGTCGAGCCGTTCGTTCCACTCGGCTTCCGGCAGATAGAGCCGGTCCGGCGGCAGCGGCTTGTAAGGCGGGCTCGCGCTGTCGAGCGGCGCTTCGCGGCGCGCCTCGTAATAGTCGCTGATCTGGCCAAGCCGCTCGCGCGCGGCGTCGTCCGCCAGCGGCTCCAGCGCGACCGGCGTGCCGGGCACGTAGTCGTACAGCGTCCCCATCGCGGTATGGAACAGCGGCAGCCAGTGCTCCATGCCGGGATGGCGGCGGCCCTCGCTCACGGACTCGTACAGAATATCGCCGGGCGTTGCGGCGCCGAACTGCGCGACATAGCCGGTACGGAAACGCCGGATGGTTTCGGTAACGAGCTGGAATTCCGACACCGGCACGAGATCGAGCGCGCTCAACTGGCCTTCGCTGATCTGCGTCTGGGGATCGAAAGTGCGGATCGTCTCCAGCGCGTCGCCGAAGAAGTCGAGCCGCACCGGCCAGTCCATCCCCGGCGCGTAAAGGTCGAGGATGCCGCCGCGCACCGCGTAGTCGCCCGGCTCGCGCACCGTCGAGGCGCGCATGAAGCCGTTGAGTTCAAGCCACTCGATGATGCTCGCCATGCCGAGCACATGGCCGGGCGCAACCGAGAGCGCTTGCTTGGCAACATAATCCTTCGTCGGCACGCGCTGGAGCGCAGCGTTGACGGTGGTGAGCAGGATCGACGGCCGATCGCGGCCGGTGATGCGGGAGAGCCGCGACAGCGCGGTCATGCGCTGCGCGACGATCGCCGCATGCGGCGAGACGCGGTCGTAAGGCAGGCAATCCCAGGCCGGAAATTCGGCGAGCGCGATGTCCGGCGCGAAGAAGCCGAGCGCGCGCGAGAGCGCCTGCATGCGCTGGCCGTCGCGGCAGATCACCATCAGGCTGGTGGCCGGCGCGCCGGGTTTGGCGGCGATGGCGCGCGCCAGATCGGCGAGCGCCAGCCCCTCGGCGCCGTCCGCGACATGGGCGAGCGTCAGCGGGCGTCCGGCCTTCAAAAGCGCCGCGGGAGACGTCGCGCTCATTCCGCCTGCCCCTTCAGCGCATAGAACTCGCACAGCCGGCGGAACAGCGGCGTGTCGTCCTCCGGCGGTGGCGTAAATTCACCCATCACCCAGGAAACGATGTCGCGGGTCGGCGCTTCGAGCAGCCGGTCGAACTGCGCGAGTTCCATGTCGTCGAGCGTAGCCAGATGCGCGTCGGCAAAGCGGCCGAGGATCAGGTCGGCCTCGCGCAAGCCCCGATGCCAGGCGCGGAACAACATCTTGCGCCGCCGTTCGTCCAGACCCTCGCTCGACCGTGCCGTCACGTTTCGTTCGCTTTCCGCAAATGCCGATAGCCCGGGCATCAGGGCGTTCACGCCCGTCTTCGACGGGCTATGGCCGGGCGCGGGTTGTATAGAGGTTGATATTCCAAATGTCATGGCCGGGCCTGTCCCGGCCATCCACGTCTTTTCCGCTTCGAAGAAGGCGTGGATGCCCGGCACAAGGCCGGGCATGACGCCGAGAATTTTGCGACTATGAGCACCCATGCGCCCGCCCGCCCTCAACCCGTTGTTTGCCGCGCTGACGAGCCTGCCGGGTATCGGTCCGAAGATCGAAGCCCTGTTTCGGCGGCTGCTCGATACCGAAACACCCAAGGTCGTCGATCTGTTGTTTCATCTCCCGTCCGGCGCGGTCGACCGGCGCTCACGGCCAAAGCTGCGCGACGTCGAGCCGGGCAAGGTCGTCACCGTGGCCGTCACCATCGGCGCGCATCGCGCGCCGCCGTCGCACCGCTCGCGCGCGCCCTACCGCGTCTACGCCTCCGACGACACCGGCGACATCACGCTCACCTTCTTCAACGCCCGCCGCGATTATCTCGAGAAGCTGCTGCCGGAAGGATCGCTGCGCTACGTCTCAGGCACCTGCGAGCTTTACGACGGCATGCTGCAGATGGTGCATCCGGACCGCATCGTCGACGAGGACGGGCTTGCCAGAATGCCGCTGGTCGAGCCGGTCTATCCGCTCACCGAGGGTCTCGCGCACGGCAATGTCCGCCGCGCGATGGACGGCGCGCTCGCCCGCCTGCCCGACCTGCCGGAATGGCAGGACGAGGCCTGGCTGTCGCGCGAGCGCTTTCCCGCCTTCGCCGAGGCGCTGCGCACGCTGCACCGCCCGGCCGACCCTTCCGACCTTCAACCCGAAAGCCGCGCCTGGACGCGGCTTGCCTATGACGAACTGCTGGCCGGCCAGCTTGCGATCATGGCTGTGCGCGCGCATCTGCGCCGCCCCGCGGGGCGCGGCAGCGCGGCGGAAGGCCGCCTGCGCGGCAAGATCATCGGCGCGCTGCCCTATTCGCTTACCCGCTCGCAGCAGGCCGCGCTCGACGAAATTGTCGCCGATCTCGCCCAGCCGGTGCGGATGCTACGGCTGCTGCAAGGCGATGTCGGCGCCGGCAAGACGGTGGTGGCATTGTTGTCCGCGGCGACCGTGAACGAGGCCGGCCGGCAGGCCGCGATCATGGCGCCGACCGAAATCCTCGCGCGCCAGCACTTGAAAACCATCGCGCCGCTCGCCGAAGCCGCCGGGCTGCGTGTCGCGATCCTGACCGGACGCGAGCGCGGCCGCGAGCGCGAAACCATTCTGGACCGCCTCGCGCTCGGCGACATCGACATCCTGATCGGCACCCACGCGCTGTTTCAGGACGACGTCGCCTTTCACGATCTCGCGCTGGTGGTCGTCGACGAGCAGCACCGCTTCGGCGTGCACCAGCGGCTCGCGCTCACCGCCAAGGGCGAAGCGGTCGACGTGCTGGTGATGACGGCGACGCCGATTCCGCGCACATTGGTGCTCACCTATTACGGCGACATGGACGTGTCGGAACTGCGCGAGAAGCCGGCCGGACGCAAGCCGATCGACACCCGCGTCGTGTCGCTGGAGCGGCTTGGCGAAGTTGAGGATGCGGTCGGCCGCGCGCTCAAGGATGGCCGGCAGGTCTACTGGGTCTGCCCGCTGGTCGAAGAGTCCGAGAAGACCGATCTCGCCGCGGCGGACGCGCGTTACGCGGCGCTGCGCAAGCAGTTCGGCGGCAAGGTCGGCCTCGTCCACGGCCGCATGAAGGGCGCGGAGAAGGACGCCGCGATGGCGGCCTTCAGCGCCGGCGAGACCCGGCTCCTCGTCGCCACCACCGTGATCGAAGTCGGCGTCGATGTCCCGCAGGCCACCATCATGGTGATCGAGCAGGCCGAACGTTTCGGCCTTGCCCAGTTGCACCAGCTGCGCGGCCGGATCGGGCGCGGCTCGGGCGCCTCGACCTGCCTTCTGCTGCACGCCACGCCGCTCGGCGACAGCGCGAAAGCGCGGCTCGCCATCATGCGCGAGACGGAGGATGGCTTTCGCATTGCGGACGAGGACTTGCGGTTGCGGGGCGAAGGCGACCTGCTCGGCACGCGGCAGAGCGGCATGCCTGGCTATCGCCTCGTGCGCTTCGAAACGCACGGAAAATATCTTGGCGCGGCGCGCGACGACGCCGCGCTCGCCTTGCAGCGCGACGCCCGTCTCGACGACGAGCGCGGCCAGGCGCTGCGCCATCTGCTCTACCTGTTTGAGAAAGACGAAGCGATCCGGCTGCTGCAGGCCGGCTAGCGGGAAACCGGGGTTCAACCCACCGGGTCGATTGTCTTTGCGACGTTCGCCGCCTGTGTCGCGCGCGCCTGCGCGGCCATCGCCGCAAGCTTCTTCTGGCCGTCGCCGCCGTCCGGCTGCACCATGCCGGCGGAAATGACGAGCGACATCGCCGCCTCGACGCTGATGTCGAGTTCGATCAGATCCTTGCGCTGCACGAAGAAGAAAAATCCGGTGGTCGGGTTCGGCGTGCATGGCAGGAACACGGAGATGTAATCCTCGCCGCGCAGGTGCTGCGCGATCTCGGGGCTCGGCTGCGTCGAAATGAACACCAGCGACCACATCCCCGGCTGCGGGAACTGCACCAGCGCCACCTTGCGGAAGCTCGATCCGGACTTCGAAAACAGCGTCTCGAAAATCTGCTTGGTCGTCCGGTAGAGCGGCCGCACGATCGGCATGCGGTTCAGCAGCGCCTCGCCGAGCTCGACGAATTTGCGGCCGGCAAAATTGGCGGTCAGGAAGCCGAGGAGCGTCAGCGCCACCAGCGCGACGACAAGGCCGGTGCCTGGGATCGGCCACGGCAGGTAGCTTTCCGGCCGGTACATCGGCGGGATCAGCGGCGTCACCACATCGTCGAACCAGTTGACCACCGTCCAGATCAGCCACGCGGTGATCGCGAGCGGTCCGGCGACGACAAGTCCGGTCAGGAAATAAGTGCGCAGCCGCCCCATCAGGCCGGACCGTTCGGCCGGCTTGCCGGGATCGCCGCCTAGCGGATCGGGCGCCAGTGAACTCAGGTCGCTCATGCGGGCGATCCTATTCCACCGTGACCGATTTCGCGAGATTACGCGGCTGGTCGACGTCGGTGCCGAGTGCAATCGCCGTGTGATAGGCCATCAACTGCACCGGAATGGCATAAACGAGCGGCGTCACGGTGGAGGCCATCTCCGGCAGCGTCAGCGTCGAGACCGACTTGATGGCCGCCTCCTTCGCTCCCTGCGGGTCGGTCACCAGAATGATGTTGCCGCCGCGCGCGGCGACCTCCTGCATGTTCGACACCGTCTTCTCGAACACCCGGTCATAGGGCGCGATGACGATCACCGGCATTGTTTCGTCGATCAGCGCGATCGGCCCGTGCTTGAGTTCGCCCGCCGCATAGCCTTCGGCGTGGATGTAGGAGATTTCCTTCAGCTTCAGCGCGCCTTCGAGCGCGATCGGGAAGCTGGTGCCACGGCCGAGATAGAGCACATCGCGGCTCTTGGCGAGATCGCGGCAGAGGTTCTCGATCTGCGGTTCGAGCTTCAGCGCCTCAGCCATCAGGCGCGGCACCTCGACCAGCGCGCGCACCAGCTTGCGCTCGTCGGCTTCCGACAGCACGCCCCGCGCGCGGCCCGCCGCAACGGCGAGACAGGCGAGCGCGGCGAGTTGGCAGGTGAACGCCTTGGTCGATGCGACCCCGATCTCGGGGCCGGCCAGCGTCGGCATCACCACGTCGCTGTCGCGCGCAATGGTCGAGGTCGTCACGTTGACGACCGAAAGAATGTTCTGCTGGTGCTCCTTGGCGTAGCGCAGCGTCGCCAGCGTGTCGGCGGTCTCGCCGGACTGCGAGATGAACACTGCAAGATCGCCAGGCTCGAGCGGCGCGCCGCGATAGCGGAACTCGGACGCGATGTCGATTTCGACCGGCAGCCGCGCGAAGCGCTCAAACCAGTATTTCGACACGAGGCCCGCGTAGTAGGCGGTGCCGCAGGCCGAGATCGACAGCCGCTTGAGCTTCTTGAAATCGAACGGCAGGTCGAACGGCAGCACGATGCTCTCGTTCGCCATGTCGATGTAATGCGCGAGCGTGTGGCCGACCACTTCCGGCTGTTCGTGGATTTCCTTCGCCATGAAATGGCGGTGGTTGCCCTTGTCGACCAGTTGCGACGACGCGGTCGATTTGATGATCGGGCGCTCGACCTTGCGTCCCTTCGCGTCGAACACCTCGACGCCCTTGCGGGTCGTCACCGCCATGTCGCCGTCGTCGAGATAGCTGACGGTGTCGGTGAACGGCGCAAGCGCGATGGCGTCCGAGCCGAGATACATCTCGCCGGTGCCGTAGCCGACCGCGAGCGGCGAGCCTTTCCGCGCGCCGATCATCAGGTCGTTCTCGCCGGAGAACAGGAAGGCGAGCGCAAAGGCGCCGCGCAGCTGGTTCAGCGTCGCCGCCACCGCCTCGACCGGCGTCTTGCCGGTGTTCATCTCCGCGGTAACGAGATGCGCGATCACCTCGGTGTCGGTGTCGCTACCGAACGTCACGCCGGCGGCGGTCAGCCGCTCGCGCAATTCGCGGAAATTCTCGATGATGCCATTGTGAACGACCGCGACGCGCTCGGTCTGGTGGGGATGCGCGTTGTTTTCGCTCGGCTTGCCGTGGGTCGCCCAGCGGGTGTGGCCGATGCCCGAATTGCCCGGCAGCGGTTCGGTGACGAGCCGGGCTTCCAGCGCCTTGAGCTTGCCGACCGCGCGGCGGCGCTCCAGCGCGCCGCCGTTCAGGACGGCAATGCCTGCGGAGTCATAGCCGCGATATTCGAGCCGGCGCAGCGCGTCGACAAGGTGATCGGCAACCGCGCCCTTGCCGAGAATTCCGACAATTCCGCACATTCGTTCTGGCAATCCCTGATGAGCAATCGCAGCCGGCGGCGCCGGTTGTTCCAAGCTTCACGATGGAAGGGAAATCACAAGCCGTTTCGCCGTGTAACAGGGCGGCAGCCCGCCCTCAGCCCTTGCTTTTGCCGAGACTTTTCAGCTCGCGCAAGCGCTTCACCCAACCCTCCTTAACGGTTTGCTGGGCTCGCCCGAGAGCCAGCGAATTCGCCGGAACGTCTTTGGTGACGACCGAGCCGGAGCCGACATAGGCGCCGTCCCCGATCTTGACCGGCGCGACCAGCGACGAATTCGAGCCGACGAAAGCGCCCGCCCCGATGTCGGTCCGGTGCTTGGCAACGCCGTCATAGTTGCAGGTGATGGTGCCCGCCCCGACATTGGCGCCGGCGCCGACGCGCGCATCGCCGATGTAACTCAGGTGATTGGCCTTGGCGCCGTCCTCGACGGTTGCGGCCTTCACCTCGACGAAGTTGCCAATGTGGACATCCGCGCCGAGGTCCGCTCCCGGCCGCAGCCGCGCATAGGGGCCGACGCGCGCGCCCTTGCCGACATGCGCGCCTTCCAGATGCGAGAACGCGCGAATGGTCGCGCCGTCGTCGACGCGCACGCCGGGACCGATCACGACATACGGCTCGACGGTGACGTCCGAGCCGAATTTGGTGTCTTCCGACAGAAACACTGTCTCCGGCGCGACGAGCGTGACGCCCGCTTCCATCGCCGCCGCGCGCAGCTTCTGTTGCAGGATGGCTTCGGTCTCGGCGAGCTGTGTCTTGGTGTTGATGCCGCGCACGTCGTCCTCCTCCGCATCGATAGCGACTGCCTTCAAACCCATCTGCCGCGCGATGGCAACCGCGCGGGTCAGATAGAATTCCTTCTTGGCATTCGCGTCGTCGATCTTGTCGAGAATGTGAAGCGCACGCTTGCCGTCGAGCGCCATCAATCCGCCGTTGCAAAGACCGATCGCAAGCTCGGCGGCGTTCGCGTCCTTCTCCTCGCGAATGTCGATCAGTTCGCCGCCCTGCACGATCAGCCGTCCGTAGCCGGCGGGACTGGCCGGACGGAAGCCGAGCACCGCGACGCTCGCGCCCTTCGCAATCGCATCGCGCAACGCGGCCAGTATCTGCGGCCGCACCAGCGGCGTGTCGCCGAACAGCACCAGCACGTCGTCGGCGTCCCTGGCGATCGCCTCGCGCGCCGCGAGCACCGCATGCGCGGTGCCGCGCCGCTCGGTTTGCGTGAAGAACGATGCGTCCGGCGCCACGCGCCGCGCCTCGTCCTCGACCGCAGCATGATCGGGGCCGCGCACCACCGCGACGCGCGCGCCGCCCGCCATCACCGCGTCGAGCACGCGGGCGATCATCGTGCGCCCGCCGATGCGATGCAGCACCTTCGGCAGGCGCGAACGCATGCGCGTCCCCTCGCCGGCGGCGAGCACGATGGCAAGGCAACTGCGGTCGGTCATGAACCCGTCGTGTTGAGTGTCTGGTGGCTGCGTGTCGTTTCGGCGCCCTGATAGCCGAACTGCGGCGCGGACAACAACCACCCCGCCTCCCGGCGCGCCGGGACCAGCCAGCGCCCGCGGATTCTGGTAATGTTTTCAACGATTCGCGACCGGAGATCGAGATGCCAACGGGATCGCCGCGCGTCGACTGGCTGGGTTCATTGAATTCGTTGAAGAAGATCGATTTCGCGACCTTGCGCCGCTCCGCCGCCTGGGCCTCGGTGGCCTTGATCGCCGTGATCGGCGTGATCTTCGCCGCGGACAGCGAAACCGGTTCGCAGCGGCTTCAGCACGCCTTCTCCGGCCAGGAGCCGGCGCGGGCGACGCCGGTCGTCGCCCAGATCCCCGCGCCGCCGCCGGAGTTCGAACGGCTGGCGCGCCGCTTCGCCGAGACGGTCAATTCGCTCAACGCCGAGCGCGACACGCTCAACGACCGCCTCGCCAGCCTCGAGCGCAATTTCGATGACGTCACCGGCTCGGTCAAAAAGTCGGCTGAGCGACCGGCCGCCGCGCCGCCCGCGGTGCCGCCGATGACGATCTTCACCGCCATTCCCCCGGTGCCGGCGAACTCGCCGGCCAATTGGCCGGCGCCGCACGCGCTCTCAACCGGCAAACCGGACCTGACCGCTCCGGACACGACAGCGGTCGCGCCGTCCGAGAGTTCGGCACCCGAAGCGGCGAAGCCCGGCGTCATCGCCGATGCGCCGACCGCGCCGGTGGTGCGCATCGAGACACCGGGCGGCATCCCCTTGCCGCCGACGCGCGCGGGCCGCGAGACGACCGGCTCCGTCGTGGAGCAGGACAGCGAAAAACTGCGCGAAGAGCATGCCGAAGCGCGCGGCGCCAACCAGATTCTCGGCGTCGATCTCGGCGGCGCGCGCTCGATCGACGCGCTGACCATTCACTGGTCGGGGCTCAAGGCGAAGTTCGGCGAACAGCTCGGCAATCTGCAGCCGGTCGTCTCGATCCGCGAGCGCAAACCGGGTGTGCCCGAGTTGCGTCTGATCGCGGGACCGATTGCCGGCACCGAGGCCGCCACCAAACTCTGCATGATCCTCGTCACCGCCCGCGCGCCGTGCCGTCCGACGCAGTTCTCCGGCCAGCGGCTGTCGCAGCGCTGATCGCGATTTGCCGCGCGCAACGCGCGGCGGCATAATTCTTCGATGACCGCCACCGTTCTGTTTCGCCCCGGCCTCCGCGCGCTGATCTGGCTTGTGGCCGTCGGCTGTGCCGCGCTCGCCGCCGGCTTCTATGTCCGCTACGGCCTGATCGAACAGACCGGCGTCGGGCTTGCCTGCCAGTCTGGCCTGCGCAGCCTGTCGTGCTCGCTGCGCGGCAACGCCATCGCGCTGTTCACCCATTCGGTGTTCGGCTTCGGCGCGATCGCCATCGCCGCGCTCAATCTGCTGCGGCCCTCGATCGTGCTGTTCACGCTGGCGCTCGCTTTCGCCGGCCTCGGCGTGGTACTCTACAACGTCAACACCGCGGCGGTCGCGGTGGCGCTGTTGGTACTCAGTCTCGCGCGCCGCGCACCCGAACCAGAATGACGGCGAGCGCGGCCAGCGCCGCGCAGAACCACAACGACTGCCAGTTGGCGAAACCCTCGTTGGCGACGATGTAAGCCGCGCTGGCGGCAAGCAGCGCGCCACCGGTCAGTTCGGCGACGCCCCGCCGCCCCTCGCCCGGCACAAGCAGGCTGACGGCGAGCAGCGGCACGATGGCGCCGGTCAGCGGCGCGAACGGAAAATCCTTGTAGCGCGGATCGAAAGCGAGACCGAGCGCCACGACGATCGCGACCGCAAGCGTCACGGTCATGAGCGCGCCCGCGCCGCGCGTCAGCGTATCCTCCGCGCGCGGCTTCGCCAGGACCGACGACAGCCGCGGCAATGGAGTCTGCCGCATCAGCATGACGGCGCAGAGCGGCGCGGCCGTCAGCGCCGTTGCGGCGAGCACCAGCGACCGCAGCCAGCCGCCGGTCCCCAAGCTTTCGAGCGGCAGGTTTTCGATGGTCCAGCCGATCAGCGCGCCGCCCGCCGCCGCGCAGAATGCAACGCCGAGCCATTGCGCCATGTCACCGTTGCGCCGCCCGCCAAACAGCGCCGCTCCGAACACCAGCATCGCGAAGAGGACGCCGCCGCCCGCCTGCACGATCCAGAACGGATGGTCCGACACCGGCATTCCCAGTTTGAATTTCGCCGTGCGGCCGGCATCGAAGAACAGGCCCCAGTGTCCGCCGACGGTGCCTTCGAGCGCCCGCTTCCACGGCTGATCGAACGCTTCGATGATATTGGCGTGGTAGTTGCCGCGTTTTGCCGCCGCCAGCACCTCCTGCACCACCCGCGCCTGGTTGGAGGGCGACGGCAGTGCGCCTTCGCGCATGCGGCCCGCGCTCGGCCAGCCGACTTCGCCGATCAATATTTCCTTGCCGGGAAATTCCTTCGCGACCCGCGCGCGAATGGAGTCGACATGCGCAGCGGCGTGCTCTGCTGCGATCGGCTCGTCCTCCCAATACGGCAAGATATGAATGGTGACGAAATCCGCGATGTCGGCAAGCCGGCGATTGCGCAGCCAGAACTCCCACACGTCGGCATAGGTGATCGGAACGCTCACGCGCGACTTCACCTCGCGCATCGCGGCGGCGACGTCGTCGGCCGATAGTTCGCCGCGCAGCAGCACCTCGTTGCCGACCACGACCGCGATGATCGTCTGCGGATAGCGGTTGGCGAGCGTCACCGCGCCTTCGATCTGCTCGCGGTTCTTGTCGCGCTTGCTCGACAGCCAGAGGCCCTGAATGACTTTGAGGCCATGCTTCTGCGCAAGACCGGCGATCTGGTCGAGCCCGAAGTCGACCGAATAGACCCGCACGCAATTCGTCATGGTCGCAAGGTGAGCGAGATCCTCGTCGATCTGCGCGGCGGAGATCATCGTTCCGGCGACGAGCGGCGACTGGCCGCCGCGGAACGGCGCGTAGGACACGCAATAGAGTTTTTCGCCGGCGCCGGCCGCCTGCGGCATCGGGACCGCGGCGCCGAGCCAGGCCCAGAAGCCCGCGATCGCCAGCGCCGTGGCGGCAAACAGCGCGAGCGGCAGGCCAGGTCTCTCACCAAGCTCCCCGCCGCCCGGTTCTCGATCCGTTTTTCTCGCCGGAATGTCAGCCAAGAAGACCGCCAGGTTGGAGTCCGGGACCCGACACTGAGCCTCTCGCGGGTCTGCCGGCCCGCCGCGACCCTGCCAATGCCGGCCGTCTTAAGCAAATCCGACTGTCCCGCTGGACAAATGTTTCGGTTTGAGGCCAAGCTTCGGGCCGCGGCAATTCGGCTCGCAGTCGCCATAGTGCGGACCGATTTGGATCGCAGGGGATACCGGGGCCACCGTCGGCCTCCGGAGCAAGACCGAACATCATGCGTCAGAGAATTCGTTCGCGCCGTTTCGTGGCCGTGGCTGGCCTCGTCGCCTGTCTCGCATTGTCCGCGCCACCGGCCTTCGCCCAGAGCGGCGACGGCAAGGGGGCCGAAGCCAAGGCCGCTGCCGAAGCGGCCGCCAAGGAAGCCCAGCGGCGTTTCAACGAGATCGCAGAGGCCGGCAAGCTCATGACCGGGCCTGCGGCCAATCCGGAATGTGTCTGGCTCGGCCGCCGGGTGGTCAGCCTGCTGTGGCGGGACGACATGGACACCGCCTTCCGGCACCTCGACCTGTACGACCGGTTCGGCTGCCCCAGCGCCCATATCCAGGCCACCTTCCGCTGCCTGGTCCGCCAGGGTCCGATCGACCCGAAGACGCAGGACAGCCTGAACGGCCGCGCCCACGCCTGCTGGATCAACCCGAATTTGCAGCCCAGCGAGGCGTCCGCGGCGCCCCAGCCGCCGTCCGCG
The DNA here is from genome assembly GCF_050250095.1 of Pseudolabrys sp. Lineage (NCBI taxonomy): Bacteria > Pseudomonadati > Pseudomonadota > Alphaproteobacteria > Hyphomicrobiales > Xanthobacteraceae > Pseudolabrys > Pseudolabrys sp. Next base: position 104,763 of record NZ_JBFWPH010000005.1, on the reverse strand, counting down.
CAGGCTCCGGCGCCCACCGCCCGCTAGTCCCCGGAATGCCCCGGTAATTTCCCGCAGCGGCTCGTTTTGCGCCACGGTTTCGCCACCCCCGATGTTTACTTGAAAAATACCACCACGCGGCCGTATGCTGCACTGCCGCAAGTCCGAAAAACGGTCTAACCCAGGGGACGGGTTCGACACGGTAAATTCGCCCCACTTGGTTGTGTGAAGTAATGCGCTCCGTCGTTGCCGTGATCGCCTTCGTGGCGTGCGCGCATGCGGGTCTGTGGGCTCTTGCGCGTCAGGAAGCATCGGCTCCTGATCTCGACCACCAGCTCGCCAGCGTGTCTTACGCGCCGTTTGGCGGCAATGTTCATCCCGATTCCGTTGACGCGGTGAATGCGGATCGCATCCGCAACGACTTGCGCACCCTCTCGCCGCTCACCCGCGCGGTGCGCACCTATTCCGCGACCGGCGGCGTTGAACTGGTTCCCGAGATCGCCAATGAATTCGGTCTGAAGGTCGCGGCCGGCGCCTGGATCGACAAGTTCAAGGACCGCAACGAGCGCGAGATCCGCTCGGTGATCGATCTTGCCAAGCGCCACAGCAATATCAGCAGCATCGTGGTCGGCAACGAAACGATCTACCGCGACGACATCAAGGTTCCCGAACTCATCAAGATCATCCAGCGCGTCAAGCGCGCGACCGGCGTTCCGGTGACGACCGGCGAAATCTGGAACGTCTGGATGGAGCACCCGGAGCTTGTCTCCGCGGTCGATTACATCGCCGTGCACATCCTGCCCTATTGGGAAGGCTTCTCGGAACAGCAGGTCGTCGACCAGACGCTGCTGATCTACGACAAGCTTCGCCAGACCTATCCCGGCAAGCGCATCGTGATCGCCGAGTTCGGCTGGCCGAGCGCGGGCTATAATTTCCAGAACGCCAATCCGGGCCGCATCGAGCAGGCCAAGGTGATCCGCGACTTCGTCAGCCGCGCCTATGCGCTCGGCATCGACTACAACATCGTCGAGGCGATCGATCAGCCGTGGAAGACCAACGAAGGCGGCGTCGGTCCTTATTGGGGTCTGTTCGACGCCAAGCGTCAGCCGAAGTTCTCGTGGTACGGCCCGATCGTCGATCCGAACTACACCAAGATCGCCATCATCGCGCTGCTCACCGGCCTCCTGCTCTCGCTGCCGATCCTCGGCGTCGCCGGCGCGTCCGTGATGCAGGCAACCGTGCTGGCCGGTGCGGCGAACGCCGTCGGCGCCTGGTTCGCGATGGTGTTCGGCTATTGGTATGCGCATTACTTCGTCTGGGGCGCCGTGTTCGCCTTCGGCATCGGCCTCGTGCTGTTGATCCCGCTCGTGGTGATCGCGCTGGCGCGCGTCGAGGAAATCGCCGCGATCGCCTTCGGCCGCCGCCCGGCGCGCCTTCTGAACCGCGAGCCGATCGCGCTCGGCGCGCCGCCGCTCGCGCCGGAAAGCTACGCGCCGAAGGTGTCGATACACATTCCGGCCTATCGCGAGCCGCCGGAGATGCTCAAGCAGACGCTCGATGCCGTCGCGCGGCTGAACTATCCGAATTTCGAGTGCCTCGTCATCATCAACAACACGCCCGATCCGGCGTTCTGGCAGCCGATCGAGGAGCATTGCGCGCGCCTCGGCGACCGCTTCAAGTTCCTGCGCGCCGACAAGATCGAAGGCTTCAAGGCCGGCGCGCTGCGGCTTGCGCTCGAACAGACCGCGCCGGATGCCGAGATCATCGGCGTGATCGATGCCGACTATGCGGTAACGCCGGACTGGCTCGAGGATCTCGTGCCGGTCTTCGCCGACGCCCGCGTCGGGCTCGTGCAGGCGCCGCAGGATCATCGCGACGGCGCGCGCAGCGTCATGCACTACGCCATGAACGGCGAATATGCCGGATTCTTCGACATCGGCATGGTGCAGCGGAACGAGGTCAACGCCATCGTCACGCACGGCACCATGTGCCTGATCCGCCGCGCCGCGCTCGAGCAGGCCGGCTCGTGGTCGAGCGACACGATCTGCGAGGACACCGACCTCGGCCTCACCATCCTCGAGCTTGGCTGGACGCAGCACTACACGCAGCGCCGTTACGGCTACGGCCTCCTGCCCGACAGCTTCGACGCCTTCAAGAAGCAGCGTCACCGCTGGGCCTATGGCGGCTTCCAGATCGTCAAGAAGCACTGGCGCCGCTTCCTGCCCGGCGCGAGCCAGCTCAACCGCGACCAGAAGCGCGAATTCGCGCTCGGCTGGCTGAACTGGATCGGCGCGGAGAGCGTCGGCGTCGTGGTTGCACTCCTCAACATCGTCTGGGTTCCGGTCGTCGCCTTCCTCGACATCGCGGTGCCGGACAAGATTCTGACCATCCCGATCGTCGCCACCTTCCTGGTGTCGGCGGTGCATTTCGTCGCGCTCTATCGCCTGCGTGTCGGCGTCGGCGCCGGCCAGCTGTTCGGCTCGCTCATCGCCGCGATGTCGATGCAGTGGACCATCGCGCGGGCGGTCGGCCAGGGCCTGATCCGCGATCACCTGCCCTTCGTGCGCACGGCCAAGGGCGGCGCGGGCGGCACGCTCGCCGCGCTGGGCGACTTCAAGGCGTTCTGGGAGGCGGTGATCGCCACCCTGCTGATCGCCGGCGCGATCGTGCTCGTCACCAACAACCCCAAGCAGGTCCGCGAGATCAACTTCTTCGCGGTCGTGCTGCTGGTACAGAGCCTGCCCTTCATCGCCGCGACGCTGATCGCGCTGATCGAGCGCACGCCACTCAACGACTTCGGCACCTGGCGCGCTCTGGAAGGCCGTTTCAGCGAGGCGTTCAGCCGCCGCCGCACCGCGGTCGCCAAGCAGCCGTCCGCGGTCAATCGCGAACTGGTTTCCTAGATGTCATTCCGGACGCCGTCATAAGCGCGTTCTCGACGCGCTATGGCGGCGATCCGGAATCCAGAAATCTCGCTCAGCATATCGAGCTGGATTCCGGGTTCGCGCTTTCAGCGCGCCCCGGAATGACGGCATGAGCCGGCAGCAACCCGATCAGGCCGCCGTTGCCGTTTCGACGAGCCGCGCCCAGTAGGACGTGCCGACCGGGATCACGTCGTCGTTGAAGTTGTATTTCGGGTGATGCAGCCCCGCGCTGTCGCCGTTGCCGATGAAGATGAAGGCGCCCGGCCGCGCGTTGAGCATGTAGGAAAAGTCCTCCGCGCCCATCACCGGCGGCAGATCGATGTCGACGCGCTCCTTGCCGGCGATCTCCGCGGCGATCGCGGCCGCGACGTCGGTTTCCCGCGCGTGATTGTTCAGCACCGGATAGCCGCGCCGGTAGTTGAACGCCGCCGTCGCCCCCATCGCCTTCGCGGTGTACTCGACCACTTCGGCGAGCCGCTTTTCCATCAGGTCCTGAACGTCCGGCTTGAAGGTACGCACCGTGCCGCGCAGCAGCGCGGTCTGCGGGATCACGTTGTCGGTGGTGCCGGCCTGAAAGACGCAGACCGACGCCACGGCGGATTCCACCGGATCGACGTTGCGCGCCACCACGGACTGCATGTTGGTCACGATCTGCGCGCCGACCAGAATCGGATCGATGCCGAGATGCGGCCGCGCTGCATGCGCGCCCTGTCCCTCGATCTCGATGCGGATGTAGTCGGCCGCCGCCATGATCGGGCCGCGGCGGATGCCGAATTCGCCGACCGGCATGCCGGGATAATTGTGCATGCCGTAGACTTCCTCGACGCCGAAGCGGTCCATCATGCCGTCCTCGACCATCGCCTTGCCGCCGGCGCCGCCTTCCTCGGCCGGCTGGAAAATCACGACCGCGGTACCGGCGAAATTGCGCGTCTCGGCGAGATAGCGCGCCGCGCCGAGCAGCATCGCGGTGTGGCCGTCATGGCCGCAGGCGTGCATCTTGCCCTTCACGGTCGACTTATACGGCAGGCCGGTCGCTTCCTCGATCGGCAGCGCGTCCATGTCGGCGCGCAGGGCAATCACCTTGCCCTTGCCCGGCTTCTTGCCCTTGATGACGCCGACGACCCCGGTGCGGCCGATCCCGGTCGCCACCTCGTCGCAGCCGAAGGCCTTGAGCTTGTCGGCGACCAGCCCGGCGGTGCGCTGCACGTCGTACATCAGCTCCGGATGGGCGTGGATGTCGCGGCGCCATTCGGTGATGTCCTTGGCGAGGTCGGCAACGCGGTTGACGATGGGCATTTCGGCGTCCTTCCGGAATTGTCGGCTGATTTGCCGCGATTGTAGCAAAAAAGCGCGCTGTGGCGAGATCAACAGGGAGGCTAAGTCCGCTCTTGCCGCCTATTGACCGGGCAGAGCGAGGCCCCTACACAGCGCGGATCGCACGATCCGGCCGCCGTCCGCGCGGTTCCGGCTCGGCTTGGTGACGAGCGCGTAGCTCAGGCGGTAGAGCAACTGACTTTTAATCAGTAGGTCCTGGGTTCGAGTCCCAGCGCGCTCACCAAAACTGCTTTACAGTCCCGCCGCCATGACCACACCGAAAAAAATCGCCGTGCTCGGCGCCGGCGCCAACGGCGCCTCGATCGGCGCCGACCTCACCCGCGCCGGTCTCGATGTCGTGCTGATCGACCAGTGGCCTGCCCATGTCGAGGCGATGCGCGCGCGCGGCGCCATCATCGAGATGCCGGAGGAAACGCTCACCGTTCCGGTGCGCGCCTTCCATCTCTGCGACGTCTGCACCTTCACCGAGCCGTTCGACATCGTGCTGCTGGTCACCAAGGCCTACGACACCCGCTGGTCCTGCGAGCTGATCAAGCCATACCTCAAGCCCGAAGGCCTGATCGCCGGCGTGCAGAACGGCATGACGACCGACACCATCGCGGACGTGGTCGGGCCCGAGCGCACCATCGGCTGCGTCATCGAGATTTCCTCGATGATGTTCGATCCCGGCGTGGTGATGCGGCACTCGCCGCCGCCGCGCTCGTGGTTCGCGGTCGGCGCCATCGACCCGCGCGCGAGATCGCGCGAAGCCGAGATCGTCGATCTGCTGCGCCATGTCGGCAGCGTCGAGGTGGTCGAGGATATCCGCGCCACCAAATGGATGAAGCTCGTCAGCAACGCCACCACGCTGGTGACGACGGCGATCCTCGGCCTGCCGATGCTCGAAGCCGTGAATCTGCCCGGCATGCGCGAGCTGATGCTGCGGTCCGGCCAGGAGGCGCTCGATACTGGCGCGGCCTGCGGATACAAGCCGCTGCCTATTTTCGGCCTCAAGCCTGAAGACGTTCGCGCGACCAATCGCCTCGTCGAGACGCTGCTCGACACGCTGCTCGAAGGCTTCGTGCTGCCGCACACAAAAACGACGGTGCTGCAGGATTGGATCAAGAGCCGCCACAGCGAGGTCGATGATCTCAACGGCCTCGTCGCGGCCGAAGGCGCGGCGCATCACATCTCTACGCCGGTCAATGCGGCGGTGACGGAGATTGCGCGGCGCATCGAGCGCCACGAACTGAAGCCCGATCCGTCGAATCTCGCGCTGTTGCTCGACCTCGCGGACCGCGCAAACACGCGCTCGTGATTGCGTCACACCGCGGCACCTTCGCCATTAAGAAAATTTCATCAAAGCGTCGTTGCCCGGCCTCGCCGAAGCCACGAACGGCCCGTATCGCTTCACGCCAAGGGCAATCGAAGGGTTCGAGGCGGGCACCAGGGTCGACGCTGGAGTGATCCGGGGACCGGGCGCGCTGCCGGATAAGAAGCGAGGGACATCATGCGGCTCCAGACACCGATCATCAGCTTTGCCGCGCGGCCTGTTTTCGCCTCGGCCGGACTCTATTGCCCGCATTGCGCCGATCCGATGATCGCACCATCGGCGTCCGAATTCGTGCAGGACGAAGGTATCCGCCATCGCTGGATCTGCGAGGCCTGCGGAACCGAGACCGAAACGATCATCCCGCTGGCCGTGAAATAGCACCGCCAGCCTCCAATCCGCTCATCCGCGCGACAGCGGGGTCCATAGGTTTGATGGGCATCCTGGCGACCGGCATCGGGTAAACCCGGTGTCGGCGCGCGGGAATGGGCGGGGATTTGGCTTAGGGCCGCCCCCATAAAAAGCCTTGATGACGCTGCGGCCGCGACGCCGTGGCGCGAACGTTCAATTGCGTCCAAACGGCGGCAAAACCGCAAACGATTGTTAGCAATTCTTCTTTTAATTCGACGCTACCGATTCAGGCGATTCGCCTGCCCTCCGGAGCGCCCGTGACAGCCGTGACGATCCAGCACGACACGCCGCCCGCCGCCATCCAATTCTTCATCCCATTCGACATGATCGGACCCTGACCGCAATGAAACACAGCAATCGCAGTCTCGTTCGCATCTTTTCCGTCTGCATTGGCATGTTGCTGTTCTTCTACGCGGTGTTGTGGTTGCGGCAGTCTCTCGAATTCACGACGCTCGATCTCACGACGGTTGCGCTGATGCTCGGCCGCACGGGTCTCGGCGCCATCGGCTTCTTCATGGTGATCCGGCCGCAGCAGGCCGGAAAATGGCTCGACCGCCAGGTCGACGGCATGGGCCGCACCTTCGAGGCCGGCTACGCCAAGGGCGCCAAGCGCGATCACGTCAAGCTGATCGTGCTCGTCACGATGCTGAGCCTGCTGCTGGAACTGGTGATGATCCGCTGGCTCGCCTCGGTCTTCCCGGTCTTCTCCTACTACAAGAACTTCACGCTGCTCGCCTGCTTCCTCGGCCTCGGCGCCGGCTATGCGGTGTCGAACCGCCAGCCCTGCGCGCCGGCGCTGGTGCTGCCGATGCTTGCGCTGTTCGTCGCCGTCATCACGCTGATGCGCTACGACCTCGGCGCCGACCACGACCTGTTCACGACGCAGCCGATGCGCGAACAGACCTCGATGACGATGGACATGATCCGGTTCGACTGGGTCACCTGGGCGCGCATGAGCCTGCCGCTTTACCTGCTGCTGTCGACCTGTTTCATCGCCTGCGCCTGCATCTGCTATCCGGTCGGTCAGTTGTGCGGCAAGCTGCTGCAAACCACCAAACCGCTGAAGGCTTATGGCTACAACCTGATCGGCAGCCTGCTCGGTGTTGCCGCGCTGTTCGTAATGAGCCTGTTCTGGCTCCCGCCGGTCGTCTGGTTCGCCGCCGCGGGCGGCATCCTGTTGTATTTCGTGCTGGCGCGCGATGCGCTGCTGCCGGTCGGCGTCGCCAGCTTCTGCGTGCTGATCGTCGCGCTCGCCTGGCCGGTGCAGCCGGAGGCGCAGCGCATCTATTCGCCTTATCAGCTGCTCGAGCGCACCGCCAAGCCGGACGGGCTGATGCAGATCCTGTCGGGTGGCAGCTACTACCAGAAGGTCTATGACCTCGCCGAAGAGCGCCGCGGCCATGAGGACGCGCACAACCGCTATGTCCGGGCCTATTACGAATTCCCGTTCAACTTCAAGAAAAAGCCCGAACGCGTCGCCATCGTCGGCTCCGGCAGCGGCAACGACGTCGCCGCTGCGCTGCGCATGGGCGCGTCGCATGTCGACGCCATCGAGATCGATCCGGCCATCGTCTATTTCGGCCGGCATTATCATCCGGAAAAGCCCTACGCCGATCCGCGCGTCAACGTGATCGTCAATGATGCGCGCAATTTCTTCCGCACCGCGCAGGGGCAATACGACCTCATCATCTATGGCGTGCTGGACTCCCACACGGCGCTGAGCCACGCCTCCAACCTGCGGGTCGACTCTTATGTCTATACCCGCGAAGGCATTGCCGAGGCGTTCAAGCTGCTGAAGCCCGACGGCGTAATGAGCGTCTCCTTCGCGCTGCCGAATGAATCGCTCGGCTTCAAGCTGTCGCATATCCTCAGCGGCCTGCCGGGCGCCGGCAAGCCGCTCGCGGTGCGCGTCCTCTACGACGCCTCCTCCACCACCGCTTTCGTCGCGCAGAAGGGCCGCGACGTCACGCTGCCGAATGCCAACAGCTTCGCCGCCATGGGCTTCACCGACGTCTCGGCGCATTTCGCGCAGCCCTATCCGGAAGCCAGCATCCCGACCGACGACTGGCCGTTCTTCTACATGGTGGAGCGCACCTATCCGCTCACTTACGTGCTCGCGCTCGGCATGGTTCTGCTGCTGAGCTACTTCTTCGCCCGCCGGGTGATCGGCCTGTCCGGACCGGTCGAGCCCGGCTATCTGCCGTTCTTCTTCCTCGGCTCCGGCTTCATGCTGGTCGAGACCAAGGCCATCACCGAACTCGGCCTGCATCTCGGCGGCACCTGGTTCGTCATCGCCGCGACCATCGTGCTGGTGCTGCTGATGGCCTATCTCGCGAACCTTCTGGTCGAGCGCTACGGCGTGCGGCAGGCGGGACTTGCCTATCTCGGCCTGTTTGCCAGTCTCGCGGTCGGCTACAGCTACGCCCTGCACCACCAGTTGCTCGGCATTACCTCGCCGCTGATCGGCGCGGCGATCGCCTGCGTGCTGCTCACGGTGCCGTTGTTCTTCTCAGGCATCGTGTTCTCGAACCTGATCGCGCGGCGCGGCGTCAACATCTCCACCGCGCTCGCCTATAACCTGATGGGGGCGCTGTTCGGCGGGCTGATGGAATACAATTCGATGTATTTCGGCTTCGCCTTCCTCTACTTGCTCGCCATCGTATTCTACGGCCTTGCCGCGCTGTTCTCGTTCGAGATCGGCAAGGTTCCGATGTGGCGGCGAGCGGAGGCCTTCGCGCGGACGTGGCTGCTCTAGGGAGCGTGGGCCTAGCTCGCTTTCTTGAGCGAGGCCCAGGCTTCCTGCGAATTGTCCGCCGGCCGGTCGAGGTCGGCGTTCCAGGCGTCGTAGCCGTAGAGCCAGCTCGTATCGTAGCTGCCGTCCTTCATCCAGGTATTGGCGCTGGAAAGCCCCTGCACCAGCGAGGTGCGCGGCTTGCGGTGCGCCTCGTAGCGCTTGAACGCGCCGGCGATGTCGTCGCCCGCAACGTCGCTCAGGCAGCGCGCCAACACGGCGGCATCTTCAATGGACGTCGCCGCGCCCTGCGCCATATAGGGCGTCATCGGATGGCAGCTGTCGCCGAGCAACACGACGTTGCCGTCGCTCCAGGTCCGCAGCGGGTCGCGCTCGAGGATCGCCCATTTGTGGCAGTCCGGGCAGGCGCCGAGCACGGCGCGCACGTCCTCGTGGAAGCCGTCATAGGCCGCGCGCAATTCCTTGACGTCGCCCTTGGCGGACCACGACTCCTTGGTCAGCCACTCGGCCGGTTCGGGCACGCTGGTGACGAAGTAGACCTCGCTCTTCTGGCGCGTCGTGTAATAGATGACGATGTGGCGGTCGGTGCCCCACCATTTGGTGCGCGAGCGGCCGATATCGCGGTCCATCAGGCTCGCCGGGAACACCGCGCGATAGGCGATGCGGCCACGATGGATCGGCGTGTCGGGACCGACCACGATATCGCGCACGATCGAATGGACGCCGTCGGCGCCGATCACCGCGTCGGCGGTGGCCTTGCTGCCGTCGGAGAAGCTTAGCGTCACCTGACCGCCCTTCTGGTCGAGGCCGGTCAGCTTCTTGTTCAGGTAAATAACGTCCATCGGCACGACGGACAGCAGCGCGTCGTGCAGATCGGCGCGGTGCATGCACAGATACGGCGCGTTGTAGAGGCTCTCCGGCATCGGCAATTCGCGCATCACCTCGCCGGTGTCGCCCTTGCGGTTCAGGTGCGAATACGGCGCGAAGGCGGTGTCGCGCAGCCGGTCCTCGATGCCGATCCTGCGCAGCACCTTCATCGAGTTCGGCATCATCTGGATGCCGGCGCCGATGCGGCCGAACTTGCCGGCCTGCTCGTAGACTGCGACCTCGAAGCCGGCCTGCCGCAGCGTCGCCGCCACGGCAAGCCCGCCCATTCCTGCGCCGACAATGGCGATACGCGGTTTGCCTGCCATGGGAGTCCTTCCTAGAAACCGTAAAGCACGGCCGGGTTGTCGACCAGCAGCTTGCGTTGCAACGCCGAGTCCGGTGCGATCTTCGGCACCAGATCGACGAGATCGGCCTCGTCGGCCTCATGCGTCGCGTTCGGATGCGGAAAGTCCGTGCCCCACAGCACGCGGTCCGGCCGGTTGTCGACGATCCGGCGGGCGATCGGGATCGCCTCCGCGTACGGCGGCATCGAAATGCGCTCGGAGCCGCAGACCTTGACCCATGCGCCGTCGAGCTTGTGCAGTTCGAGCAGCGCCTTGAGCGGCGGCTGATCGACGCCGTCCTTGCCCGGCACCCGGCCCATGTGGTCGATCACGAACGGCACCGGCAGTTTGCGGATCATGTCGGACAAGGGAACGATGTCCGGCGCATCGACATGCAGCACGACATGCCAGCCGCGGCCCTTGATGCGGTCCATCACCCGGTTGAACACCGCCATGTCCGGCGCGCCGCCGAGATGCTTGACGAAATTGAACCGCACGCCGCGCACGCCGCCGGCGCCGAGCGTGTCGAAATCCTTGTCGGTGAACCCATCGTTGACGATCGCGACGCCCCGGTAGCGTTTCGGGTCGGAGGCGATGCAGTCGAGCATCGCCGCGTTGTCGATGCCGTGGCAGCTCGCCTGCACGATCACCGCGCGGTCGATGCCGAGATGGTCGTGCAGCGCGCGCAGATGCTCCTTCGGCGCGTCCTCCGGCGTGTAGCGGCGGTTCGGCGCGTAAGGGAACACCGCGCCCGGCCCGAAGACGTGGCAATGCGCATCGGTACCGCCCGGCGGCATTTTGTAAGTCGGCTTGCGCCGGGTTTTCAGCTTTTCAAGGATCGACATAAGACCTTCGGCTTTCGATTTCGGATTACGGTTCTAGCGAAGCCGCGCCGTCGGTGGAATTGCCTTGCTGCAAGCCTGCTGCCAAGCCGGCCGCCCAGGATTTTTTTGTCGCATCGCGAAAGTCCGCGAAACGGCCCTGCTCGATCGCCGCGCGCATCCCGGCCATCAGCGTCTGGTAATAAGCGACGTTGATGGCGGACAACAGGATCGCGCCGAGCATCTCGCCGGCTTTGACGAGATGATGCAGATAGGCCCGCGAATAGGCGCGCGCCAGCGGGTGCGGGCTGTCCGGATCGAGCGGCGTGGCGTCGTCGGCATAGCGCGCGTTCTTCAGGTTGAGCGCGCCGAAGCGGGTGAAGGCGACGCCGTGGCGGCCGTTCCGCGTCGGCATCACGCAGTCGAACATGTCGACGCCGCGCGCCACCGCCTCGACCAGATCGTCCGGCGTGCCGACTCCCATCAGATAGCGCGGCCGGTCGGCCGGCAGCGACGGCGTCGTTTCCTCGACGACCTTCAGCATCACCGCCTGCGGCTCGCCGACCGCGAGGCCGCCAATGGCGTAGCCCTGAAAGCCGATCTCGACCAACTCGCGCGCGCTCTGCGCCCGCAGGCTCATGTCGTCGCCGCCCTGCACGATGCCGAACAGCGCCGCGCCCGGCCGCGCGCGGTCCTCGAAAGCCTTCTTGGATCGCTCCGCCCAGCGCAGCGATAGCGCCATCGCGCGCTCCATCTCGGCGCGCTCGACCGGCAGACGCAGGCATTCGTCGAGCTGCATCGAGATGTCGGCGCCGAGCAGTGCCTGGATTTCGATGGCGCGTTCCGGCGTCAGATGGAACATCGCGCCGTCGAGATGCGACTTGAAGGTGACGCCCTGCTCGTCGAGCTTGCGCAACTGCGACAGCGACATCACCTGAAAGCCGCCGGAGTCGGTCAGGATCGGCCGAGGCCAGTTCATGAACCGATGCAGCCCGCCGAGTTCGGCGACGCGCTCGGCGGTAGGCCGCAGCATCAGATGATAGGTGTTGCCGAGCAGAATTTCCGCGCCGGTGTCGCGCACCTGCTCGGGGGTCAGCCCCTTCACCGTGCCCTGCGTGCCGACCGGCATGAAGGCCGGCGTCTGCACGCTGCCGTGCGGCGTGACGAACTCGCCGCGCCGCGCTGCGCCGTCGGTGGTCTTCAGGGTGAAGGAGAACGGTTCGGTCATCGGCTTGCTGTCATTCCGGGGCGCGAGCGGCAGCGAGCGAACCCGGAATCCAGACACGCGCGCCGGGTCCGCATCTGGATTCCGGGTCCGGCATTACATGCCGTCCCGGAATGACGATTGAGGATAAAGCAAACAGGCGTCGCCATAAGAGTAGAAGCGGTAGCCGTCCGCGATCGCATGGGCGTAGGCGCGCCGCATCGTCTCGAGGCCGCTGAAGGCCGAGACCAGCATGAACAGCGTCGACTTCGGCAAATGGAAGTTGGTCATCATCAGATCGACGGCGCGGAACCTGTAGCCCGGCGTGATGAAGATATCGGTCTCCCCCGAGAACGGCTTGATGGTGCCGTTCTCGTCCGCCGCGCTTTCCAAGAGCCGCAGCGCCGTCGAGCCGACCGCGACGATGCGCCCGCCATTCTTTCGCGTGATGTTCAGCGTCTCGGCGACGCCGGGTGGCACTTCGCCCCATTCGGCATGCATGATGTGGTTTGCGGTGTCGTCGGCCTTGACCGGCAGGAAGGTGCCGGCGCCGACGTGCAGGGTCACACTGCGGACGTTCACGCCCTTGCGCATCAGCCGCTCGGTCAACTCGGGCGTGAAGTGAAGCCCGGCCGTCGGCGCGGCGACCGAGCCCTCGATTTTTGCAAACGCCGTCTGGTAATCCGCCTTGTCCTGCTCGTCGGGTTCGCGCTTCGAGGCGATATAGGGCGGCAGGGGCATGTCGCCCCGCTCCTCGATGGCCTGATCGAGCACCGGCCCGTGAAAGCTGAATGAAAGCGTTACCTCACCACCTTCATCTTTCGCTGAAACTTGAGCATCGAGCTGGCCGAGGAAGCAGACCTTGCCCTCGTCGCCGAAGCGCACGATGTCGCCGACCTCGAGGCGCTTGGCCGGCCGCACGAAGGCCCGCCAGTGCGACCCGTCGAGCCGCTTGATGAGCGTTGCCTCGATCGCCGGCTCCGCCTCGCCCCGCCCGATCCGGCGGCCGTTGAGCCGCGCCGGGATCACCTTGGTGTCGTTGACGACCAGCACGTCGCCGGCGCGCAAGAGGTCCGGCAGGTCGCGCAAGGTGCGATCGGACAGTTCGGGCGCAATGTCGGGCTTCTGGCCGGGCGCCACCACGAGGAGCCGCGCGGCATCGCGCGGGTTCGCCGGCCGCAGCGCGATCCGCTCGGCCGGAAGCTCGAAATCGAAAAGGTCGGTACGCATTTCGGGTGGCTGGGCAACGGATTTTGGCGTGATTGCGCCTCATCCATAACGCGGAACGCCGCCCCGGTCACCCGGGGCGGCGTATCACACGGGGCTGGCAATAGCGTCTCTTTGAAATAGCACCGTTGAAAATGGCTTCTTCAAATAGCCTGGCAAATGCCGGTCTGAAATCAGCGGACGGCGACAAGGCCGGCCGGGTCGGTGCCGTAGTTCCAGACCTGGCGCACCTTGCCCCGCGCACCCAGCAACTGGACCTGCGTGAGGCTGCCGCGCTCGCCGAGCTTCTGGGCGGCGTCGATCGCCTGCATCATGGCCTCGAAGGCGTCCTTGTACGGACCGAATGAATCGCCGCTGAACTCGATGAACCAGCCGCCGTCGCCCTCGCGAACGACGTAGCGCGAACGCTTGCGCCGGCGCGCCTGCTTGCCGCCGAACAGCGCCATCATGTTGGCGAGGAGATTGGTACGCGTCGCAGAAACAGGATCTCGGAGTTGGGGCATGTTCGCATCTCCCACTTCGGTTGAATCGAACAGGTCTGCATCCGGGTTGAACCGCCGCCGCAGCAGCGATTTGTCTTCCGACCTGATTGTCTTGAACGGGCAGCCGAACGAACGCGACAGCAACAAAGACGGGCTAACGAGCACTCCACAACGCAACAGGGCCGAGTTCGTTCCACCCATGTGGCAAAATTTTGCCGTTGTGCCCTGCGCCCGAGGAATGGCGGCTATTCACCGCAATTGCAGCGCAACAGGGCCTTGTTGATTCGGATCGGCGCCTTGCAAACCAAAAAAGAAAAACGGCGCCAGGATCATCCGCTTGGCGCCGCTTTCCGTAAATTCGCTGCAAGTCTTAATCAGGCCGCGTGATGCACTATAAGCGCGCCGCTCACGCCCCCATCGACGCCTTGACGATCTTGTCGGGGTTCTGCACCGGCTCGCCGCGCTTGATCTTGTCGACGTTCTCCATGCCGGAAACCACCTTGCCCCAGACGGTGTACTGGTTGTCGAGGAAAGTCGCGTCGTCGAACACGATGAAGAACTGCGAGTTGGCCGAGTCCGGATTGGCCGCGCGCGCCATCGAGCAGATGCCGCGGATATGCGGCTCGTCGTTGAATTCCTGCTTGAGGTTCGGATAGTCCGAGCCGCCGGTGCCGGTGCCATGCGGGCAGCCGGTCTGCGCCATGAAGCCGTCGATCACGCGATGGAACACGATGCCGTCGTAGAAGCCCTCGTTCACCAGCTTCTTGATGTGGGCGACGTGGTTGGGCGCGAGATCGGGGCGCATCTCGATCACGACCGGACCCTTGGTGGTTTCGAGCGTGAGTGTGTCTTCGGGCTTGGCCATGAAACGGTTCCTTGTAATGAAATGGAGCGAAAGACGATCTAGTGGACGTCGGCGGCGACCTGCATCTTGACGATGCGGTCGGGATTGGCAACCGGCTCGCCGCGCTTGATCTTGTCGACATGGTCCATGCCGGAAATCACCTCGCCGATCACGGTGTATTTGCCGTTCAAAAACGCGCCGTCGGCGAACATGATGAAGAACTGCGAGTTCGCCGAATTCGGGCTCTGCGCGCGCGCCATGCCGACGATGCCGCGCTTGAACGGCACCTGCGAGAATTCGGCCGGCAGGTTGGGATATTTCGAGCCGCCGGTGCCGTCGCCGCGCTGGCCGTCGCCGGTCTGCGCCATGAAGCCGTCGATCACGCGATGGAACGGCACATTGTTATAAAAGCCGTCGCGCGACAGCTGCTTGATGCGCGCGGCGTGCTGCGGCGCGAGGTCGGCGCGCAGCTTGATGACGACGCGGCCCTTGGTGGTGTCCATGACGATGGTGTTCTGCGGGTCGGCGCCGGCCGGCAGCTTGACCGGCTGGGCCAGCGCGGGCGCGGCGACAAGCAGCGCGACAAGAACGGCGGCGATACGGACCATGAGGACTCCGGATTTTTGAGAAAAAGATCGCGTTGAGGGTCAACGTCTGGCTTTGGCCTTGAGCCGGGCGGCAACCGCGGGCGGCACGAAAGCCGAAACGTCGCCGCCCATGCCGGCAATCTGGCGAACCAGTGTGGCGGTGATCGGGCGCACCGCCGGCGAGGCCGGCAGGAACACGGTCTGCACCTGTGGGACCATCGCGCCGTTCATCCCGGACATCTGCATTTCGTAGTCGAAATCGGTGCCGTCGCGCAGGCCGCGGATCAGAAGCGTCGCGCCGGCGCGCTGGGCCGCCGTCACCACGAGGTCGTCGAAGGTGGTCACCGAGATCTGGCAGCCCGCCTCCTTGGCCAGTGGCGCGCAGCATTCCTCAAGCATCGCCTTGCGCTCGTCGGCCGAGAACATCGGCGTCTTGCCGGGGTGGACGCCGATCGCCAGCACCAGCCGGTCGGCGAGCCGTGCGGCGCCCCGCACCACGTCGAGGTGCCCGTTGGTCACGGGGTCGAACGAACCGGCGTAAAGGGCGGTTTTTGCCGATGTCTGCGCCATGAATGGGGTCTAACCCGCCCAAAACGGCCCGGCAAGGCCGCGAAACCGGCCCTCCACCGGCGGAATCGGGCCACGGAACCCCGGCCGATCCCGCGGCGTTTCTTCTTTGAACCCGTTCGCTTCCGGCGGCGACCAATGACCATACGATCACAGGGGACCGCGCCATGCTGAAGATTTCCGGAGCCATCGTTCTCGCCGCCCTTATCGCCGGGGCGATCACCGGCTTTCCGCAGCTGATCGAGCCGGTCGCGGCCGCGAGCCCCGCGCTGAACGCCGCGGCCACGCCCGCCCCGGCCTGCCCGGAGCGCGGCTGGCCCTACAATCACTGCGGCGACAGCACCAAGGGCATGAACGGCGCGCGGATCGTCGGCCTCGACCGACTGAACTGATCCCTGCGACAAAAAATACTTAGCCAACTCCCTAACTGATCTTGACGTCCGGCGAGCGCCGTCTATAGTTAGTCATATGACTAACCATGGCGGCAATCTCGACCGGATGTTTCATGCGCTCGCCGACCCGACGCGGCGGGCGATCGTCGCGCGTCTCGTGTCCGGCCCTGCCTCGGTCAGCGACCTCGCCACGCCGTTCGAAATGGCGATGCCGACCCTGCTGGCCCACATCCGCGTGCTGGAAGAGTCCGGCCTGATCGGTAGCGAGAAGCACGGCCGGGTCCGCACCTGCGCCATCCGGCCGGATGCGCTCGACGCCACCCTCGCCTGGCTCGACCGCCAGCGCGCGATCTGGGAGGGCCGGCTCGACCGCATGGAAGCCTATGCCGCCGCGATGCACGCCCAAGATCAAAAACAAGATCAAAAACAAGATCAAAAACAAGATCAAAAACAAGCCCAAAAAGATGCACAGAAACAGGAGCGCCAACGTGACAAAAGAAAACGCAAAGCCTGACGGCCATCTCGATCTCGTCCTCACCCGCACCACCAGCGTGCCGGCGCGGATCCTGTGGCGCGCATGGACAGAGCCCGAGCACATCAAAAAGTGGTTCTGCCCGCGCCCGTGGCGGACGACCGCATGCGAGCTTGATCTGCGCCCGGGCGGCAAATTTTATTTCGTGATGGAAGGTCCGGCCGGCGAACGCCATGAGAATGTCGGCTGCTTTCTCGAAGTGGTGCCGGAGCGGAAGCTGACCTGGACCTCGGCGCTCGGCCCCGGCTTTCGCCCGACCGTCGATCCGTTTCTGTCCTTCACGGCCTGCATCACCTTCGAAGATACGGCCGAAGGCACCCGCTACACGGCGGTGGCGCTGCACAGAAACGACGCCGACCGGCAGAGACATGCCGAGATGGGATTCGAGCAGGGTTGGGGCACCGCGTTCGACCAGCTCGTCGAGATCGCCGGCACCATCAAGTAGGCGAGCGGACGCGCGGAAGCGGCTTACTTTCGGAGACCGGCGAGTGTCGCGGCGTCTTGTTTGATGGCCGCCGCGAGCGCCTGCATCAGCCGGCGGATGAGCCTGTTCTGCATCAGCGCCCTGTGCGCGACGAGCCAGATGTCGACCGGTGGTCCGACGGCGATGGCTGTCACCCGTTTGACCCCCTTGAGTTGATCGCCGAGGAAACACGGCAGGACACCGATCCCGACTCCGGCCGCGATGGCGGCGGCAAGACTCATCTCTGTATGCGCGACGAACGCAACGTTCGCGCGCTCGCCGATGCCGTTGCGCCACCATGTCGCTGCGGTGTGATGCTCGAACCTGCTCGACAAGACGCAGGCGTCGAACCGGGAGAGATCTGCGGCTGACGCCGGCGAGCCGTGTTTCTTCAGAAGCGGCGCCGCGCAGTAAAGCGCGTGAGCCAGCTTTCCGGCCCGCCGGCCGACCAGACCGTCGCCCGGCTTCTCGCTGGGGCGGATGGCGATGTCGGCTTCTCGCCGTCCAAGATTGGCGAACTGATTGTCGACGATCAGCTCGATCTTCAGCGATGTCTCGCTGCGCATGATGTCCGCGAGCAACGGCGCGAGATAGGCTTCGGCGAGCGCATCCGAGGCCGACAGACGCAACGGCGCGGCGAACGGCGCATTGCGGCCAAGCAGCATCAGTTCGGTTTCCGTCGCTTCGCGCTCGATGGTTTGAGCCAGGCGAACGATCCGCGTGCCGATGTCCGTCGGCACCCAGCCGCTCGGCCTGCGGTCGAATAACGGGGCGCCGATTTCATTTTCGAGCCGGTTGATCGCCCGATAGACGGTCGACGGCGCTCGCGACAGCAGACCGGCGGCCTTGAGTGGCGTGCCGGCATTGAAAGTGGCCAGCACGCTCAGGACCGTTTCGAGCGACCGCAGTTCCGCCAGTGTTTGCGTTTTTGCGAAACTCGTTTTCATGATTGCTAATAGACCGAAGCGACCCGGATTGCTAGCGACTCCTTCTGCGATCACCGAAGAAGCGAGGGAGTCTCCGACATGCGACGAAACCTTATTAAATGGGCGCTTGGCGGCCTGTCATTGACGGTTCTGGCTGGCGCGGCCTCCGCGCAGTCGGTCGTCACAGCCAAGCAGCTCAGCGTCGGCGTTGCCAACGGCATCGCGATGGCGGCGCTCGAACAGTGCCGCAACGACGGTTTTCATGTTTCGGTCGCCATCGTCGATCGCGCCGGCAACACCCAGGTTCTGCTGAAGGACAACGGTGCGGGGCCGCATACGCCGGACACCGCCCGCCGCAAGGCCTACACCTCGGCCTCGTTCGGGATCACCAGCGCGGAATTCGCCAAGCGCGTCTCAAACCCGGGCGCCGCGACGCTGAAGGACATCTCCGGCGTGATCGCGCTCGCCGGCGCCGTGCCGATCCGCATCGGCAAGGACCTTGTCGGCGGCATCGGCATCGGTGGCGCGCCCGGCGGCGACAAGGACGAGGCCTGCGCGAACGCCGCGCTTGAGAAGTTCGCATCCCAGCTGAAATAGGATAGAGGCTCGGTCTCATGGTTCGCTTTGCTCGACGCTGCCGCGCAATGACAGTCGCCGCCCTCGCCTTGGGCGTGTTGTGCTCCGCCGTCGCCTCGCTTGGCTCCGCCCGCGCCCAGGTGCCGCCGTCCGATGGCGAGCTGCGCTCCTATGCCGGCCTGCACGCCGCCGCCGCCAGGGGCGATATCGCCGCGATCGACAAGCTCACCCGGGATGGCGCAAAGATCGACGCGCAGGACAGCCACAGCCGGACGCCGCTGCATGTCGCGGCGTTCTTTCGCCATCACGATGCCGCACGCGCGCTGCTGCGCCACGGCGCCAGCGTCAACGCGCTCGAACAGCAGAAATACGACGTCATCACCATCGCCGCAGTGAATGACGACGTCGATATGATCAAGATCGCGCTCGCCGCCGGCGGCGACGCCGGCGCGATCACCAGCCCCTATCACGGCACGGCGCTGATCGCCGCCGCGCATCTCGGCCACGCCGAAGTCGTGCGCACCCTGATCGCGGCGAAAGCGCCGCTCGATCACGTCAACAATCTCGGCTGGACCGCGCTGATCGAATCCATCGTGCTGGGCGATGGCGGCAGAAATCACACCGACACACTCGCCGCGCTTGTGAAAGCCGGTGCCAACGTCAATCTCGCCGACCGCAACGGCGCGACGCCGCTGGCGCTTGCGCGCGGCCGCGGCTTTGCCGAGATGACGAAAATCCTGGAAGCCGCCGGCGCGCATTAGCCGGGACGTGCCTCGCCTTTCCCGCGGCTCCCCTAACATATTGGATTAACCGCATTTTCTGAGAGGCGGTCGGGAACCTTTCGCCGTAACCGGCGTTTCCACAGGCGTCCAGTGGAACCCGATGGCGATGACGAACCCTTATCCCGTGACTGCTGCACCGGCCGCGGCGCCCTCCCACGGGGGCGCCGTCCGCGCCGTGGTGATCGGTCTGATCGGCGCGGCGAGCCTGTTCCTGCTGTGGACAGCTTCCGGCGTGCTGCTGATGATCTTCGCCGCGCTTTTGATCGCGGTGGTGTTCGACGCGGTGACGGTGGCGCTCTGCCGCGTGCTGCCGATCGGGCGCACCTGGAATCTCGTCGTGGTTGCGGTCACCGCCACGCTGCTCGTCGCCGGGCTCCTGTTCTGGAGCGGCATGAGCATCGCCGGACAGATCAACGAGCTGGTGCGCGCGCTGAATGATCAGTTGGCGGCCATCGCGCAGAAGATGACCGAGCTCGGCGTCACGCAGGACAACGGCAATACCGGCGCCGGCGGCAACGAGGCGCTGCGCAATTTCGGCCGCATGATGTTTCCCGATCCGGGCCGCTTCTTCGGCGAGGCGCGCAACGCCTTCACGTTGACCGTCGGCGGCATCGCCGAGGTCTTCGTGGTGATGCTGATCGGCCTGTTCGTCGCCGCCGACCCGCCGGCCTATCGGCGCAGCGTGGTCGAGCTGTTTCCGCGCCATCGTCGCGCCGAAGTCTCGCTGTTTCTCGACGAGTCCGGCTATTACCTGCGGCGCTGGCTGGTCGGCCAACTCGCGGAGATGGTGCTGCTCGGCGTCCTGACCGTCTTCGCGCTGTGGGCTCTCGGCGTTCCGAACGCGCTCTTGCTCGGCATCCAGGCCGGCTTGCTGACCTTCGTGCCCTATCTCGGCGCGATTGTCGGCGGCGTGCCGATCCTGCTGATCGCACTGCCGCTCGGCAGCACCACGACGCTGATGGCGCTCGGCATCTACGTCCTCATTCACATGGTCGTCGGCTATGGCGTTGCACCGATCGTGCAGAAGCACCTGGTGCGGCTGCCGCCGGCCTGGACGCTCGCAAGCCTGATGCTGTTCGGCGCCCTGTTCGGCGTCGCGAGCGTCGCGGTGGCGACGCCGATGGTCGCCACCATTCGCCACGCCGTGCGGCGACTTCAGGGCATGACGCCCGCCACCGCGCCGGCCCAGAAGGTTCTGGCCCCGGCCGAAGTCTGACATCGCACGGCAAACCCATCAGAGAGGAGAACCATCATGACAAAAGCCACCACCGCTTCCGCCATTCGTTCGGAACTCGACTCGCTGCGCCGCGAGATCGAGGCGATCCGCGCCGGCCGCAAGACCAAGAACGGCAACGGCGACCACGATTTCGGCCTCGATATTTCCGGCCTGACCGAGCAACTGTCGAACGTGACCGACCAGTTGCGCGGCCTCGCGCATGACGTGTCGGACTTCGCCGGCGACGCCAGCGAGACCGTCGAGCGCAAGGTGACCGATCATCCGCTCACCAGCGTCATCGGCGCGCTCGCGATCGGCATCCTGATCGGCCGGACGCTGAAGAGCTAACGGGAGGTTCTCATGCAGACCATGATCCGCGATCTGCGGACTCTCTGGCGCGCGGAACGCATCATCGCCGAGGCGCAACTGCGGCTGGCGTTCCGCCGCACCGCGCTTGCCGCGGTGGCCGGAATCGTTGCGCTGGTCGGCCTCGCCATGCTCAACGCGACCGGCTTTCTTGCCCTCGCCCCGATCTGGGGTCCGGCGCTCGCCGCTTTCGCGCTGGCGGTCGCCGATCTGGCGATTGCGGCAATCGTGCTCGCGGTCGCCTTGTCGGCGCGCGCCGGTCCCGAATACGACCTCGCCGTCGAATTGCGCGACCTGTCGATGAAGGATCTTGAAACCGAGTTCGCGTCCTCGTCGAAAAACCCGCTCGGCCTCTTGTCGAGCGGCGGCAACGGCCGCGACCCGCTGGAAGCCCTGCTTCCCGTCGTGCTGATGCCGTTGTTGAACGCCGCGGTGCGCGCGGTGAAGCACAAGGTCGTTGATTAAGACGAAGCCTCAGGTCGGCCGGCGGGCGAGCGAGAGCCAGATGCCGCCGCCGACCAGCGCGAGGCCGGAAAGACGGCCGAGCCATTTGGTGCTGCCCGGCCGCAGGAAAAACTTGCGCCCCGCGCCCGCAATCAGCGCATAGCCAACGTCGGTCAGGCTCGCGAGAGTGACCGCAACCGAGCACATCACGAACAGCTGCCAGCCCACCGGCAATGTCGGGTCGACGAACTGCGGCAAAAACGCCGTGAAGAAGGCAATCGTCTTCGGGTTGGAAATCGCCACGATGAAGCCGCGCACGAAATGGACATGCCGCGCCGACTCGATCGGCTGCACCGCTCCGGCATTACGCCAGGCCTGAATTCCGAGCCAGACCAGATAGGCGGCGCCCGCCCAGCGCATCACCTCGAACAGCACCGCCGCATAATTGATGATGACATTGAGACCGGCTGCGATCGCGGCGACCAGAAGCGCGTTGCCAGCCACCGTGCCCGACACGGTAATCAATGCAGCCCGGATGCCCCGCGTCGCCGCCGTCGAGATCACCAGCGTGACGATCGGCCCCGGGGTAAGAACCAGGACCGCGGTGATGAGGAGAAACGCTGAAAACAACTGCCAGTTCATGAGCTGTGTCCTAGTAGCTGCGTCCGTTGACAGCCTTCACCGTCAGGCTGCCGACATCGACATCGTCGAGGCAGCGGACATTGATCGCCATCGTTTCGCTGCCGTCCGGCATGTTCCCGCGCGCAAACGACTGGATGCCGCAGGTCGAACAGAACAGGTGATGGATGGCATGCTTGTTGAACAGATATTCTGTGGTCGCCTTGTCGCCGGCAGTCAGCTTGAAATCCTGCGCCGGTGCGAAGGCGAGCAGCGAGCCGAGCCTGCCGCAGCGCGAACAGTTGCACGAGATGACCTCGCCAAGCTCGAGGGTGACGTCATAGCGCACCGCGCCGCACTGGCATCCGCCGTGATAGGTTTTCCGCATCGTCGCACCCATCATTACAAACCGGAACGCGGCAGCGCTATTCTCCGCCGCCGCCGTCGTCGTCCTTCAGATGCTCGACCGAGACGACCCTCTCGTCCTCGGCGGTCGAGAACACAATCACGCCCTGCGTCGAGCGTCCGGCGATGCGGATGCCGTCGACCGCGGTGCGGATCAGCTTGCCGCCGTCGGTCACCAGCATGATCTGGTCGGCCTCCTCGACCGGGAACGAAGCGACCAGCTTGCCGTTTCGCGCCGTCACGTTCATCGCGACGATGCCTTTGCCGCCGCGCCCCGTGGTCCGGTATTCGTAGGACGAGGTACGCTTGCCGTAGCCCTTTTCGGAAATCGTCAGCACGAACTGCTCGGCCGCCGACATTTCGACGTAACGCTTCTCGCCGAGTTCGATGGCGCCGGCCGCCTCCTCGGCATCGGCCGGCGTCTCTTCCGGCTCGTTGCCGCGGCGCACCGCATTGGCGCGCTTGAGATAGGCGACGCGCTCGTCCGACGTCGCATCGGCATGGCCGAGGATCGTCATCGAGATCACAGCGTCGTCCTTCTTCAGGTCGATGCCGCGCACGCCGCGCGAGGTGCGCCCCTGGAACACGCGCACGTCGGTGACCGGGAAGCGGATGCACTGGCCGCCCGACGCGGTGAGCAGCACGTCGTTCTTCTCGTCGCAGATCTGCACGTTGACGATCGACTCGCCGTCTTCCAGCTTCATCGCGATGATGCCGGAGGGGCGCACATCGGCGAAGTCGGACAGCTTGTTGCGGCGAACGGTGCCGCTGGTCGTCGCGAACATCACGTCGAGATTGGCCCAGCTCGACTCGTCCTCCGGCAACGGCATGATGGTCGAGATGATCTCGCCCTGCTGCAGCGGCAGGATGTTGATCAGCGCCTTGCCGCGCGCCTGCGGCGCCGCAATCGGCAACCGCCAGACCTTCTGCTTGTAGACCTTGCCGAGCGAGGAGAAATACAGCACCGGCGCATGCGTCGAGGCGACGAACAGCCGCGCCACGAAATCCTCCTCGCGCGTCTGCATGCCGGAACGGCCCTTGCCGCCGCGGCGCTGCGCCCGGTAGGTCGAAAGCGGCACGCGCTTGATGTAGCCCTGGTGCGAGACGGTGACGACCATCTCCTCGCGGGTGATGAGGTCTTCCTCCTCGACCACGCCGGTCGCTTCCGCGATGACGGTCCGGCGCGGCGTGGCGAAGTCGGTCTTCACCTGCGTCAGCTCGGTCTTGATGATGGACTGGATGCGCGCGCGCGAGCGCAGGATGTCGAGATAGTCGGAGATTTCGGCGGCGAGCTTGTCCAGCTCGTCCTTGATCTCGTCGCGGCCGAGCGCGGTCAGCCGCTGCAGGCGCAGGTCGAGAATGGCCTTGGCCTGTTCCGCCGACAGGCGAATGGTGCCGTCCTCGGACAGCTTGTGGCGCGGATCGTCGATCAGCGTCACCATCGCCGCCATGTCCTTGGCCGGCCAGTCGCGGCCCATCAGGGCCTCGCGCGCGGCATTGGCGTCTTTCGAGCCGCGGATCAGCTTGATGATCTCGTCGATATTGGCGACCGCGATGGCGAGGCCGACCAACACATGCGCGCGGTCGCGCGCCTTGCCGAGCAGGAACTTGGTACGCCGGGAGATCACCTCCTCGCGGAACGCGACGAAGCTCGTCAGCATGTCCTTGAGGTTCATCACCAGCGGGCGGCCGCCATCGAGCGCCACCATGTTGGCGCCGAAGCTCGTCTGCAGCGGCGTGAAGCGATAGAGCTGGTTCAGCACCACGTCGGGCACCGCCTCGCGCTTCAGCTCGATGACGACGCGATAGCCGTCGCGGTCGGACTCGTCTCGCAGATCCGCAACGCCGTCGATCTTCTTCTCGCGCACCAGCTCGGCAATGCGCTCGACCATCGCCGCCTTGTTCACCTGATACGGGATTTCCGTGATGATGAAGGCTTCGCGTTCCTTGCGCACGGTCTCGGTCTCGACCTTGCCGCGCATCACGATGGAGCCGCGCCCGCTGCGATAGGCGGAATGGATGCCCTCGCGGCCGAGAATGATGCCGCCGGTCGGGAAGTCCGGGCCCGGCACGATCTGGATCAGCTCGTCGATGGTGATCGCCGGGTTGTCGATCAGCGCGACGCAAGCGTCGACGATCTCGCCAAGGTTATGCGGCGGAATATTGGTCGCCATGCCGACCGCAATGCCACCCGCGCCGTTGACCAGCAGGTTCGGAAACCGCGCCGGCAGCACAGAGGGCTCGCGCTCGGTGTTGTCGTAGTTGTCGTGGAAATCGACGGTGTCCTTGTCGATGTCCTCGAGCAGCGCGAGCGCGGGCTTGGCGAGCCGCGACTCCGTGTAGCGCATCGCCGCGGGCGGATCGCCGTCGACCGAGCCGAAATTGCCCTGCCCGTCGATCAGCGGCAGGCGCATCGAGAAGTCCTGCGCCATGCGCACGAGCGAGTCGTAGATCGCCTGGTCGCCGTGCGGGTGATATTTACCCATCACGTCGCCGACGATGCGCGCCGACTTGACGTATTTCTTGTCGGGCGTGTGGCCCTGCTCGTTCATCGAGTAGAGAATGCGCCGGTGCACCGGCTTCAGCCCGTCGCGTGCGTCGGGCAAGGCGCGCGACACGATCACGCTCATCGCGTAATCGAGATAGCTGCGCTTCATCTCGTCGGTGATCGAGATGGGCCGCACGTCGGAGGGGTTGCCGTCCCCCGTTTTCGGGTTGTCGGTGTCGGACAAGAGAGTTGTTCCGGATAAAAAACGGTCCGGTTTTGTAACTGATTCAGGCGGTCAAAGCCACGCAAAACCGCGCGCTGTTCCCGGCATTTTCCTTTGCCGAATCAAGGCGTTGCGCCCGGTTTTTGCGGCCAAAATCGGGCGGCCCGGCCGCCTTGCGGGCGGTCCGCCCTTAAAGCTTGATGCGCAGGAAATTGGCGATTTCGCCGACCACGCCGCGGCGGAACAGCATCACGCAGGCGACGAAGATCGCGCCCTGGATCACCGTCACCCACTGCTCGAGGCCGGACAGATAGGTCTGCATCGCGATGATGACGAAGGCGCCGACCACGGGGCCGAAGATCGTGCCGAGCCCGCCGATCAGCGTCATCAGCACCACCTCGCCCGACATCGCCCAGTGCACGTCGGTCAGCGAGGCGAGCTGGAACACGATCGCCTTGGTGGAGCCGGCGACGCCGGTCAGCGCCGCCGAGAGCACGAAGGTCATCAGCTTGTAGCGGTCGGTCTTGTAGCCGAGCGAGATCGCGCGCGGCTCGTTCTCGCGGATCGCCTTGATCACCTCGCCGAACGGCGAATGGATGATCCGGTAGATCAGCGCGAAGCACAGCAGGAAGACGACCAGCACGAAGACATACATCGTTGCCTGGTTCTTCAGGTCGAACAGGCCGAACAGCACGCCGCGCGGCACGCCCTGGATGCCGTCCTCGCCATGCGTGAACGGCGCCTGCAGCGCGAAGAAGAACATCATCTGCGCCAGCGCCAGCGTGATCATCGCGAAATATATGCCCTGCCGGCGGATCGCGATGGCGCCGGCGATGAGGCCGAGCCCCGCCGCCGCCGCGGTGCCGGACAGGATCGCGACTTCCGGCGGCAGCCCCCACTCCTTTGCGACGTGCGCGCTGACGTAACTCGCCCAGCCGAAATAGAGCGCGTGGCCGAACGACAGCAGGCCGACATAGCCGATCAGCAGGTTGAAGGCGCAGGCGAAGATCGCGAAGCAGAGCACCTGCATCAGAAACAGCGGGTAGACGAAAAACGGCGCGACGATGAAGACGGCAAGCATCGCGAGAAACGCGACGATCTCGCTCCTGTGCATTTCGGTGCGCATCACGCCGCCGCCCGAGGCCGCCGCGCCGGACATGGTGTTTACGGCCATCTCAGGCTCTCCGTCCGAACAGGCCGGCCGGGCGGACCAGCAACACGATCGCCATGATGACGAAGATGACGGTGTTCGAGGCTTCCGGGAAGAACACCTTGGTCAGCCCCTCGATCACGCCGAGGCCGAAGCCGGTCACGATCGCGCCCATGATCGAGCCCATGCCGCCGATCACGACGACCGCGAACACCACGATGATGAGCTCGGCGCCCATCTGCGGCGACACGTTGTAGATCGGCGCCGCCATCACGCCGGCGAGCGCGGCGAGGCCGACGCCGAAGCCGTAGGTCAGCGTGATCATGCGCGGCACGTTGATGCCGAAGGCGCGCACCAGCGTCGGGTTTTCCGTCGCCGCGCGCAAATAAGAGCCGAGCTTGGTGCGCTCGATCAGGAACCAAGTGCCGAGACAGATGACGAGCGAGAACGCCACCACCCAGGCCCGGTAATTCGGCAGGAACATGAAGCCGAGGTTCCGCCCGCCCTGCAGCGCGTCCGGCACCCGGTACGGCAGGCCCGACGAGCCGAAGAAGTTGCGGAACGTGCCTTCGATGATGAGCGCGAGGCCGAAGGTCAGCAGCAGCCCGTAAAGATGGTCGAGCTTGTAGAGCCACTGCAGGAACAGCCGCTCGATGACGACGCCGACGAAGCCGATCACGATCGGCGCGACGATCAGCGCGAACCAGTAATTGAGGCCGGCATATTGCAGCAGGAAAAACGCCGTGAAGGCGCCGAGCATGTACTGGGCGCCGTGGGCGAAATTGATGATGTTGAGCATGCCGAAGATGACGGCAAGGCCGAGACTGAGCAGAGCATAGAACGAGCCGTTGATCAGGCCGATCAACAACTGCCCGAACAGCGCCTGCGATGGGATGCCGAAAATCTCGAACACGCTCTCTCTCCGCGCAAGATCTCGCCGCGCAAGCAGGGAGCGGGCGTCGCCGCCCGCTCCCGGTTGTCACGATTGCATCAACCCTTGACCAGCGAGCAGCCGCCGTCCTTGAGCGGACGGAAGGCTTCGTCGGCCGGGATGGTGGCGCGCACCTTGTAGAAGTCGCCGGGGCCCTTCGACTCCGAGGGCTTCTTCACTTCGTACAGATAGGCGTTGTGCAGCTTGCGGCCGTCGGCGCGGATGGTGCCCTTGCCGAACAGCGGATCGTCGGTCGGCAGCTTCTTCATTTCGGCGACGACCGCCTTGCCGTCCTTCGCGCTCTTGAGCGCGGCGACGGCCTTCAGGTAGTGCAGCGTGCCGGCATAGACGCCGGCCTGAACCATCGTCGGGATCTTGCCCGAGGCGTTGCGTTCGGCCTGCCAGCGCTTGGTCCAGGCGCGGTTGGCGTCGGTCTGGTCCCAGTACCAGGTGCCGGTCAGGACGAGGCCCTGCGCAACCGGCAGACCCAGCGAGGCGACGTCGGTCGAGAAGACCAGAAGACCCGCGAGGCTCTGTCCGCCCTTCACGATGCCGAATTCGGCCGCCTGCTTGATCGAGTTGATAGTGTCGCCGCCTGCATTGGCAAGGCCGATGACCTTGGCCTTCGACGCCTGCGCCTGCAGGAGGAACGAGGAGAAGTCGCTGGTGTTGAGCGGGTGGCGCACCTTGCCGACCACCTTGCCGCCGTTCTTCTCGACCACCGCCGCGGTATCGCGCTCGAGCGCGTGACCGAAGGCGTAGTCCGAGGTCAGGAAGAACCAGGTGTCGCCGCCGGTCTTCACGATCGCCTTGCCGGTGCCGTTCGCCAGCATCCAGGTGTCATAGGTCCAGTGCACCGTGTTGGCGTTGCACTTCGCCCCGGTCAGGTCCGAGGACGCAGGCCCCGAGCCGATGAACACCTTGTTCTTGCTCGCCGCGACGCCCGATACCGCGAGCGCGACGCCCGAGTTCGGCACGTCGACGATCATGTCGACGCCTTCGCGATCGAACCACTGGTTGGCGATCTGCGAGCCGACGTCCGGCTTGTTCTGGTGGTCGCCGGTGACGAACTCGACCTTGATGTCCTTGTGGGTCTTCATGAAGTCGTCGGCCGCGAGCTTGGCGGCGGCCGTCGAGCCCGCTCCGCCGAGGTCGGCATAGAGGCCCGACATGTCGCTCAACACGCCGATCTTCACCGTGGTCTGCGCCAGCGCGGTGCCGCACGACAGTGCGACGGCGAGCGCGGTGTAGCCCAACAGACGTTTCATCATGATGCGTACTCCTCCTTCTTGTTATGACGTGCTTGTCGACTTGAACGAAATCGCGGTCACACCCCGAGATACTCGTGCAGCGTGCCGAGATTGGCGTCGAGTTCCGCGTTGGCGAACCGGTGCACGACCTTGCCGTGCTCCATGATGTAGTAGCGGTCGGCCACGGTCGAGGCAAAACGGAAATTCTGCTCGACCAGCAGGATCGTAAAGCCCTTTTCCTTCAATGCGCGAATGGTCTTGCCGATCTGCTGGATGATGACCGGCGCAAGCCCTTCGGTCGGCTCGTCGAGCAGCAGCAGCCGCGCGCCGGTGCGCAGGATGCGGCCGATCGCGAGCATTTGCTGCTCGCCGCCCGACAGTTTGGTGCCCTGGCTGGAGCCGAGCCGCTCGCGCAAATTCGGGAACAGTTCGAAGATCTGGTCGAGCGTGAGGCCGCCCGGCTTCACCTCCGGCGGCAGCAGCAGGTTCTCCTGCACGTCGAGGCTCGCAAAGATGCCGCGTTCTTCCGGGCACAGCGCGATGCCGGCGCGCGCGATGGCGTTCGAGGGCAGACGGATCGTCTCCTGCCCTTCGAAACGCACCGAGCCGGTGCGATGGCCGACGATGCCCATCACGGACTTCAGCGTCGTCGTCTTGCCGGCGCCGTTGCGGCCGAGCAGCGTCACCACCTCGCCGGGAAACACCTCGAGGTCGACGCCGTGGAGAATGTGCGACTCGCCGTACCACGCTTCGAGCTTCTCGACCGCGAGCAAGGCGTTGCGCTGCGGGTCAAGCATGGCCGACCCCCATATAGGCTTCGCGCACGTCCGGGTTGTTCGACACCGTGTCGTAATTGCCTTCGGCGAGCACCGAGCCGCGCGTCAGCACGGTGATGGTGTCGGAAAGGTCGGACACCACGTCGAGATTGTGCTCGACCATCAGCACGGTGCGGTCGGCCGACACGCGCTTGATGAGCGCGGCGATGCGGTCGATATCCTCGTGGCCCATACCGGCCGTCGGCTCGTCGAGCAGCAGCATCTCCGGGTCGAGCGCCAGCGTGGTCGCGATTTCGAGCGCCCGCTTGCGGCCGTATGGCAGTTCGACCGCTGCGACGCCGGCAAAGTCGCTCAAGCCGACGTCGGCGATCAGTTCCATCGCACGGTCGTTGAAGGTATCGAGCACGCGGCGCGAGCGCCAGAAATCGAACGAGGTGCCGCGCTGGCGCTGCAGCGCGATCCGCACGTTCTCCAGCACCGTCAGATGCGGAAACACCGCCGATATCTGGAACGAGCGCACGATGCCGAGCCTTGCGACATCGGCCGGCGCCAGCGCGGTGATGTCCTGACCGTTGAAAACGATGCGTCCCCGGCTCGGCGCCAGGAACTTGGTCAGAAGATTGAAACAGGTGGTCTTGCCGGCCCCGTTGGGGCCAATCAACGCGTGGATCGTGCCGCGCCTGACCTGCAGATTCACACCGTTGACCGCGACAAAACCTGCGAATTCCTTTGTCAGATCTTCGGTCGCGAGAACGACATCCTCACTCATAATAACAAGTATCTCCCCACAGATGCCATTTTCGCCATGTTTTCGCGGAGGCGTCCAGACAAAAAAAGCCGCACGGTCTGCTGCTTTCGGCGCAACCGGCGCACAGCATGAAACCCTCCTCCCTGCGGTTCCCTGCTACCCTGACGGGGCCGGACCCAAGGGGCGGCGATGAAGGGGAACGGAGAATGCGGTGATCCACGCCGATCCCATGCTGATTGAATTTGCCGTCGCGGCGCTGGTCACGCTCGCCGTCGTGGTCGATCCGCTCGGCCTGGTGCCGACCTTCCTCGCCGTCACCCACGGGCTGCCGGAGCGGTCGCGGCGTCAGGTGGCGCTGCGCGCCTGTCTGATCGCGGCGGCGATCCTGGCCGGCAGCGCGCTGATCGGCGACTGGCTCCTGCGCACGCTGTCGATCACGCTGCCCGCGTTCCGCATCGCCGGCGGGCTGCTGCTGTTTTCGATCGCGTCGGAGATGGTGTTCGGCGTGCGCACCGCGCGTCAGACCACGACCGCCGAACAGGCGATCGACGAGCATGTCCGCAACATCGCCGCCTTCCCGCTGGCCATTCCGCTGATGGCCGGGCCCGGCGCCATTACCGCGACCGTCCTGCTCGCCGGACGCGGCGACGGCGTGGCGCATCTTGCGATCCTGCTCGCCGTGGTGGCGATCGTGATCCTCGCCTGCCTTGCCGTCTTTGCCGGTGCGGCGAAAATCAGCAAATGGCTCGGCATCACCGCCAACACGGTGCTGTCGCGCCTGCTTGGCGTGCTGCTCGCCGCGCTCGCCGTGCAGTTCGTCGTTGATGGCGTGCGCGCGGTGATGGGCTAGAGCATTTTCGAGCTAAACCAATATCACACAGGTTCCGGTCGCGCCTGCGCGCTCAGGTGGCTTCGATGCGCAGCGGCGTAACATGATAGCCGGCCGGCGCGCCGGCAGCATTCACGGCATGCGCGTAGCTCGGCGCCTGCATGACCGGCAGCGACGCGGCAAAGCCCTCGCCGCCGGTGACGAAAGTATGGAACTCGCCGTTCTCGCCGCAGGCATCGACGCCCGCCGGCAGGTCGGCGACAAACGCGCGATCGAAGCGCTGGCCGCAATAACGCGCATCGAGGAAACGGTCGTCGGTCGTCACCACGATGGCCTCGAGGCCGCGCGCGAACATCTCCGCGACCAGCGCGATCCGGTCCTGCCGCCACAGCGGCAGCACCGCGGTCAGTCCCGCCGCGGCGCAGACTTTCTCCTCGAAGGCGCGGTGGTCGGCGATGTCGATGTCGCCGAATACCACGGCGGTGACGCCGCGCCCCGCGAGATCGCGCAGCGCGGCGATCAGACCGGCTTCATAGGTCTGCCATGACGCCCGCGCGGTGACGGGTTCGAGGCCGAGCGCGCCGGCCTGCCGCGCGAGAAGATCGGGCGGCAGCGCATGCGAGCGCGACCGCGCGCCGCTGTCGTCGAGCATCGTGAGGGCGTAGCGCACGTCGAGGCCCGCCGCCCGCGCGCGCAGCAGCGCGAGCCAGCCGTCCTTGCCGCCGCTCCAGGAGATCGCAGCGGTCATGAGTCATGGATCGCCGTCGGACGGGTCAGAACGGAATCTCGTCGTCCATGTCATCGCGCTTGCCGCCGGCCATCGCCGGCTGCCGGCGTCCGCCACCACCGCCGCCCATGCCGGAGCCCGACGCGCCGAAATCATCGCCGCTGTCGGAGGACGAACTGCCGCCGCCACCGCGGCCGTCGAGCATGGTCAGCGAGGAGTTGAAGCCCTGCAGCACCACTTCGGTGGTGTACTTCTCGTTGCCGTCCTTGTCGGTCCATTTGCGCGTCTGCAGCGCGCCCTCGAGATAAATCTTCGAGCCCTTCTTCAGATACTGCTCGACGATCTTGCACAGGCCTTCGTTGAAGATCACGACGCGATGCCATTCGGTCTTCTCGCGGCGCTCGCCGGTGTTCTTGTCGCGCCAGCTTTCCGATGTCGCGACGCGCAGATTGGCGACGGGACGGCCGTCCTGGGTGCGGCGGATTTCCGGGTCCGCGCCGAGATTGCCGATCAGGATCACTTTGTTCACGCTACCAGCCATGATGCTCTCCGATGTTGTGTCTTTGCGTACCGATATGGTGTGTCCCGGCGTCGGATCACTTGCCTGTGCCGCCATCGTCCGCGGGGCCCGGCTGGACCCGGCGTCACCCTAGTCTCGCCGCGCCTGCCCGGGCCGCCTGCCGGCGCTTTTCCACGATGGAATTTCCGCCCGGATTCATTTTGTTAACCATATCTCAATTGGTTCTTTGTTTGTTCTATACGAATCAGATAAAGTAATCAAGCACTTAGATCAAAACTTTGGATGTCAATGTGGCTTTCCGGTCACAGCTCGAATCATCCACAAGATATAGACACGCCTCCAGTGTGCGTTTTCGGCCGAAAAACCATCAGGAGGTCACTCACATGAAGCGTTTCTACCAACTGGCGGCCGCCGCCGGTCTGGCGCTCGCGATGGCAAGCCCGTCGTTCGCCGCCGACCTGCCGCGCCCCGCTTACAAGGCGCCGGTCTATGTCGCGCCGCTCTTTAGCTGGACCGGCTTCTACATCGGTCTCAATGGCGGCTACGCTTGGGGCGATGCCGACTGGAGCGGCACGTCCGGCTCCGCGAGCACCAAGCCGAAGGGCGGCCTGCTCGGCGGCACCGTCGGCTTCAACTATCAGACCGGCGCGTGGGTCTGGGGCCTTGAAGGCGACTTCGACGCCGCCTGGATCAAGGACACCGCCACCGGCACCGGCATCTGCGCCGCCGCTCCGGGCTGCGAAACCAAGAGCGATTGGTTTGGCACCGTCCGCGGCCGCATCGGCTATGCCTGGGATCGCTGGATGCCCTACATCACCGGCGGCGGCGCCTTCGCCAATGCCAAGCTGACCACCGCGACGGGCGCGAGCGACTCCAACACCCAGTTCGGCTGGACCGTCGGTCTCGGCGTCGAATACGCCTTCATGGGCAACTGGTCGGCCAAGCTCGAATACCTCTACGCCGATCTCGGCAGCGCCACCTGCTCGTCCGGCGTCTGCACCACCGACACCGATGTCGACATCAAGATGAACATCGTTCGCGTCGGCCTGAACTATCGGTTCTGACACATGACGTCCGGCGGCTGATGCGGCGCGCCGGATGACAGGATTGAGGCCGGCCTCGCGCCGGCCTCTTTTTTTTGTGCGCAGCGTTCGCAGCTACAGCGTCGGCAGCTTCTGACGCAATTTGAAATAGCCGGGCCACGGCTCCTTCATCCGCGCCACCTTCGCCGCCGCGTCGCTCACCGCCGCCGGCTGCGCGTCCTTCAGCTTGCTCACCGCCGGCCACGACACCGGAAAGGCCACATGCGCGCCGGGCCGCGCCCGCGTCGAATAAGGCGCGATCGCCGAGGCGCCGCGCGTGTTGCGCAGATAGTCGATGAAGATTTTGCCCCGCCGTTTCGCCTTCGACATCGTCGCGACGAAGCGATCCGGCTCCTGCGCGGCCAGATGCCTGGCCATCGCCTCGGCGAATTCGCGGTGTGCGTCCCAGGAGTGACCGCGCGAAAGCGGCACGATCACATGGATGCCCTTGCCGCCGGTTGACATCGAAAAACTCGTTAAATCAATCTCTTCCAGCATTCCCTTTAACTGAAGTGATGCTTTAACAACGGCTGCGAACGGCAAATCCTCGTCGGGATCGAGGTCGAACACCAGCCGGTCCGGCTCCTCGACCCGGTCGGCCCGCGAGCCCCACAGGTGCAGCTCCAGCACACCCATCTGCACCGCGGCGACAAGACCGCGCTCGTCTTCGATATAGAGGTACTGCTCGGCGCCGGATTTCTCGCGAATGCGGACATGCTTGAAGGCGTCCGGCCAGCCGGGATTGGCGTGTTTCTGGAAGAAACATTCGCCCTCGCTGCCGCGCGGGCAGCGCACCAGCGCCAGCGGCCGCCCGGCGACATGCGGCAGCATGCGGTCCGCCACCGCGAGGTAGTACTCGATCAGCTCGCGCTTGGTGACACCCTGCCCCGGAAACAGCACGCGGTCGGGATGCGTCACCCGCACGCCGGCGAAGTCGTCTTCGGCGGCGGCGTGCGCCGCCACCGCGCGCTTGATCGCGCCACGCTTCGTCACGCCACGTCTGGTGACACGCTTGGCGCGCTTCGCGGTCTTGCGGCGTTTGACGGCTGTCTTTTTCGCCATTCGCATCCTCACGCTGCCGGCAGGCCGGATCACATCATACAAAGACGGCAAAACACGGAAAAATGGTCCGTCGGCGCAGCACAGGTTCCGTTATCGCTTCGTCTCGCGCCGTGTCGCCTGTGCGGTCGCTTTCGGCCTTTCCCGCACCACCGCGCGGGCCGGCTTGTCGCCGCGCAGTCCCTTGAAGCTGCCCTGCCGCACCAGCCCGTCCGCCGTCCAGCCGCGAAACGCGATTTCCGCCACCAGCACCGGCGCGACAAACCGCGCCGTCCGCGCGATCGCCCGCGGGACGTCCGGCACCGGCGCGCGGTCCCGCGCATGGCGCGCGAACAACGCCGCGAGGTCGTCGAGCCGCGCCGCGGAAAAGCCGGTGCCGACCCGGCCGCTGTAGCGCAGTTTTCCCTTCTCGCGCACCGCGAGCAGGATCGACGAGAACGGCCTGCCTTTCTTGTCCGACGGCTCCCAGCCGATCACCACGAACTCCTGTTCGAGGCCGCATTTGACCTTGAGCCAGCTCAAAGTGCGCGCCGAGCGGTAAGGATCGCCGGCGCGCTTGGCGATGATGCCTTCGAGGCCGCGCTTGCAGGCGTTGCGGAACGCCGCCGCGCCGGCGCCCGAACGATGCGCCGAATAGATCAGCGCGGGACTCTTCTTTCCTTTCGACAGCAGCGCCTTGAGCAGCGCCTTGCGGTCGCGCAGCGGCTCGCGCGTCAGGTCTTCGCCGTTCAGCTGCAGCAGATCGAAGACGTAATAGGTGAGCCTGCCCTTTCCGGCCGACAGCGCATTCTGCAACGCGCCGAAATCGGTGCGGCCATGCGCTCTCACCGTGATCTCGCCGTCGAGTAATGCCGACCGGCACGGCAACCTGCCGAGCGGCGCGACGAGCGAGGCGAATTTCTCCGTCCAGTCGAGGCCGCTGCGGGTCCAGATCCGGACACGGCCGTCGCCGATGCTGGCCAGCGCGCGATACCCGTCGAACTTGGTCTCATAGATCCAGTCATCGCCCTCGGGCGCCGCATCGACCAGAGTCGCAAGCTGCGGTTTGACGAAGGATGGCAGATCGTCCGCGTCGCGCGTCATCGCCGTTTCTTGCCTGGCCGTGTCTTGCCCGGCCGTTTCTTGCGCGCGCGGCGGGTGGTCTTTCCTGCCGTTGTCTTCTTCCTGGCGGTCTTCGTCGCCGCCGCGGCCTTGCCGGCTGCTGTCTTGTCGCTGTGCCACACCCGCGAATGTCCGGTCGCAATCTCGTCCATGCTGCGTCCGGTCTTCACGCTGGTCGTCTCGCGTGCGGTGACGAGCTTGCCGGTGCGGACGTAGTCGTCCTTCTCCTTGATGAGCAGCCAGTTCTTGCGCCGTTCGCCACCGCGCTCGTTATTGCGCGGACGCAGGCGCACCAGCGCCCAAAGCCCCTTGAGCCGTTCGCCGTCCAGCGCGAAGACCAGCTTGCCCTTGCGCAGCGCCTCGTCGACGTCGTCCGCCGCCAGCCAGCGGCCGCGGTCCCACAGCATCACCGTGCCGCCGCCATATTCGCCGGCGGGGATCGTGCCTTCGAAATTGCCGTAGTCGAGCGGATGATCCTCGACCTGCACCGCCAGCCGCTTGTCGGCGGGATTTTCGCTCGGCCCTTTCGGCACCGCCCAGCTCAGCAACACGCCGTCGTGCTCGAGCCGGAAGTCGTAATGCAGCGCGCGCGCCGCGTGCTTCTGGATGACGTACCGTAGTGCTTTCGCGTGCGCCGGCCGCGCGCGGCGGCTTTCGCCCGCCGGCTCCGCGGTCCGGCTGAAATCGCGTTTCTGCCGGTAATGTTTGAGCCGGTCGCGCGCCATGCGGGATGCCTGCGGTTATGCGGCTTTCCGGCGGGACTTGCCGGCGGCCTTCTTGCGTTTCGATTTGCCCGAACTTCTTTTCACCGCGCGTTTCGTCCGGCTTGCCTTGGCGGTCTTCGGCTTCGCGCCGGATTTGGCGTTGTCGTTGGCGCCGCTCTTGCCGCCGCCTTTGGCGCTCTTTCGCAGCGCGTCCATCAGGTCGATGATCTTGGCGCTCGGCTGCGGCTCCTCGATCTGGCGAACCTGGCGATGCTTCTGCTTGGCCTCGATCAGCTCGTGTAGCGCGTCTTCATACTTGTCGTGGAAGGCGGCGGGATCGAACGCCTTCGACTTGCGGCCAATGATGTCTTCCGCGAGTTCGATCATTTCCGCGTCGGGTTTCGTCTTCGGGACGTCGCGGAACGTCGACTCGGCTTTGCGCACCTCATCGGCGTAACGTAGCGTTTCCATCATCAGGCCCTTGCCGCAGGCCTTGATGGCGACCAGCGAGCCCTTGCCGCGGATGACGATCTGGCCGATGCCGACCTTCTTGGTTTTCTTCAGGGCGTCGCGCAGCACGACATAGGCTTCGCCGTCCTCGTCGTCGTCAGGCAGCACATAAAACGGACGGTCGAAATAAAGCTGGTCGATGTCCCCGGCATCGACGAACTGCGTGAGGTCGATCGTCTTCTTCGCCTCGAGCTTGATCTTGTCGAAGTCCTTGTCCTCGAGCAGCACATATTTGCCGTCGCTGACCTCGTAGCCCTTGACGATCTCGTCGCGGTCCACCGCGCCGACGCCGGGCACGACCTTCTCGTAGCGGATGCGCGATCCGCTCGGTTTGTGCACCTGATGGAAGGAGATCTTGGCCGCCGTTTTGGTGGCCGGAATGATCTGAACCGCAATCGACACCAGCGACAGGCGAATCTGACCGGTCCAGTACGGGCGCGTGGCCATCGGTTTACTCCACTGGTTCAGGGGTATCGCAAAGACAAAGCCCTGCGGCTGCGCTGTGGAAATCGCCGGGCATCCGATTAGGTTCCTTGTGCCGCCGCCATGCAAATTGCGGCACTGCCACATTGCTGCCGCAAAAGAGACACCGGCGGGTCACTTTTACCGAACATTTGCAATGGTTTAGCGCTCACCGTGGCGCAAAAACTACAGCCGGAACCAACGCAATGCCCTAACGTTATCTCAAGTGCTCGCGGGCCCCGCGAGCCATCATCAAGTTTGTGACCATCCGGGGGTTTTCATGCGACTTCTCACTGTACTCAGCGCCGCGATCGTGTCGATCGGTCTGGCGACCGCCGCGTCGGCTGCCGATCTGCCGCGCGCCGTTCATAAGGCCCCGGCTTATGCGCCGCCGGCCATGTTCAACTGGACCGGCCTCTATCTCGGTCTGAACGCCGGCTACGGCTGGGCCGACGCCGATTTCGGCAATGCCGACGGTTTCCTCGGCGGCGCCCAGATCGGCTACAACTGGCAGGGCGTTGGTAGCCCGTGGGTGTTCGGCCTCGAAGCCGACATTCAGGCGACCGACATGGATGCCTCGGCGACCGCTGCCGGCATCACTGCGACCGGCAAGATCAACGGCTTCGGCACCATTCGTGGCCGCATCGGCTACGCCTGGGATCGCGCCATGATCTACGGCACGGGCGGCGTTGCCTTCACCCGGACCGAGCTGAGCCTGACGAACGGCGTCACCACCATCTCCGACAAGGATTGGAGCACCGGTTGGACGCTCGGCGCCGGCCTCGAATACGCCTTCTGGAACCGCTGGAGCGCCAAGCTCGAATACCTCTATGTCGATGCTGGCGACACCACGCTGACCCTCGCCGGCGTTCCGGTGACGGGCGACTACAACTTCAGCGTCGTCCGCGCGGGCCTGAACTACCGCTTCTAAGCGGATCGGACGTTCAAACGATCGAAAGGGCCGGCCTCGCGCCGGCCCTTTTGCTTTTCGCGCGGGGTTCCCGTTGCGGCAACAGTGTCATGCCCGCAACTCTCGGCGGCTCGGCCGCGCTATCGCTTGATCGCGTCGGCGACGTAGCGCACCACCGCGTCGACCTGTTCCTTGCTCAGAACCTCGCCGAACGGCGGCATGTTGCCGACGCCGCGCTCGACCGCGAGCCTGATCTTCTCCTCGGTCGGCTTCAGCTCGTCGAGATTGGGACCGACCTCGCCTTCGGCGCCGGCTGCGGCCAGCGTGTGGCAGAGCTTGCATTGCGGCTCGGACAGTTCGTTGAACACCTTCTCGCCGAGCGCCTTGTCCGGTTCGGCGGCCTGTGCGGCGACGGTCGCCGCCAGCCACAGGACGGCAAGCGACGGGATGAGACGCAACGGATAGAGCGCCCACCGCGGGCCGTTCGGTATCGTCATGGGATTTCTTTTGAAATGCTTTCGCGCGGACCGCGACGGCAAGGCCCCGCCGGCATCGGCGGGGCCTGCTTGTCAATCGCGCCTCAGACCACGGTGACCGACACCGCATGCGCCTTCCAGCCGTTGTGGCCGTAGGCGCGCTCGTTCGGCTCGAAGTCTTCCGGTTGCACATTGCCTTTCGAGTCGGTGGCGCGGCTGGCGATGCTGTAGCTGCCGGGCTGCAAGTCGGCCGACAGCACGAACACACGCCAGGCGAACGGGCCGAGATCGGGGCCGATCAGCTTCGCCGCCTTCCAGCTCTTGCCGCCGTCGGTCGAGACCTCGACGCCCTTCACAGGATTGTCGCCGCCGAACGCCACGCCGTAGATTTGCGTCGGCCCCTTGGCGTTGTCCTTCAGCGGATGGGTGACCCAGGACTTCACCGTCATCTGCCACATCGACGGCTGGCTCGGCGCGCCCTTCTGCCCGACCGGACGCACGCGATAGCCGGTCGTCTGGATGTTGGCGTCGCTCTCCGCCGCGGTGAACGCGAGACGCTTGATGTATTTGACGTTGTTGACGCCGTAATAGCCGGGCACCACCAGCCGCAGCGGCCCGCCATGCGCAAGCGACAGATCCGCGCCGTTCATCTCCCAGGCGAGCATGGCGTGATCCAGCGCCGCGATCGGCACCGAACGCTCCACCATCACCTTCTTGGGATCGAGGCCCTGCGGGATCGTCTCGCCGCCGGTGCCGGTGATGAACTTGGCGCCGTCGGCGAGGCCGCCGCAGGCCGCCACCACCGCGCGTACCGGCACGCCGCTCCAGATCACATTGCCAGCGGCGCCGACTTTCCATGGCGAGCCGCTCGCCTTGTGCGAGAAGAATCCGCGGCCGTTGCCCGAGCATTGCAGCACCATGGCGACGGTATCGACGCCGAGACCCTTCAGCTCGCTGAGCTTCATCGTGCGCGGGTTCTTGACGCCTTCGATCGAGAGGTTCCAGGCATTGCGGTCGGCGACGATGTCGTTGCCGGGCGCTGCGATGTTGTTGCGCACATAGAGCTGATCGGCCGGCGTGATGACGCCGGCGCCGAAGGCCTCGCGCTTGGTCTCCATGGTGTTCTTGGAGTGCACGATCATCGCATTGGCATTTTTCCACGCGACGTAGTCCGGCAGCGCCTTGGCGTCCTGCGCGAGCGCCGGAGCGCCAACCGCGAATTCGGGATTGGCCGCGATCACACCGGCAGCGCCGGCGCCTGCGACGATGAAATGGCGGCGCGATACCGCCGTCGTCGCCTCGGATGTCTTGTCGGAACGATTGAGCATGTCTCATCCTCCCTTGGTCCATCGCCGGCGTGGCGCCGGCGCATCCTTCAGTGACCCGGCCAGACGCCGGCTCGAACGGCTCTGACGGACCGGCTCTTCCATCGAAGAACGCGCCGCCCATCGACAACACCGCTGTGCCGGGACCGGATGGCGGCGAGGCCGCCGCCAATCGCACCCGTTCCCGGCGGGTCGAGGCTAGTCAGCGGCATCAGTTAGAACAAGCTGAATACGAACGCCGCCCGGTCCATGACGCCGCAGGCCGCGCGCCTTTGGCCGCCCGCTGCCCGGATGGCGCGCGGAGCCGCGAATTTATTTGCGGTTTTCAACCGCAGCGGCCGCGCCGGGACTGGCGAAACGCCATCGTTCTTATTACGTTCCGGGTGCCGCCGCGGCGGCCCCCAGCAATCCCCATAAGAACCATGCCCGACCGTACCCCGAAGTCCCCCCGCCCCGACGCCCGCAACATCACCATCCGGGGGGCCAGGGAGCACAATCTCAAGAACGTCGACGTCGCGATCCCCCGCGACCAGTTCGTGGTGTTCACCGGCCTGTCCGGGTCCGGCAAGTCGTCGCTCGCCTTCGACACCATCTATGCGGAGGGCCAGCGCCGCTACGTCGAATCGCTGTCGGCCTATGCGCGGCAGTTCCTCGAGATGATGCAGAAGCCGGATGTCGACCAGATCGACGGCCTGTCGCCCGCCATCTCGATCGAGCAGAAGACCACCTCGCGCAACCCGCGCTCCACCGTCGGCACCGTCACGGAGATCTACGACTACATGCGCCTGTTGTGGGCGCGCGTCGGCATTCCCTATTCGCCGGCGACCGGGCTGCCGATCGAGAGCCAGACCGTCAGCCAGATGGTCGACCGCGTGCTGGCGCTGCCGGAGAGCACCCGCATCTATGTGCTGGCCCCGGTCGTGCGCGGCCGCAAGGGCGAATACAAAAAGGAACTCGCCGACTTCCTCAAGAAGGGCTACCAGCGCGTCAAGGTCGACGGCAAGTTCTACGAGATCGCGGAGGTGCCCGCGCTCGACAAGAAGTTCACCCATGACATCGACGTGGTGGTCGACCGCCTGGTGGTGCGGGGCGACATCGCGACGCGGCTCGCGGACTCGCTGGAGCAAAGTCTCAAGCTCGCGGAAGGCCTCGCCATCGTCGAACTGGCCGACGTCGCCGCCACCGGCGCGACCGCCAATCGCGGCCGCAACGCCACCCACGAACGTCTCACCTTCTCGGAGAAATTCGCCTGTCCGGTGTCCGGCTTCACCATTCCGGAAATCGAGCCACGGCTGTTCTCGTTCAACAACCCATTCGGCGCCTGCCCGGCCTGCGGCGGTCTGGGCCAGGAGCAGCACATCGACGCCGAACTGGTGATCCCCGACCGCGACGCGACCTTGCGCAAGGGCGCCATCGCGCCTTGGGCGAAATCGACCTCGCCCTATTACACCCAGACGCTCGAGGCGCTCGGCAAGCACTACAAGTTCACGCTCGAC
Source organism: Pseudolabrys sp. (assembly GCF_050250095.1). NCBI lineage: Bacteria > Pseudomonadati > Pseudomonadota > Alphaproteobacteria > Hyphomicrobiales > Xanthobacteraceae > Pseudolabrys > Pseudolabrys sp. The sequence continues at coordinate 63,623 of NZ_JBFWPH010000005.1, read as the reverse complement.
AAGAAATGGAAGGACCTGCCGAAGAAAACGCAGGACGCCATCCTCTATGGCTCCGGCGACGACGCCATCAAGTTCGTCTATGACGACGGGTTGCGCGGCTACACCACCAAGAAACCGTTCGAGGGCGTGATCCCGAACCTCGAGCGCCGCTTCCGCGAGACGGAAAGCGACTGGGCGCGCGAGGACCTCGCCAAGTATTTCTCCGAGGTGCCCTGCTCGGCCTGCCACGGCGCGCGGCTCAAGCCCGAGGCGCTCTGCGTCAAGATCGCGGCCAAGACCATCTCCGAAGTCGCGGAGCTGTCCGTCAAGAAGGCCGCCGACTGGTTCGAGACGCTGCCGAAGGACTTGAACAAGAAGCAGAACGAGATCGCCGGCCGTGTGCTCAAGGAAATCCGCGAGCGGCTGCGCTTCCTGATCGACGTCGGCCTCGACTATCTGACGCTCAGCCGCGCCTCCGGCACGCTGTCCGGCGGCGAGAGCCAGCGCATTCGCCTCGCCTCGCAGATCGGCTCGGGCCTGACCGGCGTGCTCTATGTGCTCGACGAACCCTCGATCGGCCTGCACCAGCGCGACAATGCGCGGCTCCTGGAAACCCTCAAGCGGCTGCGCGACCTCGGCAACACCGTGATCGTGGTCGAGCACGACGAGGACGCGATCCGCACCGCCGACCATGTGCTCGACATCGGCCCCGGCGCCGGCATCCACGGCGGCAACATCATCGCGCAGGGCGGCGTCGACGACCTGATCGACGCGCCGGCGTCATGGACCGGCAAATATCTCTCCGGCGAATTGTCCGTCCCGGTGCCGGAGCGCCGCGCCATCAACACCCGCCGCCAGATCAAGGTCGTCAACGCGCGCGGCAACAACCTGAAAAACGTCACGGCGGAGATCCCGCTCGGCACCTTCACCTGCATCACCGGCGTCTCCGGCGGCGGAAAGTCGACGCTGCTGATCGACACGCTCTATGCCGCGGTCGCCCGCAAGCTCAACGGGGCGTCGCTCGCGCCTGCCCCGCACGACCGCATCGAGGGGCTGGAGCACATCGACAAGATCATCGACATCGACCAGTCGCCGATCGGCCGCACGCCGCGCTCCAACCCGGCGACCTATACCGGCGCCTTCACGCCGATCCGCGAGTGGTTCGCGCAGCTGCCCGAGGCGAAAGCGCGCGGCTACGAGCCGGGCCGCTTCTCCTTCAACGTCAAGGGCGGCCGCTGCGAGGCCTGCCAGGGCGACGGCGTCATCAAGATCGAGATGCACTTCCTGCCCGACGTCTACGTCACCTGCGACGTCTGCAAGGGCAAGCGCTACAACCGCGAGACGCTCGACGTCACCTTCAAGGGCAAGACCATCGCCGACGTGCTCGACATGACGGTCGAGGAAGCGCTGGAGTTCTTCAAGGCCGTTCCCCGCGTGCGCGACGTGCTGGCGCTGCTGCACCGCGTCGGCCTCGACTACATCCATGTCGGCCAGCAGGCCACCACGCTGTCGGGCGGCGAGGCGCAGCGCGTCAAGCTCGCCAAGGAACTGTCGAAGCGCTCCACGGGGCGCACGCTCTATATCCTCGACGAGCCGACCACCGGACTGCATTTCCACGACGTCGCCAAGTTGCTCGAAGTGCTGCACGAGCTGGTCGCCGGCGGCAACACGGTCGTCGTCATCGAGCACAATCTGGAGGTCATCAAGACCGCCGACTGGGTGATCGACCTAGGGCCGGAAGGCGGCGACGGCGGCGGCGAGATCGTCGCGGCCGGCACGCCGGAGGACGTGGTGAAGGTGAAAAGGTCTTACACGGGGCTGTTTCTGGCGCCTGTTCTCGGCCGCAAGGCGGCGGGTCCGAAGAAGAAGGGTCAGAAGGCGGCGGAGTGATGTCGTCGCCTAACCTAAAAATCGTAGATAACGAAAAATATGCGTTAGCCGCCTACAAGGCGGACATTGCGTCACGATTTCAGCATCATTTTTTCTCACCGAACATTTGGATAGAAACGAAGAACCCAGTCGAATTTGATCAGCATTGGCGTGAGTGGATGGGGAGTATTCGGACCGAACATTTTGAAGAATCGAATTTTCTTGTCTTCGCGAAGAAGGCGTCCGACACCTCAAACCTCCTCGATCAAGAGAGCGAGTCACTCAAGAATACGGTAATCAATTTTCACTTCGGGCTTCTATTGGCGGGTCGATTACATTGCTATGAGAAACCCCTTTTGATTACTGGCGGGAAAGACCGCGATGAACTTTCAATTCGGCAACTCCAAGAGATCGAGACGCCTATTCAATTTTCCGCAATCAGTTGGGATACAATTGATCTGCCCTTTCTCGAGAGAGCATTCACGATATCCAAATGCATCGCAAAGGTTTGGGACGGGTCGAGTCGCTTTAAGCGACTTCGACGAATATTGAATATCTACTTCACGGCTCGGATGACGCCAGACATTCTCGACCGACTCCATCAGTATGCGCGCTGTATCGAAGGTTTAATTCTTCCTAATGCGGGCGACACAACAAGACAATTTAAGAGCCGAACTGAATTGTTCATCGGCCCGAGACATCATTCACTAATGAAAGAGATATACGAAGCGCGAAACGCAATAGAGCATCTAAACGACCACCTCAATGTAAGTTCGAAAACAAGAGAAGATCGCGCCCAGATATATAAATGGGCTCACATCGCAGAACACGTCGCCAGATGCTGCCTCACCAAAATTGCTATTAGTGATACACTTCGGCATGTATATGAAAGCGATGATACCCTTCGATCTTTTTGGCTGAAAGATTTGAATGAACGACAAGCTATTTGGGGAGAGCCAATCAACCCGCTGGAGGCAATTTCAAGCTTTGAGATTCGCAACCTGAGCAACGCCGAGCTTGGCTTGTAGCTGCCCGAAAAGCCGGTCGCGCCATCTCCAATTTGACCATCTTATCTTCGGTTGTCCTCCTTTTAGTCTTGAACATTGACATTCTTCGTCAATCCTATTTCACTCGTATTATCTCGATGAAATAACAAGCAATAACCCCCGGCCAACGGGTCGCAAGCAACAAGCGGTGAATTAGTCCGCGCACATCGATTTCCTTGTAATCATCGCAATCTGCTGACGCCAGCACTGGCGCGTCAGCGGCAACGAAGGATTTTGGGTATGAAAGAAACACCTGCGACTAACCAAATGCAGACAGGCGGCTATGTAACCGGCTTTCGCGTCGGAGAAATGATCCTGGAGAATGGCGGGAAACTTCCGATCGTCGAACTGGAATATCGTCCGCATCCTGCGAGTTCGGACCAAGAAGCCATGAGCGTTCAATTGGCTCTTCGGTCAGAGGTTGCGAACCGCCTGCTTCGACAGCTGAAGCAAAAGATCGACGACATCGAAGATCGAAAATCATCGATGAATTAACATGGTGGCCGCGCAGGATAGACCTGCGCGGCCGTCTCTCTTCGTCATGCCCGGGCTTGACCCGGGCATCCATGATGATGCTCCTCGACCGCTGGCCTTACGTTCGCGGCAACGCTTCATGGATCACCGGGTCAAGCCCGGTGATGACCAAGAAGTCCCCGAAACGCAAACCACCCGCTTCTACGCCGCCTCCCGCATCCCGCCGTCGCTGCCCTCGCCGCGGTCGCGGGTCCAGCGCGGCACTCGCGCGCTCTTGCCGCCGGGGCGCGGCGGCTGCGGCCCGTCGTCGAGCGCGCGCAGCGCGTCGATGATGTCGTCGAACGACACCGGCGCGGCAAAGCCCGGCGGCTGGCGCAGGCCCGGCGTCTCCGGCACCGCGCAGGCGTCGGACGCCCACGAGGACAGGATCGCGCGCTTCTCGTTGGTGGTGAGGTCGCCGTCGGCCAGCACGTCGCGGGGGTGGCCATAGGCCGACGCCGGGTGGATCAGCGTCTGCCAGTCGAAAGTCGTGTCGGTCGTATTGCGGTGCAGTCTGCGGATGCCGTCCATCACACCCTCCTTGCTCTCCTTAGGTTGGCTCCTTTCGAGTGGACGGCGGGAAAGATTGGTGCGGACCCCGGATTCGTCAAGACCCCGCCGGCGCGGAAAAATGTTAGCGCGCAAATCGGTTAATGCGGTGCTTGACATTCCGCCGTCTGGATTATATTCCTAATACTGCCTCTTCGCATGAAGGGCGCGAACCGGTTGCACCGTGTCGTGCTGGAGAGGCGCGGTGCCCGCGCGCGTGGTGAGCAAGCCACGCCCTCGGGCGGCGACGGCAAACAGGTGTGCGCAGTTCGCGGCAACGCAAGCTGCAAACACCCGCCCGGCCGGCACTACGACCGGCCTGCGAGGAGCTCGCTGACGGACGACCCGGACATCATGCCGGGCGACGAAAAGCGCAGCCGCCGCCGGCAAGACACCGCAAACGGCGCGCCCGGAGGCGCGGCGCGGTTCCAAAGAGCCGCGCACACATAGGACTGGCAGCGCGTCCTGGCGCGCCGTTCCCTTCCCTTTCTCGAAAGGCCGAAGGGAGTCCATTTCCCTCAACAACTCGGACGTCAATCACGCCGCGAGAACGGAGAGCCATGGCTGCGATACACCAACCCCGTTCATCCCCGCGAAAGCGGGGATCCATCTTTAAAAGATACCCGCCGTTGTTCTGGATTCCCGCTTGCGCGGGAATGAGCGGAGTTTGCAATGAGTGGTAGCGCCCGCCCCACCCGCATCGAAACAATCCAGCATCTCCTGCTCGACCGCCTCGCGCATGTGCTCGCGGTCGCGGTCCGGCGCTACCCGCCGCGCGCCTATCATCGATATTGCCCGAAAGCCGCCTGCCGCCGCGCGAGGACATGCTGCCGCGCCGGGAACGGCGCGCTCACGGACACTTGCCTCGGCCGCGCCGCTCGCGCGCAGGCCGAACGCGCCGCAACGGCATCGATGGCCGTCATGAATTGCCGAACAGAAAAACCGTGAGGAAAAGCTGCGCGCCGGAAGCGGCTGAGGTGGGGTCCTGCCTGACTGATACGACCCGCAAGCGCCGCCGTCCGGCGTGCCGTTCGTGATGTCCCGCTATGCCGGCGTCCGAGCGTCAGCGCCGGCAGTCATCGCGGCTTCTTGACCCGGTGGAAGCATGAGACCTCCCCTTGTCTGACGTCGAAAGTCTCCGCCCGTCCGCCGCGCCTGTCAACCGGCACCCTGTCGCGTTGCATCTGCGCGCGTCAGGCGCCCGCAACGGAAAACGCCCGGCATCGCTGCCGGGCGTCCTGGTCTCTGCTCATCCGGCGAGACGCCGCGCAAGCGCGCAGGTCCTCAGGACGAGACGCGCATCAGGCGTTCTGCAGATTGCCCGCCGCCTGCTTGCCGCGCTCGGTGATCACTTCGTAGCTCACCTTCTGGCCTTCGTTCAGCGTCGACATGCCGGCGCGCTCGACCGCGCTGATGTGCACGAACACATCCTTGCCGCCGTCGTTCGGGGTGATGAATCCAAAGCCCTTCTGGGTGTTGAAGAACTTCACGGTACCAGTGGCCATGTTGGCCTCCTTGCTTTGCAACGCACTCGACACCGCCGTCCCGCGAACCGGGCGGCGGCCGAGCATCCGGGTTTTGGGTTGTGCGATGGTCAGCGCCCAAAACGGGAGCAACAGCAAGGCAGACCGAAAATCAGGTTGCGGTGCTCTCTTACGCGGTTGGCCGCCCATTGGCAATGGAGCCGCCAAAAGCGCCCGATTGGCCCTCATTTGCCCCGCGCCGTTAACCGGCCCGTGGCGTTAACCGGCCTGCGGCCTGGCTTTGGCGTCCTTCTCTTCCGCGCGCTGGAAAGCCTCCCGCGCGGTCAGCCGCGCGACATAGTCTTTCAGCTCCCTGCGCTCCGGGATCATGCCGAACAGCATGCCCCAGCGCAGCCCCGAGCCGGTGACGACATCGGCGGCGGTGAACTGCTCGCCCATCAGGTAAGGCCCGCGCCCGAGCCCCTGCACCACGACATCGAGCAGCGTGTCGAGGTTGCGATAGCCGATCGCCGTCGGCGGCGGGTTTTCCGTTCGCGGAAACTTGGCGTCCATCATCGCCGGCTCGATTGCGCTCGGGTTGAACACGATCCATTGCAGGAAGCGGCCGCGCCGCGGCTCGCCAACCGGCACCGTGAGGCCGGCGCGCGGAAAGGCATCCGCGAGATAGAGGCAGATCGCCGCCACTTCGGTCGTCGCCTCGCCCTTGTGCACCAGCGCCGGCACCTTGCCCTGCGGGCTGACGGCGAGAAACTCCGGCTTGCGGCCCTCGCCCGCTTTCAGGTTCAGCAGCGTCACGTCATAAGGCTCGCCGACCTCCTCGAGCATCCAGCGCACCACGGCGCCGCGCGAGGAGATCGCGTGATAGAACATCAGCTCGGTCATCGTCGTGGCTCCCGGGATCGCGATGCGGCGCTGCGGTCGGCGCGCGCAATGATGCAGCATCCCCGCGCGATGCGACAAGATCATGGCGGCCGTCGCCGCCACTTATGCCGCCTCTTGCGCTGCCGGAGGCGCGGCGCTACCACCGTTGCATGTCAGACATCAAAGACAATCCCGCTCTGCACCGCTACGAGCTCGACCTCGACGGCGCGACCGCCATCGTCACCTACAAGCTCGCCGGCAACGTCATCACGCTGGTGCACACCGAAGTGCCGAAGGCGCTCGAAGGCCGCGGCATCGGCTCGCGGCTGGCCAAGGGCGTGTTCGACGACATCCGCGCCCGCGGGCTCAAGGCGAAGCCGCTCTGCCCGTTCCTGCGCAGCTGGCTCGAGCGCCACCCGGATTACGCCGACCTCGCGGCATAACCGGCCTACTGGCCGAGCTTGTCGATCTCCTCCGCCGTGCGTCCCGCCCGCGCCCGGTAGACCGGCAGCGACCAGCCATAGCTCAAGGCCAGCGCGCGCACCACGAAGCACACCGCGAAGCCGGCGAGCGTCGCCGGCAACTGCGGCATGCCGAGCATCGCCGCGCCGACGAACACCGCCGCGCCCGCCAGCGCCGCCGTCACGTAGATTTCCTTGCGCAGGATCAGCGGGCTTTCGCCGCCGAGGAGATCGCGGATGATGCCGCCGAAACTCGCGGTCGCGATCCCCATCGCCACCGCGATGAAGCCGCTCGTGCCGGCGGCGAGCGCCTTGTCGGCGCCGATCACGCAGAACAGCGCGAGCCCCGCGGCGTCGAGCCACAGCAGCGCGCGGTACCGGGACTCCGGGATATGCGCGAGGAAGAACGTCGCCGCCGCCGCGACGACGCAGATCCCGAGATAGACCGGCTCGCGGATCCAGAACACCGGCGTCACGCCGAGCAGCATGTCGCGCAGGCTGCCGCCGCCGATGCCGGTCACCGCGCCGAGCAGGATGAAGCCGAAGATGTCCATGCGCTTGCGCGAGGCGGTGAGCGCCCCGGTCACCGCGAAGATCGCGGTCCCGGTCCAGTCGAGCCCGGTCAGCACGGTATCCAGCATGCGCTCCTTGTAACGGCCGGCCGTCACGCAGGCCAGCGCGCGCGGGTGCCCGTACACAGGCCGGCGGACAAGGACAAACGCCCGGTCCGTCGGGACCGGGCGTTGTCGGCTCGGGAACGTCTGCGGGAGGGGAAACCGCGCGTTCCGGCCGTCGATGCCGTTGCGCTAGCGCGCGACCGCGCCGACCACGTTGCCCTGCGCGTCGATCAGCAGATACTGATTGTTGACGTGGGCGTAGCGGTACGAGATGCCGGGCCGGTCGAAGGTGTAGACCTTCACGCTGCCCGGCAGCGGCTGGCCGACCGCGACGCGCTCGCGCACGACCACGTTCGGGACGTCGGACTCGTAGACGTGAGTCTGGATGTAGGTGCGGTCGTCCGCGCTCAGCGAGCCGACGGTGGCGCCGGCGCCCGCGCCGACAACGCCGCCGACCACGGCGCCGATCGGGCCGCCGACCAAGGCACCGCCGACGGCACCGGCAACGCCGCCGCCGACCGCGCCGCCGGTCGCGCCCTTGTCGCTCTGCGCGAAGGCCGGAACCGTCAGCGCCATGGCCGAAATGACAATCACACTTTTCACAATGCTCTTCATGACGAACTCCTTTTTGATGAACCCGTCACATAACGCGCGCCGTGCCGCGCGGTTCCGCATGGAACTTTTTTGAATGTCGGATGAACGGACAGTCATGACAGCGATTGCGAAAGGCGGCGATGCGACGACAATGCGGCATCACTGTGCCCGCACGCCGCACGCGCGGCGCAACGGTCCGTCATGTCGACACGGTCAGTTCCGAGACGTCACGGCTGCTTGGCGATGGCGACCAGCAGATCGGCGAGCCCGTTCGGATTGGTGATGTGCGGATTGTGGCTGGCGTCGATCTCGTAACTGCCCCACCCCTCCGCCTTGGCGCGCTCATGGAACCGGCGGAACCGATCGTCCGGCGGCCGCCGCGTGCAATAGATATAATGGCGCGGCATCGGCGGCTCGCCGGCAAGCTTGATCGTCTGTTCGAACGTCTTGAGCGGCTGCGGCGTACGGCGCGGATCGCACCAGGCGCGGTCGGCTTCCGGCGTGTCGGGCGGCATCGGTCCCGGCGGAATGCGCCAATTGTCGTCGCCCTCGCCCGGCTTGCGCTGCGCGGCGCTCGCCGGAGGCAACAGACCGAACACACTCTCGCCATCGCGCGGCGCGAAGGCGTCGAGATAGACAAGCTTGGCGATCCGCGCGCGGGCACGGTCGGCGACGCCGGTCGCGACCATCCCGCCGTAGCTGTGGCCGATCAGGATGATGCCCTTGATATCCTCGAATTCGAGCACTTGGCAGATGTCGGTGATGTGGGTGTCGAGGTCGATATCGGGCCGTGCCAGATGGCTGCGCTCGCCGAGGCCGGTATAGGTCGGCGTGATCAGACTGTGGCCGCGCGTACGCAGGATCGGATGCATTTTCTTCCAAGCCCAGCCAGCGCTCCAGGCGCCGTGCGCGACCACAAATACCGCCACGTCCACTCTCCCGATTTATGCGGCCGGCGCGGTCTGCCGCGGCCGGCGGCCGGCATTGCGCCAGCGTCCCGCGGCAAAATCAAGCGCGGCGACGGCAAGCCCCGCGGCCAGCACCTGCCAGCCCGGCCGCACGCCGGCGCCGAGATCGAAGGCCGCGCCCAGCACGCGCATTGGCGACACATTGAAGGCGATGCCGATGCCCACCGCCTCGCCGGCGAACGTCAGCACTGAAATCGCAACCGTCAGCACAAGAAGCCACGGCGTCGACAACTCGCCGGCGCCGCGCCACCAGGCGATCAGTCGGTATCCCGCCAGCCAGCCGAACAGCGCGGCGGTGAAGGTCGGCACGGTGACATCGGCCTTGGTCTGCTGGAAATAATGGATGAGGCCGAGCAGCGCGACGACATAGACGATCTGGTGCAGCCGCCGCCAGCGTACGCCGCCGAGCCGGCGGACCATGCCGTCGGTCGAGGTCAGCGCCAGCACGAACAGGCCGAGCCAGGCGATGCCGCCGACGATGAGATAGACGCGCTTGGTCAACTCGGTGAAGAGCTTCACGACGCTGTAACTCTGGTCGGCGTAAAACAGCGCAAGATGCGCAGCGATGTAAAAGAAGGCCGCAACGCCGATCATCCGCCGCACGTCGATCAGGTTGCCGTAACGCAGTATCCGGCGGAACGGCGTCACCGCCAGCGCCAGGCCGAGAAACACCAGCGCCCAGAATCCGGTGCGGTGGATCAGCTCATTGATCGGACGCGCGCCGTGGGCGATCGGGCCGGCGTCGTACAGCGCCTTGGCCACCGGCAGTAGGAGGATGACGAGCGCGACGACGCGCAGCGCCGAGAGCCGGCCGCGACGGTCGGTCCAGATATGCCAAGATTGTCTGAGGCTCGCGGGTCCAGCCATGTCGGACCTGCGACTAGCACGAGACCGGACCTGCCCCAATGCGGCGAGGCCGAAATCCGCGTGCAAAGCACCGAGTCTGACGCGAAATTGATCGGACTTGATCGCATTGCTGCGCAAACGTGTCGTTTGGACCAACTGTGTTGCGAACGACACAGGCCGGCTAACCTTCGCGTCTTGCGGGATCAGAGTCGCTTCCCGAGCGTTAAAATAGCGTTCGATTCGTCATCGGGACAATCGACCGGCCGTGAGCGCAGACAGCGTCAGAAACTGACCGGGGAGGAATACGACAACAAGGAGTGCTGGACATCGCCGTGCCGGGCCAACGTCAGGAGGCCACGATGGTGCGAATGCTGGTGCGAACTTTGCTTGTTTCGGTTCCGTTATTGCTCGCGACAGGCGCCACGCTGGCGCACGACAGCTGGATCAACCGCGGCGGCTTCAAGAACACCGCCGGCGAGTGGTGCTGCGGCGAAGGCGACTGCTTCGTCGTTCCCGGCAAGAATGTAAGCATCGCCAAAGGCGGCTATACGCTGTTCGGCACCGAGGTCATTCCGTTCAATCAGGCCCTGCCCTCGCCGGACGGCGCCTATTGGCGCTGCAAGCGGCCGGACGGTTCGCCGCGCTGCTTCTTTGCGCCGCCGACGGGAATGTAGGAAGCCTCAGACGCGCGGCGACGGACGCCCGCCGGCGTCCCGCGACGGCACCTTCACCCAGGCCTCGCCGTCGAGCACGATTTCGTCGCCCACCATGCAGGTGCAGGCGAGCAGCGCCCGGTTCTTTTCCGGCATCAGTTCCTTGACGGTGACCGAGACGTCCACCGTGTCGCCGATCTTGACCGGCGCGCGGAAGTTCAACGTTTGTGAAATGTAGATCGCGCCCGGCCCCGGCAGCCGTGTGCCGAGAACGGCCGAGATCAGACTTGCCGTGTAGAGTCCGTGCGCGATGCGGGTGCCGAACGGCGTTTTCGCCGCGAAGTGTTCGGACAAATGGATCGGATTGCGGTCGCCCGTCACTTCGGCGAAGCCGACGACATCCGACGACGATACCGTCTTGGAAAGCCGTTCGGTCAGGCCAACCGACAGATCCTCGAAATTGAGCGCGCGCAGCGTGAGCATCGGTTGCCTGTATTCAGTGGTCCGCTTGCAGACTGTGGCGGCTGACAGCCCAGAGCATGCCGACCAGCACCACATTGATCAACGCGAACACCGTCAATAGGCCGATGGTCGAATCCGCGCCGACCCGCTCGATCAGCCACGCGCCGACCGTCGGCGCGATCGCCTGCACGATCAGGCTGGGCAGCGCCAGCCGGCCGATCATCTGCGGATAGCGCGCCGCTCCGAACATCGCGAGCGGCACCGTGCCGCGCGCGACCCACGAAATGCCGAAGCCCGCGCCAAAAATAGCGATGATCACAATGAGCGCCGGAACTCCGCCATACAGCATGACCAGACTGATCGCCATCAACAGACAGGCGACCACCAGAGTCCAGATCGGATGATAGTTGTTGCCGAACAGGCGCTCCACCACCCGCGCCGCGACCTGCGACGGGCCGAACACAGCGCCGATCGCGACCGCCGTTGCAAAGTCGATCCCGCGCGCCTGAAGAAAGATAATGAGGTTGATGATGAGAATGGCGCCGACGCCGGCAGCGAACGACATCGTCAGCGCGAGGAGAAGGAAAACGGCCGTCTGGTTCGATGGCCGCGAGGGCTCCGCCCCGCGTGGCCGGCCGCTTCCAGGCGCCGAGGCGGAATGGCTGACCGGCTCATGGCGCAAAATCAGCGCCTGGATGGGTAGCGAAACTAGCAGATGCAGGGTCGCATAAATCAGGCAGGCCTCACGCCATCCGACGGCGTCAATCATCATCGCGCTGAGCGGCCAGCAGATCGTACTGGCGAACCCGCCGAACAGCGTCAGATTGGTGATCGGGCCCCGCGCCGCCTGCCCGTACATCCGGCCGAGTGCGGCGAAAGCGGCGTCATACATGCCGGAGCCCATGCCGAGACCAACGAGAATCCACGACACGAGATAGACCGGCAGCGAGGACGACAGTCCGATACAGGCAAGACCGGCGGCAAACAGAACCGGGCTCGCCAGCAGCACCGGCCGGCTGCCGTAATTCGCGATCCATTTGCCGATCTGCGGCGATATCAGCCCGCTGACCAGAAGCGCGATGGAAATGCCGCCGACCACATAAGTGAGCGGCCAGCCGGTCTCGGCGATGATCGGCTTGGCGAAGACCCCGGGAAAATAGAACGAGGTCCCCCAGCCGAGAATCTGCGCGAACCCCAGCACGGAAATGACGAGGCGGCGGTCGGTCGGCTTGGTCTCGGCGGCAGTCGGCAAGTCTCTGGCAAGTCCATCAAAATGGGCGCACCGCGGCCGCGGGGCGACTCACCGCACCACAGTAACAGGGTGGCGAATGGCCTGATCGGGGGCGCCGACGCAGATTCGCGCCTCACAGTATCCACGAAAAGCATGGCACGGTATCTAATTACAGCAATAAATCACCTCAAAATCAGCCTGCGGCGGCTTATTTCCTTACCTGTCAGTTACTTAAGGTATGCATTTTTCGATTAGCTGCAGCGCAACATAATTGCTTCCGCTTTTGCTGCGGTGCATCTATATCCGCCCCAGAACGTCGACCGGCCTCGAACCAAGGACTTCAAGGCGGGTTGGGCCGACGAAAAACTCAAGAGGAACAAATGCTTACCGGTATCATCCGCTTCCTGCGCTCCTGGCGGCGTTATCACCAGAGCCTCAACGAACTGTCGCAGCTCGGTGATCGCGATCTGCAGGACATCGGCATCAGCCGCTCGGACATCCATACGGTTGCCTGGCGCGCCGCCCACGGCCGCTAATCGCCTTTCGACAGATGCGAACAGCGCCCGCCTCGCGCGGGCGCTTTCGTTTTTTGGCGTCAGTCTTCATCGAGCCAACGGTCGAGCGCCATGATCTCCGGCTTTTGCCCATAGGCCCGCGTCCAGGCATCGACCGACCAGCGTTTTCCCGTCGCGCGCTCCAGCAGCACCGCGGTCGCGTGTGGCGGCTTGCCATCGAACAGGAACCCGCGGGCGCGCGGCGCATCGACGCTGTGATGGCGCAGCAAATGGAGCATGTCGAGCAGCAGCAGTAGCGTCGTCGTGTTGCGGCTGGTGTCGATGCAATCGAGCTGCCCCTCCGGCTTGAAGGTGTAGGACATCCCGGCCCGCGCGACGTGATTGACCGTGCCGGCCGCTCGCGCGATGCGGCGGTCGAACCAGGCGCCCGCTTGCGCAACCGCGGCGCGCTCCGCTTTCGCCGAACCACGGCCGGACGCCATGATGCCCGCAAGTTGCTGACGATCGCCTGCGGTCACGCCGATCACGGCGCGCCCCTGACAGCCGAAATCGTGGCACACCACGATCTGGTTGGTGGTCGGCGGTGAAACCGAATATTGCGGGTAAGTCTCGGCGATGACGCTGTTGCGGTCCGCCCGCGCCGGTGTGGCGCACAGCGCGAAACCCACGCCGAAAGCCGCGATCGCGACAAACTGATAGCGCCGCCTCGGCATGTCGAGCCTCCGAAAACGTTGATCCCTGAAGCCCTTGCCCCTAGTTATTGTCGGATGACGCAACGGCAATTTCAAGCCATTCACGTGATCGGCGGCGGCCTCGCCGGCAGCGAAGCGGCCTGGCAGATCGCGCGGGCCGGGGTTCCCGTCGTCCTGCACGAAATGCGGCCCGACACCGCGACGGCGGCACACAAGACGGACGGCCTTGCGGAACTCGTCTGTTCCAACTCGTTCCGTGCCGACGACCACGAGCAGAACGCCGTCGGCCTGCTGCATGAGGAGATGCGCCGCCTCGGTTCCCTCATCATGCGTGCCGCCAATGAGCATCAGGTGCCGGCCGGCGGCGCGCTCGCGGTCGACCGCGACGGCTTTTCCGCCGCCGTCACCGCCGCGCTTGTCGCGCATCCGCTGGTCACCATCGCGCGCGGCGAGACCGGTCTGCCGCCGCCCGACTGGGACAATGTGATCGTCGCAACCGGTCCGCTGACTTCGCCGAAACTCGCCACCGCGATCCGTGCGCTGACCGACGAAGACGCGCTCGCTTTCTTCGACGCCATCGCGCCGATCGTGCATCGCGACTCGATCGACATGTCGGTGGCCTGGTTTCAGTCGCGCTACGACAAGACCGGTTCCACCGGCACCGGCGCCGACTACATCAATTGTCCGATGACGCGCGAGCAGTACGAGGCTTTCGTCGCCGCGCTGATCGCCGGCGACAAGACGAGTTTCCACGAATGGGAAGCATCCACCCCCTATTTCGATGGCTGCCTGCCGGTCGAGGTGATGGCGGAGCGCGGCCCCGAAACGCTGCGGCATGGACCGATGAAGCCGGTCGGCCTCACCAACAAGCATCGGCCGGACGTCAAGCCTTATGCGGTCGTCCAGCTTCGTCAGGACAACAAGCTCGGCACGCTGTTCAACATGGTCGGCTTCCAGACCAAGCTCAAACACGGCGAACAGGTGCGCGTCTTCCGCACCATTCCCGGTCTCGAGAATGCGGAGTTCGCCCGGCTCGGCGGGCTGCACCGCAACACCTTTTTGAACTCGCCGAAGCTGCTCGACGGCACGCTGCGCTTGCGTGCGATGCCGCGGCTGCGCTTTGCCGGGCAGATCACCGGCTGCGAGGGCTATGTGGAGTCCGCGGCCATCGGGCTGCTGGCCGGCCGCTTCGCGGCGGCCGAGCGCGCCGGGCGCACGCCGGACTTGCCGCCGCCGACCACGGCACTTGGCGCGCTGGTCAATCACATCACCGGCGGGCACATCGACACCATCGATGCCGGCCCGCGCTCGTTTCAGCCGATGAACGTCAATTTCGGATTGTTCCCGCCGCTCGCGCAGTCGCCGACCCACGGGCCGGACGGCAAGAAGCTGCGCGGTCCCGAGAAAGCGGTGGCGAAAAAACGCGCGCTGTGTCGTCGCGCCCTCGCCGATCTCGATGCGTGGGTCGCCGGACAGACCGTCGCGCCGGCGGCGGAATAGCGCTAGCCGAAAATCCGCTTGGGGTTGCGCGCGGCGCGCCAGATCAACCACTGCCGCCGCCATGGCGACAGGCCCTCCGGCCGCAGCGGATCGCAGGAGTCCGGTTCCATGATCCTGAGCGACGGCCGTACCGCGGCGCACGGCAACAGCGCCGGAAGCACCGTTTGGGACATGCCGTCCACCAGGTCCGCAGCGGCGTCGAGATCGCGACGGATGCGCAGCCGCAGTTCCGCGAGCGCCGCCCTCCATTCCGGCGTGATGCGACCGGCCAGCCCGTCTTCCAGGCTGGCGCCGAAGTGATCGAGCATTTCGCGCGCCACATAACATTGCCCGCGCGACAGATGCAGCGGCAGCCGTTGCAGCACGGTCAAGCCCGCGAGCGAGCGAGCGGCGCGCGCAGGCAATTCAGTGTTCACAGTCGGTTGCGGGCCGGCAAGAACCTGCATGGCGCAGGCGATCAAAATGCCTTCCGTGTCCTCGGCATAGCGTTCCCACTCCGCGATGGTTTCGAACGGCGCGTCGTAGAGATCGAAAGCCCGCGCATCGATCATCGCCTCCAGACGGTCGGGCGGCAGGTCAAAAGCAGCGATGGCGTCAAGCAACGCCGCCGCCACCGGATGCGCCCGCGCCTCGTCATCGCGCTTGCCCTCGATGACTTCACGCCACCATTGCAGGCGGATCTCGCCCGGCATCGGCTCACGGGCCTGATCGCGCACCCGCGCGAGCTCGATGTTGACCGCGGCGAGCGCATGAAGCGCGCCGCGCTTGTCCGGCGGCGCAAACAGCGCCGCGAGATAGCGGTCGCGGTCGGCCTCGCGCACCAGCGTCTCGCAGTAACGGGCGTTCTCGTTCATCGCGCCAGTCTAGCGTCCGGATTAATCGACGGCGATCAGCGCGGCGCCGACCCGGCGGCGCTCGGCAAACAGAATGTTGTAGGTGCGCACCGCCGCGCCGGTCGGCATTGGATCGGCCGAAATCGTGAGACTGCGGAACCGCGCCCGCAGCGCCTGCGGCAGCACGGCGGCTTCCGCCCCGCAGCCGATCAGGAAAATGTCGATGGCCTCTGCCTGCGCGAAGACCTTCGCCAGCGCCGCCTCATCGATCTCGGAAAATCGCGTGACCGGCCAGCCCCAGATGCCGTCCGGCAGGCACAGGAGCGAGCCGCGGTGCGACATGTCGGCAAAGCGGAAGCCGCCGTTGCCATAGGCGTCGATCGTCGCGGGCGTCGGCAGATGCGGGATTTTGCCCGGCCCCTGCTCCGCCATGCGCTAGCGCTTCACGGCTTCGGCTTGTCGGGCTTGTCGGTGCCGCCGGTCTCGCGGTTCTCGCCGACGCCGAGATAGATCAGGATCGGCGCGGCGATGAAGATCGACGTATAGGTGCCGACCAGCGCGACGCCGAACATCATGGTCGCGGTGAACGAGTGGATCGCCTGGCCGCCGAACAGCAGCAGCGCGAGCAGCGCGAGCGTCACGGTGACGTGGGTGATGACCGAGCGCGACAGCGTCGAGTTGATGGAGGCGTTGAGCAGATCCTCCATCGGCATCTTCTTGTAACGGCGCAGCATCTCGCGGATACGATCGTAGATGACAACGGTGTCGTTCAGCGAGTAGCCGAGAATGGTCAGCAGCGCCGCGATGCTGGTGAGATCGAAGTCGATCTGCAGCAGCGACATGAAGCCGAGCGTCAACACAAGGTCATGCACGTTGGCGAGCATGGCGCCGAGCGCGAACTGCCATTCGAACCGGAACCACAGATAGATCAGGATTCCCAGGATCGCGCAGACGAGGCCGATGACGCCGTAGGACAGAAGCTCGCTCGACACGCGCGGGCCGACCACCTCGACGCGACGATAATCGACCTCGTTGCCCAGGGCGCCGCGCACCTTCTGCACCGCGGCCTGCTGCGCGGCATCGCCGCCCGGCTGCTCCGCGATGCGGATCAGAACGTCGGTCGGCGCGCCGAACTGCTGGAGCTGGACCTCGCCGAGACCGAGGCCGCCGAGCGTGGTGCGCATCTTGGCGATGTCGGCCGGGCCGGCTTTCGACTGCACCTCGAGCAGCATGCCGCCCTTGAAGTCGATGCCGAAATTCAGCCCGTTAAAGAAATAAAGCGCGATGGCCATGATCGACAGCAGCGCCGAAATCGGAAAGCTGATGCGCCGAAAGCGCATGAAGTCGAATTTGGTATCGTCGGGAACGATGCGGAGCAGGCGCACGGGGAGTCTCCGTCAGATCGGAACGTGCTGGGGACGCCACCACCGCACCCAGTACGCAACGATCAGTCGCGTGAGCGTGAAGGCCGTGAACACCGTGGTGATGATGCCGATGCCGAGAGTGACGGCAAAGCCGCGCACCGGGCCGGTGCCGATATAGAACAGCACGGCGGCCGCGATGAAGGTCGTGATGTTGGAGTCGAGAATGGTGGCGAGCGCGCGGGAGAAGCCGGCATCGATCGCGTTGATCGCGGTGCGCCCGGCCCGCACCTCCTCGCGGATACGCTCATAGATCAGCACGTTGGAGTCCACCGCGATGCCGACGGTCAGCACGATGCCGGCGATGCCGGGCAGCGTCAGCGTCGCGTTCAACAGCGAGAGCACGCCGAAGATCATCGCGACGTTGATCGCGACCGCGATATTGGCGAACAGGCCGAACAGGCCGTAGGTCGCAAACATGAAGATGATCACCATCGCCGCGCCGACATAGGACGACAGCTTGCCCTTCTCGATCGAGTCCTGACCGAGTCCCGGGCCGACGGTGCGCTCTTCGATGATGGTCAGCGGCGCCGGCAGCGCGCCGGCGCGCAGCAGGATCGCGAGATCGTTGGCCTGCTGGACGGTGAAGCCGCCGGAAATCTGCCCCGACCCGCCGAGGATCGGCTCGCGGATCACCGGCGCCGAGATCACCTCGTTGTCGAGCACGATGGCGAACGGCTTGCCGACATTCTCCTGCGTCACCTGGGCGAACTTCCGCGCGCCCGAGGTGTTGAAGCGGAACGAGACGATCGGTTCGCTGGTGCGCTGGTCGAAGCCCGGCTGCGCATCGGTCAGATCGCCGCCCGACACCACCACGCGCTTTTCGATCAGATAGGGCGTCTTCGGCGCCTGCGAGGACATCAGCACTTCGGATTCCGACGGCGGCCGCGTCTGCTGGGCCTGCTGCGCCGACATCGACAGATCGACCAGACGGAAATCGAGTTTCGCGGTCTTGCCGAGCAGCTCCTTGAGCCGTGTCGGATCCTGCAGGCCCGGCACCTGGACGAGAACGCGGTCGGCACCCTGCCGCTGGATCAGCGGCTCGACGGTGCCGAGTTCGTTGACGCGGCGTTCGATGATCTGGATCGACTGGTCGACGGCCTGCCGAACGCGCTCGAGGATCGCGGGGTCCGTCACCGTCAGCCGGATCAGGCCGTTACCCTGATCGGACACATCGATATTGCGCGCCCCGGTGGTGCCGAGAAAGCCGCCGAGCGGCTGCGACAGCTCGCGGAGCTTCGGCAACGCCTGCGCCGCATTGGCGCCGTCGCGAATGCGGACGTCGACGCCGTTGCCGCGCACGACAAGGCCGGTGTAGCCGATGCGCGCGTCGCGCAACACGCGGCGCACCTCGTCGCGCAGCGCCTCGAGCTGTTCCTTGCGCACGGCATTGGTGTCGACCGCGAGCAGGATATGCGAGCCGCCCTGCAGATCGAGGCCGAGCACGAGATGGCGCTGCGCCCATTTCGGCCAGCTCTCGACCGTCTTGGAATCGAAGAAGTTCGGAACCGCGCAAAGGCAGACGAGCAGCGCCGTCAGCAATATCGCCGCCGCCCTCCACCGCGTGAAATAGAGCATGGGTTCCCTTGGTCCTTGCGGAAAAGTGGCGCGCGGGCGGTTAGCTCGCGGCGCCCTCGTCCTTCACCGGCTCGCCCTTGGCGCGCACGTCGGTCAGCATCCCCCGCATCTGACGGATGCGCATGCCCTCGCCGATCTCGATTTCGATCTGTTCGTCGTCCACCACCTTGGTGACCTTGCCGACGAGGCCGCCATTGGTCACGACGGTGTCGCCGCGGCGCACGTTCTTGACCATCTCCTGATGCGCCTTCACGCGCTTCTGCTGCGGGCGCAGGATCAGGAAGTACATAATCACGAAGATCAGCACGAACGGCAGGAGCTGATAGATCATGTCGCCGCCGCCGCCGAGCGGGGAGGCTTGAGCGAAGGCAGGCGTGGAGAACATCGGGACCTCGGCGGTTCGAACAGGGGACGGCCGCAGCCCCGGGCAAATGCCGGTTTTCAGCCGATTTATCGCGCGGACTATAGCCAGCGCGGCCCCAATTGCAACGCCGGTCGCGGCCGAAACGGCCCGAAAAAGCCTGTCTTTCAAGGCAGATGGCTTGCGACCGGGGGGCTGCTTGGCTATGAGCAGCACCAGTCCGCAGGTTCCGCAAAGACGCCAATGGCCAAACGAAAATCCGCTCCGCGCAAAACTGCCAAGTCGACCGCCAAGTCGACGACCAAGCCGGTCACAAAGCCGGCCGCTAGCAAGGCCGCCAGATCCCCGTCATCGAGCGGCCGCGCCAAAACGGCGCAGGCCGGCGACGACGTGCTGTTGCGTATCGCCGATGCGCTGGAGCGCCTCGCCCCGCCGCGGATTTCCGGTCCCGACTGGCGCGCCGCCGACGCTTTCGTCTGGCAGCCGGCCGGCAGCCGGCTTGTCGCGGTTCCGCGCGTCAACAAGGTTGAGATGTCGCTGTTGAAGGGCGTCGACCGGATGCGCGACACGCTGGTGGAGAACACCGAGCGCTTCGCCAAGGGATTGCCGGCCAACAACGCGCTGCTGTGGGGCGCGCGCGGCATGGGCAAGTCGTCGCTGGTCAAGGCGGCGCATGCCGCGGTCAACAAGATGCTCGGCAAAGGCGGCGGCAAATCCGGCGACGAACCGCCGCTCAAGCTGATCGAAATCCACCGCGAGGACATCGAGAGCCTGCCGGAACTGATGGCGCTGACGCGCGCGGCGCCCTACCGCTTCATCGTGTTCTGCGACGACCTGTCGTTCGATACTGACGACACCTCTTACAAGTCGCTGAAGGCGGTGCTCGAGGGCGGGATCGAAGGCCGGCCGGCCAACGTCATCTTTTACGCAACGTCGAACCGCCGGCACCTCTTGTCACGCGACATGATCGAGAACGAGCGCTCGACCGGTATCAATCCCGGCGAGGCGGTCGAGGAGAAAGTGTCGCTATCGGATCGGTTCGGCCTGTGGCTCGGCTTCCACCGCTGCAGCCAGGACGAATATCTCGCGATGGTCGAGGGCTATATCGCCCACCACAAGATCCCGATCGAGGCCGACGAGCTGCGCCGCGAAGCGCTCGAATGGGCGACCACGCGCGGTTCACGCTCCGGCCGCGTCGCATGGCAATACGTCCAGGATCTGGCCGGACGCTTGCGCGTCCCGTTGGAAGACTGACGCGGCCCATTTCGGGCCGCATCACCTTTTCCAATTTTTAGAATGACGCTGCTTACGCGCCGCCGAGATAACGGCTCGGATCGACCGGCGTCGAACCCTTGCGGATTTCGAAGTGGAGCTGCGGCGACGTCACGTTGCCGGTCTGCCCCGCGCGCGCAATCGCCTGCCCGCGCTTGATGCTGTCGCCGCGCTTGACCAGCAATTCGCTGGCATGGGCATAGGCCGACACATAGCCGTTGGCGTGACGGATCAGCACGAGGTTGCCGTAACCCTTCAATTCGTTGCCGGCATAGGCGACGACGCCGTCTTCGGCGGCCTTGACCTCGGTGCCTTCCGGAACCGCGATGTTGATGCCGTCGTTCTGCTGACCGCTTGTCTTCGGCCCGAAACCGGAGATCACGCGGCCGCGCACCGGCCAGCGGAAGGACGGCATGGCGCCGGCCGGCTCGACCGACTTGGTGACCGTCTCGTGCGCAGGCTCCTCGGCCTTCGCGACATTGGCGGTCTGCGCCGGAACCGAAGCGACTTTCTCAACCGGCGCGGTCTGCGGCTTGGCGATCGCCGGAGCTTGCGCGACGGGAGCCGGCTGCGGCGCGCGAACGGCCTGCGGAGCATGGGCGACACGGGGCGCCGACGCATAGGCGGTGCCGGGGATGGTGATCCGGTCGCCGATCGCGACCCGCGTATTGGCCGGAATGTTGTTGGCGTGCGCGATCTTGCTGAGCGACACGCCATAGCGGCGCGACAGCGCCATCAGGGTTTCGCCGGGCTGCACGACATGGACGGTGCCCGCGCCGTTGTCGGCGCTGCGCGTCTGCGCCGGCACCGCGGCAACCGGAGCCGGCTGCGGCGGCGCGACATGCGCGGGCGCGGCGGACGCGGTGCGCGAAGCAGCGCCATCGAGCGCGTAGCGCGGGATCACCAGCCGCTGCCCCGGACGCACCTGCGACGGGCTCGACAGATTGTTGGCCTGAAGGATCGCCGCCACCGGCACGCCGTGACGGCGGCCGATCGTTTCGACGTTCTCGTTGGGGCCGACCGTAACCGGCGTGCCGCCTTCCCAGGTCCAGTGACCGGATGGCGCGGCCGGACGCGGCGCGTTGACCGAACCGGTGATGTCGTTACCGGGAACCGCCGCCGGCGGGCGATAGGCGCCCATGCCGCCTGCCCCGTAGGACACGCCGGAACCGGGATTGGCGGCCGCGACTGTCTGCGGGCGGCTCGGCGCAGGCAGCGGCGCCGACTGCACGCTGGCGGTGCGGGCCGGACGCGAGACCGAGCCGGTCACGTCGTTGCGGGCCTGCGGAGACGGGTTCGAGGCGAAGGGGTTTTCGATGTCGAAACGGCCGGAGTCCGAGCAACCGGCCACGCCGACGGCGATCAAAGCGAGAAGGGCAACGCGCGAGCCGGAAACCGGGCGCGACGGTCCTGAATTGCGCGGCATGTGGTTACTCACTCATACGCGAACTATGTCGCGTTTTAGTAAACACGGAGCGAGTAAATAAGGTTTTAAGTTTTGCCGTGCAGCGCCAGATCGTTTGCGCGCCGACTAAAATGTCACAATTCGCGCGCCTGCCCGGGCAACATCGGCACGAATCGTACCGGGATCAGTTTCTCGCGCGCGAGACCCGTTTCCGATTTGGTAACTCTGACGATGTGCTGCACGCCGTCGTGCGGGCCGACCGGCAGGATCATCACCCCGCCCTCGCCGAGCTGCTCGGCAAGCGCCGGCGGCACGTCCTCGGCGGCTGCGGTGACGATGATGCGGTCGAACGGCGCCTTGTCCGGCGCGCCGGCAAAGCCGTCGCCGGTCATCACCTCGACATTGCCGTAGCCGTCGGCCGCGAGCTTCTTGCGTGCGGCGTCGGCAAGCGTGCGGTAGCGCTCGATGCTGACGACCTCGCGCGCGAGCCGCGACAGCACGGCGGCCTGATAGCCGGAGCCGGTGCCGATCTCGAGCACGCGATGATGCGGCTTCACGTCGAGCTGCTCGGTCATGTAGGCGACGACGTAAGGCTGGCTGATGGTTTGTCCGCAGGCGATCGGCAGCGCGCGGTCGGCATAGGATTCGGGCGTGAAGCCGTCGCCGACATAGTGCTCGCGCCGCACGTCGTCCATCGCGCGCAGCACCGCCTTGTCGGTGATGCCGCGCTGGCGCAGCGTCAGCATGAATTCCATGCGGCCGGTGTCGGCCTTGTCGTGCGGGTGATCGGCCACCGTCGACTCCTGGCGCATCATAGCATGCGCCGGGGATACCGAAGGAGGCTGTCAGCCGAAGACGTCCGCCAGTTGCGTCATGAAAGGCTCGTCGGTCAGGTCGAGCCGCAGCGGCGTGATCGAAATCTTCTTGTCGGACAGCGCACGCAGGTCGGTTCCCTGCCCGGCTTCCGCGGCCGGGCCGCGGCCGAAGGCCACCCAGAAATACGGATTGCCGCGCCCGTCGTTGCGCGCGTCGATGCGGAGCAGTTCCTGATCGCGCTTGCCCTGCGCCGTGACGGCGATGCCGGCGACATCGTCCGGCGTGCAGTCGGGGAAATTGATGTTGACCAGCACGTCGCGCGGCATGCCGGCGTCGAGGATGCGCTTGACGAGATTGGGCGCAAACTGGATCGCGGTGTCCCAATGCGGCTGGCCCTTGGTCTCGAAACCGTAGGCCTGCGACAGCGCAAAGGACGGAATCCCCAGCGTGGTTCCCTCCATCGCGCCGGCGACCGTGCCGGAATACAGCACGTCCTCCGCGGCGTTGCGGCCGCGATTGATGCCGGACAGCACCAACGTCGGCTTGTCCTTCAGGACATGCCGCACGCCCATGATGACGCAGTCGGTCGGCGTGCCCTTCACCGCGAAGTGCCGCGGGCCGACTTCGCGCAGCCGCAGCGGGTCGTTGAGCGACAGCGAATGCGAGACGCCGGACTGGTCGGTCTCGGGCGCCACCACCCAGACGTCGTCCGACAATAGCCGCGCGATCTCCTCGCAGGCTTTCAGGCCCGGCGCGTGGATGCCGTCGTCGTTGGTTACGAGAATACGCATGGATTATTTCGCGATGACTTTCACGCCGCCCATATAGGACGCGAGCGCGTCGGGCACAACGATGGAGCCGTCGGCCTGCTGATAGGTCTCCATCACCGCGATCAACGCGCGGCCCACCGCGACGCCGGAGCCGTTCAGCGTGTGGACATAGCCCTTCACCTTGCCGTCCTTGCCGCGATAGCGCGCGTTCATGCGGCGCGCCTGGAAGTCGCCGCACACCGAGCAGGACGAGATTTCGCGGAACATGTTCTGTCCCGGCAGCCACACCTCGATGTCGTAGGTCTTGCGCGAGGCAAAGCCCATGTCGCCGGTGCAGAGCGTGACGACGCGGTAGTGCAGGTCGAGCTTCTGCAGCACCTTCTCGGCGCTTTCCAGCATGCGCTCGTGCTCGGCCAAGGCCTGCTCGGGGGTCGCGATCGAGACGAGCTCGACCTTGGTGAACTGGTGCTGGCGGATCATGCCGCGGGTGTCCTTGCCGGCCGCGCCCGCTTCGGCGCGGAAGCACGGCGTGCAGGCGGTCAGCCGCATCGGCAATTTGTCTTCGTCGACGATCGACTCGCGGACGAGATTGGTCAGCGGCACTTCGGCGGTCGGGATGAGCCAGAATTCGTTGGTCGTCCTGAACTGATCCTCGGCAAATTTCGGCAGTTGCGCCGTTCCGAACATCACGTCGTCGCGCACAAGAATGGGCGGATTGACTTCGGTGTAACCGTGCTCCTCGGTATGCGTATCGAGGAACAACTGCCCGAGCGCGCGTTCGAGTCGCGCCAGCCCTTTCTGCAACACGACGAAGCGCGCGCCGGAGAGTTTCGCGGCGAGTTCGAAATCCATCTGGCCCAAAGCTTCGCCCAGATCGAAATGCTGCTTCGGCGCGAAGGCGTAATTCCGCTTCTTGCCCCATGTTCGATACTCGACGTTGTCGTGCTCGTCTTTTCCATCGGGCACGTCGTCGAGCGGCAGGTTCGGAATCTGCGCAAGCTCTTTCTCGAGCGCGGCGGAAGCCGCCTTCTCCTCGGCCTCCATCGCCGGCATCGACTCTTTCAACTCCGCGACCTCGGCCATCAGCTTTTGCGCCGTCGTCTCGTCCTTCTTCGCCTTGGCCTGGCCGATCTCTTTCGAGGCCGCGTTGCGGCGCGCCAGCGCCTGCTCGAGCTTGGTGATGAGCGCGCGGCGCGTCTCGTCGAGGCTGATCAGTTTGCCGGCGAGCGGTTCAAGCCCGCGCCTTGCAAGGCCACGGTCGAAAGCGTCCGGATTGTCGCGGATCCAGCGGATATCGTGCATGGCGGTGACGTATAAACAGAATCGTGGCGCAGATATAGCGCTTTGAAAGCGCGTTGTATCATTCCGGACGCCACGAACGTGGCGATCCGGAATCCAGAAACAAGCTCAGCGCGCTTTGGCTGGATTCCGGGTCCGTCACGCCTTCGCCCTTCGGGCTCGGCGGACGTCCCGGAATGACCGAGATTTGGATATTGCTAAGCCAGCGCCAGCTTGAGGAAGGGACGCAGTTCCTCGGGCACGTCCGAGCGCTTGGCCATCAGCCCGGCGAGGTCCTGATCCTTGCGCGACTCGTTGACCAGCTTGACGAAGCTGTTCTCCGAGAATTCCGCACCGGCATTGGCGGTGACCTTGCGCACCACCGCGCGGTCGCCGCTTTCGACCAGCGCCTCGGTGACCAGCGGACGGATGTGCGAACGGCCGGCGATCGCGAGGCGGTGGCCCTGCCCCTTGGTCTTGGCGACGCTGACGAGATCGACGTCGGCCAGCACGGTGGACTTCTCGAGGATCGGCCCGGCCACCGCGAGATTGTTGTCGTAGGACAGCCGCACCATGACCTCGACGGGCGCGTATTCGAGGCCGGACAGCCTCGACGACAGATCGGCCAGCGCCTTGGTATCGACGTCCTTGATCAGCGACTTCATGATGCTGTCGAAAGCGGCGATCTGCTCGCTGCTGAACTGGGCGGCCCCGGTCACGAACATATCGGTGACCTCGCGCAAAATCGAAAGCCGCTGCGCCGCCGCGAGGCGCGCAAAAGCTGCTTCGAGATTTGCCAACAGGGCCTGTCGTTCCGGGCTCATCAAACCACGCTCGGCCGGAACCGCCGGCTCACGCTCAACACATCAGAAGCGTCACAATCGGACAAAATCCCCCAAAGAATGATTAAAATGGCGTCCAAACGCCGCCGGCCTGCCCCAAACGGCCCGCAACGCCGCCGGCGAGGCGCGGACATGCTTGCCGGCAGGTTAGCGGCGCATCGCGGTTTGTAATGAAGCCGCGGCTCAGGCCGAGGAGTTTGTCGTGGAATCCGCCGCCGGGGCCGCCGCCGCGGCCTTCTTCTCGATCATCCGCACCGACCAGATCGAGCCCTCGTAAAGCAGCAGCAGCGGGATCGCCAGCGAGAGCTGGCTGATGATGTCGGGCGGCGTCAGCACCGCGGCGAGCACGAAAGCGCCGACGATGAAATAGCGCCGCTTTTCCCGCAGCATTTGCGACGAGACGACGCCGATCCGTCCCAGCAGCGTCAGGATCACCGGCAGCTGGAACGCGATGCCGAAGGCGAACACCAGCGCCATCATCAGCGACAGATACTCGCCCACCTTCGGCAACAGCGCGATCTCGGCGCCGCCGTCGCCGACCTGCTGCATGCCGAGCGAGAAGCGCACCAGCATCGGCAGCACCAGGAAATAGACCACCAGCGCGCCGAGCACGAAGAAGATCGGCGTCGCGATCAGATAGGGAATGAAGGCCTTGCGCTCGTGGCGATAAAGGCCCGGCGCGACGAACATGTAAATCTGCGACGCCACCACCGGGAACGACAGGAAAGCCGCGCCGAACATCGCGAGCTTCAACTGGGTGATGAAATATTCGAGCAGCGCCGTGTAGATGAACTTCGAATTGGCTGCGCCGGCGACCCACACGAACGGCCAGACCAGCACGTTGTAGATCTGTTTCGCAAACACGAAGCACAGCGCGAAGGTGATCGCGAAAGCGATCAGCGCCTTGATGAGGCGCGACCGCAATTCGATCAAGTGCTCCATCAGCGGAGCCTTGCTCGCCTCGATCTCGTCTTGATCCGAGCTCATGCCCCGGCCTGCTTTTTCGGCGCGGCGTCGTCCGGCTCAACCGGCGGACTGTCCGGCGGCGGCGAATTCTCGACCGCAGCGGTGCCGGACGACGGCAGTTCTGTCGGGATGTCCGCCGGCTTGTCCTCGAAGGCGCTTTCGATGTCCTTCTTGACGTCGGCAACCGGGTCGTAGCTCGTGAGATCGGTCGCGGTATTGCCGAGATCGTCGACCTGCTTTTTCAGGTCGGCCATCTCGGCCTCGCGCATCGCTTCCTGGAATTGGCCCTGGAACTCGGACGCCATACGGCGAACCTTGCCCATCCAGAAACCGATGGAGCGCAGGACGCCCGGCAGTTCCTTGGGGCCGATGACGACCAACGCGACGACCGCGATGACGACCAGCTCGCTCCAGCCGACGTCGAACATGCAAGATCAACTCCAGAGCCCGGCAGGACCAAGCTGTCCCGCGCGGGCGAACGCGACGCCCGGATTCCTGCCCGGCGGCAATGCCGCCGGCTCCGAGCGCCGCAACGCGGCTGCTGTCAGGATTCCGATCGCGCCTTGAGATTGTCGCTCGAGGACGAGGTCTCGGCCTTGTGATCGATCGTCTTGGTTTCGGCTTTCGTCTCGCCCGGCTTCTCGTCGTCGGCCATGCCCTTCTTGAAGGCCTTGATGCCCTGAGCGACGTCGCCCATCAGGTCGGAAATCTTGTTGCGGCCGAACAGCAGCAGGACCACGACGATAACGATGATCCAGTGCCAGATACTGAAGGAACCCATCCACACATCCTCCGCAGCGCTTAGGCTGCTTGTTTTATATTGTCCCCCAAAAGCTTAAGCGGGAAATTAGGCTCCCGACCGGGCAAAAACAAGCGCTCCGCCCGCGTCATACGGGCCGGATTCCGGCGCTTCCCGGGGCTCGATTAACCGTGTTGGCGCAAATCACTCGTCGGTGCGCGAGACCGGCGGCGCAAGGCCGAGGTCGAGATCGCCCGGCTCGAGCGGATCCTCGTCATCGCGCAGCGTGGTGTCGTCGGACGGCATCGGCACCTGGAAGTCCGGCGGCAGCCGGCCGTCGAGCAGCCCGGCGCCCCTGAGTTCCTCGAGGCCCGGCAGATCGCCGACCTCCTCGAGGCTGAACTGCGACAGGAAGTCCTCGGTGGTGCCGAAGGTCAGCGGACGGCCCGGCACCTTGCGGCGGCCGCGCGGGCGAATCCAGCCGGTCTCCAGCAGCACGTCGAGCGTGCCCTTGGAGACGACCACGCCGCGGATCTCCTCGATCTCGGCGCGCGTCACCGGCTGGTGATAGGCGATGATCGCCAGCGTCTCGATCGCCGCGCGCGACAGCTTGCGCGTCTCGACCGACTTCTTGGTCAGCAGCCACGACAGATCGCCCGCGGTGCGGAAGGTCCACTTCTTGCCGACCTTCACCAGATTGACGCCGCGGGTGGCGTATTCGGCTTTCAGTTGCGTGAGCGCGTCGCGCACGTTGACGCCGTCCGGCAATTGCTTGCCGAGCGTCGCCTCGTCGAGCGGCGCCGCGGCGGCAAACAGCAACGCTTCGAGAATGCGCAATTCGTCCGGGCGCGCGTTTTCGTCGGCCGCGCCGGCCTGTTCCGTTGCTTCGCCCTGCCCGGTTTGCTCGCCCTGCTCGGTCATGTCGCCCGATGCCTGTTCGGTCCGCGGATCGGCCTGATCGCGGGTTTCCGACTCCTCATCCTGCACAATCACGAGCTTCTTGGCCACGCTCGGCATTGACGGCGGCTCCCCCTGCTTGTCTTACGCATCTTGCTGTTACGCATCCTGTACGCTGTCACCTGTGACCGGCGCGCCGCCGACGCGCTTGCGCATGTAGAGCGGCGCGAAAGCCTGTTTCTGATGAATCTCGGCGACGCCCTCGCGCACCAGTTCGAGCGTGGTGGCGAATGACGATGCGAACACCGTCGCCACCATCGAGGGCTCCACCACATAGCTGATGAGATATTTGTCGAGCGGCGTCCAGTCCGACGTCTCGCCTATCAACCGCTCGAGCGCGGAACGCGCTTCCGCGAGCGACCACACGGTGCGTTTCTTGAGATGCACGCTCGACAGCACGGTGCGCTGGCGCTGCGCGGCATAGGCGGTGAGCAGGTCGTACAGCGTCGCGGTGTATTGCGACTGCTTGACCTCCGCGATCGGCTCCGGCGCGCCGCGGCCAAAAATATCGCGGTTGAATTGCGGCCGTTCCATCAGCTGCGTCGCGACGTTGCGGAACGCTTCGAGCCGGCGCAGGCGGTGGGCGAGCGCGAGCGCCATATCCTCGGCGCTCGGGCCGTCGGCCGATGTGGTGTCCGGCAACAGCAGACGCGATTTCAGATAAGCGAGCCACGCCGCCATCACGAGATAATCGGCCGCCAGCTCGAGCCGCAACTTGCGCGCCGCCTCGATGAAGGTGAGGTACTGGTCGGCCAGCGCGAGGATCGAAATCTTGGCGAGATCGACTTTCTGCTGGCGCGCGAGCGTCAGCAACAGATCGAGCGGACCTTCGAAGCCGTCGACATCGACCATCAGCGCCGGCTCGTCGCTGCCGCGCTCGTCGTCGATCGTGGTTTCGATCATGTCACTCATGTCCGGTCGGTCCCGCTTCGTCGTGTCAAACTTGTGCGCCGGCGGTCAGCTCCGCAAAGCGCGCGCGCCCTGCCGTCACGTCGAACGCATCCGGTGCATGGCGCTCGGCAAGCGCGGCGTCGGAGCGCCGCAACGCCTCTCCGACAAGCACCGGCGCTTCGCCGGCAACTGCGCGCATCTCGGCGAGATCGCCGTTGCAATGGAGCACGACGTCGCAGCCGGCCGCGATCGCCGCGCGGCTGCGCTGCGCAATCGTGCCCGACAGGGCGCCCATCGAAACGTCGTCGCTCATCAGCAGTCCCTGGAACCCGATCCAGCCGCGAATCACTTCGCCTAGCATTGTGACCGATGTTGTGGCCGGTGTGGCCGGATCGATCGAAGAAAACACAACATGCGCCGTCATCCCCAGCGGCAGGCCGGCGAGCGGACGAAATGCGGCAAAGTCGGTCCGCTCGAGGGTGGCGCGCGGGGTGTCCACCACCGGCAGCTTCAGGTGGCTGTCGGCGGTGGCGCGGCCGTGGCCCGGCAGGTGCTTGAGCACCGGCAAAACCCCGCCCCGCATCAGGCCGCGGGCGACCGCCGCGGCGATATCCGCCACCTTGTCGGGCCGGTCGCCATAGGCGCGGTCGCCGATGATCGGATCGCCCTGCGCCACCGGCACGTCGGCCAGCGGCAGGCAGTCGGTATCGATGCCGACCTCGCGCAGGTCGTGGGCGATCAGCCGGGCGCCCAGTTCGGCCGCTTCGAGGCCGGTGTCCCGGCGGACGTCGTAGAGCGCCGCATAGCGCGCGCCGGGCGGATAGGCCGGCCAGTGCGGGGGTCCGAGCCGCTGGACCCGTCCGCCTTCCTGATCGACCAGAATGACGGCCTCGCGGCCGAGCGCATCGCGGATTGATTTTGCTAAATCAGAGACTTGTGCCTTGTCGCTGACATTTCTCTTGAACAGGATCGCGCCCCACGGGTCCGCGTCCCGCAGGAAAGTCCGTTCCTCGTTTGTCAGCGTGAGGCCGGACACGCCGGCAATAAAAGCGCGTGGCGCCGCCATTGGCGCGGATTAGCCCGCCGCCGCTGAAAGCTCAAGAATGCCTGTTCAAATCTTCTGGACGATGCACTGCCCGCCGGCAGCCTTCAGACTGTTGCACAGCTCGGACGCGTCGCTGGCGCTGGCGAAGGGGCCGACCATCGCCCGGTAGTACACGCCTTTGCTGCCGAGATCGGCCCGGCGGATCATCACCTGCTTGCCGCCAAGCTGGCTCGGGTAGCGGCCCTGCATGTTGCGGAACGCCGCCTGGGCGTCGGCCTCGCTCCGTTGCGAGGAAATCTGCACGGCATAGCCGCCATTGCCGTTGCTGGCCGGCGCTGACGCGACCCGCGGTGGCGGAGCCGCGCGGACCGGCGCGGCCGGTGCTGCCGGCGCGGCGTTCGCGCCGGGCGTCAGCGAGAGCGGAGGATTCGTCGCAGCCGAGCGGTGCGGCGCGGGCGCAGCGGGACGGCTTTGCGGCCGGTTATCATCCTGCGCAGCCAGCGGCATCGGCGCACTGGCCGTCCGCGCCGGTTGCGCCTGCGTTGGCGGCTGCGGCGCAGGCTGCTGCGCCGTCGCCGTCGTATCACTTCCGTTCGGCGGCTGATCGGGACGGATGGCGATCGTCTTGACCTTCTTCGGCGCATAGAGCGCCGGCGCACCCGACGGCACCACAGCCTGCGGCGCAACAGCCGCATTGGCGCCGCCCGTCATTGTCGTCTGCATGGTCTGCTTGGCGAGATCGACCGGCTGCTCCTCGCGCGAGACCAGCCGCTCGCTCTGAATCTTTTCGCCGATCCGGTCGTTGATCAGCTTGTTCGACTGCGCGGTCGCGGCCGGCGGCACGACCTTGCTCGGCGCGCTCTCCGCCTTGATGACCGGCGGCGGCGCGGAGCCGGACGACCCAAACATCGCGCGATAGCCGAGTGCGCCGGCCGTGCCGACGATGGCCAGCGCAAAGACGCCGGCGATCACGAGAACGCTGAGACGGCGGCGCGGCGGCGGCACGTCGTCATAGTAAGCATCCTGCCCCGCCTGCATGTGGTCTTGTGCAAAGACCGCGGGGTCGTAGCCGGGACCGTCGTGATATCCCTGCCCCGCCAACTGCGGCGCATGACCGGGAGCCTGGCCGTAATCAGGCTGACTGTTCGGCTGCGCGCCGAACGGCAAGCCGAATTGCGACGGCTCATAGTGGTGAGGCGGCGCCGGCGGATCGTAGTGCGGCGGGTCGAAAGACGGCAGCGCGCGCGGAGCCGGCGCGACCGACTCGGCCGTCATGTCGGAAGCGCCGCGCTGGGTGCGGCCGAATTCGGCGAAAGGATCGGTCTGCCCGATCAGCCGCGCAAGCTCGGCAAGCGGATCGCTGGCAGCGGGTTGGCTCGCACTCGACGGCAGCGATGACGCGCCGGTGGTGCGGCCGAAGGAGTCATCCGAACGAAATGGTTTTCGGTAGCCGTCGTCCGCCATCAGATCCCCGAATACAGGCGTCGCTCTTGCACTATTCTGGTGCGACCAGGGCGTTTGCCGGCCGACCGCTGGCCGGGCCGACGTTCATCGCATCTCTTCCGGCGCCGTGACCCCGAGCAAGGCCAATCCTGACGCCAAGACCCCGGCAACGCCTTGAACCAGCGCGAGCCGGGCCACGGTCAGTTCTGGATTATTTTGGATAATGAAGCGTAAATGAGGCAAGTCATTTCCGCGCGTCCATTGCGCGTGAAATTCGCTTGCAAGCTCATAGAGATAGAACGCCACCCGGTGCGGCTCATGAGCGAGCGCGGCGGCCTCGACGAGCCGCGGATACTGGGCGATCCGCCGTATCAGCGACAGCTCGCCGGCATCGTCCAGCGCATCGATTGGCGCCTTGCCGAGGAAGGCCCGCCGCTCCGCGCTGTTGAGCGGCAGCGCGGGGACGGTTTCGCGCGCATTGCGGAACACGGACTCGGCCCGCGCGTGGCCGTACTGCACATAGAACACCGGATTGTCGCGCGACTGCTCGATGACCTTTTCGAGATCGAAGTCGAGCGGCGCGTCGTTCTTGCGGTAAAGCATCATGAAGCGGACGGCGTCGCGGCCGACCTCCTTCACGACGTCGCGCATCATGATGTAGTCGCCGGCCCGCTTCGACATCTTGACCGGCTCGCCGCCGCGCAGCAGCTTCACGAGCTGAACGATCTTGACGTCGAGCGTCGCCTTGCCGCCGCTCACCGCGGCGACCGCCGCCTGCATGCGCTTGACATAGCCGCCGTGGTCGGCGCCCCACACGTCGATCAGATTGAGGAAGCCGCGGTCGACCTTGGACTTGTGATAGGCGATGTCGGAGGCGAAATAGGTGTAGCTGCCGTCCGATTTCATCAGCGGCCGGTCGATGTCGTCACCGAATTCGGTGGCCCGGAACAGCGTCTGCTCGCGATCTTCCCAATCCTCGACCGGCGCGCCCTTGGGCGGCGGCAGACGGCCTTCGTAGATGTGCCCCTGCTGACGCAGCGCCTTGATCGTCTCGGCAACCTGATCCTTCGGCTTGTCGTCGGCTTTTTGCGGCGCGAACGGATCGAACTCGCCTTCGATCAACGAGCGTTCGGAGAAGAACACCTCGGGCACGACATTGAGGCCCATCAGGTCGTTGCGGATCTCCGCGAGCATCATGTCGATGGCGCGGGTGCGCACGATCGGCAGCCACTCGCTCTCCGGCATCTGCTTGAGCTCCTGGTCGTAATCCTTGGCCAGTTCCTCGCCGCATTCCTTGAGGTAGTCGCCCGGATAAAGCCCGTCCGGGATTTCGCCGATGGCGTCGCCGAGCGCCTCGCGATAGCGCAGGAACGCCGAGCGCGCGAGCACGTCGACCTGCGCGCCCGCGTCGTTGACGTAATATTCGCGCGTCACCGCGTAGCCCGCGAACGCCAGCAGATTGCACAGCGCATCGCCGAACACCGCGCCGCGGCCATGACCGACATGCAGCGGACCGGTCGGATTGGCGGAGACGTATTCGACATTCACCTTCTCGGCCTTGCCGATGCCGCTCGCGCCGTAGTGTTCGCCGGCGGCGATCGCGGCGCGCAATTCCTCATGCCAGCCGCCGACTTTCAGCGAGAGATTGATGAAGCCCGGCCCGGCGATATCCACCTTGGTGATGAGCGGGTCGGCGGCCAGCTTCGCGGCGATCGCCTCGGCAAGCTCGCGCGGCTTCCGACCCGCCTCCTTCGCCAGCACCATCGCGGCATTGGTCGCCATGTCGCCATGCGCGGCATCGCGCGGCGGCTCGACGACGACGCGCGACAGATCGCTCCCCGCCGGAACGAGACCGGCACAGGCCTCGCGCACGCGGTCGAGCACCGTCGCGAAGATGTTTTTCGAAAGGTCCGGCAAGCTCTTGTGTCTCGATGGAAGCCGCGATGGGCGGGATGGGACTCGCGGATTAGCGCAAGCGGCAGGCTCAGTCAAAAATGCCGGAAAATTCCTAATGATTCATCACAGGTCGCTATCGCAGCCGGCTATCTCAACTCGGGCGTCGCCGGAAACAGCCGCGCGTGCTCGACCAGCGCGAAGCGGTCGGTCATGCCGGCGATGTAGTCGGCGATGCGGCGCGCACGGACGCCGAGGTCGCGTCCGTCGAGCCCCTCGCGCCAGTCCGGCGGCAGATCGGCCGGCTTGCGGCTGAAATGCGCGAACAGGTCGCGCACCACCGCCTCGGCGTCGCTCATGATCCGCATCACGCGGGCGTGGCGATACATCCGCGGATAGAGAAAGCCCTTGATCGCGGCGTCGCCCTGCTCCATCCCGGCCGAAAATGCGACCAGCGGACGATCCGCGCGGCGTACGTCCTCGGCGGATCGCGGCGCGAGCGTTGCCGCCCGCGCCCGCGTTTCGGCAACGACGTCCTCGATCGCCACCGTGATGAGACGCCGCACGACCTCATGCGCCCGGCGGGCGTCGTCGAGGCCGGGCACGTCGCGGTCAATTCCCGCAATGATCGTCTCGACGATCGGAACCGCGGCGAGATCGGCGAGCGTAAAAAGCTCGGCCCGCAGCCCGTCATCGATGTCATGCGCGTTGTAGGCGATGTCGTCGGAGATCGCGGCAACCTGCGCCTCGGCGCTGGCGAAGCTCCACAATTCGAGATCCTGGATGCGGCAATAATCGAGGATCGGTTCCGGCACGCCATGCTTGCGGTAGCGCCCGGCCGGCGTGCCGTCACGGTCGGTCAGCGGCCCGTTGTGCTTGACGAGACCCTCGAGCGTTTCCCAGGTCAGATTGAGGCCGTCGAAATCGGGATAACGCCGCTCCAGCGACGTGACGATCTTGAGCGCCTGCGCGTTGTGGTCGAAGCCGCCGCAGTCCGCGAGACAGGCGTCGAGCGCGCGCTCGCCGGCATGGCCGAACGGCGGGTGGCCGAGATCGTGGGCGAGCGCCAGCCCTTCGCTGAGGTCTTCGTCGAGGCCCAGCGCCCGCGCAATCGAGCGCGCGATCTGGACTACTTCCAGGGTATGGGTCAGCCGGGTGCGGAAATGGTCGCCCTCGTGGAAGACGAAGACCTGCGTCTTGTGGGCGAGCCGGCGGAAGGCGCTGGAATGGATGATGCGGTCGCAGTCGCGTCGGAAGTCGTTCCGGCTCATGCTGGGCGGCTCCGGCCGCAGCCGGCCGCGCGAACGGGCCGGGTCCGCCGCATAGGCCACACGCTCACAGGCGGCCGCAATCGCCATAATTCCGCAAATCCTCCGCCTGCCGTGATTTGACGTCCGGGGTTCCCGCACCTAACTAATCGGAATATGGCCTGAGACGAGTCCCTGCAAGGGCATGGGGCGTCGTCCCCGACGCAAGGCCCACCACGACGGACGCACCATGACGGACGCCAATTCCAGCGTGACGGTGAGCGAGCGGGCGGCCCGCCGCATCGGCGAAATTCTCAAGAGCGAGGCGCCCGGCGCCATGCTGCGCGTCAGCGTCGAAGGCGGCGGTTGCTCCGGCTTTCAGTACAAATTCGATATCGAGCGGGCCAAGGCCGACGACGACCTGGTGATCGCGCGCGACGGCGCGACGGTGCTGATCGACGCCGTGTCGGTCGAATACATGGCCGGCTCGGAGATCGACTTCGTCGACGACCTGATCGGCGCGTCCTTCAAGGTCCACAACCCGAAGGCGACGATGTCCTGCGGTTGCGGGACGAGCTTTTCGCTCTGACTTCCGAAAATCCGCCGCCTACTCTGCCGCGACCGCCGGTTTCGTCGGCGGCAGCTCCTCGTGCTGCGGCTCGAGGCGGCGCTTCAGCTTGCGGTCGATGCGGTCGAGATAAATGTAGATCACTGGTGTGATGTAGAGCGTCAGCAACTGGCTCATGATCAGTCCGCCGACCACCGCGACGCCGAGCGGCTGGCGCAATTCGGCGCCGGTGCCGGTGCCGATCGCGATCGGCAGCGCGCCGAAGATCGCGGCGAAGGTCGTCATCATGATCGGGCGGAACCGCAGCGAGGCGGCTTCGCGGATCGCGGCTTCCGCCGACAGGCCGACGCGCCGCCGCTCGATGGCGAAGTCGATCATCATGATCGCGTTCTTCTTCACGATGCCGACCAGCATCACGATGCCGATCATCGCGATCACCGTGAGGTCCATGCGGAACAGCATCAGCGTCAGGATCGCGCCGATGCCGGCCGACGGCAGGCCCGAAATGATCGTGATCGGATGGATGAAGCTCTCGTAGAGGATGCCGAGCACGATATAGGCGGCGAACACCGCGGCGAGGATCAGGATGCCCTGCCCGCGCAGCGAATCCTGGAACACCTGCGCGGTGCCCTGGAAGCCGGTGGTGATCGTCGCCGGCAGATTGGCGTCGCGCTCGAGCTGCGTGATGGCGTCGACCGCCTGGCCGAGCGAATAACCCGAGTTCAGGTTGAACGAGATCGTCACCGCCGGCTGCTGGCCCTGATGGTTGACCTGCAGCGGACCGACCGACGGCACGAATTTCGTCACCGCCGACAGCGGTACCGTCGTGCCGCTCGAGGTCTTCAAATAGACCTTGTGCAGATCGTTCGGGCTCTGCTGGTATTCCGGCTTGCTCTCCAGGATGACCTGGTAATCGTTGGCCGAGGTGTAGATCGTCGCGACCTGACGCGAGCCGAAGGCGTTGTAGAGCTCCTGGCGCACCTGATCGATCGACACGCCATAGACCGCCGCCTTCTCGCGGTCGATCTCGACCGTGATCTGCGGATTCTTGATGTAGAGGTCCGTGGTGACGTCGCGCAGTTGAGGCAGACCCGACATCTTCTCCTGCAGGATCGGCGAGAAGTGATAGAGCGCGTCGGTGTCGTTGGACTGCAGCGTGTACTGGAACTCACTCTTGTTCAGCCGGCCGCCGAGCCGGATGTTCTGGATCGGCTGAAAGAACATCTGGATGCCGGGATAGACATTCGCCTTGGCGCGCAACCGGGCCATGATGACCTTGAGGTCGTCGCGTTCGTGACGCGGCTTCAGCGCGACCAGCATGCGGCCGCTGTTCGGCAGAGAATTGGGACCGCCGGAGCCGACCGTCGAATTGATGTACTCGACCGCCGGATCCTTGCGGACGACCTCCGCGACCTCGTTTTGCAACCGGACCATGGCGTCGAAGCCGATGTCGGTCTTGCCTTCCGTGATACCGAGCACGTAGCCGGTGTCCTCGGTCGGAAAAAAGCCCTTCGGCACGACGATATAGAGCCAGATCGTGCCGGCGATGGTGGCGAGCGTGACGATCAGCATCACCGACTTGAAGGCGAGCACGCGGTCGAGCGACCATTCATAGGAACGCCGCACCGCCTCGAAGGCCGCCTCGAACGTGCGCAGGACGATATTTTCCTTCTCACCCTCCCGGTGAGGCTTGAGCACGCGGGCGCAGAGCATCGGCGTCAGCGTCAGCGACACGAAGCCGGAGATGATGATCGCGATCGAAATGGTGACCGCGAATTCGCGGAACACGCGGCCGACCATGCCGCCCATCAGCAGCACGGGAATGAACACCGCGATCAGCGAGAAAGTGATCGACACGATGGTGAAGCCGATTTCGCGCGAACCCTTGAGCGCCGCCTCGAACGGGCGCATGCCGCCTTCGATATGGCGCACGATGTTCTCGAGCATGACGATGGCGTCGTCGACGACGAAGCCGACCGACAGGGTCAGCGCCAGCAGCGTCATGTTGTTGACGGAGAATCCGAACAGATACATCGCCGCGAAGGTGCCGACGAGCGAGATCGGCACCGCGAGCCCCGGAATGATGGTGGCGGACGCTTTCCGCAGGAACAGGAAGATCACCATGATGACGAGGATGAAGGCGATGCCGAGCGTTTCCTGGACGTTCCACACCGCATCGCGGATCGACAGCGAGCGGTCGAACAGCGTCGCGATCTCGATCGCCTGCGGCACCTGCAGCCGCATCTGCGGCAGCTTGGCCTTGACCATGTCGACGACTTCGACGGTGTTGGCGTCGGGCTGGCGCTGGATCGCGAGCACGATGGCGCGCTTGTCGTTGTACCAGCTCGCCACCCGGTCGTTTTCGACGCTGTCGACGACGCGGGCCACTTCGTTGAGCTTGATCGGCGCGCCGTTGCGATAGGCGACCACGACGTCGCGGTAGTCGGCCGCCTTCGGCATCGCGCCGGTCGCGAGCAGCGTCACCGAGCGGTCCTTGCCGGTCAGCGAGCCGACCGGCGCCGAGGAGTTCGCCTTGGCGACGACGTTGCGGATCTCGTCGAGCGAGATGTTGCGCGCGGCCGCCGCGACCGGATCGACCTGGACGCGCACGGCGAATTTCTGCGCGCCGTAGACCAGCACCTGCGCAATGCCCGACAGTTGCGAAATCTGCGGCGCGAGCACCGTCTCGGCATATTCGTTGATCGCCGACAGCGGCATGCTGTCGGAGCGCAGGCTCAGATACAGCACCGGGAAATCGCCCGGATTCACTTTCCGGAAATACGGCGGCGTCGTCATTTCGGCCGGCAACCGGCGCTGCGCGATCGCGAGTGCGGTCTGTACGTCGAGCGAGGCGCCGTCGATATCGCGGCCGAGATCGAATTGGATGGTGATGCGGGTGGAGCCGATCGAGGACTCCGAATTCATCGACGAAATGCCGGCGATGGTCGAGAGCTGCCGCTCGATCGGCGATGCAACCGACGCCGCCATCGTTTCCGGCGAGGCGCCGGGCAGCGTGGCGCTGATCTGGATGGTCGGAAAGTCGACCGCCGGCAGCGCGGCCACCGGCAGCAA
Source organism: Pseudolabrys sp. (assembly GCF_050250095.1). NCBI lineage: Bacteria > Pseudomonadati > Pseudomonadota > Alphaproteobacteria > Hyphomicrobiales > Xanthobacteraceae > Pseudolabrys > Pseudolabrys sp. The sequence continues at coordinate 25,386 of NZ_JBFWPH010000005.1, read as the reverse complement.
CCGGTAGGCGAAGGCGCCGAACACGATCAATGACGCCGTCATCAGTGTGGTCAGGACCGGACGACGGATACACAGCTCGGAAAGATTCATCGGGTCAGCTTCCCGCGGCGGCCTTGGGCTGGCGGATGCTCACCCGCGCACCGTTGGAAAGCCGCAAATGCCCTTCGGTCACGACGGTTTCGCCGTCCTTCAGGCCGGACTCGATGACCGTGTCGGAGTCCACCTGCCGCCCCGTTTCAACCTTGCGCACTTTCGCAACGCCGTTTTCGACCACGAAGACGATGCTGCCGGCCTGGCTGACCTGCACCGCGTCGGTCGGCACCACGACCGCCTCCTCGTTGCGCAGCGTCAGCTCGGTGGTGACCAGCGTGCCGGGCCACAGCGCCTCGTTCTGGTTGCGCATCGTGGCGCGGATGGTGGCCATGCCGGTTGTGGCGTCGACGGTGTTCTCGATCATGCTGACCTGACCGTCGACATGCTGGTTTTCGCCGGGAATTCTCGCCTCGACGGTCGCGGTCTCGGCGGCCAGCGCCTTGCGGATGTCCGGCAACTCCTTCTGGGAGACCGTGAAGGTGACGTAGACCGGCGTGGTCTGGATGATGGTCGCCATCGGCGCCGTGTCGGCCTGGCGCACGAAATTGCCGACCTTCACATTCGCCATGCTGATGCGCCCGGCGATCGGCGCGCGGATGTTGCAGAAGCCGCGCTGGACGTTGAGATTTTCAAGCTGGGCGCGGTTGGATTCCGCGGTCGCGCGGGAGACGTTGACCGCGGTCTGGGCGTTGTTGAGCGTCACCACCGGCGTCGCGTTGCGCGCGGCAAGCTCGGAATAGCGCGACACGTCGCGCTGCGCCTGCGTGAGCGAAGCCTCCGCGCCGTCGATGATCGCCTGAACGCGCTTGATGTCGGCCTCGATCTGCCGGCAATCGAGCGTAAACAGCGGATCGCCCTGCGCGACCCTAGCGCCGTCCTGGAAATGAACCCCGACGATGGTGGTTTCGAGCCGCGCCTTCAGCGCGACGCTCGCCATCGGCGTCACGGTGCCGAGCGCCTCGATGCGATAAGGCACCTGTTTACGCGCCGCCTTGGCGACTTCCACCGGAACGGCGCGCGGCGCCGGCCCGCCCGACACCGCCCGACTGCGGTCGAACCACAGATCGCGCACGAAAAATGCGCCCACGATCACCGCGAGCGCCGCCGCTCCATAGAGCCATTTGCGTCTGGTCATCGACGAATTGCTCGGCCGGGGTCGGTCTGGTTACCGCCCGACAGTTCCCTCATCCCACGAACCGCTTGAACCCTAAGCCTAAATTTGGGCCGCGATGTGAACTTCTAGCATACCAACAGGCAAAAATGCATCCGGAAGCAGCGGCTGGTAAACCGTGTAACCCACGAGTTTACCCAGCGGTTACGGAGCCGGCCCATGCGGATCGCGACCTGGAACGTCAATTCCATCAAGCAACGCCTTACTCACCTGACCTCGTGGCTGGCGGAGCGGCAGCCGGATGTGGTCTGCCTCCAGGAGATCAAGTGCGTGACCGACGCCTTTCCGCGGCTTGAGATCGAGGCGCTCGGGTACAACGTCACCGTCCACGGCCAAAAGGGCTTCAACGGCGTTGCCCTGCTGTCGAAACATCCCATCGACGAAGTGCTGCACGGCCTCGCAGGCGGCGATGCCGACGTCCAGGCCCGCTTCATTGAGGCGGTGATCTCGACCAAGATCGGCTCGGTGCGGGTCGTCAGTCTTTACCTGCCCAATGGCAATCCAGTCGATTCAGAGAAATATCCATATAAACTCAAATGGATGGATAGGCTTATTCAGTTTTCACGTGAACGACTTGCCCTCGAGGAGCCGATGGTTCTGGCCGGCGACTACAACGTCATTCCGACCCCCGAGGACGTCCACAATCCGGCCGCCTGGGTCAACGATGCGCTGTTCCTGCCGCAGACGCGGGCCAAATACCGCGAACTCGCCGGCCTTGGCTTCACCGACGCCATCCGGGCGGTCAACGATGCCCCCGGCCTCTATACGTTCTGGGATTATCAGGCCGGCGCCTGGCAGAAGGACAACGGCATCCGCATCGACCACATGCTGCTGTCGCCGCAGGCCGCCGATCGCCTCACCGACGCAGGGATCGACCGCCATGTCCGCAGCTGGGAAAAGCCCTCGGACCACGTGCCGGTCTATATCGATCTCGATCTTTAGAGCGTTTTCAAGCGAAGTGGATGCCGGTTCGCGTCAAGAAAACGCGACAAAACAAAATTCAGCCGGCTGAGCTAGCGGTGCGCGATCAGTCGCGGCGCTTTTCCATCCAGCGCTGGAGATAGACCAGCGCCAGCGCCCGCTCGTCCTCGGTCGCCTGCCCGAAGGCGCTGTCATAGAGCTTGGTGATCCAGCCCTGCTCCGCGGTCGCGGCATCCTTGGCGAGCGTCAGCCACATCAGACCGCGCGCGGCCTGCCGCGGCACCTGATCGCCGGAGAACAACATCGCGCCGAGCCGCGCCTGCGCCTGATGCTGCCCCTTGTAGGCCGACAGCCGCAGCCAGCGCGCAGCCTGCCGCGGATCGGCGGGCGTGCCGACGCCGTCGAGGTAAAGCTGGCCGAGGAAATACTGCGCGTCGGGGTCGCCGAAGTAGGACGCCGCATAGGAGAACATCTCCCGCGCGCGCTGCGGATCGCGCTTCACCGCCGTTTTCGGAATGCCGTCGAGATAGTAGTGACCGAGCGCAACGAAGGCGTTGGCGACAAACCGCGCCTGCGGCGTGCCCGGGCTGTCGTCGGCATGGCTCGAGGCGACGCGGCGGAAATATTCGAACGCCCTCAGGTCGTCATGCGGCACGCCGTCGCCTTCGGCATACATGCGGCCGAGCTTCCACTGCGCCAGCGCATGCCCCTTTTCAGCGGCATATTCGAGCGAGGTGACAGCCTTTTCCTTTTCCCCGGTCTTGAGCGCGCGCGCGCCGTAGCGGAACGCCTCGACCGGGGTCAAAGGATCGTCGGATTTGGTGCCGTCAAAGGCGAGCGCCGGCCCGGCCAGCATGCCGGCCGCGATCAACGCTACGCCACAGACAACAGGAGCAATCCGCATCATCAACTATCCGCGTATGAAATCTTCTCGGCCTTCGCACCGGGATGCGTCACCGCGCCGGCGACGGCAGGCCCGACCTGCTGGGCGTATTTCCAGAGATAACCGGAGCCGGCCTCCGTCTCGCGCGGCTTCCAGCTTTTCTTGCGCTCGGCGAGTTCGGCATCGCTGAGCGCCACGCTGATTGTGCCGTTGACGGCATCGATCTCGATTATGTCGCCGTCACGCACCTGCGCGATCGGACCGCCGACCGCCGCTTCCGGGCCGACATGGCCGATGCAGAAGCCGCGCGTCGCGCCGGAGAAGCGCCCGTCGGTGATCAGTGCGACCTTGCCGCCCATGCCCTGACCGTACAGCGCCGCCGTGGTGGCGAGCATTTCGCGCATGCCGGGACCGCCTTTCGGGCCTTCGTAGCGGATCACCAGCACATCGCCTTCCTTGTACTTGCGGTTCTTCACCGCATCGAAGCAGGCTTCCTCGCCGTCGAAGCAGCGCGCCGGCCCCTTGAACTTCAACTCCGCCATGCCGGCGACCTTCACGATCGCGCCCTCCGGCGCGAGGTTGCCTTTCAGGCCGACCACGCCGCCATTCGCGGTGATCGGCTTGTTGGCCGGATGCACCACGTCCTGCTTGTCGTTCCACTTCACCGACTTCAGGTTCTCGGCAATGGTTCGCCCGGTGACCGTCATGCAGTCACCGTGCAGATAGCCGTGGTCGAGAAGTGTTTTCATCAGCAGCGGGATGCCGCCTACCTCGAACATGTCCTTGGCAACATAACGGCCGCCCGGTTTCAAATCCGCGATATATGGTGTCTTTTTGAAGACTTCGGCGACGTCGAACAGGCTGAAGTCGATGCCGCACTCGTGCGCGATCGCCGGCAGATGCAGCGCGGCGTTGGTCGAGCCGCCAGAGGCCGACACCACCGCCGCGGCGTTCTCGAGCGCCTTGCGGGTGACGATGTCGCGCGGCCGCAGGCCGGTCTTGATCAGGTCCATCACCTGCTCGCCGGCGGTCATGCAGAACCGGTCGCGGATCTCGTAGGGGGCCGGCGCGCCGGCCGAATACGGCAGCGCGAGACCGATCGCCTCCGAGACGGTCGCCATGGTGTTGGCGGTGAACTGCGCGCCGCAGGCGCCGGCCGACGGACAGGCGACCTGCTCCATCTCGTCGAGGTCCTCGTCCGACAGCGTGCCGACCGAATGGCGGCCGACCGCCTCGAACATGTCCTGCACGGTGACGACCTGGCCGCGGAAGTTGCCGGGCAGGATCGAACCGCCGTAAATGAAGATCGCCGGAACGTTGAGACGGCACATCGCCATCATCATGCCGGGCAAAGACTTGTCGCAGCCGGCGAGACCGACCAGCGCGTCATAGGCGTGGCCGCGCATCGTCAGCTCGACGGAATCGGCAATCGCCTCGCGCGACGGCAGCGAGGCCTTCATGCCGCCGTGGCCCATGGCGATGCCGTCGGTCACGGTGATCGTGCAGAACTCGCGCGGCGTGCCGCCGGCGGCCGCGACGCCCTTTTTGACCGCCTGGGCCTGTCGCATCAGCGAAATGTTGCAGGGGGCGGCCTCGTTCCAGCAGGACGCCACGCCGACGAACGGCTGATGAATCTGTTCCTTGGTCAGCCCCATGGCGTAGTAGTAGGAGCGATGGGGTGCCCGCGCCGGACCTTCGGTCACATGGCGGCTGGGCAGCTTGGCTTTGAGGTTGGTCTTGGCGTCCATTTCAGTCGTCAGGGCCCCCGCCCCAGGTCACAACAAGCGCCGGTTCCCTTTTCCGCCCAACCGGCATTCGGGCGAAACCAGAAGGGTCACAACGGCTTGTGACGGCCTTCGATGTCGGCGCAGGGTATGGCCAAATCGCGGCATCGGGGTAATTCAGAATGGTTATGGCTTAAATGTTCGAAATGTGTTGCACAGAAGTCACAAACCGGCACCGCCGCGCCACACCCCGATAATCCGCAATGCCCCGCTCCAAGCCTGCGCCCAAGCCCAAGTCCCTGAGCCGCCGCTTCTTCGACCGCCCCGTTCTGGAGGTCGCCCCCGACCTGATCGGGGCGACACTCACGGTCGGCTCCTGCGGCGGTCGAATCGTCGAGGTCGAGGCGTACCATCATACCGACCCGGCCGCGCACAGCTATATCGGCCCGACCCCCCGCAACGCCGTGATGTTCGGCCCGCCGGGCGTCGTCTACGTCTACCGCTCCTACGGAATGCACTGGTGCATGAACTTCGTCTGCGAGGCGGAAGGCTCCGCCAGCGCCGTGCTGCTGCGGGCGATCGAGCCGACCGCGGGGCTGGCGCTGATGCGCCGCCGCCGCGGCGTCGCGGAGGAGCGCGCACTCTGCTCGGGACCGGGGAAACTCTGCCAGGCGCTCGGCATCAGCATCGCCCATAACGGCATGGCGATCGACGCTGCGCCCTTCGCGCTGGCGGCGCGCGAGGACGACGTCGCCGTCGTGCGCGGCACGCGCATCGGCATCACCAAGGCGGTCGAGAAGCCGTGGCGGTTCGGCCTGAAGGGCTCGGCGTTTCTCAGCAAGCCGTTCCGCTGACGGCGGACCTCAGCGCTGCGGCGTGGTCAGCGGATCGGGACCGTAGCGGTTGGTCCCCTCATTGCCCTTGCGCAGATAGACGAAGATCAATTGCACGATGAAGACGATGACGCCGGCGGCGTAAAGCATCGTGCCGAGCGACCACAGCGCTCCGCTATCGGCGATGTAGGAGCCGACCATCAGCAGCGGCGCAGCGAACATCAGAACCGACAGGATGAGGCTCCACCAGCCGGGATAGCCGACGTCATGAAAGCGCTTGAAGCTGATGCAGATCGACGCCCAGAACGTCGCGAACATCATCAGCACGTTGATGATGGGAATCCATCCGAGCACGATCGAAACGACAATGATCGCGAGCACGCCATGCAGCCAGAACTGCCGGCGTGAAATCCGTCCGTTCGGCGACAGGAACAAGGTCTTCCAGTAATCGAACGGCGGGAAGCCGCTGCCCGAGAGCGCATAATTGACCGGGCCGCCGGACGCGCCGGCATAGGCTGGCGTCTGCGCGGCTGCATAGCCAGTCGCCGCGCGCACCGGCGGCGGCGCGCTCGGCGGACGCGGCGCCCCGGCGACGAAGATCTCGATGGGCTGGCCTTCGTGCAGACGGAATTCGACCGCCTGCCCGACGCTCACCGGCCCGTTGCGGACCTCGCTCGTCCAGTAGCTGTAATATTGCTGATCCTCGGCCTGGATCTGGCCGTAGCTGCCATCCGGCGCAAGCGCCGTGACCTGCCCTCGCATGCGTTCGCCCCCAAAGTTTCGAAGACTACCGCAGAGCGCCAATTTCTTGTCAAGGACGGCCGCGCGGCGCGGTCCGGCCGCGTCTTAAAGACGGAAAGCCGGATCGAAGCCAAAGTCGGCCTTCGCCTTCGCGCTCGACAGGCCCGGATCGTCTTCCGCGATATTGTAGAGGCCGGGCTTGCCTCCTGTCATCGCGAGCAGCGTTGCGTGCGCGGCGGCATCGACATGGATCGCGGCGCCGTTCGGGCGCTGCTCGTTCCAGGTGCCCGGTCCGTAGAAAAATCCGAAACGCAGCACGACGCCCTCGATGCCCGGCGTCTCCAGCACCGCGCTTTCGAGCGCGCGCACGCCCTCAAGCGTCCGCGCGCGCACCGGATCGTCGGTCGTCACCAGCGGATCGGCCTCCGACCGCGCGCCCGGCGCAGGTGCATAGACGAAACCGATGCTCTGCGCGATCACGCGTCGCACGCCGGCGGCCTGCGCGGCATCCACGAGATTGCGCGTACCCTCGATACGGATGCGGCGGTTGCGCTCCTGTCCGTCGGCATAGCCCGGCGTGCCGGGCGCGGCCGGCAGGTCGGTGAGCTGATGGATGACGACATCCGGCTTTGCTTCGGTAACGGCCCGGCACAGCGCCGCCGCATCGAAGGCATCGACCACGACCGGCACCGCGCCCATCGTGTTGAGATCCTTCGCGCGGTCTTTCGAGCGGGTCGTGCCGGTGACGTGGTGGCCCGACCGCAAGAGCAGCGGCGTCAGCCGTCGCCCGATGGCCCCTGCCGCGCCCGCCAGAAACACCTTCATCGTCCGCTCCGTCAGTAAGCGATCACGAACTCGCAGCCGGCGTCGGTCGCGGCCTGTCGCGTGATGCGTCCGCTCGCCAGATCGAACTCCACGAGTTGGGCCGCGTCGTGGCAGCACAGAAAGCCGTGTCTGCCGTCGGCCGCGAAGCCGAAGCCCATCGGGGCCTTGGGCGTCGCAAAGCCCGCGACCTGCTTCATCGTCGCCGCCTCATAGACCGCGGCGAAGCTGTCGACATGCGACGACACGCAGACATGGCGGCCGTCCGGCGAGACGCGAACGCGACGCAACTGGTTCGCCTCACCCGGCGCGCCGGCGATGTCGTGGGTCGCGCGCAGCGCGTGCGTCCGCGCATCGAATTCGTGGACCACGCCCCTGCGATGCGCGCAGACGAACAGCGTCTCGCCGTCCGGCGTCACCGCGATGCCCTCCGCGCCGTGCGGGATGGCGAGCGTGCCGGCAACAGAACGGCTCGCACGGTCGATCGCGACCACCGTGTTGCTGGTCTTGAACGAGGCGAAGACTTTATCGGCGCTGTGGCTCACCGCGATCCAGTGCGCCGCGCCGCGAATGTCGATGCGCGTGACGTTGCCCGCGTCCGGTTCGATGGCGAGCACCGCGCCGCCCAGTTCCGCACTCACCCACAGCACGCCGTCCCTGTCCATCATCACCGAATGCGGCGCGTAGGTGCCGCCGGCGTCGATGGTGCGCACAAGCGCCTGGCTGGCCAGATCGAGCACCGCGATGCGGCGGTCCGGGTCTTTGTTCTTTCCAAAGATTCCGCCACCGTAGATCGAACCGTAGACGGTGTTGCCGTCCGTGCCCTGGATCAGCTCATGCGTCGAGCCCGGCATCGCCAGCGTGGCCGTCAACGCCAGTGTCGCGGCGTCGAAGAACTGGATAGTGTTCGCAGTTTTGCAGGTGACGACGAGGTTCGGCCCGCCCGGACGGTTGTTGATGTCCGCGTCCATTGCCGCTCACACCGCGCCTTTCAGACGTTCCTGAGCTTCGGCGATCTTGGCCTTGCGGCCGCACGCCTCCTCGAGCTTCTCTCGCTCTTCCTCGACGACATCCTCGGCCGCGTTGGCGACGAACTTCTCGTTGGCGAGTTTGGATTCCGACCGCTTGATGTCGGCCTCGGCCTTGCCCATTTCCTTGTCGAGCCGCGCCCGCTCGGCGGCAAGATCGATCACGCCCTTGAGCGGCAGCGCCGCCACCTCGCCGCGCACTACGAGTTGCACGGACCCCGCCGGCGCCGCAGCAGCCGACGAAATGTCCGACACCCGCGCGAGCCGCTTGATGAACTCGGCCCAGCGCTCGGCTCGCGCCGTCGTGTCGGCCGAAGCGCCAGCCAGCACCAGCGGAATCTGCGCGGTGATGTTCATTTCCGAGCGCACCGAGCGGATCGCGGTGACGAGATCGATCACCCAGCCGATCTCGGCTTCCGCCGCGTTGTCGCTGATGCCGTCGAGCTTCGGCCACTCGGCCAGCACCAGCAGGCTGTCGCGCGCCGGACCCTGCTCCGCCGTCACGCGCCACAGCTCCTCGGTGACGAAGGGCATGAACGGATGCAGAAGCTTCAGGATCTCGTCGAGCGCCCAGGCGGCGGTCGCGCGCGTCTCATCCTTCGCCGCGCCGTCCGGACCGGTCAGCAGCGGCTTCGACAGCTCGACATACCAGTCGCAATAGACGTTCCAGACGAACCGATAGGCCGCCGCTGCCGCATCGTTGAAGCGATAGTCCGCGATGGCGTCGCCGACCTCGCGCACCGCCTTGGCGGTCTCGTGCGCGATCCAGCGGTTGAGCGTCTCCTTCACCGCGCGCGGATCGAAGCCGGCGACACGGGCAGCGCCGTTGAATTCCACGAACCGCGCCGCGTTCCACAGCTTGGTGGCAAAGTTGCGGTTCACCTCGACATGCTGCGGGCTGAGTTTGATGTCGTGGCCCTGCGCCGCACCGCGCGCCAGCGTGAAACGCAGCGCGTCCGCGCCGTACTGATCGATGATGCCGAGCGGATCGACCACGTTGCCTTTCGACTTGGACATCTTGGCGCCGGAGGCGTCCCGCACGAGGCGGTGGATGTAGACGTCGCCGAACGGCACTTCTTTTATGAAGTGCAACCCCATCATCATCATGCGGGCGACCCAGAAGAAGATGATGTCGAAGCCGGTGACGAGCGTGGACGTCGGATAGAAGCGCGCAAGCTCCGGCGTCTTGTCCGGCCAGCCGAGCGTCGAGAACGGCCACAGCGCCGAGGAGAACCAGGTGTCGAGCACGTCCTCGTCGCGTTTCAGCGCCGTCGCTTTGCCATAGTGCTTGTCGGCTTCGGCCTGCGCTTCGGCCTCGCTCGCCGCGACGAAGTGCTTGCCATCGGGTCCGTACCACGCGGGGATCTGATGACCCCACCAGAGCTGACGCGAGATGCACCACGGCTGGATGTTTTCCATCCACTCGAAATAGGTCTTCTCCCAGTTCTTCGGTACGAACCGGGTCTTGCCCTCGCGCACCGCCGCGATCGCCGGCTTCGCAAGCTCGTGGGCGTTGACATACCACTGGTCGGTCAGGAACGGCTCGATCACGACGTTCGAGCGGTCACCATGCGGCACCGCGTGTCCATGCGGCTCGATCTTCTCGACAAGGCCCATCTCCTCGAGCCGGGCAACGATCGCTTTACGCGCCGCGAAACGGTCGGCGCCTTCGAGCGTCTTCGTCTGCGCGAAATCCGCGCCGTCCTGCGCGGCGAACGCCTCGTCCGAAAACGTAATCTTGCCATCCGTCGTCAGCACATTGATCTGCGGCAGGTTGTGCCGCTTGCCGACTTCGAAGTCGTTGAAGTCGTGCGCCGGCGTGATCTTCACCGCGCCGGAGCCTTTCTCCGGGTCGGAGTAGTCGTCGGCAACAATCGGAATCTTCCGTCCGACCAGCGGCAGGATCACGTTCTTGCCGACCAGCGCCTTGTAACGCTCGTCGTCCGGGTGAACCGCCACTGCGGTGTCGCCGAGCATGGTCTCCGGCCGCGTCGTCGCGACGACGATGAAGCTCGAGGGATCGTCGGCATTGAAAATCTTGCCTTCGATCGGATAGCGCAGGTGCCAGAGATGCCCCTTCACCTCGACCTGCACCACCTCGAGATCGGAAATCGCGGTCAGCAGCTTCGGGTCCCAGTTGACCAGCCGCTTGTCCTTGTAGATCAGGCCGGCGCGGTAGAGATCGACGAAGACCTTCAGCACCGCCTTCGACAGGCCCTCGTCCATCGTGAAGCGTTCGCGCGACCAGTCGCAGGACGCGCCGAGGCGCTTCAGCTGGTTGACGATGGTGCCGCCGGACTCCGCCTTCCACGCCCAGACCCGCTCGAGGAACTTCTCGCGGCCCATCTCGCGGCGGCCCGGCTCCTGCCGTTCCATGAGCTGGCGCTCGACCACCATCTGCGTCGCGATGCCGGCGTGATCCGTGCCCGGCTGCCACAGCACGTCCTTGCCGCGCATGCGCTCGAACCGGCACAGCACGTCCTGCAAGGTGTTGTTGAGCGCATGGCCCATATGCAGGGAGCCCGTGACGTTGGGCGGCGGAATGACGATAGAATAGGTTTCGGCTTTCGCGCGCTCAGGCCGGCCGGCGCGGAAGGCGCCTGCCCGCTCCCATGCCTGATAGATTCGGCCTTCGACGTCGGACGGCTGGTAGGTTTTTTCGATCATTCCGCTTTGGCTTCTGTGATTTCGCGCGCTAGAAAGCCCGGCACCCTCATAAGAGTCAACGTTGGCGACCACCCCACCCGGCACCGAGCGTCAGCTGACCGCGGTCATCGCGATGATGGCGGTGGCGGCCTTTTGCAGCGGCTTTTCCCAGCGCATTTCCGACCCGCTGCTGCCGCAGATCGCGACCGACTTCGGCGTCAGCGCCGGCCAGGCGGCAGCCATCGTCACCGCCTATGCGGTGCCCTACGGGCTGACGCAGGCGTTTGCCGGCGTGCTCGGCGACCGGCTCGGCAAGGCCCAGGCGGTCGCCGCGACCTGCGCGCTCTCCTGCGTCCTCGTTCTCCTCTGCGTCTATGCGCAAACGCTGACGCAACTGACGTTCGCCCGCTTCATCTGCGCCCCGGCGGCCGCCACCATCATTCCGCTCGGCATGGCCTATGTCGGCGACACCGTTCCCTATGAACGCCGGCAGACCGTGCTGGCGCGCTTCCTGACCGGAATGATGACCGGAACGATCACGGGTCAGGTCGCCGGCGGCGTCATCGGCGACCATTTCGGCTGGCGCGCCGCCTTTCTCGCGCTGTCGCTGGTGTTCGTTATCGCCAGCATCGCGCTGATGACGCAAATCCTGCTGCGCAATCCCTGGACGGCGCGGGCCCATCGCGACGGCGGCCGCGGCCCCGGCATGGTCGCCGAATACAGGATGCTCGCCGCCGATCCGTGGTCGCGCTTCATCATCCTCGCGATCTTCTTCGAAGGCGCGATCTTCTTCGGCGGGCTGACCTATATCACCGCCGATCTGCATGCCCGTTTCGATCTCAGTTTCTCGCTCGTCGGCCTGGTCGTCGCCGGGTTCGGCGTCGGCGCCGTGCTTTATGCCGGCTCCGTCAAGTTGCTGGTGGCGCGGCTCGGCCAGCGCGGCCTCGTCGTCGGCGGCGGCATCGTGGTGATGCTCGGCTACCTCGCGCTCGCCGGCCAGCCGGTCTGGCAGATCGCGCCCTTTGCGATCACCGCGCTCGGCTTCGGCTACTACATGCTGCACAACACCTTGCAGACCAACGCGACGCAGATGTTGCCGCAGGCGCGCGGCACCGCGGTGGCGGGATTTTCGTCGGCGCTGTTCCTCGGTCAGAGCACCGGCGTCGCACTCGCCGCGCCGATCATCGACCGCGCCGGCGCAGTGCCGGTGTTCGTGCTGGTCGCGATATTGTGGCCGATGCTGGCGGTGTGGATCGCGCGTCGCCTCAAACGCCGCGGCATGGCGTAAGCGCGGGATCGAAAACTGACGGCTTTAGTTACGCCCGCGCGAAACGCGCTCGATCTCGGCGCGCACGATGCGCTCGACAAGGCCCGGCAGATTGTCGTCGAGCCAGGACTTCAGCATCGGCCGAAGCATTTCCTTCACGAGGTCTTCGAGCGTACGGGCGTTTTGACCCAGCACGGTATTGGCGAGCGAGTTGAACGCCGAGTCGACTGCGGTCGCAGTCGTCTGCGACATGATGCTCGCCTCGAAGCTCGATGACGGCCGTGGCGGGGACGGCGCGCGGCGCGGTTCCGCCATCGCGCGTGGCGGCTCGGTCGCCGGCTCCGGCGGCTGATCTGAGAACACGACGTCGGAGCCGCCGTCGATGGTGCGGAACGACGGTGTCTCCATCGCCGACGTCAGATCGAGAACCTCCTCGTCCTGCGCCTTGAAGTCGGCGGGCGCGGGATCGGACATCACCCTGTCGACGGCGTCCTGATCCATCATCGCCGGCGGTGGCGCTGGCGGCGCGACGGGACGCGGCGGTGGCGGCGCGGCGCGCGGCTCGGCAGGCTTCGGTGCAACGGCAGCGGCCGGCGCAGGACGCGGCGGCGCTGGCTCGGGCGGCTTCGCGGTCTTGTTGGCGTCGTCGTCCGCAATGATCCGCCTGATGGAGGCGAGAATCTCCTCCATCGACGGCTCTTGCGCTTTCGCCGCTTGGCTCATGTCCGCATCCCCGCACCCACTCGGCGCGCCCTCAATCGACGACGCGACTCCGCACGAATCGCAGCATCGCTTGTTTATACGCCATGCCGGGGGGTACTTGGCAGGGAGTATGACATGGGTGGCGGCCCTCCTGTGGACAGGGAAGCCGCCCGCCGCCGATTCGGGTCAACGCCCGTCCGGCGTACGGACCCCAAACCAGCTGTCCCGGACCTGATGGTAGTGGACGCGCGCGTCGTAGGTGGGAACCCGCAGGCCCAGCACCTGTGGCGACAGCCGGCCGACCGCCGACAACAGCGTATAGGACGCGACCACGCGATCGCGCTGCGCCGTCACCAGCGACACGCGCGCGTTCAGCAGTTCCTGCTGTGCATTGAGAACATCGAGCGTGGTGCGCTGGCCGACGCGCGCCTCTTCGCGCACACCGTTCAGCGCGATCTCCGAGGCGGTGACCTGCGACTGCGTCGCCTCGATGTTGCCCTTGGCGGCTTCGAGCTGGCCCCAGGACTGTACCACAGTCTGGCGGGTCTGGTCGCGCGCGGTATCGAGATCGATCCGGCGCTGGCCCAGCGTCTCCTTGTATTGGCGGATCAGCGAATATTCCGAGCCGCCCTGATAGAGCGGCACCGACATGGTTCCGGTCACCGAGCCGCTGAAATTCTCCAGCGTGCCCGGCGAGGTCATCCAGTTTTTCTGCGCCGAGGCGGTGACCGACAGGTTCGGATACAGCGCGCCTTCCGCGATCTTCACCGCCAGCAGCGCGGCGTCGACGTTGTGCTGGGCGCTGGTGACCGCCGGATGCTGGGCGAGGCTCGCGCCGATCGCGCCCGGCAGATTGGTCGGCGAAAAGCGATCGACCGGCATCGCGGCTGCGAGCTTGCCCGGCTCGCTGCCGATGACCTGCCGGTAGGTCGCAGCCGACGTCTTGACGTTGGCTTCCGACGTCAGCACCTGCGAGCGCCCTTGCGCGAGCCGCGACTCCGACTGCGCGACGTCGGTGCGCGTCACCTCGCCGACATTGAAACGGTCGTTGGTGGTGCGCAGTCCCTCTTCCAGCACCTGCACGTTGCGCTTGTTGAGGTTGAGGATCGCGGTGTCGCGCAGCAAATTCATGTAGGCGGTCGCCGCGTTGAGCAGCGTCGCCTGCTCGGTGTTGCGCAGCGTTTCGCGCGCGACGAGCACCAGCGATTCGGCCTGCCGCGTGCGGTTTGCGGTCTGGAAGCCGTTGAACAGCGTCTGCGTCGCGGTCACGCCGACGCTTGCCGGCGCGTAGGTTCCGGTCAGCGTCGAATAGACCGTGGTGCCGCCCGTCCGCGTCTTCGAGCGCGTGTCGCTGTACTGCTCGCCGAGCGTGCCGGTCGCGGAAATTTTCGGACGATAGCCGGCCAATGCCTGCGGCACGCCTTCGTCGGTCGCGCGCACGGCGGCGCGCTGCGCGTTCAGGGTCGGGTTGTTTTTGTAGGCCTCGACCAGCGCCTGATCGAGCGTCTGTGCGCGGGCGGACGTCCCCGCAAACGCCAACACGTTCGCAACCGCGAGCGCATGGAGCATTCCGGACCGATACAACCGACCGACTTGTGCGACAGAACCCAATGCGGACACTACGCCCACTCCAGCGATACGACGGGGACCGAACATAAGGCCGTGGGGCGGGCCTTAAAACCCCCTGCAACTCGCAGTCCCACAAAAAGATTTCAGGTTAGGCCTTTGCGCCACAGGCCGCCAAAGCGCCTAGAACACGAACGCCTGCGGGCGTTCGAAACCCGGCAAAACCGCCGCCGACGCTTCGAAAACCGAACGTCCCGCCGCCTGAGCGCCGGAATGCTGATAGATCGTCGCCTTGCCGCCCGGTCCCCGGCCTTTGACACACAGCAGCCTGCCCCCCGGAGACAATTGGGTGCAAAGCTCCACCGGATCGACCTCGACCGCGCCGTTGACGAGGATGACATCGTAGGGCGCGGCCTGCGCCCAGCCCTTGGTCAGCGCGCCGGTCTCGACCGTCACATTTGAATCGTTCGCGAGCCGCTCGCGCGCCTGCGCCGCAAGCGCCGGATTTTCTTCCAGCGCGACGACCTGCTCCGCGATGCGCGACAGCACCGCCGCCGAATAGCCGGTCGCGCAGCCGACATCGAGGACGCGCTCGCTGTCGCTGATCGCAGCGGTCTGGATGAGCTTGCCGAGCAGCATCGGCGTCAGCATGCGCCGCGGCGAATTGCCGTCGGTCACCGGAACGTCAAGGTCGAGATAGGCGACGCTGGTGAACGCCGCCGGCACGAAGCGCTCGCGCGGCACCGCGAGGAAGGCGCCGAGAACCCGCAAATCCGTCACATCGTTGGTGCGAAGCTGGCCGTCGACCATGTTCCGGCGCGCGGCCGCGAAATCCGACATCCTCAGGTCTCCTGCATCGCGCCGCGGGGGCTTGCTGGCGACGCCGCACCGCCGACGGAAGTGCCGGGTTTTTGCGTCAATAGCAGGCAAAAGGCAAGCTGCGCGGTGCGCATGTTGTCGTTCCAAACAGGCTCCTATATAGGCTGTGGGCGCGCGGCGGGCCGGCGAGGCCTGCCCCGGGCGCCTGATGGCCACGTGGCGGAGTGGTGACGCAGCGGACTGCAAATCCGCGTACCCCGGTTCAATTCCGGGCGTGGCCTCCAGGCCCCCTCAGGCAAATCTTCCCCCTCAGGCAAAAAGCCCCGTTCAGCCGGAGCGCTTTTTCCCGTTTTCGGAGCGGCTATTCACGCTTTGCAAAGCGTTTTGGCTTTGTTATAGGCCCACTGTCGCAGGCCACTTGCATCGCGGTGGTTCATTCCCTGGTAGCTCAGCGGTAGAGCGTTCGACTGTTAATCGAAATGTCGCTGGTTCGACCCCAGCCCAGGGAGCCAACTCCACATCCGCCTGTTGCTGCGCCGCCGGACGAGCGCGCCATAATCCGGTGGATAAAGCGTTGCGGGGGGCTCCGGACATGACCGACGCGGCCACGAGCCCCCTCCTCACCGATCTCTACGAACTCAACATGGTCCAGGCCTATCTGGACCGCGGCGACGACGAGACCGCCGTGTTCGAGTTCTTCGTCCGCCGCCTGCCGGCGCGGCGCGAGTTTCTGATGGCCGCCGGTCTCGGCACCGCGCTCGACTTCCTGGAGCGCGCCCGCTTCTCGCCGGAAGAGATCGACTGGCTGAAATCGACCGGGCGTTTCCGCGACAATCTGCTCGACTATCTCGCCGCGTTCCGCTTCACCGGCGACGTTCACGGCGTGCCGGAAGGCCGGGTCGTGTTCCCGCACGAGCCGCTGCTGCGCATCACCGCGCCGCTGCCGCAGGCCCAGCTTGTCGAGTCGCGCCTCATCAACATCATGCATTTCCAGACGCTGATCGCCTCGAAGGCGGCGCGCATGGTGCTCGCGGCGAACGGCAAGGGCCTCTCGGACTTCGGCCTGCGTTCGGCGCATGGCGCCGAGGCCGGCATGCTCGCTTCGCGCGCGAGCTACATCGCGGGATTCGGAGGCGCGGCCAACGTGCTCGCCGGGATGGCTTACGGCGTTCCCATCGTCGGCACGATGGCGCATTCCTTCGTGCAGGTGCACGTCGACGAACTGGCCGCTTTCGAAATGTTCGCGCGTGCCCGCTCCGACAACGTGATCCTGCTGATCGACACCTTCGATACGCTCAACGGCGCGCGCAAGGTGGTCGAGCTTGCACCAAAGCTCGCCAAAGACGGCATCAAGGTCCGCGGCGTGCGCATCGACAGCGGCGACCTCGTCGCGGCGTCAAAAGCCGTGCGCAAGATCCTCGACGACGGCGGCATGAAGGAGGCCGTCATCCTCGTCAGCGGTGGCATCAACGAGGATATTATCGCCGCGCATATCGCGGCCGGCGCGCCGATCGACGGCTACGGCATCGGCGCCAACCTCACGGCATCGCAGGACGCTCCGGTGCTCGATTGCGCCTACAAGCTGCAGGAATATGCCGGCACCCCGCGCCGCAAACTGTCGGAAGGCAAGCAGACCTGGCCCGGCCGCAAGCAGGTGTGGCGGCGCTATGGCGCGGACGGCCGCATGAGCGGAGACACATTGTCGGTCGAGACCGACCGGCAGGACGGCGAACCGCTCGTCGTGCAGGCGACGGCCGGCGGCAAGCGTATCGCGCCCGCCGAAACGCTCGACGCGATGCGCGCCCGCGCCGCGCAGGATCTGGCGAAGCTGCCGGACACCCATCGCCGCCGCGAGGCAGGTAGCGCCTACCCGCTCAAGATCGCCGAGGCGCTCGAGGCGCTGGCCCGCGAGGCGGACAAGCGCGCGCTGGGCTAGCTTCGATTATAAAACCCGCTCACCCCCGCGAAAGCGGGGGTCCAGAAACACACAATGACATTTCGACGTCACTCTGGATTCCCGCTTCCGCGGGAATGAACGGAGTATGGAGCTAGCCCCACAGTTCCTTGGTCGCGATCTGCGCGCCGGCGGCCAGCGCCTCCAGCTTCGCCCACATGATCGAGGGATGGACGCGGCGGTGAAACGGCCCCTGCGCGAAACCGCAGTCGGTGCCGGCGATGATGTTCTCGCGCCCGACCAGTTTTGCAAAGCGCACGATGCGCTCGGCGACGAGTTCCGGATGCTCGACCACATTGGTCGCGTGGCTGATGACGCCGGGGATCAGCACCTGACCGGGGGCAAGCTTTGCATTTTTCCACACCGACCATTCGTGCTCGTGGCGCGGGTTCGCCCCCTCGATCACATAGGCGCCGACCTTCACCTTGAGGATCAGATCGACGATGTCCTTCAGCGGCACGTCGGTGGTGTGCGGACCCGGCCAGCTGCCCCAGCAGACGTGGTAGCGGATGCGGTCGGCCGGAATCCCCTCGATGGCGTGATTGATGATCTCGACCTGCTTTTCGAGCCACTTGCGGTAATCGGCGAAGCTCGCCGGCGGCACCATGCGGTCGAAGGTGACGGCGTTGCGCGCGTCGTCGAGTTGCACGAGGAAGCCGGCATCGACGATCATCTTGTATTCGGTGCGCATCGCCTCGGCGATGGCGATCTGGCATTCCTCGTCGCTCTTGTAATATTCGTTCTTGCGATCCGGGATGACGCTCGCCGGCGCGGCGACCGGCAGAAACCCCTCCTCGACCTTCGCGTCTTTCAAAGCCGCCTTGAAGTGGTCGATGTCGGCCTGAAGCTCCTTCTGGCCGGTATAGCTGATCGGCCCGACGCAGACGCTGTCGCTGACCGTCGCGACGCCGTCGGCCGCGTCCAGTTCCGCGTAGAACTCGGCGAAGCGCTGACGGTCGGCGCCGCGCTTGAACGGATTGGCGCCCTCCTTGACAGCGCGGCGTTCGAAACCGCCGAGCCTTTCAAGCGCGTATTGCGACCAGCTGATCGCCTTGCCGAATTCGCCGTCGCTGACGACATCGACGCCGGCGGCGGCCTGCTGTTTCACCACCTCCGCGACCGACGTCGCAAGGCACTCTTCATAGGCCGCCTTGTCGTAAGGCTTGCCGGATTGCCGTGCGCGCAACAGCTCCTGCAACGCTTTGGGGCGGATCAGACTGCCGACATGGGTGGTGAGAATGCGCTTGTCGCTGCGTTTCATGATGTCAAATCGTGCCGCGTTCGGATGGTGATGATAGTGGATGAGCGCGCAAACCTAAGCGCGATCCGCGCGCCAACGCAACCGCGCGCGTTGGGCACCGGCCCGCAGAAGCTGAGATCAGGATCAGGCGCGCGCGACGCCGATCAGCGCATCAAGCTTGGCGCTGTCATTGCGCAGCGTTTCGCTCGCCCCGTCATAGACAATACGGCCACGGTCCATCACCACGGCACGCGCCGATATATCGAGCGCAAGCCGCGTGTTCTGCTCGACCAGGATCAGTGCGACGTCGGTTTCGGTGAGCCGCTTCACCGCCCGCGCCAGTTCCTCGACAATCACCGGCGCCAGACCTTCCGAGGGCTCGTCCATCAGAAGCACCGAAGGATTGCCGATCAGCGCGCGGCCGATCGCCAGCATTTGCTGTTCGCCGCCGGACAGCTGATTGCCGCGATTGCTTTCGCGCTCGGACAGCCGCGGAAACAGCTCGAACACCGTCGAGACGCTCCAGCGCCCCGGCTGCGCCGCGACTTCGAGATTCTCGCGCACCGTCAGGGATGGAAAGATCTCGCGTTCCTGCGGCACGAGCCCAAGACCGTTATGCACGCGCGTGTAGGTCGCAAGGCCCGCGATCTCCTTGCCGTGCAGGCGGATCGAGCCGCGGTGCAGGTTGGTATGGCCCATGACGGTCGCGAGCAGCGTGCTTTTTCCCACGCCGTTGCGGCCGATCACCGACAGCGTCGCGCCCTGCGCGAGCGTCAGGTTGACGTCCTCGAGCACCACGGTGTCGCCATAGCCGGCGGAAACGCCGATCAGCTCGAGCGCTGGCGCGTCAGCCATGATGGCCCTCCTCGCCAAGATAGACGGCGCGCACCTCGGCATTGTTGCGAATCTCTTCGGGCGTTCCCTCGGTAAACACCGCACCGGCGACCAGCACGGTGATATTGCGCGCGAAGCGGAACACCACATCCATGTCGTGCTCGATGATCAGGATGGCGATGTCGGGATCGAGCGCCGCGACCACGTCGAGGATCAGGTGGCTTTCGGAGGACGGCACGCCGGCCGCCGGCTCGTCGAGCAGCAGCACCCGCGGTTTCTGCGCGAGCGCGATGGCGATCTCGACCAGCCGCTGGCGGCCATAGGCCAGTTCGCGCACCGGCTTCAGTGCGTCGTCGACCAGCTTCAGCGACTCCAGATGGTCCAGCGCCTCGTCGATCACCGAGCGCTTCGCGCCGGCCGGACGCCAGAGATTGCTGCACTCTCCGTCCCGCTCGCCGATCGTCATGCAGATGTTCTCGAGCACGGTCAGGCCGCGGAACAGCTGGTTGATCTGGAAGGTCCGCGCGAGACCGCGGCGCGCCCGCATCGCCTGCGGCACATTGGTGATGTCTTCGCCGTTGAGCCATACCGAGCCGGAAGACGGCTTGAGGCCGCCGGTAATCAGGTTGATAAGCGTCGTCTTGCCGGCGCCGTTCGGCCCGATCAGCGCGCGGCGCGCGCCGCACTCCAGCGTCAGCGAAACGTCGCGCGTCACCTGCAGCGCGCCGAAATTGCGGTGGAGATCGCGGACTTCGAGGGCTGCTGCGGTCATGACGCTTTGGCCTCGACCGCCGTGCGGCTCGTGGAGAACAGGTAGATCAAGTTAATCGCCATCCCGATAGCCGCGCCGCCGAGCGTGAAGACCAGCGCGCGCGCCGGCATGCTGGTGACGAAAGTGCTCAGGAACTCGATGAACTTCACGTTCACGGCGAAGCCCGCGATGAAGCCGAGGATCGCGCCGTCGAGCGCCGACCAGCCAAGCTCCTTCCAGTGCTCGGGCCGCCAGACGAAGCGGCGCGACCCCTCTCCTTCACGCTCCCTCGCTTTGCCCGCGCCGAACAGCCAGCGCACATCGTCGGCGAGGCCGATCAGGCCGCGGCGTGCAAACAGCACGGCGCACACAAGCAACAGGCCAACGCCGAGCTGCCAGAACGTCGGACTGAGCTTGGAGAACTCATCCTCGAGGATCATGTAGACCGCGCCGCCGAGGAAGGCGCCGTAGAGCCGCCCCGTGCCGCCGAGGATCAGCATCACCATCACCTTGGCGGAATTCTCGAAGTCGAACACCGTCAGCGTCACATAGGCGTTGGTCTGCGTGAACAACGCGCCGGCGATGCCGGCAATCGCCGCGGAGATCGCATAGGCCGTGACCAGCCGGCGGTGCACCGGCGAGCCGATCGCGTGCATGCGCCGCACGTTTTCGCGGATACCGGTCAGCGCCTGCCCGAACGGCGAATAGACGATGCGCCGCACGACGAAGAAGACCAGCGCCAGCACGACGAGCACGTAGATGAAGTTGGTGTGGCCGTAGAGGTCGTACTGGAAAGTGCCGAGCAGCGGATCGAACATCAGGCCCGGCAGGCCGTCATAGCCGCCGGTGATATCGGAACGCAGATTGCCGGATTCCTGAAGCATCGCCGCAAAAGCGATCGTCAGCATCAGCAGCGTCAGTCCGCGATACCGCAGGATGAACCAGCCGACCACCGCGCCGACAAGCCCCGCCAGAATGCCGGCCGCCACCAATCCGCTGATCGGTTCGCTCCAGCCGAGCTGCAGGCTGCCGAGCGCGACGGTGTAGGCGCCGATGCCGAAGAACGCCGCGTGGCCGAGCGTGACGATGCCGGCGTAGCCGAGGATCAGGTCGAGCGAGAGCGCGAACATGATCATGACCAGCATTTGATTGCCGAAGGTCATGCGCTCCGGAAACACGAAGAAGCAGCCGATCGCGATCAGCCAGGGCAACGCCTCGGGCCAGCGGAAGTTGTGCCGGTGAAACAGATAGGCGGCCGCCCGCGCGCGGGCGTCGGCCGGAGCAACGGGATTTTTCGTGTCACTCGCGGCCATAGAAACCTGCCGGCCGGATCAGGAGAACGATTGCGGTGATCGCATAAATGAAGAGATTGCCCGCGACGGGAAACGCATATTTGCCGCCGGTGTCGATGATGCCGATCACCAGCGCGGCGAGCAGCGTGCCCTTGAGGCTGCCGAGCCCGCCGACCGCGACGACGATCAGGAACAGGACGAGATAGAGCACGGCGAAATACGGCGTCAGCCCGAACAACTGGATCGCGAGGCCGCCGCCGAGCGCGGCAAGCCCGGAGCCCACCGCGAAGGTCATCGTGAACAGCCGGTCGACATTGATGCCGACCGATTCAGCCATGCGGCGGTTGTCGACCGCGGCGCGGATCTTCGCGCCGATATTGGTCATTTCGAAGCCGTACCACAGGATCGCGATCAGCACGGCGCCGAGCGCGATCAGGAAGGCGCGGTAGGCCGGGAACGAGCGGAAGCCGAGATTGATGTCGCCTTCGAGCCAGTCCGGCAGTGGCACCGATTTCGGAATCGGCCCGTAGAAATAAGTGAAAGCGGCGATTGCCATGAATGCGAGGCCGATCGTCAGCAGCACCTGCTCGAGATCGGTCGCTTTGTAGAGTTGCCGGTACAGCCGGCGCTCGAACCGCACGCTGATCAGGCCGATCAACACCGAGGCGAAGACGAGCGAGCTGATGAAATCCATGCCGTAGGATCGCGTCAGCGACACCACGATGAAACCGCCCGCCATGGCGAAAGCGCCATGCGCGAGATTGACGAAATTCATCAGCCCCATCGTGACCGACAGGCCGACCGACACGATGAACAGAAACATCGCGTAGGCCAATCCGTCGAACAGAATGCTGACCACAATGTTGGCGATCTGTGGCACCAGCTCCCCCTCTAGCCCCCCGCTAGACGAACGCCGCCGCGACGGGCGCGGCGGCGCTCTTTGTTATTTTTGTAGGTTTTCAGCCGTGCATCAAGAGCCGCAACGGCCGACTTTGAGCACCTTGCACTGATCCTTCACCTGCGGCGTGGTGTCGACCACCTTCAGCCCGAGCTTGCCGTCGGCCTTGCGATAAACCTCCATCGCATGCTCGTCCTGCACGATGTCGCGCGTCTCGGGATCGATCATGACCTTGCCGCGCGGACCGTTGGCGGTCCAGCCCTTCATCGCCGCGATGAACTTCTCGCCGTCGACCTTGCCGTTCGTCTTCTTCAGCGTGTCGAAGATGGCGTGCATGGTGTCCCAGCCCTGCGCGGACATGAAGTCCGGGTAGGAGTTGGCGCCGTACTCCTTGTGCCAGGCCGCAACAAACGCCTTGTTGGCGTCGTTGTTGAGATCGACCGCGTAGTGGCTCATCACGATGGTGCCGATCGCGGCGTCACCCATGTCCTGCAACTTGTTGTCCGGCACGAGATCCATCGGGCCGATCAGCTTGATGCCGGCCTTGCGCATGCCGAGCTCGCCATAGGCCTTCATCACGCCGGTCGCGTGCGCGCCGGAGGGAATGAAGACGTACATGCAGTCCGGCTTCGCATCCTTGATGCGCTGGAAGAACGGCGTGAAGTCCGGCACCTGCGCCGGGCTGCCCATCGGAACCGACAGCGTCACCTTGCCGCCGGCCTTCTCGAAGCCGGCCTGGAACGCGCCGGTCGAGTCCTTGCCTGGCGGGAAGTCGGTGTAGGCCACGGCAGCGGTCTTGCAGCCGACCTTGCTGTAGGCGAACGAGCCCATCGGCCAGGCGGTGTGCCACATGCTGAACGACAGACGCGCGTAATACGGCGACAGGTTGGTGATCCAGGCCGTGCCGGCATTGGCGATCACCATCGGCACCTTGGCCTGGTTGATCACCGGCGCGAGCGCGATCGCCGACGGCGAGAACACGAAGCCGGCAAGCAGGTTCACCTTGTCGTTGGTGATCAGCTCGGTGGTGACGGTCTTGGCCTGCGCGCCGGTCGGCGGGCCCTCGTCGCGCTTGACGATTTCGACCTTGTGCGGCGCGATGTCCTTGGCGTGCAGCTTGATATAGAGATCGAATGCCTTGTCGATCTGATGTCCGAGATCCGCATTGGGACCGCTGAACGGCAGCACAACGCCGATCTTCACGTTCTCCGCGGACGCAGCCGTGGCGATCAAGCCGGCAACGGCGACGCCACTGATCCAAGCGAGGGTCTTCATCTCGTCCTCCCTAACCCCATGGTGTTCGTAGTGTTTTTGCTGCGGTCTGGTGGGCAAACCACCGCCCATCAATGCCCCCAACCGTTGCTGAGGTCAACGAAGAACTGACGAACGCATGCATGAAAGGCCCATAAAACGGGCTTTTCGGGAGCATCAGAAAATCTGATTTATCGCAGAGCGGGTGGGACGTCAGGCGGCGGAACGGGGCGCTGCGCCATCCGCAGCAGCTGCCGCGGCGTGAACGCCCAGCGTCATTCGGTCACGCACCAGATTGAGCGAGGCGACCTCAATACGATTACGGCCCCGCTCCTTCGCGAAATACAGCGCCTGGTCGGCCTGCGCGAGCAGTTGCGGAACGTCGAGGACCGGACTCTCGCTATAGACGAAACCGACACTCAGCGTTCCGTTGACCGGCCGCCCCTCCACGTCCTTGGTCGCCTGCTCGAAGGCACCACGCAGTTGCTCGGCGACGGCCAACGCCTGTTCCGCCGCGACGTCGTAGAACACCAGGGCGAATTCCTCGCCGCCAAGCCGGCCCAGAAGATCGCCCGGGCGAACATGACCGCGCGCGGTATCGGCAAACACCTCGAGAACCCGGTCGCCCATCGCATGTCCGAAGCGATCGTTGATCGACTTGAAGTGGTCGAGGTCGATCAGAAGCACGGCAGCGGGCTTCGGATACGCGAGATGACGCTTGGCGAGTGCGCCGGCGTCCTGCAGGAACGAGCGGCGGTTGGCGATGCCGGTCAAGGGATCGATCAGCGACGCCGTCTTGTGACGCAATTCGGTGCGCTCCTTCGCCATCGCCAGCATGATGAAGGCAATCGAGATCGTGAACAGCAGCGCTTCGAAACTCAGCACCGTCAGCCACACGCTGCCGAACACCTGATTGGTCGGCGACCACGGCATCATCGTGAGCAGCGGCGTGCGCAGCAGGAACAGCGCGCCGTGGGCGAACAGCATGAAGATCGCCGGCCAGCGCGACACCAGTTGCTCGTCGCGGCCACGCCAGAACTCATAGGCGGTCAGCCAGGTATAGGTCGTCACGATGCCGGAGCAGATCAGCACCCGCGCATCGACGGCGGTTTCGAGGATCGGCAGGCGACAGACCAGCAGCCACAGCACGGCGCCGGTGACGAGATAAACCGGTTCGGCGGGACGTCCGTCGAAAATGCGCGCCCCGGTCCAGGTCAGCGCAAAGGCGGTGAACAGGAACGCATTAGCGAGATCGATCGAGATCAGGTCCGGCACCGAGCCGTACATGCCAAACAGCATGACCGAGGCCGCGCGCAACAGATGCGCGAAGCCCCACCATGCGACGGCGAGGACCGCGGTGTTCTGGACCCACACGAACAGCAGCAGCAATCCCAGGATCGCTTCCACATAGATCGTGACTTGGAACAGCGTATTGATGTCGAGATTCATCGACTCTGTACCGTCCGGCCGCTTGTGGCCGCTGATCGCCGCGTTTCCGGAGCAGATTGCGGTTCCGGGCCGAAAAACCGGTAAATTTGGATCGTAATCGCGGTGCGTTGCGCGATTATGGTTTCGGTCTCGTTTCCACGCCGCCGCGGATTGAAAAACGGCGGTTCCCGCGAGGCGGAAATGTTCGCAAAACAAGGCCGGGCGACCGTTCCCGCCTCTCCGTCCCCTCCAAAAAAGGCCAAATTCTCGCCGATTTAGGCCTATGATGACGGCTTTCGCGGCCGTGACGGCGCGAGGCCCGACGCCTTTTGCCCCGAGCCTTGCTGTGCTGGAACGGCTAATTTAGGCTCAAAAACAAACACATAGACTAGGTTTGAGCATGCAAATTCGTGACGGGATTGTCGAAGCGATCGGCAACACCCCCCTCATCAAGCTTCGCCGCGCCTCGGAACTCACGGGCTGCACCATTCTCGGCAAGGCCGAATTCATGAACCCCGGCGG
>NZ_JBFWPH010000004.1:0-464920 GCF_050250095.1 Pseudolabrys sp. | reverse complement strand
TGTTTCAGCCTTGAGAGGGCCGCGTCCTAGACCGCTAGACGAAGGGAGCGTCGGCCGTCTCGATAGCCGCGATCCGGCGGGAGGGCAAGCACCCCGAAGCCGCGCGGTTAAGGCGCTGCCCGCAGCCGTAATTCGCCGGCCGGCTTCAGCGTATGCAGGCTGAAGGTGCGGATTTCGATGCCGTCCGCCGTTTCGAGGGTGACGGCGATCCGCCCGTCCGAGATCGCAGTGCCCAGCACCTTGGCCCCTTTCGGCAGCACCAGGGTCTCGGCCGCCACCGGCGGTCCGGCCTCGGGGCCCGCACTTCCCCCCGACTTGAAAATCCGATAGCCGATGACGCCGAACACGGCGGCCACCGCGACCAGCGTGGTGACGCCGGCAATCAGCATCATCCGCCGCACCCGCGCGACCACCAGCGCGGCCTCGGGATCCAGCGGCGGCGTTTCAGGTTCATTCACGCTCATGACGGATGCGGCGCCTTCTTCCGAGCAAGTCACAGTCGCGGCCGAGGACACCGGCGCGCGGCTCGACCGCCTGCTCGCGACGCGGATCCCGGCGCTGTCGCGCTCGCGCCTGAAGGCGCTGATCCTCGCCGGCGAAGTAACGATCGGCGGCCGCACGATCCGCGATCCCGGCCACCGGGTCAATTCCGGCGACGCCATCACGGTGAATGTGCCGCCGCCCGAAGACGCCGAGCCGCAGGGTGAGGACATCCCGCTCGCCATCGTCCACGAGGACGACGACATCATCGTCATCGACAAGCCGCGCGGCCTCGTGGTGCATCCCGCCGCCGGACACCCGACCGGCACGCTGGTCAACGCGCTGATCGCCCATTGCGGCGACAGCCTCTCCGGCATCGGCGGCGTCAAACGCCCCGGCATCGTGCACCGTCTCGACAAGGACACCACCGGCCTCCTCGTCGCCGCCAAGAACGATCACGCTCACAAATCCCTCGCCGCGCAGTTCGCCGATCACGGCCGCACCGGCGAGATGCGGCGCGGTTACCTTGCCTTGGTCTGGGGCGCACCGGACCGGCCACGCGGCACCATCGACGCCCCGCTCGACCGTCATCCGCACAACCGCGAGAAGCAGGCGGTGCGGCCGGGGGGCCGCGAGGCGGTGACCCACTGGGAGGTGGTGGAGCGTTTTGCCGCGCCGGACGGCAAAGGAAAGATCGTGCCGGTTGCGAGCCTGCTGGCCTGCCAGCTCGAGACGGGGCGCACCCACCAGATCCGGGTGCATTTGGCCCATATCGGCCATCCCCTCATCGGGGACGACACTTACGGACCGGGATTCAAGACCAAAACCAGCCGGCTGACGCCGGACGCCCAGGCTGCGGTGGAGGGTCTTGGCAGACAGGCCCTCCATGCCTATCTCCTGATCATCGAACACCCCACCTCGGCCGACATCCTCGAATTCCGCTCGGAGCTGCCCTCCGACCTCGCCCGCCTGCGCCAGTCCCTGGCCCAGATGTCGCAGGTCGCGGCAGTCAAACGCTAATAAAAACAACGCTTTATCCGAGCGTCGTGGCAATCCTCCCGGCCCAGTCACGCCGCTGTGTCTTTTTTTCGCCCGGCTTGTTCGATAAGTTTGCAGTGCGATCAGGCTTCGCGGTCGCACAAAACGCCGTCGGCTCGGGGAGCGGCGGCGATCTCAAGCCCGCCGATATTCGGGGGCATTTGTATAGGAGGGCGCTTCCATGGCCCGTTCCGCTACTCTGCCGCTAATCAAGACCGACGCCGGTCTCAGCCATTATCTCGATGAAATTCGCCGGTTCCCGATGCTGGAACCGCAGGAAGAATACATGCTGGCCAAGCGCTGGCGCGAGCACGGCGACCGTGACGCCGCGCACCGGCTCGTCACTAGCCATCTGCGTCTCGTCGCGAAGATCGCGATGGGCTATCGCGGCTATGGCCTGCCGATCTCCGAGGTCGTCTCGGAAGGCAATGTCGGCCTGATGCAGGCGGTGAAGCGCTTCGAGCCCGAAAAGGGCTTCCGGCTCGCGACCTACGCGATCTGGTGGATCCGCGCCGCGATCCAGGAATACATCCTGCGCTCGTGGTCGCTGGTGAAGATGGGCACCACCGCGAACCAGAAGAAGCTGTTCTTCAACCTGCGCAAGGCCAAGAGCAAGATCAACGCGCTGGAAGAAGGCGACCTGCATCCCGACCAGGTCAAGACCATCGCCAAGCGTCTCGGCGTGACGGAGAAGGACGTTGTCGACATGAATCGCCGCCTCGGCGGCGATGCCTCGCTCAACGCGCCGATCCGTGACGATGGCGACTCTGGCGAATGGATGGACTGGCTCGAGGACCAGAGCCCGAGCCAGGAGCGCATCCTTGCCGACAGCGAGGAGAGCGACAACCGTCACAAGGCGCTGATGCAGGCGCTCGGCGTGCTCAACGAGCGCGAGCGGCGCATCTTCGAGGCGCGCCGCCTCGCCGACGATCCGATCACGCTCGAGCAACTCGCCGAAGAGTTCGGCGTGTCGCGTGAGCGCGTGCGCCAGATCGAGGTCCGTGCCTTCGAAAAGGTGCAGGACGCCGTGAAGGCGGGCATCGCAAAAATCGAAACGCCGGCGGAAGCCGGCGTTGCCGCTCTTCAGTAACGCCGCATCGGCATACCGAAACGAACTTGCCCCGGCTTTGATGTCATCAAAGCCGGGGTTTGATTTTTATCATATCGTCAGCAGGTCCTTCGCTTGGCCCAGACCCAGCCGCCGAGGTCGTCATAGACCTTGTAGCGGATGGTGGTGCAAGCCGGCGTGTGGAACGTGCGCGGCTGGCTGGCGTAGCGCCAGGAGTTGCCGCCGTAGCCATAGCGCGTGCCGTAGTAGCCGGTGCCGTAATAGGTCGTCCGGTAACCCGTGCCGTAATAAGGCGATGAGTACGAGCGGTAGGAACGGTAATAGGGGCGCTCGTAGCCATCGTAATAACGCTTCGTCGTGTAACGTGTCCCGTAATAAGGCCGCGAATAATACGGACGATCGTAACTGCGATAGCGATAACCGTCGCCGTAATAGCGTGTCGAATAGCCGGCGCTGTAGTAGCTGCCGCTATTATAGTAAGGCCGCTCGTAGTCTCGATAGATTTTCCGGTAGCGCACGACGCGGCGATAGCAGCAGTCGGACGAGCCGTAGCGATGGCGAGGCCGGTAGCGGTAGCCGTCGTCATAACGATAACTGTCGCCGTAGCGATAGCCGTCGTTGACGTAGCCGCCCTCGTAGCGCACCGGCGCGCCGTCATAGTAGCGGTTGTAGTAATAGTCGCCCGCTGCCGCGGAGCGTGGCAACACGAGAGCCGTCGCAGCGATGAGCATCAGAAAAACGTAAGGCACAACGCGGTGCATAATCGCCTCCACGTTAAAAGACGGACCGGGACTTGCGCCGTCCGCACACGCCTCAATGATTAAAATTTTAGAGAAGGCCAAACGCCTTGCCTAGCCGCGAACGGCAGAACGGCATGAGACTTGGGGCAGCTTGCCTGACGCAATAACCGGGCGGCTTATTCACCCCAGGCGCGGAAGGCTTCTTCGAAGGCGCGTTCGCCCGGCTGTCCCTTTTCGACAGCCAGGATGGCGCGCTTGCCGCTCGTGTAGACGATCGGCACGTCGAACCAGTCGCGGTCCTTGAGCAACTGGATATTGCGCTGGCGGTCGACCTCGACCGAAGACAATCCGACCAGGAAAAATCCGTTGGTGACCTTCACGGCAAGCCCGGCCAGCGGCACGCCGCGGGTCTGCTCGTTCTGCTTCATCAGCACGCCGGGCACGTTGTTGATCGCGCCTTCGGGGAAATCGGCCGGCAGCGTGAACATGATCTCGATGGTGTGGCTCGCCGGCAGCGCCTTGTCGGTGTTCCGGCGCAGCGACCACACCATGCGCATGTGCCGTTCCGGAATATCGACTTCGGCCTTGATGACGAGTTCCGGCGCGAGGCCTGGCCCCGGCGACACCGTCTCGGTCTTCCAGATCGCCGAGCCGACGAAGCGCTTGCCCTGCGGATTGCTGGAATCTTCTTCGTACAGCACGACCTTCTGCGCGACGGCGGCCGCCGGCGCGGTCGCGGACTGCGACGGCCTGCTGTCGGAACCGACGCGGTCGGCGATCTTCGATTGTCCCTGCGGCTTCGCGGCCTCGGTTGGCGCTTGCGTCTTCGCCGGCGTCTGCGTCTTGGTCATCATCGACGAGGCCAGCGACATGATCTGATCGCGCTGCCAGTAACCGGCGGCGGCGACCGCGCCGAGCACCACCAGAATGACGAGCGCGCGGATCAGGCCGCGATAGGAACGTTTCGGACCTTCAAAGTCCTCGCCGCGCCCATGCCGCGGCGGCGGCGGTTGCCAGCCTTCGCTGGCGGACACCGCCGGTCCGCCTTCCGGCTCCGGGGTCGTGCGACCGGCGTCGAAAATTTCCGGCGGCGCTTCCGCCGGCGTATCCGGCGCCGGAGCGGGCGGTGCGGGCGGATCGCGATCCGGCGCGCGGTCGTAGAACTCGCGCGCGGCGCGCGAGGCCTTGGCCGATGCGTCGCCCAGCCCCTCGGCTTCGGCAACCACGTCGCGGAAACCCTTGAGGCCCTGATCGGTCAGCGAGGGGCGCTCGTCCTCCACTGTTGTGGACCCGGCATGATCGTCCTCGTCGAAACCCGGCGGCGGCGGCGGCACCTCGTCGACGCGGGGCTTGCGCGCGGCGTCGGATTCCACCCGGCGGATCGCTTCCTCCAGCGCCAGCCGCTCGCGCGTGATGTCCGCCTCGTCGAGTGGCGGATCCATGCCGCGCAATTGCGCGACCAGCGCGGAACGCGCGCGCTCATAGAGGGCGCGGCGGTTCTCGGCGGTGTTGCGCTCGAGCCCGCCGACGGCGCGCGTGACCAGTGGAAGATAATCAGCCATCGATTCTCACGAATTCAAACCTACCCGGTTCTGCGCTCAACTCTCGAACGGATTCTTCATCAGGATCGTGTCTTCGCGCTCCGGGCTCGTCGACAGCAGCGCCACCGTGCAGCCGACCAGTTCCTCTACCCGGCGCACATATTTGATGGCCTGGGCCGGAAGCTGCGCCCAGGACCGGGCCTTCGCGGTCTGATCTTTCCAGCCTTCGATCGTCTCGTAAACCGGTTCCACGCGCGACTGCGCCTGTTCGCCGGCCGGCAGATAATCGATCTCGCGCCCGTCGAGCTTGTAGGCGACGCAGACCTTGACCTCGTCGAAGCCGTCGAGGATATCGAGCTTGGTCAGCGCCAGCCCATCGACGCCGCTGGTCTTCACCGTCTGACGCACCAGCACCGCGTCGAACCAGCCGCAGCGCCGCGCCCGGCCGGTGACGGTTCCGAACTCGTGGCCGCGCTCGCCGATCTTGCGGCCGATCTCGTTCAGCTGCTCGGTCGGGAACGGACCCTCGCCCACCCGCGTCGTGTAGGCCTTGCAGATGCCGAGCACGTAATCGATCGCGCTGGGGCCGAGGCCGGAACCGGTCGCCGCCTGCGCCGCCACCGTGTTCGACGACGTCACATAAGGATATGTGCCGTGATCGATATCGAGCAACGCACCTTGCGCGCCTTCGAACAGGATGCGTTTGCCCTCGCGGC
Organism: Pseudolabrys sp.; assembly: GCF_050250095.1. NCBI lineage: Bacteria > Pseudomonadati > Pseudomonadota > Alphaproteobacteria > Hyphomicrobiales > Xanthobacteraceae > Pseudolabrys > Pseudolabrys sp. The sequence continues at coordinate 459,336 of NZ_JBFWPH010000004.1, read as the reverse complement.
GGCGATGGTCGAGCAGCGACCATACCGAATCCATGAAAGGCAGAATCTTTGGCGCCAGTGCGGCGAGATCGTCGTAAATCGCGCGCGGCGCGATCTCCTCGAGCCCGTTGCCGCGGCGCAGCGCGTTGTGGTGCGCGAGCAGCCGCTCGATCTTGGCGCCGAGCGACGGCAGGTCCGCGAGGTCCATGAAACGGATGGCGCGGCGGCCGACCTTGTCCTCATAGGCCGGGCCGATGCCACGCTTGGTGGTCCCGATCTTGCCGCCGCCCGCGCCGTCCTCGCGCATCGCATCGAGCTCGCGATGCAGCGGCAGGATCAGAATGGCGTTTTCGGCGACGCGCAGGTTATCCGGCGTGACGCGGACGCCCTGCTTTTCGAGCTGGGCGATCTCATCGACCAGCGCATGCGGATCGACCACGACGCCGTTGCCGATCACCGACAGCTTGCCGGGGCGCACTACGCCGGACGGCAGCAGGGACAGCTTGTAGGTGACGCCGTCGATGACGAGCGTGTGGCCGGCATTGTGCCCGCCCTGAAAACGGACGATGACGTCCGCCTGTTCCGACAGCCAGTCGACGATCTTGCCCTTGCCCTCGTCGCCCCACTGGGAACCGACAACCACCACATTCGCCATTCAGGATCCTTGCCCGTTGAGCCTGTCGCGTTTGTGGGGTTCGCAGACCCGCAACTCCGGACAAGACCGCCTTCGGATAAAGGATGAACCCCCCTGAGGCAAGGCGAGCGGGCAGGGTTTTTCCCCTGCCCGGCCATGTTAAATGACTGATCTGTAATGTTTTTCAGACGCACGCGGCGGCAGGCGGCCTCAATACCTCAGCCGGGCGAACAGCCGCAGGCTCGCGCCCGGCATCAGCACCTGATCCTTCGAATAAGAGGCCGCGTTGCGGATATCGTCGTTCAGCAGGTTGGTGCCGACGACGCCGAGCGACAATTCGCTCGGCTCGTTGACGGCCGGCTGCGCCTTCTTCCAAGTGTAGCTCAGTTCCGCGCGCAGGTTATTGTAACCCGGCGTCGCGGTTTCGGCCGCGGATACGTCGTTCTGTGCCCAGGCGTGCAGCAGATTGACCTTGGCCAGCCAGTTGGCGTCGCGCCAGTAGACGCCGCCGCCGAGCCGCATCGGCGGAATGCGCGGCACGTTGCTGCCGTCGGTGAAGGTGGCGCGCACCATGTCGAACTGGTTCTCGACGCCGAACCAGCCGCCGCCGATCGCCAGCAGATCCCACTGGCTCTGGAACTCGATGCCGCGGAAGGTCGCGTCGGCCTGCGAATAAACCGCCTCGTTGAGTTCGGCTGCACCCGCGCCGCACACCCCGTCCTCATCGCACATATTGCCGGTGAGCCGGCGATAGATGAAGCCGTTGAAGCGGGTGACGTAGCCCGTCAGTTCGAAGCGGAACGGGCCGGTCGCGCGCCGCAATCCGAGTTCGAGCGACTGCGCCGACTCGATGCCCAGATTGACGTTGCCCTTGTCGAAAGTGCCGGTCGCGTCGTGCACGCCGCCGGAGTAAAGCTCGGCCGGCTTCGGCGCGCGCTCGACATATTGTCCGGTAATGCTGGCCGCGAGATCCCACGGCAGGTTTCGAATCACGCCGGCGCTGACGCTGACCGGCGTGAAGCTGCGCGACGCCGATGCTGTGGTGATATTGCCGGCCGGATCGATATCGCGCCCCATGCCCGACAAGTCGACATGCTCGATGCGCGCGGCAAGCTGCGCCTTGGTCACGTCGTTGAACTTGAATTCGTTGAAGATGTAGCCGGCGGCGCGCCAGTTACGGTTTGGGTCCCAAAGGCCGGGACCGTCCGGGCTCGGCGCGGTCAGTTCCTGGTGGCCGCCGCTGACGCCGATCGCGGTGGTCAGTGCGGCAAAGCGCAGATCGAACGGCGAGAGTTGCACCTCGACACGGCCTTCCTGCTCCTTGTTGGTGAAGGTCTGGTGGATCGTGTCGCTCGCCGGATCGGCGGGGTCTTCGAGCCCAACCTCATTGTGCCTGTAGTCGGTGACGCCAAGCCAGAACCGCACCGCATCCACGCCCGACGTCGGTGCCCGCCACTCGCCCTTCGACAACAATTTGGTCTGCTTCGCATCGATGCGGGTGTTGCCGTTCTCCGCTTCGATGGTCGGGATGTGGTAGAGCGCGTTGTTCTGCATCACCGCGACGCCCAGAAAGCCGCCGTCGAAGATGTAGGAGCCGCCGAGCGACTGGCCGTTGGTGCGGTAGGACGAGTTCGGCTGTTTGCCGTTGAAGTTTCCGGGCTGCGTCGCGTTGGCGAACTCCGCCGGGTCGGGCGCGGTGAGATAGGGATAATGCGGCACGCGATAATCGCCCGCGCTGCGGCCGAAGGCGTCGGCATGCACGGCAAAATTCCCGGCGCCGGCGTCGAGCAGCACCGCGCCGTCGAGGCCGCGGTCGGCGCTCGACGCGCCGCCCCGGACTTCCGCCGAGATGCCGCGCTTGGGGATTTCCGTCGGCACGCGGTTGTTGGAGACATCGACGACGCCGCCGATCGCCTGGGTGCCGAACCGCAGCGTCGCCGGCCCGCGAATGACCTCGACCCGCTCGGCGGTGAGCGGATCGACCGGCACGAAATGATCCTCGCCGAGGTCGGACGCGCCGTTGGCGCCGATGCCGCCCTCCTGCATGCGCACGCGATTGACGTCGAGACCGCGAATGATCGGCCGGCTCGAGGCGCCGGGCGCGAAGCCGGAGCCCGCGATGCCCAGCTTGTCGTTGAGAAGGTCGCCGAGGGTCGCCGCACCGTTGCGGCGCAATTCCTCGTTCGGCACCACCGTGACGGTCGCGAACTGGTCGGTGACGACCGGCAGCGTGCCTTGCAGCGGCGGGAAGGTCTCGGTGGCAGGCGATCCGCCATCGGGGGAGCGCCCCGACAGGATCGGGCTCGGCGCGGTGATGACCACCTCTGGCAGCGCGATCTGCGCGCCTGCTCCGTTTGCACCACTGGCAATCACGGCCAGCGCCGCCAGCACGACCCAGCCAATCTCACGCCACCGCATCGCCGTCTCCTTTGTAGTTATGTTATAACATAACATTCAAAGCGGCGGCGATGTCAACCGGCGCAGCGGGCTCGCGCGCGACGCGGTGTGAACAAACGCAAAAGCGGCCCGGTTGCCCGGACCGCCTTGTCACGACATGAAAGACGCGGTCAGAACCGCAGCGCCTTGGCCTGCTGGACCTGCGGCAGCGCCCGCACCTTGGCGAGCAGATCGGCCGACATCTCGCCGTCGATCGCGATCAGCGCGATGGCGTCGCCGCCCGGCTTCTCGCGGCCGACATGGAAGGTCGCGATGTTGATGCCGGCGTCGCCCATGGTGCCGGAGAACTTGCCGATGAAGCCCGGCTTGTCGAGGTTGGTGATGTAGACCATCGAAGGCTCGAACTCCGCGTCCATGCGGATGCCCTTGATGTTGACGATGCGCGGCCGGCCATCGGCGAACACCGTGCCCGACACCGAGCGCGACTGCCGCTCGGTCGTCACTGTGATACGGATCAGGCTTTCGTAGTCGCAGTCCCCTGCCCGCACCGTCTCGTCGACCACGATGCCGCGTTCCTTGGCGATCACCGGCGCCGACACTACGTTGATGTCCTGCAGCATCGGCCGCAACAGGCCGGCGAGCGCGGCGGAGGTCAGGGCGCGCGTCTTCATCTGCGCCACCTCGCCCTCGTAGGCAATTTCGATTTTCTCAAGTCCCGTCTCGGTCAGCTGGCCGGCGAACGAGCCGAGCTTCTCCGCGAGCGTGATGAAGGGCTTGAGCTTCGGCGCTTCTTCCGCCGTGATCGACGGGAAGTTGACCGCGTTGGAAATCGCGCCGCGCAGCAAGTATTCCGACATCTGCTCGGCGATCTGCAGCGCGACGTTTTCCTGCGCTTCCGTGGTGGACGCGCCGAGATGCGGCGTGCACACGACATTGGGATGGCCGAACAGAACGTTCACCGTCGCCGGCTCGGTCGAGAACACGTCGAGCGCGGCGCCCGCCACCTTGCCGGCATCGAGTGCGGCACGCAGCGCCTGTTCGTCGACGAGGCCGCCGCGCGCGCAGTTCACGATGCGCACACCCTTCTTCATTTTCTCGATCGCCTTGGCGTCGACGATGTTGCGGGTCTTGTCGGTCAGCGGGGTGTGCAGCGTGATGAAATCGGCGCGCTGGAACAGCTCGTCCAGCTCGACCTTCTCGACGCCGATATCGATGGCGCGCTCCGGCGACAGGAAGGGATCGAACGCGATCACCTTCATCTTCAGTCCCTGCGCGCGATCCGCGACGATGGAACCGATATTGCCGCAGCCGATAACGCCGAGCGTCTTGCCGGTGATCTCGACGCCCATGAAGCGGTTCTTCTCCCACTTGCCGGCCTGGGTTGAGATGTCGGCCTGCGGGATCTGGCGCGCCAGCGCCAGCATCAGCGTGACGGCGTGCTCGGCGGTGGTGATCGAATTGCCGAACGGTGTGTTCATCACGATGACACCCTTCGCCGTCGCCGCCGGAATATCGACGTTGTCGACGCCAATGCCGGCGCGGCCGATCACCTTCAGGTTGGCCGCCTTTTCCAGAATCTTCGGCGACACCTTGGTGGCCGAGCGAATCGCGAGGCCGTCATAGTTGCCGATGATTTCGGCGAGCTTGTCCTTGTCCTTGCCAAGTGCCGGCTGGAAATCGACCTCGATGCCGCGATCCTTGAAGATCTGCACGGCGGCGGGAGACAGGGCGTCGGAGATGAGAACTTTGGGTGCCATTGGATTTATCCAGTCATCTTTGGTTTTTCGCCGTCATCGTTCGCGAAGGCGGACGATCCAGTAGCCACTGACGTTGGAGAGAAACAAAGCGCCTGCGGTTACTGGATGCCCGCCTGCGCGGGCATGACGGTAACGGTTAAGCAGCCTTGGCGAGCGAGGCCTTGGCCTCGGCGAAGGCCCAGTCGAGCCACGGCGTCAGCGCCTCGACATCGCCCTTTTCGACCGTGCAACCGCACCAGATGCGCAAGGATGCCGGCGCATCGCGGTGGTTGGCGATCTCGTAGGCCGCGCCTTCCTTGTCGAGCAACTGCTCCATCTTCTTGACGAAGGCGATCTGCTGATCGGCCGGAAGCCGCGCGAGGTCGGCGTCGACGAGCTTCAGGCACACCGAGGTGTTGGAGGCCGCCGCCGGATTGGCCGACAGATTCTCGATCCACGGCGTCCTGGCGACCCAGTCGGTGAGCACCTTGGCGTTGGCGTCGGCGCGCGCCTGCAATTTGGCAAGCCCGCCGATCGACTGCGCCCATTCCAAGGCGTCGATATAATCCTCGACGCACAGCATCGACGGCGTGTTGATCGTCTCGCCGATGAAGATGCCCTCGTTGATCTTGCCGCCCTTGGTCATGCGGAAGATCTTCGGCAGCGGCCAGGCCGGCTTGTAGGTATCGAGTCGCTCCACCGCGCGGGGCGACAGGATCAGCATGCCGTGCGCGGCTTCGCCGCCCATCGCCTTCTGCCAGGAGAAGGTCACGACATCGAGCTTCGGAAAATCGAGCTTCTGCGCGAAGGCGGCCGAGGTCGCATCGCAGATGGTGAGCCCCTTGCGGTCGGCCGCGATCCAGTCGGCGTTCGGCACGCGCACGCCGGAGGTGGTGCCGTTCCAGGTGAACACCACGTCGGTGTCGCAATCGACCTTCGACAGATCGGGCAATTCGCCATAGGGCGACTTCAGAACGGTGACGTCCTTCAGCTTGAGCTGCTTCTCGACGTCGGTGACCCAGCCTTCGCCGAAACTTTCCCAGGCGAGCATGGTGACGGGACGCGCGCCCAAGAGCGACCACATCGCCATTTCGACGGCGCCGGTGTCGGAGGCCGGCACGATGCCGATGCGATAGTCCGCCGGAACGCCGAGAATCTCGCGCGTGAGGTCGATGGCGCGCTTGAGCTTCGCCTTGCCGACCTTGGCGCGGTGCGAGCGGCCGAGCGGTGCGTCTTTGAGATTTTGGAGATTCCAGCCGGGGCGCTTGGCGCAGGGGCCGGATGAAAAGTGCGGAACGGCCGGCCGCACGCCGGGCTTTGCAGTCGTCATGTTGTCTCTATCCTTCCAGATAGGCGCCCCTCGGTGGGGAGGGGTGTCCCACCCCCGACGTACCAAAGCCCGCTAAAAACCGCAACAAATACTGTGTGGTGCTTGTAGTTGCGTGCAGCTCCTGTCCGGAACATGCAGGGGACACCGGGAAAAAACGACACACCAGTGACACACGAAACCAAAAATGGTTCTACTTATGTTCTCTTCGGTTACATTGAAGTGAAAAGGACGGTGCATTATGTTCTCGGTCACAGGAGCAAAAATTATGACCGGGCGGCACTTCCTGATCTTGGCCGGACTGTTCGTGGCATGGCTCGCGTTCGAGAACGCCACCAATCGCCCTAAATCCGTTGACCTCACCAAGTTCACAGCTAGCGAACTCAGTGAGTTAGTCAATCAGAGCACGGATGAGGCCCGCAGGGATCATTACGCCGGCAGGCGTTAGGGCTGCCTGCCGTTGGCTCTCCACCCGCGGTTTTTCTTGCGGCTTTGCGGTTCGAGGTTCGACCGGACAGTTTTCCCACCTCGGTCTAAAGACTCGATGTGCCCCGCGTCTCGGGGGTCACCCTTTTTCAGGCCCAGCATCCTGCGGCCCTTGTTCTGCTCGCCGCGCCGCCTGATCATTTCCGGTCGGCTGTTGTAGCCCCGGTCCATCTTCCGGATCTGTTCCGGGGTCCGATGTGAACTCGGATCGCGCACGCCTTCGGGTTTTTTGTAGTTTGCCACTGAACTTCTCCAAATACCGCACTGCGGCTAAAAGTTTCTCGGTGTCATCGTCGAAGTAGCCTATACCGAGGTTACATTTACGGCACAGTATCCCCCTAACGATCCCTGTCGTGTGGCAGTGGTCGATATGCCAACCCCGGAAGCCTGCTTCCGAACTGCCGCAAGATGCACAGCGCTCGCCCTGGCGCTGGAACATCGCTTCATATTCCTCCCTAGTGATCCCGTATCGCCATTTTCGGTAATCAAATAAAACTTTTTTCGGGTCGGATGCCCGCCGCTGCCTGGCTCTAAGGCGAGACTTTTCCTTACCACCGTTTCGTAGATAGTTGCGTCGATTGTGGGCCTTAACTCGTTCTGGATTTTGTTCTCTTGACTGGTGCCTTTGCTCCTTTATGCGGTCAGCGTGGTTTTTCACGTACCGCTTTTGTATATCGCGAACGCGCCCTCTGTTGTTCTCCTGCCACTTGCGAACTGCTGCTCTATGGACCTCAGGGTTGCGCTCCCGCCAACGCTTCGACGCCTCGTTTTTTCTCCTACGCCGTGCTTCTTCGGTTGTCATCGAATCAGTATACTCTTTCGAGTCGATCCTTGATGTATTTCGTCTGTTTTGTCGGGTTGATCCCGACCGGCTCTTTGAGTTTTTTCTTCGCAGCGGAGGTGAGCTGCTTCATCGTAATACGTGCAGCGGGATTCTGCGTCCGGTTCCACTCCTGGATCTTCGACCAGGCCTGAACCTTGTCGCTACCCTTTGAAGTAACCCACTCGGTCGTGAGCCTGGATCGCTCCTTAGATAGCGCATCGCTCTGGCGCTTGAATGAGGCTGCTTTAGCGCCCTCTTCCGCTTCGCGGGCAGGTGTGAAACCGAGCACCCGAGCGGCCGCTTCCGCATAGTTGTACGGTTCAGACAGCTGACGGCCGGTTGAGCTTTTCTTCCCCTCGCGGAGCTGACGAGCTGCCTTGATCGTGTCTGAAATAAACTTGATTGGCACCATGAGCTCGGCCGCCTTCGCGAAGTCGCCCGAAGCCAGTGCATTTGCCCCGACCACCCAATCGCCGACTAGAGAGATCGGAGCACCACCAATAGTATCGAACACCCAAGCCTTGACGTCGTTCTTGGCGTCAGATTTCGGTTCACCGAACGTCAGTAGGTTGTCCAGGCCGACGCGCGAAGACAGATCGATACCGATCGCGCGTGGCAAGCCGCGGCTGAGGATCTCGCCGCCCTTCTTACCGAAAGCCGAAGCAGCTCCAGCACGGACGGCATCTTCAACCTCGTCCCAGCTTGGAACAGGCACGCCTGCGAATTTCAGTCCGGAAAACAAGAACTTAAAGCCCTCTGTAGGAAGGCCGAGGGCGCCCGCCATAGCAATATGCGTACCAGCAAGCATCGTAAGCGTTTTTAACGCTTCAGCGCGCTCCCCAGGGGTTCGGTTTTCAAGTGCTTTCCCGATCTGCTGGCCGAGCAGGTGAAGGATCATACTTGAATATTTGCGGAACTGAAGCGTGAGCTTACCGAGCGGATGATTGAACACCGGTGCCGCGTTCGACGCCGAATAGAGGCCCTGCGTCGAGTTGACCGTGTCCTGTGCATAGCGCAGCGCTTTGTCGAAATTGCCAGACTTCGACATCTCCATCCGGTATGCGGCTAGTGCAGTCACCGTACGGTTGATCGCTTCGATCGAGCGCGGCATCTGGCGCGCGATGCCTTCGACGTAGCCGATGCCGCTGTCGATGCGGCCCAGCGTGCCGTCTTTGGCTTTCACAAGCTGTGCGATTTCGAAGCCCGACTCGGGGTCGATCGAGCCGCGCTCGACCAGATAGTCAATCATGGCCCTCTCGCGGGTGTCACGGAGATTGCCCTTGATCGTGTCGATGATGCTGGCCTCGCCCGAGCCCGCCGCCGCTTTTCTGGCCGTCTCGCGGATGCCCTGCTTTACTACTGAATACGCAGCGACGTCTTGGTAAGCCCGACCAAGCTCTGTAACGGCGCGCCCAACGCCAAACCGGCCGGCGAGCACCGGGGCTGTCACCATGGCCGGCTGCATCGAGTTGATGACGTTATAAGCCGGCGAGAAGAGTTTATCGATGAATGACACCGTCAGCACGCGCTGGATAGCCGGCGCGAACTTGTTGTTCGTGTTCTGGCCGGCTTCGATCGACTCGCGTCGCAGGACTTCATTAGCGAGTGCCGACCGGCCGAGCGATCCGTCAGTCGTGTAGTCGTTCTTGACCCGCTCCTGGAGATCCTTGAGCGCCGACTCGAGGCGCGGCTGGTACTCCAGCTTGGCCAAATAAGCCGACGAGCTATTGGCGTAGTCCCATGTATTACGCGTCAGATCGCGGGACGCGCCCTCGACGTAACGGCGCGGCAGCCGGCGAGACTGAATGCGGGTGCTGCCCAGCCACCGGATGCTGGCCTCGCGCATAGCGCGGGCGAGCTCGTGCCGCTGGCCGGTCGTCATGTCCTGATAGCCTTTGCCACGCTCCAGCGAGTCCATGAGCTGGGTCAGCTGGTAAGACATGATATCGCCGCGCTTGGTTGGCGCCTCGAAGCGGCGTTCTTCGTACTTAACCTTCGTGAAGTAGTGGCTGCCGGCATAGTCACGCGACGCGGCGGCCGCCTCAGCGGCGGTATCGAAGAATTCAACGTGGCGGTTCTGCACCTCAACACGGAAGCGCTGCTCGCCTTGGATATCCTTCGATGTGACTTTCGTGCCGTCCGGGAAGTGCAGCTTCCCGGTTGCTGAGTCGACATAGACACTGCGCACCGTGGGGCGCAGTTCCATGCTCTTGGCCCAGTTCAGAGCATCATCTCGAGATTTGAATTCGAACTCGTTGTCCGAGATCTTGGCGCCCTTCGCGGGTGCGTCGATCTTGTATTCGCCCACGACTGCGTAGTCGCCGCGACGCATCAGCGGGAAATATGGACCCTCGATCTTGGCCAGCTCTTTGGCATCCATGATCAAGTCCATCGTATGGTGGCCGACACGATCCCGGTCCGCGTCTGTGATGGTCCCCTCGTGGATGCGCTTTGCCAGCGCAGTGTCGTTGACACCCAGCGCCGCGAGGATGCGGTTGTTGATAATGCCTAGCGACATCGCATTCTGTTGGTTGGTGAAGAACGCCATCGCCTCCCGGCGGGCCTGCTTAAGGTCTTCGGGCAATTCCTTCCAACGCTTGTGGAGATCCGCGTGCTGCGCCTTGCTCCAGGCGCCGGCGAGCGTGTCTTTCCCCAGATGTGCGTTGCCAACCGCCAAATCCCGGTCGGCAAAAACACTAGACATTGTCTCGTCGTGCACGAGGCGGGTAAACTCGTCCCAGACTTTGCCTTTGTACTTGCGCTCGAGCTGGTAGAGCTTGCTCACCACCGGCTCGCTCTGGCGCAAGAGCTTGTCGCCCTTGACCCGGATCATCTCCTTCAAATCTGCGATCTTGCGGATCGGGTTATTCTCCGGACCAAAAAACCGATCTGCGGTCTGTGCGATCTGGTCCATCGGGCGCAGTTTCAAGAGTTTCGGCGAGCCAGTCTTCAGGCCCGACTTCTCGACTGCTTTCTTGAACACTTCATTGACATCGGAGACGAGCGCATCGGTCTGATTGCGGACCAGGCGCTGGGGCACGACATCGCGCGGGTCAAGCGGGTGGCGTTGCCATGCCCCCTCGCCACCGTCGATGATCGTACCGCCAACGCGGATAATCCCCTCGAGCGCGGTGTGGGTGCCGGGAGGAAAACCCAGAAGTGAGCGGATCGAGGATACAAACCAATCCCAGACCGACACGATCTTGCGCCCGCCCATATTAATCCGGCTTGCGAGCTCTTTGCTGAGCGGGATGCGGGAGAGCCACTCCTGAAAATCGGGGTTCGAAAACGCCTCGGCAACGAACTCGCGCTCGTTACGCATGGCGTAGACTTTGTCCGGATCGACAGATGTTTCCATCCGGAAATAGTTATCCACCTCATCCATCATTCGTCGGATGATGGCGGTATGCTGGGGGCTATCCCAGATCCGTTCGACCGTCGCAGCGTGGGTCACTTCGTGCAGGACGACGTGTCCCAGCGCGTTGTTAGCGATCGCTTCTTCGCTAATATAAATACGAGAGTTCTTCCCCTCAGGGACATATAGACCCCAAGGCTGCTCGCCCGAACGCAGGCCGGCGCTATGCGCCAATCGTCCGATGGTTTCGGCGTCGACCAGCATCATCGGGACGTCGCCCGCCGCCTTCATGAGCCGAGCGCGGATGAAGGGGGCCATCTTACCTGGGATGCCGCGGAGCTGATCGAAAGTCAGCTTACCAAGCACCTCACTGGACGTTTTGTGGTCGAGCGCGGTGAACGTGACCTGATTGTCGCCGTGGACATCCGAATAGAGCGCGTTCGGGCCGGAGTCGCCAACCCAGGAGACCATGGCATCTGGCTGTAGGTCGCCGATCTGCTCTTTGGTCTTGCCGGACTTCAGCCACTCCTTGAAGTCGTCGACCGACATCTCTTTCGCAGAGAGCACACGATCAAGCCCCTTACCGTCAGAAAAACCACGCTCATATGCCTGAAGGGCTTCGACGCTGTCCCGATAACCGAGAATAGCCTTGTGCTCGTCGAACTTGCCTGTCTTCAGGTCACGCTGGTCGATCACCAGGACGTGCTTGCTCTCATGGTCGGGGCCGACAAACACGTCGACCTGATCTCCGTCGGCACCTTCGGTACGTTTCACGTAGCCGTAGTCGTCGCGCATGTCGACAGACCACGTCTTGCCCGATGCATCTTTGCCGGTCCGCTTCTGGCCCTTCTCGGTCTCGATCGAGATATCCAGACCGTGCACGCGGACGTGCTTCTTCTGATAGTTGCCGGCTTCCTTCTGAGCTTCGGTGGGCTCTTTCGCGGGAGACTTGGCGGGTTCTTTGGGCTTACCCGGTGTCTCGTACTTCGCCCGCTCTTCTGGTGTCAGCTCTACTTTGCGGACCGGTGACGCGGCTTTCGCGCGCTCGACGACTTCTGTGCCCCCTTCCTTGAGCTTAACCTTGTGGCCAGTTTCGACGTAATCCTCGACACCGCGCGCAGACCCGCGAGAGGACGCCGGAACTTTAGCCTGAAGATCCTGTGCTTCTTCCTTGAACGTGTCGGCGGGGGCGGTCGGGATATCCTCGTCAAGGCTCGCAACGCGCTCTTCGGCGACAGGCTTAGTGTCGGCGCGCTGCTCGACGTCGCCGCGGAACACTCGCTTGGCTGCTTCGCCTTCGGCACGGCGTTCGCTGCGCATAAGCGAGAAGTCACCACCGCGGGCTGATTTTTCACGCGCCAGGAACGATGTCACCTGCTCGGCGCGACGCTGCCCAACAAATCCCTTCTGGCTCAGTTTCTTGGCGAGATCTTTTGCCTCCCGCAAGTGCACGACGTAACCCGACGTGCCCTCGTAGCCGACCTTAGTCGGGATCTTGATGCCAGCCTCTTGGGCTGCATCGATGTGCGCCTGGAGTCGATCTCTAAGAAGAGTGAATTCTTCGGCGTTGCGCGGGAAAACCGTCTCCTCGGGAACGTGCTCTTCGAAGATCCGCTTAGCGTTCTCGTGATCGGCTTCGCGCTTCGCGAGCTGCGCCTTGGTCCAATGCTTGCCCTTTGGAGCGTCGATCTTCTTGAGCGATCCGACGTTTTCAGAGAGCTGCTTGTTCTGCGCCTTGAGGTTGGCCTTCGCTTCATCCGTCTGCGAAGTAAGTACGCGCCCCTTTGTCGTGACCGGGCCGGGTTCTTCGACCGGGGGCGCAGTGGACGGCACAGCCTGCTCGGGCTGCACCGGGGGGGCTTCGCCGATAACCTCTGGGGTAACACCCGGCTGCTCGCGCTGGACTTCTTGCGGGATCTCTTCGGCGCGGGCACGCGACGCGACGTCGTCGGCTAGGTCTTCTGCCGCCACAGTCTGGCGGGAGCGCCGATCGGGGTTGTCCATACCCGCCAAGTCCTCAGGCGCGACTGTCTCTCGCGTACGGAGCGCGACTTCTTGGTCGGGGGCAAGCGTGCCAGAGTTAACTGTATCCGGGGAGGGAGACTCAACCCGACCGCGGGAAGCAAGATCACGAAGTGAAGCTTCTTCGCTGGGAAACTCCTTCGGAGGGCGGGCGCGAGGGCCTCGAAAAGCAGCGCCGGCGGCCGCACCCATCACGCCGCCGAGAGCGCTGGGCTCGAGCACGGCGGACACGAGTCGGTCCATATCGATTTCAGGTTTAGCACCGCCCTCTACAAGCGAGCTCTGAACCGAGTAATCCGCCACGCCGCCTTGGATCGCCCCGCCCGCCGCACCCTCGGCGGCGCCGGCCAGCACGCGCTGTCCGATGTTTGCACCGCCCGTGACCGAGGCGCCAGCGCCCTTAACACCGCGAACGATCTGACCGGCCGGGCCAATTGCGTTCGCGGCCGCTCCGACCACAAAATTAATCGCGGGCTTGAGACCAAGCACCTGTGTGTTGTATTCCGCGCGAGCATCCGACTCGTCGTACATCGATCGAAGGCCGCGATAAAGGTCGCTCTTTTTCTGAAGCTCATCGTCGGGGATCGCGTCGACTTCGCGGTAAAACTCATCGACTACTTGACCTACGTTGATCGCGCCACCGGCAGCGGCGACGGCCATCGTCGCCTTGAGTGTCCCGCTAACGAGAGCGCCGGGCAGGATCGACGAAGCGATCTGGGCGGACGTGCCAGTCAGCTTGAGGGCACCGGCGCTGAACGGGTGCTTCCAAAATTCGCCGCTGGTGATCGACGACTCTAGGCGATCGCGAGCGGGCTTCGACAGCTTACCGAGCGTGTCGTCGACGCCCGCCTGGATGTTATTCTCTTTTGCGCGGAAGTAGTCGGCGCGAGTGCTGTCGCCTGCGAGCTCGTTAATATAGCGCCCAAAGCCCATCGCCTGAGCACCAAGAGATTTGACGCTCGAAACGGCGACGTTTCCGTAATCGCTCCACGACGGGCTCTCATCTTCCTTCGGGAGAGCCGAAGGCTCAAAAGCCGTGTCGGGAGAGCTCTGCGCGATATCGTCCAGCGAGACCCAGTCGGACGCCATATTTTACGATCCGTTGAACCCGTTACTGCATCCCGGTCGGCGTGAAGAACTTCCTGGTCGACTCGCGGGTTTTGAATTGGTGGCCGTCCTTGAACTGGTCGTAGAACTTCTTGGACGCGGCGGCATCCTGTTCGGCGAGTTTCTTGTCACGCTCCGACGTGTCGGCGGTAGCCTTCTTGTTGGCAAGCGCTTTGCCGCGTATGGCGACCGCCTGGAGGAACGCATTTTTCGGAACCATGACCTCGCGGCCATCAGAAAGCCGAACAACGCCACTGCCGTCCTCCATCTTCCTGACCATCACTTTTTCGTTAGGATCAACCATCTTCGCCGTAACAGACAGCGCATCTTTTTGGCTGATATCGTTAGTACGGAAGATGTTTGACGCGATGTCTTTGCCGGCGTCGGCGCTTTCGCCAAACTTATAAGCGTCCGGCGCCTGATCGTACGCACCGCCGACTTCCTCGCCGGCTTTGATACGGTCCGTCATCTTGCCCGAAGTGGCCCCTGCGCCCTTCTTGCCCTTACCGTCCTTCGGGGCGGTATAGCGCTGGCCGGCGGCCTCCGTGATGAACTGGTCAAAGCCATCGGTGGCGGCTTTCATCGCCAGAGCCCCGATCTCCTGGGGAGACTTGATAACACCTTCTGCGACGGTCGATCCGTCTAGGCCGTCGACCATGCGGTAACCAAGCGTGCCGTCGGAATTCTTGACCACGCGAAGATCGCGTCCGTCCGGGATGTTGGCGTACGCATTGAGAGCGGCTTTTGTCGCGCCATCCATATCGCCCGCTTCCGCAGCAGCGTGCGCGATCGCGCCATACCGCTGCGAAGCCTGGCGATAGTACTGGAGCATGTGGAAAGCAGCTTTCTGCGCCTTCTCTGGATCGCCCTTGTTCATGTAGTACTGATAGATGCCGCCGAGGGCCGCCATGTTGCGTTCGCCTTCGGGCATTTTACCCTCAGGATCGATCGCCTTTTTGATGGCGGCAATCTCGCTCGGAGATGCTGCACCGGCGCCACGAGCAACAGATGCATACCGAGACCGGCGCGACTGCGCAGAAAGGTCTGTGGTCCCCTCCGGGATAGCTGACTTCGTCTCGCTACCCTGGACGGACTTCACTCCGTACAGAAGTCCATCTCGAACAGCATCGTTCGCGGCCAGCATGCTGAAACCACGAGCCTCAGACTGGTCCCCAGTGCCAGCGTCTTCGGTCCCCTCGTCATCGCCTGTATCGACATCTTCTTCGTCCGGAACGTAGTCTTCAGGCTCGAGGTCTTCTTGGGCGGGTGTCGCGTCCTGGCCGCCTTCAACGACCCCTCCGGCAGCGTATCCCTTCCCGGTATCCCCAGCTGCGCGCATTTCATCGATGGCGCGCTCTCGAATGGCATCGCGTGTGGCGTTGTCGCTTCCTTTTGCTTTGTCGTATCGCCCGATCAGGTCTTCCATAATCGTGACCGGAGGCGTGCGCCGCAGTTCTCTGCGGGCCCGTTCGTGCGACGTGCTTTCGGAGCGTGTGTCTTTCTCGACGGCGCCGCCATCAGCATACGCCAGGCGCTTGGCGGGCTTCTTCTCGATCAGACCCCCGACCGCGGCGAACTGCGCATCCTGTTCCCCAGTGTCGTCCATACCAACGTCGTAAGACATCGGCAGTGCGCTGCGCTTGCCAGCCGCGCCAGCCGCACCGTCGATCAGGTTCTGCGACTCGCCCTTTTTCGCGGCCTCTTCCTCGGCGTCGAGACGATTGCGGCGTTTCCACGACTCGAGCTGCTCGCCCATGATCGCGCGGCGCATCTTGCGGTTTTCGTCGAGTGCCGAGCCAGATCGGTTGTAATAGTTCGCGCGGGCGCGCTTGATCTGCTGGTCGAGTGCCTTATTCGTCGGATCGGTCTTCTCGTCGGTTGTCGCCTTCAAGTATGCCGTGCGGGCGCGCTTGTACTCTGCGTCATCCGAGGCTCCCAGGATCTTCTGGCCCGCCTGTGCCGCAGCAATGAAATCTTTAATCTCCTGGCTGAACGACATCGATTACCTCACGGGTAGCGCGGCGCGCGTAGGCGAGCGCTTCATGGCGTGGGCTGTCGCCGGGTGCACCTGCGGGATGGCGCCAGTGCGCTGCTTCATTTCGTCTTTTTCTCTGCCGGCTTTCTCGATCAGGCCGTAGAAGTGCTTCTGGCCGTACCAGTTCACAGCTTCCTTGGGCATGACGAACTCGCCGGCGGTCAGCGCCGTCTTGACGTCGTCAACCGCTCGCCCGCCGCTCGGGCTGGCCTCCATAGGGACGTCGCCGGCTGGCTCAATCTCGCCGCCGTCGGCAGCGAAGATCCACGGCTTGCTCGACTGCATCAGAGCAGATGCGCCGAAACCGAGCACCGAGCCTAGGCCCGAAGAGCTCGACTGGTTGAGCTTGTCGGCGTAGTAGTTTGCCTGCGCCTGACCATTGAGAGCGTTGGTCCAGGAATTCAGGGCGTTGTTACCCTGCCCCTGCCACTGCACGCCTGTGCCCATCGTGTTGGCGCCAGATGCGGTAGTTGCAAGCGAATTGTTCACAGCACCGGTGCCGGCCTGGAGCGCTGTGTTGTATGTGCCGGCAACCTGACCGGGATAGCCCCGACCGACGTTAATCGCCTCCGACCGAAGTGCACGACCAGTGGCGTCGACCATCTGGTCGCTCTGGTTCGCCGCGGACGCTGCTGTCGCGGCCTGCTGGGCGCGTGTCGTGAAGTCTAGGGCAGCAAATCTTGTCGACCCCGGATTGATGCCGTAGGCCTCTAGATCTCGCACCGCGTTCGCTCGCTGGGCGTCGAACTGCTGGGCGACATTCGAGATCGCCCGGCCACGCTCGAGATCTTTGCGCTCGGGCGATGCATAGTCCTGCGCGTCTTTCGCCAGGCTGTCTTCGAGTGGCTGGAAAATCTGCTCGTAGCGCGACCGGTCCATCGCCGCAGCGCGATCGTTTTTATTTTGTGTCGTGAGAAACGCGTCGATTACGCGATTGGTGATAGATTTATCTTGGGCGTACTGTTCTTTCGCCCAAGCAAGCTGCTCTTTGCCCAAGTCATAAGAATACTTCGCCGCTTCGGCGGAAGCGTTCGCGACTGGTGTATAGTCAGGAGGCGGACTGGCTCTGCTTTTGCCACCCATCTTACGCGGCCCTTTTCCGAACAAAGCTGTTGGGCGTGATGTCTAGCCAGCGGCACTCTTCGCGGCGCATGGCTACAATGACGAGGTCGCCGTTCGGAAAAACGTCGGGGACGCGCGTGACTTCTTTGAACCCCAGCTTTAAGTCAAAATCAAGTGCTTTTGTGTTGGCTGCTGGCACGGTGCCAAGCACTAGTTCGCAGCCGAGCTGTGTGAACGGATAATCGAAACACACCCAAAGAAGATCTTTGTTGATCCAATTGGGTGTGAAGCCAGCCACATGCATTCCAATGCTGCGGCCGGTGAAGTTCTGGTAGATGACACCGCCAAGTAACTGTCCAGTCGCCGGATCAAACCGTGAGATAACCTGGTCGACGTTCTTATTGAACGAGCACCCCGAAGCCTTCGCGATCTCGTGCCCGTGGTTCTCGACACCAAACACAATCATCTCGGGATCTGATCCTCGGTAATCAGGCCCAGATCGACAAGATCCTGAAACGTCACAGCACGGTCATCGCGCATGCTGCTGCGGCGCCCTAGAATAACCTCCACGGCCTCCTTGAGTGCCGACACACTGCGTACCAAACCCAGTGCGTTCTCCGTGGGCTCCGGGATTGAAGGTAGTTTTCTGTTAGACACCCGCGAGCTCCTTCGCTGACGTTGCAATCTGCAACGATGAAATATGCACGCGGGCCTCAATCTCAAACTGCCAGAAGTCAGCGGTAAAGCCCGACGGCAAACGCATCATCTCGCCTGACTCCCGGAGCTCGCGGGTCATCACCAGTTCGCCGTCAGCATAGGCCCGCACCAGGCCGTATTGGTCCGCGGCGAGCGTCTGGATCGCGTTGGTATTCCGCACCGGGTTCTGGGCCGGCGTCGTAGCCGGCACGTCGAAGAACACCTTCAACGCCGCGAAGTTCCGAGATGACGGTGTCGTGATAATCTTGGACCGCCACTTGAAGGCTTCGTACTCAGGATTCAGCCCAGCAATATCCAGCCAGTAAACCGCCTCGTCCTTAACGACCAACACCTCGCCAGACCACACGTCCGTGACTACGTTCACAATCGGCTCCCCCGAAGAGAGCAGATTAAAAGCGACATTCTCGCTGTTGGGATCAACCAAAATACCCGAGTATGCATCGCTAAGATCTTCGTCAGCGAATGCGGCTCCTACGTCGAACGCTGTCGGTTCGAACACGCCGAACCGTGCACTGCCGTATGCGTAATACGCTGTACCGACCTGGGCACACCGAAGCGTGGCAGCGGGTGTGAGCTTCTGCCATTTATCCGGCGTAATAAGCTTACGGGTCACATTCACCGCGGTGCCGGCCTGGTTGACCAGAATGAGGCCGTTTGGAGATGCGTAATATACGCCATCTGTTGTGGACAAAATCGAGCCACGCGACAGGCAGGCTTCGAGGGCGCTCAGTTTCGACAAGACCATCGACGCTGGATGAGAACCAGACGCCAGTTCGGGCGACCCTTTCGTGAGGACAACCAGGATCTGCCCAACCACACCAAGCCCAACGATGGGGTATTCGGTCAAGACCGTGTACTGAGTCGGCCATGCGTGCATGCGATATGGCTCGCAGAACCACACCTCATTGCTGCGAAAGCCGGCGATGATGCCGTTCGGCAGTGACGTGATCCCCTGCAAATCTGTGGGTGGCGCGGTCCAGTTCGTGCTAGCAAGTTCCACTCCGGACGCGGCGTCGGTATCGCTCGTATCGTCAGGGTACGACGCAGCGCCAATATCGACTTCGTCTACGAGGAAGTACGTTGCGTTACCGCCCACCGACGTAACAGTGCGGTACACGCGGACTTTCGTCAGGTTGCGATCCGTACCCAGATCACCTGCGGCAGCGGCCGGGAGTGTCACCGTAAAAGTGTCGTCTTCCTTGCCCGTGATAAGGTACGGTAGGGACGGCGGCCCCTCCTCACCGTAGGCGCTCATCCAGGTTACGACGTAAGCGCGGGTAGACGTGGTCCCCGAACTCCCGCCTGAGGCCGAAACAGTAATGGCGCCTGGGCGGGGGACACCCAACAGAAACGGCGATGATCCGGCCTTGATCCGGGCCAGCGTATTATACATCGGTTGGATCACCGGCGATGCCCAGTAGTAGCGATCGAATGTGTCGCCGATAACTGTGCTCCGGATGACATCCGTATCGGGATGTGTAAATTCAAGCCACGTCGAGTCGAGAAGGTGTTCTCGATCCGAGAAGTTGTTAGGAATACGAAACACCTTAGCCGTCGACGAGTCTACGTCGATCAATTTTGTATGTTTATTGATGCCGCGAGCGGCGCCCGAGTAGAGCCAGGTGTTCTCGGCGTAAGCGCCATAGGCGTCCGGCAGCAGGCGATCATCCACTGCCGGTAGCATGCCTCTAAATGGAGAGATTTTGATCGCGGGCATCTTGAGCAATCCGCTTAGGTTTGCTTCAACTTAGCCAAAACGGCGCGGCCGGCGGCCTGCTCAGCAAGCACAGCCTTCGAGAGAACCGGCTCTGGAGCCTTCTCTTCGACCACTGTTACCTTCACCGGTTCAGCCGGAACCTTGACCACTTGTGCCGGCGCGATGTCCACCGTTTTAGGCTCGGCTTTGAGTTTTTCGTCTTTCTTCGGGTTCATCACTTCATCTCCTTGGCTTCGAGTTGCTCAGTCCACGGCCTGAGAAGGGCCTTTGTCGCAGCCGGCTTGGCGCCGGCATACCTCTTGCTAGACCCACCCTGGGTCACACCGATCCGCGGATGGTGATCCGCCTTCTTCATGGCCGCTGGCATGTTATCTAGCGGCCGCGGCCCGTTCGGAAACTTGAACAGATCGCGCGACATCACTTCCTCACTTCAATCGTCGTGATACGACGCTCATGATCGCTGAGCGCCTTTGTGTGCTCGTCGAGAGTTTTCTTTTGGGCCACGTACTCGCCAACAACGGCGGTCATGCGCTCATCCATACGAACCAGCGTGTTCGACATCCCAAAGAGGCCGATCACGCCAGCAACGAGAAGCGCTGCGACACAGCCAAGAACTAGGCGCACGAACGTGTCCGGGGAGCCACTTTTCCCCTGCGTAACTTCGGTCATGGCCAGCATCCCAGCCGGCGCCCCACGCCGTTACGAGTGGAGATATCACGAGCCAGATCCGGGCCGGCGAAACGGCGAGACTTGGGGTTCCGCGTATTATGTTTCATCGGACCGGTGGTGCCGTCAGCATTCGCCCCAAGGGCTTTGCATGTCGGTTCAGTACTCGTCTCGGTCGTACGGGTCGCGCACGCCGTGAGAGACGTCGCTGCGAGAACCAGAAACAGCGCCATCCACTTTCTTGGCCTGAGCCTTTTCGGCGCGGTCCCACTCAGCTTGTTTGTATTTGAGGCCGTCATTGTAGTACTTCCCTGCAACAACCGAGAAAGAGAACGCGCCAATAGCGACGCAAACCGCGACAGTTCTGAGGTTCGGGACGAAGCGTGCTACCCACGGGGGTAGCAGTACAGCTATCGCCACTGCGGCAAGTCCGATCAAGTTGGCGATCGACGACCAGCCCCAGATGAAGTTCCAGAAGGCCCCGAGCGTCCACATCACTCGCGCTCCAATTCTTTGCGCAGTTTTTGTCGCAAATAGCCGAACCACACGAACAAGAAGACGATGAACGCGAGCACGGCGACACCCAGCACCGCCCGCCAATCGTAGAAGATGCCGGTGAATGTCCCGCCGGTGACGGCGGCTGTCGCCCACGTCCAGACCTTCTTGTACCAAGGCTGCTTCGGCTCGAAGTCGGGCGACACATCGTGCGGCGGCGGTGCATTGTCGTTCGCCGCATTCGGATCGTTATCATTGTCGGCTTCGGGAAGCCCCGCGAACGCCACAGATTGATGCCCGGCATCGCAGAACTCGAAGTGCATGGGGTCCTTGCGACCGCGGTAGTCGCCACCCCACCGTGCACCCTGGCGTTTGAACGCCTGCACGACGGGCTGCGGGATAGTCCCCGGATACCCGTCATGGTCTGCGTCTGCCGCATTGAAGCCGTTCTGACCGGCGGCCAGGTCGATCGCGGCACCGAACGCATGGTTCGACCAGCGTGTCTTACTGCCTCGAATACGGCGGGGATTGTATGTCCCGGCGCAATTCGAAACGCCCAGGCGATTGATAGTCGCCTGGTCGCGTCCGTAATGCTGCCAGATATCGTTGAGTGCCGCCGTGAGCGCGGGTGCTGCTTTTCGGTGGAACCGAATATATTTGAGCGGGCGACCGTCATAGTACATCTGAAACGGCGGGACGACTTTTACAAGCTGCCGCTCGACCTCCCCCCTCCCGGGATCGCCGTAAAATGCGATCAGATCATTCTGGTTATCTTTTGGCCATGCACTCATAGTGTTACCAGCCCTGAAACGGCGACCGCAGGATCACGAACTTGGCCCCGAGCCGCCCCCAGCACTGCCAGCCGCAGTGCCACTCAACCGCGATGCCGGAGTAGGAGGCAAACGGGAGCCAGAACCAGCCGACGCGGGAGACGCACCAGTGCCACCCAGTCTCGCCCCAGTCTCGCCGCATCACGATCAGAGGCGACTGCGTGATCGTTGTCGAGGCGCGGCCGGTGACGTAGTGGTCGCGATCCTCGAACCCGATCACGTATCGCTTGAAGTTCATCGCCGGGTTGCGCAGCCACCAGAGCAGCCGTCGCTTCCACGCCGGGTCGTCTGGTCGATACCAGTCGGCCATGCCCTCGTCGTTCTGCATCCACCAGATCGGGTTGAGCTTCTGTTTCCACGAGCGCGGCGGGGTTTTATTTGCAGGACAGAATACCGTATTCATCACGCGGCTCTCGCGTACTTGAACGGAGTGCCAGGAGTATAGGCCGTGATCGTATTGCTACCGGAAGCGTTGTACGATGAGGACGACGTGATGATCTGTAGCCCGCCCGCCGTTCTCCGGAAGTGCGTACCTTCGACAGCAACGTTCCCATTGATTGTGATTGCTGTAATTTCACCGTTTGCCCACACCGACGGGCCGGACGCACTCGCGTTTCCGTTGAATGTCGCTGGTGCCGCGACAGTCGTGTCGGTCAAGTTGCGGGTGCAGAGCGCCTTGAACCCAGTCGGCGGTGTGTGTGTAAACGCGCGCTGGCCGAAATTGAACGTCAGGTTTGGCACAGACCCCGACGAGCCGTCGCAGCCCGCCGGAAAGAACACTCCCGACAAACTAGTTGTCGGACTGCCCTGCGCAGATCCGTTTAAGTAAAATTGAAGAGTCCCGCTATCAAGGTCAAGCGCAACCCCCACGACGTCGTTTGTCGTGAAGGATGCGTAGGACGCCGTCAGTGAGCCAGACGATGCAGCATAATAGTCGCCGGTGGCGAAGTACCCGTAGCCGTAGGGATCGTTGCCTAGGTACGTCGCTTTGTTAATTAGGGCCTTCGCAATTCCAACGGCGTTGGCTGCGGCCGACGACCCGACGGTGACCTCCCAGTACCACTTTCCAGATGATACGCCGATTGTCCCGAGAACTACCGAATACGCCGCGTTCGATGTGCCTACAACTTTCAAATTAGCCTCAGACAGCGTGAGGTTCGCACCCATATCAAGAGGATTAAGCGTGCAGTAGTTGCCGCGCGCGGCCGGATCATCTCCATATCGGCTCGGCACGTCGAGGGAGCTGTCGGAGACAGTAAAATTATTTGGGGTTGCGTCTCCGCCATTTCCGCTTCGGTCCTTGCCGAGCGTCGAGGACGTTGTATTAGAGTTATCCGAGAAATCGAAGTACCGCCCGTTTGCGCCGTAGCTACCGCGATATTTTTTCGCGACCCACTCGCCGGTGGCGGGGTCGGTCCGACCAAAATAAGACGGATCAAGCGCAAGCCCGTCGATGTAGTTTACTTCGGAGATCAAGCCGTCGTAGAAAAGCGTATCGCCAGTCGGCCCCGCGCCGATGCGGTGGTCATTCGCACCACCGATGTAAAGATCGGAGTTCTGCGATGGGTACGAGGCGGTGCCGAGAGACGTGATCTGGACGCCGCGAGCATATAGTTTAATACGGTCCGAGGGTGTCGCCTGAGTCGTGTCAACCGCGGCGAGTACGTGCATGTGGGCACGCGGATCGAGGTATACCGCATTTGAATACACCTTCGCGCGCTCGGTCGAACCTCCCGTAATGTCGTAAAATTGCAGCGTTCCTGCACTAGAAAAAATTAGACGTGTTTTATTGTCAGAATTTGTGCCTGCATAAAACAGCACCTGGGAGGTCCCAAACCCAGCCCGCTTCACCCACATTGAAATCGTGTAGGTCTTGCGATTGCCGGCGGATGGCGTCCAGTTCAGGTACGCAGTGCCGTCAAAGCGCAGCGAGCGGGAGATGCGCAGCCACGATAAGACAGACCGGAGAGCGCGGGCGCTTGCGGAGCCGAATGTGCTAACGAGAGGCATGTTAGTTACCCGACGCGAACGACGCCTGCACAATGAACGTAGCAGAACCCGTTTTGATGATTGTGAATTGGTAAGTGTCACGCTTGCTCGGTGTTCCAGCATCGGGCGCAGGCGAACCAAGCCATTCCGGCGTAACGGCGCTGCCGTCAATCTTAAAGCTATTCTGCTTGTAAGCCGTAGATCCGTTAGTGACCATGACGGCTAATGATACTGTCTCGCCGGTAGCCATAAGGCTATCAAGCGAGTTCGATCCATCACCCCGAATATTCAGACCCCAGTCAGTGTCAGTGTTCGTTGTGAAATAGTGGATCGAGGCCGTCAGGATATCGATGTTATTGTCACCCGATGCCGGGTTGTCAGCAACGATATTGACCTTCTCCAGTGCTCGCTGAAGCTTCAGGAAGTCGGAAAACGTCTGTTTGGCGGTGAACGTGTTGGCTTGGGTCGCGATCGCCAATAATGTACGTAGAGCTGCTGCGTCTAGCTCCTCAACAGCGCCATCGCCAGCTGTGGTCCGACCAAGAACCCTGTCTGTCGCCATCGTAATGACATGCTCTTCGTTCCAGTTCGATGGCTGGACCAGCGTGTTGTCAGTGCCGTCCGACTTGGCGGACTGAAAATTATGTTTCGCAGAGATCGTCATCGATTACCCCGTTACAATTCCCTGACGACAAACAAGATCAGGTCTTCTTTAATTTGGCCGCCGGACGTAACGATTGTGACTACCACCCGGTAAGTTACGCCGTCGTTTCCGCCGGAGACGAAATAAGTAACACTCAGTTCGTCGTCGCTGATTTCGTTACTTGGTACTGACAGCGCGCCGCTTGGCGACACAGCAAACGAAACCGAGTCGATCGTCTCTCCACTGTCGAGCCAGTCGGAATAGTCGATTGCGTACCGCTTCACATCCGCTGGGGCTTTTTTGTATTTCGCGAGTGACATCTTCGCTCTCTTTAGGCTGCTGCTCGACGCATCGGACGGGCAGGAACGTGCGCGGACCGGATCTCGCCCAGAACGTAGCCCCGACGCAGTTCGGAGCTGACAAACGCGGTTTCGGTATTCGCGGTCGATGCGACGCCGACAAACAGCGACCCGGCAAACATGTCGGGGGTTTCGCTAGCGGCAAGATCGGCGTTCCATGCCCGAAGTAGCGACCCACTAAAGGCATCCGGCATTTCGCTTGCGAACAATACAGCGCCGGTAACAGACGTGAACGCTGCTGCCAGAACATCCTGGTCTTCACTTGGGTCAAGAGGACCAACGCCGTCGGCGCGCTCGGTCACGTCGAGGTCAAAAATAACCTCGGCTTCAGCTTGTGCGGCCAGAACGTCGGGCTGCTCTGTAGCATCAATGCTGAATTCAGTTACAGCATCAACACTGATATCCGTAGTATCCTGCGGCTCTGCGGTGCTAATGCTAACCGAGGCGACGACCGCGACGACAGACGTAAGGACATCTTGTGCTTCGGTGGCATCGAGCGACAATTCGATCTGCGCTTCGATGTCGATGTTGGTTGTATCCTGGGCCTCGACCGCGCCAACGCCGAAAGTAGTGATCGAACTGATATCTACAGAAATCGAGTCGGCGCCTTCAGACGCCGAAACCAAAAACTCGGTAACCGCCGAAAGCGACGCAGACGCGCTGTCCTGGACCTCAGCCAGGCTGAGATCCAGCACCAGTTCAGTTTCGAACGCGGTTTGTTCGAATGCTCCTGGATTAAACGCGCCGGCCATCGGCTAAACTCTTAGCCGTGTGTGATCGAGCCGGAGTTGAACGTGATCGTCTGGCCGACCGAAATGGCAGTGGCGTTGATGACCACGTTTGTGCCCGACGTGCCGACTGTCAGACCAGAGCAGATGACTACGTCGTCGCTGTCGCGGATCTCGGCCAGCGCGGCGGTGCCAGAAGCAGTAGCTGTCGTGGTCAACGGAGTGCCAGCAAAAGTGAGCACCCCCGACAGCTTAGTGCCCATCGGCTTCGGAAGGGTGACGATCGCGAGCACCCCTGTAGCGCCCGAAAGCGAAGAAGTGCCGATCACAAGCTGAGCGTAGCTCGAGCCGGCATCGGCGTTATCGATAACCTTCTGGAGGCGATCGTCTTTGACTGTGCTGGAGTAGATTACACTCATAAGGAGTCCCCTTACCGCTGGCTGCCACGGGCGTATTGCGGGAACCGCCACGTCTGCCCGTTGTAGAGATTTTGGTGGAGCGTCTCGGTCCGGGCTCTCGCCATACCGCTGCGGAATTTTCGCATGTGGTAGATCGCGAGACGCTCGGACGAGTACGGTTTCGCCGGCTGCGCCATCATGTTGGCAAGCACGCCATGCAAAATGTCGTTCTGATATTTGTTCAGAATAGCGCTCGGAAACTGCGGATATCCGTCGGTGCGAGCCGGATCTACGACAGTCAGAGAATATGTCGCGGTGTACTCCTGCGACGTGCTAGGAGCACTCGAAAGCTTGACAACCCCGATAACTGGCATAGTTGCGGCAGTCAGGATCTCGTTCGCGTCGACCACAGAGATGAGCGAGTCGACCGCGCCCGGCTCGCCGGGAACGACATCGTATTCAGTGTTTTCGGAGGTTACTTCGAAGGTAACATCCTCTTTCCAAGCCTTTGTGACCTGAAAGAACTCGTTCAGTACGTTGAACAGTTCAAATTTCACAATTTCCTCGGTGGCGCCTGGCAGGGACACGAGGGCGTTCATCATGAGTCGGGAGATTTCGGGTTCAGTCGTGATGGTCACGGCGACACCGTCAGAAGCTGGGATCTAAACGTTCCAATGAACGCGGCGGCGCGGGAGTCCTGCGTGCCTTCGTCATCGCGCAGCTGGGCTCGGCCGACCATGTAGAACACGAAAGCCGATCGATACTGTTCGTCCACCGGAACAGCGGTGCTGTCGTTGGCGGTGAACGAGGGCAGCGCCCCGAAGTAGCTGAGGAAAAGATCGGGCCTGATGCGGCGGGCTTCCTGCACAGCAATACTGAGCGCCAACACCAGTTCACTGTCGCTGTAGCGGTACGGAGCGATAGTGTCCTGGAGAAGGACTCGTGCTTCTGTGACGTAATCGGAAACCGTCGCGAGAACTGCCATCAGGGCCTCTCAAGGAGAGCGTGGGGGCTTGTGGCCCCCACACCCATTTCCCGTTAGGCCTTGGTGACAATGGCCTGAGCCAGCGCAGTGCCGTCGACGACCTTGTAGCCGTAGACCTGGAGGCCGCGGAGGATCTGACCGAAGGTCATTTCCGAACGCAGGGTCTCCATCTTGGTCATCTGCGAGGCGAAGGTCAGACCGTGAGCATGACCCGCATAGATCACGTACTCGCCGGCCGAGAGGCCCGCCGCCGTGCCAGACGGCATCAGGTTCGACGTATAGAGCGTGAACCGATCCACCATGCCGAGGCGGCCGTTGCGCAGGATCGAGACGCCGTCGCCAGACAGATAAGCCTGACGCAGCTCCGAACGCTTCACCAGATTGCCAGCCCAGGTCGGCATGACGATCCAGCGTCCCGTCTCCGGGATGTTCTGCTCGTCAAGCGCCTGGCCGAGGCGGAGGATAGCGTCGAGGATCTCGACTTCGCCGTTGCCAGGGGTATTCGCAACAAGGGCAAGCGGGCCCGAGCTGGTCACGCCGAGGTTAAGAGCGCCGGTGATCGCGCCGGCAGTAGCGCCGCGGTTGGCCGAATTGGCCTGGCCGAGGATGCCCAGAAGGACCGCCGTATCGATCTTGATCTTCATCTGCTCGGCGGCATCGTCCGACCACATGCTGAGCATGTTCAGATCACTCTGAACATCCATCACGTCGTCGAGGATGGTCGAGAAGTACTTGCCCTGGTCGATCGCCAGCTCGATCACGTTGCCGGTCGGGCGCTGCAACGCGAGTACGCCGTCGGCCTTGTAATCGTTGATGGTGATCGTGGGCTTGGTCCGGATCTTGACCTTGTCGCCCTGGTTGCGGATCTCGCCTTCGTAGTCCGTGTTCGAGATCGCGCCGAGGACAGTCGACGCGTAGAACTTTTCGACGAGTTTGCCGGACCAGATTTCAGGAATGAAACCGGTGCCCGACAGGTTGTTGCCGGACGAGCCGGCGGGATAGATCGCGGGTGTAGTTGCACCCGACGCGACAGGAAACGCCATCTTAGCGAACCCTCAATGAGAAGTTACCGAATGCGCCCTTCTCGCTCGGCTTCGAAGATCTGCTTTTCAAAGCGTTTCTTCTCCTCGTCGCGTCCACGGTATTTGCCCGCGGCGACGTCGGTATAGAACCGAGTGATTTCAGAGCGCGTGATGAGGGGCTTCTCAGCGGGGGCGTGTGCCGCCGCAGTCTTGGCTCTGCCAGGCGCCGCGAACGTTTCGAGCGGGATCTTGGTCGGAGCGGGTTGCTCCTGAGCCGGCTCGTTATGTCGCGGGGCTACCGCAGCCTCTTCAGCGAGGAAGCCTTCGAAAAACGCAAGCACACGAGGAGTTTCATTCTGCTCGTAAGCCTGGTTCAGTAGGTCCTGACGAGTAACACCGCTGAAGGTGTCCTTCAACGAAAGCCACTCGAGGAATTGTTCGTTTGTATTCAGTTCTTTCCAGTTTGGAACACGCTCGTTGAGTTTATCCAACATGCGGGTTCGATCGGTTTGGGCGACATATTCGCCAACGGCGCCCATTTTCGTTTGGAGGTGTTCGAGCCGCTTTTTCAGCTGCTCGACTTCGGGAAGGAAAACTTCCTGGGCTTTCTTCCCGACCACACTCAGAAACTCGTCGCCGTAGCTCTGCTCTTCTTCGGGGGTGATGAGCTTCGGCGCCTGTACGGTCGGCGACGGCTCGTCTGGCTGGCGAACCTTCGTTGTTGCGAGAAGGCGCTCCAGATTTGCGTTGTGTTCGAGGACTTCGTTCACCCGCTTCTCGAGGCGGTCGTAACGCCCCTTCATCGACTGGTATTTATGCTTCCAATCTTCCTGACCTTCGGACGGCTTGGGCTCGGTCGGAAGCCCGGCGGGATCTGCCGGGGGCGGTTCGGCGGTGAGCGCCGGATCTGCCGGAGGCCCCGCTGGCGGTTCTGCGGGAGCGGCGACCGGTGGTTCAGCCGGTTCTTCTTTGCTGTAGACCTTTTTGTGGAGCTCTTCAGCGGCGGACCCGGCAGCGGCAACCGCTGGCGGGATTTTGACGCCCGGATCGACGTCGGCGAGCTTCTTACTCATCAGTTCTCCGTGGGTGGCGCGTGCGGCGGATGCGGCACGGGCAGAAAGAGCGGGCGGCGTTGGTTAGGCGCCGCCCGGTATCGATTACACAGGGGCCTTCAGAAGGCCGACGAGGGTCACGGCTTCCGAGCCGGACGCGGCGTTTGTCACGATGCCGCGATAGATCTGGCTCTTGTTGGTCGGGACCGCGGTGGTGCCCGACAGCGTCACGCCATCGCCGGCCGTGAGCGTGACCGTGTTGTCGTTCGTGTTCAGGATGGCCATGTCGAACACCGAGTTCGCCTGGGCGTTCTTCAGAGCCGCTACCAGCGCCGCGGCGGTGGCGGTGGCGACCGAAAGGGCGCCGTTGGTGCCAGACTGCTGAATGACAGTGTTGACCATCTCGGCAGCGGTCAGGGTCGTCGTAGCGCCGGATTTGGCGACGATCGACGCCTGGCCATTCTGGTTGGCCAGATCCGCAACAGCATTGATCGCGTCGGTCTGGCTGGTCTGGGCCGTAACAAAACGTGTTGCCGTCATCTCATTCTCTCCTTACTTCGCTTGGTTGTTTCGCCGTTCAACAATGCGGTCGGCGGTAGTCACCGCATCCTCAAACAGGTCTGCCAGCGAAGTACTTTGCTGGGCACGGCCCTGAAGGACTTGAAGTTCCGCCGAGACGCTGGCCACCAACGCTTTCGTGCGCTCATCGGCGTAGGCTCGCATGGCGGACTTGAACTTGTTCCATTCATTGGGGTTGGATCGGGCCAGCTCTGCGGCCGCGAACACGAGCGGCTCTTCAGCTTTCACCGGTCATCCCCGTCCTTCCGAAGCCCCAATTCATGAAGTTCGTTGGATCTTCGCGAAGAATGTTTTTGGTGTAGATTTTCTTGGTCGACGGCTTGCGGCCCGAAGACGAACCCGAAAAGAGGCTGATGCCCGCAGGACGTGCCCTCGGAGCTCTGATCGTGATCGACTTCGGGTTACGCGGCCGCTTCATCGGTTCAGCAGGGCTTCGCCGGCGTAGCGCTCTGCTTGCCGAACATTTTTGTGCTGCCGCCCTGGGCAAATTTGCCGCCGCCGGCGCCCGCCGAAGCGGTCTGACCAGGAACCTGCTTGCCAGCACTCTGCTTTCCGTACATGTGGCCCGAGCCGCCCTTGGCGAACGCCGGGGCGGACGAAGACTTGACCTTCGAACTCATTTCACTCTCCTGTTTTCTCTCACCCCACGCCGCCAGCAATTCGGGTTCGAGGGCCCATATCCTGCGTGGCGCCTGGTCCTGCTTGGTCGCCCTGCGCTTGTGCGCCTAGAGCGGCCATGTTCTGCTTCATCTGCTCGAGCTCGTTGTCGTCGGGGACAATCTCTTCGCCTTCGATGCCGATCGTCTGGGCAACGCTGCGGAGAACCTTGGCGCGGCCGTTCGGGCCCATGATCTGGGCGTCGATCGGATTAGCCGTCGCCTGAAGGAATTCGAGCTGACGAGAGCGCTGGGTCTCGCGCTGCACGGCAACGTTGACACCCATAACCTTCACGGACTCCTGACCGGTCAGGAATCCGGATGTATCGGTGAGCATGAGCATGTCGAACAGGCCGGTCAGACACGGTTCGAACACGTCGCGGTCGATGTTTGCGGCGACCGTCTGCAAAATTTTCGAGGCATTACCCATCAGCATCGCAAGTCCAGCGGCGGTTCGGCCGGCGCCACCGCCCGGCGAGTTACCCGAGAGGTACTTCGGGATCGCAGAAACCTCGTCGGCGACGTCGTTGAAGCGGGCGTAGATCGAAAGCAGATCTTGAGCGTTCGACACCGGCTGGAAGAAGCTGATTGGGTCCTGGGTGTTGTTCGCCATGGGGTCGGACTGAACGTGCCACCGCTTCCACGGATAGAGATCGTCCGAGGCAGCGTCGTTCGACAGCCGGTCGTCATTGATCACGACCTGGGGGCCGGATGAGATCGACAGGTTGTTGACCAGGGCGCGGATGGAGGCGTTACAGACCTCCTGGATGTCGCTGAGAATGTCCGGCAAGCCATTGCCGACGGGGGTGCCGGGCACCTTCTCGAACGACGTGATGAAGTACGGGTGACGCTTGCGCGGGCTTGGCGACAGCTGAACTTTGATCACATGCCGGCCGACTAGCCACGCCTGCACCATGTAGTCGCGCAGCGGATCGGTGATCAGCTTAGCGTCCATGCCCTGCTCGAGCAGGGTTTTGCCCTGCACGTTGCCGTGGTACTCGAGGCAAGAAATCAGGCCGGATTTGTTGAGGAACGGGTTCTCGCGATTTTCCTGGTCGGCTCGCTCGGAGTCGATTGAGTCCCAGTTATCATTCAAACCACCCTGCCCGTACTCATCGAGCACAGCCCGAACTTCGTCGTGGTTGTAGCCGGGAAGGTCGAGCAGATCGTTCAGGTCGGCCCGGGTAAGTCGAGTCCGCTCAATGACTTCCGCGTCCTCGACATCGGACACCCCTGGTGTCCAATAGAGGTCGAACGGGGACACGCGCACCCAAAAGAGCTTCGGTTTCTGCTGGATGGAAGCCTGACCACCCGTCCACACAACGGTCGGCACGATGCGAACGACGGGACCCTTGATGCAGGCGAACGGGAACATCGGCACGTCGACGAGGAACTCGGCGACCGCCTTGTAAAAATTACCCTCGGTTAGGATCTCGTCGATCTTGTCTTCGGCAATCTTCGCCTGACGTTCCGCGCGTTTCTTCGCCGCATCGCGGGCGCCGTCCATGAGCTGGTTGACGCGATCTCGGATCATGTTCGGATCGGTCTGAGTGCCAGCGGCTTCCATCGACTGGAGCTCGATCTGCACCAGTTCCTGGATCGAGGATGTGATCTCGGGCGGAATGTCCGGGTCGGCCGGCGGATCGAGACCCCACGGGCGGTCGGGGGCAAGATAAACGTCGCGCAGTAGCGAGCTGGCGCCGCGGCACTTCATCGAGATGATGCGCGCGTAAACTTCCGACCCGCCAAATTTCCGGATCTCCGCAAGCTTGCTCGCGTCGTACTGACCGTTGAACGCGCGGAGCGCCGACATCAGCCGGTCGTTCCAGCCAGCGGTCGAGTTGTTTCGGTGATTTCGGAAGGTCTCGTACTGGGTCCGGATATGCGAAGCGAGGTTCGTCATCGCCGGTTCTGACGGCGTGTTCGCGTCGGCCAACGCCTTGTCGCGCGCCTGCTCAGCCGCCGTGAGCGCCGCGTTCGGAACGACTCGAAGAACACCTTGGGCCGGGAGCGTGTTTGCCACTTAGGCCGACACCCAGAACTCTACTGTTGTCATCGGCCTTCAGATAGATTAGATGCCAGTAGTTGTAAAGTATTGAAAGGTATCGGGAAAGTAAAATGTCGGCAACCGCACCTGCCGTTATTTCCGACCAGGATCAGAAATACATCAGGCTCGCTCGCGAAATCGTAACTAATCTATACGATATCGAAACAATACTAAAAAACAACAAGATCACTCAAAACGAGTGGAACAAGATCCAGGCAGACCCCGCGTTTATCAAGTTGGCGGCGAGTGAAGCCGCAGCCTGGCACAGCGCCGGCAACACACTGGATCGCACCAAACTTAAAGCCGGCGCCA
The DNA here is from genome assembly GCF_050250095.1 of Pseudolabrys sp. NCBI lineage: Bacteria > Pseudomonadati > Pseudomonadota > Alphaproteobacteria > Hyphomicrobiales > Xanthobacteraceae > Pseudolabrys > Pseudolabrys sp. The sequence continues at coordinate 427,178 of NZ_JBFWPH010000004.1, read as the reverse complement.
TGATCGAAGAGTGGTTGCCCGAAGCGTACGCGCGCATGCACGACCGCGCAGAGTCGCTCGCCGCAAAAACTGAGCTCGCGAAACTCATCTCGCGCATCGCTGGTGTCGGTTTGAACGACGCTTCCGTCGCGGGCGGCGGCGAAGGCGTGAAGATCACGATCAACCTCGGCCAGGACGCGAACCTGAAGTTCGAAAAGGTTGTTACCCCGAAAGTAATCGAAGCCACACCCACAAGAACCAGCGAGGATTGATGGCCACCCCACCGGTTTCGGATGACGAGATCAGAACCACCGTCGAAGCCTACATCGCGAATAACAAAAACCAGGTCAAAACCGCCAACGCGCTTGGCTGCTCGCGGGCTCGCGTGCAGGACCACATCAAAAAAGCTTCCGAGCGAGGCATGCTCGGATTTGACCCGGTTCTTGATGGTTATCGCATCAAGAAGATCACGACAGTCAGTGATCAGAACGGCCAAAAAGTCCGAGAGTTCATCCAGCAGGTCCAAGAGTTGGGCGGCAAATTCGAGGTGCCCGACGACCACTTCGTCCGGGAAATCTCGGCTTATACAGATGCCCAGGGCAACCTGATCGGCAAATGGACAAAAACTTCACTCGATCGCGGCGACGAGGCCATGATCGAGGCCCTCAAGAAGACCTTCGCGGAATACAGCGGCACGTCGCCACTCGTTCCGGCTCCGAAAAAATCTGACGCTGATCTGTTAAGCGTCTACCCGATCGCCGACCAGCACAACGGTCTCCTCGCGTGGGGGCCCGAGTCGGGTGAGGATTACGACCTAAAGATCGGCGCAGACCGGTTGCGATCGAGTATCGCCCGGCTCGTAGAGCAGTCGCCGGCTAGCGAGACCGCGGTGGTGCTCAACCTCGGTGACTGGCAGCACACCGACGACGCCAAGAACATGACGCCCCGGTCGGGCAACATCCTGGACGTCGACAGCCGGTATTTTAAAATCCTGATCACCGGCGTTCAGCTGATGATCGACTGCATCGTCTTGGCTTTGAAAAAGCACAAGAAGGTCATCGTAAGGAACATCCCTGGTAACCACGACCCACACGCCTCGATCGCGCTCACTGTGGCGCTGTCAGCATTCTTCGCCAACAACCCCCGCGTTCAGGTCGACGTCGACCCCTCAGATTTCTTCTTTTATCGGTTCGGGAAGACACTCATCGGTGCGACGCATGGGCACAAGCTCAAGCCGGATCGCATGGCGATGGTGATGGCGTCGGTTCGGAAACAGGACTGGGGTGAGACCGACTTCCACTATTTCTACTTTGGCCACATCCACCACGAAACCGTGAAGGAAGTCGGCGGCGTGCGGTGCGAGAGCTTCCAGACGCTCTCTGCCCGAGACGCGCACCACACGGGCGCTGGCTACACGTCCGGCCAGTCCATCACCTCGATCACGATCGACAAAGACCAAGGTGAGATCGGCCGGCACCGCGTGAACCTACCCGCTCCCCCCTATCCAAAGTTTGACTTCAAATGGCGCGACGCAGCGTAACCCCCCGCTATCGCATTCGGAGGGTGGATGGCGACGACGAGATCGTCGCTGAAGACCTTGCGATGCTCCACCAGTTCACATTCGGCGACACCGCCCCAATGCCCAATTTCAGCGTCGGGGAATGGTGGCTCGCGACGTGCGGTGACACACCCGTCGGCTTTGCCGGCATGCAGAAAAGCACGGTGGTCCCCAACGCTGGCTACTTCTCCCGCGTCGGGGTGCTGAAGTCTCACCGAGGCCGCAACCTACAAGCTCGTTTTATGCAAGCGCTCGAGCGGCGTGCGCGAGTGCACGGTTGGCGCTGCATGATCAGTGACACCACCGAAAACCCGCCATCGGCCAACTGCTTCATCCGAATGGGTTGGAAGACCTTTGATCCGAAGGTCCGGTGGTCGTTCCCCTCCGCAATCTACTGGCGCAAGTTCCTCGATTAACCCACCATGACTGACATCCAGTACAACGCGTCGCTGACGTGCGCGCGGTTCATGAAGAACGAGTCGTTCGGACGTGTGATCGCCGGCCCTGTGGGCTCCGGCAAGACCGTCTCGTGTATTTTTGAGCTGCTGCGGCGGGCATGCGAGCAGACGCCCGGCGATGACGGACTGCGCTACACGCGCTTCGCAATTGTCCGGCAGACGCTGAAACAGCTCAAAGATACAGTGCTCAAGGATATCGTCGAGTGGCTCGAGGGTGTCGCCCAGTACAAAGTCAGCGACAGCACGATTTACATCGAGATCGGCGACGTCAGGTCCGAATGGATCTTGATCCCGCTCGATAACCCAGAAGACCAGCGCCGGCTTCTCTCGATGCAGCTAACCGGAGCGTGGATGAGCGAAGCGATCGAGATGGACATCAACCTGGTGGCGCCACTTTCTGGTCGTATCGGCCGATATCCGAGCGGGCGCTCTGGGGCTGCGAACTGGTCGGGTATCATCGCCGACACCAACATGCCGGCCGAGGGCAGCGACTGGCACAAATTCATGACAGAGGGCCTGCCGGCCAACTGGTCGGCGTTTTTCCAGCCCAGCGGCCTCTCTGAGGACGCCGAAAACCTGAATTACCTCAACCAGACACCCGACACGAAAGCGCTGCCGCTCAACCATCCTGACCGGATCGCCCGCGGCAAGCTCTACTACAAGCGCTTCGTCGACATGTACGGTGAAGAGTCGGACTGGGTGAAGCGCTATGTCAAGGCTGAATTCGGTGACGACCCGTCCGGAACAGCTGTGTTCCGCACCAGCTTCCGGCAGTCGTTCCACGTCGTCGAAGGCCTCGAGCCAATCTTCGGACACCCTCTCCTGATCGGTCAAGATTTCGGGCGCGACCCATGCAGTGTGATCTGCCAGGTCGACCACCGCGGCCGCCTTCTCGTGCTCGAGGAAGTCGCCGCAGAAGATATCGGCCTCGAGCAGCACATCGAGCAGAAGCTCAAGCCGGTGCTAAACCAAGAGCGCTATCTGGGGCGTCCGCTCGCCATGATCGGTGACCCATCCGGCGTGTCCAAAAGCTCGATCTACGAAGAGACGACGTTCGACGTGCTCAAGCGCATGGGCTTCGCGGCATACCCGGCGCCGACTAACGACATCGACCCGCGCATCCGGGCCGTCGAGGCCTGGCTGATGAAGCAGTCCGATGGCGGTGGTGCGATCCTGTTTGATAAACTGCGGTGCCCGACACTCATCCGAGCAATGGGCGGTGGCTACCGTTACGCAAAGACGAAGTCAGGGCAGCGTAAACCTCTCCCCGACAAGAACGAGTACTCGCACATCGCGGACGCGCTACAGTACGCGTGCTTGGCAGCTCATGGTCGAATGACTGAGATGATGGCCCGGAGGCTTACCCGCAGGGTAGCAAACGACAACGGCGTTCGGGCGAGCGCCGCCGGCTGGACCTGATCAGTTCATAGTCTTCTTTTTGTAGTACTGATTTCGGTCTTTGAGGAAATCGCGCCACTCGCGATCGAAGTCCTCGTTGGAAAATTTCTTGCCGAGTCGGCGCTGCGCTCGCCGGTTAATATCTTCCCACTCGATCTTGTCGAACTCGTACATCCGGATCGACTGGACCCAATCGATCCAGTCGTCCAGGCATTCGATAATAACGGCCGCGCTCTGCTTCACGCCGCAACTTTTGTCAGAAGTGTCGTCATGGCATGGCTAATTGCATAGGCGTATGCCTCGTCAGTATCAGCCGTGTGCGGCATGCCGGCCCAGTCCTGGAACATGTGCCGGACGGCGTGTATAAGTTCGTGGGCGAGCGCTCCGTATTCCTTGGCTGTTTCTGGCGCCCTCGGAAGCCACACCACCGGGCACTTCCCACGCCGGTGGAAGTGCATGCCCAGCTGCCCGCTATACTCCCAGTCAAACGTTGGATCGTCCATATGCCAGCGGACGTAATCACCGATCTCCTTGCCAGGTCCGACAGCAAAAATAATTTCGAAGTCGAACATCCCAAAGTGAACAGAGTGGAGCGCGAGGCTGTGGCGTTTTGCGACTTGTTTGTGTGTCAGAGGTTTTTTCTTACGCCGCGTCGCCATCGTCCTCTGGTCTCCTCGCGTCGTATCGCTGCTGCGCCATCTCCCACTGCAAGTCGCCGACCGCGGCGAACAGGGTGTGGCCTGATCTGAGCGGGCTCTTCGCCCACCCCAAATTTGTGCTCTCGTCATAATAGAGCTCCGCGGCCGCGACGCCCTGGAGGCGTCCGTCATGCGCCGCATCGAGCAGGTGCTCGAGGTACTCGATCAGCTCAACGCACGGCTGCCGGCTCGCATCGCGGGTCGTGTCCGTCGTCTTAGAAAACGGGATGACGTTAGTCACTGAGCTCCCCCGTCACCGCGAGCTCGTTGATCGCGTACCAAGCAACTAGGGCCCGAGCCGCGTGCGCCCGGTAGAGCGTCCACCGCTGAACCGTGCTGTAGTGCGGCGGTTCCTTTTTAGCCCGCTCTTCCGGCTCATAGAGCTCGGCGTCGTGGTATGTCAGCTCGACATCGGCATACACTGGCGTGTCCGGGTCATGCCCGAACTGGGTGCACATGCGCCTAGCGACCTTCTCGATCTTTGCGTCGAACCGCCGGCGCTCTTGGATCGACTCGGTGAGGTTCTTCACGGTGTCGAGTGACATGAACGTGTCGACGACATGCTCAGCGAACACATTGCGCGCCATGTTGTTCGCGCTGCTCATGCGGCGTCTTTCGCGTAGTCGACGCCAACGGTGGCTACACTGTCGGGCGCGTTATCGTTTGCTGGTTCGTCAGGCTGGCTGGCGCCGGGCGTCACGCGGCAGCGGGAGATCCACTCCTGCACGTCGCTCGGGCGGTAGAACACTGCCTTACCGAGCTTGACGTACGCGGGGCCTTCGCCCTTGCTGCGCCAAACTGTGAGCGTCGATGGGGTTACGCCGATCGCGAGGGCAACCTCGTCTTCGGTCTTGATGTCGAAATCAAAGCGAAGCTGTGTCGCCCGACCTTCGAGTTCTTCTGTTGTGGGTTTTGTACTCATTCACCTATCCAGTGGTTTGGACAGGCTTCACTTAAGGCAGCGCGACTCTTGCCGTAAGAGTATTACACCCCACACACTTTCGGTTTTTAGTGCGGAGACTCTTGTGAAATCACGATCCAGACCCACCAGCGATGATCGCCGGCAGCCACTCCCGCTCGATCCGGAATACGTCACACACGAACTCCGGATCGGTGCCCATCGCGATTGAACGGCGGATGCGCTCCTTGTCGAGCTCAGAGAGATCCTCGATCGACCGCGGCGCCGTTACGGGCGGTACGGAGTTGAGCTCTTCTTCGGTGTCCACAACGATTGTCACGAAGCGTGGTTTTCTTTTCTCGGGGTCTGGCATGGGCCGAATTTAACCCATGCGATGGTTACTTCAAGGTTACAGTTACTTTTTTGACACCCAGAATTTCTGGGAATGGAGCCCGCTGAGGGGATCAAACCCTCGACCTTCGGTTTACAAAACCGCTGCTCTACCGCTGAGCTAAACGGGCAATCTCTATAGCTCAGATCCTGTGCTCAAAACCCACTGCACGACGCAGCCAGGAGCATCACCGTCATAGGGTCAGACTTCATCCCGCGGCCGGTGGCGGTGACGAACTTGTCCTGCACCGCATAAGCCTCGGGCTCGAGCGAGCCAGGACACTGGTCGCCCTTGCCGGCGGCGAACTGCTGAAAATGCACGAGCTCGTGCACCAAGATGAAGTCGTCGCGACCCGGCATGAAGTCGGTGCCCATAAAGATTGCACCATCATACGCTAGCGCCTTCACACACCCGATATCGCAGCGCTTGTCCTGGCCGTCGTAGTGCTCACGGTAGAAGATCTTGTTGAGCTCTTCGGGCGTCTTGATCACGACCTTGGGAAATTCCGTCGACTTGTAGTCGGTAACTAGACGCACGAACGCGTTCAAGTCGGGCATGCGGGCCTCGATCTGCGATCGCAGATCCTGGTCGTTGGCCCAACCTTGGCCCGCCGCCAGCAGGGTCATTCCGGCCACCATCACACCACGCAACCACCACACGGCCTGGACCCCTGCGCCAACTGCTCTTCGGTGTAAGTGGGGCGAATACTTGGAGTGTCAAGTATAGTTATAGTATCTTCAAAGTATCCGATGGTTTTTCTAGGCTCCGTATTACTTGGGGCCCCAAACAAGGGCCGCCCCACCCCCCGGCCCCCCTGTCCAGTTACCCCGGTGGGTAGCCCCCCTCCCCGGACCTAGGGTGTAAGGCGCAAGTCATTGAAACGACAAGCGAATTACCAGCCCCGGCTGCGGCTAAAAACGCCAGCGCGAAAGCGTGACCGGGCAATTCCGTAAGGTGACGGGGAGTAACGACCTCGGTGCCGAAAGAGACGGAACACTCCACAAGGGCGGGGAAACCGGCGGTGGCCGGCTAGTACTAGGCTCTACAGGGTGCGGTCTATTCGGAAGATAGACTGATTAGGGGCATATGAACCCATGCGGCGGAGCAACGGATACTGCTACCCGACTAGGTAGCACACCGGCCGGTCACGTTCCCGGCACAACCGCGAGATGGCGAGCATCACTGCACCCGCGAGGGGACCATACCACCCACGGATGGTCCGGGCTTGCGAATGGCGGCCCGGACCATCTGACCATTAAAAGCGAAAGCATCGAATTACTGCGGCCCGGCGCTGCCTATAAGCCCGCTCTTTTGGTGCTTTCACCTTTGATGGTCAAAACATACGAGGGTGCAATGGCTAACCGATCAATGGAAGCGAAGGCTTCGCGCGCTCGGCGCCAACGCATCGACGCCGCGAACCATGAAATGCTCAAGCCTGCTTACCGCACGGGTAAACCGGTGGTGCCGAGCTATGACCTTTCGATGGTCAAGCGGTATCCGACCGGACAAGCTGCGACGCGCGAAGGCGAGATGAATTCCATCGTGCGGCGGACTGGTAAGGGCGGACGCTGGATGGCCCATAAGACCTACGGCAACGGCGAGCGTCTGGTATTCGGTGGTGCGATTTCGCAGGCTCAGGGCGGGAGCGCACTCATCCGCGGCAGCCGCTAGCGGTTACTTGGTGGTTACAGGGTGGTGTTTGGTTACACTAATGTTTATTCTCTATTCTCTATTCTCTATTTATATACACCCCTAGCAATTTTTCGGGCGATGACCCGGTGGTGCGACGGCCACCATCACACCACCTAGGGCTACCCTGTTTTGAAAATAGAGAATAGAGAATTAAAAAATATCAAGTCAAATCAATGACTTGTAATTCTCTATTCTCTATCCGTAATTCTCGCGAAACCCGTAACTTTCGCGCAACTCACAACAAAAATTTTTACCACATTCTTCCGCCATACTTGCGCCACATAATTCAACCTGCGCGAGCATCGAGCGGATAATTACTCGAAAGTTAAAGTTTTGCGATTGTGTCGAACTACGAATAATTAACTGTTCAAATTGTGGCGACACTCTCGAATGTAATCCCGATGTTACTTGCAAAAGTAACATGACAATTACGTTGCACTTGATGTGTGACGTTTAGTAATTGGTCGGCTGAGACCGACCAATGCCGCCTGAGATTGATCGAAGAGCGGCCAACACAAGCGCGCACTCACTGAACCACCCCAAAAGGGAGTGAGCCGCGCTGCAACCCACAGGAGTAAGTATGGTCTCTCTGAAACACAGCACTCAGAACGACACGCGCCTTCGCGACTTCATGTCCGATGTGCGCGAGTTCGGTCGCCAGTCGGCGCAGGGGCGTGACGCCCTGCCGATGCTCGCCGTCGCCGCGGTTCGCGCCGCGCACGAAGGCGTGATCTCGCTGGACAAAGACAGCGAGGGCATCGATGACGCCAAGCGCATGTTCGACGAGTACACCAAGGCCGAAGGCGCCAAGGCGGTGCACGAGCGCACTGCCGGCGGCATGCGTGCCAACGTGTCGAAACTGCGCAAGCTCGTCCAGATGGGCACGCTCACCTACTGCGATCCGGTGGACGTGCTCAATCGTGCGGTCATCATGCGTCGCGAGACGCTGGCCGCCGACCCGAAGTCTGCCGTCAAGCCCGCTTATGCGTTCTACGTGGACACGGCGCGGGCGCAGATCGAGCAGGACAGCGCACTCACCGACGACCAGCTCAAGGCTGTGATGGCCAAGCCCGAAGGCGCTGAGAAGACCGTCGAAGGTCAGCTCGAACGCGCGAAGAAGATCCTCGACGATCTCATCTCGGGCGAGAACGGCCTCACCGACAAGTCCCCGGAAGTCATGGCTGCGCACGAGCAGATCACGTCCCGCATCGGCCAGATCATGGCGCTGAAGGACCGCCAGGCGCTGCTCGACAAGGCGGCCGAGCTCGGCCTCACCGTCGTCGATCCGGCGGCGAGTGAGACCGCCGAGCAGGTTGCGTCCGACACGGCCGAAGCCGTCGCGGCGTAACCCACACGCTACCTAGCGAAGTAGCCGGGCCTCCCCTCCCCCAGTTCCCAAGCCCGGTCACAGCCCCGCTGCACGGGGAGGATCGTGCAGCGGGGCACCTGATCCCGGTACTCACAACGACCTAGGGCGATAGCGCATTACCGGGGCGCTGCCCGGCGATGGTCACATAGGCACCCTTAGGGAATTTTCGTCCGAGTAAAAAGAAGGACGACATAGGTTACGCGCACCCAAAGCGCGCGTGCTGGGCACCACACGAAAAGGCCCAACTTCATCAGCGAGCCGATACCGACCAGCAGGTGCGGAGCGAGCCGCATACGCAAGAGCGGCGCGTGTGTCTGAACTGGAAGGCAGGGGCAGAACGACAAAACGTCCTAATGCCGATCGGCTCACTCATGAAGTTGCGCACTCACAGCCGGCGCTCGATTTGTGTCGGTGTCACTTGTGACGAGCAACGCTACTCGATGGGGTAACGGCGCGATGCCAAAAAGGAATAAGGCGCTCGACTACCGCATGCTCGATCTGTTGCGTCGCACGGATCACGAGTACCCCGCATCGCGGATCGACGGTGATGAACTGCTGCGTGCTATCGCGCCCCTCTCAAAAGAGAAACAAGCCGCGATCGTGCACATCGTGTGCAGAGTCTGTCCGGCGGCGGTAGCAAACGCCGCCATCTCGCGCTGGGCCGCTGACAACACCGTCGCGGTTCAAAAATACATGGCACGCCGTGATTTGAAACGCGCACAAGAGAAAATGCGTAACCTTAAAAGGTAACACGAAAATGGAAGGCACAATCCCGAAGGGTTGGCACCGCCACGCTAACGGCGATGGACTGGTGCGAGATACGGCGCATGTGGATAATTCCGCATATGTCGGAAAAAACGCGCGGGTCACCGGCAATGCGCGGGTCACCGGTAATGCGCTGGTCACCGGCAATGCGCAGGTCACCGGCAATGCGCAGGTCACCGGCAATGTGTGGGTCACCGGCAATGCGCGGGTCACCGGTAATGCGCTGGTCACCGGCAATGCGCAGGTCTACGGCAATGCGCAGGTCACCGGCAATGCGCGGGTCTACGGCAATGCGCGGGTCACCGGTAATGCGCTGGTCTACGGCAATGCGCTGGTCACCGGTAATGCGCTGGTCTACGGTAATGCGCTGGTCTACGGCAATGCGCAGGTCTACGGCAATGCGCTGGTCACCGGTAATGCGCTGGTCGCTGCTTCGTTGATTTTTGCCTCGCGATCAGACCATTACACCTTCACATGCACGCTCGATAAAGCGGGCCACGCCGTCATTATCGCGGGGTGCAGATACTTCACGTTCAAAGAAGCGCGCACTCACTGGCGCAAAACCCGCAAGGGCACAGACCTGGGCCGTGAGAGTCTCTTGATCGTGGACCATCTGGAGAAGATGGCGCGCATCAGGAAGTGGCGGATTACCCCCAAGGGTAAGAGCGCTCCCAAGAAGAAGTAACTCAACCATCGGACCATCACATGAGCGAACTCATTACATCGTTGAAACGCGTGCTCGCCAGATGGCTGGGCACGAAACAAGCCAACGGTTTCTATCTTTGGCGCGGGAAGCTTTACCCGCCGGAGTAACAAAATGGCAGAACGCACCACAAGCGAGGAGTTCATCCTTGGCATCGCCGATGCGATCGCGCTGCGGCATGAGCTGGCGCAGGTAATCGAGGAGCTACTGGCTGACGAAGACTTCCCTAACAGTCCTTCGTGGGTCGCCCGCGAACTGCAACGTCGCTACGACATACGAAGGCGTAAATAACAACTTCAGAAGCGAGCTGGTCCGGCCGCAACGCTCTGGCTCAGCAGCGACGCAGCGGCTCTCGCAAGAGCAGGACCGCCCTCCTGGGACCAGTTCACTTCTGAAGTCTCGTACGTTTAAGAGCTTGGCGTTGATGATTGAAGAGCTGACAAACGGCGACACAGGCAGCATGCGTATCGCTAACAAATCAGCCTCCCTCCTCTTGTTTGGAGTCGAGGGAAACCGGCGGGTTTACCCGATCGGCAACGCCACCGTTTTCGGGGTGTGGCGCAGTCTGGTAGCGCGCCTGCTTTGGGAGCAGGAAGCCGCAGGTTCAAATCCTGCCACCCCGACCAATTTACTCTACGCGGATGCGCCCCTAGCTCAACGGATAGAGCATCGAAGTTCTAATTCGGCGGTTGCTGGTTCGAGTCCAGCGGGGCGCTCGCGCACTCATCGCACGCTGTGTGTATCAGTGTCATCTTCAATTCCGGCGCTACTTCGCCGGGTAACTTCGTGGCGAAATATGAGCAAACAAATACCGTTCGTCGATGTGGTGGACTTGGTGGAACACGCCAAGAAAAAGAAAGAAGAGCGCGTCGTGTTTCGTATTGAGAACGGCAAGATACGAAACGTGAAATCCCCCGAATATGCTCCCAACATCAATATCTGGATTGAACGCGGCCACGGCGGGTACTCGATCTTTCGCAACGAGCCGAACGGAGTAGCATCAACTCATACCGCAGTTTTTAGCGTGAGCGTGCCGGATAACTATTTGCTTCTACAATGTGCGATTAACGACATCCTCGCGCGCTACCCCTTCGAGTAACACCATGTCACCGACCAACGTAGTCGTAACCGACTTTATTCGCCCAGGTTTTGACGAAGACAAAAGTGTGTGGCTTCGGATCGAGAACGGTGAAGTGATAGAGGTCTATGGTAACAACAGTTACCCCAACGTCCATATATACAGACCGCGACAGCCCGACGAAGTTCAGTACCTGCTTTGGGTCAACATTTCAAAAGGACGGCACGGCGTCGAAGAATTTAGAGCCGGCAGTCTCTTTGAGCTTCAATGCATTCTGAATGACGTATTTCAGCGGTACGGCGAGTTGAGCGTGGGTAGGCCTGAACGATGATGAACGTCGACACCACGCAATTATTTGAGCGCCTCAACAGTGGTAGGCTGGGTGATACCCCGGTGCGTGTGGTCAATGGCAAGATCGTTTTTCTTGATCACTACAGCGACATGCCAAACCTGAACTTCGCGCACGCATTTCACAACACGCCAGTGAGGCTGTTTGCCAATATCTCAACCACCAAAGGCGACGTGGTGGATGAATTCATGACCGACAATCCGCTCGTGTTCCAATGCAAGTTCAACGAACTCCTGAAGCGCTATCCGCAGGTGGTGAGATGAAACTGCACGCTGGCACCTGCTTGTGAAATAACCCCGTGAGGTAGCGCGAACCACCGCACCATCTCACGCTCGAACCACCAAATACCTTACCCACAGGAGTAACACCATGGCGAAAGCCGCGGGCGGAAAGAACAAGAAGCAGGGGCGCTCCAAGAAGAGCCCCCAGAACCTGCGCTACATCAACGAGCGGCGCCACGCCAAGTCGCACGTCAAGCGCATCGAGAAGCACCTCAAGAAATTCCCCGACGATCCGATCGCCAAAGAAGCGCTCGTGAAGTGGAAGCGGGCTGCGTGATGAAGCCCAATAAACATTGGGTGTCGATCGCGCTTGTCATCGCAGCGGCCGCAATCGCCGTGTCTGGCCACGACGGCTGGGGATGGTGCCTGTTCCTCGTGTTCTGCATCGAGCCGTAAGATGACAAACCAAGAAAAACTGGATGCTCTCCCCGCTCAACTTCAGCTGCTGTTATCGAGCGCGGCCGCAGGCGCAAAGCCGCGGTGCTCGAATTGTTCCGCGCGCACTCACGCGAGCGCCGCGACGCCCAATATTACGAGCTGGGCGGCATCGTCAGGATGCGCATTTCTTGGGCCTGGCTGTCGGGCCTCGTTACTGGATTTGCGTTCATCGGCCTGTCGCTTGGTGGCGTGAACTCCACCTCGATCTGCATGTTCGCTGTTGCCGGCGTGTTCGGCTGGATGGCAACAAACAACAAGATTTACCCGCGGGAGTAACGCATGCGGCTCGACGATCTCGATTTCAAGGGTCAGTCCGGCTTTCGTTCATTCGATCTTTGGCGTGTTGCTGAAATTGATCGTGGCGCCGCTCATACAATTTATGTGTACCAGCCCACTGAGTCCAACAGCCAACAGCAACAAGGGCACTACGCAATATTGTGTGGTAAACTCGATATCGGTGGTGAAGGCGCATTTACCTGCATCCCACCATTACAAGCCCAGGCGATCATACTTGGGATACTCGATGGGAGCATCGAGACATGATCGACATCAGCAAACTCAATTTCGTCCCTTACGACACCGATTGGGAATACTGCTGCGTACGACGGAACCCGAAAACAAACATCTACCGGGCATCGCCGACCAACAACTCGATACCGCGGGATCGTTATCTGATCTACGTCGGTCCGGGTGAAGGTCGATGGTGGGGCAATGAATATGGCATCGAAACCGGTCATCGCTTGTCGTCGCTGACAATACTTGAAGCTACTGCGATTTTGATCGGACTTCTGAACGGAACCATCGAACCATGACACTCCCGTATCCGCCGGACCTCAGCCTGCCGGGCGGTAAGATGTACCCGTCGAAGAAGGGCATCGTTCCGTATTACGGGGTCACCGTCGGTGGATGGCATGTTTACTTGTTTGTACTACATCCCGGATCAGGTTCTTTAGATATTGGGCCGATGAATATGTGGTTCGTGTGGGCTCCGGCGATGCCGATCGAGAAAGCTTTTGTCGACGATGACGCCCGGTTAAGGGCGTACCGCATCACAAATATAGATAGCGCGGTGCAAGCGCTTTCTCTGTTTTACTACTACACCCAAAACCCAACCGAGATCATCACCCTTAAAAAGGGACGGCTATGAAACGCAAGCGCACTTCTGTTGCGCGCGATCTGCGCACGCCCAAATACAAAAAGCGCATCGTCCCCAACAAGAAGCGCGCGCACTCACGGCTCGCGTGCCGGCGCAACTCGGAGAAGTAACGGTGTCTGGCGAGCTTGGGTTTGTGTGGACTGGGCGCAACGTAATATTGCGCAACACCACGGAGGGGAGGATCGAGGTCTGGAAATCCGATACGCCAAACCTGTACTGGGCTTACTTCTATACGCCCGGCCTTGAAAGAAAATGGGAGGGTCCAGATAACGAAACATCATCTGGTGTCGGACCGTTGGAGGTCGTTAGCATCATTAAGTATCTCGAACAGGAATACGGCGAATTCAAATGAACGCCAAAGACTTAGAGGCGCATTTGGACGACGCCATAACGGAGATGGAAGAGAAATACGGCATCCCGCTTTATGGTGATCTCACCAAACGCGGCGCGCGAAAATGCGGAACATGCATCCACTTCAAACGCCACCCCGCGTTCAAAGCCAGCGGCGTGTGTAACCGCTCCTGGCGCAAGTACCTCCCTATCCGGCGACTCAAAACAACACGCGATTGGTGTTGGAAGTGGGTGCCCGACATGTCGAAAATCTGATTACCCACAGGAGTAATGAACCACATGGATGACAAATTCAAACGCGAGATCCTCGATCTTTTCAAGAAGCACGGCGTCATCAAGATCAAAGCGCACTTCTCCGGCGGCGGTGACGATGGCCAAGTCCACGACGTCGAAATCGACGGTATCGCCGACGCTGAAAAGGTGATCGTCGATTTGAACGGCTACCCAAAAGTGGCCGACGCGTTCTCCAATTTGCTGCCCACGATGTCTCTTAAAAAGATCGCAAAAGAGCTGGTGGAGTATCTGGCGGAAAACGTCCCGTTCGATTGGGTCAACGATGATGGCGGCAGCGGCGATATCATTGTCATCCCCGGCGAAGACTCGATCCGGGTCGAGGGCTACGAGAATTTCACCGCTTCGCGAGCGCTTCACTACGAGGTGTCGCCAGGTCGAAACTGGGAGCTTACCTATGAAGGCCCGATCCAGGCCGACTGATGGCTGACCCATACCACCACGCCAAATCGAGCGTGAAGAAGTGGGGCGGTAAGGTCGAGGACTATCTGGATATTCACATGTGGTTTGACGGTTCCAAGACCATCATGTGCGATTACCGCCATCGCGCACTCAGGCATCACGCTGAGGGGATCGCGCTCGCCGTGCAGCTCTTTGGGAGCGTCAGGAAGATCTCCACCGGACGTGAAGTGCCTGTCAGGTGGATCGGCGAGCAGCACGTCACGGAAGACTTCGGCTGGATACCGTCGTTTGTCGACTGGGCTCGAGCGATCAAGCACGAGTCGTGGATGGGGCGCGTGCCAGCGCTCGATGTGGACGGTTCAGACCCGCGAAGAAAACCATCGACCGTCGCGACGTTCTGAAACTCACGCGTTACCCAACGGGGTTACAGATGAAACTACTCGCCACACTCGTTTTGCTGTTCGTCATCATGGCTGCGTTCCCGCACGGTTTCGCCAGTTGGTATCAGATGATCGTCGTGTCGTTCATTACGATGCTCGCGATCGTAACGCTGCGCGGGCTTGTTGCTGTTCTTCGGGCGAAGAAACTATGAACATCGGCGATATTAAGTGGGATACACACAGAGCTGCCGGCGCTGCCGTAAAGGACTGGTCGATCGCCGTAAACACGCCGGTTGAATACGGCATTGATGTGTTTCGCAGGGAGAATTCGAGCACCGGCTTGACTGATCCCGGGCACTACTACGTTTCGTTTGTCGGAAGACAAAACGTCCCGCCGGCTTATCGGAGCGATGGAAACATATCGCCAGCGTTTCCGAACATGACAGCATTGGAGCTCCAGTGCCTTCTATCGGCGTGCGAACAATACGCCTTTTCTCTACCCACACCATCAAACCATGGAACCACCTCACATGGACGTCCGCTTCACCCCGACCGAGAAACAAGCTGACGCGATCATCGAGACCGCGGAGGCTCACGGCGCCAAGCTCTACCAGGACGGCGTGATCTGGCGCGTCGCCGACCAGCCACGCGAGACCTGGCTCTACGCTGGCATGTACGCCACAAAAGCTGCCGCGGCTCTTGCGTACTGCAACGAGTACGGTCTCGATGTTCCCGAGCTGAACCCCGAAGAACCCAAGACCTATCCGGGCAATTCCACGAAGACGATCGCACTGCGGTTTTTCGCGCTGATTGTCCTGCTTATGGCAGGCATCGGTGTTGGATCAGTGGTTCACGAAGTCGGACTTGCCCTCGTAAACGCCGTTTCGGGTGCGACCGTTGTCACTGACAGCAACGGTAACCCGGCGAGGTAACGTGAAGACGACCACGAACGTCGCTGAGTTTGTGTGGGGACCAGCGCCTAACAGGGATTGGCTCAAGGCGGCTAATACACCTACCGGACTTGCCGTCTATCGTTACGCCGGCGGCTACTCCGCTCGTGCTTTTAAGAATTATTGGGTCGGCCGTGACCATAGAGAGGCCGTGGCCCTGTTCAACGTCGATACCGAGTTCGAACTGCAATGCGCGGTCTACGCCGCACTGGAACGCATCAATGGCACGTCCGAAGAACCCACCTCCTCCACCTAAACCACTATCGAGACGCGAGAAGTTTCGCGCACTCATGGGCAAGCTGAGTGACGACGAGCAGCGCTGGATGATCGGATATTTCGCGCATATTCATTCTTGGGTGCTGCGCGACGCCAACGTCGCCGAGCTGGGCTACGAGCTCGCCGAAAAGCGTCGTATCGAGCGCGTCAAAGAACACCGCGAGAAGCTCGCTACTCAGTGAGGTAACCCGATGAAGATTCCCGAGGTTAAAGAAGAGATCAGGGCGAACGGCCTCACCAACATTTCGTTTATGAACATCGAGGACATTGACCGTCCCGTGTTCGTCGACGACAGCAACACAGCGTTTCCAATTGGCTGGACCAAGGAAGAAGTCGCTCACTGGCGCGTCTTGATGGACCTTCCGCCGTCGCCGAGCAATACAACGCTCGAAGTCGAAGCCTCTTCGGTGAACGCGCCGCTCAACAAGTTCATGCAGCGATATGCACGCAAACGACGCGCGCAGCGATCGAAAGAGAACCTCAGGCAGTATCTCCGATGGCTCGTACATTTGGATTGATCGGAAAACTGATGACACCGCTCGACGACCTGGATGAAGACCAAGAGCTATGCCGTTTTGGTCTGCCCGATGAAATGTTTTTCCCCGCGAAGGGCGACGTGGTTTCGGTGTGGATATCACGCCCCGAACCCGGCTACGTGGCTCAGTTTTGGAAGTCAGGCGGCGAGATAGGCGTGCACGTTGGGCGTGATAAGGGGCGCAAGCTGCAAAAAATTGCTCGCGCTGAAATTCCGCATCAAGCCACTGTGTTGTACGCCGACAGCCCGCTTCAAGCACTTGCTATTATGCGCTACATGATTGGCGGGCTGAAAGCGGGGCGCAAAATTAAGGCCCCGACACGATGAGCCACGTCCACATGATTGCGTGGGGAACGCTCGACGAAAAGAGCATGTCTCCTGAAGACTGGCACACCATCAAACGCTTGGCGCGTGACGAGCTCGCCGAGCACAATATGTGGATCGGCGGCGGGTCCGCTCGTAACCGACATCTTGGTACGTTCCGACTTACGAAGCTTCGAACGTACAAGCAACGAAGTAAGCGCGGAAAGCAAAAGACCTTCAAGCAGCCGGCGCCTCACGAGTACTTCACAGGTAACTTCCAAAACTGCTGCAAGGTCGCGCTGAAGATCATCGAGGGGCGCCGTGACAAAAACAAAAGCGCTGAGTGATCTTCGGTACAAACATCGGTACGTCGATGGAGACCCCGACCCGATCATTGTTGCCCGCTGTTTCCGCTGGGACCTCAAGGTTGTGGAGGTAGTGTCAAACTACGACGCCGGCGAACCCGGTAGTAGTTATATGTTTTTCCTGACACGGCGGTGGCGCTGGACACACAAAATACACCGCGACGACCAAGGTTTCGGCCCGTACGAAGACCCGCTTGTCGCACAATGCGTGTTTAACGCGCTGATGAACCGCGAACCACTAGAGTCGACGGATCTGGAAGAATGACCATCACATCACTGAAACTGGGCTTCCCCGGCGAGCAGACGTATGGGGTAAGGGGCGCGGGCGATGAGCAGTATGTCTGCCATCCGGACAAAGATGCACCGAACCTTGTCGTTGTCATCGAGAATTCGGACAAGGGAAAACTGATGCCCGCGGTCATCGATGACCCACACAACAAGATTATGGCGAGTGTCTTGTCCGGCGAATATGCAGGCTTCTGTACTCTCGAACTGGACCCGTTCGTTTTTTACAGCGGAGCATTAGATAATTCTATCGATCCTAATCCTGTAATGCTTTTGGGCGTTATCTACGACGCGGTTCAGAAATACAAAGCCGACCCGGATTACAGCGACGGGAATTGGGTGCGATGACAACGGTAGTGTTGATCGTGGTGTCGCTCCTTATGTGGTTCATCTGGAAGCAGCTCGAGCGCATCGCCAACGAGCTCGTCGCGTTGCGCAAGATCGCCGAGGACCGACAAAAAATTTATCGGCGCTGAGACCCACGCGTTACCTTAAGGGGTTACTCATCGTTACTTCGAACCACGGAGTAACAAATGAGTTCACCCACAGATGAGTTGCTGAACGAGCGCGGTAAAACGCATGGCGATTATTCGCAGCATGCGGAGATTACCCAGTCGCTCAAGGACTACATGCGTAGCTGTCCGAACTGGAACAGCTTGACGCCCTCCCAGAAAGAAACGCTCGACATGAACGCCCACAAAGTCGGGCGAATTCTCGCGGGCAATCCGAACTTCGCGGATCATTGGGACGACATCGCTGGCTATGCGCGCCTCGTATCCAAAGAGATCGAGCAGCGGAAGCTGGGCGCTACACCCAAACAAGCAGCGTAAGGACCACACGCATGCGATCGTTCACGTTCGACGCGCTTCGCCGCGTCGGCTCACTCGTTGACGACCCGGAACAAGTATCGGCGATGCTGTCGAGCGTGGACGCTAAAGAGCTTCTCGACGGCGAATTGGCGGGCATCAGCGACGTCATCCCGTTTCCGTCAGCTGGCCCGCCGATCGGGCACAACAACCGTCCGGACTACAGTATGTGGCGACGCCATCGCAGTCCGTTCACCAAACGTAACTCCAAGAGGTAACATGACGTCTGCGTTTTGTCCTGACGATGCCCCGCCGAGACTATTCCGGTATCTCCCCAAAACTGAATTTCCGCACGACGAAGTGCTCGCCACCCTCGATAAGACGAGCAACATTCTTCGCATCAACAAAGACCTGTTCGACAACCTGAGCTGGCTACAGAAGCATCTTCTGTTGCGCACTCACAGGTCGATCGTCATAGCCAACCCTACAACGACCAAAAAAGAAGCCGCGTAAGCGGACGCTTTCTTACCCACGAACCACCCCACCATCGAACCACAAGAGAAGAAAGGCTCAGTTCATGAAACTCAGCACTGTGATCCAGCGCATTCCGACTTGGTACAAGTCCGGGCGGTGCTACTACATCAGGTCGGCGCCGGGCCGCGGCAAGACCACTGTGTTCTGCGAGGCCCCCAAGATCCTCGAGAAACAGTTCCCGGGCAAGTCGTTCGGGCTCGTCGTGATCTCCGGTCCTCTTCTGACGCCGTCGGACAGCGTTGGCTACCTCGTGCCGAAGCATCTCGAGACGCACTCCGAGTCGGTCTACACCGATCCGTTCTGGTTCCGCACCGAGGAAGGCAAGCGGCTCGACCAGTACGACGGCGGTATCATCGTCGTCGACGAAGCCGACAAGATGGACACCGACGTCAAGAAGGTGATCGGCGAAGCGGCGCTCTCTGGTCGGCTCGGCCCTCACCGGCTGCCCAAAGGTTGGGTGGTCTGGATGGCCGGCAATCGCCAGAAGGACCGTTCCGGCTCCACGAAAGAGCTCGACCACCTGATCAATCGCCGGTGCGAGCTCGACATCGACGATGACGTCGAGGGCTGGACCAACTGGGCCATCGAGAACGGCGTCTCCCCGATCGCGATCTCGTTCGCCAACCACTACACCCACATCGTGTTCTCGCAGGACCCCCCCAAGGAACAGGGTTCGTGGTGCACGCCGCGGTCGTTCGTGATGGCGGACCAGTACCTCCAAGGCCTCGCTGGTGGCAGTGGCGAAGTGCCGTGCGATCCGACCACCACCGAGGAGATCTCTGGCATGATCGGCGCCGGCGCGGCCGCGCAGCTCATGGCCCACGTCAAGCTCGACCAGGAGATGCCGAAGTACGAGAAGATCATCGCTGACCCCGAGAAGGCGAAGGTCCCGACCAAGCCCGACGCTCAGATGCTGGTCTGCTACAACCTCGCGCACCGTGTCGACAAAGACACCGTGTCCAAGGTCGTCAAGTATATCGAGCGGCTCCCCAAGGAGTTCTCGGTCACGTTCGCCAATGCGGCGTGTAAGCGCGATCCGCACCTCGTGTCGACTCCGGCCATTCAGAAGTGGTGCAGCGAGAACGCCTCGCTGATGGCCCAGCTCGCCCGCTAAACGAGCTGATACTGGCGGGCGGGACCAAAAGTCCCGCCCGTTTTAATAACTTCACGAGGTAGCGGGAGATTTCACGATGTCGACCGAATACGAACGCGTGATCAAGCAGCTCGAAGACGACCGCAATAATTACATCAAAGATGGCATCGCGATCATACGTCACGAGTGGACGCCGGCAACCCGCAAGTTCGCTAGAAACCACGCCTATATCTCTGAACCCACCAGGCGCAAAATACTTCGAGCTACCGCAAAAGAAATGGGCCGAAGTTTCGTCACGTATGACGAGTGGTATTCATGCTGGACGTACCAAAACAACATGCACGAATATCGTTCAGCCGTTGTCACGTTTCCCAGAATTAAAAAGCTTGAGCCGCTGCTAGCACAGCTCCTGCTGCTTAAGGGCCAAGATAACCAAAACAACTGGATGCGATCGGGAGGACAGCGGATCATCTGGTTCCGAGCCAGTGGGTCCTACATCCCGGTTTTTCGCGAAGTCGTCGAGTCCCTGAGAGGCACTCCAGCTCTGCTCGAGATGATTGAGAAGAAAAACCGAAAGTAACCCACGAGGTAACGATGCTTCAAGTCACGATCCAAATGCGCGTCGATTTCGACGCCGAGAAGCGAGAGGACAAGAATCAGCTTGTCATCGCCGCCGCCCGCACCGCTGCAAAAACGCTCATCGCCAACGTGGCGCTGCTGGCGGACAAGCGTAAGCCGCAGGTCAGCCTACAAGTCGGCGATATGTTCACCGCCGACGAGAGCATCGAGATCTTCGATGGCACCGAATGATCCCAGGGGATACCCGGATATCGACCTAGGATTTGCGGTCAGCACAGTCATTCCGCCGGGGAATTTCTGGGGCGCAAAGCCGGTCTATGTCGGCTACTTGCGCGGCTGGTTGGTGTCGTTCTGGTTTACGCCGAGTGTCGGTAGGTACAAACTCAGAATTAGACACCGTCCGGACCTCGACTTCGCAAGGTTTTGCGACGGGGACGACCGAAATAAAGGCGGCTGGGGCGAGGTCGCTGAAGATTGGGAGAACGTCGACACAAAACTGCAAGCCGTCAGCATACTGCACGGTTTTTTCAATGAGAAAGGAATACCGCTCTATGAAGAAGCTCGAACTCGTCAAACTTGACGCCAAGCAGGAGAAGCTGTGGGACGACACGCGCGTCGCCCTGCTCTGGCACTGCCCGGCGTTCTCGCACATCCTCTATACCTTGATGAACAAGGTTGACTCTAAACACATCGCCGTGTTCACCAAGGACGTGCCTGTCGCCGCCACCGACGGCGTCACGCTCATGATCAACCCGGAGACGTTCTTCCCGCTCAAGCTCGAAGAGCGCGTGTTCGTCTGCGGGCACGAAATTCTGCACTGTATCCTGAACCACTGCATCATCGGATATCAGTTCGGGAAGCGTGGCTCCGTCCCCTATCCGGATGGCGTGGTGCTCCCCTACAGCCACGAGCTCATGAACGTCGCGATGGACCTCGTTATCAACGACATCCTCGTCGAGTCGAAAGTCGGGCTCTACAACAAGAAGTGGCTGCACGACGCGAGCATCGCTACCGCCAACGACTCGGTGCTCGATGCCTACCGCAAGCTCTACGAGAAGTGTGCCGGCAAGGGCGGCGGAAAAGGGGATGGCTCCAGTGTTACCGTTCAGGGTAACGTGTCTGGCGAGCAGTTCGACGAGCATCTCGACCCCGGTACGTCTCAGGGGAAAGATGCGCACTCAGCCAGCCAGGATCGCAATACCAGCGAATGGAACACGGGTGTCGCCGCGGCAATGCACTCGGCCAAGGTCCAGGGCAAGCTGCCCGCCGGCCTCGAGCGCCTTCTCAACGAAGTGCTTGAGCCCCAAGTGGATTGGCGCGAACACATCCAGTCACTCTTTGCGCGCAAAGTCGGCGGCGGCACCTACGACTGGCAGAAGCCTGATCGTCGTCTGATCGTGCGGGATATCATAGCCCCCGGTCGGTCTGGGTTCGGCGCCGGTGACGTCGTCGTCGCGGTGGACACCTCTGGCTCGATCGGCGACCGTGAGTTGTCGATGTTCTTCGGCGAGATGTACGGCATTCTCGATACCGTCAAACCCAAGCGTCTCTTTGTGATGTGGTGCGACGCCAAAGTGCACCGCGTTGACGAGATCGAAGATCTCTCCGAACTCATGAGCCTGCGCCGTAAGGGGGCGCCGGGAGGTGGCGGCACGTCGTTCATCCCTGTCTTCGAGGAGATGGAGGATATGGGCATCGAGCCTGATGCGCTTGTCTACTTGACGGACGGAATGGGCTCGTTCCCCGCCCAGGCGCCGTCGTTCCCCGTGATCTGGGGCAACATCTACGAAGGATCTCAGTATCCGTTCGGCGACGTCGTCGACATTCCGAAGCAGGCTGCTTGATTGCTACTCCAGCGGGTAACAGAACGGATAGCAACAGTGAGCGACACCGAGTCGAGCCGGGGCGAGTTGGATCTCAGCCCCGGTGATATCGTGGAGGTCGGCCACAATGAATGGCTCCTACCGGGGCCAGCCATCACCTGCGCCCACGCGCACTCCGGCGCGCCTGGCGTCGTTCTTCTTTTTGGCCGGTCTAAGGTGTTGAGCGGGGTAAATACTTGTTTGTGGGTGGGCAAAGATAGAGTCGAGGAAATCCTTATCAAACAGGCTGACGCTAAAACAATTAAAGCATTTCTCCTGATCAATTTTTGTTGGGACGTTCCGGGCAAATTCATTGAGCAGATACTTGATAGTTCAACTCCAGTCTCCAAGGTGCATGGCTTCCATGACTTCCATGACTTCTGATCTCTGGAGAAGCGTACTCCCGGGCGACGTCGTCAAGCTCCAAGGGGATAACTGGATCGCTGATGGCTATGCGATCGTTACCTTGCTCGATCCCGACATATGGCTCCGCGAGCGTACAAATCTGCCGACGCAGTGTTGGGGTACGTCGAAGCGCCTGACCGATAATGCGCGTGGAACTGCGAGGCGGTTGTGGATTGCAAAGTATTCGATCGTGGAAGTAGTTGATGTGCCACCAACACGCGAAGCGTTGCCAGTATTCGCGATGCTGGTGATGGGTCATATGCTCCCGAACAACGTTCTGGATGAAATTATGAAAAACAGAAAATACGAACTGACAAGAACAGAGCAAGGAACATGGTGAGAAATGTCTGAAGCGTTTTCGTATCGAGACAAGTATGCACTTTATAAGAACCTCGAAACCCTGAAGCGCCGCTGGCTCGCGCTGCACCGCTGCACGATCACGCAGGACCAATTCGCGGATTTGTTTTTGCGTAGCGAGATCCGCGAAGCGTTCCGCGTGGCCATGGCCGGAGCAGAGCGCGGTATTGAGACTGTGTGTGTCACCGCCGATGTTAGCTCCGTACATGTCACTTTGCTGGGGCGGGCCATTGTCCCCGAGGGCCGCCTAACCCTCCAGGACGACACTCCCGAGGACCTCAAGAAATCGATGGTCGATGCGATCGCCAGGCAGAGGGAAACACTCATTGATTTCGAGAAATCCAAAAAACTGCTCGAGATGCTCGACAGAAAATGCAGCACTCCACAGCAGGTTCGGTATCTCTGGCCGGCTGTGCAGTCGCTGTGTTTCGGCGAAGACCTCGAGAACCTAAAAGCACGTATTGGCGTCCATAAAGCGCCGCGCACGCCGGTCTCCGTACCGCCGGAAATTCGGGAGTTGTGTCGTTACACGTCGGGGATCATTACCGCGGCATCGATCCTGCCGGACGAACCGCCGGTAGCGCGCCCCGCTGGATGTATTGAAATTACGCCGGCCGAATTCCAAATAAAAGACGATGCACTCGGAACACTCCGAGTGCATCCATAAAAGAGCTGGGGCGTCACGCGAACCACCACGCGACGCCCCCTTTCTCTTACCCACAAGAGAAGTGCCATTGTCTGGCCTTCTCGAAATAGGACTTGGGGGTCAAAGAGTCAACCCTCATGAAACCATGAAGTTTGCAGTCCTCGATTTTGAGACATACTACGACGATCAATACAGCCTCCGAAAAATGACACCGGTCGAGTATATTCTCGACCCGCGCTTCGAAGCGATCGGATGCTCTGTAAAAGAGGGGCAGCAGTTACCTTACTGGGTAGCTGGTCCAGATCTCGCCAAACTCTTTAACGAGCTGGATCGCGACCAAGGCGTAATAACCCATAACGCGCTCTTTGATATGAGCATCTGCGCGTGGCGCTACGGATTTATACCAAAGTTAATGGTCGACACGCTCGGTATGAGCCGAGCGTGTCTCGGGCATAAACTTAAGAGCCTGTCATTAAACTCGGTGGCATCTCACCTTGGGCTCGGCGTTAAGGGGGATGCTGTCGGCAAGGTCAAGGGGATGAGTTACGCGGCGATCGCCGGTAGCCCAACCCTATACCAAGAACTCATCACCTACGCCAACAACGACGCGGAGCTCTGCGCCGGGATTTTTCATAAACTGTTTTATGGTGGTCACTTCCCGGTGGCTGAGCTCGCTGTCATGGACATGATCCTGCGGTGTGCCGTTGAGCCGTCGTTCGTGATCGACCAGAACATCCTCGCGCAACATCTGGGCGAAGTTCGCGCCAAGAAAGAAACTCTCCTTAGCCAAGCAATGCTGCTGGGCGCCGACGGTAAGAGCTCGCTCATGTCTAATGAGCAGTTTGCGTCCCTCCTGCGCCAGCATGGTGTAGAGCCCCCGATGAAGGTCTCTCCCATCACGGGTAAAACGACCTACGCGTTCGCCAAGACTGACCTAGGACTGCTTGATCTTCAGGAGCACGAAAATCCAGCTGTTCAGGCGCTCGTAGCAGCGCGGCTGGGCCACAAGTCCACCATCGAAGAGACGCGTACCGAACGTCTGCTATCGATCGCAAACCTGTCGTGGCCCGGGCTGGGTCAAGCCAGGCTTATGCCGGTGCCCCTTAAGGTGTCGGGAGCCCATACCCACCGCATGTCCGGCGACTGGAAGCTGAACATGCAGAACCTGCCGGCCCGCGGCGGCAACAATGCGATCAGGCGCGCACTCATGGCGCCCCAAGACCACGAAGTCCTGACCGTCGACTCGTCCCAGATTGAAGCACGTCTCGTCGCCTGGCTCGCCGGGCAGGATGACCTTGTTCTGGCGTTCGAGAACAAAGAAGACATCTATTCGCAGTTTGCTACGGACCTCATGGGCCACCCCGTTAACCGTAAGCTCAAGGACCCAGTGCACATCGCGGAGGGGTTCGTCGGCAAAACTTGTATTTTGGGCCTTGGTTACATGCTGGGCTGGAAGAAGTTCCAAGCCAGGCTCGAAGCCGACTCCAAGAACCAGCTCGGGAACGCCATCGTCTTTGACGACGAGCGGGCGAAAAACACCGTCGACTTCTATCGTCGTAAGTACTCGAAGATCTCCGGACTGTGGCGATGGCTCGAGAACAACGCCATCCCCGCCCTCGCCGGCTTCACTGACCCAGTGACGCTCGGCCCGTGCCTCTTCGAGGAAGGCTCCGTGCTGTTACCTTCGGGGTTGCGGCTCTGGTACGACAATCTTGAGCGCACAAGTGATGGCTGGAAATTCACGTACGGGCGCGAGACTAAGTACCTCTACGGCGGGAAACTCCTCGAAAATCTCTGCCAGGCGCTCGCGCGCATTATTACTTTCGATGCGGCATTGAGAATTCAGAAGCGATGCTCGGTCGAGCTCGATCTGATTGTGCGCATGAAGCTCCAGGTGCACGACGAGAATGTTTTTGTGGTGCACAAAAATTCCCGCATCGCCGTTGAGAAGATCGCCCTCGAAGAAATGCATCGTCGGCCAGAGTGGGGACCAACACTTCCCATCGCTGCCGAAGCCGGACACGGTCCGTCGTACGGCGACGCGAAGTGATCTGTTGTGTCGATCTAGAACAGTGATGGATGATTCTATTTGCCGATGTGTTCATTACTCTCGTGCAACCAAATTCTCATATTCAACTACTTGAAAATTTCGGAAGTGTAGTATACACAATGTTTACCTGTCTCTTGAGTAAACGAAGTCGCGTTACTTGACTGAACCTCTTACCCACACCACCCACAACCTGTCGGCCACGAACCACATCGGCTCTTCTTCAGAGTCGGAGGCCAATAACGCATGTCTAAATCCACGAGAAGTGACCAGACCGAACTCATCGAAAGTCTCCAGGAAAAACTCGCAGTTCAAGAGGCGCGCATCGCCGACCTCGAAGCTGTTCTTGGGATGCACGACAAAAGCCTTGCCGCAACATTCAAACTTTCAAAGTCACTGAGCGACATCCTCGGGCTGCTGGTATCACTACCGGCTGTCACGCCCGAGATGATCAACGTACGGCTTGAGATCGCGACCGACCCAAAAGTCGCGATCCACCGCTTGCGCGAAGCGCTAAAGCCGTGGGGCGTCAAGATCGAGGCGAAGCGATCGCTCGGGTATTTTCTGAGTCCCGAAGAAAAAGCCCGCATCAAGTCGATCGTTACCCCAGCGGTAACGCCACCCAGTGCGGCGCCCAGCGCGGCTCCAGAAGCCGGCGTTCAACCAGACCAAGACAAACAAGAAGCCGCCTAGCGCTTCTTTACTAGAACCACAACCGCCCCGGTTAGCAGCCGGGGCCGTAATGACTCGTACCCACGAAGGCGTCCATGGAACAGGATGAAATTAAGAGAATGGCGGACTACTTCAAAGATAGGTATCCGACGAAATTTAATCCTAACGCGCCCAGCCTGGTTGGCGCCGCCATGATGGCTACAAAAGCAGAACCGGTCCACGAGTCGGAAGAAGAGCTTCTCGACGTTATCGCGCGCCGCCTGCGTCAGACCGCCAGCTCAAATATGGGCTTCGATTACGTTGGCGCCCACAAGAGCGGCGACACTGTGAACGTGTTCGTTGTGGTCGGCGGGCAGCCGACAATTCTTCAGGACGGCTGGGATCTTTTTCCGAGCGACCAGCTCGTGACACAGATCCGGCTACTGAAGAAGGATCGCTCATGATGGCGCTACTTACACCCAGCACGGCGAACACGATCGGTGCGATGGGCGGTGGCGGACATTGCCTCACCTGCGGAGCTCCACAGTCGTCGTGCGTTTGCGCAATAAATCTGAGCAACCAATTCTATCCGGGGGGCAGTATTGCTCGAGCGGCGCCGTGGCAAACCGCGACGCCGGAATACCCGCATTACCCGCGTGAAAGCTATGAGCTCGTTCAGCGCGTGAGTAATCGATTTATTTGGTCCGGATCGTGGATTGATATGGACCGGTTCAGTGCGTTCGCGGTCCGCCTTAACGACAGCCGGATTGCGCTCTGCCTGGTCATCAACGAGAAGCTCGTCACGATCGAAGACGAAGCAAGACTGTTTCCGAGCGACACGCTTATGGCGTCTCTTCGGTTGATCATCCCGGAGACGAAATGAACGCGCCGTACCAGAAACCATTTGCATGGTCGTACTCGAAACTGAAGAACTTCGAGACGTGCCCTAAGCGCCACTACGAAATCGACCTCGCCAAGAACTTCCAAGAGGAAGAAAGCGACACGTTAAAGTGGGGCAATGAGGTGCACAAACATCTCGCTGCCCGTTGTGGGTGGAAGCGCGTCCCCCTACCCGAGACCATGAAACCATTTGAGAAGTGGTGCGAGAGGGTCACAGCTGGAGCGGGCGATATCGAGGTCGAGCAGAAGCTTGCTATCACCCGGGATTACGGCCCTTGCGGTTATTTCGACCGGACCGCCTGGTTCCGCGGCATCGGAGACGTCATCAAGCGGTGCGAAGACGTCGCGCTTATTCTGGATTGGAAAACTGGGAAGGTACTCGACGACAGCGTGCAGCTTGCGCTGATGGCGCAGTGCGTGTTCGCCCACTATCCGGATATCAAGAAGGTCCGCAGCGAATTCATCTGGCTCAAGTACGAGGATACGTCGACCGGCGAGACATTCTCGCGCGAAGACATGCCGAACCTGTGGAAGTACATCTGGCATCGCGTCGAGTCGCTGGAGAACGCCTACAAGACCACGACCTATCCAGCGAAACCGGGCTCACTCTGCAAGAAGTGGTGCCCTGTCACGTCATGTCCGCATCATGGGAAGTGACATGGGCGGAATGACAAACCCGGCACCGCTACCCACGGGTAGCAAGCAGATTGTAAGCATCGTGAATTCCGCGTTTGCCCGCGTGGGGGCTGTGCCCGCCACCGATTGGCTCGTGGAGTCCGAACTCGATGCAAAAGCGTTCTTACATATCGCCTCGATAGCAGCCTCAGAACTCCGCAAAAAAAAAAAAAATCGTCAGAGTACGTGTTTTGGTAAAACCAGATACTATGCACTT
Organism: Pseudolabrys sp.; assembly: GCF_050250095.1. NCBI lineage: Bacteria > Pseudomonadati > Pseudomonadota > Alphaproteobacteria > Hyphomicrobiales > Xanthobacteraceae > Pseudolabrys > Pseudolabrys sp. The sequence continues at coordinate 399,057 of NZ_JBFWPH010000004.1, read as the reverse complement.
CCAAATTCTAGTGGATGTCCGAACGCCGTCTGGCGAGACTTACACGCTGAGTGAAATGTCGGACGATGGATACCCGAGCACCACCCTCATCGCGCAGATCGCGTTGGTGGCATGATTAAAACACTCTCTGGAAAAACAATCGCGGAGCAGATCGCCGGCCGCAACGCGCTACAACGCCGTCTCGCAGAAGACGCCGGCGATAAAGCGATTCATTATTTGGCGAAATACAAGAATGTGAAGGCGACGGTGTTGCCTCTTTATACCGCGGCGTCATGCGTCAGACTTCATATTCTGATTAGAGACCTAGCGGGCGAGACTTTATTCGAGTCGATTGAGGACCCGGATACTTTTCCAAGTGAACTTCTGGTCGCGAAACTGACGGTGATCTCGTGACACCCGAAGGGCGAGTAAAAGCCAAACTCAATCGCGTCATAAAGCGGTTCCCAGATGTCTACAAATTCATGTCGGTGCCGTCCGGCTTTGGGCCGAGCACGCTCGACTACACGCTGTGTGTGAACTCGTTTTACATCGGCATCGAAACGAAGGCGCCGGGTAAACATCCGACGCCCCGACAAATTGGAATGATGAGCGATATCCGCCGGGCGGGCGGCATCGTTCTCGTAATCGACAACACCGATGACGCTGAGCACGTCGGGGTTCTCCTCAAACTGCTCAGCAATGCAACCCGTCCAAGTCAGCACTAAACACAAACTGGTCGGCGTCCCCTTCGACCAGGCGATCAGAAATCTCTACCCAAGCGCGCCGGAGATGAACTTCGCGGGAGCGAAGCATCTTCTTGTGCCACATACGCCCACCGAAACGTTCATCCTGCGCAAGCACGGGTTCGACGTCCCGTCGCCAATTCTTACGCACTACGACTGGGCCGGCGGAGATCCGTTCGATGTTCAGAAGAAAACCTGTTCGGTCCTGACTACGAACCAGCGCGCCTACGTGCTCAATGGTATGGGCACCGGCAAGACGAAAGCCGCGCTGTGGGCTTGGGATTACCTCAGGAGTAACGGCCTCTGCAAGAAGGCGCTCGTCCTCGCACCTCTGAGTACGTTGAACTTCACATGGGCGCGTGAGGTCTTCGCGACCCTGCCCCACCGCAAATGCGCGGTTCTCCACGGCACCAAGAAGCTCCGTACTGATCGGCTGGCCGACCCAGAGCCAGAAATCTACGTCATCAACCACGATGGCACGAAAGTCATCGAGAAGGAGATCATCGCCGCGATTGCATCCGGCGAGATCGACACGCTCATCGTCGACGAGCTCGCCATCTACAGAAACGGCGGCGCGCAGCGCACCAAGAGCGTGCGCAAGATCGCCGCGCTTTGCTCGTGGGTGTGGGGACTTACCGGGTCGCCTATCCCGACGAGCCCGACAGACGCCTGGGCTCAGTGCAGCATCGTAACGCCGAACACAGTTCCCAAATACTTTGGTCGGTTCCGCGACGAGCTGATGATCCGGGTGAACCAATTTAAGTGGGCCCCCAAAAGCGACGCAGTTGATCGGGCGTTCGCCGCCATGCAGCCCGCGGTGCGCTTCACGCTCGAGGATGTGGTTGAACTTCCTGAGTGTGTCGAGCGGACCGTCGATATCGAACTCGGGGCGCAGCAGAAAAAAATCTACAAGGAGATCGCCGACAGCTGCTACGCGGCGGTTCAGTCCGACGAGATTACGGCCGCCAACGCCGGCGCCATGATGATGAAGCTGCTCCAGATCTCGACGGGCTGGGTTTACACAAAAGACAAGAACGTCGTCGCCCTGGATAACGACAAGCGCATCGAGGCGCTGGTCGACGCGGTCAACTCAACTGACCGCAAAGTCCTCGTGTTCGTCCCCTTCAAACATGCGCTTGAAGGAATTTCCGCGGCGTTTACCCGCGAAGGTATCGACCACGCATGTGTCGATGGCGACACTCAGGCCAGAGACCGCGACAATATCTTCAACCTGTTCCAGAACACCGACAAGTACCGGGTCATCGCTGCGCATCCACAGTGCCTAGCGCACGGCATCACGCTCACGGCCGCGGACACGGTTATTTGGTTCGCCCCGGTTACGTCGCTCGAGATCTACGACCAGGCGAACGCGCGTATCCGCCGTGTCGGTCAGAAATACAAACAGCTCTATCTGCACTTCCAGAGCACCCAGGTCGAGAAACGCATCTATCAGATGCTCCAAGGAAAGCAGAAAGTCCAAGACCAACTTCTTGGGCTGTTCGAGGAGGCGAGCCGTGCAGCATGATCCAGGCGACGATCAGGACCTGTATCTCGCCCAGTGTGCCGGCAAGTCGGCGTTTGACAGCTACAAGATGGCGAACCGTGTTCAGGGTCGACGACGTCGGCATGATCTTCGTGGCGCTATCTATAAATGCCCGTACTGCCGGAAGTTTCACATCGGTACAGCGAGAAGCGGACGCAATTTCGGGCGCGGGAAATGGAGGCGGTAACAATCGTGAGAAAGGAAAACCATGTCAAACGCAATTGATTTCAACAAACGTGTTGAGCAGTTCAACGAACTGCGCGACGAAATCAAACGCATCGAAGACGAGCAAAAAAAGCAGCTCGCTCCGTACAAAGAGACACTCGAGCAACTGAACAGTGTTCTATTGGCGCACCTCAACGACGTCGGTGCCGATAGCGTATCATCCGCGGCTGGCACTGTTTACCGCAAAGAGCGCAAGTCGGCATCGATCGCTGACAAGACCGCGTTCTGGGCTTGGGTCGTCGCCAACGCCGACTGGGATCTCATCGATGTGAAAGCCAACGCTACGGCGGTTGAAGAATTCGCCGAGAAAAACGGCTCACTACCGCCCGGCGTGAACTTCACCGCCAAGCATGATGTTGGCGTCCGACGAAAGTAATCCTATCTAACGAATTACCCACAGGAGTTACGAACCACATGAATGCAGTTGTATCTCGGCCACAGTCGTTCGGGGCCATCTCTAGCAAATTCGCGACACAGCAGGTCGACAACGAGCTCGCCGCCGGCGTCGAGACTGGCTATCCGATCCTCGGTTACCGCGGAAAGGTCTGGTCGATCCGCTATCGCGGCGCCGCCACCGAGCTGATGCGTCCGGATGGTGACGGTCCGATGAATTCCGTCGAAGTCGTCATCCTCAAGTCGAGCACGCACAAATCGAAGATCTGGTACGAGAACGGCTGGGTCGAAGGGTCCAACGCCGCGCCAGACTGCTTCTCGGCCAATGGCGTCGTGCCCGACGCATCGTCCACCAAGAAACAGTCCTCGGTATGCGCGACGTGCCCTCGCAACGTCTGGGGCTCCGGACGCGACGGTAAGGGCAAGGCGTGCCAGGACTCAAAGCGTCTCGCGATCACGCCACTCGGCGATATCGAGAACGCCGCGTATGGCGGTCCCATGCTGCTTCGTGTGCCGGCTGCGAGCCTCGACGGGCTTGCTCAGTACGGCAACCTGATGCAGCGGGAGGGCTACCCGTACTACGCGATCGGAACCCGCATCGCCTTCGACCAGAAGGAGTCGTACCCGAAATTCGTATTCACGGGCATTCGGCCGCTGAACGACGACGAAGCCGACAAAGTCATCAAGCTGCGAGAAGATCCGCAGGTGGTGCGAATTGTCGCCGAGCTCGAGAGCGAGCAGGCGCCGGTTCAGGACCAAGCCCCCAAGGCTCAAGTATTCGAACAGTATACGGCGCCCCAGGCCTCAGCCCCTGCCCCCCAGACCACAGCGGCCGCACCGGTTCAGCCATCTCCTCAGGTGACCGCCGCCGCTCCCGTCGCCACGTCGGGGTTTGGCACCGGAGGTGGTGCCGCCCAGGTTCAGGCTTCTCCGGCGCAGCCGGTCAAGGCCGAGACCCCGGTCACGGCGTCCCCGGCTGTCCAACCTGCGCAGTTGGCCCAGTCGCAGGTCGATTTCGACGCTGCGATCGACGCCAAGCTGGATGCTCTCCTGCCGAAGTACGGCTCCAAGTAACACACGAAATGACCATCGAACCACGTTACCCACCCGAGTAACGTGGTTCCTCTTCTACCCACAGAACCACAAATCTTGGAATGCCATTAGAGCAGGCTCGCGAGTATCTCGCACGAGTTTTGCCCTGGGACGACAAAAACTTCGTTGGTGTCCATTACACCTTTCAGGGCGAAGGATACGACAAACCACGATGGTCCGGGAGTGCCGCCAGAGATCTGGACGGCGCGATGCGCTCGCTCGCGTACATTCTCAAGCGAAGCGACACGCGAGACATCTACGCGTGTCTGAGCACACAGATCGAAGCCCACGAAAAGACGAGCCCAAAGGGCTACAAATATTTCAACGCGATACGTTCGCAGAAAAACGCGGTCGCGCTGAAGTCGCTCTTTTTGGACCTCGATGCCAAAGGCCAAAGTAACGACTCGTACAATGATCTGACCGAGGCTACCGACGCCCTATGCAAGTTTTTGTCGGAAAGCGGCATGCCTCGCCCCACGATGGTTGTTGGGTCTGGCGGCGGTATGCACGTCTACTGGCTGCTAAACCGCGCACTCACGCCGGATGAATGGCGCCCTCTGGCGTACGCGCTAGCCGAAGCCACGAAGCGGCACGGTCTCAAATGCGACACCCAGTGCACTATCGACAGCGCACGGGTCTTGCGCATCCCGGACACGCTGAATTGCAAGAGCGAGCCTAAGCGATCGGTCTCCTTCTTGGGGAGTCGACTGGACTTCGACTACGCGATCGAGCGCATTACAAAAGCTCTGGAGCCGTACAAAGTAGCAGTGCCCGTCGCTGTCTCTGGTCCCGTTCTGGATCAGTCGGTGTTCCCGAAACGACAGGCGATCCTCGGCGAAAGTGAGTTGTCCTCTGGGATCGAGCCGTCAGCTCCGCCGCCCGTACACATCAATGATGCGGCGCGCGAATGTGCGTTTATCCGGGAGACAATTGCTGACGGCGGCCTCACTAACAGCCAGCCGTTGTGGAACCTCACGACGCTGCTCGCGACATTCACTGACGACCCGCGCAACGACACCCATAGGATGTCGCGCGGGCATCCGGACTACACGAAAGAAAAAACCGATGAGTTCTTCGACCGTAAAGACCGGGAACAGAAAGAAAAAGGTCTTGGCTGGCCGAGCTGCTCGACGATCTCGGCGTCCGGCGCAAGGCAGTGCGCGGCGTGCCCGCACTTCCAAAAGAACAAAACGCCGTACCACTTTATCCCCCGGCGAGAAGCGCCTGCGCAAAGCAGCCAAGCTTTTGTGCCTTCCGGTCTACAAGCTACGACGTCTTTTGGAGCGGGAACGCAATCATCGGGCACCCTATCGACTGTACTTCCGGTGGGACCCAATCCCGCCGGGCCAGCCATAAACGATCTACCCGACGGATACATGAGAGATGCAAGAGGCATCATTTCATTGCTCGTCCAGGACGAAGCCGGCACCCAGAAATTCCCGGTGACCGATTACCGGATGGATGATCCGTGGCTTCAGGTGTCGCCGCGCGCCCTCCACTTCACGACTGTCACCGATCGCGGCAAAAGCCAGCAGATCACCATCCATCTCGAGCATGTTGGCTCTATGGAGATGCGCCGCATCCTCCAAGATCAAGGCCTCATGCTGCCGGTTGGCCCCAAGGCTACCGAGAACGTCACGAGGTTTTTTGTGAGTTGGATCAAGAAGCTCCAAGAGACGAAAGACAGCGTTTCGTCTTCGCCATTCGGCTGGCATGTGCGCCAGGGCATCGGGAAACTTGAAGGCTTTGTGTACGGCGGCAAACTATGGACGCCGGCGGGCGATACGCTCGCAGCCGCTCCAGATACAGTGCTGGCCAGACACTACGCTCCGACTGGAGACGAGCAGTCGTGGGTTGACGCATGCCGCCTGATTACCTCGCAAGGTAGGCCCGAGCTCGAAGCCATCGTGGCGTCGGCCTTCGGCGCTCCGCTCGTTCGGTTTACCGGTCAGCCCGGTGTCCTCATGAGCGCCTTCTCTAAGGCATCCGGTATCGGCAAATCGACATCGCTCAAAATTGCGCAGGCGGTGTGGGGCGACCCGGTCAAGGCGGTGCAGAGCCTCAGCGACACTCAGAACGCTGTTATGAACAAGCTGGGCGAGATCAGGTCCCTGCCTCTCTATTGGGATGAGCTAAAGACTGAAGACGACACCAAGAAGTTCGTCAATATCACGTTCCAGACGACGCAGGGTAAAGAAAAGGCCCGCATGTCGCGCAGCGTAACGCAGCGCGAACCCGGTAGCTGGCAGACGCTTCTTGTGTCGGCCTCTAATGACAGCCTTCTGGACTACGTTATCGGCCGCACGAACATGACCACGGCCGGCATTTACCGGGTGTTTGAATACTCGATGGACCCGCCGGCGGCGGGTGCCCCCGGCCAGATTGAGCCATCAGATGCTTCCCTCATCGTAGCCCGGCTGAACGACAATTACGGACAGGTCGGGCTTAAATACGCTCAGTTCCTCGGCCAGAACCACGCCACCATCGAAAAAGAAGTCGGCGATTTTCTGAAGGCGTTCAGCAAGAGCGTCGGAGCAACAGCCGACGAGCGGTTTTGGACGGCGCTCATTGCGTGTGTGTGCATGGGTGCCAAATACGCCAATCAGCTCGGCGTGGCCACGTTCAACGAAGACGCCCTCAAATCTTTTATGGTGTCGGTCCTCGGAAAAATGCGCTCCGTCCGAGTTGAGCAACCAGTGGACATGGACGTTGCAGAAAACATCTCCAACGTCATCGCGCAGTATCTGAACGCGATGCGGTCCAGGCACACGCTTATCACCAACCGCGTCCACATCGTGAAGGGCAAGCCGCAGCCCGGAACCATCAAGGTCGTAAGCGACGCCAGCCGGCTCGATGGGATCTACGTGCATTTGGGGCAGGAGGACAAGGTTCTGCGCATTAGCTCGATCAGCTTGTCCGAATGGTTGCGTGAGAAAGGGTACTCCAGACACATCTTTACGGAGGCCCTAAAGAAAGAATTCGGCGTCAAGAGCGTGCGGGGTCGTATCGGATCGGGCACTTCTCACGCTGGCGCCACCGAATATCTGCTTGAGATCCAGCTCGCCGGGCACCCGCTGCTCGACTTTATCGACGAGGCCTGACGTGAGTGAACACATGATCCCGGCTCGCGAGATCCAGAATATCGTACAGGCCCTCCACGCGGAGGAGAACCTACTGGCGACCCGAGCCGCTGACATCATCATGGACCTCGCAAAGTCGAGCGGTCTCGAGGAGGTGGTGCTCGACGTCAAGTTCGACGACGTGCACTTTATCGTTGAGCGCGGCAAGCGGGCGACCAAACTCGGGCCAAGGACCTACGGCCTCGTCAAAACGCTGTGCAGCGCCTACCCCAAAAAGATATCGGCGCGTGATCTATACGACACGCTCTACGGTCGCGGCAGCGGCCGCAGCATCAATACAATTCGTGTTCTGGTAAAGCCGGCGCGGGCAGCGCTCGCTGAACTGAATATCGAAATCGTGAACCACCACGCAAAAGGGTACAGGATCGTACTCTCCCCACAGGAGTAATCGTTTTGGCAGTCGACGTAGGAAGCGCTCGCATCGGCGAGTGGATGCAGACGTACACGGGCAAAAAATTCTGGCCGATGGACCCTAGGCCGGAGGAGATCGACATCATCGATATCGGCCGCGCCCTCTCCAAGATGTGTCGGTACGGAGGGCACTCCCTCAAGTTCTATTCGGTCGCTGAACACTGTGTGTTGTGCTCGAGGGCGGCGCCGGCGCATCTCAAAATGACGGCGCTTCTCCACGATGCGAGCGAGGCCTACCTCGTTGACGTGCCCCGCCCGATCAAGCCGGCTCTCGATAACTACTACAAAATCGAGGCTAACCTCATGCAGGTGATCAGCAAGAAATTCGGGGCGGTATGGCCGTTACCCCCAGAGGTAAAACAGATCGACAACGCCATCCTCCGGGATGAGCGCCTTGCGATCATGGCTCACATGGATGTTCCGTCTGAGATCTGGGGCGACGCCGCCGAAGGACTCGGTGTCGAGATCGAATGCTGGAACCCGGAGCGAGCGTTCCAGGAGTTCCTCAAAGAGTGCACGGCGGCGAACTACGCGAGGTTGGCAGCGTGAAGTGGACAACAAAGCAGGGTAAAGCCAGCCTCATGAAGCGGTCGGGCTGGCAGGCGTTAGGGCTGCCTGCCGTTGGCTCTCCACCCGCGGTTTTTCTTGCGGCTTTGCGGTTCGAGGTTCGACCGGACAGTTTTCCCACCTCGGTCTAAAGACTCGATGTGCCCCGCGTCTCGGGGGTCACCCTTTTTCAGGCCCAGCATCCTGCGGCCCTTGTTCTGCTCGCCGCGCCGCCTGATCATTTCCGGTCGGCTGTTGTAGCCCCGGTCCATCTTCCGGATCTGTTCCGGGGTCCGATGTGAACTCGGATCGCGCACGCCTTCGGGTTTTTTGTAGTTTGCCACTGAACTTCTCCAAATACCGCACTGCGGCTAAAAGTTTCTCGGTGTCATCGTCGAAGTAGCCTATACCGAGGTTACATTTACGGCACAGTATCCCCCTAACGATCCCTGTCGTGTGGCAGTGGTCGATATGCCAACCCCGGAAGCCTGCTTCCGAACTGCCGCAAGATGCACAGCGCTCGCCCTGGCGCTGGAACATCGCTTCATATTCCTCCCTAGTGATCCCGTATCGCCATTTTCGGTAATCAAATAAAACTTTTTTCGGGTCGGATGCCCGCCGCTGCCTGGCTCTAAGGCGAGACTTTTCCTTACCACCGTTTCGTAGATAGTTGCGTCGATTGTGGGCCTTAACTCGTTCTGGATTTTGTTCTCTTGACTGGTGCCTTTGCTCCTTTATGCGGTCAGCGTGGTTTTTCACGTACCGCTTTTGTATATCGCGAACGCGCCCTCTGTTGTTCTCCTGCCACTTGCGAACTGCTGCTCTATGGACCTCAGGGTTGCGCTCCCGCCAACGCTTCGACGCCTCGTTTTTTCTCCTACGCCGTGCTTCTTCGGTTGTCATCGAATCAGTATACTCTTTCGAGTCGATCCTTGATGTATTTCGTCTGTTTTGTCGGGTTGATCCCGACCGGCTCTTTGAGTTTTTTCTTCGCAGCGGAGGTGAGCTGCTTCATCGTAATACGTGCAGCGGGATTCTGCGTCCGGTTCCACTCCTGGATCTTCGACCAGGCCTGAACCTTGTCGCTACCCTTTGAAGTAACCCACTCGGTCGTGAGCCTGGATCGCTCCTTAGATAGCGCATCGCTCTGGCGCTTGAATGAGGCTGCTTTAGCGCCCTCTTCCGCTTCGCGGGCAGGTGTGAAACCGAGCACCCGAGCGGCCGCTTCCGCATAGTTGTACGGTTCAGACAGCTGACGGCCGGTTGAGCTTTTCTTCCCCTCGCGGAGCTGACGAGCTGCCTTGATCGTGTCTGAAATAAACTTGATTGGCACCATGAGCTCGGCCGCCTTCGCGAAGTCGCCCGAAGCCAGTGCATTTGCCCCGACCACCCAATCGCCGACTAGAGAGATCGGAGCACCACCAATAGTATCGAACACCCAAGCCTTGACGTCGTTCTTGGCGTCAGATTTCGGTTCACCGAACGTCAGTAGGTTGTCCAGGCCGACGCGCGAAGACAGATCGATACCGATCGCGCGTGGCAAGCCGCGGCTGAGGATCTCGCCGCCCTTCTTACCGAAAGCCGAAGCAGCTCCAGCACGGACGGCATCTTCAACCTCGTCCCAGCTTGGAACAGGCACGCCTGCGAATTTCAGTCCGGAAAACAAGAACTTAAAGCCCTCTGTAGGAAGGCCGAGGGCGCCCGCCATAGCAATATGCGTACCAGCAAGCATCGTAAGCGTTTTTAACGCTTCAGCGCGCTCCCCAGGGGTTCGGTTTTCAAGTGCTTTCCCGATCTGCTGGCCGAGCAGGTGAAGGATCATACTTGAATATTTGCGGAACTGAAGCGTGAGCTTACCGAGCGGATGATTGAACACCGGTGCCGCGTTCGACGCCGAATAGAGGCCCTGCGTCGAGTTGACCGTGTCCTGTGCATAGCGCAGCGCTTTGTCGAAATTGCCAGACTTCGACATCTCCATCCGGTATGCGGCTAGTGCAGTCACCGTACGGTTGATCGCTTCGATCGAGCGCGGCATCTGGCGCGCGATGCCTTCGACGTAGCCGATGCCGCTGTCGATGCGGCCCAGCGTGCCGTCTTTGGCTTTCACAAGCTGTGCGATTTCGAAGCCCGACTCGGGGTCGATCGAGCCGCGCTCGACCAGATAGTCAATCATGGCCCTCTCGCGGGTGTCACGGAGATTGCCCTTGATCGTGTCGATGATGCTGGCCTCGCCCGAGCCCGCCGCCGCTTTTCTGGCCGTCTCGCGGATGCCCTGCTTTACTACTGAATACGCAGCGACGTCTTGGTAAGCCCGACCAAGCTCTGTAACGGCGCGCCCAACGCCAAACCGGCCGGCGAGCACCGGGGCTGTCACCATGGCCGGCTGCATCGAGTTGATGACGTTATAAGCCGGCGAGAAGAGTTTATCGATGAATGACACCGTCAGCACGCGCTGGATAGCCGGCGCGAACTTGTTGTTCGTGTTCTGGCCGGCTTCGATCGACTCGCGTCGCAGGACTTCATTAGCGAGTGCCGACCGGCCGAGCGATCCGTCAGTCGTGTAGTCGTTCTTGACCCGCTCCTGGAGATCCTTGAGCGCCGACTCGAGGCGCGGCTGGTACTCCAGCTTGGCCAAATAAGCCGACGAGCTATTGGCGTAGTCCCATGTATTACGCGTCAGATCGCGGGACGCGCCCTCGACGTAACGGCGCGGCAGCCGGCGAGACTGAATGCGGGTGCTGCCCAGCCACCGGATGCTGGCCTCGCGCATAGCGCGGGCGAGCTCGTGCCGCTGGCCGGTCGTCATGTCCTGATAGCCTTTGCCACGCTCCAGCGAGTCCATGAGCTGGGTCAGCTGGTAAGACATGATATCGCCGCGCTTGGTTGGCGCCTCGAAGCGGCGTTCTTCGTACTTAACCTTCGTGAAGTAGTGGCTGCCGGCATAGTCACGCGACGCGGCGGCCGCCTCAGCGGCGGTATCGAAGAATTCAACGTGGCGGTTCTGCACCTCAACACGGAAGCGCTGCTCGCCTTGGATATCCTTCGATGTGACTTTCGTGCCGTCCGGGAAGTGCAGCTTCCCGGTTGCTGAGTCGACATAGACACTGCGCACCGTGGGGCGCAGTTCCATGCTCTTGGCCCAGTTCAGAGCATCATCTCGAGATTTGAATTCGAACTCGTTGTCCGAGATCTTGGCGCCCTTCGCGGGTGCGTCGATCTTGTATTCGCCCACGACTGCGTAGTCGCCGCGACGCATCAGCGGGAAATATGGACCCTCGATCTTGGCCAGCTCTTTGGCATCCATGATCAAGTCCATCGTATGGTGGCCGACACGATCCCGGTCCGCGTCTGTGATGGTCCCCTCGTGGATGCGCTTTGCCAGCGCAGTGTCGTTGACACCCAGCGCCGCGAGGATGCGGTTGTTGATAATGCCTAGCGACATCGCATTCTGTTGGTTGGTGAAGAACGCCATCGCCTCCCGGCGGGCCTGCTTAAGGTCTTCGGGCAATTCCTTCCAACGCTTGTGGAGATCCGCGTGCTGCGCCTTGCTCCAGGCGCCGGCGAGCGTGTCTTTCCCCAGATGTGCGTTGCCAACCGCCAAATCCCGGTCGGCAAAAACACTAGACATTGTCTCGTCGTGCACGAGGCGGGTAAACTCGTCCCAGACTTTGCCTTTGTACTTGCGCTCGAGCTGGTAGAGCTTGCTCACCACCGGCTCGCTCTGGCGCAAGAGCTTGTCGCCCTTGACCCGGATCATCTCCTTCAAATCTGCGATCTTGCGGATCGGGTTATTCTCCGGACCAAAAAACCGATCTGCGGTCTGTGCGATCTGGTCCATCGGGCGCAGTTTCAAGAGTTTCGGCGAGCCAGTCTTCAGGCCCGACTTCTCGACTGCTTTCTTGAACACTTCATTGACATCGGAGACGAGCGCATCGGTCTGATTGCGGACCAGGCGCTGGGGCACGACATCGCGCGGGTCAAGCGGGTGGCGTTGCCATGCCCCCTCGCCACCGTCGATGATCGTACCGCCAACGCGGATAATCCCCTCGAGCGCGGTGTGGGTGCCGGGAGGAAAACCCAGAAGTGAGCGGATCGAGGATACAAACCAATCCCAGACCGACACGATCTTGCGCCCGCCCATATTAATCCGGCTTGCGAGCTCTTTGCTGAGCGGGATGCGGGAGAGCCACTCCTGAAAATCGGGGTTCGAAAACGCCTCGGCAACGAACTCGCGCTCGTTACGCATGGCGTAGACTTTGTCCGGATCGACAGATGTTTCCATCCGGAAATAGTTATCCACCTCATCCATCATTCGTCGGATGATGGCGGTATGCTGGGGGCTATCCCAGATCCGTTCGACCGTCGCAGCGTGGGTCACTTCGTGCAGGACGACGTGTCCCAGCGCGTTGTTAGCGATCGCTTCTTCGCTAATATAAATACGAGAGTTCTTCCCCTCAGGGACATATAGACCCCAAGGCTGCTCGCCCGAACGCAGGCCGGCGCTATGCGCCAATCGTCCGATGGTTTCGGCGTCGACCAGCATCATCGGGACGTCGCCCGCCGCCTTCATGAGCCGAGCGCGGATGAAGGGGGCCATCTTACCTGGGATGCCGCGGAGCTGATCGAAAGTCAGCTTACCAAGCACCTCACTGGACGTTTTGTGGTCGAGCGCGGTGAACGTGACCTGATTGTCGCCGTGGACATCCGAATAGAGCGCGTTCGGGCCGGAGTCGCCAACCCAGGAGACCATGGCATCTGGCTGTAGGTCGCCGATCTGCTCTTTGGTCTTGCCGGACTTCAGCCACTCCTTGAAGTCGTCGACCGACATCTCTTTCGCAGAGAGCACACGATCAAGCCCCTTACCGTCAGAAAAACCACGCTCATATGCCTGAAGGGCTTCGACGCTGTCCCGATAACCGAGAATAGCCTTGTGCTCGTCGAACTTGCCTGTCTTCAGGTCACGCTGGTCGATCACCAGGACGTGCTTGCTCTCATGGTCGGGGCCGACAAACACGTCGACCTGATCTCCGTCGGCACCTTCGGTACGTTTCACGTAGCCGTAGTCGTCGCGCATGTCGACAGACCACGTCTTGCCCGATGCATCTTTGCCGGTCCGCTTCTGGCCCTTCTCGGTCTCGATCGAGATATCCAGACCGTGCACGCGGACGTGCTTCTTCTGATAGTTGCCGGCTTCCTTCTGAGCTTCGGTGGGCTCTTTCGCGGGAGACTTGGCGGGTTCTTTGGGCTTACCCGGTGTCTCGTACTTCGCCCGCTCTTCTGGTGTCAGCTCTACTTTGCGGACCGGTGACGCGGCTTTCGCGCGCTCGACGACTTCTGTGCCCCCTTCCTTGAGCTTAACCTTGTGGCCAGTTTCGACGTAATCCTCGACACCGCGCGCAGACCCGCGAGAGGACGCCGGAACTTTAGCCTGAAGATCCTGTGCTTCTTCCTTGAACGTGTCGGCGGGGGCGGTCGGGATATCCTCGTCAAGGCTCGCAACGCGCTCTTCGGCGACAGGCTTAGTGTCGGCGCGCTGCTCGACGTCGCCGCGGAACACTCGCTTGGCTGCTTCGCCTTCGGCACGGCGTTCGCTGCGCATAAGCGAGAAGTCACCACCGCGGGCTGATTTTTCACGCGCCAGGAACGATGTCACCTGCTCGGCGCGACGCTGCCCAACAAATCCCTTCTGGCTCAGTTTCTTGGCGAGATCTTTTGCCTCCCGCAAGTGCACGACGTAACCCGACGTGCCCTCGTAGCCGACCTTAGTCGGGATCTTGATGCCAGCCTCTTGGGCTGCATCGATGTGCGCCTGGAGTCGATCTCTAAGAAGAGTGAATTCTTCGGCGTTGCGCGGGAAAACCGTCTCCTCGGGAACGTGCTCTTCGAAGATCCGCTTAGCGTTCTCGTGATCGGCTTCGCGCTTCGCGAGCTGCGCCTTGGTCCAATGCTTGCCCTTTGGAGCGTCGATCTTCTTGAGCGATCCGACGTTTTCAGAGAGCTGCTTGTTCTGCGCCTTGAGGTTGGCCTTCGCTTCATCCGTCTGCGAAGTAAGTACGCGCCCCTTTGTCGTGACCGGGCCGGGTTCTTCGACCGGGGGCGCAGTGGACGGCACAGCCTGCTCGGGCTGCACCGGGGGGGCTTCGCCGATAACCTCTGGGGTAACACCCGGCTGCTCGCGCTGGACTTCTTGCGGGATCTCTTCGGCGCGGGCACGCGACGCGACGTCGTCGGCTAGGTCTTCTGCCGCCACAGTCTGGCGGGAGCGCCGATCGGGGTTGTCCATACCCGCCAAGTCCTCAGGCGCGACTGTCTCTCGCGTACGGAGCGCGACTTCTTGGTCGGGGGCAAGCGTGCCAGAGTTAACTGTATCCGGGGAGGGAGACTCAACCCGACCGCGGGAAGCAAGATCACGAAGTGAAGCTTCTTCGCTGGGAAACTCCTTCGGAGGGCGGGCGCGAGGGCCTCGAAAAGCAGCGCCGGCGGCCGCACCCATCACGCCGCCGAGAGCGCTGGGCTCGAGCACGGCGGACACGAGTCGGTCCATATCGATTTCAGGTTTAGCACCGCCCTCTACAAGCGAGCTCTGAACCGAGTAATCCGCCACGCCGCCTTGGATCGCCCCGCCCGCCGCACCCTCGGCGGCGCCGGCCAGCACGCGCTGTCCGATGTTTGCACCGCCCGTGACCGAGGCGCCAGCGCCCTTAACACCGCGAACGATCTGACCGGCCGGGCCAATTGCGTTCGCGGCCGCTCCGACCACAAAATTAATCGCGGGCTTGAGACCAAGCACCTGTGTGTTGTATTCCGCGCGAGCATCCGACTCGTCGTACATCGATCGAAGGCCGCGATAAAGGTCGCTCTTTTTCTGAAGCTCATCGTCGGGGATCGCGTCGACTTCGCGGTAAAACTCATCGACTACTTGACCTACGTTGATCGCGCCACCGGCAGCGGCGACGGCCATCGTCGCCTTGAGTGTCCCGCTAACGAGAGCGCCGGGCAGGATCGACGAAGCGATCTGGGCGGACGTGCCAGTCAGCTTGAGGGCACCGGCGCTGAACGGGTGCTTCCAAAATTCGCCGCTGGTGATCGACGACTCTAGGCGATCGCGAGCGGGCTTCGACAGCTTACCGAGCGTGTCGTCGACGCCCGCCTGGATGTTATTCTCTTTTGCGCGGAAGTAGTCGGCGCGAGTGCTGTCGCCTGCGAGCTCGTTAATATAGCGCCCAAAGCCCATCGCCTGAGCACCAAGAGATTTGACGCTCGAAACGGCGACGTTTCCGTAATCGCTCCACGACGGGCTCTCATCTTCCTTCGGGAGAGCCGAAGGCTCAAAAGCCGTGTCGGGAGAGCTCTGCGCGATATCGTCCAGCGAGACCCAGTCGGACGCCATATTTTACGATCCGTTGAACCCGTTACTGCATCCCGGTCGGCGTGAAGAACTTCCTGGTCGACTCGCGGGTTTTGAATTGGTGGCCGTCCTTGAACTGGTCGTAGAACTTCTTGGACGCGGCGGCATCCTGTTCGGCGAGTTTCTTGTCACGCTCCGACGTGTCGGCGGTAGCCTTCTTGTTGGCAAGCGCTTTGCCGCGTATGGCGACCGCCTGGAGGAACGCATTTTTCGGAACCATGACCTCGCGGCCATCAGAAAGCCGAACAACGCCACTGCCGTCCTCCATCTTCCTGACCATCACTTTTTCGTTAGGATCAACCATCTTCGCCGTAACAGACAGCGCATCTTTTTGGCTGATATCGTTAGTACGGAAGATGTTTGACGCGATGTCTTTGCCGGCGTCGGCGCTTTCGCCAAACTTATAAGCGTCCGGCGCCTGATCGTACGCACCGCCGACTTCCTCGCCGGCTTTGATACGGTCCGTCATCTTGCCCGAAGTGGCCCCTGCGCCCTTCTTGCCCTTACCGTCCTTCGGGGCGGTATAGCGCTGGCCGGCGGCCTCCGTGATGAACTGGTCAAAGCCATCGGTGGCGGCTTTCATCGCCAGAGCCCCGATCTCCTGGGGAGACTTGATAACACCTTCTGCGACGGTCGATCCGTCTAGGCCGTCGACCATGCGGTAACCAAGCGTGCCGTCGGAATTCTTGACCACGCGAAGATCGCGTCCGTCCGGGATGTTGGCGTACGCATTGAGAGCGGCTTTTGTCGCGCCATCCATATCGCCCGCTTCCGCAGCAGCGTGCGCGATCGCGCCATACCGCTGCGAAGCCTGGCGATAGTACTGGAGCATGTGGAAAGCAGCTTTCTGCGCCTTCTCTGGATCGCCCTTGTTCATGTAGTACTGATAGATGCCGCCGAGGGCCGCCATGTTGCGTTCGCCTTCGGGCATTTTACCCTCAGGATCGATCGCCTTTTTGATGGCGGCAATCTCGCTCGGAGATGCTGCACCGGCGCCACGAGCAACAGATGCATACCGAGACCGGCGCGACTGCGCAGAAAGGTCTGTGGTCCCCTCCGGGATAGCTGACTTCGTCTCGCTACCCTGGACGGACTTCACTCCGTACAGAAGTCCATCTCGAACAGCATCGTTCGCGGCCAGCATGCTGAAACCACGAGCCTCAGACTGGTCCCCAGTGCCAGCGTCTTCGGTCCCCTCGTCATCGCCTGTATCGACATCTTCTTCGTCCGGAACGTAGTCTTCAGGCTCGAGGTCTTCTTGGGCGGGTGTCGCGTCCTGGCCGCCTTCAACGACCCCTCCGGCAGCGTATCCCTTCCCGGTATCCCCAGCTGCGCGCATTTCATCGATGGCGCGCTCTCGAATGGCATCGCGTGTGGCGTTGTCGCTTCCTTTTGCTTTGTCGTATCGCCCGATCAGGTCTTCCATAATCGTGACCGGAGGCGTGCGCCGCAGTTCTCTGCGGGCCCGTTCGTGCGACGTGCTTTCGGAGCGTGTGTCTTTCTCGACGGCGCCGCCATCAGCATACGCCAGGCGCTTGGCGGGCTTCTTCTCGATCAGACCCCCGACCGCGGCGAACTGCGCATCCTGTTCCCCAGTGTCGTCCATACCAACGTCGTAAGACATCGGCAGTGCGCTGCGCTTGCCAGCCGCGCCAGCCGCACCGTCGATCAGGTTCTGCGACTCGCCCTTTTTCGCGGCCTCTTCCTCGGCGTCGAGACGATTGCGGCGTTTCCACGACTCGAGCTGCTCGCCCATGATCGCGCGGCGCATCTTGCGGTTTTCGTCGAGTGCCGAGCCAGATCGGTTGTAATAGTTCGCGCGGGCGCGCTTGATCTGCTGGTCGAGTGCCTTATTCGTCGGATCGGTCTTCTCGTCGGTTGTCGCCTTCAAGTATGCCGTGCGGGCGCGCTTGTACTCTGCGTCATCCGAGGCTCCCAGGATCTTCTGGCCCGCCTGTGCCGCAGCAATGAAATCTTTAATCTCCTGGCTGAACGACATCGATTACCTCACGGGTAGCGCGGCGCGCGTAGGCGAGCGCTTCATGGCGTGGGCTGTCGCCGGGTGCACCTGCGGGATGGCGCCAGTGCGCTGCTTCATTTCGTCTTTTTCTCTGCCGGCTTTCTCGATCAGGCCGTAGAAGTGCTTCTGGCCGTACCAGTTCACAGCTTCCTTGGGCATGACGAACTCGCCGGCGGTCAGCGCCGTCTTGACGTCGTCAACCGCTCGCCCGCCGCTCGGGCTGGCCTCCATAGGGACGTCGCCGGCTGGCTCAATCTCGCCGCCGTCGGCAGCGAAGATCCACGGCTTGCTCGACTGCATCAGAGCAGATGCGCCGAAACCGAGCACCGAGCCTAGGCCCGAAGAGCTCGACTGGTTGAGCTTGTCGGCGTAGTAGTTTGCCTGCGCCTGACCATTGAGAGCGTTGGTCCAGGAATTCAGGGCGTTGTTACCCTGCCCCTGCCACTGCACGCCTGTGCCCATCGTGTTGGCGCCAGATGCGGTAGTTGCAAGCGAATTGTTCACAGCACCGGTGCCGGCCTGGAGCGCTGTGTTGTATGTGCCGGCAACCTGACCGGGATAGCCCCGACCGACGTTAATCGCCTCCGACCGAAGTGCACGACCAGTGGCGTCGACCATCTGGTCGCTCTGGTTCGCCGCGGACGCTGCTGTCGCGGCCTGCTGGGCGCGTGTCGTGAAGTCTAGGGCAGCAAATCTTGTCGACCCCGGATTGATGCCGTAGGCCTCTAGATCTCGCACCGCGTTCGCTCGCTGGGCGTCGAACTGCTGGGCGACATTCGAGATCGCCCGGCCACGCTCGAGATCTTTGCGCTCGGGCGATGCATAGTCCTGCGCGTCTTTCGCCAGGCTGTCTTCGAGTGGCTGGAAAATCTGCTCGTAGCGCGACCGGTCCATCGCCGCAGCGCGATCGTTTTTATTTTGTGTCGTGAGAAACGCGTCGATTACGCGATTGGTGATAGATTTATCTTGGGCGTACTGTTCTTTCGCCCAAGCAAGCTGCTCTTTGCCCAAGTCATAAGAATACTTCGCCGCTTCGGCGGAAGCGTTCGCGACTGGTGTATAGTCAGGAGGCGGACTGGCTCTGCTTTTGCCACCCATCTTACGCGGCCCTTTTCCGAACAAAGCTGTTGGGCGTGATGTCTAGCCAGCGGCACTCTTCGCGGCGCATGGCTACAATGACGAGGTCGCCGTTCGGAAAAACGTCGGGGACGCGCGTGACTTCTTTGAACCCCAGCTTTAAGTCAAAATCAAGTGCTTTTGTGTTGGCTGCTGGCACGGTGCCAAGCACTAGTTCGCAGCCGAGCTGTGTGAACGGATAATCGAAACACACCCAAAGAAGATCTTTGTTGATCCAATTGGGTGTGAAGCCAGCCACATGCATTCCAATGCTGCGGCCGGTGAAGTTCTGGTAGATGACACCGCCAAGTAACTGTCCAGTCGCCGGATCAAACCGTGAGATAACCTGGTCGACGTTCTTATTGAACGAGCACCCCGAAGCCTTCGCGATCTCGTGCCCGTGGTTCTCGACACCAAACACAATCATCTCGGGATCTGATCCTCGGTAATCAGGCCCAGATCGACAAGATCCTGAAACGTCACAGCACGGTCATCGCGCATGCTGCTGCGGCGCCCTAGAATAACCTCCACGGCCTCCTTGAGTGCCGACACACTGCGTACCAAACCCAGTGCGTTCTCCGTGGGCTCCGGGATTGAAGGTAGTTTTCTGTTAGACACCCGCGAGCTCCTTCGCTGACGTTGCAATCTGCAACGATGAAATATGCACGCGGGCCTCAATCTCAAACTGCCAGAAGTCAGCGGTAAAGCCCGACGGCAAACGCATCATCTCGCCTGACTCCCGGAGCTCGCGGGTCATCACCAGTTCGCCGTCAGCATAGGCCCGCACCAGGCCGTATTGGTCCGCGGCGAGCGTCTGGATCGCGTTGGTATTCCGCACCGGGTTCTGGGCCGGCGTCGTAGCCGGCACGTCGAAGAACACCTTCAACGCCGCGAAGTTCCGAGATGACGGTGTCGTGATAATCTTGGACCGCCACTTGAAGGCTTCGTACTCAGGATTCAGCCCAGCAATATCCAGCCAGTAAACCGCCTCGTCCTTAACGACCAACACCTCGCCAGACCACACGTCCGTGACTACGTTCACAATCGGCTCCCCCGAAGAGAGCAGATTAAAAGCGACATTCTCGCTGTTGGGATCAACCAAAATACCCGAGTATGCATCGCTAAGATCTTCGTCAGCGAATGCGGCTCCTACGTCGAACGCTGTCGGTTCGAACACGCCGAACCGTGCACTGCCGTATGCGTAATACGCTGTACCGACCTGGGCACACCGAAGCGTGGCAGCGGGTGTGAGCTTCTGCCATTTATCCGGCGTAATAAGCTTACGGGTCACATTCACCGCGGTGCCGGCCTGGTTGACCAGAATGAGGCCGTTTGGAGATGCGTAATATACGCCATCTGTTGTGGACAAAATCGAGCCACGCGACAGGCAGGCTTCGAGGGCGCTCAGTTTCGACAAGACCATCGACGCTGGATGAGAACCAGACGCCAGTTCGGGCGACCCTTTCGTGAGGACAACCAGGATCTGCCCAACCACACCAAGCCCAACGATGGGGTATTCGGTCAAGACCGTGTACTGAGTCGGCCATGCGTGCATGCGATATGGCTCGCAGAACCACACCTCATTGCTGCGAAAGCCGGCGATGATGCCGTTCGGCAGTGACGTGATCCCCTGCAAATCTGTGGGTGGCGCGGTCCAGTTCGTGCTAGCAAGTTCCACTCCGGACGCGGCGTCGGTATCGCTCGTATCGTCAGGGTACGACGCAGCGCCAATATCGACTTCGTCTACGAGGAAGTACGTTGCGTTACCGCCCACCGACGTAACAGTGCGGTACACGCGGACTTTCGTCAGGTTGCGATCCGTACCCAGATCACCTGCGGCAGCGGCCGGGAGTGTCACCGTAAAAGTGTCGTCTTCCTTGCCCGTGATAAGGTACGGTAGGGACGGCGGCCCCTCCTCACCGTAGGCGCTCATCCAGGTTACGACGTAAGCGCGGGTAGACGTGGTCCCCGAACTCCCGCCTGAGGCCGAAACAGTAATGGCGCCTGGGCGGGGGACACCCAACAGAAACGGCGATGATCCGGCCTTGATCCGGGCCAGCGTATTATACATCGGTTGGATCACCGGCGATGCCCAGTAGTAGCGATCGAATGTGTCGCCGATAACTGTGCTCCGGATGACATCCGTATCGGGATGTGTAAATTCAAGCCACGTCGAGTCGAGAAGGTGTTCTCGATCCGAGAAGTTGTTAGGAATACGAAACACCTTAGCCGTCGACGAGTCTACGTCGATCAATTTTGTATGTTTATTGATGCCGCGAGCGGCGCCCGAGTAGAGCCAGGTGTTCTCGGCGTAAGCGCCATAGGCGTCCGGCAGCAGGCGATCATCCACTGCCGGTAGCATGCCTCTAAATGGAGAGATTTTGATCGCGGGCATCTTGAGCAATCCGCTTAGGTTTGCTTCAACTTAGCCAAAACGGCGCGGCCGGCGGCCTGCTCAGCAAGCACAGCCTTCGAGAGAACCGGCTCTGGAGCCTTCTCTTCGACCACTGTTACCTTCACCGGTTCAGCCGGAACCTTGACCACTTGTGCCGGCGCGATGTCCACCGTTTTAGGCTCGGCTTTGAGTTTTTCGTCTTTCTTCGGGTTCATCACTTCATCTCCTTGGCTTCGAGTTGCTCAGTCCACGGCCTGAGAAGGGCCTTTGTCGCAGCCGGCTTGGCGCCGGCATACCTCTTGCTAGACCCACCCTGGGTCACACCGATCCGCGGATGGTGATCCGCCTTCTTCATGGCCGCTGGCATGTTATCTAGCGGCCGCGGCCCGTTCGGAAACTTGAACAGATCGCGCGACATCACTTCCTCACTTCAATCGTCGTGATACGACGCTCATGATCGCTGAGCGCCTTTGTGTGCTCGTCGAGAGTTTTCTTTTGGGCCACGTACTCGCCAACAACGGCGGTCATGCGCTCATCCATACGAACCAGCGTGTTCGACATCCCAAAGAGGCCGATCACGCCAGCAACGAGAAGCGCTGCGACACAGCCAAGAACTAGGCGCACGAACGTGTCCGGGGAGCCACTTTTCCCCTGCGTAACTTCGGTCATGGCCAGCATCCCAGCCGGCGCCCCACGCCGTTACGAGTGGAGATATCACGAGCCAGATCCGGGCCGGCGAAACGGCGAGACTTGGGGTTCCGCGTATTATGTTTCATCGGACCGGTGGTGCCGTCAGCATTCGCCCCAAGGGCTTTGCATGTCGGTTCAGTACTCGTCTCGGTCGTACGGGTCGCGCACGCCGTGAGAGACGTCGCTGCGAGAACCAGAAACAGCGCCATCCACTTTCTTGGCCTGAGCCTTTTCGGCGCGGTCCCACTCAGCTTGTTTGTATTTGAGGCCGTCATTGTAGTACTTCCCTGCAACAACCGAGAAAGAGAACGCGCCAATAGCGACGCAAACCGCGACAGTTCTGAGGTTCGGGACGAAGCGTGCTACCCACGGGGGTAGCAGTACAGCTATCGCCACTGCGGCAAGTCCGATCAAGTTGGCGATCGACGACCAGCCCCAGATGAAGTTCCAGAAGGCCCCGAGCGTCCACATCACTCGCGCTCCAATTCTTTGCGCAGTTTTTGTCGCAAATAGCCGAACCACACGAACAAGAAGACGATGAACGCGAGCACGGCGACACCCAGCACCGCCCGCCAATCGTAGAAGATGCCGGTGAATGTCCCGCCGGTGACGGCGGCTGTCGCCCACGTCCAGACCTTCTTGTACCAAGGCTGCTTCGGCTCGAAGTCGGGCGACACATCGTGCGGCGGCGGTGCATTGTCGTTCGCCGCATTCGGATCGTTATCATTGTCGGCTTCGGGAAGCCCCGCGAACGCCACAGATTGATGCCCGGCATCGCAGAACTCGAAGTGCATGGGGTCCTTGCGACCGCGGTAGTCGCCACCCCACCGTGCACCCTGGCGTTTGAACGCCTGCACGACGGGCTGCGGGATAGTCCCCGGATACCCGTCATGGTCTGCGTCTGCCGCATTGAAGCCGTTCTGACCGGCGGCCAGGTCGATCGCGGCACCGAACGCATGGTTCGACCAGCGTGTCTTACTGCCTCGAATACGGCGGGGATTGTATGTCCCGGCGCAATTCGAAACGCCCAGGCGATTGATAGTCGCCTGGTCGCGTCCGTAATGCTGCCAGATATCGTTGAGTGCCGCCGTGAGCGCGGGTGCTGCTTTTCGGTGGAACCGAATATATTTGAGCGGGCGACCGTCATAGTACATCTGAAACGGCGGGACGACTTTTACAAGCTGCCGCTCGACCTCCCCCCTCCCGGGATCGCCGTAAAATGCGATCAGATCATTCTGGTTATCTTTTGGCCATGCACTCATAGTGTTACCAGCCCTGAAACGGCGACCGCAGGATCACGAACTTGGCCCCGAGCCGCCCCCAGCACTGCCAGCCGCAGTGCCACTCAACCGCGATGCCGGAGTAGGAGGCAAACGGGAGCCAGAACCAGCCGACGCGGGAGACGCACCAGTGCCACCCAGTCTCGCCCCAGTCTCGCCGCATCACGATCAGAGGCGACTGCGTGATCGTTGTCGAGGCGCGGCCGGTGACGTAGTGGTCGCGATCCTCGAACCCGATCACGTATCGCTTGAAGTTCATCGCCGGGTTGCGCAGCCACCAGAGCAGCCGTCGCTTCCACGCCGGGTCGTCTGGTCGATACCAGTCGGCCATGCCCTCGTCGTTCTGCATCCACCAGATCGGGTTGAGCTTCTGTTTCCACGAGCGCGGCGGGGTTTTATTTGCAGGACAGAATACCGTATTCATCACGCGGCTCTCGCGTACTTGAACGGAGTGCCAGGAGTATAGGCCGTGATCGTATTGCTACCGGAAGCGTTGTACGATGAGGACGACGTGATGATCTGTAGCCCGCCCGCCGTTCTCCGGAAGTGCGTACCTTCGACAGCAACGTTCCCATTGATTGTGATTGCTGTAATTTCACCGTTTGCCCACACCGACGGGCCGGACGCACTCGCGTTTCCGTTGAATGTCGCTGGTGCCGCGACAGTCGTGTCGGTCAAGTTGCGGGTGCAGAGCGCCTTGAACCCAGTCGGCGGTGTGTGTGTAAACGCGCGCTGGCCGAAATTGAACGTCAGGTTTGGCACAGACCCCGACGAGCCGTCGCAGCCCGCCGGAAAGAACACTCCCGACAAACTAGTTGTCGGACTGCCCTGCGCAGATCCGTTTAAGTAAAATTGAAGAGTCCCGCTATCAAGGTCAAGCGCAACCCCCACGACGTCGTTTGTCGTGAAGGATGCGTAGGACGCCGTCAGTGAGCCAGACGATGCAGCATAATAGTCGCCGGTGGCGAAGTACCCGTAGCCGTAGGGATCGTTGCCTAGGTACGTCGCTTTGTTAATTAGGGCCTTCGCAATTCCAACGGCGTTGGCTGCGGCCGACGACCCGACGGTGACCTCCCAGTACCACTTTCCAGATGATACGCCGATTGTCCCGAGAACTACCGAATACGCCGCGTTCGATGTGCCTACAACTTTCAAATTAGCCTCAGACAGCGTGAGGTTCGCACCCATATCAAGAGGATTAAGCGTGCAGTAGTTGCCGCGCGCGGCCGGATCATCTCCATATCGGCTCGGCACGTCGAGGGAGCTGTCGGAGACAGTAAAATTATTTGGGGTTGCGTCTCCGCCATTTCCGCTTCGGTCCTTGCCGAGCGTCGAGGACGTTGTATTAGAGTTATCCGAGAAATCGAAGTACCGCCCGTTTGCGCCGTAGCTACCGCGATATTTTTTCGCGACCCACTCGCCGGTGGCGGGGTCGGTCCGACCAAAATAAGACGGATCAAGCGCAAGCCCGTCGATGTAGTTTACTTCGGAGATCAAGCCGTCGTAGAAAAGCGTATCGCCAGTCGGCCCCGCGCCGATGCGGTGGTCATTCGCACCACCGATGTAAAGATCGGAGTTCTGCGATGGGTACGAGGCGGTGCCGAGAGACGTGATCTGGACGCCGCGAGCATATAGTTTAATACGGTCCGAGGGTGTCGCCTGAGTCGTGTCAACCGCGGCGAGTACGTGCATGTGGGCACGCGGATCGAGGTATACCGCATTTGAATACACCTTCGCGCGCTCGGTCGAACCTCCCGTAATGTCGTAAAATTGCAGCGTTCCTGCACTAGAAAAAATTAGACGTGTTTTATTGTCAGAATTTGTGCCTGCATAAAACAGCACCTGGGAGGTCCCAAACCCAGCCCGCTTCACCCACATTGAAATCGTGTAGGTCTTGCGATTGCCGGCGGATGGCGTCCAGTTCAGGTACGCAGTGCCGTCAAAGCGCAGCGAGCGGGAGATGCGCAGCCACGATAAGACAGACCGGAGAGCGCGGGCGCTTGCGGAGCCGAATGTGCTAACGAGAGGCATGTTAGTTACCCGACGCGAACGACGCCTGCACAATGAACGTAGCAGAACCCGTTTTGATGATTGTGAATTGGTAAGTGTCACGCTTGCTCGGTGTTCCAGCATCGGGCGCAGGCGAACCAAGCCATTCCGGCGTAACGGCGCTGCCGTCAATCTTAAAGCTATTCTGCTTGTAAGCCGTAGATCCGTTAGTGACCATGACGGCTAATGATACTGTCTCGCCGGTAGCCATAAGGCTATCAAGCGAGTTCGATCCATCACCCCGAATATTCAGACCCCAGTCAGTGTCAGTGTTCGTTGTGAAATAGTGGATCGAGGCCGTCAGGATATCGATGTTATTGTCACCCGATGCCGGGTTGTCAGCAACGATATTGACCTTCTCCAGTGCTCGCTGAAGCTTCAGGAAGTCGGAAAACGTCTGTTTGGCGGTGAACGTGTTGGCTTGGGTCGCGATCGCCAATAATGTACGTAGAGCTGCTGCGTCTAGCTCCTCAACAGCGCCATCGCCAGCTGTGGTCCGACCAAGAACCCTGTCTGTCGCCATCGTAATGACATGCTCTTCGTTCCAGTTCGATGGCTGGACCAGCGTGTTGTCAGTGCCGTCCGACTTGGCGGACTGAAAATTATGTTTCGCAGAGATCGTCATCGATTACCCCGTTACAATTCCCTGACGACAAACAAGATCAGGTCTTCTTTAATTTGGCCGCCGGACGTAACGATTGTGACTACCACCCGGTAAGTTACGCCGTCGTTTCCGCCGGAGACGAAATAAGTAACACTCAGTTCGTCGTCGCTGATTTCGTTACTTGGTACTGACAGCGCGCCGCTTGGCGACACAGCAAACGAAACCGAGTCGATCGTCTCTCCACTGTCGAGCCAGTCGGAATAGTCGATTGCGTACCGCTTCACATCCGCTGGGGCTTTTTTGTATTTCGCGAGTGACATCTTCGCTCTCTTTAGGCTGCTGCTCGACGCATCGGACGGGCAGGAACGTGCGCGGACCGGATCTCGCCCAGAACGTAGCCCCGACGCAGTTCGGAGCTGACAAACGCGGTTTCGGTATTCGCGGTCGATGCGACGCCGACAAACAGCGACCCGGCAAACATGTCGGGGGTTTCGCTAGCGGCAAGATCGGCGTTCCATGCCCGAAGTAGCGACCCACTAAAGGCATCCGGCATTTCGCTTGCGAACAATACAGCGCCGGTAACAGACGTGAACGCTGCTGCCAGAACATCCTGGTCTTCACTTGGGTCAAGAGGACCAACGCCGTCGGCGCGCTCGGTCACGTCGAGGTCAAAAATAACCTCGGCTTCAGCTTGTGCGGCCAGAACGTCGGGCTGCTCTGTAGCATCAATGCTGAATTCAGTTACAGCATCAACACTGATATCCGTAGTATCCTGCGGCTCTGCGGTGCTAATGCTAACCGAGGCGACGACCGCGACGACAGACGTAAGGACATCTTGTGCTTCGGTGGCATCGAGCGACAATTCGATCTGCGCTTCGATGTCGATGTTGGTTGTATCCTGGGCCTCGACCGCGCCAACGCCGAAAGTAGTGATCGAACTGATATCTACAGAAATCGAGTCGGCGCCTTCAGACGCCGAAACCAAAAACTCGGTAACCGCCGAAAGCGACGCAGACGCGCTGTCCTGGACCTCAGCCAGGCTGAGATCCAGCACCAGTTCAGTTTCGAACGCGGTTTGTTCGAATGCTCCTGGATTAAACGCGCCGGCCATCGGCTAAACTCTTAGCCGTGTGTGATCGAGCCGGAGTTGAACGTGATCGTCTGGCCGACCGAAATGGCAGTGGCGTTGATGACCACGTTTGTGCCCGACGTGCCGACTGTCAGACCAGAGCAGATGACTACGTCGTCGCTGTCGCGGATCTCGGCCAGCGCGGCGGTGCCAGAAGCAGTAGCTGTCGTGGTCAACGGAGTGCCAGCAAAAGTGAGCACCCCCGACAGCTTAGTGCCCATCGGCTTCGGAAGGGTGACGATCGCGAGCACCCCTGTAGCGCCCGAAAGCGAAGAAGTGCCGATCACAAGCTGAGCGTAGCTCGAGCCGGCATCGGCGTTATCGATAACCTTCTGGAGGCGATCGTCTTTGACTGTGCTGGAGTAGATTACACTCATAAGGAGTCCCCTTACCGCTGGCTGCCACGGGCGTATTGCGGGAACCGCCACGTCTGCCCGTTGTAGAGATTTTGGTGGAGCGTCTCGGTCCGGGCTCTCGCCATACCGCTGCGGAATTTTCGCATGTGGTAGATCGCGAGACGCTCGGACGAGTACGGTTTCGCCGGCTGCGCCATCATGTTGGCAAGCACGCCATGCAAAATGTCGTTCTGATATTTGTTCAGAATAGCGCTCGGAAACTGCGGATATCCGTCGGTGCGAGCCGGATCTACGACAGTCAGAGAATATGTCGCGGTGTACTCCTGCGACGTGCTAGGAGCACTCGAAAGCTTGACAACCCCGATAACTGGCATAGTTGCGGCAGTCAGGATCTCGTTCGCGTCGACCACAGAGATGAGCGAGTCGACCGCGCCCGGCTCGCCGGGAACGACATCGTATTCAGTGTTTTCGGAGGTTACTTCGAAGGTAACATCCTCTTTCCAAGCCTTTGTGACCTGAAAGAACTCGTTCAGTACGTTGAACAGTTCAAATTTCACAATTTCCTCGGTGGCGCCTGGCAGGGACACGAGGGCGTTCATCATGAGTCGGGAGATTTCGGGTTCAGTCGTGATGGTCACGGCGACACCGTCAGAAGCTGGGATCTAAACGTTCCAATGAACGCGGCGGCGCGGGAGTCCTGCGTGCCTTCGTCATCGCGCAGCTGGGCTCGGCCGACCATGTAGAACACGAAAGCCGATCGATACTGTTCGTCCACCGGAACAGCGGTGCTGTCGTTGGCGGTGAACGAGGGCAGCGCCCCGAAGTAGCTGAGGAAAAGATCGGGCCTGATGCGGCGGGCTTCCTGCACAGCAATACTGAGCGCCAACACCAGTTCACTGTCGCTGTAGCGGTACGGAGCGATAGTGTCCTGGAGAAGGACTCGTGCTTCTGTGACGTAATCGGAAACCGTCGCGAGAACTGCCATCAGGGCCTCTCAAGGAGAGCGTGGGGGCTTGTGGCCCCCACACCCATTTCCCGTTAGGCCTTGGTGACAATGGCCTGAGCCAGCGCAGTGCCGTCGACGACCTTGTAGCCGTAGACCTGGAGGCCGCGGAGGATCTGACCGAAGGTCATTTCCGAACGCAGGGTCTCCATCTTGGTCATCTGCGAGGCGAAGGTCAGACCGTGAGCATGACCCGCATAGATCACGTACTCGCCGGCCGAGAGGCCCGCCGCCGTGCCAGACGGCATCAGGTTCGACGTATAGAGCGTGAACCGATCCACCATGCCGAGGCGGCCGTTGCGCAGGATCGAGACGCCGTCGCCAGACAGATAAGCCTGACGCAGCTCCGAACGCTTCACCAGATTGCCAGCCCAGGTCGGCATGACGATCCAGCGTCCCGTCTCCGGGATGTTCTGCTCGTCAAGCGCCTGGCCGAGGCGGAGGATAGCGTCGAGGATCTCGACTTCGCCGTTGCCAGGGGTATTCGCAACAAGGGCAAGCGGGCCCGAGCTGGTCACGCCGAGGTTAAGAGCGCCGGTGATCGCGCCGGCAGTAGCGCCGCGGTTGGCCGAATTGGCCTGGCCGAGGATGCCCAGAAGGACCGCCGTATCGATCTTGATCTTCATCTGCTCGGCGGCATCGTCCGACCACATGCTGAGCATGTTCAGATCACTCTGAACATCCATCACGTCGTCGAGGATGGTCGAGAAGTACTTGCCCTGGTCGATCGCCAGCTCGATCACGTTGCCGGTCGGGCGCTGCAACGCGAGTACGCCGTCGGCCTTGTAATCGTTGATGGTGATCGTGGGCTTGGTCCGGATCTTGACCTTGTCGCCCTGGTTGCGGATCTCGCCTTCGTAGTCCGTGTTCGAGATCGCGCCGAGGACAGTCGACGCGTAGAACTTTTCGACGAGTTTGCCGGACCAGATTTCAGGAATGAAACCGGTGCCCGACAGGTTGTTGCCGGACGAGCCGGCGGGATAGATCGCGGGTGTAGTTGCACCCGACGCGACAGGAAACGCCATCTTAGCGAACCCTCAATGAGAAGTTACCGAATGCGCCCTTCTCGCTCGGCTTCGAAGATCTGCTTTTCAAAGCGTTTCTTCTCCTCGTCGCGTCCACGGTATTTGCCCGCGGCGACGTCGGTATAGAACCGAGTGATTTCAGAGCGCGTGATGAGGGGCTTCTCAGCGGGGGCGTGTGCCGCCGCAGTCTTGGCTCTGCCAGGCGCCGCGAACGTTTCGAGCGGGATCTTGGTCGGAGCGGGTTGCTCCTGAGCCGGCTCGTTATGTCGCGGGGCTACCGCAGCCTCTTCAGCGAGGAAGCCTTCGAAAAACGCAAGCACACGAGGAGTTTCATTCTGCTCGTAAGCCTGGTTCAGTAGGTCCTGACGAGTAACACCGCTGAAGGTGTCCTTCAACGAAAGCCACTCGAGGAATTGTTCGTTTGTATTCAGTTCTTTCCAGTTTGGAACACGCTCGTTGAGTTTATCCAACATGCGGGTTCGATCGGTTTGGGCGACATATTCGCCAACGGCGCCCATTTTCGTTTGGAGGTGTTCGAGCCGCTTTTTCAGCTGCTCGACTTCGGGAAGGAAAACTTCCTGGGCTTTCTTCCCGACCACACTCAGAAACTCGTCGCCGTAGCTCTGCTCTTCTTCGGGGGTGATGAGCTTCGGCGCCTGTACGGTCGGCGACGGCTCGTCTGGCTGGCGAACCTTCGTTGTTGCGAGAAGGCGCTCCAGATTTGCGTTGTGTTCGAGGACTTCGTTCACCCGCTTCTCGAGGCGGTCGTAACGCCCCTTCATCGACTGGTATTTATGCTTCCAATCTTCCTGACCTTCGGACGGCTTGGGCTCGGTCGGAAGCCCGGCGGGATCTGCCGGGGGCGGTTCGGCGGTGAGCGCCGGATCTGCCGGAGGCCCCGCTGGCGGTTCTGCGGGAGCGGCGACCGGTGGTTCAGCCGGTTCTTCTTTGCTGTAGACCTTTTTGTGGAGCTCTTCAGCGGCGGACCCGGCAGCGGCAACCGCTGGCGGGATTTTGACGCCCGGATCGACGTCGGCGAGCTTCTTACTCATCAGTTCTCCGTGGGTGGCGCGTGCGGCGGATGCGGCACGGGCAGAAAGAGCGGGCGGCGTTGGTTAGGCGCCGCCCGGTATCGATTACACAGGGGCCTTCAGAAGGCCGACGAGGGTCACGGCTTCCGAGCCGGACGCGGCGTTTGTCACGATGCCGCGATAGATCTGGCTCTTGTTGGTCGGGACCGCGGTGGTGCCCGACAGCGTCACGCCATCGCCGGCCGTGAGCGTGACCGTGTTGTCGTTCGTGTTCAGGATGGCCATGTCGAACACCGAGTTCGCCTGGGCGTTCTTCAGAGCCGCTACCAGCGCCGCGGCGGTGGCGGTGGCGACCGAAAGGGCGCCGTTGGTGCCAGACTGCTGAATGACAGTGTTGACCATCTCGGCAGCGGTCAGGGTCGTCGTAGCGCCGGATTTGGCGACGATCGACGCCTGGCCATTCTGGTTGGCCAGATCCGCAACAGCATTGATCGCGTCGGTCTGGCTGGTCTGGGCCGTAACAAAACGTGTTGCCGTCATCTCATTCTCTCCTTACTTCGCTTGGTTGTTTCGCCGTTCAACAATGCGGTCGGCGGTAGTCACCGCATCCTCAAACAGGTCTGCCAGCGAAGTACTTTGCTGGGCACGGCCCTGAAGGACTTGAAGTTCCGCCGAGACGCTGGCCACCAACGCTTTCGTGCGCTCATCGGCGTAGGCTCGCATGGCGGACTTGAACTTGTTCCATTCATTGGGGTTGGATCGGGCCAGCTCTGCGGCCGCGAACACGAGCGGCTCTTCAGCTTTCACCGGTCATCCCCGTCCTTCCGAAGCCCCAATTCATGAAGTTCGTTGGATCTTCGCGAAGAATGTTTTTGGTGTAGATTTTCTTGGTCGACGGCTTGCGGCCCGAAGACGAACCCGAAAAGAGGCTGATGCCCGCAGGACGTGCCCTCGGAGCTCTGATCGTGATCGACTTCGGGTTACGCGGCCGCTTCATCGGTTCAGCAGGGCTTCGCCGGCGTAGCGCTCTGCTTGCCGAACATTTTTGTGCTGCCGCCCTGGGCAAATTTGCCGCCGCCGGCGCCCGCCGAAGCGGTCTGACCAGGAACCTGCTTGCCAGCACTCTGCTTTCCGTACATGTGGCCCGAGCCGCCCTTGGCGAACGCCGGGGCGGACGAAGACTTGACCTTCGAACTCATTTCACTCTCCTGTTTTCTCTCACCCCACGCCGCCAGCAATTCGGGTTCGAGGGCCCATATCCTGCGTGGCGCCTGGTCCTGCTTGGTCGCCCTGCGCTTGTGCGCCTAGAGCGGCCATGTTCTGCTTCATCTGCTCGAGCTCGTTGTCGTCGGGGACAATCTCTTCGCCTTCGATGCCGATCGTCTGGGCAACGCTGCGGAGAACCTTGGCGCGGCCGTTCGGGCCCATGATCTGGGCGTCGATCGGATTAGCCGTCGCCTGAAGGAATTCGAGCTGACGAGAGCGCTGGGTCTCGCG
The DNA here is from genome assembly GCF_050250095.1 of Pseudolabrys sp. Classification (NCBI taxonomy): domain Bacteria; kingdom Pseudomonadati; phylum Pseudomonadota; class Alphaproteobacteria; order Hyphomicrobiales; family Xanthobacteraceae; genus Pseudolabrys; species Pseudolabrys sp. The sequence continues at coordinate 367,382 of NZ_JBFWPH010000004.1, read as the reverse complement.
CTGCACGGCAACGTTGACACCCATAACCTTCACGGACTCCTGACCGGTCAGGAATCCGGATGTATCGGTGAGCATGAGCATGTCGAACAGGCCGGTCAGACACGGTTCGAACACGTCGCGGTCGATGTTTGCGGCGACCGTCTGCAAAATTTTCGAGGCATTACCCATCAGCATCGCAAGTCCAGCGGCGGTTCGGCCGGCGCCACCGCCCGGCGAGTTACCCGAGAGGTACTTCGGGATCGCAGAAACCTCGTCGGCGACGTCGTTGAAGCGGGCGTAGATCGAAAGCAGATCTTGAGCGTTCGACACCGGCTGGAAGAAGCTGATTGGGTCCTGGGTGTTGTTCGCCATGGGGTCGGACTGAACGTGCCACCGCTTCCACGGATAGAGATCGTCCGAGGCAGCGTCGTTCGACAGCCGGTCGTCATTGATCACGACCTGGGGGCCGGATGAGATCGACAGGTTGTTGACCAGGGCGCGGATGGAGGCGTTACAGACCTCCTGGATGTCGCTGAGAATGTCCGGCAAGCCATTGCCGACGGGGGTGCCGGGCACCTTCTCGAACGACGTGATGAAGTACGGGTGACGCTTGCGCGGGCTTGGCGACAGCTGAACTTTGATCACATGCCGGCCGACTAGCCACGCCTGCACCATGTAGTCGCGCAGCGGATCGGTGATCAGCTTAGCGTCCATGCCCTGCTCGAGCAGGGTTTTGCCCTGCACGTTGCCGTGGTACTCGAGGCAAGAAATCAGGCCGGATTTGTTGAGGAACGGGTTCTCGCGATTTTCCTGGTCGGCTCGCTCGGAGTCGATTGAGTCCCAGTTATCATTCAAACCACCCTGCCCGTACTCATCGAGCACAGCCCGAACTTCGTCGTGGTTGTAGCCGGGAAGGTCGAGCAGATCGTTCAGGTCGGCCCGGGTAAGTCGAGTCCGCTCAATGACTTCCGCGTCCTCGACATCGGACACCCCTGGTGTCCAATAGAGGTCGAACGGGGACACGCGCACCCAAAAGAGCTTCGGTTTCTGCTGGATGGAAGCCTGACCACCCGTCCACACAACGGTCGGCACGATGCGAACGACGGGACCCTTGATGCAGGCGAACGGGAACATCGGCACGTCGACGAGGAACTCGGCGACCGCCTTGTAAAAATTACCCTCGGTTAGGATCTCGTCGATCTTGTCTTCGGCAATCTTCGCCTGACGTTCCGCGCGTTTCTTCGCCGCATCGCGGGCGCCGTCCATGAGCTGGTTGACGCGATCTCGGATCATGTTCGGATCGGTCTGAGTGCCAGCGGCTTCCATCGACTGGAGCTCGATCTGCACCAGTTCCTGGATCGAGGATGTGATCTCGGGCGGAATGTCCGGGTCGGCCGGCGGATCGAGACCCCACGGGCGGTCGGGGGCAAGATAAACGTCGCGCAGTAGCGAGCTGGCGCCGCGGCACTTCATCGAGATGATGCGCGCGTAAACTTCCGACCCGCCAAATTTCCGGATCTCCGCAAGCTTGCTCGCGTCGTACTGACCGTTGAACGCGCGGAGCGCCGACATCAGCCGGTCGTTCCAGCCAGCGGTCGAGTTGTTTCGGTGATTTCGGAAGGTCTCGTACTGGGTCCGGATATGCGAAGCGAGGTTCGTCATCGCCGGTTCTGACGGCGTGTTCGCGTCGGCCAACGCCTTGTCGCGCGCCTGCTCAGCCGCCGTGAGCGCCGCGTTCGGAACGACTCGAAGAACACCTTGGGCCGGGAGCGTGTTTGCCACTTAGGCCGACACCCAGAACTCTACTGTTGTCATCGGCCTTCAGATAGATTAGATGCCAGTAGTTGTAAAGTATTGAAAGGTATCGGGAAAGTAAAATGTCGGCAACCGCACCTGCCGTTATTTCCGACCAGGATCAGAAATACATCAGGCTCGCTCGCGAAATCGTAACTAATCTATACGATATCGAAACAATACTAAAAAACAACAAGATCACTCAAAACGAGTGGAACAAGATCCAGGCAGACCCCGCGTTTATCAAGTTGGCGGCGAGTGAAGCCGCAGCCTGGCACAGCGCCGGCAACACACTGGATCGCACCAAACTTAAAGCCGGCGCCATGATCGAAGAGTGGTTGCCCGAAGCGTACGCGCGCATGCACGACCGCGCAGAGTCGCTCGCCGCAAAAACTGAGCTCGCGAAACTCATCTCGCGCATCGCTGGTGTCGGTTTGAACGACGCTTCCGTCGCGGGCGGCGGCGAAGGCGTGAAGATCACGATCAACCTCGGCCAGGACGCGAACCTGAAGTTCGAAAAGGTTGTTACCCCGAAAGTAATCGAAGCCACACCCACAAGAACCAGCGAGGATTGATGGCCACCCCACCGGTTTCGGATGACGAGATCAGAACCACCGTCGAAGCCTACATCGCGAATAACAAAAACCAGGTCAAAACCGCCAACGCGCTTGGCTGCTCGCGGGCTCGCGTGCAGGACCACATCAAAAAAGCTTCCGAGCGAGGCATGCTCGGATTTGACCCGGTTCTTGATGGTTATCGCATCAAGAAGATCACGACAGTCAGTGATCAGAACGGCCAAAAAGTCCGAGAGTTCATCCAGCAGGTCCAAGAGTTGGGCGGCAAATTCGAGGTGCCCGACGACCACTTCGTCCGGGAAATCTCGGCTTATACAGATGCCCAGGGCAACCTGATCGGCAAATGGACAAAAACTTCACTCGATCGCGGCGACGAGGCCATGATCGAGGCCCTCAAGAAGACCTTCGCGGAATACAGCGGCACGTCGCCACTCGTTCCGGCTCCGAAAAAATCTGACGCTGATCTGTTAAGCGTCTACCCGATCGCCGACCAGCACAACGGTCTCCTCGCGTGGGGGCCCGAGTCGGGTGAGGATTACGACCTAAAGATCGGCGCAGACCGGTTGCGATCGAGTATCGCCCGGCTCGTAGAGCAGTCGCCGGCTAGCGAGACCGCGGTGGTGCTCAACCTCGGTGACTGGCAGCACACCGACGACGCCAAGAACATGACGCCCCGGTCGGGCAACATCCTGGACGTCGACAGCCGGTATTTTAAAATCCTGATCACCGGCGTTCAGCTGATGATCGACTGCATCGTCTTGGCTTTGAAAAAGCACAAGAAGGTCATCGTAAGGAACATCCCTGGTAACCACGACCCACACGCCTCGATCGCGCTCACTGTGGCGCTGTCAGCATTCTTCGCCAACAACCCCCGCGTTCAGGTCGACGTCGACCCCTCAGATTTCTTCTTTTATCGGTTCGGGAAGACACTCATCGGTGCGACGCATGGGCACAAGCTCAAGCCGGATCGCATGGCGATGGTGATGGCGTCGGTTCGGAAACAGGACTGGGGTGAGACCGACTTCCACTATTTCTACTTTGGCCACATCCACCACGAAACCGTGAAGGAAGTCGGCGGCGTGCGGTGCGAGAGCTTCCAGACGCTCTCTGCCCGAGACGCGCACCACACGGGCGCTGGCTACACGTCCGGCCAGTCCATCACCTCGATCACGATCGACAAAGACCAAGGTGAGATCGGCCGGCACCGCGTGAACCTACCCGCTCCCCCCTATCCAAAGTTTGACTTCAAATGGCGCGACGCAGCGTAACCCCCCGCTATCGCATTCGGAGGGTGGATGGCGACGACGAGATCGTCGCTGAAGACCTTGCGATGCTCCACCAGTTCACATTCGGCGACACCGCCCCAATGCCCAATTTCAGCGTCGGGGAATGGTGGCTCGCGACGTGCGGTGACACACCCGTCGGCTTTGCCGGCATGCAGAAAAGCACGGTGGTCCCCAACGCTGGCTACTTCTCCCGCGTCGGGGTGCTGAAGTCTCACCGAGGCCGCAACCTACAAGCTCGTTTTATGCAAGCGCTCGAGCGGCGTGCGCGAGTGCACGGTTGGCGCTGCATGATCAGTGACACCACCGAAAACCCGCCATCGGCCAACTGCTTCATCCGAATGGGTTGGAAGACCTTTGATCCGAAGGTCCGGTGGTCGTTCCCCTCCGCAATCTACTGGCGCAAGTTCCTCGATTAACCCACCATGACTGACATCCAGTACAACGCGTCGCTGACGTGCGCGCGGTTCATGAAGAACGAGTCGTTCGGACGTGTGATCGCCGGCCCTGTGGGCTCCGGCAAGACCGTCTCGTGTATTTTTGAGCTGCTGCGGCGGGCATGCGAGCAGACGCCCGGCGATGACGGACTGCGCTACACGCGCTTCGCAATTGTCCGGCAGACGCTGAAACAGCTCAAAGATACAGTGCTCAAGGATATCGTCGAGTGGCTCGAGGGTGTCGCCCAGTACAAAGTCAGCGACAGCACGATTTACATCGAGATCGGCGACGTCAGGTCCGAATGGATCTTGATCCCGCTCGATAACCCAGAAGACCAGCGCCGGCTTCTCTCGATGCAGCTAACCGGAGCGTGGATGAGCGAAGCGATCGAGATGGACATCAACCTGGTGGCGCCACTTTCTGGTCGTATCGGCCGATATCCGAGCGGGCGCTCTGGGGCTGCGAACTGGTCGGGTATCATCGCCGACACCAACATGCCGGCCGAGGGCAGCGACTGGCACAAATTCATGACAGAGGGCCTGCCGGCCAACTGGTCGGCGTTTTTCCAGCCCAGCGGCCTCTCTGAGGACGCCGAAAACCTGAATTACCTCAACCAGACACCCGACACGAAAGCGCTGCCGCTCAACCATCCTGACCGGATCGCCCGCGGCAAGCTCTACTACAAGCGCTTCGTCGACATGTACGGTGAAGAGTCGGACTGGGTGAAGCGCTATGTCAAGGCTGAATTCGGTGACGACCCGTCCGGAACAGCTGTGTTCCGCACCAGCTTCCGGCAGTCGTTCCACGTCGTCGAAGGCCTCGAGCCAATCTTCGGACACCCTCTCCTGATCGGTCAAGATTTCGGGCGCGACCCATGCAGTGTGATCTGCCAGGTCGACCACCGCGGCCGCCTTCTCGTGCTCGAGGAAGTCGCCGCAGAAGATATCGGCCTCGAGCAGCACATCGAGCAGAAGCTCAAGCCGGTGCTAAACCAAGAGCGCTATCTGGGGCGTCCGCTCGCCATGATCGGTGACCCATCCGGCGTGTCCAAAAGCTCGATCTACGAAGAGACGACGTTCGACGTGCTCAAGCGCATGGGCTTCGCGGCATACCCGGCGCCGACTAACGACATCGACCCGCGCATCCGGGCCGTCGAGGCCTGGCTGATGAAGCAGTCCGATGGCGGTGGTGCGATCCTGTTTGATAAACTGCGGTGCCCGACACTCATCCGAGCAATGGGCGGTGGCTACCGTTACGCAAAGACGAAGTCAGGGCAGCGTAAACCTCTCCCCGACAAGAACGAGTACTCGCACATCGCGGACGCGCTACAGTACGCGTGCTTGGCAGCTCATGGTCGAATGACTGAGATGATGGCCCGGAGGCTTACCCGCAGGGTAGCAAACGACAACGGCGTTCGGGCGAGCGCCGCCGGCTGGACCTGATCAGTTCATAGTCTTCTTTTTGTAGTACTGATTTCGGTCTTTGAGGAAATCGCGCCACTCGCGATCGAAGTCCTCGTTGGAAAATTTCTTGCCGAGTCGGCGCTGCGCTCGCCGGTTAATATCTTCCCACTCGATCTTGTCGAACTCGTACATCCGGATCGACTGGACCCAATCGATCCAGTCGTCCAGGCATTCGATAATAACGGCCGCGCTCTGCTTCACGCCGCAACTTTTGTCAGAAGTGTCGTCATGGCATGGCTAATTGCATAGGCGTATGCCTCGTCAGTATCAGCCGTGTGCGGCATGCCGGCCCAGTCCTGGAACATGTGCCGGACGGCGTGTATAAGTTCGTGGGCGAGCGCTCCGTATTCCTTGGCTGTTTCTGGCGCCCTCGGAAGCCACACCACCGGGCACTTCCCACGCCGGTGGAAGTGCATGCCCAGCTGCCCGCTATACTCCCAGTCAAACGTTGGATCGTCCATATGCCAGCGGACGTAATCACCGATCTCCTTGCCAGGTCCGACAGCAAAAATAATTTCGAAGTCGAACATCCCAAAGTGAACAGAGTGGAGCGCGAGGCTGTGGCGTTTTGCGACTTGTTTGTGTGTCAGAGGTTTTTTCTTACGCCGCGTCGCCATCGTCCTCTGGTCTCCTCGCGTCGTATCGCTGCTGCGCCATCTCCCACTGCAAGTCGCCGACCGCGGCGAACAGGGTGTGGCCTGATCTGAGCGGGCTCTTCGCCCACCCCAAATTTGTGCTCTCGTCATAATAGAGCTCCGCGGCCGCGACGCCCTGGAGGCGTCCGTCATGCGCCGCATCGAGCAGGTGCTCGAGGTACTCGATCAGCTCAACGCACGGCTGCCGGCTCGCATCGCGGGTCGTGTCCGTCGTCTTAGAAAACGGGATGACGTTAGTCACTGAGCTCCCCCGTCACCGCGAGCTCGTTGATCGCGTACCAAGCAACTAGGGCCCGAGCCGCGTGCGCCCGGTAGAGCGTCCACCGCTGAACCGTGCTGTAGTGCGGCGGTTCCTTTTTAGCCCGCTCTTCCGGCTCATAGAGCTCGGCGTCGTGGTATGTCAGCTCGACATCGGCATACACTGGCGTGTCCGGGTCATGCCCGAACTGGGTGCACATGCGCCTAGCGACCTTCTCGATCTTTGCGTCGAACCGCCGGCGCTCTTGGATCGACTCGGTGAGGTTCTTCACGGTGTCGAGTGACATGAACGTGTCGACGACATGCTCAGCGAACACATTGCGCGCCATGTTGTTCGCGCTGCTCATGCGGCGTCTTTCGCGTAGTCGACGCCAACGGTGGCTACACTGTCGGGCGCGTTATCGTTTGCTGGTTCGTCAGGCTGGCTGGCGCCGGGCGTCACGCGGCAGCGGGAGATCCACTCCTGCACGTCGCTCGGGCGGTAGAACACTGCCTTACCGAGCTTGACGTACGCGGGGCCTTCGCCCTTGCTGCGCCAAACTGTGAGCGTCGATGGGGTTACGCCGATCGCGAGGGCAACCTCGTCTTCGGTCTTGATGTCGAAATCAAAGCGAAGCTGTGTCGCCCGACCTTCGAGTTCTTCTGTTGTGGGTTTTGTACTCATTCACCTATCCAGTGGTTTGGACAGGCTTCACTTAAGGCAGCGCGACTCTTGCCGTAAGAGTATTACACCCCACACACTTTCGGTTTTTAGTGCGGAGACTCTTGTGAAATCACGATCCAGACCCACCAGCGATGATCGCCGGCAGCCACTCCCGCTCGATCCGGAATACGTCACACACGAACTCCGGATCGGTGCCCATCGCGATTGAACGGCGGATGCGCTCCTTGTCGAGCTCAGAGAGATCCTCGATCGACCGCGGCGCCGTTACGGGCGGTACGGAGTTGAGCTCTTCTTCGGTGTCCACAACGATTGTCACGAAGCGTGGTTTTCTTTTCTCGGGGTCTGGCATGGGCCGAATTTAACCCATGCGATGGTTACTTCAAGGTTACAGTTACTTTTTTGACACCCAGAATTTCTGGGAATGGAGCCCGCTGAGGGGATCAAACCCTCGACCTTCGGTTTACAAAACCGCTGCTCTACCGCTGAGCTAAACGGGCAATCTCTATAGCTCAGATCCTGTGCTCAAAACCCACTGCACGACGCAGCCAGGAGCATCACCGTCATAGGGTCAGACTTCATCCCGCGGCCGGTGGCGGTGACGAACTTGTCCTGCACCGCATAAGCCTCGGGCTCGAGCGAGCCAGGACACTGGTCGCCCTTGCCGGCGGCGAACTGCTGAAAATGCACGAGCTCGTGCACCAAGATGAAGTCGTCGCGACCCGGCATGAAGTCGGTGCCCATAAAGATTGCACCATCATACGCTAGCGCCTTCACACACCCGATATCGCAGCGCTTGTCCTGGCCGTCGTAGTGCTCACGGTAGAAGATCTTGTTGAGCTCTTCGGGCGTCTTGATCACGACCTTGGGAAATTCCGTCGACTTGTAGTCGGTAACTAGACGCACGAACGCGTTCAAGTCGGGCATGCGGGCCTCGATCTGCGATCGCAGATCCTGGTCGTTGGCCCAACCTTGGCCCGCCGCCAGCAGGGTCATTCCGGCCACCATCACACCACGCAACCACCACACGGCCTGGACCCCTGCGCCAACTGCTCTTCGGTGTAAGTGGGGCGAATACTTGGAGTGTCAAGTATAGTTATAGTATCTTCAAAGTATCCGATGGTTTTTCTAGGCTCCGTATTACTTGGGGCCCCAAACAAGGGCCGCCCCACCCCCCGGCCCCCCTGTCCAGTTACCCCGGTGGGTAGCCCCCCTCCCCGGACCTAGGGTGTAAGGCGCAAGTCATTGAAACGACAAGCGAATTACCAGCCCCGGCTGCGGCTAAAAACGCCAGCGCGAAAGCGTGACCGGGCAATTCCGTAAGGTGACGGGGAGTAACGACCTCGGTGCCGAAAGAGACGGAACACTCCACAAGGGCGGGGAAACCGGCGGTGGCCGGCTAGTACTAGGCTCTACAGGGTGCGGTCTATTCGGAAGATAGACTGATTAGGGGCATATGAACCCATGCGGCGGAGCAACGGATACTGCTACCCGACTAGGTAGCACACCGGCCGGTCACGTTCCCGGCACAACCGCGAGATGGCGAGCATCACTGCACCCGCGAGGGGACCATACCACCCACGGATGGTCCGGGCTTGCGAATGGCGGCCCGGACCATCTGACCATTAAAAGCGAAAGCATCGAATTACTGCGGCCCGGCGCTGCCTATAAGCCCGCTCTTTTGGTGCTTTCACCTTTGATGGTCAAAACATACGAGGGTGCAATGGCTAACCGATCAATGGAAGCGAAGGCTTCGCGCGCTCGGCGCCAACGCATCGACGCCGCGAACCATGAAATGCTCAAGCCTGCTTACCGCACGGGTAAACCGGTGGTGCCGAGCTATGACCTTTCGATGGTCAAGCGGTATCCGACCGGACAAGCTGCGACGCGCGAAGGCGAGATGAATTCCATCGTGCGGCGGACTGGTAAGGGCGGACGCTGGATGGCCCATAAGACCTACGGCAACGGCGAGCGTCTGGTATTCGGTGGTGCGATTTCGCAGGCTCAGGGCGGGAGCGCACTCATCCGCGGCAGCCGCTAGCGGTTACTTGGTGGTTACAGGGTGGTGTTTGGTTACACTAATGTTTATTCTCTATTCTCTATTCTCTATTTATATACACCCCTAGCAATTTTTCGGGCGATGACCCGGTGGTGCGACGGCCACCATCACACCACCTAGGGCTACCCTGTTTTGAAAATAGAGAATAGAGAATTAAAAAATATCAAGTCAAATCAATGACTTGTAATTCTCTATTCTCTATCCGTAATTCTCGCGAAACCCGTAACTTTCGCGCAACTCACAACAAAAATTTTTACCACATTCTTCCGCCATACTTGCGCCACATAATTCAACCTGCGCGAGCATCGAGCGGATAATTACTCGAAAGTTAAAGTTTTGCGATTGTGTCGAACTACGAATAATTAACTGTTCAAATTGTGGCGACACTCTCGAATGTAATCCCGATGTTACTTGCAAAAGTAACATGACAATTACGTTGCACTTGATGTGTGACGTTTAGTAATTGGTCGGCTGAGACCGACCAATGCCGCCTGAGATTGATCGAAGAGCGGCCAACACAAGCGCGCACTCACTGAACCACCCCAAAAGGGAGTGAGCCGCGCTGCAACCCACAGGAGTAAGTATGGTCTCTCTGAAACACAGCACTCAGAACGACACGCGCCTTCGCGACTTCATGTCCGATGTGCGCGAGTTCGGTCGCCAGTCGGCGCAGGGGCGTGACGCCCTGCCGATGCTCGCCGTCGCCGCGGTTCGCGCCGCGCACGAAGGCGTGATCTCGCTGGACAAAGACAGCGAGGGCATCGATGACGCCAAGCGCATGTTCGACGAGTACACCAAGGCCGAAGGCGCCAAGGCGGTGCACGAGCGCACTGCCGGCGGCATGCGTGCCAACGTGTCGAAACTGCGCAAGCTCGTCCAGATGGGCACGCTCACCTACTGCGATCCGGTGGACGTGCTCAATCGTGCGGTCATCATGCGTCGCGAGACGCTGGCCGCCGACCCGAAGTCTGCCGTCAAGCCCGCTTATGCGTTCTACGTGGACACGGCGCGGGCGCAGATCGAGCAGGACAGCGCACTCACCGACGACCAGCTCAAGGCTGTGATGGCCAAGCCCGAAGGCGCTGAGAAGACCGTCGAAGGTCAGCTCGAACGCGCGAAGAAGATCCTCGACGATCTCATCTCGGGCGAGAACGGCCTCACCGACAAGTCCCCGGAAGTCATGGCTGCGCACGAGCAGATCACGTCCCGCATCGGCCAGATCATGGCGCTGAAGGACCGCCAGGCGCTGCTCGACAAGGCGGCCGAGCTCGGCCTCACCGTCGTCGATCCGGCGGCGAGTGAGACCGCCGAGCAGGTTGCGTCCGACACGGCCGAAGCCGTCGCGGCGTAACCCACACGCTACCTAGCGAAGTAGCCGGGCCTCCCCTCCCCCAGTTCCCAAGCCCGGTCACAGCCCCGCTGCACGGGGAGGATCGTGCAGCGGGGCACCTGATCCCGGTACTCACAACGACCTAGGGCGATAGCGCATTACCGGGGCGCTGCCCGGCGATGGTCACATAGGCACCCTTAGGGAATTTTCGTCCGAGTAAAAAGAAGGACGACATAGGTTACGCGCACCCAAAGCGCGCGTGCTGGGCACCACACGAAAAGGCCCAACTTCATCAGCGAGCCGATACCGACCAGCAGGTGCGGAGCGAGCCGCATACGCAAGAGCGGCGCGTGTGTCTGAACTGGAAGGCAGGGGCAGAACGACAAAACGTCCTAATGCCGATCGGCTCACTCATGAAGTTGCGCACTCACAGCCGGCGCTCGATTTGTGTCGGTGTCACTTGTGACGAGCAACGCTACTCGATGGGGTAACGGCGCGATGCCAAAAAGGAATAAGGCGCTCGACTACCGCATGCTCGATCTGTTGCGTCGCACGGATCACGAGTACCCCGCATCGCGGATCGACGGTGATGAACTGCTGCGTGCTATCGCGCCCCTCTCAAAAGAGAAACAAGCCGCGATCGTGCACATCGTGTGCAGAGTCTGTCCGGCGGCGGTAGCAAACGCCGCCATCTCGCGCTGGGCCGCTGACAACACCGTCGCGGTTCAAAAATACATGGCACGCCGTGATTTGAAACGCGCACAAGAGAAAATGCGTAACCTTAAAAGGTAACACGAAAATGGAAGGCACAATCCCGAAGGGTTGGCACCGCCACGCTAACGGCGATGGACTGGTGCGAGATACGGCGCATGTGGATAATTCCGCATATGTCGGAAAAAACGCGCGGGTCACCGGCAATGCGCGGGTCACCGGTAATGCGCTGGTCACCGGCAATGCGCAGGTCACCGGCAATGCGCAGGTCACCGGCAATGTGTGGGTCACCGGCAATGCGCGGGTCACCGGTAATGCGCTGGTCACCGGCAATGCGCAGGTCTACGGCAATGCGCAGGTCACCGGCAATGCGCGGGTCTACGGCAATGCGCGGGTCACCGGTAATGCGCTGGTCTACGGCAATGCGCTGGTCACCGGTAATGCGCTGGTCTACGGTAATGCGCTGGTCTACGGCAATGCGCAGGTCTACGGCAATGCGCTGGTCACCGGTAATGCGCTGGTCGCTGCTTCGTTGATTTTTGCCTCGCGATCAGACCATTACACCTTCACATGCACGCTCGATAAAGCGGGCCACGCCGTCATTATCGCGGGGTGCAGATACTTCACGTTCAAAGAAGCGCGCACTCACTGGCGCAAAACCCGCAAGGGCACAGACCTGGGCCGTGAGAGTCTCTTGATCGTGGACCATCTGGAGAAGATGGCGCGCATCAGGAAGTGGCGGATTACCCCCAAGGGTAAGAGCGCTCCCAAGAAGAAGTAACTCAACCATCGGACCATCACATGAGCGAACTCATTACATCGTTGAAACGCGTGCTCGCCAGATGGCTGGGCACGAAACAAGCCAACGGTTTCTATCTTTGGCGCGGGAAGCTTTACCCGCCGGAGTAACAAAATGGCAGAACGCACCACAAGCGAGGAGTTCATCCTTGGCATCGCCGATGCGATCGCGCTGCGGCATGAGCTGGCGCAGGTAATCGAGGAGCTACTGGCTGACGAAGACTTCCCTAACAGTCCTTCGTGGGTCGCCCGCGAACTGCAACGTCGCTACGACATACGAAGGCGTAAATAACAACTTCAGAAGCGAGCTGGTCCGGCCGCAACGCTCTGGCTCAGCAGCGACGCAGCGGCTCTCGCAAGAGCAGGACCGCCCTCCTGGGACCAGTTCACTTCTGAAGTCTCGTACGTTTAAGAGCTTGGCGTTGATGATTGAAGAGCTGACAAACGGCGACACAGGCAGCATGCGTATCGCTAACAAATCAGCCTCCCTCCTCTTGTTTGGAGTCGAGGGAAACCGGCGGGTTTACCCGATCGGCAACGCCACCGTTTTCGGGGTGTGGCGCAGTCTGGTAGCGCGCCTGCTTTGGGAGCAGGAAGCCGCAGGTTCAAATCCTGCCACCCCGACCAATTTACTCTACGCGGATGCGCCCCTAGCTCAACGGATAGAGCATCGAAGTTCTAATTCGGCGGTTGCTGGTTCGAGTCCAGCGGGGCGCTCGCGCACTCATCGCACGCTGTGTGTATCAGTGTCATCTTCAATTCCGGCGCTACTTCGCCGGGTAACTTCGTGGCGAAATATGAGCAAACAAATACCGTTCGTCGATGTGGTGGACTTGGTGGAACACGCCAAGAAAAAGAAAGAAGAGCGCGTCGTGTTTCGTATTGAGAACGGCAAGATACGAAACGTGAAATCCCCCGAATATGCTCCCAACATCAATATCTGGATTGAACGCGGCCACGGCGGGTACTCGATCTTTCGCAACGAGCCGAACGGAGTAGCATCAACTCATACCGCAGTTTTTAGCGTGAGCGTGCCGGATAACTATTTGCTTCTACAATGTGCGATTAACGACATCCTCGCGCGCTACCCCTTCGAGTAACACCATGTCACCGACCAACGTAGTCGTAACCGACTTTATTCGCCCAGGTTTTGACGAAGACAAAAGTGTGTGGCTTCGGATCGAGAACGGTGAAGTGATAGAGGTCTATGGTAACAACAGTTACCCCAACGTCCATATATACAGACCGCGACAGCCCGACGAAGTTCAGTACCTGCTTTGGGTCAACATTTCAAAAGGACGGCACGGCGTCGAAGAATTTAGAGCCGGCAGTCTCTTTGAGCTTCAATGCATTCTGAATGACGTATTTCAGCGGTACGGCGAGTTGAGCGTGGGTAGGCCTGAACGATGATGAACGTCGACACCACGCAATTATTTGAGCGCCTCAACAGTGGTAGGCTGGGTGATACCCCGGTGCGTGTGGTCAATGGCAAGATCGTTTTTCTTGATCACTACAGCGACATGCCAAACCTGAACTTCGCGCACGCATTTCACAACACGCCAGTGAGGCTGTTTGCCAATATCTCAACCACCAAAGGCGACGTGGTGGATGAATTCATGACCGACAATCCGCTCGTGTTCCAATGCAAGTTCAACGAACTCCTGAAGCGCTATCCGCAGGTGGTGAGATGAAACTGCACGCTGGCACCTGCTTGTGAAATAACCCCGTGAGGTAGCGCGAACCACCGCACCATCTCACGCTCGAACCACCAAATACCTTACCCACAGGAGTAACACCATGGCGAAAGCCGCGGGCGGAAAGAACAAGAAGCAGGGGCGCTCCAAGAAGAGCCCCCAGAACCTGCGCTACATCAACGAGCGGCGCCACGCCAAGTCGCACGTCAAGCGCATCGAGAAGCACCTCAAGAAATTCCCCGACGATCCGATCGCCAAAGAAGCGCTCGTGAAGTGGAAGCGGGCTGCGTGATGAAGCCCAATAAACATTGGGTGTCGATCGCGCTTGTCATCGCAGCGGCCGCAATCGCCGTGTCTGGCCACGACGGCTGGGGATGGTGCCTGTTCCTCGTGTTCTGCATCGAGCCGTAAGATGACAAACCAAGAAAAACTGGATGCTCTCCCCGCTCAACTTCAGCTGCTGTTATCGAGCGCGGCCGCAGGCGCAAAGCCGCGGTGCTCGAATTGTTCCGCGCGCACTCACGCGAGCGCCGCGACGCCCAATATTACGAGCTGGGCGGCATCGTCAGGATGCGCATTTCTTGGGCCTGGCTGTCGGGCCTCGTTACTGGATTTGCGTTCATCGGCCTGTCGCTTGGTGGCGTGAACTCCACCTCGATCTGCATGTTCGCTGTTGCCGGCGTGTTCGGCTGGATGGCAACAAACAACAAGATTTACCCGCGGGAGTAACGCATGCGGCTCGACGATCTCGATTTCAAGGGTCAGTCCGGCTTTCGTTCATTCGATCTTTGGCGTGTTGCTGAAATTGATCGTGGCGCCGCTCATACAATTTATGTGTACCAGCCCACTGAGTCCAACAGCCAACAGCAACAAGGGCACTACGCAATATTGTGTGGTAAACTCGATATCGGTGGTGAAGGCGCATTTACCTGCATCCCACCATTACAAGCCCAGGCGATCATACTTGGGATACTCGATGGGAGCATCGAGACATGATCGACATCAGCAAACTCAATTTCGTCCCTTACGACACCGATTGGGAATACTGCTGCGTACGACGGAACCCGAAAACAAACATCTACCGGGCATCGCCGACCAACAACTCGATACCGCGGGATCGTTATCTGATCTACGTCGGTCCGGGTGAAGGTCGATGGTGGGGCAATGAATATGGCATCGAAACCGGTCATCGCTTGTCGTCGCTGACAATACTTGAAGCTACTGCGATTTTGATCGGACTTCTGAACGGAACCATCGAACCATGACACTCCCGTATCCGCCGGACCTCAGCCTGCCGGGCGGTAAGATGTACCCGTCGAAGAAGGGCATCGTTCCGTATTACGGGGTCACCGTCGGTGGATGGCATGTTTACTTGTTTGTACTACATCCCGGATCAGGTTCTTTAGATATTGGGCCGATGAATATGTGGTTCGTGTGGGCTCCGGCGATGCCGATCGAGAAAGCTTTTGTCGACGATGACGCCCGGTTAAGGGCGTACCGCATCACAAATATAGATAGCGCGGTGCAAGCGCTTTCTCTGTTTTACTACTACACCCAAAACCCAACCGAGATCATCACCCTTAAAAAGGGACGGCTATGAAACGCAAGCGCACTTCTGTTGCGCGCGATCTGCGCACGCCCAAATACAAAAAGCGCATCGTCCCCAACAAGAAGCGCGCGCACTCACGGCTCGCGTGCCGGCGCAACTCGGAGAAGTAACGGTGTCTGGCGAGCTTGGGTTTGTGTGGACTGGGCGCAACGTAATATTGCGCAACACCACGGAGGGGAGGATCGAGGTCTGGAAATCCGATACGCCAAACCTGTACTGGGCTTACTTCTATACGCCCGGCCTTGAAAGAAAATGGGAGGGTCCAGATAACGAAACATCATCTGGTGTCGGACCGTTGGAGGTCGTTAGCATCATTAAGTATCTCGAACAGGAATACGGCGAATTCAAATGAACGCCAAAGACTTAGAGGCGCATTTGGACGACGCCATAACGGAGATGGAAGAGAAATACGGCATCCCGCTTTATGGTGATCTCACCAAACGCGGCGCGCGAAAATGCGGAACATGCATCCACTTCAAACGCCACCCCGCGTTCAAAGCCAGCGGCGTGTGTAACCGCTCCTGGCGCAAGTACCTCCCTATCCGGCGACTCAAAACAACACGCGATTGGTGTTGGAAGTGGGTGCCCGACATGTCGAAAATCTGATTACCCACAGGAGTAATGAACCACATGGATGACAAATTCAAACGCGAGATCCTCGATCTTTTCAAGAAGCACGGCGTCATCAAGATCAAAGCGCACTTCTCCGGCGGCGGTGACGATGGCCAAGTCCACGACGTCGAAATCGACGGTATCGCCGACGCTGAAAAGGTGATCGTCGATTTGAACGGCTACCCAAAAGTGGCCGACGCGTTCTCCAATTTGCTGCCCACGATGTCTCTTAAAAAGATCGCAAAAGAGCTGGTGGAGTATCTGGCGGAAAACGTCCCGTTCGATTGGGTCAACGATGATGGCGGCAGCGGCGATATCATTGTCATCCCCGGCGAAGACTCGATCCGGGTCGAGGGCTACGAGAATTTCACCGCTTCGCGAGCGCTTCACTACGAGGTGTCGCCAGGTCGAAACTGGGAGCTTACCTATGAAGGCCCGATCCAGGCCGACTGATGGCTGACCCATACCACCACGCCAAATCGAGCGTGAAGAAGTGGGGCGGTAAGGTCGAGGACTATCTGGATATTCACATGTGGTTTGACGGTTCCAAGACCATCATGTGCGATTACCGCCATCGCGCACTCAGGCATCACGCTGAGGGGATCGCGCTCGCCGTGCAGCTCTTTGGGAGCGTCAGGAAGATCTCCACCGGACGTGAAGTGCCTGTCAGGTGGATCGGCGAGCAGCACGTCACGGAAGACTTCGGCTGGATACCGTCGTTTGTCGACTGGGCTCGAGCGATCAAGCACGAGTCGTGGATGGGGCGCGTGCCAGCGCTCGATGTGGACGGTTCAGACCCGCGAAGAAAACCATCGACCGTCGCGACGTTCTGAAACTCACGCGTTACCCAACGGGGTTACAGATGAAACTACTCGCCACACTCGTTTTGCTGTTCGTCATCATGGCTGCGTTCCCGCACGGTTTCGCCAGTTGGTATCAGATGATCGTCGTGTCGTTCATTACGATGCTCGCGATCGTAACGCTGCGCGGGCTTGTTGCTGTTCTTCGGGCGAAGAAACTATGAACATCGGCGATATTAAGTGGGATACACACAGAGCTGCCGGCGCTGCCGTAAAGGACTGGTCGATCGCCGTAAACACGCCGGTTGAATACGGCATTGATGTGTTTCGCAGGGAGAATTCGAGCACCGGCTTGACTGATCCCGGGCACTACTACGTTTCGTTTGTCGGAAGACAAAACGTCCCGCCGGCTTATCGGAGCGATGGAAACATATCGCCAGCGTTTCCGAACATGACAGCATTGGAGCTCCAGTGCCTTCTATCGGCGTGCGAACAATACGCCTTTTCTCTACCCACACCATCAAACCATGGAACCACCTCACATGGACGTCCGCTTCACCCCGACCGAGAAACAAGCTGACGCGATCATCGAGACCGCGGAGGCTCACGGCGCCAAGCTCTACCAGGACGGCGTGATCTGGCGCGTCGCCGACCAGCCACGCGAGACCTGGCTCTACGCTGGCATGTACGCCACAAAAGCTGCCGCGGCTCTTGCGTACTGCAACGAGTACGGTCTCGATGTTCCCGAGCTGAACCCCGAAGAACCCAAGACCTATCCGGGCAATTCCACGAAGACGATCGCACTGCGGTTTTTCGCGCTGATTGTCCTGCTTATGGCAGGCATCGGTGTTGGATCAGTGGTTCACGAAGTCGGACTTGCCCTCGTAAACGCCGTTTCGGGTGCGACCGTTGTCACTGACAGCAACGGTAACCCGGCGAGGTAACGTGAAGACGACCACGAACGTCGCTGAGTTTGTGTGGGGACCAGCGCCTAACAGGGATTGGCTCAAGGCGGCTAATACACCTACCGGACTTGCCGTCTATCGTTACGCCGGCGGCTACTCCGCTCGTGCTTTTAAGAATTATTGGGTCGGCCGTGACCATAGAGAGGCCGTGGCCCTGTTCAACGTCGATACCGAGTTCGAACTGCAATGCGCGGTCTACGCCGCACTGGAACGCATCAATGGCACGTCCGAAGAACCCACCTCCTCCACCTAAACCACTATCGAGACGCGAGAAGTTTCGCGCACTCATGGGCAAGCTGAGTGACGACGAGCAGCGCTGGATGATCGGATATTTCGCGCATATTCATTCTTGGGTGCTGCGCGACGCCAACGTCGCCGAGCTGGGCTACGAGCTCGCCGAAAAGCGTCGTATCGAGCGCGTCAAAGAACACCGCGAGAAGCTCGCTACTCAGTGAGGTAACCCGATGAAGATTCCCGAGGTTAAAGAAGAGATCAGGGCGAACGGCCTCACCAACATTTCGTTTATGAACATCGAGGACATTGACCGTCCCGTGTTCGTCGACGACAGCAACACAGCGTTTCCAATTGGCTGGACCAAGGAAGAAGTCGCTCACTGGCGCGTCTTGATGGACCTTCCGCCGTCGCCGAGCAATACAACGCTCGAAGTCGAAGCCTCTTCGGTGAACGCGCCGCTCAACAAGTTCATGCAGCGATATGCACGCAAACGACGCGCGCAGCGATCGAAAGAGAACCTCAGGCAGTATCTCCGATGGCTCGTACATTTGGATTGATCGGAAAACTGATGACACCGCTCGACGACCTGGATGAAGACCAAGAGCTATGCCGTTTTGGTCTGCCCGATGAAATGTTTTTCCCCGCGAAGGGCGACGTGGTTTCGGTGTGGATATCACGCCCCGAACCCGGCTACGTGGCTCAGTTTTGGAAGTCAGGCGGCGAGATAGGCGTGCACGTTGGGCGTGATAAGGGGCGCAAGCTGCAAAAAATTGCTCGCGCTGAAATTCCGCATCAAGCCACTGTGTTGTACGCCGACAGCCCGCTTCAAGCACTTGCTATTATGCGCTACATGATTGGCGGGCTGAAAGCGGGGCGCAAAATTAAGGCCCCGACACGATGAGCCACGTCCACATGATTGCGTGGGGAACGCTCGACGAAAAGAGCATGTCTCCTGAAGACTGGCACACCATCAAACGCTTGGCGCGTGACGAGCTCGCCGAGCACAATATGTGGATCGGCGGCGGGTCCGCTCGTAACCGACATCTTGGTACGTTCCGACTTACGAAGCTTCGAACGTACAAGCAACGAAGTAAGCGCGGAAAGCAAAAGACCTTCAAGCAGCCGGCGCCTCACGAGTACTTCACAGGTAACTTCCAAAACTGCTGCAAGGTCGCGCTGAAGATCATCGAGGGGCGCCGTGACAAAAACAAAAGCGCTGAGTGATCTTCGGTACAAACATCGGTACGTCGATGGAGACCCCGACCCGATCATTGTTGCCCGCTGTTTCCGCTGGGACCTCAAGGTTGTGGAGGTAGTGTCAAACTACGACGCCGGCGAACCCGGTAGTAGTTATATGTTTTTCCTGACACGGCGGTGGCGCTGGACACACAAAATACACCGCGACGACCAAGGTTTCGGCCCGTACGAAGACCCGCTTGTCGCACAATGCGTGTTTAACGCGCTGATGAACCGCGAACCACTAGAGTCGACGGATCTGGAAGAATGACCATCACATCACTGAAACTGGGCTTCCCCGGCGAGCAGACGTATGGGGTAAGGGGCGCGGGCGATGAGCAGTATGTCTGCCATCCGGACAAAGATGCACCGAACCTTGTCGTTGTCATCGAGAATTCGGACAAGGGAAAACTGATGCCCGCGGTCATCGATGACCCACACAACAAGATTATGGCGAGTGTCTTGTCCGGCGAATATGCAGGCTTCTGTACTCTCGAACTGGACCCGTTCGTTTTTTACAGCGGAGCATTAGATAATTCTATCGATCCTAATCCTGTAATGCTTTTGGGCGTTATCTACGACGCGGTTCAGAAATACAAAGCCGACCCGGATTACAGCGACGGGAATTGGGTGCGATGACAACGGTAGTGTTGATCGTGGTGTCGCTCCTTATGTGGTTCATCTGGAAGCAGCTCGAGCGCATCGCCAACGAGCTCGTCGCGTTGCGCAAGATCGCCGAGGACCGACAAAAAATTTATCGGCGCTGAGACCCACGCGTTACCTTAAGGGGTTACTCATCGTTACTTCGAACCACGGAGTAACAAATGAGTTCACCCACAGATGAGTTGCTGAACGAGCGCGGTAAAACGCATGGCGATTATTCGCAGCATGCGGAGATTACCCAGTCGCTCAAGGACTACATGCGTAGCTGTCCGAACTGGAACAGCTTGACGCCCTCCCAGAAAGAAACGCTCGACATGAACGCCCACAAAGTCGGGCGAATTCTCGCGGGCAATCCGAACTTCGCGGATCATTGGGACGACATCGCTGGCTATGCGCGCCTCGTATCCAAAGAGATCGAGCAGCGGAAGCTGGGCGCTACACCCAAACAAGCAGCGTAAGGACCACACGCATGCGATCGTTCACGTTCGACGCGCTTCGCCGCGTCGGCTCACTCGTTGACGACCCGGAACAAGTATCGGCGATGCTGTCGAGCGTGGACGCTAAAGAGCTTCTCGACGGCGAATTGGCGGGCATCAGCGACGTCATCCCGTTTCCGTCAGCTGGCCCGCCGATCGGGCACAACAACCGTCCGGACTACAGTATGTGGCGACGCCATCGCAGTCCGTTCACCAAACGTAACTCCAAGAGGTAACATGACGTCTGCGTTTTGTCCTGACGATGCCCCGCCGAGACTATTCCGGTATCTCCCCAAAACTGAATTTCCGCACGACGAAGTGCTCGCCACCCTCGATAAGACGAGCAACATTCTTCGCATCAACAAAGACCTGTTCGACAACCTGAGCTGGCTACAGAAGCATCTTCTGTTGCGCACTCACAGGTCGATCGTCATAGCCAACCCTACAACGACCAAAAAAGAAGCCGCGTAAGCGGACGCTTTCTTACCCACGAACCACCCCACCATCGAACCACAAGAGAAGAAAGGCTCAGTTCATGAAACTCAGCACTGTGATCCAGCGCATTCCGACTTGGTACAAGTCCGGGCGGTGCTACTACATCAGGTCGGCGCCGGGCCGCGGCAAGACCACTGTGTTCTGCGAGGCCCCCAAGATCCTCGAGAAACAGTTCCCGGGCAAGTCGTTCGGGCTCGTCGTGATCTCCGGTCCTCTTCTGACGCCGTCGGACAGCGTTGGCTACCTCGTGCCGAAGCATCTCGAGACGCACTCCGAGTCGGTCTACACCGATCCGTTCTGGTTCCGCACCGAGGAAGGCAAGCGGCTCGACCAGTACGACGGCGGTATCATCGTCGTCGACGAAGCCGACAAGATGGACACCGACGTCAAGAAGGTGATCGGCGAAGCGGCGCTCTCTGGTCGGCTCGGCCCTCACCGGCTGCCCAAAGGTTGGGTGGTCTGGATGGCCGGCAATCGCCAGAAGGACCGTTCCGGCTCCACGAAAGAGCTCGACCACCTGATCAATCGCCGGTGCGAGCTCGACATCGACGATGACGTCGAGGGCTGGACCAACTGGGCCATCGAGAACGGCGTCTCCCCGATCGCGATCTCGTTCGCCAACCACTACACCCACATCGTGTTCTCGCAGGACCCCCCCAAGGAACAGGGTTCGTGGTGCACGCCGCGGTCGTTCGTGATGGCGGACCAGTACCTCCAAGGCCTCGCTGGTGGCAGTGGCGAAGTGCCGTGCGATCCGACCACCACCGAGGAGATCTCTGGCATGATCGGCGCCGGCGCGGCCGCGCAGCTCATGGCCCACGTCAAGCTCGACCAGGAGATGCCGAAGTACGAGAAGATCATCGCTGACCCCGAGAAGGCGAAGGTCCCGACCAAGCCCGACGCTCAGATGCTGGTCTGCTACAACCTCGCGCACCGTGTCGACAAAGACACCGTGTCCAAGGTCGTCAAGTATATCGAGCGGCTCCCCAAGGAGTTCTCGGTCACGTTCGCCAATGCGGCGTGTAAGCGCGATCCGCACCTCGTGTCGACTCCGGCCATTCAGAAGTGGTGCAGCGAGAACGCCTCGCTGATGGCCCAGCTCGCCCGCTAAACGAGCTGATACTGGCGGGCGGGACCAAAAGTCCCGCCCGTTTTAATAACTTCACGAGGTAGCGGGAGATTTCACGATGTCGACCGAATACGAACGCGTGATCAAGCAGCTCGAAGACGACCGCAATAATTACATCAAAGATGGCATCGCGATCATACGTCACGAGTGGACGCCGGCAACCCGCAAGTTCGCTAGAAACCACGCCTATATCTCTGAACCCACCAGGCGCAAAATACTTCGAGCTACCGCAAAAGAAATGGGCCGAAGTTTCGTCACGTATGACGAGTGGTATTCATGCTGGACGTACCAAAACAACATGCACGAATATCGTTCAGCCGTTGTCACGTTTCCCAGAATTAAAAAGCTTGAGCCGCTGCTAGCACAGCTCCTGCTGCTTAAGGGCCAAGATAACCAAAACAACTGGATGCGATCGGGAGGACAGCGGATCATCTGGTTCCGAGCCAGTGGGTCCTACATCCCGGTTTTTCGCGAAGTCGTCGAGTCCCTGAGAGGCACTCCAGCTCTGCTCGAGATGATTGAGAAGAAAAACCGAAAGTAACCCACGAGGTAACGATGCTTCAAGTCACGATCCAAATGCGCGTCGATTTCGACGCCGAGAAGCGAGAGGACAAGAATCAGCTTGTCATCGCCGCCGCCCGCACCGCTGCAAAAACGCTCATCGCCAACGTGGCGCTGCTGGCGGACAAGCGTAAGCCGCAGGTCAGCCTACAAGTCGGCGATATGTTCACCGCCGACGAGAGCATCGAGATCTTCGATGGCACCGAATGATCCCAGGGGATACCCGGATATCGACCTAGGATTTGCGGTCAGCACAGTCATTCCGCCGGGGAATTTCTGGGGCGCAAAGCCGGTCTATGTCGGCTACTTGCGCGGCTGGTTGGTGTCGTTCTGGTTTACGCCGAGTGTCGGTAGGTACAAACTCAGAATTAGACACCGTCCGGACCTCGACTTCGCAAGGTTTTGCGACGGGGACGACCGAAATAAAGGCGGCTGGGGCGAGGTCGCTGAAGATTGGGAGAACGTCGACACAAAACTGCAAGCCGTCAGCATACTGCACGGTTTTTTCAATGAGAAAGGAATACCGCTCTATGAAGAAGCTCGAACTCGTCAAACTTGACGCCAAGCAGGAGAAGCTGTGGGACGACACGCGCGTCGCCCTGCTCTGGCACTGCCCGGCGTTCTCGCACATCCTCTATACCTTGATGAACAAGGTTGACTCTAAACACATCGCCGTGTTCACCAAGGACGTGCCTGTCGCCGCCACCGACGGCGTCACGCTCATGATCAACCCGGAGACGTTCTTCCCGCTCAAGCTCGAAGAGCGCGTGTTCGTCTGCGGGCACGAAATTCTGCACTGTATCCTGAACCACTGCATCATCGGATATCAGTTCGGGAAGCGTGGCTCCGTCCCCTATCCGGATGGCGTGGTGCTCCCCTACAGCCACGAGCTCATGAACGTCGCGATGGACCTCGTTATCAACGACATCCTCGTCGAGTCGAAAGTCGGGCTCTACAACAAGAAGTGGCTGCACGACGCGAGCATCGCTACCGCCAACGACTCGGTGCTCGATGCCTACCGCAAGCTCTACGAGAAGTGTGCCGGCAAGGGCGGCGGAAAAGGGGATGGCTCCAGTGTTACCGTTCAGGGTAACGTGTCTGGCGAGCAGTTCGACGAGCATCTCGACCCCGGTACGTCTCAGGGGAAAGATGCGCACTCAGCCAGCCAGGATCGCAATACCAGCGAATGGAACACGGGTGTCGCCGCGGCAATGCACTCGGCCAAGGTCCAGGGCAAGCTGCCCGCCGGCCTCGAGCGCCTTCTCAACGAAGTGCTTGAGCCCCAAGTGGATTGGCGCGAACACATCCAGTCACTCTTTGCGCGCAAAGTCGGCGGCGGCACCTACGACTGGCAGAAGCCTGATCGTCGTCTGATCGTGCGGGATATCATAGCCCCCGGTCGGTCTGGGTTCGGCGCCGGTGACGTCGTCGTCGCGGTGGACACCTCTGGCTCGATCGGCGACCGTGAGTTGTCGATGTTCTTCGGCGAGATGTACGGCATTCTCGATACCGTCAAACCCAAGCGTCTCTTTGTGATGTGGTGCGACGCCAAAGTGCACCGCGTTGACGAGATCGAAGATCTCTCCGAACTCATGAGCCTGCGCCGTAAGGGGGCGCCGGGAGGTGGCGGCACGTCGTTCATCCCTGTCTTCGAGGAGATGGAGGATATGGGCATCGAGCCTGATGCGCTTGTCTACTTGACGGACGGAATGGGCTCGTTCCCCGCCCAGGCGCCGTCGTTCCCCGTGATCTGGGGCAACATCTACGAAGGATCTCAGTATCCGTTCGGCGACGTCGTCGACATTCCGAAGCAGGCTGCTTGATTGCTACTCCAGCGGGTAACAGAACGGATAGCAACAGTGAGCGACACCGAGTCGAGCCGGGGCGAGTTGGATCTCAGCCCCGGTGATATCGTGGAGGTCGGCCACAATGAATGGCTCCTACCGGGGCCAGCCATCACCTGCGCCCACGCGCACTCCGGCGCGCCTGGCGTCGTTCTTCTTTTTGGCCGGTCTAAGGTGTTGAGCGGGGTAAATACTTGTTTGTGGGTGGGCAAAGATAGAGTCGAGGAAATCCTTATCAAACAGGCTGACGCTAAAACAATTAAAGCATTTCTCCTGATCAATTTTTGTTGGGACGTTCCGGGCAAATTCATTGAGCAGATACTTGATAGTTCAACTCCAGTCTCCAAGGTGCATGGCTTCCATGACTTCCATGACTTCTGATCTCTGGAGAAGCGTACTCCCGGGCGACGTCGTCAAGCTCCAAGGGGATAACTGGATCGCTGATGGCTATGCGATCGTTACCTTGCTCGATCCCGACATATGGCTCCGCGAGCGTACAAATCTGCCGACGCAGTGTTGGGGTACGTCGAAGCGCCTGACCGATAATGCGCGTGGAACTGCGAGGCGGTTGTGGATTGCAAAGTATTCGATCGTGGAAGTAGTTGATGTGCCACCAACACGCGAAGCGTTGCCAGTATTCGCGATGCTGGTGATGGGTCATATGCTCCCGAACAACGTTCTGGATGAAATTATGAAAAACAGAAAATACGAACTGACAAGAACAGAGCAAGGAACATGGTGAGAAATGTCTGAAGCGTTTTCGTATCGAGACAAGTATGCACTTTATAAGAACCTCGAAACCCTGAAGCGCCGCTGGCTCGCGCTGCACCGCTGCACGATCACGCAGGACCAATTCGCGGATTTGTTTTTGCGTAGCGAGATCCGCGAAGCGTTCCGCGTGGCCATGGCCGGAGCAGAGCGCGGTATTGAGACTGTGTGTGTCACCGCCGATGTTAGCTCCGTACATGTCACTTTGCTGGGGCGGGCCATTGTCCCCGAGGGCCGCCTAACCCTCCAGGACGACACTCCCGAGGACCTCAAGAAATCGATGGTCGATGCGATCGCCAGGCAGAGGGAAACACTCATTGATTTCGAGAAATCCAAAAAACTGCTCGAGATGCTCGACAGAAAATGCAGCACTCCACAGCAGGTTCGGTATCTCTGGCCGGCTGTGCAGTCGCTGTGTTTCGGCGAAGACCTCGAGAACCTAAAAGCACGTATTGGCGTCCATAAAGCGCCGCGCACGCCGGTCTCCGTACCGCCGGAAATTCGGGAGTTGTGTCGTTACACGTCGGGGATCATTACCGCGGCATCGATCCTGCCGGACGAACCGCCGGTAGCGCGCCCCGCTGGATGTATTGAAATTACGCCGGCCGAATTCCAAATAAAAGACGATGCACTCGGAACACTCCGAGTGCATCCATAAAAGAGCTGGGGCGTCACGCGAACCACCACGCGACGCCCCCTTTCTCTTACCCACAAGAGAAGTGCCATTGTCTGGCCTTCTCGAAATAGGACTTGGGGGTCAAAGAGTCAACCCTCATGAAACCATGAAGTTTGCAGTCCTCGATTTTGAGACATACTACGACGATCAATACAGCCTCCGAAAAATGACACCGGTCGAGTATATTCTCGACCCGCGCTTCGAAGCGATCGGATGCTCTGTAAAAGAGGGGCAGCAGTTACCTTACTGGGTAGCTGGTCCAGATCTCGCCAAACTCTTTAACGAGCTGGATCGCGACCAAGGCGTAATAACCCATAACGCGCTCTTTGATATGAGCATCTGCGCGTGGCGCTACGGATTTATACCAAAGTTAATGGTCGACACGCTCGGTATGAGCCGAGCGTGTCTCGGGCATAAACTTAAGAGCCTGTCATTAAACTCGGTGGCATCTCACCTTGGGCTCGGCGTTAAGGGGGATGCTGTCGGCAAGGTCAAGGGGATGAGTTACGCGGCGATCGCCGGTAGCCCAACCCTATACCAAGAACTCATCACCTACGCCAACAACGACGCGGAGCTCTGCGCCGGGATTTTTCATAAACTGTTTTATGGTGGTCACTTCCCGGTGGCTGAGCTCGCTGTCATGGACATGATCCTGCGGTGTGCCGTTGAGCCGTCGTTCGTGATCGACCAGAACATCCTCGCGCAACATCTGGGCGAAGTTCGCGCCAAGAAAGAAACTCTCCTTAGCCAAGCAATGCTGCTGGGCGCCGACGGTAAGAGCTCGCTCATGTCTAATGAGCAGTTTGCGTCCCTCCTGCGCCAGCATGGTGTAGAGCCCCCGATGAAGGTCTCTCCCATCACGGGTAAAACGACCTACGCGTTCGCCAAGACTGACCTAGGACTGCTTGATCTTCAGGAGCACGAAAATCCAGCTGTTCAGGCGCTCGTAGCAGCGCGGCTGGGCCACAAGTCCACCATCGAAGAGACGCGTACCGAACGTCTGCTATCGATCGCAAACCTGTCGTGGCCCGGGCTGGGTCAAGCCAGGCTTATGCCGGTGCCCCTTAAGGTGTCGGGAGCCCATACCCACCGCATGTCCGGCGACTGGAAGCTGAACATGCAGAACCTGCCGGCCCGCGGCGGCAACAATGCGATCAGGCGCGCACTCATGGCGCCCCAAGACCACGAAGTCCTGACCGTCGACTCGTCCCAGATTGAAGCACGTCTCGTCGCCTGGCTCGCCGGGCAGGATGACCTTGTTCTGGCGTTCGAGAACAAAGAAGACATCTATTCGCAGTTTGCTACGGACCTCATGGGCCACCCCGTTAACCGTAAGCTCAAGGACCCAGTGCACATCGCGGAGGGGTTCGTCGGCAAAACTTGTATTTTGGGCCTTGGTTACATGCTGGGCTGGAAGAAGTTCCAAGCCAGGCTCGAAGCCGACTCCAAGAACCAGCTCGGGAACGCCATCGTCTTTGACGACGAGCGGGCGAAAAACACCGTCGACTTCTATCGTCGTAAGTACTCGAAGATCTCCGGACTGTGGCGATGGCTCGAGAACAACGCCATCCCCGCCCTCGCCGGCTTCACTGACCCAGTGACGCTCGGCCCGTGCCTCTTCGAGGAAGGCTCCGTGCTGTTACCTTCGGGGTTGCGGCTCTGGTACGACAATCTTGAGCGCACAAGTGATGGCTGGAAATTCACGTACGGGCGCGAGACTAAGTACCTCTACGGCGGGAAACTCCTCGAAAATCTCTGCCAGGCGCTCGCGCGCATTATTACTTTCGATGCGGCATTGAGAATTCAGAAGCGATGCTCGGTCGAGCTCGATCTGATTGTGCGCATGAAGCTCCAGGTGCACGACGAGAATGTTTTTGTGGTGCACAAAAATTCCCGCATCGCCGTTGAGAAGATCGCCCTCGAAGAAATGCATCGTCGGCCAGAGTGGGGACCAACACTTCCCATCGCTGCCGAAGCCGGACACGGTCCGTCGTACGGCGACGCGAAGTGATCTGTTGTGTCGATCTAGAACAGTGATGGATGATTCTATTTGCCGATGTGTTCATTACTCTCGTGCAACCAAATTCTCATATTCAACTACTTGAAAATTTCGGAAGTGTAGTATACACAATGTTTACCTGTCTCTTGAGTAAACGAAGTCGCGTTACTTGACTGAACCTCTTACCCACACCACCCACAACCTGTCGGCCACGAACCACATCGGCTCTTCTTCAGAGTCGGAGGCCAATAACGCATGTCTAAATCCACGAGAAGTGACCAGACCGAACTCATCGAAAGTCTCCAGGAAAAACTCGCAGTTCAAGAGGCGCGCATCGCCGACCTCGAAGCTGTTCTTGGGATGCACGACAAAAGCCTTGCCGCAACATTCAAACTTTCAAAGTCACTGAGCGACATCCTCGGGCTGCTGGTATCACTACCGGCTGTCACGCCCGAGATGATCAACGTACGGCTTGAGATCGCGACCGACCCAAAAGTCGCGATCCACCGCTTGCGCGAAGCGCTAAAGCCGTGGGGCGTCAAGATCGAGGCGAAGCGATCGCTCGGGTATTTTCTGAGTCCCGAAGAAAAAGCCCGCATCAAGTCGATCGTTACCCCAGCGGTAACGCCACCCAGTGCGGCGCCCAGCGCGGCTCCAGAAGCCGGCGTTCAACCAGACCAAGACAAACAAGAAGCCGCCTAGCGCTTCTTTACTAGAACCACAACCGCCCCGGTTAGCAGCCGGGGCCGTAATGACTCGTACCCACGAAGGCGTCCATGGAACAGGATGAAATTAAGAGAATGGCGGACTACTTCAAAGATAGGTATCCGACGAAATTTAATCCTAACGCGCCCAGCCTGGTTGGCGCCGCCATGATGGCTACAAAAGCAGAACCGGTCCACGAGTCGGAAGAAGAGCTTCTCGACGTTATCGCGCGCCGCCTGCGTCAGACCGCCAGCTCAAATATGGGCTTCGATTACGTTGGCGCCCACAAGAGCGGCGACACTGTGAACGTGTTCGTTGTGGTCGGCGGGCAGCCGACAATTCTTCAGGACGGCTGGGATCTTTTTCCGAGCGACCAGCTCGTGACACAGATCCGGCTACTGAAGAAGGATCGCTCATGATGGCGCTACTTACACCCAGCACGGCGAACACGATCGGTGCGATGGGCGGTGGCGGACATTGCCTCACCTGCGGAGCTCCACAGTCGTCGTGCGTTTGCGCAATAAATCTGAGCAACCAATTCTATCCGGGGGGCAGTATTGCTCGAGCGGCGCCGTGGCAAACCGCGACGCCGGAATACCCGCATTACCCGCGTGAAAGCTATGAGCTCGTTCAGCGCGTGAGTAATCGATTTATTTGGTCCGGATCGTGGATTGATATGGACCGGTTCAGTGCGTTCGCGGTCCGCCTTAACGACAGCCGGATTGCGCTCTGCCTGGTCATCAACGAGAAGCTCGTCACGATCGAAGACGAAGCAAGACTGTTTCCGAGCGACACGCTTATGGCGTCTCTTCGGTTGATCATCCCGGAGACGAAATGAACGCGCCGTACCAGAAACCATTTGCATGGTCGTACTCGAAACTGAAGAACTTCGAGACGTGCCCTAAGCGCCACTACGAAATCGACCTCGCCAAGAACTTCCAAGAGGAAGAAAGCGACACGTTAAAGTGGGGCAATGAGGTGCACAAACATCTCGCTGCCCGTTGTGGGTGGAAGCGCGTCCCCCTACCCGAGACCATGAAACCATTTGAGAAGTGGTGCGAGAGGGTCACAGCTGGAGCGGGCGATATCGAGGTCGAGCAGAAGCTTGCTATCACCCGGGATTACGGCCCTTGCGGTTATTTCGACCGGACCGCCTGGTTCCGCGGCATCGGAGACGTCATCAAGCGGTGCGAAGACGTCGCGCTTATTCTGGATTGGAAAACTGGGAAGGTACTCGACGACAGCGTGCAGCTTGCGCTGATGGCGCAGTGCGTGTTCGCCCACTATCCGGATATCAAGAAGGTCCGCAGCGAATTCATCTGGCTCAAGTACGAGGATACGTCGACCGGCGAGACATTCTCGCGCGAAGACATGCCGAACCTGTGGAAGTACATCTGGCATCGCGTCGAGTCGCTGGAGAACGCCTACAAGACCACGACCTATCCAGCGAAACCGGGCTCACTCTGCAAGAAGTGGTGCCCTGTCACGTCATGTCCGCATCATGGGAAGTGACATGGGCGGAATGACAAACCCGGCACCGCTACCCACGGGTAGCAAGCAGATTGTAAGCATCGTGAATTCCGCGTTTGCCCGCGTGGGGGCTGTGCCCGCCACCGATTGGCTCGTGGAGTCCGAACTCGATGCAAAAGCGTTCTTACATATCGCCTCGATAGCAGCCTCAGAACTCCGCAAAAAAAAAAAAAATCGTCAGAGTACGTGTTTTGGTAAAACCAGATACTATGCACTTCCAAATTCTAGTGGATGTCCGAACGCCGTCTGGCGAGACTTACACGCTGAGTGAAATGTCGGACGATGGATACCCGAGCACCACCCTCATCGCGCAGATCGCGTTGGTGGCATGATTAAAACACTCTCTGGAAAAACAATCGCGGAGCAGATCGCCGGCCGCAACGCGCTACAACGCCGTCTCGCAGAAGACGCCGGCGATAAAGCGATTCATTATTTGGCGAAATACAAGAATGTGAAGGCGACGGTGTTGCCTCTTTATACCGCGGCGTCATGCGTCAGACTTCATATTCTGATTAGAGACCTAGCGGGCGAGACTTTATTCGAGTCGATTGAGGACCCGGATACTTTTCCAAGTGAACTTCTGGTCGCGAAACTGACGGTGATCTCGTGACACCCGAAGGGCGAGTAAAAGCCAAACTCAATCGCGTCATAAAGCGGTTCCCAGATGTCTACAAATTCATGTCGGTGCCGTCCGGCTTTGGGCCGAGCACGCTCGACTACACGCTGTGTGTGAACTCGTTTTACATCGGCATCGAAACGAAGGCGCCGGGTAAACATCCGACGCCCCGACAAATTGGAATGATGAGCGATATCCGCCGGGCGGGCGGCATCGTTCTCGTAATCGACAACACCGATGACGCTGAGCACGTCGGGGTTCTCCTCAAACTGCTCAGCAATGCAACCCGTCCAAGTCAGCACTAAACACAAACTGGTCGGCGTCCCCTTCGACCAGGCGATCAGAAATCTCTACCCAAGCGCGCCGGAGATGAACTTCGCGGGAGCGAAGCATCTTCTTGTGCCACATACGCCCACCGAAACGTTCATCCTGCGCAAGCACGGGTTCGACGTCCCGTCGCCAATTCTTACGCACTACGACTGGGCCGGCGGAGATCCGTTCGATGTTCAGAAGAAAACCTGTTCGGTCCTGACTACGAACCAGCGCGCCTACGTGCTCAATGGTATGGGCACCGGCAAGACGAAAGCCGCGCTGTGGGCTTGGGATTACCTCAGGAGTAACGGCCTCTGCAAGAAGGCGCTCGTCCTCGCACCTCTGAGTACGTTGAACTTCACATGGGCGCGTGAGGTCTTCGCGACCCTGCCCCACCGCAAATGCGCGGTTCTCCACGGCACCAAGAAGCTCCGTACTGATCGGCTGGCCGACCCAGAGCCAGAAATCTACGTCATCAACCACGATGGCACGAAAGTCATCGAGAAGGAGATCATCGCCGCGATTGCATCCGGCGAGATCGACACGCTCATCGTCGACGAGCTCGCCATCTACAGAAACGGCGGCGCGCAGCGCACCAAGAGCGTGCGCAAGATCGCCGCGCTTTGCTCGTGGGTGTGGGGACTTACCGGGTCGCCTATCCCGACGAGCCCGACAGACGCCTGGGCTCAGTGCAGCATCGTAACGCCGAACACAGTTCCCAAATACTTTGGTCGGTTCCGCGACGAGCTGATGATCCGGGTGAACCAATTTAAGTGGGCCCCCAAAAGCGACGCAGTTGATCGGGCGTTCGCCGCCATGCAGCCCGCGGTGCGCTTCACGCTCGAGGATGTGGTTGAACTTCCTGAGTGTGTCGAGCGGACCGTCGATATCGAACTCGGGGCGCAGCAGAAAAAAATCTACAAGGAGATCGCCGACAGCTGCTACGCGGCGGTTCAGTCCGACGAGATTACGGCCGCCAACGCCGGCGCCATGATGATGAAGCTGCTCCAGATCTCGACGGGCTGGGTTTACACAAAAGACAAGAACGTCGTCGCCCTGGATAACGACAAGCGCATCGAGGCGCTGGTCGACGCGGTCAACTCAACTGACCGCAAAGTCCTCGTGTTCGTCCCCTTCAAACATGCGCTTGAAGGAATTTCCGCGGCGTTTACCCGCGAAGGTATCGACCACGCATGTGTCGATGGCGACACTCAGGCCAGAGACCGCGACAATATCTTCAACCTGTTCCAGAACACCGACAAGTACCGGGTCATCGCTGCGCATCCACAGTGCCTAGCGCACGGCATCACGCTCACGGCCGCGGACACGGTTATTTGGTTCGCCCCGGTTACGTCGCTCGAGATCTACGACCAGGCGAACGCGCGTATCCGCCGTGTCGGTCAGAAATACAAACAGCTCTATCTGCACTTCCAGAGCACCCAGGTCGAGAAACGCATCTATCAGATGCTCCAAGGAAAGCAGAAAGTCCAAGACCAACTTCTTGGGCTGTTCGAGGAGGCGAGCCGTGCAGCATGATCCAGGCGACGATCAGGACCTGTATCTCGCCCAGTGTGCCGGCAAGTCGGCGTTTGACAGCTACAAGATGGCGAACCGTGTTCAGGGTCGACGACGTCGGCATGATCTTCGTGGCGCTATCTATAAATGCCCGTACTGCCGGAAGTTTCACATCGGTACAGCGAGAAGCGGACGCAATTTCGGGCGCGGGAAATGGAGGCGGTAACAATCGTGAGAAAGGAAAACCATGTCAAACGCAATTGATTTCAACAAACGTGTTGAGCAGTTCAACGAACTGCGCGACGAAATCAAACGCATCGAAGACGAGCAAAAAAAGCAGCTCGCTCCGTACAAAGAGACACTCGAGCAACTGAACAGTGTTCTATTGGCGCACCTCAACGACGTCGGTGCCGATAGCGTATCATCCGCGGCTGGCACTGTTTACCGCAAAGAGCGCAAGTCGGCATCGATCGCTGACAAGACCGCGTTCTGGGCTTGGGTCGTCGCCAACGCCGACTGGGATCTCATCGATGTGAAAGCCAACGCTACGGCGGTTGAAGAATTCGCCGAGAAAAACGGCTCACTACCGCCCGGCGTGAACTTCACCGCCAAGCATGATGTTGGCGTCCGACGAAAGTAATCCTATCTAACGAATTACCCACAGGAGTTACGAACCACATGAATGCAGTTGTATCTCGGCCACAGTCGTTCGGGGCCATCTCTAGCAAATTCGCGACACAGCAGGTCGACAACGAGCTCGCCGCCGGCGTCGAGACTGGCTATCCGATCCTCGGTTACCGCGGAAAGGTCTGGTCGATCCGCTATCGCGGCGCCGCCACCGAGCTGATGCGTCCGGATGGTGACGGTCCGATGAATTCCGTCGAAGTCGTCATCCTCAAGTCGAGCACGCACAAATCGAAGATCTGGTACGAGAACGGCTGGGTCGAAGGGTCCAACGCCGCGCCAGACTGCTTCTCGGCCAATGGCGTCGTGCCCGACGCATCGTCCACCAAGAAACAGTCCTCGGTATGCGCGACGTGCCCTCGCAACGTCTGGGGCTCCGGACGCGACGGTAAGGGCAAGGCGTGCCAGGACTCAAAGCGTCTCGCGATCACGCCACTCGGCGATATCGAGAACGCCGCGTATGGCGGTCCCATGCTGCTTCGTGTGCCGGCTGCGAGCCTCGACGGGCTTGCTCAGTACGGCAACCTGATGCAGCGGGAGGGCTACCCGTACTACGCGATCGGAACCCGCATCGCCTTCGACCAGAAGGAGTCGTACCCGAAATTCGTATTCACGGGCATTCGGCCGCTGAACGACGACGAAGCCGACAAAGTCATCAAGCTGCGAGAAGATCCGCAGGTGGTGCGAATTGTCGCCGAGCTCGAGAGCGAGCAGGCGCCGGTTCAGGACCAAGCCCCCAAGGCTCAAGTATTCGAACAGTATACGGCGCCCCAGGCCTCAGCCCCTGCCCCCCAGACCACAGCGGCCGCACCGGTTCAGCCATCTCCTCAGGTGACCGCCGCCGCTCCCGTCGCCACGTCGGGGTTTGGCACCGGAGGTGGTGCCGCCCAGGTTCAGGCTTCTCCGGCGCAGCCGGTCAAGGCCGAGACCCCGGTCACGGCGTCCCCGGCTGTCCAACCTGCGCAGTTGGCCCAGTCGCAGGTCGATTTCGACGCTGCGATCGACGCCAAGCTGGATGCTCTCCTGCCGAAGTACGGCTCCAAGTAACACACGAAATGACCATCGAACCACGTTACCCACCCGAGTAACGTGGTTCCTCTTCTACCCACAGAACCACAAATCTTGGAATGCCATTAGAGCAGGCTCGCGAGTATCTCGCACGAGTTTTGCCCTGGGACGACAAAAACTTCGTTGGTGTCCATTACACCTTTCAGGGCGAAGGATACGACAAACCACGATGGTCCGGGAGTGCCGCCAGAGATCTGGACGGCGCGATGCGCTCGCTCGCGTACATTCTCAAGCGAAGCGACACGCGAGACATCTACGCGTGTCTGAGCACACAGATCGAAGCCCACGAAAAGACGAGCCCAAAGGGCTACAAATATTTCAACGCGATACGTTCGCAGAAAAACGCGGTCGCGCTGAAGTCGCTCTTTTTGGACCTCGATGCCAAAGGCCAAAGTAACGACTCGTACAATGATCTGACCGAGGCTACCGACGCCCTATGCAAGTTTTTGTCGGAAAGCGGCATGCCTCGCCCCACGATGGTTGTTGGGTCTGGCGGCGGTATGCACGTCTACTGGCTGCTAAACCGCGCACTCACGCCGGATGAATGGCGCCCTCTGGCGTACGCGCTAGCCGAAGCCACGAAGCGGCACGGTCTCAAATGCGACACCCAGTGCACTATCGACAGCGCACGGGTCTTGCGCATCCCGGACACGCTGAATTGCAAGAGCGAGCCTAAGCGATCGGTCTCCTTCTTGGGGAGTCGACTGGACTTCGACTACGCGATCGAGCGCATTACAAAAGCTCTGGAGCCGTACAAAGTAGCAGTGCCCGTCGCTGTCTCTGGTCCCGTTCTGGATCAGTCGGTGTTCCCGAAACGACAGGCGATCCTCGGCGAAAGTGAGTTGTCCTCTGGGATCGAGCCGTCAGCTCCGCCGCCCGTACACATCAATGATGCGGCGCGCGAATGTGCGTTTATCCGGGAGACAATTGCTGACGGCGGCCTCACTAACAGCCAGCCGTTGTGGAACCTCACGACGCTGCTCGCGACATTCACTGACGACCCGCGCAACGACACCCATAGGATGTCGCGCGGGCATCCGGACTACACGAAAGAAAAAACCGATGAGTTCTTCGACCGTAAAGACCGGGAACAGAAAGAAAAAGGTCTTGGCTGGCCGAGCTGCTCGACGATCTCGGCGTCCGGCGCAAGGCAGTGCGCGGCGTGCCCGCACTTCCAAAAGAACAAAACGCCGTACCACTTTATCCCCCGGCGAGAAGCGCCTGCGCAAAGCAGCCAAGCTTTTGTGCCTTCCGGTCTACAAGCTACGACGTCTTTTGGAGCGGGAACGCAATCATCGGGCACCCTATCGACTGTACTTCCGGTGGGACCCAATCCCGCCGGGCCAGCCATAAACGATCTACCCGACGGATACATGAGAGATGCAAGAGGCATCATTTCATTGCTCGTCCAGGACGAAGCCGGCACCCAGAAATTCCCGGTGACCGATTACCGGATGGATGATCCGTGGCTTCAGGTGTCGCCGCGCGCCCTCCACTTCACGACTGTCACCGATCGCGGCAAAAGCCAGCAGATCACCATCCATCTCGAGCATGTTGGCTCTATGGAGATGCGCCGCATCCTCCAAGATCAAGGCCTCATGCTGCCGGTTGGCCCCAAGGCTACCGAGAACGTCACGAGGTTTTTTGTGAGTTGGATCAAGAAGCTCCAAGAGACGAAAGACAGCGTTTCGTCTTCGCCATTCGGCTGGCATGTGCGCCAGGGCATCGGGAAACTTGAAGGCTTTGTGTACGGCGGCAAACTATGGACGCCGGCGGGCGATACGCTCGCAGCCGCTCCAGATACAGTGCTGGCCAGACACTACGCTCCGACTGGAGACGAGCAGTCGTGGGTTGACGCATGCCGCCTGATTACCTCGCAAGGTAGGCCCGAGCTCGAAGCCATCGTGGCGTCGGCCTTCGGCGCTCCGCTCGTTCGGTTTACCGGTCAGCCCGGTGTCCTCATGAGCGCCTTCTCTAAGGCATCCGGTATCGGCAAATCGACATCGCTCAAAATTGCGCAGGCGGTGTGGGGCGACCCGGTCAAGGCGGTGCAGAGCCTCAGCGACACTCAGAACGCTGTTATGAACAAGCTGGGCGAGATCAGGTCCCTGCCTCTCTATTGGGATGAGCTAAAGACTGAAGACGACACCAAGAAGTTCGTCAATATCACGTTCCAGACGACGCAGGGTAAAGAAAAGGCCCGCATGTCGCGCAGCGTAACGCAGCGCGAACCCGGTAGCTGGCAGACGCTTCTTGTGTCGGCCTCTAATGACAGCCTTCTGGACTACGTTATCGGCCGCACGAACATGACCACGGCCGGCATTTACCGGGTGTTTGAATACTCGATGGACCCGCCGGCGGCGGGTGCCCCCGGCCAGATTGAGCCATCAGATGCTTCCCTCATCGTAGCCCGGCTGAACGACAATTACGGACAGGTCGGGCTTAAATACGCTCAGTTCCTCGGCCAGAACCACGCCACCATCGAAAAAGAAGTCGGCGATTTTCTGAAGGCGTTCAGCAAGAGCGTCGGAGCAACAGCCGACGAGCGGTTTTGGACGGCGCTCATTGCGTGTGTGTGCATGGGTGCCAAATACGCCAATCAGCTCGGCGTGGCCACGTTCAACGAAGACGCCCTCAAATCTTTTATGGTGTCGGTCCTCGGAAAAATGCGCTCCGTCCGAGTTGAGCAACCAGTGGACATGGACGTTGCAGAAAACATCTCCAACGTCATCGCGCAGTATCTGAACGCGATGCGGTCCAGGCACACGCTTATCACCAACCGCGTCCACATCGTGAAGGGCAAGCCGCAGCCCGGAACCATCAAGGTCGTAAGCGACGCCAGCCGGCTCGATGGGATCTACGTGCATTTGGGGCAGGAGGACAAGGTTCTGCGCATTAGCTCGATCAGCTTGTCCGAATGGTTGCGTGAGAAAGGGTACTCCAGACACATCTTTACGGAGGCCCTAAAGAAAGAATTCGGCGTCAAGAGCGTGCGGGGTCGTATCGGATCGGGCACTTCTCACGCTGGCGCCACCGAATATCTGCTTGAGATCCAGCTCGCCGGGCACCCGCTGCTCGACTTTATCGACGAGGCCTGACGTGAGTGAACACATGATCCCGGCTCGCGAGATCCAGAATATCGTACAGGCCCTCCACGCGGAGGAGAACCTACTGGCGACCCGAGCCGCTGACATCATCATGGACCTCGCAAAGTCGAGCGGTCTCGAGGAGGTGGTGCTCGACGTCAAGTTCGACGACGTGCACTTTATCGTTGAGCGCGGCAAGCGGGCGACCAAACTCGGGCCAAGGACCTACGGCCTCGTCAAAACGCTGTGCAGCGCCTACCCCAAAAAGATATCGGCGCGTGATCTATACGACACGCTCTACGGTCGCGGCAGCGGCCGCAGCATCAATACAATTCGTGTTCTGGTAAAGCCGGCGCGGGCAGCGCTCGCTGAACTGAATATCGAAATCGTGAACCACCACGCAAAAGGGTACAGGATCGTACTCTCCCCACAGGAGTAATCGTTTTGGCAGTCGACGTAGGAAGCGCTCGCATCGGCGAGTGGATGCAGACGTACACGGGCAAAAAATTCTGGCCGATGGACCCTAGGCCGGAGGAGATCGACATCATCGATATCGGCCGCGCCCTCTCCAAGATGTGTCGGTACGGAGGGCACTCCCTCAAGTTCTATTCGGTCGCTGAACACTGTGTGTTGTGCTCGAGGGCGGCGCCGGCGCATCTCAAAATGACGGCGCTTCTCCACGATGCGAGCGAGGCCTACCTCGTTGACGTGCCCCGCCCGATCAAGCCGGCTCTCGATAACTACTACAAAATCGAGGCTAACCTCATGCAGGTGATCAGCAAGAAATTCGGGGCGGTATGGCCGTTACCCCCAGAGGTAAAACAGATCGACAACGCCATCCTCCGGGATGAGCGCCTTGCGATCATGGCTCACATGGATGTTCCGTCTGAGATCTGGGGCGACGCCGCCGAAGGACTCGGTGTCGAGATCGAATGCTGGAACCCGGAGCGAGCGTTCCAGGAGTTCCTCAAAGAGTGCACGGCGGCGAACTACGCGAGGTTGGCAGCGTGAAGTGGACAACAAAGCAGGGTAAAGCCAGCCTCATGAAG
This sequence comes from Pseudolabrys sp., assembly GCF_050250095.1. Taxonomy (NCBI): domain Bacteria; kingdom Pseudomonadati; phylum Pseudomonadota; class Alphaproteobacteria; order Hyphomicrobiales; family Xanthobacteraceae; genus Pseudolabrys; species Pseudolabrys sp. The sequence goes on along the minus strand of NZ_JBFWPH010000004.1, from coordinate 329,051 downwards.
CGGTCGGGCTGGCATCCGTGGTTCGCCTGGAAGCCAGTAACTCTACCCGAGATCAACACGGATGCTCTCTACCTCCCGCAACGCAGGGCGTGGCTGTGTAAGGTCGACCGGCGCCTAAGTATGAGGTTGGGCGACTATGTTTGGGAGTACCGTGACCCTCAATGACCCAACCCCTTCCCGGACATATCATGCCAGACGAGCTCGCTCGAAATTACGGGCAGTCGGAGCGTCGCGTCCGTAAGCTGGCGAGAGAATTGGGATTGGCGCGCGGCCGCCCGATGTTTATTTTGTTGGATGACGTGCCTGCCATCCTAGAGGCGATCCGATGCCCCTCGAGCTCTACAAGCGTGGGAAGATCTGGCACTACCGCGGCACGGTTGCCGGACGGCGACTACGGAAGTCTACAAAGACTGCGAGCAAGGAAACGGCCCAACGAATTGCGGCCGATATCGAACAGCGCGCCTGGAGCGGGCACCTCGATCCAAAATCGACCCTGACCTTCGCTCAGGCAGCGATCCTGTACCGGCAAGCTGAGAAGTCGGACCGTTTTCTACGCAAGATCGAAGATTACTGGCGTGACACGCCCGTCAAGGACATAACGGCTGGCGCAATCCGGTCGGCGTCTATAACGCTGTACCCTAATGCCGGCCCGTCGACACGCAACCGCCAGGTCATCGTACCGACGCAGGCTGTCATCAATCACGCTGCAACGCACGGCCTGTGCCAGTACATCCGTGTCCAGCGGTTCGACTCCCCGCGCAAGGCCAAAGAGCCCGCGACATGGGAGTGGGTTCGGGCCTTTATGGCAGCGGCGGTGAAGCCAAATCTCGCAGCGCTGGCATGCTTCATGTACTTGACTGGCGCCCGGATTTCACAGGCTACAGCCGTGCGTTGGAGTGACGTCAACTTCAAAACAAGAAAGGTTCTGATCAAGGCCACGAAGAAGGGCGACGATGACCGCCTCGCTCACATGCCCGACGTGTTGGTAGCGGCTCTGGCCAAGATCCCTGGTGACCGCGTCGGCCTTGTGTTCGGCTTCAAGTCGCGCGGTAACTGTAAGACGCAGTGGAGCAAAACCATCAAACGCGCCGGCATCGCAAAGTTGTCCTACCACAGCTGCCGGCATGGTTTCGCTACGGGTCTTCTTGATAAGGGCATTAGCCCGATCACCGTCGCCAAGCGCGGCGGATGGAAGAACCCGCGGCACGTTTTCGAGACCTACGGTCATGACATTGCGTCGGACGACGTGACCGACATTCTGATTGACACACCACAAACACAATCAGACAAAAAACTCAGTAATATCAAATAAGTAGTATACCCTCGGTGGGGAGGGGTGTCCCACTGGCGGGCATACGCCTGCGCCTTCACCCGGTCAATCGGAATTTTGAAAATATGAAATGCAGCCCGCGCAACGCAGGCGCGCGGCTGACGAAAGGTCAATACGGAGGAAGCCTTCGCTTCAGCGCGACGGTTTAGCGAAACCCGCCGATGTCGTCGAAGTACCAGCGCAGGCCGATGCGCACTTCGTGCGCGGCGACGTCCTTGGCCTTGAACGAGCCGGTTGCGTCTTCCAGCACCGGCGCGTCGCCGAAATTCAGGTAGCGGTAACCGACATCGACCAGAAGATTCGGCGACACCGCAAAGGCAAAGCCCGCCATGCCGGCATAAGTGAACCGCCAGCCGGTGGTCGAAGCGCCGTCGACCGGCGGCAGGCCGTTGCCCTCATAGCCGCTGACGCGCATGAAACTGGTGCCGACGCCGGCGCCGACATAGGGCGTGAAGCCGTACCAGGTGCCGAGATCGAAATAGCCGTTGGCGAGCAGCATCGTCGATTGCACGCGGGCCGAGGCTTCGCCCGAGGCCGCGCCGGTCGTCCAGTTGGTGTGGAATTTCGCCGGCGCCGCATAGTCGAGCGTCAGATCGGTGCGGAACCAGTTGAGCTTGAGACCGCCGCCGAGCGTGAAGCTCGCGGTGCCGTCGAGCTTGTCGTCGCTCAGCGTCGTCGCCGCGGCCGAGGTTTCCGCGGTCGCGGTGCTGAAGCGGTAGCCGATGTCGCCGCGCAGATACCAGCCGTGCAGCGCCCGAAACCCTGAAAAGCGCGGCTGTTCCGGCGGCAGCGGATAATCGCCGCCCGGCATGTCGGCGGCCTGGCCGGCAGTCACCGCGAGGACGGCGAGCGGAACACCGAGCATCAACGATCGCATGCGACTCATGACTTCAACTCCTCGATCGACGCGATCACGACGCCGGCATCAACCGCGGCTGCTGATCGGCGGCTGATAAACCGGTGGCTGGTAGACGGGCGGCTGATAGACGGGCGCCGGCTGATAGACCGGCGGCGGCGCGTAGACCGGCGCGGGCTGCGTATAGACCGGCGCCGGCGCGATATAGGTGCGTTGCGGCCGCGACCAGAAATCGAACCCTTCGTCGAAGTTGAAGCGCAGGCCGACCTTGATGTCGTGCGACGTCAGGTTCTCGAACTTCATCGGGTTGTTGATGAGGTTGCCACCCAGGTAATCGTAGAGATCACCCGACTGCGCATCGCCGAGATTGACGTAGCGGTACGCCAGTTCGAACGTGGTGTTCCGGGTGATCTTGTAGGCAAGGCCGGCGTGCAGCGCCCAGGCGAAGTTCCATTGCGAGTGATCGTCGGCAAAGGCCACACTGCCGCCGGTGCATGTGGAAACGGTGGTGCATACGTCGCGGAAGTCGTGGATTGTGACCCGCGCAGTGCCGACGCCGGCGCCGATGAAGGGCGTGAAGCCGCCCCAGGTGCCGAGGTCGACATAAGCGTTGGCGAGGAACAGCCACTCCGACTTGCTGCCGGAATATTCATCGGTGTAGGCGGTGCCGGGGCCGCCGCTCTGGTTGATGATCTGAGCACCGTGAAAGTTGGCGCGCGAGCGGTATTCACCGGTCAGGTCGAAGCGCAGCCATTCGTTCCAGTTGTAACCGATGCCGAGCCCGAACAGGCCCGATGAATCGAATCCAAGGCCGACGTTTTCGACCGTGTCGTTGGCGTTGAGGACGTTAGTGAGATTCTTGATCTGCTGATTGGTGATGCCGATATCGCCGCGCAGATACCAGCTCGACGCGTATTCCTGCACGACCGGCGGCGGAATGTAGACCGGCGGCGGAGGTGGAGAATAATCGGCCGCGAATGTGCTGGTGCTCCACAGTACTGCGGCGACGCTCGCCGACACTGCCGAGATCTTGAAACACCGACCCACCATCTCTCGGACCCTCGCTTGAACGGCCACGCGACAAGCAGCGTGGCGACGCATCCAAAGGGGACGATGGCAGCAATTCGTTAAGTGGCGCTTAACCGTGTTTTTTAACCCTGATTTTTAGTAAATGCGGACGCCGCCCGGAACGCCTGAAAAAACAACGCGGCGCCCGGGGCGCCGCGTCGTGGCTCGGTAAGAAACGATTAAGACCTGTGAACGGGGCGATCAGTCCCCGCCGCCCTCTTCCATCTTGCCGATGTGATGCTGCGAATAGAGTTCGACGCCGAGCTTGGCGACGAGATCGAGCTGCGTCTCGAGGAAGTCGATGTGGTGCTCCTCGTCCGACATCAGTTTCTCGAACAGATCGCGGGTGACGTAATCCTTGGCGGCGTGGCAGGCGGTGGCAGCCTCCTGGTAGAGCGCGCGCGCCGAGATTTCCGCGGCGAGATCGCAATCCAGCACTTCCTTGACGTTCTGCCCGATGTGCAGCGGGTCGAGCACCTGCATGTTCGGAAAGCCGTCGAGGAAAATGATGCGGTCGACCAGCTTGTCGGCGTGCTCCATCTCCTCGATGGACTCCTTGCGCCACTGCTTGGCGAGGTCGTTGTAGCCCCAGTTGGCGAGCAGCCGGTAATGCAGCCAGTACTGATTGATGGCCGTCAGTTCGTGGCGCAGCGCCTTGTTGAGGTATTCGACAACCTTCGCATCACCCTTCATCAGTCACACTCCTTAGAATTATTCTAAGAAATATGCATCAGCGGGAATGGGCGTGCAAGGCACATCCGCAGCCGAGTGGACAAGTCAGCGCGCTTTGCCCGACGGCTTCATCGATGATTTTGCGGATGGTGCGGGCGCAGCGGCCGCACTGGGCGCTGCAGCCGAGACAGCCGTAAACCTGCCCGGCCGTGCGCGGCGCTGCGGAGTTCACCGCGGTGCGCACATCCTTGTCGCTCAGGACATTGCAGGAGCAGACGATCATGAGCATTCGCTACCGAGCGCGCCCGATAAAGTCAAAGAAATTCAATAGTTTATAAGAATTCTAATCTCGCGATGCGGTGGAATGGCTCTTACGCCGCCGACTGCGTCAAAGCCTCGCAGATATCATTGACCACCGCTTCGACCAGCACCGCGTCATCGCCCTCGCCCATCACGCGGATCACCGGCTCGGTGCCGGAGGGGCGCACCAGCAGCCGGCCCTTGCCGTTGAGGCGCTTCTCGGCGCTCTCGATCGCGGTGATGACGCGCGCGTTCTCCAGCGGCTTGCCGTTCTTGTAGCGGACGTTCTTGAGAACCTGCGGCAGCGGCTCGAAGCGATGCAGGAACTCGGAGACCGGTTTGTCCTGCCGCGCCACCTCGGCGAGGATCTGCAGCGCCGCGACGAAGCCGTCGCCGGTCGTCGCATAGTCGGACAGGATGATGTGGCCGGACGGCTCGCCGCCGACGTTGTAATTGCCCTCGCGCATCTTCTCGAGCACGTAGCGGTCGCCGACCGGCGTGCGCAGCAATTCGATGCCAAGGCCCGACAGATGCCGCTCGAGGCCGAGATTGGACATCACCGTCGCGACGATGCCGGGCTTCGAGAGCCGGCCTTCGGACTTCCAGCCTTCCGCGATCAGCGCCAGAACCTGATCGCCGTCGACGACCTGGCCACGCTCGTCGACAATCATCACGCGGTCGGCGTCGCCGTCGAGCGCGATGCCGATATCGGCGCGCATTTCGCGCACTTTCTTCGACACCGCGCCGAGATTGGTCGAGCCGCATTCCTTGTTGATGTTGAAGCCGTCCGGCTCGTCGCCGATCGACACCACGTCGGCGCCCAGTTCCCACAGCGTGCCAGGCGCAACACGATAGGCCGCGCCGTTGGCGCAGTCGATCACCACGCGCAACCCGTCGAAGCTCATGGACTTGGGCAGGGTGTGCTTGGCGAATTCGATGTAGCGGTCCTGCACGCCGTCGATGCGCTTGGCGCGGCCGAGATCGGTGCTCTTGGCGAGCTTGCTCGACATGTCCGAGTCGATCAGCGCCTCGATGTCCATCTCGACCTGATCGCTCAGCTTGTAGCCGTCAGGCCCGAAAATCTTGATGCCGTTGTCGTCGTAGGGATTGTGCGACGCCGAGATCATCACGCCGAGGTCCGCGCGCATCGAGCGCGACAGCACACCGACCGCCGGCGTCGGGATCGGGCCGGTCAGCAGCACGTCCATGCCCACCGAGGTAAAGCCCGCGACCAGCGCGTTCTCGATCATGTAGCCGGACAGCCGCGTGTCCTTGCCGATCAGGACGCGGTGACGGTGATCGCCATTGCGAAAGACAATGCCGGCCGCCTGGCCGATTTTCATCGCCAGTTCCGGCGTAATCTTCTTGTTGGCCGGACCGCGCACGCCGTCCGTGCCAAAATACTTGCGAACCATCGGCAATTGACCCGTTCTGCTTTTTTCGGAAGTGCAACCCCGGCCGCGAGAAGCCGCGCCGGCTCATTGCCGTATAATAATAGTGACAATACCGCCGATTGCTTCAAAAATTGTAAGCAAACATTACTGACGCCCGCTAACCATTTAGAATGCTGCAAAACCGGCCCAAGAGGCTGCAAGAGGCGGCCGGCCGAAACCGTTAACCAAGCGCCTTCCGGGCCGGCGGCCCGGCGTGCTACCTGAGAACAGTCTTTCAGTGTGAATTCCCATGAAAACCGTCACTTCAATTGCCGACCTGCGCGACATCGCCCGCCGCCGGGTGCCCCGCGCCTTTTTCGACTACGCCGATAGCGGCTCCTATAGCGAGCAGACGCTGCGCGCCAACCGCGCCGATCTCGAAGCCATCAAGCTCCGCCAGCGTGTGCTGGTCGACGTCTCGGAGCGCGACCTGACCACCACCGTGCTCGGCCGCAAGATCGCAGCGCCCTTGATCCTCGCGCCGATCGGGCTCTTGGGGATGCAGCACGGCGACGGCGAAATCCACGCCGCAAACGCCGCAAACGCCGCAGGCATCCCCTTCACGCTCTCCACCATGTCGGTCTGCTCGATCGAGCATGTCGCGGAAGCCACCCGCAAGCCGTTCTGGTTCCAGCTCTACGTCATCCGCGACAAGGGCTTCTCCAAGGCGCTGATGGACCGCGCCGTCGCCGCCAAGGTCGACACGCTGGTCTTGACCGTCGACCTGCAGGTGCTCGGCCAGCGCCACAAGGACGTCAAGAACGGCATGACGGTGCCGCCGGAATTCCGCATCCGCAACGTGATCGACATCGCGCGCCGGCCGGCCTGGGCGTGGAACGTGCTGAAGGCCAAGAGCAAGACCTTCGGCAACATCTCCGGCTTCGTGCCCGGCATGGAGAACGTCAACTCGCTGGCGAAGTGGACGGCCGACCAGTTCGACCCGTCGCTGAACTGGCGCGACGTCGAATGGATCAAGGACTACTGGCCGGGCAAGCTCGTCATCAAGGGCATCAACGACGTCGAGGACGCGCAGACCGCCGCCGGCATGGGCGCCGACGCCATCGTGGTGTCGAACCACGGCGGCCGCCAGCTCGACGGCGCGGGCTCCTCGATCTCGATGCTGCCGCGCGTCGTCGACGCGATCGGCGACGGCACCGAGGTGCTGTTCGACGGCGGCATCCGCACGGGCGCCGACATCGCGCGGGCGTTGGCGCTCGGCGCGCGCGCCTGCCTGATTGGCCGCTCCTATGTCTACGGCCTCGGCGCCTACGGACAGGCCGGCGTCGCGAAAGCCATCGACATTCTGGAAAAGGAACTCAGCGTCACGATGGCGCTGACCGGCATCGGCAAGGTGAGCGACATCGACCGCCGCATCATCGACGACGGCCAGCCGGCGAAGAAGCCGGCGGCGAAGCGGGCGCGGAAGAGCGCGGCGAAGACGTCGACTTAAGCTTCCTCCGTCATCGCCCGCGCAGGCGGGCGATCCAGTAAACACAGCGTCTCATGAGGCTACTGGATGCCCCGCCTTCGCGGGGCATGACAGTCCTTATTTTCACCGCCACCCGAGCGGCGGCGCGACGTGCTTGAGGATCGCTTCCAGCACATGCGCGTTGTAGTCGACGCCGAGCTGGTTCGGCACCGTGAGCAGCAGCGTGTCGGCCTCCGCGATCGCCTCGTCGCCCTTCAACTGTTCGACCAGCACGTCCGGCTCGGCGGCGTAGCCGCGGCCGAACACCGCGCGCGTGTTGTCGCCGAGAAAGCCGATCTGGTCCTCGCCCTCGCCGTCACGGCCGAAATACATGCGGTCGCGGTCGTCCATCAGCGCGAAGATCGAGCGCGACACCGAGACGCGGGGCTCGCGCGTGTGGCCGGCCTCCTTCCACGCTTTGCGATAGGCGCGGATCTGCTCGGCCTGCTGGATGTGGAACGGCTTGCCGCCCTCGTCGAATTTCAGCGTCGAGCTTTGCAGGTTCATGCCGAGCTTGGCCGCCCACTCCGCCGTGCTGTTGGTCGCGGAGCCCCACCAGATGCGCTCGATCAGCGTTTCCGAATGCGGCTCGAGCCGCAGCAGGCCCGGCGGATTGGGAAACATCGGGTTCGGGCTCGGCCGCGCGAAGCCCTCACCCTTGAGCACTTCGAGAAAAACCTCCGTGTGCCGCCGCGCCATGTCGGCGCCGGTCATGCCCTCAGCCGGCGCGTAGCCGAAATGCCGCCAGCCGTCGACGACCTGCTCCGGCGAGCCGCGCGAGATGCCGAGTTGCAGCCTTCCGCCGGCGATGAGGTCGGCCGCGCCCGCGTCCTCCACCATGTAAAGCGGGTTCTCGTAGCGCATGTCGATGACGGCGGTGCCGAGCTCGATGCGCCTGGTGCGCGCGCCGCAGGCCGCGAGCAGCGGAAACGGCGAGGCGAGCTGCCGCGCAAAATGATGCACCCGGAAATAAGCGCCGTCCGCGCCAAGCTCCTCGGCGGCGACGGCAAGCTCGATGGATTGCAGCAAGGCATCGGCCCCGGTTCGCGTCTGCGAATGCGGCGACGGGGTCCAATGACCGAAGGAGAGAAAACCGATTTTTTTCATGCGGGATAAGGGGCCTAAGTGAGCGTTTGCATCACTTTAGGCCGCGGGTGGGGTTTGGGAAACTGATGGCGGGGAATGGGGAGGAGTAAGCGCGGGTGATTGAGAGGAGTTTGGACGCAAAGCGGGCGCTGCCGAACTCGACAACATGGGCGTCGACACCGCCCACCTGCCCGACAAGGCGCTTTCTTTGATTGTCGATACCCGGATGCCGGTGGAAGAGAGCAAGGCGTTGAAAAGGAGGGGGAGAAGCTAAGGCTTCAATGCATCCGACTAGATACCGAAGTAAACTGCTATTGCTGCGGATTTCATCGCAAACTACAATATCAAATATTTTTCTTCGGTTTATGATCGCACGTTATAACCCCGCAATTCGGCAGGGCATAATGGCTGAAGTTATCGAAATTGGATCGGACATCGCATCAGCATCAAGATTGCTGGTACCCTATTTCCCAGTCTGGAAATCTGAATTTTCTTATTGGGTCTGGCGCCTCCGCACCTGCCATAAAAACAGCCGGAGCCATTGAATCTGAAATCAATCAGCTTCTGATTAAAGCCGATGAGGTTGGCGCCAATAAAAAGTGCCTAGAATTCATCGAGCAAATTGACAGCGTCCATACCAGAATACTGGCGAACACCGACGACGCCACGATCAAAAACGTTACGAGTAGCTATTCAAATTTTTTGACTGCAATCGACAAGATTCTTTTTATGAGAAAAAATATCCTCTTGCCTCGTCAAGCGAACGTCTTCACCACCAACTACGATATGTTTTTAGAGCATTCATCAAGCGAACTTCCATTTGTCATTCTGAACGATGGCTTTGATCGAGCTTCCAGCTTGAGTCCTGACTTTTCATTTGCGCCGGAGCGGTACTTTGACCGCACCTACCGCACAGGGCCGCTTGGCAGCAATCAGAGTGAAATCCCGACCATCAATCTAATTAAACTACACGGTTCACTTTCTTGGCGAAAGAAATCAGATTCCATTCTCTTCGATGTAAAGAGCACGCCAAAACTAACTGCCACGCAAAAGAATGATCCGGCGCAAGTGGCAGCATATCTAGAACGCTACTTTCTAATCCTGCCAAACTTACGGAAATTCCATACGACGCTGATGGAGCGTGTCTACTACGACCTACTCCGCCTCTTTTCAAAAGCAATGGACCAGCAGAATGTCGTGCTCGTCTCGTTTGGTTTTTCCTTTGTCGATGAGCACATACTGGATATCTCACGTCGAGCTCTCCGTAATCCGACAGCTCAACTAATAGTACTCTCATACGACGCAGCAAGCGCGCCAATCTACCAAACAAAATTTTCTAAGCAGCGAAATGTGACCATCATTGCCCCAAAAGCTGGAACATCTATCGATTTTGCAAAATTCAATACGATCCTGAATGTGATTGTTCCTGAGAAGGCCGATAGCGATGCGGCCTGATAGGCTGGAGAAAGAAGCTGTACTGCGCGTCGGGCAAGTTTCCGCTGTAACAGGTCGCCGGATTTTCATTTCGGTTGATACCGATAAGAACCTGTCCGAATTATTTTTTGATGGGGACGTGCTACGGAATATCGCGGTAGGCAGCTACATCGACATTCGAAAAGGATTTCTTAGTTTGATCGGCAAGGTCGATGGCGAAAACGCAAACGCTGATGCGCGCGGAATCGACACCTTTACAGCGCAAAGCGGCCGCCGCATCTTGTCTGTTTCCTTAGTCGGCTTCCTCGATCGTAACGGTGATTTTTTTTGGCGGGACTAAGGAGTTACCGCTTGTTGGAAATGAGGCCTTTCTTCTTACACGAGACAAGATTCACCAAGTCCACAATCTTGTCAGCAACTTCGGAATTGCTCTCGACATCGCCCATTCAGAATACGAAGGGTACGAAATCGCGATGCCCGTCGATGGGCTAATCAATAGTCATATTGCCATCTTCGGAAATACAGGAAGTGGAAAATCAAATACGCTAGCAATGATCTTCCAAGAATTTATTGCGAAGATGAGAGCTCGTAACGAAGACGCTTTCGAGAGCAACTGTAGTATCATCTTGTTCGATTTCAATAACGAATATGTGGGAGATAACTGTCTCACACAACACAAGACGGTCTACAGACTTTCAACACGAAACGATGATGGCGATAAAATTCCCTTAGGCACTGGCGGCTTCTCGGATATCGAAATCATCAGCATTCTCGCTGACGCAACCGAGAAAACCCAAAAGCCCTTTCTTAAGCGAGTATTGACGCTTCAAAAGCGGATATTGGACTCCGATGATCCAATTGGATACGCACGGAATACAATTCGGCTACAAGTTAAGCAGATACTCCAGATGTCGGACAAAATCCGCGTTGATTTGCTTTTTGATTATTTGCGACAAATTCTTCCGGAAGAAGAAGATGACGGCGATCCGATTGACCTAATGCAAGATTTAGAATGGCACAACACAGTCGCGGAGTTTAAATGCGGAAATACGTATCTCAAACAAAACCCCGATTATATTCCAAATACCTTTGTTTATGGACATGTCGATCAGTTTTCTTTTGCGGACGAGGCAATCGCTGACCTAATCAAATTCGCGTACATACAACTAATATATGACATACTTTCGAACCGCGCTCAGAATGAGCACATCGCACCTGCCATCAACAAGCTAAGAAGCAAGCAATCAGATATCAGGAAGATATTTTCTCAAGCAGAAGATGGGATTTTCGATTCGAATGTAGTTGTTGTCGCACTTGGTGATACAAATCTTGAAATGAGAAAGACAGTTCCTTTGCTAATTGCAAAGAAGGTCTATGAGGACCACAAACGTGCGGCAGGAGGCCGTTCTCTTAATTTAATTATCGATGAGGCGCACAATATCTTGTCTCAGGAGTCGTTTAGAGAATCTGAGAGCTGGAAAGACTATCGACTAGAGACTTTTGAAGAGATTATTAAAGAGGGCCGTAAATTCGGCGTGTTTGTGACGATCGCGAGTCAACGGCCAAACGACATTTCACACACAATCACGTCTCAAGCGCATAATTATTTTATACATAGACTAATCAATCAGAAAGACCTTCAGTCAATTGCAAGCGCAGTGTCGTACATCGACAAAATCACAGAAGAGTCGATCCCGACCTTACCGACCGGAACTTGCATCTTCAGCGGGATTGCAGGACAGATGCCGCTGAAATTAGCAATACGTCCCTTGCAAGAGCAGTTGCAACCAAGAAGTGCTACCGTTCAGTTCCGAAACATCGTGCCAAATTTTGATTAGCGGTTCGACTTAGCTATTTCAATTTCTTCCCTGTACGCCTCATTGACCGCCGAGTATTCCATCACGCTTGCCACTTCGCTGACGAACTTCTTATCGTAGCCGACACGGCGCAACAGAAGGCAAATGCCCGGCACGAGGCTGGGCATCACGTCGCGTGCCACATTCCTAGAGTAGAGGCCGCCCCTACTCCTCCTTCAACCCCAGCCCCAGCTCGTTCCCCTTCGCGCCGTAATATTTGAACGGCAGGAACTTGCCCGATAGGCCGAGTTGCACGCGGTCGCCCTTGGGGTCGGCCTTGCGCGTGATGTCCATGTCGAAGTCGATCGCCGACATGATGCCGTCGCCGAACTCTTCCTCGATCAGCACCTTCAGCGCCGGGCCGTTGACCAGGATCAGCTCGTAGAAGCGGTAGATCAGCGGGTCGGTCGGCGGGAACGCGGAGTACGTGCCGCGCATCGGCACCTCGTTGAGCATCGCCTGCTCGCTCTTCGTCAGGCCGAACAGCGCGGCGGCCTTCGCCGCCATCGGCTTCGTCATCTTGTGCTGGCCGAGGATCGCGCCGGTGACGAGGATCGCCGACATGCCGCCGATCTCCTCGCAGATGTGTTTCCAGGTCCATCCCTTCTCGCGCTTGATGTCGAGAAGCTTCTCGGTGAGGCCGTCGCGGGTCATGTCGAACTCCCTGTCTTTGCTGGCGTTTATCGCTGCCCTCGAGAAAGCAAAATCCGCGCCAGAACGGGGCTTCCCTTGCCAAAAACCCGCCGCCATGCGACCCGATAGGCGCGATGACGGCTGAGGTGACCATCGAGGGCGGCGGACGGCTCATCCCGCACGATCTGCGGGCGGCGATCCTCAACGAGGTCCATGCGCGGCCCTTCACGCCGCTCGCCTCGCCGGCTCGCGTGCTGCACTTCGCGTTCGACACCTCGAACGGCCGCGGCAAGACCGACCGCGCCGCGCTGGCGGATTTCTGCGCGCGGCGGGAGCTGGCGCCCCTGAAGCCGGACGCCAAGCATCACCGCGTCACGGTCGGCGGCGCGACGCTGCGCTGGGAGCAGCATTCCGAATTCACGACCTATACCTGGGAGCTGCCGTCGAAGCCGGGCGCGCCGTTCCAGCCGGAGGCGTCATCGCTCGCCGGACCGATGAGCGCGTTGCCGCAGCCGGGGCCGCTGCTGGTGGCGCTCGACGTTCATCTGATCGAGCCAAAGCGCAAGACGATCGCCGTCGAGCAACTGTTCGACCGCGCGAGCCTCGCGGCGGCGGAAAACTCCGACGGCGCGGCGCTGTTCGCCACCGACTTCAAGCCGGACCCCGGCGGCTTCGTGCGCATCCTCATTCTCAACCGCGACCTCGACGACGACCGCGCCGGCGCACTGGTGCAGCGGATCATCGAGGTCGAGACCTATCGCACGCTCGCTTTGCTCGGCCTGCCGGAAGCGCAGCGACTCGCGCCATCGATCGGCCGCATCGAGCAGCGGCTCGCCGAAGTCACCGAGGAGATGCGGGCGACCGCGCAGCTCGTCGACAATCATCGCCTGCTGGACGAACTGACCGCGCTCGCCGCCGAGCTTGAAGCCGGCGCGGCCGCGAGTCTGTTCCGATTCGGCGCGAGCCGCGCCTATTACGACATCGTGCAATTGCGATTGCACACGGTCGGCGAACGCAAGATCGGCAGCCTGCCGACCTGGACCTCGTTTCTCGCCCGACGCATGGCCCCCGCGATGCGCACCTGCACCGCGACCGCGGACCGGCAGGCGAACCTGTCGCAGAAGCTCGCCCGCGCCGCGAACCTCTTACGCACCCGCGTCGATGTCGAGCTCGAGCAGCAGAACCGCGACCTCTTGCGCTCGATGAACGACCGCACGCGGCTGCAATTGCGGCTGCAAACCACGGTCGAAGGTCTCTCCGTCGCCGCCATCAGCTACTATGTCGTCGGCCTGTTCGGCTACGTCGCCAAAGGCGCGCACGAGGAAGGCCTGCCGGTCAACGTCACCTTCGCTACCGCGCTGTTCGTGCCGGTTGCGGCGTTGACGATCTGGTGGGTAATCCGCCGCATCCGCCGCAAACACATGACCGGCGCGGATTAGCGCCGGCTCACATCACCGGCGTCACATGGCCGGCGTCACGCCGCGTCCGACATACATCGAGCGCACCAGCACCGCGCCGTCGCCCTGCTTCTCGTAACCGAAGATGACGACGCCCGCGCCGGCCTTCAGCTCATCCTTGCTGCCGGGCGCCGCGGCCGCGATCACCGTCTCCGGCGTGACGATCACCTGCTTTTCGCCGTCCTTGTATTTCACCGTCAGCACCTCGCCGTCGGCGCTTTTGGCCGCGCTGCCGACATAGGCGTTGGTCATCGTGCTGTTCGGCCGCGCGTCCCACGGCCCGTGACGGTCCGGCACCACGCCGCGCTGCGCCGGCATGAAAATGTGAATCGAAAACGCGACGATGCGGCCGTCCGCGGCCGGCATGCCGGCGATGCCGATGAAGCTGTCGGTCTTGATGTCGGCGAGCGAGGCCTTCACCAGCGCGCCGACCCGTGTCTTGTCGTCGATCTTCGCGGTCACCGTCGCGCCCTCGCGCGTCTTGACCACGAAGCCGTCGCCGCTCGCCTGCGCGATCTGTCCGCGAATGCGGCCACCCTGCTGCGCGACCGCCGCCGTCGCGACGATGAACGAGAACGCGATGCCGAGCGTGCCGTATATGAGCTGACGCATATGTTCCTCCCGTCGCCGGCCGGATGCCGGCGCTCAGGAACAACAACACCGGAGCCGTCACGCCATTCCGTGGCGTACCCGGCTACTTCTCTTTCGGCTTTTTCAGGTCGGCTTCGACCAGCGCCCGCAATTCCGGCGTCACCTGCGGCTTGGAGCCGAACCAGCGTTCGAAACCGCCGACCGCCTGATGTAGCAGCATGCCGAGTCCGTCCGCCGTGCGCAGGCCGCGCTCCCGCGCGTTTTTCAGCAGTCCGGTTTCCAGCGGGTCATAAACGAGGTCGTTGACCACCAGCGACGGCGGACAGCGCAGATTGATGTCGAGCGGCGGCTCGCCGGTCATGCCGAGCGTCGTGGTGTTGACCAGCAGGCCTGCGCCGCCGAGCAGCCCAGTCATCTCCTGCCAGGTCGCGAGCCTGATGCTGTCGCCGAACTGCGCCTTCACCGCTTCCGCGCGCGAGGCGGTGCGATTGACCAGATAGATGCGCTCGACGTCGCGCGTCAGCAGGCCATAGATCACGCCGCGCGCCGCGCCGCCCGAGCCAAGCACCACCGCCGTCGACAATCCCTTGTCCCAGCCGGGCGTCGCCGCGTCGAGATTGTTGAGGAAGCCTTCGATATCCGTATTAGTGCCGAGCAGTACATCCTTGTCGAACCACAAGGTATTGACGGCGCCGGCCGCCCGCGCGCGCTCGTCCGGCTTGCACAGCTTCAGCGCCGCTTCCTTGTGCGGCACCGTGACGTTGGCGCCGACATAGCCGTGCTCGCGCAGCGAGCCGACAAAGCCGGCGAAATCCTCCGGGCGAACCGCCTCGCGCCGATATTCGGCATTGAGCCAGGCCTGCTTGATCCAGTAATTGTGAATGAGCGGCGAGCGCGAATGGCCAATCGGCCATCCGATCACGCATGCTGCGAGGGGTTTTTCCTTGATCACGCCGCCACGGTCTCCTGCCCTTGAAAGGCACGGACGTTCAAAAGGGTTCCGGCAATGAAGTCAATTTTTATCGACTGCAACGACCAGCTCGACAAGGTCTGGGACATGGTCACCCGCCCGGATGACCCGCCGATTACGGTCAACAAGACCCCTTTCAAGCGCGAAGAGCTGCCGAAAGTCGTCGCCGACAACGAGATCGTGCTGGACGATCACTCTTATATGCCGACCGAGCTGGTCGCGCAGTGCCCCAATTTGAAGCATGTCGTTTTCCTCGGCACCGGCGCGGCGAGCTACATGAATGTCGACGAGTTGAAGACGCGCGGCGTCACCGTCCACACCATCAAGGGTTATGGCGATACCGCCGTCGCCGAACACACGATCGCGCTGATGTTCGCCGCCGCGCGCGGCGTCGCGCGCATGGACCGCGCGGTGCGCGGCGGCACATGGTCTCCGCTCGAAGGCATGCAGCTCAACGGCAAGACGCTCGGCGTCATCGGCCTCGGCGGCATCGGCGCGGAAGTCGCGCGCATCGCCAAGGGCATCGGCATGGAGGTGATCGCTTACAATCGCACGCCGCGCCCCGGTGCCGGCGTCAAACAAGTCGACATCGACACGCTGCTTGCGACATCGGATGTCGTATCGATGAACCTGACATTGAACGACGACACCCGCGGCTTCCTCGACGCGAAGCGCATCGCGCGGATGAAGCCCGGCGCGCTGTTCGTCAACACCGCGCGCGGCGCGCTCACCGACGAGCCAGCGCTGATCGAGGCGCTCAACAGCGGCCACATCCGCCATGCCGGGCTCGACGTGTTCCACAACGAGCCGCTCAAGTCCGACCACCCCTTCGCGGCGATGGACAATGTGACGATCACCGCGCATGCGGCGTTCCGTACGCTCGAAGCCTCGATGACGCTGCTGCGCCGCGCCATCGACATTACGAAGGGGATTAACGGTTAAAGTTGGCCCACCTCGCGTCTCGTCCCGGCCTCCGCACGCCGTTCAGCCTGCGGCATTGTTCGCACTGGTCTTATTCGCATTGACGCCTTCCGGTTCTCAGCCACAATAGCCGCAAAAGAAGACGGCATATCGGGAGGCTCTGTGAAACCGGCTCCATTCGCCTATGCCAGGGCGAAATCGGTCGATCACGCGATCGACTTGCTCGGCTCATCCGGCGGCGAAGCCAGGCTTCTTGCCGGCGGGCAAAGCCTAATGGCGAGCCTCAATATGCGGCTGTCGCACCCGTCCCTGCTGATCGACATCAATGGCATCGGCGCCTTGTCCGGCATCGCGGCGGCAAAGGACCGGGTCGCTATCGGCGCGATGACGCGCCACGCGCAGGCTGAAGCGTCCCCCGAGATTGCCAAACATGTCCCGCTGATCGCCAGGGCGATGCCGCACATCGCCCACCCCGCAATCCGCAACCGCGGCACCATCGGCGGCTCGGTTGCCTTCGCCGACCCTGCCGCCGAACTGCCCGCCTGCATGATGGCGCTGGACGCCGAGTTCACCATCAAGGGGCCGAAGGGCGAGCGCAATGTGAAGGCCGGCGACTTCTTCAAGGGTCTGTTCGAAACCGCCATCGGCCCGCAGGACATTCTGACCGGCATCAGCGTTCCAGCCGCCACCGCCTCGCGCCGCACCGGCTTCGGTGAACTCACCCGCCGCCACGGCGACTACGCCATTGTCGGCCTTGCCGCGTCGGGCGAAGCCAAAGGCAAAGGCTACGACAAACTCCGCCTTGTCTATTTCGGCGTCGGCGCGACGCCGGTGCGCGCGACGAAAGCGGAAGCCGCGCTATCGGAAGGCGACATCGACGGCGCGGCAAAAGCCGTGGCGGGGGATATCGATCCGCCCGACGACATTCAGGCGTCGGGCGCGACCCGGCGTCATCTTGCCGGCGTCCTGCTGAAGCGCGTTGCTGCGCAACTTGCGGAGGCGCGGTCATGAGCGGCGCACGCAGCATCGACCTCACCTGCACCGTCAACGGCGAGACGGTGTCCGAAACCATCGACGCCCGCACCTCGGTCGCCGACTTCCTGCGCGACCGGCTCGGCCTCTCCGGCACGCGCACTGGCTGCGAGCACGGCGTCTGCGGCACCTGCACGGTGCGTGTCGATGGGCAGATCGTGCGCGGCTGCCTGATGCTTGCCGTGCAATGCGAGGGTGGCACCATCGAGACCATCGAAGGCGTCTCGGACACCGGCGAGATCGCGGACCTTCAGGAAAACTTCCGCAACCGCAACGCCCTGCAATGCGGCTTCTGCACGCCCGGCATGCTGCTCACCGCGCAGGAACTTCTGGCGAAAGGCGGCGTGCCGAGCCGCGACGACATCCGCGAACATCTGTCCGGCAATTACTGCCGCTGCACCGGCTATCACGCCATCGTCGACGCGGTGGAAGCGACCGCTCAAGCGCGTGCAACGAAGAGGTGACGTCATGACACCGACCGGCCGCCCGCTGACCCTGTCCGAAATGGCCGACGAGCTCGAAGAAGAGAAGATGCACGAAATGGAACGCATCATCTCGAAATCGACCTTCGGTCATCTGATGGACGGTCATGTCACCTACGACACCGCGCCGGCGCTCAAGGAAAAGCATCCCGGCAAGTACTTCCTGATGGGCGCCGATCCGCGGCTGCCGCCGATGCCGGAAAAGCCGACGCTGGTCGACTATTTCCGCCATCGCTTCGCCTCGACCGCGCATCTGCTGCAGAGCGCCAACCACGCGCTCAAGACCGGCCAGCCGGAAAAGGTCATCATGGCCTGCCTCGTCCACGACATCGCGGTGGTCAGCTTCATCCGCTGCGATCACGGCTACTGGGGCGCGCAGATGATCGAGCCCTATGTCAGCGAGGAAGTTTCCTGGGCGGTGCGCATGCATCAGGCGCTGCGCTTCTTTCCCGACGACGATGTCGGCTACGGCTATCCCGACCTCTACAAGTCGCTGTTCGGGCCGGACTACCAGCCGGAGCCTTACATCCTCGAGGACTATAAGCGCGCGCGTGCGCACAAGTGGTACATGACCTCGCGGCTGATCTGCGTGAACGACATCTACGCCTTCGATCCGAACACCAAGGTCAATCTCGACGACTTCGTCGACATCATCGGCCGCAACTTCAGGCAGCCCAAGGAAGGCCTCGGCCTCGACAGCAGCCCCTCCGCGCATATGTGGCGCAGCATCCTGTGGCCGACGCGGTTCCTGTGATCCCATGAAAATCGTCGACGACTCACCGCCCATCCTCACCGCGCTCGACCGGCCGAACTCCTATATCGGCCGCGCCGTGCCGCGCCCGAACAT
This sequence comes from Pseudolabrys sp., assembly GCF_050250095.1. Lineage (NCBI taxonomy): Bacteria > Pseudomonadati > Pseudomonadota > Alphaproteobacteria > Hyphomicrobiales > Xanthobacteraceae > Pseudolabrys > Pseudolabrys sp. The sequence goes on along the minus strand of NZ_JBFWPH010000004.1, from coordinate 310,615 downwards.
CAAGCGCCTGACCGAGGGCCGCGCCGACTATGTCAGCGACACCGTGCTGCCGCGCATGGTCCATGCCGCCTTCCTGCGCTCGCCGCACGCCCACGCAAAAATCGTCAGGATCGACACCGCCGCCGCTAAGAAGGCGCCGGGCGTCGTCGCCGTCATGACCGGCAAGGATCTCGAACCGGTGATGACGCCCTGGGTCGGCGTGCTGACGCACCTCAAGGGAATCAAGTCCGCGCCGCAGTACCCGATCGCGCCGGAGCGCGCCTGCTGGCAGGGCGAAGCGGTCTGCGCCGTCGTCGCGAAGACCCGCGCGCAGGCCGAAGACGCGCTCGAGCTGATCGGCGTCACCTTTGAAGAACTGGAGCCGCTGACCGACGCCACCAGGGCGCTCGATCCCGAAACGCCGGTGATGCATCCGAGCCTCGGCGACAATCTCACCTTCGAGCGTGTCCATGCGGCGGGCGACCCCGACAAGGGCGCGAAGGAGGCCGACGAGCTGATCGAGACGACGTTCGTGTTCGGCCGCCACACCGGCGTCACCAACGAGCCGCGCGCCATCGTCGCGGACTGGCAGCCCGGCCAGCAGAAGATGACCGTCTATCTCGGCACCCAGGCGCCGCACATGATGCAGCACCTGTTCGCCAAGCATCTCGGCCTCGAAGACGCGCAGGTGCGCGTGGTGACGAAGGACGTCGGCGGCTCGTTCGGCATCAAGGTTCACACCTATGCCGACGAGATGGCAACCGTCGCGATCTCCAAGATGCTGAACCGGCCGGTGAAATTCGTCGCCGACCGCATCGAAAGCTTCGTCACCGACATTCACGCCCGCGACCACATCGTGAAGGCGAAGATCGGCGTCAAGAAGGACGGCACCTTCACGCTGTTCGAAATCGACGACCTCACCGGCATCGGCCCCTATTCGGTCTATCCGCGCACCTCGGGCATCGAGGCCAATCAGGTCGTGAACCTGGTCGGCTCCTGGTACACCTGCCCGAACTACAAGGCGCGCGCCCGCGTGGTGTTCCAGAATAAAAACGTGATGTGCCAGTACCGTGCGGTCGGCCATCCGATCGCGACCGCGGTGACCGAGGGTCTCGTCGATCTCGCCGCGATGAAGATCGGAATGGACCCGCTGGAAATCCGCCGCCGCAATCTCATTCCAGACGACGCCTACCCGACCACCGCGGCCTCGGGGCTGAAATTCGAACTGCTGTCGCAGCACGCCGCCCTCGCCCATCTCGACTCGCTGATGAACTATTCCGCGCTGCGCGCCGAGCAGGCCGAGCTTCGCAAGAAGGGCATCTATCGCGGCATCGGCTTTGCGACCTTTGTGGAAGTCACCAACCCGTCCGCCGCCTTCTACGGCGTCGGCGGCGCCCCCATTTCGGCGCAGGATGGCGCGACGATGAAGCTCGACGCGCAGGGCAACGTCTCCGTGCACACCGGCGTGTCCGAACAGGGCCAGGGCGCGGAAGCCGTCATCGCGCAGGTCGCCGCCTCCTCGTTCGGCGTACCAATCGAGCGCGTGCGCGTCGTCATGGGCGACACCGAGAACACGCCCTATGGCGGCGGTACCTGGGCCTCGCGCGCGGCCGGCATCGGCGGCGAAGCGGCCTGGCAGGCCGGCAAGGCGCTGCGCGAAAACGTGTTGAAAGTGGCCGCCGCCATCCTGCAGGCGAAGCCCAGCGATCTCGATCTCACCAACGCGACGGTGGTCGACAAGGCGACCGGCACCGAGCGCATGCCGCTCTCCGAGGTCGCCCGCATCGCCTATTACCGGCCGGACACGCTGCCGCCGGACTTCCAGTCCGAACTGGTGGTGACGCGGCATTACGTGCCGCACAAGTGGCCGTTCTCCTTCACCAACGGCATTCAGGCGAGCTGGCTCGAGGTCGATCCCGACACCGGCTTCGTCAAGCTGTTGAAGCACTGGTGCGTCGAGGACTGCGGCACCGTCATCAACCCGCAGCTGGTCGACGAGCAGGTGCGCGGCGGCATCGTGCAGGGCATCGGCGGTGCGCTGTTCGAGCACTGCATCTATGACGAGCGCGGGCAGATGCTGAACGCCAACATGGCGGACTATCTGGTGCCGATGGCTGGCGAGATGCCGGACATTACCGTCGGCCATGTGGTGTCGCCAACCGCCGATTCGGAACTCGGCGCCAAGGGCGCGGGCGAAGCCGGTACCGCCGGCGCGCCGGGCGCTGTGATGAACGCGATCAACGACGCGCTGCGGCCGCTGAACGCGCAGATGCTCACCGATATGCCGTTCACGCCGGAGAAGATCCTCCGCGCGCTCGGCAAGGTGTGACGGCTAGGCCACCTTTGCTTTCTCCGCGGCGTCCCCGGCCTTGACCGCAGGCCTCGCGCGCGGCGCACTGTTGTCCTGCCTGCCCTCCGCCTCCTCTTCCGGCGAGACGTGCGGCGTCAGTCTCGCCAGTTCGAGACAGCACTTCTGGCAGGCACGCCCGTCTTCCATCACCCGCTGCATTGAGCCCATCGACCAGTTGAGCATCTCGCGCGCGATGTCGAACGGGCTCGCCGCTTCGCAGCAGCGCAACGCGGTGTCGAGCGCGGTTTCGGTCGCGACATGACGGCGCCGGAACCAGCCTTCGGAAAATTCCTCCATGCAGGTCAGGACGACATCCTGCCCGCGCCAGAACTGCACCCAACTTTCCTCACCCATGACACGCAACGGCAGCGGAGGGCGGAATGAACGCATCATCGCAGTGAAGTCCGCGACAGTCCTGTCGTTCGCGCTTTGATGTTCGGTCTTGTTCGGATCGCCTGTCATCGCAATTCTCCCTGTTCGTGCCCGGCGCGCCGCAATTGACGCCCGCACGGCACATCCGTTCGTCCGCATAAATCGTGAACCCGGTCAGGGCGGCCCTTCAGTGGCGCCAATGCCACTCCGCGCGCCGGTTGGGATAATCGTCAGGCCATTCAATTGGTAGAAACGCTATCGTCGGCGGGGCGCGCCCACTTTGACCTGAATCAAGCGCCCGCTCCAAAGCAATCCGCCTTCAGGCGCAACGGCTTGAAGGCGGAAGCGGCACGAACGAAACGGACGGCTGCGCTTATCTGAAGCTGATCATATCGCTTCTGGTCAGCGTCGCCTTCTGCGACACTGATGGCATCGTGGTGAAATTCCAGACCATCGACAGGTCGGCATAGGCATCCTGCGACGAAATCCCGTCAACCGGAATGACGACGTTGAGGCCGCGGAACGCCGCGCCCGCCGCCGTGAACAGCACCGCGCCGTTCGCCGCCGTGCCGATGGTGATGACCGTCGTGATCCCCTTCTCTTTCAGAATTTTCTCGAGGTCGGTGTTGAGAAACTTGTCCGGCCCGGACGTGACGGAGGTCTCGCCCGCCGCCGGCGCGACATCCTTGATGACATCGGCGCCGGTGGTGTTGCGGATCAGGCTGTAGATCACCGTCACCTTGGCGGCGCGCGCCTTCTCCAGCAACGCCTTCGTCGCCGGAACCGTGGCCACGCAGCGCGGCCGCTTGCCGCAGTTCTGGTTCATGAAATCGAGCATCAGCAGCGCGGTCGTTTTCGCTTCCAGCGCGACCGGCTTGAGCGCCGGCGCTGCGGGCCGCTGGATCGCGGCCCATTCGTCGATCACCGACGCGGCGGACGCCGTTTGCACGACACCCAGCAGCGCCGTCGCCGCCACCGCGGCCGAAAAGTTTCGCCTGGTCAACATTCGTCCCATCGACATGGACCGTCTCCTGTCAGAGCTGGCGCTCGTTTCTGTCAGAGCTGGCGCTCGTTTCCGCATAAGTCTAGCGCGATCCCGTTGCAATTCCGTGGCGGGACGGTCCACACTCACGCAAAATTCAATACGGAGGACATGCCCAATGAACATCAAGGTCGGCAAGGCGGCCATCGAGGAAGCCAGCAAGAAGCTGTCGAACTGGGGCCGCTGGGGCAAGGACGACCACTCCGGCACGCTCAACATCGTCACCCCGCAGATGATCGTGGAGGCCGCCAAGCTGATCAAGAAGGGCAAGAGCTTCGCGATGGGCATTCCGCTCGACCGCACCGGCCCGCAGACCGGCCTGTTCGGCGGCCGCTTCAACCCGATCCACCAGATGCTCGCGACCGGCACCGACGCCATTGCGGAACAGCAGGACTGGAACAAGATCCGCTACGCCGACGACACGCTGATGCTCTGCGTGCAGGGCGCGACGCATTGGGATGCGCTCGGCCACATCTTCTACGAAGACAAATGCTACAATGGCCACGACGCCAAGCTAATCGACTCGCGCGGCCTCTCGGTGCTCGGCATCGAGCATTCCAAGGACAAGATGGTCGGCCGCGGCGTGCTGCTCGACATCGCCCGCCACCGCAAGGTGAAGTGGCTGAAGGATGGCGAAGGCATTTCCAACGACGAGCTGGACGCCTGCGCCAAGGCGCAGGGCGTCACGATCAAGAAGGGTGACTTCGTCATCGTCCGCACCGGGCAGATGGAACGCTGCCTCGAGGAAGGCGAATGGGGCGGCTATGCCGGCGGCGACGCGCCCGGCGTCAAGTTCGAGAACTGCTACTGGTGCCACGAGAAGGAGATCGCCGCGATCTGCTCCGACACCTGGGGCGTCGAGGTGCGGCCGAACGAGACGACCGAAGCCAACCAGCCGTGGCACTGGGTCGTCATCCCGGCGATGGGGCTGTGCATGGGCGAAATCTTCTATGTGAAGGAACTCGCCGAGGACTGCGACAAGGACAAGGTCTACGAGTTCTTCTTCTCCGGCCCGCCGCTCATCATCACCGGCGGCACCGGCTCGCCGATCAATCCGCAGGCGATCAAGTAAGACAAACAACGTCGTCCCGGGCGACCGAGCGTCAGCGAGGAAGGCCCGGGACCCATAAACGCCGACGGTGATTATGGGTCCCCGCCTGCGCGGGGACGACCAGCAATCAATGGAGTCAAATCATGCCCCGCTGGCTCAAACGCGGAATGGACGCGAGCGCGATCAAGGAAGCCGACGCCAGGGTGCGGCAGACCGTCGAGGACATTCTCGCGCAAGTAGAGGCCAAGAAGGACACCGCGATCCGCGAACTCTCCGAGAAGTTCGACAAGTGGTCGCCGAAGGATTTCCGCCTGGCGCCGCAGGAGATCGAGAAGGCGATTTCGCAAGTCTCCAAGCGCGACCTCGAGGACATCAAGTTCGCGCAGGCCCAAGTGCGCAACTTCGCGCAGAAGCAGCGCGACACTATGCACGACCTCGAAGTCGAGACCCTGCCCGGCGTCGTGCTCGGCCACCGGCACATTCCGGTCAACTCCATCGGCTGCTACGTGCCCGGCGGCCGCTATCCGATGGTTGCCTCCGCGCATATGTCGATCGTCACCGCGCGGGTCGCCGGCGTGAAGTGTATCATTGCCTGCGCCCCGCCCTACAAGGGCGGCCCGCACCCGGCCATCGTTGCCGCGATGCATTTCGGCGGCGCCGATGAAATCTATGTGCTCGGCGGCGTGCAGGCCGTCGCCGCGATGGCGCTCGGCACCGAGAGCATCGAGCCGGTCGACATGATCGTCGGTCCCGGCAACGCCTATGTCGCGGAGGCCAAGCGCCAGCTGTTCGGCCGCATCGGCATCGACCTGCTCGCCGGCCCGACCGAAACCCTCGTCATCGCCGACGACAGCGTGGACGGCGAAATCTGCGCCACCGACCTGCTCGGCCAGGCCGAGCACGGCCCGACCTCGCCCGCCGTGCTCATCACCAACTCCGAGAAACTCGCGCAGGACACCATCAAGGAAGTCGAGCGCCTGCTGACCATACTCCCGACCGCCGACGCCGCCGCGCAGGCGTGGAAGGACAATGGCGAGGTGATCGTCTGCGACAGCTACGAGGAGATGGTGCAGGAAGCCGACCGCATTGCCTCCGAGCACGTGCAGGTGATGACGCGCGACCCGGATTATTTCCTGAACACCATGACCAACTACGGCTCGCTGTTCCTCGGCGCGCGCACCAATGTCGCCTTTGGCGACAAGGTGATCGGCACCAACCACACGCTGCCGACCAGGAAGAATGCCCGCTTCACCGGCGGGCTGTGGGTCGGCAAGTTCATCAAGACCTGCACCTATCAGCGCGTCACCACCGACGCGGCGAGCGCCATGATCGGCGAATATTGCTCGCGGCTCTGCGTGCTCGAAGGCTTTCTCGGCCATGCCGAGCAGGCCAATGTCCGCGTGCGCCGCTACGGCGGACGCAACGTGCCCTACGCGCAGGCGGCGGAATAGGCCGCGCCATGAGCGTCGACCTGACGCGCACGGCCAATTTCCGCCTCGACGGCCGCCGTGCGCTCGTCACCGGCGCCGGGCGCGGCATTGGACTGACCGCGGCGGCGGCACTGGCTGAGGCCGGCGCGCATGTCACCCTCGCCGCGCGAACGACCAAGGAAATCGAGGACGCTGCGCAGGCGATCCGCGCCCGCGGCCAGCAGGCCGAGGCGCTGACGCTGGACGTCACCGATGTCGAGGCGGTCCGCGCCGCCGTCACGTCGGCTGCACCGTTTCAGGTGCTGGTCAACAATGCCGGCATGAACCGGCCGAAGCTGTTGTCCGATGTGACGGTCGAGGACTTCGACACCATCATGGGGCTCAATGTCCGCTCGGCTTATTTCGTCGCGCAGGCGGTAGCGAAGCGGCTGCTGGACGCCAGGCTCCCCGGCTCGATCATCAACATTTCCTCGCAGATGGGCCATGTCGGTGCCGCACGGCGTACCGTCTATTGCGCCTCCAAGCACGCGATGGAAGGCTTCACCAAGGCGATGGCGATCGAGCTTGCCCCGCACAATATCCGCGTCAATTCGCTGGGACCGACCTTCCTCGAAACGCCGATGACGAAGCCGTTCTTCGAGAACAAGGCGTTCAGGGATGAAGTCGTGAGCCGCATCAAGCTCGGCCGCATCGGCCAGCTCGAGGAGCTGACCGGCGCCATCGTGTTCCTCGCCTCGGACGCCTCGTCGCTGATGACCGGCTCGGCGCTGGTGCTCGACGGTGGCTGGACGGCGGAGTGATCAGGTCAACACTTCCGGATTGATGCAGTTCGGCGGCTGGCGGCCTTCGATGATCGCCACCGCATTGTCCGCCACGATATTCGCCATGCCCTCGCGCAGCTCCAGCACCGCGCTGCCGAGATGCGGCGTCAGCACCACGTTGTCCATCGCGACAAGCTCGGCGGATACCTTCGGTTCGAACTCATAAACGTCGAGCGCCGCGCCCGCGATCTTGTTGCTTTTAAGCGCCCGCACCAGCGCCGCCTCCTCGATCACCGGCCCGCGCGAGGTGTTGACGATGAAGGCCGTCGGCTTCATCAGCGCGAACTGCGCGTCGCTCATCAGATGGCGCGTCTCCGGCGCAAGCTGCGGGTGCAGCGAAATGAAGTCGGCCTGCTTCAGCACCTCGTCCATCGGCAGATGCGTCGCCTGCAATTCCTTCTCGATGTCCGCCGGCAGCCGCCGCGGGTCGGCATAGATAATCCGCATATTGAAGCCGCGGCCGCGCCGCGCCACCGCCTGCCCGATCCGACCCGCGCCGATGATGCCGAGCGTCTTGCCGCTCACCGCGCTGCCGGCGAAGTAATTACCCTGCGAGCCAGGATACATCCCCTCGCGGAACTTTTTGTCGCCGACGACCACGTTGCGCGCTACCGCAAGCAGGATAGCGAAGTTGATGTCGGCGGTCGCGTCCGTGACCACCGCCGGAATATTGGTGACGATGATGCCGCGTCTGGTCGCTTCCGCGACGTCGATGCGGTCCGGCGTGATCGTCATCGACGTCACCGCGCGCAGGTTCGGATTGGCGGCCAGCACCGCCTTGTTCACCGTGTCGTGCAGCAGCGCGAACAGGATGTCGGCGTTCTTCACGCCCTCGATCAGCGTCGCCTGATCGGGCACCCTGGTGCCGTCCGGGTTGACGGTGACGTCGGCCGCTGCGCGCAGCCGCTCGATGACGCTTTCGGCAATCGGCTGGGTGACGAAAATGCGCGTGCGGGCCATCGGAGGCCTATTTGATTGCCGCGTTGACCTTGGGCAGCACCTTCTCGGCGAGCAGGATCATCGACTTGCGGCCGAGGTCGCGGTCGGCCCAGTCCTTGCCGGCATACAAGAGCTTGCCGAATTCGCCGACCTCGTCGCGATACTTCAGCAACTCGTCGGTCACCTTCTCGACCGAACCCCAGGTGATGAGCTTTTCGCACACCATGTCGAGCGTCACCTCGTCATCCGGCTGGTCGCGGTGCGTCTTGAACAGCTCGATGCGGCCGTTGCGCTTCAGCTTGGTGAAGAGCTGCTTGTAGTAATAGCGATACGGGCTGTTCGGCCCCATCGCGTATTCCTTCGCGGTCTTGTCGTCGTCGGCGACGAAGACCGAGCGCGCGACGCGCCAGTTCGCCGGGTCCGCCTTGCGACCCATGCGCTCGCAACCTTCGGCATATTTCGGCCAGTGGCTTTTGACCCACGGCGCCATCAGGAAATTCGCGGAGATCGGGTCCCAGCCGCGCGCCGCAGCTTCCGTCACGCCCTTGGAAAACGGCGCGACCGCGGTGACCACGATCGGCGGATGAGGACGCTGCAGAGGCTTCGGGATCGGCCCCTGCCCAATTTCCGGCATCAGGTGCTTGTGAATCGCGACGTTCCAGTATTTCCCGGCGATGTCGTAAGGCGGTTCGCTCGCCCAGATCTTCAGCACGGTATTGATTGACTCGAGGAACATCGCATTGCGGTCGGCCTCGAGATTGCCGAACACCTCGGCATCGGACAGCAGACCGCCGGGGCTGATGCCGAAAATGAAGCGGCCGTCGAGCATGTGGTCGAGCATCGCCATATGCGCCGCGACCGCGACCGGATGATTGTTCGGCATGTTGATCGTGCCGGTGCCGAGTTTCATCCGCTTGGTCGAGTGGACGAGGCTCGCGATGAAGATCGCGCAGGAGGTGATGTTCTCCGCCTGATCGGTGGCGTGCTCGCCGACATAGCCTTCGGCGAAGCCAAGCTCGTCGGCCAAGACGAAAGCCTCGTGATCCTCGCGCAGCGATTGCCGCCAATCCTTGTCGATCGGGTGGATCGGCATCGTGAAGAAGGCAAGCTGCATCGGCGTCGGCATCGCAGTCCTCTTGGTGTGCCGCATCGTTGGCGCGGCATCGGATCGTCGCGCAACATTAAGCCGACTGCGATGGGCAAACCAATAGCAAAGCGCGAACGCGAAATGAAAAATCGCGGCGCGCGATTTTATAGTGTGAAAGCGCGGCGGCGGAACCTGATGTTCCGCCGTTCGCCTCCGATCAGTTTTGTGCCGGTGCGCCGGGCTGTTTCAGCGGATGCGCGCGTGCAAAGGCGTCGTTGCTCATGCAGGTCTGCACGATGCGCGCGGCGGTCGGGAATTTCGCCATGTCGACACCGAAGAATTTGGCGCCCGCCGCCTGGCTCGCGAGGCAGATGTCGGCGATGGTGATCTGGTCGCCGTGGCAGAACGTGCCGGTCGCCTTCTCGCTCGCCAGATGCGCTTCGATTCCCTGCAAGGCTGCCGCGATCCAGTGCGCGCACCACTTGGCGCGGCCGGTCTCGTCCACCTTCAATTCGTTTTCGAGATATTCGCGCACCCGCGGCACCACCAGCGGATGGGAGTCGCAGGCGACGACCTGCGCGAGACCGCGCACGCGGGCGCGGCCCTTCGGGTCTTTCGGCAGCAGCGGCGGGTTCGGCTTGATCTCGTCGAGATATTCGAGGATCGCCAGCGACTCGAACAGCGCCGGCCCCTCGCCGTCGGCGAGCGCCGGGATCGCCATCATCGGATTGACCGCGCGAAACTCCGCCTCGCGCTGCTGGCCCTTCATCAGGTTCACCTCGATCACCTCATCGGGGACGATGCCCTTGAGGTTGAGCGCGATGCGCACCCGATAGGTTGCAAGCGACCGCCAGAACGAAAAGATCTTCATGGATTCCTCGTTCGTATGAACAGTGTTGCCAGCTTATTTCTTCCCGCGCTTCGGCCAGTAGGTCGGCATCGCCGAGCCGTCCAGCGCGCCGAGGCCGTTGCGGCTTGCTTCCTCGAAACAGGCGAGCGTGCGTTCGATCAGCGGCAGTTCGACGCCGCGCGACTGCCCTTCCGTCAGCATGGTCTTCAGGTCCTTGATGCCGGAATCGATGTCGAAGGTGACGGCGCCGGCGTCGCCCCCCTCCAGCATCGCGGCGAGCATCGCGGCGCGCGCCTTCAGCGCGTTGGTTGCGCCCGAGGTATCGATGAAAAGGTCGATGAGCCGCTGCGGCGGCACGCCGACATGTTTGCAGATGGCGAAAGCCTCGCCATAAGCCTGCCAGGAAATCATCAGCGGCAGGTTGATCGCCAGTTTCATCGAGGAGCCGGAGCCGACCGGGCCGAAATGCTCGGCGCGGCGGCACATCTGGTCGAGCAGCGGCCGCGCCCGCGCGACGTCCGCATCGGCACCGCCGACAAGGCCGAGCAGCTTGCCCTGCCGCGCCGGTGTCGTGGTGCCGCCGACCGGACATTCGACCATCGCGGCGCCTTTCGCCTTGATCTTCTTGTCGAGCGCGATCGGCGTTTCCGGCCGCACCGTGCTCATCTCGATGAACAGCTTTCCTTTCACATCGCCGGATAACAGCCCGTTCGGTCCCGAATAAGCGGCGTCGATGGCGCCCGCGTCGGTCAAAATGGACACGATGACGTCGCTGGCCTTCGCAAGTTCAGCCGGCGTCGCCGCGACTTTTGCGCCGGCCTCCGCCAACGGCGTCGCTTTCGCCGCGGTGCGGTTCCAGACCGTGACCTGATGACCGACTTCGATCAGCCGCGCGGCAATCGCCGCGCCCATTTTTCCGAGACCCACAACACCGACTTGAACTTGGCCGACTTGCATGTGCTCACTCCCGACGACGATTGCACGCGGGCGGAACGATAGGCGATCGCAGCGCATCGGCATAGCGGGGTCGCGCACGTCCCCTCTCGACAGTCCGCGCGTCTGACGCTCTTATGATGGGCAAGCGGCAGCACAAACAAAACGCGTGGGAGGTTCGGTCATGGCGCGCAAGGCCAAAAAGACGGTCAAGACAGCGGCGAAGAAGGCAGCAAAAAAGCAGAGCCGCAAAACCTCCGGCGGGCGTTCGAAGGGCACCGTCGGCGTCATCGGCCTCGGCATCATGGGCGGCTCGTTCGCCCGCAACCTCGCCGGGCGCGGCTGGAATGTCATTGGTTATGATCCGAGCGCGGACCGCTGCAAGGAAGCAAAGCGCGCCGGCGTCACCATCGCGAAGAGCGCCACCGACGTCGCCAATCAGGTGCCGGTCGTCCTGACCAGCCTGCCGAAGCCGCAAGCGTTGCAGGCGACCGCCGAGGAGCTTGCCGGCGCCGGCCTGAAGAAGAAGCTCATCGTCGAGATGAGCACCTTCAACATCGAGGACAAGGAGCGCGCCGAGCAGACGCTCACCGCCGCCGGCCACACGCTGCTCGACTGCCCGGTCAGCGGCACCGGCTCGCAGGCCGCCAACCGCGATCTCGTGTTCTACGCGAGCGGCGACACCAAGAGCATCCGCAAGCTTCGGCCGATGTTCGACGACTTCGGCCGCAAGGTTTACGACGTCGGCAAGTTCGGCAACGGCAGCCGCATGAAATACGTCGCCAATCTGCTGGTCGCCATCAACAACGTCGCCAGCGCCGAAGCGATGGTGCTCGGCATGAAGTCCGGTCTGTCGCCCAAGATCATCTTCGAGTTGATTCAGGCCGGCGCCGGCAATTCCCGCGTGTTCGAATTGCGCGCGCCGATGATGGTGAAGGGCCGTTACGACGACGTCACCATGAAGATCGATGTCTGGCAGAAGGACATGCAGGTGATCGGTGATTTCGCCCGGCGCATCAACGTGCCGACGCCGCTGTTCGATGCAACCGAGCCTGTCTACAAGCAGGCGATGGCGATGGGCCTCGGCGGCGAGGACACCGCGGCGGTTTGCGCGGTGCTCGAGAGCATGGCAGGCTTCTCGCGGAGCGGCGCGCGATAGAGCGGCGACAACGACGCACCGCCTGAAACGAAAACGGGAGGCGGGCGTGGCGACACATCAGCAGCGCAGCGACATTCGCGAAACCGAATTCGCAACGATGGCCGTCGACTGGGACGTGCCGATCGTCATGGACGACGGCGCGATCCTGCGCGCGGACGTGTTCCGCCCGGTCAAGGACGGCAGCTATCCCGTCCTCCTCACTTACGGCCCTTACGCCAAGGCCCTCGCCTTCCAGGACGGCTATCCGAGCGCCTGGCAGCGCATGGTGACGCAGCATCCCGACGTCGCGGCGAATTCGAGCAACCTCTTCCAGAATTGGGAGGTGGTGGACCCTGAGAAATGGGTGCCGCACGACTATGTTTGCGTGCGCGTCGATTCACGCGGCACCGGCTGCTCGCCCGGCTATGTCGATCACTTCTCGCCGCGCGAGACGAAGGACTTTTATAACTGCATCGAATGGGCCGGCGTGCAGGCCTGGTCGAACGGCAAGGTCGGCCTCAACGGCATTTCCTATTACGGCATCAACCAGTGGCACGTCGCCTCGCTGCAGCCGCCGCATCTCGCCGCGATGTGCATCTGGGAAGGCGCGGCCGACTGGTACCGCGACATGACGCACCACGGCGGCATTCTCTCGACGTTCTGGGAGAACTGGTACGACATGCAGGTCAAGACCGTGCAATACGGCGCCGGCGAGCGCGGCAAACGCAGCCGCGTGCATGGCGAGTTGGTCTGTGGCCCGGACATCCTGAGCGAAGACGAGTTGAAAAAGAACCGCTGCGACTTCGGCAGCGAGATCAGATCGCACCCGCTCGACGACGACTACCACAGGGCGCGCTCGCCGGACTGGAGCAAGGTCACCGTGCCGCTCTTCACCGCGGCGAACTGGGGCGGACAGGGTCTGCATCCGCGCGGCAACTTCGAGGGCTTCACGCGCGCCGCCTCGAAGAAGAAATGGCTCGAAGGTCACGGCATCGAGCACTGGACGCACTTCTACACCGACTACGGCCGCGAGCAGCAGCTCAAGTTCTTTAATTACTTCCTGCACGGCAAGGACACCGGCTGGTCGAAGCAGCCGAAGGTCTATCTCCAGATCCGCCACCCCGGCGAAAAGTTCGTCTCGCGCGCGGAGACCGAATGGCCGCTGAAGGGCACCAAGTGGACGAAGTTCTATCTCGATCCGTCCGCGATGGCGCTGACGGCAAAGAAGCCGTCGAAGGGCGGCACGCTCTCCTTCGCGGCGATGGGTGACGGCCTCACCTTCCTCACCGCTCCGCTCGCGCAAGCGACCGAGATCACCGGGCCTTCGGCGCTCAAGCTGTTCGCGTCGTCGAGCACGAAGGATGCCGACTTCTTCATCGTGCTGCGCGTCTTCACCGGCGACATGAAAGAGATCGTTTTCCAGGGCGCGATCGATCCGCACACGCCGGTCGCGCAGGGTTGGCTGCGCGCATCACACCGCAAGCTCGACAAAAAGCTGTCGAAACCCTACCGGCCTTATCATACCCACGACGAGGTACAGCCGCTGCGCAAGGGACAGACGGTCGAACTCGACATCGAGATCTGGCCGACCTCCATTGCGATACCGGCGGGCTACCGCATCGCGCTGTCGATCCGCGGCAAGGACTACGAATACGGCGGCGGCAGCGGCGGCCGGTTGTCCAATTTCAAGAACGAACTCACGGGCTGCGGACCGTTTCTGCACGACGACCCCATCGATCGGCCGCCGGAGGTGTTCGGCGGCACCACGACCCTCGCGTTCGGACGGAGCAAGGCGCCCTACCTGCTGCTTCCGGTCATCCCGCCGCGCAAACCTTCGCGCAAGGCGCGATGAAAGACGCGACGAAAAGCGCGGCCAAAACGCATCGCCGTATCCGGCGTGCCCGCATTGTGTGCAGCGCATATGGGATGAATTTTCAGAGCATCGAAAAGTGACAATATGAGCGGTGCGGCGCCAGTTAGGACTCGCAATGACCGCGTCCTGCGGTAAGCTTGTTGCCAACCTTCGTCTCATAAGAAGGACACACGGGGAAACATGAACGCGCAGTTCTGGCTGATTCAGGCCTTCAATGGCATTTCATACGGCGCGTTGCTGTTTCTGGTCGGCGCCGGCCTGTCGTTGATCTTCGGCGTCATGCGCATCGTCAATCTGGCGCACGGCTCCTACTTCCTTCTCGGCGGCTACGTCGCGCTGTCGGTGATCTGGACGACGGACTCATGGGTCCTCGCGATCCCCGTCGCCACGCTGGCGATCGCGGTCGTCGGCCTGCTCATGGAGCGCGTCTTCCTGCGCCAGCTCGGTTTCGACACCTTGCGTCAGGTGCTGCTCACTGTCGGCTTCGCGTTCCTGTTTCAGCAAGCCGCGCTCGATATCTGGGGCGGCAACAACCTCGACATCAATCCACCGGACGCCCTGACGCAGAGCATCATCGTCGGCGGACTTTATCTTCCGCTCTACCGCATCTTCATGATCGTCGTTGCCATCGTCATCGGCCTGGTGTTGTGGCTGGCGATGGAGAAGACGCGCATGGGCGCGATGGTGCGCGCGACCGTGGACGACGCGCAGATGGCGCGCGGCGTCGGCGTCGACACCAACAAGATTTCGATGTTGATCTTCTCGCTCGGCGCGGGCATGGCCGCGCTCGGCGGCGTGATCGGCGGCGCCTTTCTCGGCGTCTATCCCGGCCTCGATTTCGAAATGCTGCCGATCGCCTTCGCGGTCGTGATCATCGGCGGCATGGGAAGCCTCGGCGGCGCGGCCATCGGCGCGCTCCTCGTCGGTCTTGCCGACAACTTCGGCAAGGCCCTGTTTCCGGAGCTCGCCTATTTCACCTTGTATGCGCCGATGGTCTTGATCCTCGCGATCAAGCCGACCGGCCTGTTCGGGCGGGAGTAACCGGTCGTGACCAAAGCTCAACGTATCAAGGTCATTGCGGTCATCCTGTGCCTGATCGCGCTCGCCATCGTCGTTCCGATGACGAATTCCTTCATCGTCCTGCTGGTGACGCGCGCGCTCGCCTTCGCCATCCTGGCGATGAGCCTCGATCTGCTGCTCGGCTTTACCGGCCTCGCCTCGCTCGGTCAGGCCGCCTATTTCGGCGTCGGCGCCTATCTCACGGCGATCCTGGCCAACCGCTACGGCTTCGGCATGCACTGGGATTTCTGGCTGATGCTGCCGCTCGGCATGATCGCCGGCGCCATTCTCGCCGCGGTGTTCGGCCTGTTCGCGATCCGCGCCACCGGCACCTACTTCCTCATGATCACGCTGGCGCTCGGCCAGTGCGTCTGGGGCCTCGCCTACCGCTGGAACTCGATGACGGGCGGCGACAACGGCCTGTCGATGCGCGCCGGCCGGCCACAGATCGGCATCGACCTGTCGGACCCGGTCAACTTTTTCTATCTCGTCTTCGCGATCTTCATCGTGAGCCTGCTCGCGCTCTATATCCTGGTGAAGTCGCCGTTCGGCCGCACGCTGGAGGGCATCCGCGAGCGCGAGCTGCGCATGAAAATCCTCGGCTACAATGTGTGGCTGCATAAATATCTCGCCTTCATCATCGCCGGCGCGTTCGGCGGCCTGTCCGGCGTCGTGTGGACGCATACCAACGGCATCGTGACGCCGGAGTCGGTCGTTCTCACGACCTCGGTCGACGCGCTGCTGATGGCGGTACTCGGCGGCGCCGGCACGCTGGTCGGCGGCGTGATCGGCTCTTTCATCGTCTTCGGCCTGCGCGACTATGTCAGCACGCTGGTGCCCTGGTGGCAGTACATTCTGGGCGTCGTTTACGTTCTGACGATCCTCTACCTGCCGGGGGGCATCATGGGGATTCCGGAGCGAATCCGTCACTGGCGGTCCGCTTCGACAAAATCGGAATCGATCGGAGAAAAGGCAACGCATTGAACCGAAGCCGGCGGCGCACCACGCGGCGCCGGACAAAAGAGGTAACGAAGGGAGGAAGGCTATGACACGTCGTTCGACTCTGAAGCGAGCCTCTGTGCTGCTTGGCACAGTCGCCGCCTTCGGCATCGGCCTGGCGACCCAGGCAAACTCTGAAGAATTGCGCGTCGGCTTCTTGGCTCCGCTGACCGGCGGCCTTGCCCAGACCGGCATCGACATGCGCAACGGCTTCCAGCTCTATCTCGACCAGCATGGCGGCAAGCTCGGCGGCATGGACGTGAAGTTCATCGTCGAAGACGAGCAAGGCAAGTCCGAAACCGCCATCACCAAGGCCAAGAAGCTCGTCCTGCAAGACAAGGCCCATATGCTGATCGGCGGCGTGCTCGCCTCGACCGGCTACGCCCTGGCGCCGGTCTCCACCGAGCTGAAGACGCTCTATCTCGTCTCGATCCCGGCGGCCGACGACCTGACCCAGCGTCAGCTCAAGAACTACCCCTATCTGCTGCGTACCTCCTGGACGAGCTCGCAGCCGCACCACGCGCTCGGCCAGTATGCCTGCGATCAGGGCATCAAGACCGTCGTCACCATCGCGGCCGACTACGCGTTCGGTTACGAGGTCGTCGGCGGCTTCCAGAAGGCCTTCGAGGACTGCGGCGGCAAGGTCGTCCAGAAAATCTGGCCGCCGCTCGGCACCAAGGACTTCGGGCCGTTCATCCCGACCATCAAGCCGAGCGCCGACGCCGTGCTCTCGCTCATGGTCGGTCCGATGCCGGTGCAGTTCATCAAGCAGCTGCGCGGTTCGGGCTACAAGAAGCGCGTGCTCGGCGGCGGAACGAGCTACGACGAATTCGTGCTCCCATTCATGGGTGACGAAGTCATCGGCGACGTCTCCGCGCTCCAGTACAGCGCGGCGCTCGAAACGCCGAAGAACGAAGCCTTCGTGAAAGCCTATCGCGCCAAGTACAACAAGGTTCCGTCGTACTATTCGGAGAGCAACTACACGACCGCGCAGTGGCTCGACGAGGCGATCAAGAAAGCCGGCGGAAAATGGCCGGGCCCGGAAGAGATCATCAAGATCATGGCGGGCATCAAGCTTGACGCCGTGCGCGGCCCGGTCACGCTCGACGACATGCGCAACCCGATCCAGAACATCTACATCAAGAAAGTCGAAAAGAAGAAGCTGTTCGGCTATCCGAAGGAAGAGCTCTGGAACACGGTCATCAAGACCTATCCGAACGTGAGCCAGTTCTGGACCTACGGTAAGGAGAAGTTCCTGGCGCAGCCCGTCTACGACAAGAACTTCCCGCCCTGCAAATACTGCGACTAATGCAAACGCTGCCGGGGCGCCGACCGTGGCGCCCCGGCTTTTCCCATCGAACGGAGTTGCAGCGTGAGCACGGAAACGCGAACGGACGGCGAAGTGCCCGTTCTCGAACTGAGGGGTCTCTGCAAGAGCTTCGGCGGCTTGCAGGCGACCAGGAGCGTCTCGCTGCGCGTCATGCCGGGCGACCGCAAGGCCATCATCGGCCCCAACGGCGCCGGCAAGACCACGCTGTTCAATCTGATTACGGGAATTTATCCGTCGTCATCCGGACAAGTGCTGGTCTTCGGAAATGATGTGACGAAGTGGGAAAGCCACAGACGCACCGCGCTCGGCATGGCGCGCACCTTCCAGGTGACGAGCCTGTTCCCGAAGCTGTCGGTCCTCGACAACGTGCTGCTGGCGATCAAGGGCCTGCGGCCGTCGAAATTCGTGATGTGGCGTTTCCTGTCGTCCTACAAGGACGTCTATGAAAAGGCCTATGGCCTGCTCGAGCGCGCCAACTTCCTAGACCGCAAGGATGTCGAAGTCCGCAACCTGTCGCATGGCGAGCAGCGCCAGCTGGAGATCGTGCTCGGCCTCGCCAGCGATCCGAAGATCCTGCTGCTCGACGAACCGGCGGCGGGTCTGTCGTCCGGCGAGTCGGCCGAGATGACGAAATTCCTCAATTCGCTCGATCCCGGTCTCGCGCTGTTGCTGATCGAGCACGACATGGACGTGGTGTTCGACGTCGCCGACGAAATCTCGGTGCTGCATTTCGGCGAAATTCTGGAAACCGGCACACCCGAACAGATTCACAACAGCAAACGCGTCCAGGAAATCTACCTAGGGACGGGCTGAGCCAAGGGCCGCATCATGGCTATTCTCGAAGTTCACGACATCCATACCTATTACGGCGAAGCCTATGTGCTTCAGGGCATGTCCATCGAATTGCAGCAGGGCCAGATTCTCGGCCTGCTCGGCCGCAACGGCGTCGGCAAGACCACGCTGGTGAACTCGATCGTCGGTTTCACGCCGCCGCGCCGCGGCACCATCACCTTCAAGGGCAAGGACATCACGCACACGCCGTCGTTCGAGACGGTGCGGGTCGGTATGGGACTGGTGCCGCAGGGCCGCCGCGTGTTCCCGACGCTGAGCGTCGAGGAGAACCTGCTGGTCGCCGAGCGCAACACCAATCGCCACGGCTGGAACCTGAAGCGCGTGTATGACCTGTTCCCGCGCCTCGACGAGCGCCGCAACCAGCGCGCCAAGACGCTATCCGGCGGCGAGCAGCAGATGCTGGCGATCGGCCGCGGCCTGATGACCAATCCCGACTGCCTGATCATGGACGAGCCGTCCGAGGGGCTCGCGCCCATCATCATTCAGGGTCTGTGGGAGGCGATCGCCCGGCTCAAGCGCGAAGGCCTGTCGATCCTGCTGGTCGAGCAGAGCGCCTATCTCGCGCTCAAGCTCGTCGATTATGTTCACGTCATCAGCAAGGGCCAGGTGGTATACTCCTCCAAGCCCGAGGAGCTGAAGGCGAACGAGCAGATCAAATCGGCCTATCTCGGCATCTGATCCGGGCGCCCCGCCCGGTTCTCCCTGCAACTGGCGAACGACATGACCATCTGGAATAAATACGCGAATACCGCGGCGAGAACCCATGGCAAGCCCGGCCGTGACCGCCGGCCGAAGTCCGTGACCATCGACATGCATGCCCACGCCGCCTTCCCGGCGGTCGGGCAATTCGTCGGCAACCGGCTCGACCTCACCACGGTGCCGCTCGCCCATTTCGCCTCGCAGGAGACGAAGGACGTCAACGCCAAGCAGGACGTCGACATCAAGGAGCGGATCACCGGCTACGACGGCCGCTTCACGCTGATGGACGAGATGGGCGTCGACATGCAGTTCGTCATGCCCGCGCCGCCGCAGCTCTACCACACCGTCGCGCTGGACGTCGCCGTGCCCGCCGCGCGCATGGTCAACGACCACATGGCGGAGTTCTGCGCCAGGCATAAGGACCGCCTGATCCCCTGCGGCACCGTGCCGATGCAGGACGGCAACGAGGCGGCCAAGGAACTCGAATACGTCGTCAATAAACTTGGCTTCAAGGGCGTCGAAATTCTCACCAATGTCGACGGCCGCGAACTCTCCGATCCTGCCTTCGCGCCGTTCTGGAAGAAGGCCGAGGAGCTGGACGTGCTGGTCGCGATCCATCCGAACGGCTTCACCGAGGGGCGCCGGCTGTCGCGCTTCTATTTCAGCAACGTGGTCGGCAACCCGTTCGAGACCACGCTTGCGCTGCACTATCTGATCTTCGACGGCGTGTTCGAGCGCCACCCGAAGCTCAAGGTCTTCGCCATGCACGGCGGCGGCTATCTCGGCGGCTATTCCGGCCGCATCGATCATGCCTGGGGCGCACGCTCCGACGTCAATGTCGGATTGCCGAAGCCGCCGGGCTCCTACCTGCGCACGAATGTGTTCTTCGACACCGTGGTGTTCACGCCGCTGCAGCTCGAAATGCTGGTGCGCACCTTCGGGGCCGACCGCGTCCTGCTCGGCACCGACTATCCGTTCGACATGCTGGAATACGATCCGATCGGCCATGTCGCCGACGTCGAGGCGCTGGACGATGGCACACGTGCGGCGATCGACGGCCTCAACGCCAAGAAGCTGCTCGGCCTTTAAGACGCATTATAGAAACGTCAGCACCGCGGTTTCGACAATCACGGCGCGGTCGGTGCTGTGGCGGCCGGCCGCGTCGCGCTCGGCCTCCGTCTGCGTCGCCTGCAGGTAACTGCCGAGGTGGCGGGCATATTCGATGATGCGGCGGTTGACCGGCAGCCGCTTCGCCTCGAACCGGCGTAGCGCCGCCACGACGTCGCTGTCCGCCTCGAGCGCCGCCACCAGCGCCGCCGCGTCGTCGGCCGCCTTGGTGACGCCCGCCCCGACATGCGGCCGCGCGACGAACGCCGCATCGCCGATCACCGCGACGCGGCCCGCCGCCATGCTCGGACTTTCCAGATCGTAGATCGGCTGCAGGATCGGCTCGTCCATCAGCCGCACCACTTTGCGGAACTGCGGCGCAAGCAGACGCTCCGCCGCGTCGTGCATTTCCTCGATCGCCGCGCGACGGATCAGCGGCGGCGGGATCGAAATCTCGTGCGTCTTGCCGCCATCGTCGGTCAGCAGCCATTGCAGCTTGGTGTGCTCCTCCGCCGGCCGGTACCAGATGACGTTCATGCGCCGGTGGCCGGGCCGCAGGTCGTTGTTGGGTCCCGCCACCGGGTAGCAGAGGAATTGCTCGCCGGGCGGCAGGCCGAATGTCATCGCCGGGAACACCTCCTCCTGTACGTCCGCAGGCAGCGCGTCCTCCGCGATCAGCGAGCGCCACGCCACATAGCCGGCATAGCGCGGCGCGGCGTCCGGCATCACGAACTGCCGGACCGTCGAACGAATGCCGTCGGCGCCGACCAGCAGGTCCGTGGTGATGGTTTCGCCATCGGAAAGTGTGGCGACGACGCCGTCCTCGCGCTGCTCAAAGCCGGCGAGCGCGCAATCGCGGCGATAGAGATCGGCCGGCAATGCGTCGCGCAGCAAGCGGAACAGACGCTCCCAGGCGGTGGCGATCTGCGGACAGGCATAGGTCTCGGTCGTCTGGCCTGCGGGTCCGAGAATTTTCCGCTGGTGAATATCGACGCCGAGGTCGCGGGCCTCGAGTCCCAGCCTGCGCAAATGCGCCAGGAGTTCCGGCTGCGCCACGATGCCCGCGCCGCGGCCCGCCAGTTCCGTTTTCACGCGCTCGACGACGGTGACGGTCCACCCCGCATGGCGCAACATCAACGCCGCGAACAGCCCGCTCATCGAGCCGCCGACGACCAGTGCGCGTTTGCTCATGCGTTGCTGCGCGGGCATATCTGCCGGCATTTCTCAAGAGGGCCGAAACAGGCTATACTGTCTCTCACGTCATTCATGGAGGAATGCCATGGCCCTGACAATGCTTGACAAGGCCGCCGAACACAAAACCACGGCGCCGTGGTCCGCAGAGATCGCGGCGGAGTTCAAACGCGAGAGCGACAATCCCAATCCGTGCGTCGGGTCGCAGCTTCTGTCGGAGAACGAGCGCACCCGCGTGTGGATGATCCGCCTCGCGCCGGGCGAGCGCATCGGCTTTCACCGCCATGTGCTCGATTACTTCTGGACCTCGGTGAACGGCGGCCGCGGCCGCCAGCACGTTCACGACGGCACCATGGTCGAATACACCTATCAGCCGGGCGAGACCCGCCACGAGATCTATGGCAAGGGCGAGTTCAAGGTGCATGACCTGCAGAACATCGGCGATCGCGAGATGATCTTCATGACCGTCGAATTCAAGAACAGCGCCAACCAGCCGATGCCGCTGCCCGCCGGCGTTCGTCCCGGCATGGCTGCCTGACCGCCGCGCCGCTTTTCAAGCCGCTTTCCAGCGCCCGTCGTCCCACCTGGACGGCGGGCGCTTCGTTTCGTCGCAGAGAACAATTCGAGATTACTTGCGCGCGCAAGCAACACGCCGGCCGTTGCTTCCACGTTGCAGAGACCCGGGCGAGGATGCTATCGATTAGCCTCGTAAAAACGTCATGTTGCCCACCGGCCGGCTGAAAATTCCGGCCCAATGGGCAGCCAAAGATAATAACGATAAGGTTTCGTGGGGAGAGAATGCAGAGTATGCCAGTCGCATCATCATGGCGACGCCGTCAGCGCGCGCATTCAGGCTGAGGGCGCCATGGAGCTTGAACTTCTACTCAACGCGATCGTTGCCGGCCTGCTGCTCGGCGGCTTCTATGCCGCGGTGACGCTCGGCATCTCGGTGTCGTTCGGCATTCTCGACATCGTCAACATCGCGCATCCCGCCTTCATCATCCTCGGCTCCTACATCGCCTACATCATCAGCACGCAACTCGGCATCGACCCGATCGTCGTCGCCATCGTGATGCTGCCGGTCTTCTTCGCGCTCGGCAGCGCGGTCTATCAGGTCTACTACGTCTCGTTCGAACGGCGCGGGCAGGAAGCCCTGCGCGGCCTCGCCTTCTTCTTCGGCCTGCTGTTCGTCACCGAGGTTCTGCTGATCCTGGTGTTCGGCGTCGACTACCGTTATGTCGAGGCGGCCTATATCGGGCCGACGCTGCATCTCGGCTTTCTCGAATTTCCGCTGCGCATGCTGGTGCCGGCGGTCGTCTCGATCGCGATGTTCTGCTGCCTGCAGCTCTACCTGTCGAAGACCTTTACCGGCCGCGCCATCATGGCGGTGTCGCAGGACCCGCTGGCGCTGCGGCTGATGGCGGTTGATCCGACCCGCATCAAACGTATCGCCTTCTCGATCTCGATCGCGACCGCCTCGCTCGCCGGCGCCTTCCTCATCATCATCCAGCCGGTCGTGCCCTCGGTCAGCCGCGACTATATCGGCATCATTTTCGCGATCTGCGTGCTCGGTGGGCTCGGCAGCCTGCCCGGCACGCTGATCGCCGCGCTGCTGCTCGGCATCATCGAGAGCCTGACCGCGATCTATATCGGCCCGTCCTGGGCTCCCGCCGTGGCGTTCGGCGTTCTGCTGATCACGCTGGCGGTGCGGCCGTCCGGCCTGCTGGGACGCTGACCATGCGCACACCTCTCTTCGTCCTGATCTGGGCCATCGTCGGCGTCGCGCTCTATCTCGTGTTCGAGATTTTCGGCAACGACTACCTGTTCTTCGCCGGCTACATCGTCCTGCAATACATCGTGCTCGCGACCGCCTGGAACATTCTTGGCGGCTATTGCGGCTACGTGAACTTCGGTTCCGCCGGCTTCTTCGCGCTCGGCGCCTATACGGGCGTGTTCCTTTACACCGTCGGCCAGGGCGTCGACGACTTCGGGACCGACGGCTTCGGCGCGCTGATGCACCTCATCTTCCCGCTGCCGGTCCCGATCATCATGGTCGTCGGCGGCATCGTCGCCGGCCTGGTCGGTCTCGGCACCGGCTACCTGACGCTGCGGCTGCGCGGGGTGTTCTTCGCGATCGCGACGCTCGCGCTCGCCGTTGTGCTGGAAACGCTGATCATCAACTGGCCCTATGTCGGCGGCTCGCGCGGCGCCTATATCATCCCGCCGAGCGAGATCCCGATCTTCGGGCCTTATGTGCAGTTCCTGTTCGCGCTGATGATCGTGCTGGTGATCTTTTCCCTCACCGTGGCGCGGCTGATCGAGCGCTCCCGCCTCGGCTACGGCTTCGCCACCATTCGCGACGACGAGCTCGCCGCCGAAGCCTGCGGCGTGCCGACGCTGCGCCTCAAGCTGGTCGCGACGACGATTTCCGGCGCGCTGATGGGCATGGCCGGCGCGCCGTTCCCCTTCTATATCGGCTATGTCGAGCCGGCCTCCGCCTTCAACCTGTCCTACGCGGTCAATTCGATCGCGATGCCGATGATCGGCGGCACCACGAGCTGGATCGGTCCGCTGGTCGGCGCCGTCCTGCTCGGCAGCCTCCAGCAGCTCGCGACCGTGACGATCTCCTCGGCGGTCAACCTGCTGATCGTCGGCCTGCTGCTGATCGGCTTCGTGATCGTCGCGCCGAACGGCATCGTCGGCCTCTTCCAGGACTGGTGGCGCAAACGCTCCCGTAAATCCGGGGAGGCCAAGCCATGACGGCACCGATCCTCCAGATCTCTGGCGTCGGCAAGCGGTTCGGCGGCTTCGTCGCCCTCGACGGCGTCAATTTCGACGTCGCCCAGGGCGAGCGCGTCGGCCTGATCGGGCCGAACGGCTCCGGCAAGAGCACGCTCGTCAATTGCATCTGCGGCACGCTGCAGAACGAGACCGGCACCGTCACGTTCGGCGGCCGGGCGATGAACGGCCTCGTCGCGCACGAGCGCACCCATCTCGGCCTCGCCCGCAGCTTCCAGCTGCCCCGCCCCTTCGTCAGCATGAGCGTCGCCGACAACATCCGCGTGCCGCTGATGTATACGGTCGCGACCCGCAGCGGACACCATCTGTCGCACTCGGAATTGGGCGACCACTGCCACGAGCTTTTGAAGCTGGTGGCGCTGGAGGCCAAGGCCGGCCATCGCGTCCAGGATCTGACGCAGGTGGAGATGCGCAAGCTGGAACTGGCCCGCGCCGTCGCCGCCGAGCCGAAGCTGCTGATCGCCGACGAATCGATGGCCGGCCTGTCGCATTCCGAGGTCGAGGACATCGTCTCGCTGCTGCTTCAGCTCAACGAGCGCGGCATCACCATCATCATGATCGAGCACATCATGCGCGCGGTGATGCGGTTCTCGCAGCGCCTCGTCGTGCTGGTTTCCGGCAAGAAGATCGCCGACGGCGAGCCGCAAGCCGTCGTCCAGGAACCCGAAGTCGTGAGGGCGTATCTTGGCCAGTAGCAGCATCCGGTTGGAAGGCGTCCACGCCGCCTACGGTTCCGTGCGGGTCATCCACGACGTCTCGATCCGCGTCGACTCCGGCGAGACCGTCGCCCTGCTCGGCACCAACGGCAACGGCAAGTCGACGCTCATCAAATGCATCATGGGCATCGTTCCGCCGGCGGAAGGCCGCATCGTCGCGGAGATCGACGGCGTCGAGCACAACCTCGTCGGCATGACGACCGAGCAGATCGTCGATCTCGGCATCGCGCTGGTGCCGGAAGGCCGCCGCCTGTTCCCCCGCCAGACCGTCGAGGAAAATCTTTATCTCGGCGCGTCGCGCGCCAAGGCCCGCGCCAATATCAAGCAGAACCTCGACTTCTGCTTCGAAACCTTCCCGCGCCTTGCCGAGCGGCGCGGCCAGCTTGCCGGCTCGATGTCGGGCGGCGAGCAGCAGATGCTGGCGCTCGCGCGCGCGCTGATGCTGTCGCCGCGCATCCTGCTGATCGACGAGCCGTCGGTCGGCCTCGCTCCGGTGCTGGTCTCGCGCACCATCGACGCGATCAAGCAGCTCAAGGACCACTACAACCTGACGGTTCTGATGGCCGAGCAGAACTTCACCCAGGCGCTGCGCATCGCCGATCGCGGCTATGTCATCGTGCACGGCCATATCGAGTTCGAAGGCCGCTCGGCCGAGGAACTCAACAACAACGACCTGATCCGGAAATTCTATCTCGGCATGTGAGCCGCGCCATTGCGGCGCGGCCCGCCGCGGACTCTTTCTATATCTTCCGGCAAAACAAAACGGCGCGGGATTGCTCCCGCGCCGTCTTTATTCAACCCAAGCGCCGCTTATTTCACGGCCTTCTCGTAGGGATAGACCACGTCGCCGGTCTTCAGGCTCGGTGGGTAGATCACGTTCTGGTAGCTCATGCCGCGCCAGGTCTCGAGGTCCGCCTTGTCGTTGATGTCGTGGTACTGCACGGCCATCATGCGGCTCTCGGCCCACTCGCCCTTCTTGCCGAACTTGATCGGACCCATCACGGTCTTGAAGGTGCCCTTGCGCAGCGCGTCGGCGACCTTGTTGTCGTCGAGACTCTTGGCGGCCTTCACGGCATCGCCGAGAACCTGGAACTGCGCGTAGCCCCAGCCGCCGAGATAGTAGCCGAGCGCATCGACGCCGGCCGCCTTGGCGCGCGACTGATACTCCTTGAAGAAGGCATCGGTGCCTTCGTACATCTGCTTCTTGTCCGGCACCCAGGTCTCGTAATTGACGATGCCGTTCAGCTTGCCCTTCAGCTTGTCCTTGAACACCGTGGCCTGCAGGCCGACCAGCGCGCCGCCGAACAGCTTCGGCTTGAGGCCGCTTTCAGAGGCCGCCTGCACGATGCCGACCGAGTCGAGCGGATAGGCGCAGACCGCAACAAGATCGGCATTCACCGCCTTCAGCGCCTGGACGATCGGCGCGAAGTCGGTGGTCTTCGGCGGCGGCGGATAGGCCTTGTCGTAGACAATCTTGAAGCCGTACTTCTTCGCATTGGCGCGCGCGCCTTCGCAAGCGTTCTGCGAGAACTCCGCGTCGGCATAAGCCAACGCAACGGTCTGCGGCTTCGGCTTCTGCGCGGCAGCAACCGCAAAGAAGCCCTCGGTGAACGAGCCCTTGGTGTCCTGCCCGGTCGGAATGATCGAGAAGTACTTCGGATATTTGAACTTGTTATTCACGTCGAGGCCGAACAGGCTGATGAAGGTCTTGCCCTTGCGGATCACGACCGGCATCGCGGGCGCGATCTGGTTGGTGGCGTAGCCGCTAACCACGAGATCGACTTTGTCAACGTCGAGCAGCTTGGTGTAGATGCCGGGCACTTCGGCGGGCGAGCTCTTGTCGTCGTAATAGACAAGCTCGACCGGACGGCCGTCGATCAATCCGCCCGACTTGTTGATCTGGTCGCGCCAGATTTCGGCGCCAAGCAGCGCCTGCTTGCCGTTCGGCGACAGGAACCCGGTCAGCGACTGGGCAAAGCCGACCTTGATCGGCTTTTTATCCTGCGCGTTCGCCGCGCTTGCGACCATCGCTACGCCCGCCGCAACGGCGAGCCCGGCGACAGCACCGGTTTTCAGGAAACGAAGCATTACGATCCTCCCTTATTTGCTCTCGTTTTGTTGTATTCTAAGCGGATTCAATGGCCAGAGGCTAGGCCCCGCGCCGCCTTTGCCGCCCTCAGGCGCCCT
The DNA here is from genome assembly GCF_050250095.1 of Pseudolabrys sp. Classification (NCBI taxonomy): domain Bacteria; kingdom Pseudomonadati; phylum Pseudomonadota; class Alphaproteobacteria; order Hyphomicrobiales; family Xanthobacteraceae; genus Pseudolabrys; species Pseudolabrys sp. The sequence goes on along the minus strand of NZ_JBFWPH010000004.1, from coordinate 283,811 downwards.
CGACCATGATGGTCTCGACCTCGCCCGCCCCACTCCGGCGAAACGCCGCAGCACGCTCGTATTCAGGCGAGGTGAAACAGGCCACGCCCTGCTCGAAAGTCGGAAACTCAAGAACCACGAAGCGCTGAAACTTGTCGGGGCCCTCCATGATCTGAAACTTGCCGCCGCGCGCCAGAACCTTGCCGCCGAACTTGGCGAGGATGGCCGGAACAAGATCGGTATATTTCTTGTACTCGACCGGATCGTTGATCTTCGAGCGCGCGACCCAATACGCAGGCATGCAGGGACCCTCCTAGACACATCGATGACTGTCACTCAGATTAGCGGCGATCGTCCCACCGGAGTGGGCAGCGATCTCGCAACGCGAAGACTACAACACAACGAATGCGGTCGGGAGGAAAACAGGTCATGGCGCGCAAACTGATCGACATCTCGATCCCGCTCGAAAACGACGTCGCCGCCGATCCGCCGGGCTACGGCCCGCAGATCGAATATCTCGATCACGAGCAGACAGCGGGCGACGTGCTGAAATTCTTCCCCGGCCTGAAAAAAGAAGATCTGCCGGACGGCGAGGGCTGGGGCTTCGAATGGGTGCGGCTCTCGACGCACTGCACCACGCATCTCGACGCGCCTTATCATTTCGCCTCGACGATGGACGGCGGCAAGCGCGCCGCCACCATCGACGAGATTCCGCTCGACTGGTGCCTGCAGCCCGGTGTGAAGCTCGACTTCCGGCACTTCGCCGACGGCTATGTCGCGACCGCGCAGGACGTCGAAGCCGAATTGAAGCGCATCGGCCACACTCTTTCGCCGCTTGAAATTGTGCTGGTGAATACGTCGGCGGGGACCGCCTATGGCCAGCCGGATTATGTCTCGCGCGGCTGCGGCATGGGACGCGAGGCGACGCTCTATCTGCTGGAGCGCGGCGTGCGCGTCACCGGCATCGACGGGTGGAGCTGGGACGCGCCCTTCGTGCACACCAGGGAACGCTGGCTCAAGACGCACGATCCCGGGATCATCTGGGAAGGCCATCGTGCCGGACGCGACATCGGCTATTGCCACATCGAGAAACTCCACAATCTCGAAAACCTGCCGGCGAGCGGCTTCATGGTGAGCTGCTTTCCGGTCAAGGTTCGCGGCGGCTCGGCCGGATGGACGCGCGCGGTGGCGATCGTCGATGCGTGAGGCTTTATCGCTTGTGGCTGCCCACACGCGGCGATAGCATTTGGCATAAAGACAAGAAGCCGGTGTGCCGCCGGCCACAGCGTACAAAAACAATGGGAGGATCTCGTGGACCGACGTCACTTCGTCGCCGGTACCGCTGCGGCCGCCGCAGCGCTTGCCGTTCGCCCTGGTTTCGCGCAGGGCGCCTATCCGACGCATGCCATCACACTCGTCAATCCGTTCCCGCCGGGTGGCGCCGCCGACAAGGTGGGCCAGCCGCTGAAGGCTGTGCTTGAGCCGGTTCTCAAGCAGCCGGTCATCATCGAGACCAAATCCGGAGCCGCCGGCGCCGTCGGCGCGCAATACGCCGCCTCCGCGAAACCGGACGGCTACACGCTGCTGCTACACATCACCTCGATCTCCGGCTTCGCCGAGGTCGACAAGCTGTTCGGCCGCACGCCGAAATTCACCACCGCCGATTTCATCCCGATCGCCCGCTATGTCGCCGATCCTTGCGCGCTGCTGGTCAATGACCAGACGCCCTACAAGACGCTCAAGGAATTCGTCGAGGACGCCAAGAAGCGGCCGGACGAAATCGTGTTCTCGTCGTCGGGCCTTTACGGCGCGCTGCACATCCCGATGGCGCAGTTCATGCAAAAGGCCGGCATCAAGATGCGCCACCTGCCGACGCGCGGCGGCGGCCCGGCGCTGACTGCCTTCCTCGGCAACAATGCGCAGTGCCTCGTCTCGTCGATCTCCGCGGCGATGACGCAGATCAAGGCCGGCAAGGCAAAACCGCTCGCCATGTTCGGCGGCAAGCGCTCGAAGGCGCTGCCCGACGTGCCGACCATGAAGGAGCTGGGCTACGACCTCGAATATTATCTCTGGGTCGGCTTGTTCGCGCCGAAGGGCACGCCGGACAACGTCATCAAGGTGATGCGCGAGGCTTCCGACAAGGCCGCGCATACCGACGCGTTCAAGACCGCGATGACCAATCTCGGCCAGGAACTCGACTACATGGATCAGCCTGAATTCGCCAAGTTCTGGGCGAGCGATGCCGCCAAGATCGAAGCGGCGGTCCGCTCGATCGGCAAGCAGCAGGGCTGATGACTTCACGACCGCTCCCCGTGCCGCCGGCGCGGGGAGCGCCCTTCCCGCATGGACGACACTCATGAAGCTGCAGGCCGATCATGTGGCGGGAGGCTTTTTCGTCGCGCTTGGCGCGATCGTGATCGCGCTCAGCGGCGACCTGCCGTTCGGCCAGACCTCGATGCCGGGCGCCGGCTTCATGCCGATCCTGATCGCGGTGCTGCTCATCGTGTTCGGCGCGGCGCTGGTGCTGCGCGCCCGCGAAGGCCGCACGTTTTCCGAAATCGACTGGGAGGATGGCCGCCACGCCGCGCAGGTTCTGGCGATCACCATCGTCGCCATCGCGCTCTATGCGACGCTCGGCTTCATCATCACGATGATCCTGATGATGGTGGCGCTGCTCGTCATCATCGAGCGCCGCAATATCCTGCGCGCGGGCGTCTACAGCGTCGCCGTCGTGGTCGCGACCTATGCGGTCTTCGTCTACGTGCTGCAATCGCCGTTGCCCGGCGGCATTCTCGGCTATTAGGAACGCGCATGATCCCGAAAAGCGGGCACCGGTTTTCGGATCAGATCGTGCGAAAATTAAAATAGGACTCCCGTGGAAAGCACCCTCATCAGCCTTGCCCACGGATTTTCCGTCGCGCTGCAATTCGACAATCTCTGGTACGCCTTTATCGGCTGTCTCGTCGGCACGCTGGTCGGCGTGCTGCCGGGCATCGGCCCCTTGTCCGGCATCTCGATCCTGCTGCCGGTGACCTTCGGCCTCAACGCCACGCAGGCCGTCATCATGCTCGCGGGCATTTATTATGGCTCGCAGTATGGCGGCTCGACCACCTCGATCCTGATGCGCATCCCCGGCGAAGCCTCCTCGGTGATGACCTGCATCGACGGCAACGCGATGGCGAAGAAAGGCCGCGCCGGCGCCGCGCTCTGCATCGCGGCGGTCGGCTCCTTCGTCGCCGGCACCTTCGGCATTCTGGTGCTGACGGTGATCGCGCCGCCGCTCGCAACCATCGCGCTGAAATTCGGCCCGCCGGAATACACCGCCTTGCTCGTGATGGGCCTGATCTTCCTCGCCTACATGTCCTCGACCTCGCTGGTGCGCACGCTCGCCATGGCCGCGCTCGGCCTGATGCTCGGCATGATCGGCATCGACAACATGACCGGCCATTTCCGCTACTCGTTCGATCTCAACGAGCTGGGCGACGGGTTGAGCATCGTGCCGGTCGCGGTCGGCCTGTTCGGCCTCGGCGAGATCCTGTCCACGCCGAGCCACAAGATTACCGGCGACGTCATCTCGCCGAAGTTCCGCGAACTGCTGCCGACCAAACAGGAATGGCGCGAGGCAAGCTGGCCGATCGCGCGCGGCAGCGTGCTCGGCTTCATCATCGGCATCATCCCCGGCTCCGCGCACATCATTTCAAGCTTCCTGTCCTATGCGCTGGAACGCCGCCTCTCGAAGACCCCCGAGCAGTTCGGCAAGGGCGCGGTCGCCGGCGTCGCGGGACCGGAATCCGCCAATAATTCGGCCTCTACCGGCGCCTTCGTGCCGATGCTGGCGCTCGGCATCCCGACCGGGCCGATCACCGCCGTGCTGATCGGCGCGCTGATGATCCACGGCGTGCCGGCAGGTCCGCAGCTCGTCACCGAGCACCGCGACCTGTTCTGGGGCTTCGTCGCCTCGATGTATGTCGGCAACGTGATGCTGCTGCTGCTCAACCTGCCGCTGGTCAGCGTGTTCGTGAGCGTGCTGCGCATCCCCTACACGTATCTCTATCCGCTCATCATCATGTTCTGCATCGTCGGCGTCTACGAGGTGAACCACTCGACCGTCGACATCTGGATCATGATCATCATGGGCGCGCTCGGCTATGCGCTGCGCAAATTCGACTTCGATCCCGCGCCGCTAGTGCTCGGCCTCGTCATCGCGCCGCTGTTCGAGCAGAGTCTGCGCCAGTCGCTCATCATGTCGGCCGGCCACTACGCGATCTTCTTCACCCGTCCGATCGCCTGCGGTCTTTTGATCGTCAGCGCGGTGCTGCTCGCAGCCGCGGCCTTCTCCTTCTTCTTCAAGCGCAAGGACTGGCGCGACCAGCTCGCCGAGGCCGAAGCCGGTGAGGGCCAGCCATGAAGAACCTGCGGATCGACCCCGAACGGCTCTGGGACGATCTGATGGATACGGCCCGGATCGGCGCCACGTCCAAGGGCGGCATCTGCCGCCTCACCCTCACCGATCTCGACCGGCAGGTGCGCGACTGGTTCAAGGCGCGCGCAGAGGCGCTTGGCTGCACCGTCACCGTCGACGACATGGGCTGCATGTTCGCGCGGCGGCCCGGCCAGCGCGACGACATTCCGCCGATCGGCATGGGCAGCCATCTCGACACCCAGCCGACCGGCGGCAAGTTCGACGGCACGCTCGGCGTGTTCGCCGCGCTCGAGGCGCTGCGCACGCTGCATCTCGCCGGCTACGAAACCTTCGCGCCGATCGAGGTCATCAACTGGACCAACGAGGAAGGCTCGCGCTTCACCCCGGCCATGATGGCCTCCGGAGTGTTCGCCGGCGTGTTCGAGCGAGACTGGGCGGCGGCGCGGGCCGACCGCGGCGGCGAAACCTTCGGTGCGGCGCTCGAGGCCATCGGCTATCGCGGCCCGGAGAAATGCGGTCAGCACCGGCTGTCGGCCTTCTTCGAAGTCCATATCGAGCAAGGCCCCTATCTCGAGGCCGAGGCCAGGGACATCGGCGTCGTCACCGGCGTCCAGGCGATGCGCTGGTACGAGGCGACGGTGACCGGCCAGGACACCCACGCCGGCACCACGCCGATGCCGCGCCGTCACGACGCGTTGCTCGCCGCCGCGCGCATGGTCGAGGCGGTCAATGCCGCCGCGCTCAGGCGCCCCACCGCGGTCGGCACCGTCGGCCTGCTCGAAGTCAAGCCCGGCTCGCCGAACGTGGTGCCCGGCGAGGTGTTTTTCACCATCGACCTGCGCGATCCCGACCCCGCCGTGCTCGACGCCATCGCGAACGACATCGACGAGGCGGCGAAGCAGATTGCCGGCGGGCTCGGCGTCGGCATCGCGGTGAAGAACATCTGGACGCAGCCGCCGCAGCCGTTCCACCCGGATTGCATCGCCGCGGTGCGCGAGGGCGCGCGCGTGTCCGGCCTCTCCACCCGCGACATGATCTCAGGCGCCGGCCACGACGCCGCCTACATCGCCCGCGTCGCGCCCTCCGCGATGATCTTCGTGCCGTGCAAGGACGGCATCAGCCACAACGAGGCGGAATATTCATCCAAGGAACAATGCGCGGCCGGCGCGCAGGTGCTGTTGCAGGCCGTGCTCGACTACGACCGGACGCTGGCGGACAGGTTCGGCAAAGCCTAACCGTTACCGAATCCGAACAGCCGCGCCGGATTGTCGACCATCATCTTGCGGCGGCCTTCTTCATCGGGCGCGATTGTCGCGATCAGATCGACCAGATCGCCGTCGTTCGGCACCGCCGTATGGTTGGGATGCGGCCAGTCCGAGCCCCACACCACGCGGTCCGGCGCGTGCTCGACCAGCGTCCGCGCGAACGGCACCGCGTCGCGGTAGGGATAGGCCTCGCGGCTGATGCGGTCGGTCCCCGACAGCTTGACCCAGACATTGCCGCGGTCGAGCAGCCGCCGCAGCGCCACAAAGGCCGCGCCGTCGAGACCCTCGCGCACGTCGATACGGCCGATATGGTCGATCACCACCGGCGCATCGATCCCGGCGATGAACTCGTACTGCTCCAGCACACCCTTGCCGCCGACATGGATGGCGACATGCCAGCCGAGCGGCGCGACTTTCGCGATCACGGCGCGGATGTCATCGGCCGGCGTCGGCGCGCCGAGATGCGAGAAGAAGTGAAACCGCACGCCGCACATGCCGGCCGCGTCGTAGCGCGCGATGTCGGCATCCGGCGTATCGGGGGTGAGCAGGCCCACCGCCCGATAGCGCCCCTGCCCGGCCGCGAGCAGGTCGAGCACGACCGCATGATCGCTGCCGTGGCAGGCCGACTGGACGAACACGCCGCGCGCGATGCCGAGCGTCCGGTGCAGCGCGAACAGGGCCTCCTTGGGCGCATCCTGCGGCGTGAAGGTCCGCTGCGGCGAGAACGGAAACACCGCGCGCGGGCCGAACACATGGAAATGCGCATCGCAGGCGAGCGGCGGCAGCGTGAGGGCCGGCGTCCGCGGATCGGGATCCGGCGGCAGGCAGGCCGGCGCATCGTCGCCGCGTGCGATCATATCAGTCGCATCGCGCCGTCATGCCGCCATCGACGACGATTTCGGTGCCGGTGATGAAACGGGCCTCGTCGGAAGCGAGAAACAGCGCGGCATGCGCGGTGTCGCGGCCGTCGCCCATGAAGCCGAGCGGAATACGGGCGACCCGCTGCTTCAGCAGTTCATCGACGTCGCCGCCCGCGCGCTGCTTCGCCAGCCGCGCCTCGACCATCGGCGTATGCATCTGCCCCGGCACCACCGTGTTCACGCGAATGCCGCCGCTCGCATATTGCACGGCGGTGACGCGCGAGAACTGGATGATCGCGGCCTTGGACGCGGCATAACCGACCTGCGGCGAGCCGGTATAGCGGGTGCCGGAGGTCGATGAGGTGTTGACGATGGCACCGCCGCCCTGCGCCAGCATCGCCGGAATGACATGGCGGCAGGTGAGGAAGACGCTCTTGAGATTATAGTCGAGCTGACTGTCCCAGGCCGCCTCGCTGAGTTCGGCGGCGCCGCCCGGCGCCGAGCCTCCCACATTGTTGACGAGAATATCGACCCGCCCGAACTGCGCGCGGCAGGCCTCGACCATCGCCTTCACCGAAGCATCGTCGAGCACGTCGCAGACATGCGTGGCGACACCGCCGTGCTCGCGGGCGCGCTCGGCCGTTTCCGCCATCGCCTCCGCGCTCTTGTCGACCGCAAAGACCTTGGCGCCTTCGCGGGCGAACAGCACGGCGGCGGCGCGGCCGTTGCCCCAGCCGGGGCCGACGCAGCCGGCCCCGGTGACGATGGCGACCTTTCCGGCGAGGCGGCCGGCCAATGACGGAGACATGGATGAAAAACCTGGCCGCGCTCCGGTCAGCCTACTTCGTGGTGGGGACGCCGGCGTCCTTGATCACCTTCGCCCATTTCTTGGTTTCCTTGTCGATGAAGGCACGGAATTCATCCGGCGAGCCGCCCGGCAGCGAGGCGCCGAGCTTGCCGAGCTTGTCCTTCACCGAAGGATCCTTCAGCGCCTCGACCGCCGCCTTGTTGAGCACGGCAATCACCTCAGGCGGCGTCTTCGCCGGCGCGACCATGCCGTACCAGTTCTCGGTCTGCAGGTCGGGCATCCCGACCTCGACCGTCGTCGGCACATTCGGCGCGCTCGGCACCCGCTTGGTGGTGCCGATCGCGATCGGCTTCAGCTTGCCGGCCTCGATCTGCGGCAGCAGCACCGGCAGATCGAGGAACACCATCTGCACCTGCTGGCCGAGCAGGTCGTTCACCGCGGGCGCGGCGCCGCGATAGGGCACATGGACGATGTCGATCTTGGCGGTGAGCTTGAACAGCTCGCCCGCGAGATGCGGCAGGCTGCCCGAGCCGGACGACGCGAAGTTCAGCTTGCCCGGCTTTTCCTTCGCCAGCGCCACCAGCTCCTTCATGTTGCTGGCGGGAACGCTGGTCGCGACCACCAGCATTTCCGGAACCGTGGCAACGAGCGTGATCGGTGCAAGATCCTTCAGCGTGTCGTAGGCGATCTTCTGCATGCTCGGGCTGATGGCGAGAGCGCCCGCGCTGGTCACGCCGATGGTGTAGCCGTCGGGCGCCGCCTTCGCGACCGCGTCGGTGCCGAGCACGCCGCCCTGCCCGCCGCGGTTTTCGATGATGATGGTCTGCTTGAGGATCTCCGACATGCGCTGGCTGAGCGTCCGCGCGATGATGTCGTTCGGCCCGCCGGCCGGGAACGGCACGACGAGCTTGATCGTCTTGCTCGGAAACGTCTCGGCGGCGGCAAGCCCCGGAAGGGCGAGACCGCACAACGCGGCCAGAAGTGCTTTGAGAATGATGTTCACAACGATCCTCCCGTTTCGACAGTCGCAACCGGTCTGACGCCGGCCTTCGCGATCGAACAAGGCTAAAGCACCGCAAAGACGCTGAAAAGTTCGCTGGCGATACTATTTCGGCATGGCGGCGGGACCGCGCCGCTGTCAGCAAAGCCTGGTGCCGACCCACTCCCCGTCGCGCACCAGTTCCCGGCAGACATCGCGGAGGATGTCGAATCCGCCCCGGAGATGCGGCAGGTTCGGCTCGCCGCGCAGCGTCACCACATTGACCATCGTGAGCAGCGCGGGCCGCACGATCGGATAGGCGCGAAGCCGATGGCGGCTCACTTCATCCTGCACGGCCGCGTAAGTGAGGATCGTGTAGCCGAGCCCCTCCTCCACCATCGCCTTCGCGAAGGCGACGCTGTCGACCTCGAGCTTGATCCGCAGCCTCACGCCGTGTTCGAGCGCGGCGTTCTCGACCAGCCGGCGATTGTTATGCGCCACGCTCGGCAGGATCAGCGGCAGATCGGCGAAGTCGCGAATACGGAACTGCCGGGGCTGCGCCTTGCTGCGCACCGGCGGCCCGATCACCATCATGCGCTCGGTCAAAACCGGCGTGATATCAAGCGATTCGAGGTGCGGCGGATTATGCAGGATCGCGATATCGAGCCGCTTTTCCAGCAGCCATTCCTGCAGCGAACTGGTGACGCCCTCCACCATGTGCAGCGCCGTCTGCGGCCAGGCCTGCTGAAACCGCGCCACGAAGGGCGGCGTCAGAATGCGCCCCGCCGCCGGCGGCACGCCGAGCACCAGCCGGCCGCCCTGCGGCGCGCGATCCTCTTTGATCTCCTCGCGCGTCTGATGGACGAGATGGGCAATTGCCTCCGCGCGCTCGAGCAGCAGCGAGCCGGCCGGGCTCAACCGCACGCCGCGACCGTGCCGGGTAAACAGCGGAACACCCAGCTCGCGTTCGAGCTGCCGGATCTGCCGGCTCAGCGCCGGCTGGGCGAGACGCAGCTCCTGCGCCGCGCGGCTTACGCTGCCGGCGCGCGCGACGCGCATGAAGTGCCGCAGATGCTTGAATTCCATCGATGGCTCGCGCCCTGCTATACCAATACGGCATAGCTTAGGGCGCGGCCCGCATGGCGTCAAAGCGCCGTTCTGCGGACCTGCGCTCGGAAACAGCCGGCGGGGCGATGACGGACGCTCAGGCGCCCTTGCGTGCGCCGAGCGCCATCGCGACCAGCGCCGCGCCGCCGAAGATCATGTTGATGCCGACCAGCAGGCCGACCGCCCAGGCCGCCGTGCTCGGCAGGCCGGCGAAAATCATCGCCGCCAGCACGAGGTCGACGATGCCGCTGACCAGCAGCCAGCCCCAGCGCGGCGTGTTGCGATGGCTCGTCGCATACATGATCGAGGCGATGCCCTCGACCACGAAGAACGCGATCAGCACCAGCGTCAGCGAGAAAGCGCCGGTCACCGGCCGCGCCAGCAGCATGCCGCCGACCAGGATGGCGAGCGCCGCCGAGATAAGCGACCACCAGAAGCCGGGCGCCGCCCGCATCATCCATGTCGTGTAGAGGCCGATCACGCCGGAGATCAGGAACAGCCAGCCGAGCACCAGCGTCACGGTGAGCGTCGCCAACGGCGGCGCGATCACGGCGATGCCGCCGAGGATCAAGAGCACGATGCCTTCGATGAGAAACAGCTTCCAGTGCTCGCGCAGCGCGGTCTCGACCGCAGCCTGGGCTTTTTCGATACCGCCGGGATCGATCGACATGACTACCTCCGTACGCCGACGCCGCGACGCGGGCGATACCGCGCCCGGCATGGCGGTATTATAGCGTGGCCGGGGCGCGGTGGCGATTACGCCCCTGCCGCGCGAATGAAATCGATTGCCACGGCGTTAAATTCCGCGGGCTTTTCGATGTTCACCAGATGCCCGGCGTCGGGAACGATCGACAGTTTGGCGCCGGGGATAAGCGCGGCGAGCTCGCGCGCCATCTCGGGCGTCGTCAGCTTGTCATCGCCGCCGCAGATCACATGCGTCGGCACCTTGATGCTGCCGAGACTGCCGCCGTGATCGCCCATCACCGAGGCTTCGATGCTCTTGATGTAAGACTCCTTGTGCAGCCTCGACATGCTGTCGACCAGCTTGTCGAACGCCTCCTTCGGCGCCTTCGACCCGATCAGCGTCTTCGCCACCGGCCCGGCAATGTCCTTCGGCTCCGCGCCGTTGACGAGCGGCTCCTTGCGGATGCGGATGAACTCGCGCTTCTTCTCGTCGGAGAAATGCGCGAAGCCCTGATGGGTGTCGCATAATGTCAGCGTCAGCAGCCGGTCGGGATAGCGCGCCGCGAAGTCCATCGCGATCCGCCCGCCCATCGACAGGCCGACGATATGCGCGCGGCGCGCCTTGAAATGGTCGAGCACCCGCGCGAGGTCGTCGGCATAAGCGGTGAACTTCAGCGGCCCCTCGTAGTCATCGCTCTCGCCGTAGCCGCGCGCATCCCATGCCACCGCATGCCAGTACTGGGCGAAGGCGCCGATATTGTCGTGCCAGTTGCGCTTGTTGCCGCCGATGCCATGCAGGAATACCAGCAGGTCGCCCTGCCCGGCATGATCGACGGCAATCATCGGCGACGGCGGGATGCGAACGGTCGTCCACGAGCTCATGATGCTAAACCCCGGTTTTTCGAGAAGGCGCGCGCCAGCGGCGCAAGAACGAAACCGTCGACGACGAAGACGACGATGACGATGACGAAGCAGCAGGCAAACACCATCGCCGCGTTGGCGGTCGATTGCGCCTGCAACAGGAGATAGCCGAGCCCGGACTGCGCGCCGAACAGTTCGGCGACCAGCGCGATCTTCCAGCAGATGCCGTAGGAGATCCGCAGGCCGGCGGCGAGGAACGGCATCACCAGCGGCAGCGTCATGCGGGTAAAGCGCCGCCAGGGATTGCGGCTGAGGCTGCGGCCCAGTTCCTCCAGCTCGGCATCGATGTTGCGGAAGCCTTCCAGCGCGTTCGTCAGGCAAAACGGCAGCACGATCGCCGTTTCGATGAAGATCACGGTCGGGTTGGAGACGCCGAACCAGATCACACCGAGGATCGCCCAGCCGACCGACGGAAAGCTGTTCAGCACCAGTAGCACGCGCCGTTCCAGCACGGCCTGCACGTTCGGGGAGCGGCGCGCCAGCATCGCCAACAACACCGACAGCACCAGCGCCAGCAGCACCGCCACCGCGACGCGGCCGAAGCTGATCGCCAGATGGATCAGCAGGGACGGGTCGACCGCGAAGCTGGCGACCGCGGCGGCGACCGTCGCGGGCCCCGGCAACACGAAGGCCGGCAGCCCCTTCGCGGTCAGCCACCAGCCCAGCACGGCCAGCAGCACCGCGCTCTCGGCGAGGCCGTGCTGCGCCAGTCGCGATGGTTCCCGCCCGGTCACGCGCCGTATCTCCGGTCGAGCCGCCGCTGCAGCGGGCGGAAGATGAAAGTCTCCATGCAGGCGACGAACAGCAGGATGAACACGATCACCGAGAAGATCGTCTCGGTATCGAACTCCTGCCGCGCCACGTTGAGCATGTAGCCGACGCCGGCGTTACCGCCGAACAGCTCCGCCGTCAGCGTCACCTTCCAGGCGACGCCGAAGCTGATGCGCAGCGCCGCGAAGGCGTAAGGCACCAGCATCGGGATCACGACCTTGACGAGCCGCCGCACCGGCGACCGCGTCAGGCTGAGGCCGAGCTCCATCAGCTCGCGATCGAGTTCCTCGAGGCCGGCGCGCAGATTGATCGCCGCGAACGGGATCAGGATCATCGTGACGGCGAACACCACCGTCACGTCGTCGATGCCGAACCACAGGATGCCGAGAAACAGCCAGCCAATGCCCGAGAAGGCGTTGAGGAAGGGCGTCAGCCGCGAGTCGATCAGCAAACGCGCGGCCGGCACGAAATGCGCCACGAATGCGAGAACCGCACCGATCACGAAGGCGATCGCGATAGCGCAAACGACATGCCCGAGCGAAATGCCGAGCTGGATCGCCTGCAGCGGGTCGGTGACGAAGCCGAGCATCCGGCGCGCCACTACATCCGGTCCCGGCACCTGATAGGCCGGAACCAGCAGCGAATAGACGAACCAAGCGAGCAGCACGGCCGCGGTGAAACCGTGCAGGACGAGCGCCCGCCCCGCCTGCCGTGGCGGCGAAGCGGACGCCCTGTCGACTGTGACTTCGGTCACCGCCTCAGTTCTTGACCGCCAGCGCCCACACGGTCTCCTTGACCGGCGGCGCGCTCTTCAGGATGTCGAGGTCGATCGCGCGCTTCCACAGCAGATCGATCGCCTTCATGTCGTCGGCGGTGAGATCGACGGGAAATTCCGAGAAGCGGGTGAACCACACCTTGAAGAACTCCGGGTCGGTCTTGGTTTCGGCGCCAACCGCCTTGAACACCTCGTCCTGATGGTTGAGCGCGTATTGCTCCGACGCCTTCAACACCCGCAGGAACTCCTTGTAGTCCTCGGGGTGGGCGTCGAGCTTTTCGCCGTAGCCGGCATGCACCGCCGAAACCATGCGCAAGCCATACTTCTTGGTGAGGTCGCCCGCGATCTGCGCGATCGGGACGAATTCGCCGGTCTGCATCGCCTTGAACGCCTGGGCGTGGATCAGCGTCGCGGCGTCGAGGCTGCCGGACGCAAGCGCCGCCGGCAGCGCCGGGGCCGGGGTTTCGATGAATTCGAGGTCGCCGCCGCGCACCGCGACGTTGAGCCCGTAGACATCGGCAAGCGCAATGCGCACCAGCGTGATGCCTGCCGAGCCGAGCGAGTAGACGCCGAGCTTCTTGCCCTTGAGGTCCTTCACGCTTTTGATCGGGCTGTCCTTCTTCACCCAGATGCCGGCGCCCTCGCCGGAGGCGTGGTAGCGCAGGCCGGTGCCGATGATGCGCAGATCGAGGCCGCGGGCGCGGGCGCGCGGGATCGCCATCGCCGCCGTCTGCACCACGTCGTAGGTCTTGGCCGCGGTCGCCTGGATCAGCGCCGGGATCTGCAGCGCGGTGGCTTCGATCTTGATCTTGTCCGATTTCACCTTGCCGTGCTTGAGCGCCCACATCGCGGCCTCGTGCGAGGGGTCCGCCAGATAGGCGAACTTGATTGTCGTCTCCGCCGACGCCGCGGCCGGCATCGCCACGACGATTGCGAGCAGCGCCCGCATCAGCCAGGTCTTCATTGTTTCTCCTCCACCGTGTTGTTTTCTATCGTTGCAAAGGCGTCGAGCAGCGCGCGGCGCATGGCGCGCAATTCGGGATCGTTGTCGACCTGTCGCGGCCGCGCCGCCGTCACCGTGACGGCTTCCACGACCCGCGACGGCTTGCCGGACAGCACGATGATGCGGTCCGCGAGGAACAGCGCCTCGTCGACATCGTGGGTTACGAACACCACGGTCTTGGCGGTCTCCTGCCACAGTTCCACGAGCTGCTGGCGCAGTCGCACCCGCGTGGTCGGGTCGAGCGCCGAGAACGGCTCGTCGAGCAGGATGATATGCGGATCGAGCGCGAGCGCCCGCGCCAGCGCGACGCGCTGGCGCTCGCCGCCGGACAGCATCGCCGGCATCTTGTGCGCGTCGGCGGCGAGCCCGACACGGGCGAGCTGCCGCGCCGCCCGGGCACGGCGCTCGGCAACCGGCATCGTCGGATCGCGCATTTCGAGGCCGAAGGCGGCGTTGTCGAGCGTGTCTTTCCAGGGCAACAGCCGCGGCGACTGAAAGACATAGGCAAGGCGCTCCCAGCTCTCGCCGGGCGTGCGGCCCTCGACCGTCACCGTGCCCTCGTTCACCGGAATGAGATCGCCGATCAGCCGCAGCGCCGTCGACTTGCCGCAGCCGGAGGGGCCGAGCAGGCAGACGAATTCGCCGCTGCCGACGTCGAAACTCAGATTGTCGTAGATCGCCACGCCGCCGAGCTGCAGCCGGACATCGGACAATGCAATGGCACGCTCGCCAATAGCACGCTCGGACATGGGTTATCCATTCCGGCTGATGTCAGCCGTTCAATTACTTTAAACCTAAAATTCCGGCTTCGGGTTTGTCAACCGGGCGCGCGAATGCGGCGCGCCTTGCAGCGCGCCGCTTTCACGATGCCGACAACGTGCGGGGCGTCTCTCTACCGCCAGCGGATCAGGTTGACCGGAAAATCGGCGGCGTAGCGCCGTTCCTTCGGCGGCGGCCGGTGTTCCGGACGCGGGCTTCCGACCGGATCGACCAGCTTGCGATAGAGATGCCATGTCGCATGGCCGAGCACCGGCATCACCACCGTCAGCCCGAGAAAGAAGGGCAGCGAGCCCATCAGCAGCAGCGCCGCGACGATGAAGCCCCACGCCGCCATCACCACCGGATTGGCGGCGACCGCGCGGATCGAGGTCGACAGCGCGACCGCGGCGCCGACGTCGCGGTCGAGCAGCAGCGGAAACGACACCACGCCGAGCGTGAGCGCCACCACCGCGAAGCAGAAGCCGACCGCGTTCCCGATCACGATCATCGACCAGCCGGCCTTGGTGGCGAACAGGTCGACGATGAAACCTTCGATCGTCGCCGGCTGCGCATAGCCGAAATGGGCGATATAGATCGCATGCGCGACGGCGAGCCAGAGGCCGAACACCGCGAACAGCATGAACGCCAGCGTCAGGATCGCGCCGATCGACGACGACTGCACGACGTCGAAGGCGTTGGCGACCGACACCGGCAGGCCCGCCTCGCGCCGCCGGCTCATCTCGTAAAGTCCGAGCGCCGCGACCGGCCCGACCAGCGCGAAGCCGGCCGCGATCGGGTAGATCAGCTCGAACACCGGATAGCCGAAAGCGAGCCGCGCGAGCACGAAGCCGAGCACCGGATAAATGACGCACAGGAACATGGCGTGCGTCGGCATCGCCATGAAGTCGTCGAAGCCCTTCGACAACGCATCCTTGAGATCGGCGAAGCCGATGCGGCGCACGTCGATATGCGCGGGCGCGGTGCCGATGCCGAGCAGAAGATGGGAATGAGCCATGAGCGGTCTCCCTTCGCTTTCAGCGTTGGGTGGCCCAATGGCGCAAGGACAATCGAAGTGCCTGCGTTCGCCGGCCCTCGGATTGTTGCCCCATGAGCCACGACTGCGCCCAGCCTAGCACGCCCGCCGAGTCGGCGGGCGCTCACATTTTCTTGCTTGGTTTCTTTTGCGCTACGGCGCGGCGACCCGCGCCGTTTGTGCATTGCGGCGCGGTTATCCGCGCCGGTCGTGTATTGCGGCGGCGAGGCTATTTTTCCACCCAATCGCCGCATTTGGCGACGTCGGCCTGCTGGCCCCACGGCATGATCGGCACCGACGAGGTCGAGTTCTTCGGCGAGCCCTCGATGATGCGGTCGCTATAGACCATGTAGACCAGCACGTTGCGCTTCACGTCGCAGCCGCGCACGATCTGCATCTTCTTGAAGAACAGCGAGCGGCGCTGGCGGAACACATCCTCGCCCTGCCCGAATTTCTTCTTGAACTTGATCGGTCCGATCTGCCGACACGACAGCGAAATGTCGGACACCTCTTCGGCGACGCCGATCCAGCCCTTGAAGCCGCCCTTCTCCGGCACCGTGAAGTGACAGGCGACGCCCTCCACCTCCGGATCGTCGAGCCCGTAGGTGGCGAGCTTGTCGTTCGGCGTCAGCCATTTGAACACCGTCGATTTCTTGAAGATCAGGTCGGGCTCCTCCGCCGCGCGTGCGGGCGAAGCCGCGAGCATTGGAACCAGCAGGACCACGGCGGCGAGAATGGCAAACAGACGGAGCAAGGCAGCCTCCCGGAAGGACAGGTTGCTTTGCAGATAGGAAGTGGCGGACGAAAACGGAAGACGTCGAAACGCTCAAGCCCAGAGCCGCTCGGTCTTTTCCAGGCCCTTGTAGAGATCCGCGACCTGCGCGCCGTAGCCGTTGAACAGCAGCGTCGGCCGCCGCTCACCGGTGCCGATCACTTCCTCGCTCGCCTGGCTCCAGCGCGGGTGCGGCACCTCTGGGTTCACGTTGGCCCAGAAGCCGTATTCGGACGACTGCAACATCTCCCAGTAGCCGACCGGCCGCTTGTCGGTGAAAGTGAAACGCACGATCGACTTGATGTGCTTGAAGCCGTACTTCCACGGCGTTGCCAGCCGCAACGGCGCGCCATGCTGCTTCGGCAGCGGATGACCGTAGGCGCCGGTGACGAGGAACGTCAGGTCGTTGCCGGCTTCCGCCATCGTCAGCCCCTCGACATAGGGCCACGGATACCAGGTCTTGCGCTGCTCGCCGGCGACCTTCGGGTTCATGAAGGTTTCCATGCGGACATATTTCGCCGAGCCGAGCGGCTTCGCCATCGCGACGAGCTTCGCCATCGGGAAGCCCGACCACGGCACCGCCATCGACCACGCCTCGACGCAGCGGTGGCGATAGAGCCGTTCCTCGATGCCGACCTTGCGGATCAGCGTATCGATGTCGAGCGTCTGCTCCTTCTCGACCATGCCGTCGATCTTCACCGTCCACGGGCGGATCGGCAGCGCCTGCGCGGCCTCGGCGATAGTCTTCTGCATGCCGAATTCGTAGAAATTGTTGAAGTTGCCGTTCAGCTTTTCGTCGGTCACCGGACGGTCGAGCGTGAACATCTCATTGCGCTTGGCCGGATAGAGATCGGCGGTCGGATCCTTGGCGTCGGCGACGCGCTGCGCCGATGCGGGGGCGGCGAAGGAACTCGCTGCTATCGCAGTTGCGCCGCCGATTAAAAAATCTCTCCGGTTGAAAAACAGATGCTCAGGGGTCGCCTGGCTTTCGGGCATGTTCCAGCCGCGGCGGTGGATGACGTTCATCAGGCATGTCCTTCTGGCGGAATCGTGCGCGTGACAAAGGGGTACGATCCGTGCCCCTCACAGGCAAATCACGCTTGCGGGATTGCACACTTGTATCAACCCCGCGCGGCGCCGATTACTCCGCCGCCCGCCGCGCCGCGACGATCTGGTCGGCGGTACGGCCGATCAATTCCGCCATGTGGTCGAACTTGAAGGAGAACGAGCCGACGCCGGCGGTCGCCGAGCGCAATTCGATGATGAGGTCGCCGATCTCGGCCTCCGGCATCTGCGCCCGCACGCAGTCCCAGCCCGGCCAGCCTTCGCGGGTGTCGAAGCCGAGGATCTGCCCGCGCCGCCCGGACAAGATGGCGTTGATCTTCGCGGTCGCCTCGCTCGGGCAGACGATCTCGACGAGATGGATCGGCTCCAGCAGCACCGGCTGGCACTGAGGCAGCCCCTCGACGATGCCGATGCGTCCGGCGGTGCGGAACGCCATGTCGGAGGAATCGACCGTGTGATAGCTGCCGTCGGTCAGCGCCACCTGCAGGTCCACCACCGGGAAGCCGAGCGGGCCGTGCTTGAGCGCGTCGGCGACGCCCTCTTCCACCGACGGAATGTAATTGCGCGGCACCACGCCGCCGGTGATGCGGTCCTCGAACACGAAGCCCGAACCGCGCGGCAGCGGCTTGATCTCCAGCACCACGTCGCCGAACTGGCCGTGGCCGCCGGACTGTTTCTTGTGCCGGCCGCGCTGCGTTACCGGCTTGCGGATCGTCTCGCGGTAGCCGACGGTCGGCGGATGCGTCACCGCGCCGACGCCGTAGCGTTCGGACAGCCGCTCGCCGGCGACCCGCAGGTGCATCTCGCCCTGCCCCCACATCACCACTTCGGAAATATCCGCGTTGTGGACGACGCTGAGCGAGGGGTCCTCGTCGGTCAGCTTGTTGAGCGCGATGCCGAGCTTGACGTCGTCCTTGCGCTCGCGCGCCGCGACCGCGACCGCCAGCACCGGCGGATAGGCGGCGATGTCGACGACCGCGGCGTGCGGCGTCTTGCCGGCCGACAGCGTGTCGCCGGTCCTTGCATGATCGAGCTTGCCGAACGCCACCGTCTCGCCGGCCTGCGCGGGCCCGCGCTTTTCGATCTGGCTGCCGAGCAGCTTGAACACGCCGGAGACGCGGCCCGCTTCCTGCTCCGGCGTGTTGAACACCGTGCCGTCGCCGGCCTGGCCCGCCAGCATGCGCGCAATCGACAGCTTGCCGCCATGCGTGGTGTGGCAGGTCTTGATGACGCCGGCCACCGCCTCGGCCTTGCCGTTGACGCCGAGGCGCTTGGCGGTCGCGGCGATGCCCGGCGTCTCGTGGCGCAGCGCCTTCAGCAGCCGCAGCACGCCGTTGGTGCGCGTCGCGACGCCCATCAGCACCGGCACCACCTGCCCGTCGCGCATGTCCTTCGACAGGTCGTCGAACACCTTGTCGCGCGGCGGCTCGATGTCCTCGAGCAGTTGCGTCATCAGGTCGTCGTCGTGGTCGGCGAGCGCCTCGAGCATCGCGAAACGCGCCGCCTTTTCGCGGTCGCGCTCGGTGTCGGCGATGTCGATGACCTCGGAGGGCGCGCTCTCCTTGTAAACAAAGGCGCGCTCCAGCGCGAGATCGACGAAACCGGTGATGATCTCGCCGGAGAAGCTCGGCAGTTGCCGCGCCAGCAGCTTCGTGCGCGAGGCCGGTTGCAGCAGGGACAGCGCGTCGTGCACCGACTGGCTCGCCTTGTCGATCTTGTTGACGAACAGGATACGCGGAATGTTCTGCTCTTCGAGTTCGCGCAGGATCAGTTGCAGCTGCGCGGTCTTCTTGTCGTCCAGTTCGCAGACGACGACCGCGGCATCGACCAGCGGCAGCGCCGCGCGCATGTCGTGCATGAATTCGATGGAGCCGGGGCAATCGAGAAAGGTGTAGCTGTCGCCCATGAAATCGGCGGTCGCCGCGGTCAGCTCGACGCTCATCTTGTGGTGGCGCGCTTCCTTGCCGGCGTCGCCGACCGACGTGCCGGCATCGACCGAGCCCTGCCGCGGGATCGCGCCGGTGCGCGCCAGGATCGCTTCGAGAAGTGTGGTCTTGCCGCTCTGAAACGGCCCCACGAGTGCAATGCACCGGGGACCCAAGGAGCCTTTGGCGCCGTTTTGGGCCATACCTGCCTCCCTCGCGGCCGGGGGAGTGAAGGACCTGTCACCCGGCCCGTCTCGATATCGTCTCAGGCATCCGCCGCACTGGCAAGGGGCGATATAAGACGTGATCGAAACTCGTCGCGGAACGGGGCTAAAGTGTGATCCGGCTGCACTAAACTCCGCTCATTCCCGCGCAAGCGGGAATCCATTTGAGCGTCAAACAATTTTGTTCGGACCCCCGCTTTCGCGGGGGTGAGCGGTCTACGACTGCGCCGATCTAATTCGTGAAGCTCGTATCGACGATCGCCTTCGGATCGACATCCGCGCCGACGAGGCCCTGCGCCTTGAGCCATTCGACCTGGCGCGCGACATCGCCGACATCGAGCCTGGCTTGGGGGTCGACATAATAAGCAGTCGTCTCGATTGCGATCATGGCGCGGTCGGCCGGCAGATGCGAATAGACGTAACGCCCGACCATCGTGGCAATGCCGCGCGAACGCGCGTCGAAGATGCGCTTGGCGAAACGGTCGCGCCGCATCATCGCGCCGGTGAATTCCGCCGCGCCGCGGCGATAGGCGTTGAGGAATTTCTCGATCATCGGCCGCTTCGACGCGATCGTCTTGCTCGACGCGAACAGCGCGCCGAGTTGCGGCTGATCGACCTCGGAGCACCAGCCGATCAGCCGCGCCTGGCTCGCCATCAGCAGGGCGCGCGCGTAATGCACCGGCAGCACCGCGGCGTCGGCGCGGTCGTTGTTGATCGCCTCGGACACCTCCTCGAGCGTCCGCAACTGCTTGATCGTCACCTTGTCGAGATCGAACTGCCCCGCCTTGGCGATCTGCCCGAGTTGATAGTGGTAGGGCGAGCCGAGATGCGTCAGCGCCACCGTGCGCCCGGCGAGATCCTTCATCTTGTGCAGGCCGCGGCCATAGGCGCGGATCGAGGCGACCACCTCGTTGCCTTCGAAGTCCTTGTGCTCGCGCGCCTGCGCCGCGATCGCCTTGATCGTGCCCTTGCCGGCGGCCGTGAAAGCCGCAGCGGAAAACTCGAGCGTCGCGAAATCGACGCGGCCTTCCGCCAGCACCTTCAGCAGTTCGTCGTTGGAGGCGAAGCTGCGCACCTCGACATTGAGGCGCTCGTCCTCGAAATATTTCTTGCCCATCGCGACGAACAGCGCGGCGTTCGAGGCGGAGAGCTGCGTGCCGACGAGGATGCGGTCGGCCGCAGGCTCCTGCGCGGCGGTGGGCCTTGGCGACAGAGCCGGCAGCGCCAGCATGCAGGCGAAAACGAAGCTGCGGAGAATCATCCCGGCCAGCTTATGTCATCCGGCCCCGATTCGCGCGGCGGCCGGCAGGAAAGCGGCGGCCGCGCCCGAGGCCCAGCCGCCGCACATGAAACACGTCGTTCCGGTGCTACAGCGGACGCAGCGTCAACTGCGACACGCCGACGGCGAGGTTGAGACCGCCCTGCCCCTGAATGGAGAGCGGCTGCAACGCGACGGTGCGGCTCGAGCCGCCGACCAGCACGTTCGCCCCGAGACCCGCGGCGACGGTCGCCTCGGCGGTGGCGCCGCCATAGCTGCCGGCGAGCGCGCCCGGCACCGGCGAGCCCGGCGCAACCACGGTCCAGACCATCTTGCCGCCGACGGTGCCGCCGATATCGAGGCCGAATTTGGTGATCGTGCCGGTATAGATTTCGCCCGGCCCGCCGGCCGAAGGCAGGAAGCGGCAGGTCATCCCCTTCTGCGAGCCGATGATGAGGCCGACGCCGCCGGAGATATCGCAATCCAGCGTGCCGACTTTTCCGGCGGCCTGCGCCTGCACCGGCGCGGCGCTCAACAAGGCGGCGGCAACGGCAATGGCGGAAAATCCAATGGCTGCTTTGGTCATGGAGTCACTCCTGACGTTTCAATGTGAATGATGGGAACGGATCGGCGCGCACGAATGCGCAAGCATCCGCGCGCCTCCCGATGAAGACCGGAGAAGCGTGATGCGCCTGACGATGATCTAGCGCGTGTTTGTGTCGGATATCCGGCAGCGAGCCGGCGGCGTTACTTCAAATTGCCGCAGAAACGCTGGATGCGGCGGCAGGCTTCTTCGAGATCTTCCTGCTTGGTCGCATAGGAAATGCGGAAGGCAGGGCCAAGGCCGAAGGCCGAGCCATGCACCACCGCGACGCCCTCGGCTTCGAGAAGCTCGGTGACGAAATCCTCGTCGGTCGCGAGTTTTTTGCCGCTCGCCGTCGTCTTGCCGATCGTGCCTTCGCAGGACGGATAGACGTAGAACGCGCCCTCCGGCATCGGGCACTTGATGCCGTTCGCCTGGTTGAGCATCGACACCACGAGATCGCGGCGCTCCTTGAAGATCGTGTTGTGCTTCGCGATGAAATCCTGCGGACCGTTCAGCGCCTCGACCGCCGCCCACTGCGAGGCCGCCGCCGGGTTGGTCGTGGACTGCGACTGGATCATCGCCATCGCCTTGATGAGCGGCTCCGGCCCGCCGGCATAGCCGATGCGCCAGCCGGTCATGCAATAAGCCTTCGAGGTGCCGTTGATCGTCAGCGTGCGCTCGTACAGCGCCGGCTCGACCTGCGCCGGCGTGAAGAACTTGAAGTCGTCATAGACAAGGTGCTCGTACATGTCGTCGGTCATGACGTGGACATGGCTGTGCTTCATCAGCACGTCGGTCAGCGCCTTGAGTTCCGCCTGCGTGTAGGCCGCGCCGGTCGGGTTCGACGGTGAGTTCAGGAGGAACCACTTGGTCTTCGGCGTGATCGCCTTTTCGAGCGCGGCGGCCGTCACCTTGAAGCCCTGCTCCATGCCGGCGACGACCGGCACCGGCGTGCCGCCCGCGAGCAGCACCATGTCGGGATAGCTCACCCAGTACGGCGCCGGGATGATGACCTCGTCGCCGGGGTTCATCGTCGCCATGAAGGCGTTGTAGAGCACCTGCTTGCCGCCGGCGCCGACCGTGATCTGCGACGGCTTGTAAGTGAGGCCGTTCTCGCGCTTGAACTTCGCGACGACGGCTTCCTTCAATTCCGCCATGCCGTCGACCTGCGTGTACTTCGACGCCTTGCCGGTGCGGATCGCCTTGATCGCGGCTTCCTTGATGTTCTCCGGCGTGTCGAAGTCCGGCTCGCCGGCGCCGAGGCCGATGACGTTGCGTCCCGCCGCCTTCAGCGCGCGCGCTTTATCCGTCACCGCGATGGTCGGCGACGGCTTGATGCGCTTGAGGTGGTCGGCGAGGAAGGCCATTGGTGTCTCCAGAGATCCGGGCTGCCGGGCGCATCCGCGGCCGGGCGGGGCTTTGGTAATGGCGGTTTTGCGCCGCCGCAAGCCGCAAAAAATGATCGTTTTATCAAGGCTGTTGATGGCCTAACCCCTCCTTAAACACGGCCCTGCTAGACACCCGGCATGGCCGCCTTGATCGACGCTCTGCGCACCGGACGCTGGCTGACCCGCGAGCGGGTGCGCCTCGTTGCGGCGGCCGTGCTGATCGCCTCGCTGGCCGGCCTCGTCTGGCTCGCCGCCACCTCGGACGGGCTGAACGATCATCAGGGCCGGCCGCTCGGCACCGACTTCTCCAATGTCTACGCCGCCGGCACCTATGTGCTGGACGGCAAGGCCGCCGCCCCGTTCGATCCCGCCCGCCAGTTCGCGCGCGAGCAGGCGATCTTCGGGCCGGCGACCCAGTTCTACGGCTGGCACTACCCGCCGTTCTTCCTCGGCCTTGCCGCGCTGCTCGCCACCATGCCGTACTGGCTGGCGCTGCTGGTGTGGCAAGCCTCGACGCTCGGCCTTTATCTCTGGGCGATGCGCGGCGTGGCCGGCCGCGCCGAGCCGCTCTGGCTCCTGCTCGCCGTCGCCTTTCCCGCCGTCGTCATCAATCTCGGCCAGGGCCACAACGGCTTTCTCACCGCCGCCTTGATGGGTGGCGCGCTGCTGCAGCTCGACCGCCGTCCGATCCTCGCCGGCATCCTGATCGGCCTGCTCGCCTACAAGCCGCAGTTCGGCCTGCTCGTCCCGCTGGTGCTCGCCGCGAGCGGACGCTGGCGCGTCTTCGCCGCCGCCGCCGCGACCGTGGCGCTGATGACGCTCGCGGTGACGCTCGCCTTCGGCGTCGAGGTGTGGAGCGCCTTCCTGGCCTCAAGCAAATTCACCCGCGAGGTGGTGCTCGAACAGGGCGGCACCGGCTGGCACAAGATCCAGAGCGTGTTCTCCTGGGTGCGGATGTGGAGCGGCGGCGTGCCGCTCGCCTATGCGGTGCAGGGCGCCGTCAGCCTCGCCGTCGCGGTATCGCTGGCATGGCTGTGGCGCTCGGCGGCGCCCTTCGCGCTCAAGGCCGCCGCGCTGATGATCGGCACCCTGCTCGCGACGCCCTACAGCCTCGACTACGACCTGATGCTGCTCGCCCCGGCGCTCGCCTTCCTCGCCGTCGACGGTTTCGAACGCGGCTTCGCGCCGTGGCAGAAGACGCTGCTCGCCGCGCTCTGGTTCATGCCGCTCGTTGCGCGCTCGCTCGCGGAAGCAACCCTGATCCCGCTTGCCGCGCCGCTGATGCTGGCCGCCTTCGCCCTTTTGCTGCACCGCGCCAGCGTGGAAACCGGCCCTGCGGAACGGTGGCGTTTCGCCACCGGCGGCGTAAAATAGCGGCACAAGAGCCGGCGAACGGCCGCAACCCGGTTTCCAAGGGAGCGCGCCATGAAGCTTTCCAGCGAGCAGCTCAAGGCTTTCGACGAACAGGGCTATTGCTTCTTCCCCGACTGCTTCTCCGAGGACGAGATCGCGCTGTTGCGCGCGGAAGCCGACAGCATCCTCAAGCTCGACCGTCAGGAAGTCTGGCGCGAAAAGACCGGCGCGCCGCGCACCGCCTTCGCCGCGCATACCTTCAGCGAGGTGTTCGGCCTCTTGTCGCGCAGCCCGCGCCTTGTCGAGCCGCTGCGGCAACTGTTCGGCGAAGACGTTTACGTCCACCAGTTCAAGCTCAACGCCAAGGCCGCTTTCGAGGGCGACGTCTGGCAATGGCATCAGGATTACGGCACATGGGCGCGCGACGACGGCATGCCCGAGCCGCGCGCGATGAACATCGCGGTGTTTCTCGACGAGGTGATGCCGATCAACGGCCCGCTGCTGCTGATCCCGAACAGTCACCGGCAGGGCGTGTTGCAGGCCGGCCACGACAAGCTGACGACGTCATACCCGCTGTGGACGCTTGACAAGGACACCGTGACCAACCTCGCGCGCGAGGCGGAAGCCGCCAATGGCGGCGTCGGCATCGTCGCGCCGACCGGCAAGCCCGGCTCGGTGCTGATGTTCCACGGCAACCTCGTCCACGCCTCGCCGCCGAACATCACGCCCTACCCGCGCAAGATCGTCTATCTGACGCTGTGCGCGGTTTCCAACCACATCACGAAATTCACGCGGGCCGAGTGGATCGCCCATCGCGATTTCACGCCGCTGGTGCCGACCGACGACGACGCCTTGCGCGACTTTGCCCGTGCGCGCCGCGTCGCCGCGGAATAAAATCGCCCGGATTTCCCGATCCGCAGCATGCCCCTGCTTCGAGGCCCGCCGGCGGCGGCATCGCGCTTCGCATGCCGATTTGCTTGGCCGACTTTGCTTGCCGGACTTGGCCCCGCCATAATGATCCCTCAAGTCCGCGTCCGTCGCGACGACGTGAAGAGACCGACGATGTACACGCTCTATTCGATGCAGCGCTCCGGCAACAGCTACAAGGCTCGCCTGGTGCTGGCCCAGCTCGACATTCCGCACAACCGGGTCGAGATCGACATCCTCAAGGGCGAGAGCCGCACACCCGATTTCCTCGCCAAGAACCCGAGCGGCCGGGTACCGCTGCTGGAGGTCGCGCCCGGCCGCTACCTCGCCGAATCGAACGCCATTCTCTGGTACCTCGCCGCCGGCACGCAGCTCGCGCCAGACGACAAGATCGAGCGCGCCGAGGCGCTGCAATGGATGTTCTTCGAACAGCACAGTCTCGAGCCGAATATCGGCGCCGCCTATTTCTGGCTGGCGCTGATCCGCGGCGGCCGCGAATTGCAGCAGCACGCCATCGAGGACTGGATGGAACAGGGCCACGCCGCGCTCGGCGTGATGGAGAAGCACCTCGCCGCGAACGACTGGTTCGCCGCCGGCCGCTACACCATCGCCGACATCGCGCTTTACGCCTACACGCATGTCGCCGGTCAGTGCGACTTCGACCTGACGCCCTATCCCGCCGTGCGGGCCTGGCTCGCCCGCGTCGGCGCCCAGCCCGGCCACGTCGCGATGATGGCGGCGCCGGAAGCGCTCGACGCCGCGCTTTAAGGTTGCATTAACCGGATTCACAAAACCGCCAAGGTTCCTCAATCGCGCCGCCCAAATCCTGCCGGGGCCACGCCCGCTTCGCGCGCGATGATTGCGGCATGGAACAACTGATTCGTTCGGACGACGACATCGAGGACGCCGCCGCGGACCACGGCTTCGGCAGCACGCCGCAACTCGTGCCGCCGCGCCCCAACGCCGCGCTTACCGCGCTGGTGACCGGGATGATGCTGGCGATCTGCATCGTCGTCGCCGCCACGGCGATGAGCTTTGGCCGCGTGGAAAGCGGTCACGCCACCGGGCCCGTCGCGGAGCGATCGCTGGCGACCGTCACGCAGCCGCTGAGCGCGCGCGGCTGATCAATAAAATATTATCGATGCGGACTTTCGCCCGCCGGTGTTATCGCGCAAAGTAGCGATCCAACCGGCGGAGATGTCCATGCGCACCGTCACAGCACCCGCTGCGGCGCTTTTCATTCTTTTGGCAATGCTTGTCGCATGGCCGGCCTCGGCGCAGGTGTTCCGCACCCAGCACGGCCGCATCAAGGTGGAGACCTTTGCCAAGGGCCTCGATCATCCGTGGTCGATCGCGTTCCTGCCGGACGGCGGCATGTTGGTGACCGAGCGGCCGGGCCGGATTCGCGTCGTGACAAAAGACGGCGCCTTGCAGCCGCCGCTGGCCGGCGTGCCGACGGTGTTCGCGCGCGGCCAGGGCGGCATGCTGGATGTCGCGCTCGACCGCAACTTCGCGACCAGCAAGACGATCTACTTCTGCTTCGCCGAGCCGTTCGAGGGCGGCGGTCGCACCGCGCTCGCGCGCGCCACGCTCGATGCGGCCGGTCTCGCCAACGTCAAGGTGATCTTCCGCCAGCTTGGCCCCGCCTCGACCGGCAATCACTACGGCTGCCGCATCGTGCAGATGCCGGACAACAATCTGCTGCTGGCGATGGGCGAGCATTTCTCGACGCGCGACGAGGCGCAGAACCTGTCGAACCATCTCGGCAAGGTCGTGCGCATCGGACCCGACGGCGCGGTGCCGAAGGACAACCCCTTTCTCGGCAAGATCGGCGCACGGCCGGAGATCTGGTCCTACGGACACCGCAACCCGCAGGCCGCCGCGATCAATCCCGCCACCGGACAGTATTGGGAAATCGAGCACGGCCCGCGCGGCGGCGACGAGATCAACATTCCGCAGGCCGGCAAGAACTACGGCTGGCCGGTGATCGGCTACGGCATCGACTATAACGGCGCAAAAATCCACGAAGGCACGCACAAGGACGGCATGGAGCAGCCGATCTATTACTGGGTACCCTCGATCGCGCCGTCCGGCATGGCGTTCTACACCGGCACGCTGTTCCCGAAGTGGAAAGGCAACCTGTTCGTCGGCGGTCTCGTCTCGCACATGCTGGTGCGGCTCGAACTCGACGGCGACAAGGTGGCGAAGGAAGAGCGCCTGCTGGAAAAGCTCGACGAGCGCATCCGCGACGTGCGGCAGGGGCCGGACGGCGCGCTCTATCTCGCCACCGACTCGAGCGACGGCCGCATCCTGCGTGTCGTGCCGGTGAAATAAGCAACACGGAACGCCGCGCGCATCAGAAAAGCTGATGCGGTCACGCGCGCGGCATGTGTCCGCCGTGCATCATGGCGTGACAAATCGCAGCGGCGACTTTCGATCGCTTTCGGCGCACACCTTACCGGTGATGGCGCGCGCGGATTCCGTCACGGATTTCATCGCCATAGCGACTGTTTTCAGTTGAGAACAATTAAAATCTACCTCCCTATAATCATTTGAAATTGTTAAGTTTTTCTTCTTGATCAGGGATCGCTCTGGTATTGGCCCCGAAGGTATTTCATTCGGGGGTCGAGCGTGTTCAGTCATTTCGGTTTGGTTCGGTATCGGTCGCGTCTTGCAGGCGGCGCGGCAAAGTCTCTGATGCAGGTCTTCGGCGTCGTCGCCATCGCGACCGCGGCACAGGCCCAGTCCACTTCCACCACGCTGCCGACCATCGATGTCCAGAGCGTCGCGGAAAGCGGCACCGGTCCGGTCGAGGGCTATCAGGCCAGGCAGAGCGTCACCTCCACCAAAACCGACACGCCGCTGCTCGAAACCCCGCAATCGATCTCGGTGGTGCCGAAGGACCAGATCCAGGACCAGCAGGCGCAGTCGATGCCGCAGGCGCTGCGTTACACGCCGGGCGTCTCGCTCGACGCCTACAGCTCCAATTCGAGATTCGATCCCGTCTATGTACGCGGCTTCCTCGCCGAGCAGTTTCTCGACGGGCTGAAGCTACCGGTCGATCCCGGCACGCAGTGGGCCGCGCCGCGCATCGAGCCCTACAATCTCGAACGCATCGAAGTGCTGAAAGGCCCCTCGTCCGGCCTTTACGGCCAGACCAATCCCGGCGGCTTCATCAACATGGTGAGCAAGCGGCCGAAGGATACGCCGCATTACGAATTCGAGGGCCAGTACGGCTCCTTCGACCGCTTTCAGGGCGCCTTCGACATCGGCGGCCCGGCCGACAAGAACGGGCAGTTCATGTACCGGCTGGTCGGCCTCGCCCGCGACGCCAACTCGCAGATCGATTACCAGCAGGACAACAAGCTGTTCATCGCGCCGAGCTTCACCTGGCGTCCGACGCTCGACACCTCGCTCACGTTCCTGAGCAGCTATCACCAGATCGACAACAACGGGTATCAGCAATACGTCCCCGGCCAGGGCACGCTGCTTCCCAACCCGAACGGAAAGATTCCGTACAGCCGCTATCTCGGCGAGCCGGGTGTCGACAAGGTTCACGACGAGCAGGCGATGTTCGGTTACGCCTTCGAGCACCGCCTCAACAGCGTGTTCCAGTTCCGCCAGAACTTCCGCTACACCAAAATCAGCACCAACACGACCGCGTTCCGCAGCGAGGGACTGCAGGCCGATCTGCGCTCGCTGAACCGCTCGATGAACTATGTGCTGTCGAGCACGCACAACGTCGCCCTCGACAATCAGTTGCAGGCCGACTTCGTCACCGGTCCCCTGAAGCACAAGCTGCTGTTCGGCTCGGACTATCTGTACATGAAGGGCGCTTCCGATTATCGCACGGCCGGCATCGCGGCGATCGACGTCTTCAATCCGGTCTACGGCGCCGCGATCCCGTCCTTCGACTCGCTTTCGCCTTTCATCCGGACCGACGCCGAGCAGAGGCAGCTCGGCGTCTATGTCCAGGACCAGATCAAAGTCGATCGCTTCACCGTCTCGCTGACGGGCCGGCAGGACCGGGCCAAGAACGACCTGAAGAGCTTTGCGATCTACCCGACGGCCGGCACCTATCACTCCGACGACAGCGCCTTCACCGGCCGCGTCGGCGTGAACTATCTGTTCGATTTCGGCCTGTCGCCTTACGCCAACTATTCCACCTCCTTCATGCCGGTCAGCGGCGCGAGCCGTCTCGGCGAGCCGTTCAAGCCGACCGAAGGCGAAGGCTGGGAGGCCGGCGTGAAGTATCAGCCGAACGGCATGAACCTCCTGCTGACAGCCGGCTATTTCGACTTCACCCAGCAGAACGTGCTGACGACCGATCCGGTCAATCCGTTGTTCAGCGTGCAGACCGGCGAGGTGCGTGTGACGGGCTTCGAATTCGAGGCGCGCGGCAACCTCACCCGCGAACTTTCGATCATCGCCAGCTACGGCAACATCGATCCGCGCGTCACGCAGAGCAACAGTGGCACCGTCGGCAAGTATGTGCCGAATGTCGCGCTCAGCCAGGCCGCCCTCTGGGCCAAATACGACTGGTTGGGCGGCTCGCTTGCCGGCCTCGGCGTCGGCGCCGGCGTGCGTTACGTCGGCAAGCTCTACGGCAACGGCACCAACACGATCGAAGTCGATCCCTACACGCTGGTCGATGCGATGGTCAGCTACGACTTCGGCTATCTCCGCCCCGACATGAAGGGCTGGAAGGCGCAGCTCAACGCCAGCAACCTGTTCGACAAGACCTATGTGACGAACTGCTTCGGCGGCCTCGCTTATTGTGCCTACGGACAGGGGCGCACCGTTATGCTGACGCTGAAATATGCCTGGCAGCCGTCCGGCAAGACGGTGCAATAAGGCAATCGGGAAGCCGGGACGCGAAAAATGACAGCCAAAGCCCTTCGCCGCTGGTCATGGGTGCACACCTGGTCGAGCCTGGTGTGTACCGTCTTCCTGCTGCTGCTGTGCGTGACCGGGCTGCCGCTCATCTTCCATCATGAGCTGGACGACCTGTTGAGCGACCATGTGCCGGCGGCGACGGTGGCGGAGGGCACGCCGAAGGCGGACCTCGACAAGGTGGTCGCCAACGGCATGGCCAGGGCGCCGGGCAAGTTCCTGCACTTCCTGATCTGGGACCGCGACGACCCGAACGTCATTTTCCTGAGCGTCGCCGAAAAGCAGGATGGGCCTTCCGACCAGAATAAATTTGTTCGTGTCGACGCCCACACCGCTGCCTATCTCGATACGCCGGACTTCGAGAGCGGCTTCATGTACATCATGCTGAAGCTGCACACCGACATGTTCGCCGGCCTGCCCGGCAAGCTGTTTCTCGGCCTGATGGGCATCCTGTTCTGCGCGGCGATCGTCTCCGGCGTGGTGCTGTACGCGCCGTCGATGCGCAAGCTCGACTTCGGCACCGTGCGAACGAAACGCACGCGGCTGATCCGCTGGCTCGACCTGCACAATCTGCTCGGCGCGGTCACCATCGTCTGGGCGGTGGTAGTCGGCTTCACCGGTGTCATCAACACCTGGGCCGATCTCGTCCTGAAGCTCTGGCAGTTCGACCAGCTCACCGAAATGGTCGGCCCGTTCAAGGATCAGCCGATCCCGGCCCGCATGGTGTCGGTGCAACAGGCGACCGACACCGCGCGGGCGAAGCTGCCGCACATGACGCCGCTGTTCATCGCTTATCCCGGCACGGCCTTCACCAGCCGGACCCATTACGCGATCTTCCTGCACGGCAACACGCCGGTCACCTCGCGGCTGTTGCAGCCTGTGCTGGTCGACGCCCGCGACGGCTCCTTCACCGACACCCGCGCCTTGCCGTGGTACGTCACCACGCTGCTGTTGTCGCAGCCGCTGCATTTCGGCGATTACGGCGGCATGCCGCTCAAGATCGTCTGGGCGCTGCTCGATATCGCCACCATCGTGGTGCTCGGCAGCGGCGTCTATCTGTGGGTGGTGCGGCGGCGGCGCACCCGCGCCGCCCTGCGGGTGGCGCAAGCAGAGGCGGCCGCCACATGACGCAGCCGACCAGGAGCCGGCGGCGGACGCTCAAGGAAATCTTCGGGGTGCCTCTGCTGCTCGGCGTCGTCAGCACCGCCGGGCTGGTGATCGCGCTGGTCGGCGACGACCTTTATGACGCGGCAGGCTGGGCGCTGCTCGGCGTGCCGGTTGTCGTCGCGCTGTGGCACATGACGCGCCCCGACACCGGCCGGAGCCGCACGCCGTAAGCTCTACCATTTGTGGAACACGAAGAACGCGCCGAGCGCGATCAGCGCGAAGCCGAAGCCCTGGCTCAGCGTGATCGGTTCCTTCAGGTAGAGATACGAGAAAGCCGCAAACACGATGAAGGTGATGACCTCCTGCATCGTCTTCAACTGCGCGGCGTTGTAGACCGCGCTGCCGTAGCGGTTGGCGGGCACTGCCATGCAGTACTCGAAAAACGCCAACCCCCAGCTGATGAGAATGACCGCGAACAGCGGCACCGCCTTGAACCGCAAATGCCAGTACCAGGCCGCGGTCATGAAGACGTTCGAGCACAGCAGCAGCAGGATCGGCGTGACGTAGGGCGAGGCGAGAAAACCGGGAAGAATGGCGGGCATGGATCGGCCTGAGGTATGGAGGCGACGCCTCCGGAATCGCGGCGCATGGTAGCCGTGGCCGTCTGCGCGCGCTAATCCGCCATTGTGTCAGGCTGCCTGTCAGGGTTGCGCTTTGCCATGTTTCCTCGCGCAGTTCCTTGCCGCGTTTCATCGCGTTCTTGTTGACGCCTCACCGTGGCCCCATTCCCCGGCTGACATTGTGCTAGTTTTGCCGCGGACCATGCGGCGTTCTGGATTTCGGGAGGCGACGATGCGCAGCTTGATGGGTGGCGTTCTGCTGCTGACTTTGGCCGGATACGGGCCGGTCGCGGCGCAAGCCCAGCAACAAGCCCAACAGCAAGCCCCGGCACAGCAGCAGCAAGTCGCGCCGGTCGCGCCCTACAAGCCGGTGATGCTGTCGATGCCGGAAGCGTTCAAGGATCCGGCCTTCGAATCCTTCCGCAGTAAGCTCGCCGCCGCCGCGCGCAAACGGGACCGCGCCGCGATGGCGAAGCTCACCGTCGGCAAGAACTTTTTCTGGGAGCGCGAGAACGGCGACGGCGCCGACAAGAAGAAGTCCGGTATCGACAACCTCTATACGGCGCTCGCACTCGGCAACAAGGAAGCGGCCGGCTGGGACATGATCGCGACCTTCGCGGACGACGCGACCGTCTCCGCCGCGCCAAACCGCAAGGATGCGGTTTGCGCACCCGGCGACCCGACCTTCGACCACAAGGCGTTCGGCGAAATGCTCGATGCGACCAAGACCGACATCTTCGAATGGGGTTACCCGGTCGATCCCGGCGTCGAAGTGCGCGCCGCGGCCGCGACCACATCGCCGCCGGTCGAAAAACTCGGCATGCATTTCGTCCGCGTGCTGGCCGACGACACTCCCGCCGCCGCCGTCGCGGCGGCCGTGAAAGTCGCGACGCCGTCCGGCAAGACCGGCTACGTCCAGGCCGACACGCTCGCCCCGCTCGGCAACGACCAGATCTGCTACATCAAGGACGGCAATGACTGGAAAATCGTCGGCTATATCGGCGCCGGCGATTCGCCGTAGCCCTCCGCCGCAGCGGCTGCGATTTCAATCAGCGAAATTCAAACGACGTTGTGAACGGCGGCGGGTTGCGCCGCGCCGCGGCGTGCGGTTTCCTCACCGCAATAGGGAGACCGATCATGGATCAACGCGCACGACCGGCGCCGCGGCTTGCGCCGCTGCCGCCCGAACACACACCAGCACTGAAGGACAAATTCGAAGCGACCCGCAAACGCATGGGTTTTGTCCCGAACAGTATTCTCATCATGCAGCGCAAGCCCAAGCTCGTCGAAGCTTATGCCGCGATGTCGGCTGCGATCTGGGATCCCGACAGCGAAGTGCCGCTCGGTCTCAAGCGCCTGATCTCGCACGTGTCGAGCCGCGCCGCCGGCTGCCAGTACTGCATGGCGCACACCGCCGAGGGCGCGCACAAGCTCGGCGTCGAGGATCAGAAGATCGAGGCGGTGTGGGAGTATCAGACCAATCCGCTGTTCTCGCCTGCCGAGCGCGCCGCGCTCGATGTCGCCATTGCCGCGTCCAACGTGCCCAATGCCGTCAGCGAGGAGATGTTCACCGAACTCAAGAAGCATTGGAGCGAGAGCCAGATCGTCGAAATCGTTGCGGTCTGCGCCATGTTCGGCTTCATGAACCGCTGGAACGACACGATGGCGACCCCGCTCGAGGAAGACCCGATCGCCTTCGGCGAAAAGCACCTGGCCAAGTCGGGCTGGTCGCCCGGTAAGCATTTGCGGTAATCGCGCGGCACCGATGACCGACGCCGGCGCAGCACCACCTATCGCGTGCCCCCGCTGCGGCACCGTCTTCGGCTGCGCACCGGCGGGCGCCTGCTGGTGCATGGACGAAGATTTTCGCCTGCCGATGCCCGACGCCGCCGCGGCCGGTTGCCTGTGTCCGGCCTGTCTGCGCACCCTGGCCGGCCGGCGGCCGGCAAACGCGGCCGCTCCGTAACCCAATCGCAACGCTTGTCGCGTCAAATCGGACGCGGCGATGGCCTCCGCAACCGACACCGCGACACTCAAGCCAAGCCGCGAGGCGCTGCGCGCGCTCGCCGTGCTCGGCGGCTTCGCGCTTGCCGCCACCGCCGCCGCCTATCTCCATGCCGTGCAGTGGAACCACGCGATTCCGCGCGACGGCTCGACGCTCGTGGTCGGCCGCGACTTCCTGAATTTCTGGATGTATGGCCGCGCCGCCTGGCTGCCCGAACCGGGCCGCTGGTACGACGTCACGCTCTATCAGCGCGAACTCGCCGCGCTGCTCGGCGCCGGCTATCCGGGTCAGAACTGGTCTTACCCGCCGAGCGTCATGCCGATCGCCGCGCCGTTCGGCCTCATCGGCTATCTTCCCGCGCTCGGCCTGTGGACGCTCGCCGGCCTCGCTCTCTTCCTCGCCGTCGCGCGGCGGCAACTCGACGACACCACCGCTTTCGCCGCTGTCGCGCTGTCGCCTGCGGTGATCTTCTGCGTGATCTCCGGGCAGAGCTCACTCATCACCGCCGCGATGCTGCTCGGCATTTTCGCGTGGCTCGATCGCAGGCCCGCCGCCGCCGGCGTGCTGATCGGCCTGCTCACGCTCAAGCCGCAGCTCGGCGTGCTGTTTCCGTTCTTTCTCGTCGCGTCGGCGCGCTGGACGGTGTTCGCGTCAGCCGCCGTGACGACGCTCGCGCTCGCCGGCATCACCGCCGCGCTGTTCGGGTTCGATGTCTGGCTTGCCTTCGTCACGCAGGGCTTGGCCGTCCAGAACATCGTGCTGTCGGACCCGCAGCGCATCGCAACGCCCTATTACCCGACGATCTTCATGAACCTGCGCGGCCTCGACCTGCCTTATGCGGCGGCGATGGCGGTGCAACTCGTCTTTACCGCCGCCGCCGTCGCGCTGGTCTGCTGGCTGGGCTTCGCGCGGCGCGGCGCCGGCGGGCGCGAGACCGCCGCGCTGTTCCTCGCCTGCTCGGTCGCCGCGGTGCCCTACATGCTGTCCTACGACACGCTCGCCTTGTGCACGGCCGCCGTCGCGCTGCTTGCCGCCGGAACGCTCGACACCCGTGGGCAATGGCTGGTGCGCCTCGTCTACTGGCTGCCGCTGTTGCAGGTCGGCCTCGGCCAGTTGCACATCCCCGGCGCCGCGCTGATCCCGCCTTTATTCGCCGTTTATCTGGCGTCGCGTCTCCACGCCGCTGCGCCGACGCGATAACCCCGGCGGCAACATTCAAATCACCGCGATGGGCAGGATTTCCGCGCCCGTTTCGTCTATAGACGAAGCCGCCGCCGAATGCGGTGTTCCAGTCCCGAGGCAAGCCATGATCGATTTTTATACGCTGACCAGCCCGAACGCCCTCAAGGTGTTCCTGATGCTGGAAGAGTGCCAGCTTCCCTACAATCTCAAATTCGTCGATGTGTGGAAGGGCGAGCAGTTCACGCCCGAATTCACCAAGATCAATCCGAACCAGAAGATCCCGGCGATCGTCGACAACGACGGCCCCGGCGGCAAGCCCTACACCGTCATCGAGTCCGGCGCGATCCTGATGTATCTCGCCGACAAGGCCGGCAAGTTCCTGCCCGCGGACAAGCGCAAGCATTTCGATTGCATCCAGTGGGTGATGGTGCAGATGGCGAATGTCGGGCCGATGTTCGGGCAGAACGTGCACTTCTCGCGCTTCGCACCGGCCGGCAGCGAATACGGCCAGTCGCGCTACCGCACCCAGGTCAACCGCCTGTTCGATCTCTATGACAAGCGGTTGGCGGACAACAAATACGTCGCCGGCGACGAATACACCATTGCCGACATCGCCGCCTATCCGTGGCTGCGCGGCTGGGAATTCCAGGGCGTCACCATCGATCAGCGTCCCAACGTGAAGCGCTGGGTCGAGGAAATCACCCAGCGTCCCGCCGCCAAGAAGATGATCGAGTACGTTCCGACCGTGAAGTCGGTGCGCGACAGCGCGACCGACGACGCCAAGGACCGCTACTTCGGCCGCGGCAAATACGCCCGCGGCTGAGCGGAGCGACGACCGGCTGTCATCAGCCTGTCATGTGACAGCGTCCCTCTCGCAGGAAAGCTTGCGAGAGGAGCGCGTCATGACTGCCATCCCATCGGCCGCCGGTCTGGCGGATGCCCATCCGCCGACCGGCATCGTCTGGGCCTATCGTTTCGATCCCGACGGCCACGCCGCCCTCATTCCCGACGACGACGTCGGCGCCGCGCTCGCCTCGTTCCAGGCCGGCTGGATATGGGTGCATCTCGCGCTCGCCGACACGCGCTGCCGCGCCTGGATCGCGCAACACGCGCCGGTGTCGGAAGCGGCCCGCGAGCTGCTGTCCGGACCCGACCGCCACCTGCGGCTCGACATTCTCGGCGACGAGATACTCGGCGTCATGCCGGATCTGCATCAGGAATTCGCCGACCACAGCGACGACATCATCGCCATCCGTTTCGTGATGACCGGGCGTCTGATGATCACGGCGCGGCAGAAGCCCGCGCACTCGGTCGAGACCAACCGCCGCGCCATCGAAGCGGGCAAACGGTTCCCCACCGCGCTGTCGCTGCTCGACGCCATCGTCGACCAGTTCGCCGACGCGGTCGGCCGCATGGCGGAGAAGCTCGGTGACGAGCTCGACGTCATCGAGGATCACATCCTGCGCGACGAGCCCTCCGAAGACCGCAGCCGGATCGGCCGCGTCCGCCTCCAGTCGGTGCGCGTACACCGGCAGCTGGCGCAGTTGCGCGCGGTGTTCCACCGGCTCGAGCCGCGGCTGGCCGCCGACAACGCGCCGGTCGCGCATGCCGTGCGTAATCTCGCACAGAAGCTCGACGCCATCGACAGCGAAGTCAACGCCTTGCACGACCGCGCCCGCCTGCTGATCGACGAACTCGCGGCGCGGACGACCGACCTCACCAACCGGCGGCTCTTTACCCTCTCGATCCTGTCGGTGTGCCTGCTGCCCGCGACGCTGGTGACCGGGTTCTTCGGCATGAACACCAAGGACATGCCGTTCCAGCTGAGCGACCACGGGACATGGTGGGCGCTCGTCGTCGTCATCGTAGCGCCGGCTTTGACCTATTGGCTGTTGCGCCGCGTCCGCGCGCTGTAAGGCCGCCGGCCGCGCATGACGGGCCGGCGTCCCACCGCCCAATATTCGCGCCGGATTTTCGCAGGGCAAAATCCGCAGTCTTTTCCCGGCGCAAGCCCGATCCCATAATGCTGCGAGGCCGCGCGCACCGCGCCGGCAATCCGCACCAACGAGCCGAACGCATGAAGCGCAGCACCGATCGCATCCTCACCACCCACACCGGCAGCTTGCCGCGCCCGAAGCCCGTCGTCGATGCGATGATCGCCGAGCAGAAGGAGCCCGGCCGGCACAAGGCCGCGCTGACTGCCGCGACGCGCGACGCGGTCAAGCATGTCGTCGCCAAACAGATTGAAGCCGGCATCGACGTCATCAATGACGGCGAGCAGGGCCGCACCGATTACACCGTGCATGTGCTCGACCGCCTCACCGGTTTCGAGGGCGACAATTCGCCGACCCGGGGCGTCAGCGAGCCGGAGTTTCCCGAACTGTCGCAGATGCTGTCGTTCTTCGCCTCGCCGTTTCAGCACCGGCCGAAATGCTCCGGGCCGGTGACATGGAAGGATTTCCCGGCCGCACAGGCCGACATCGATCTCGCGCGCGACACGATGAAGGGCGCCATATCCGGGAATCTGGCCGAGGAATTCTTCATGACCTCGCCCTCGCCCGGTCAGGTCGCGCGCTATCTGTCGAACGCCTATTACAAGACCGAGGAGGAATACGTCTTCACGCTCGCCGACGTGATGAAGCGCGAATACAAGGCGATCGTCGACGCCGGACTGATCCTCCAGCTCGACTGTCCCGACCTCGCGATGCTTCGCCACACCGTCTATCTCGACAAGAGCATCGAGGAATTCCGCAAGATCATTGCGGTCAACGTCGCCGCGCTCAACGAGGCGGTGAAGGACATCCCAGCCGACCGCATGCGCATGCACCTGTGCTGGGGCTCGACGATGGCGCCGCGCCACACCGACGTGCCGCTGAAGGACATCATCGACATCGTGCTCACCGCCAAGCCGATGGCCGTGTCGTTCCCGGCGGCGAACGCCCGCCACGAGCACGAGTGGAAGATCTGGAAGGACATCAAGCTGCCGGACGGCAAGTTCATCATCCCCGGCGTGATCGACTCCACCCACAACACCATCGAGCATCCGGAAGTCGTCTGCGACCGCCTGCTGAACTTCGCGAGCGCCGTCGGCCGCGAGAACGTGATGGGCGGCGTCGATTGCGGCTTCGGCACCTTTGCCGGCCGCGTCCAGGTCGATACCAGGATCGTCTGGATGAAGCTCGCCGCGCTCGCCGAAGGCGCCGCAATGGCCTCGAAGCAGCTTTGGAAGAAGGCGGCTTAAGCCGCCTTCCCCGCCCTATCCCCCAAAATCGCGCGCGCTTCATTCGACCGCGGATCTATATTGACAATATATTGTCTATATGACAATCTATAACCATGAATGCGAGCGACAAAACCGGTCAGAACCTCGTTCCGCTGATCGTGGCGGATATCTATGAGCTCGCCGGCCGCTTCCGCGATCAGGGCGAGACGATTGCCCGCGCGGTCGGGCAGACGCAGGCGCGCTGGCAGGTGATGAGTGCGGCCTCGGCCGACCCGCGCACGGTGCCGCAGATCGCGCGCCGGCTCGGCGTCACGCGGCAGAACGTGCAGCGCATCGCGGACCTGCTGGTCGCGGAAAACTGGGCGAGCTTCGAGGCGAATCCCGACCACCGAGGCTCGCCGTTTCTTGTCCTCAACAAGCGAGGCCAGGCGGCGCTCGCGGACATCACCAAAGCCGCCACGAAATCCCATGCCGTGCTGACGAAACGGCTCGGCAATACCGACATCGGCGCGCTTCATCGCGGTCTGCGCCGGCTGATCGCAGCACTCGATGACCGCGACTAACCGTGTGAGTAACGCGCCATGAACCCCGCCACCATTGCCGACTGCATGCAGGCAAGCTTCGGCGACACGCCCTTTCCCGTCGTCGTGCAACGTCTCGCCGGCGCCGGCGTCGCCGCCTACACTGCAGACCTGATCGCGCTGCGCAAGACTTACTATGATGCCGACGCGGAAACCCTCGACAAGCCGATGCCGCTCACGGACAAACCGGCCATCGCCGCGCGTTTCGATGCCGCCACGGTCGAGGCGACGGTGAAGGCAATCCAGCGCGGGGAGATCGGCTATGCCGAATTTCTCCGCCGCATCATGCGCGCCGGCTGCGCCCGCTACAGCGTGTTCTTCGGCGGCCGCAAGGCGGTCTATTTTGGCCGCGACGGCGACAGCTATACCGAGCCGTTCCCGGCCGCGGCGTGGCCTCTGAAACCACGAGACGCCGGCGGATCGCTCCGCCGGCGTTTTATTTTTGGGTTCGCCGTTATTTCGCTGCCGCGCGCTCCTTCGGCGTCACGGTAAAACTCCGCGGCCGGCCGAGCCGCAACACATCGACGGTCACGGGTTTGCCGATGCGGTTGCGGTCGAGCAAACGCACCAGATCGTCGACGCCGGTGACCGGTTCGCCGTCGAGCTTGACGACCAGATCGTGCATCATCAGCCCGGCCTCGCTCGCCGGACCACCCTGCTCCACCTGTGTCAGCATCGCGCCGCGCGCATTGCCGATGCCGGCCGCCACCGCGTGACGGCGCGGCACCGGCACGGTCTGCGCCGCGACGCCGATGAAGCCGCGCCGCACCCGGCCGTGCAGGATGATCTCGCTCACAACATGGTTCGCCGTGTTGGCGGCGACCGCAAAGCAGATGCCCTGCGCGCCCATGATGACCGCGGTGTTGATGCCGATCACCTCGCCGCGCGACGACACCAGCGGTCCGCCGGAATTGCCGGGGTTCAGGGCCGCGTCGGTCTGGATCACGTCCTCGATCATCCGCCCCGTGGTCGCGCGCAAGGAGCGGCCGAGCGCGGAGATCACGCCCGCCGTCACCGTCGATTCGAAGCCGAGCGGGTTGCCGATCGCGATCGCAAGCTGCCCGCGCCGCAGCGATTTGGAATCGCCAAGCGGTGCGAAAGCGAGGCTGCGCGCGGCATCCGCCCGCAGCAGCGCGAGGTCGGTGTCTGGATCGATCCCCAGGAGCCGCGCCTCGGTGGTGCGGCCTTCGGTGTCGGTCAGCCGCACCTCGCGCGCGCCGTTGACGACATGCGCGTTGGTCAGCACCAGCCCGTCCGGCGCGATGACGACGCCGGAGCCGGTGCCGCCACGGCCCGCGCCGCCGCTGCGCGCGCGGGTATCGACCCGCATCACCGCCGGACCAACCGCGTCGGCCACCGACGTCACCGCCTGCGAATAGGCGTCGAGCAGCACGTCGTCGTTCGCCGGCGCTCCAAGGGGCCGCGCGTCGCGCGCTTCGGACGGTTCGGTGTCGAGAACAGGGGCGAGCCAAGGGGATCGGATCGGCGCCAGCATGGAAACCTGCCTTGTTGGGATGCCCTTATGTATGGCGCGGCGGCATGAACGCCAGAGCGCGCCGGGCAGCCCTCCGGCCGGCTATTTGAGCGGCGTCACCGTCATCACCTTGGTGTCGTGCTTGGACAGCGACGCGCCGGGCAGCGTGACCGACAGCGAGGAACGGTCCTCGAGCGAGCGCGTCATGCCGCCTTCCACGTTGAAGACCGTCTCGGAATCGATGTTGAACGTGATCGTCCTCATCATCGCGGAGACGTCGGCTGCTGGCGGCTTGCCGGCGGCCGACAGAAACTTGTCCACCAGCGCCAGCGTCGCCTTGCGCATGCCTTCCTTGTCCATCTCGCGTCGCTGCACCACCTTGGTCTTTCCGGCGGCGTCGTCCCAGCCGACCAATCGCTTGATCAGCACGGATTTGATCGGCGCGCCGAACGGATTGGGCGTCGTATCCTCGTCGCGCCGTTCGACGCCCGGCTTGAGGCCCGTGTTATGCGCCGCCGCCAGCAGCGGCAGTTCCTCCATATAGGTCACGGCGGCTTCGCGGCCGTTGAGCACCAGCATCTGTCCCATCATCTCCTTGACCGCGGCGGCGACGCGCGGATTTTTTTCGAACGCCTGCGCGGTGCGCGCCGTCACCGTGCGCATCGCGGTCTTGACCTCGTCGAGATTCTCGATCGACACCAGCTTGCCGGCCGCGTCGGTCTCCGCGCGCATCTCGATATCCTTTACCGCGGCAAAGGCGTGGTTCATTACGTCGGCGACCGGGCTGCCGCTCATCCTGATCTCGCGGTTGACGTAGACGACGCGAAAGCCCTGCGGCAGCTTTTCCGCGACCGTGAACTCGGAGCGCGTCTCGATCGTCTGCGTCTTGTTGCGGCCGTCGCTGCCGGTTTCGCGGGTGTCGGTGCGGGACCGGATCAGCCAGCGGCTGCCGACCGGCGGATTGAATGGCCGCTCGGTCCAGGCAAGCGCGTCGCCCGATACGCTTTGGGCCGGCGCCAGCGCCGGCGTCGCGGCTGCGAGCGCCACGGCAAACACGACGGCGGGGGAAGCGGCCCGCAACCGCGCGCCGCAGCCGGTCCCTCTCCTCGAAAACCGCCGCTCCATCGCAACCTCCGTGGTTGGCCGGAAAGCCGGGTGTCGGCCATTGGCCGATCATAGCCGAGGCCCATGACCGCGCGCCTGTGGCCGCGCGCCTGCGACGGCGCGCCGGCAGCCGATGCTCGAACCCGGCCGATGGTCAATTGGCTCACAGAGACAGTTTATTAATCATAATTATCGAAATTGTCCGGGTACAGCCTGCCAGCCGGGGCGCCACACCCTCGGCTTACGAACTGCCACACGACCGACTCTTTCAGCCAGCTCTCTCCGGAGATCTCCAAATGCATATCAAGGTGCGCACGGCCATCAATGCACTGGCCGTCGTCGTTTCCCTGGGAATTGTCGCCGTCGCCGCGTTCGGCGCCTATCAATTTCGCATCGTCGGTGTCGGCGGCAGCGATTACGAGAAGGTCATCATGACCAAGGACCTTCTCGCCGACATCATGCCGCCGCCGGCTTATGTCATCGAGGCTTATCTCGAAGCGACGCTCGCCCATGCGTCCTGGTCCGGGCCTCCCGCCGAATTGCGGCAGAAAATCACGGACCTGCACAAGGACTACAACACCCGCCGTGCCTATTGGCAGAAATCGGACTTGCCGAAAGACCTGGTCACGATGCTGACCGAGGAGTCGCACGCGCAGGTCGAGGCGTTCTGGAACGCGCTCGAGAAGGATCTGCTGCCGGCTCTCATGAAGGGCGACAAGGCGACCGCCGATGAGGCCTATGCCACGGTGTCGAAGGCCTATGCCGCGCATCGCGCCGTGATCGACAAAATCGTCAAGCAGGCGAGCGCGCTGGGCACCGCGATCGAAACCGACGCCACCGCCAACATCAAGAGCACCGGCATCGAGATGGCCGCCGCGCTCGGCGTGCTGCTCCTGATCCTGATCGGCGGCATCGTCGCCGTCAGCCGGGGCGTGATCGGCCCGATCCTCAAGGTCACCAAGGTCCTCTCGGAGATCGCCACCGGCAACAACGACGTCGACGTGCCGGCGACCCACCGCAAGGACGAGATCGGCGTCATGGCCAATGCCGCGCTCACGCTGCGCGACAATCTCGCGGAGAACGCCCGCAAGCAGGCCGAGGCGAACGAGCGCGACCGCGCCGCCGCCGAGCGCGACCGCAAGGCGCTGGCCGAGCAGGAACGGCTCGCCAGCGAAATGGGCAAGCAGGCCGAGGAGCAACGCAAGACCGCCGAGCGCGAGGCCGCCGCCGCCGCGATGATGAGCGGCTTCGCCGCCGAAGTGAACGACACGGTGAACGCCGCGACCAACGGCGATTTCAGCCGCCGCATCGCGCTCGACGGCAAGGCCGGCATCGTCCTCGACCTCGCGGAATCGCTCAACCGCATGGGCGCCAATGTCGAGAAGGTGATGGCCGACCTGACGCAGATGATGGACGCGCTGGCGAACGGCGACCTCACCCGCCGCATCGCCGCGGAATATCACGGCATCTTCCACGAGCTGAAGTCCAACGCCAACGGCACGGCGGAGCAGCTCGCGTCGATCGTCGCCGACATCAACGCGGCGGTGACGGAAGTGAGCAACGCCTCCTCCGAGGTGTCGACCAGCACCGTCGATCTGTCGCAGCGCACCGAGGAACAGGCCGCCGGCCTCGAAGAGACCGCGGCCTCGATGGAGGAAATGTCGGCGACGGTGAAGAAGAACGCCGAGAACGCCC
Source organism: Pseudolabrys sp. (assembly GCF_050250095.1). NCBI lineage: Bacteria > Pseudomonadati > Pseudomonadota > Alphaproteobacteria > Hyphomicrobiales > Xanthobacteraceae > Pseudolabrys > Pseudolabrys sp. The sequence goes on along the minus strand of NZ_JBFWPH010000004.1, from coordinate 241,062 downwards.
GCCACGCCAACGAACTGACGATGGGCACGCGGACGGCCGCCGAACAGGGCGGCAAGGTCGCGGCGAGCGCGATGCAGGCGATGTCGCGGATCGAGGAGTCGTCCGCCAAGATCGCCGACATCATCGGCGTGATCGACGAGATCGCCCGGCAGACCAACCTGCTGGCGCTCAACGCCGCCGTCGAGGCGGCCCGCGCCGGCGACGCCGGCCGCGGCTTCGCCGTGGTGGCGTCCGAAGTCCGCAGCCTTGCGCAGCGTTCGTCGCAAGCCGCCAAGGACATCAAGGACCTCATCACCAACTCCAATACCGAGGTCAAGGAAGGCGTCAGCCTGGTCAACAGCGCCGGCAATTCGCTGAGCGAGATCATGGAGTCGGTCAAGAGCGTGGCCGACATCGTCGCCGACATTGCCACCGCCTCCGCCGAGCAGGCGACTGGCCTCGATCAGGTCAACAAGGCTCTGACCCAGATCGACGAGATGACGCAGCAGAACTCGGCGCTGGTCGAGGAAAATGCCGCGACGGCAAAGACACTGGAACAGCAGGCCGCCGCGATGAAAGAGCGCGTCGCCTTCTTCAGGCTCGCCGAAGGTGCTGCACCGGCGCAACCGGCCAAGCGTGCCGAACCGGCAAAGCCCGTGGCGGTGGCGGCTGAGAAGCCGGCCGCCCCGAAAGCGGCGGCGAAGCCCGCGCGCGCCATGCCGCGCACCGAGGGCAATCTCGCGGTCAAGGAGGAAGACTGGCAGGAGTTCTAGTCAGCCTCAGGGGCGTTTCGCCCTTCACCGATACGGCAACGCGCGGGCAGCCCCCGCGCGTTGCCATCCCAGGCAACTTCACAATCACAACACGTCACTGACACGTCGCACTCAAGCTGTCTCGCGCTGGGCGGGGGAGCAGATGCGACGGTGCTAAAAAGGGGACTACACGTGCGCATCTCTACGACAAGCAGGTTTTTGTGTGTGGGCATGATCGGTCTGGCGATCCTGACCGGAGCGAGCCAGTGGCTCACCAGCCAGAGCGTCGAGGCGGAGCGGCAGGCTGTCGCCAAGCAGGCGGAATTCAAGCAGCTGGGCTTCGACCTCAGCAACGCGTCCGACTTCCTGACCGAACAGGCGCGCCGCTACGCCATTTTCGGTGAAAAGGCGCATCTCGACGCCTACTGGAAAGAGGTCAAGGAGACCAAGACCCGCGATCGCGTGATCTCCCGTCTTGTCGAACTGGGTGCGCCGAAGGCCGAGCTGGATCTGATCGAAAAAGCCAAGAACAGCTCGGACGCGCTGATCGCCACCGAAGACGCCGCGATGAAGGCGGTCGCCGCCAAGGATTTCGACCGTGCCCGCCAGTTGATGTTCGGGGCGGACTACGACCGCAACAAGGCGGTCATCATGGAGCCGATCGCGCAGTTCCAGGCGATGATGAACGGCCGAGCCAATCGCGAAGCCGAAAATGCGCGCGCTTACGCCCGCATGATGTCGATCGTCGGGACGATCATGATCGCGCTGATGGCCGCCTCGACCATCGGCATTCTCGTCCTGTTCTACGGCCGCCGTGTCATCAAGCCGATGGTGGCCTTCAACGACGCGATCACCCGGATGGCGAAGGGCGAGGACGTCGAGATTCCCTGCACCGATCGCAAGGACGAGATCGGCGACACCGCGCGCGGCGTCAACGCCATCCGCGAGATGGTCGCCGAGAAGGCAGCCAAGGAAGCCGCCGAGAAGGCGGACCGCGACCTCAAGGAAGCCGCCGCCAAGGCGGAGCGCGACCGGATCGCGACCGAGGAGCGCGCCGCCGCGGACAAGCGGGCGGAGGAAGAGCGCACCGCGGCGACGGCGCGGGTGATGGCGGAGTTCGACGCCGCGGTCGGCGGCATCGCCAAGGCGGCGATGGCCGGTGACTTCTCGCGCCGCGTCTCGCTCGAAGGCAAGGAAGGCGTCATCCGCAACCTCGCCGAAGCGATGAACACGATGTGCGACAACATCGGCAAGGTGATGGATGACCTCGTCGGCATGATGGGCGCGCTCGCCGAGGGCGACCTGTCCAAACGCATGACCGCCAACTACGAGGGCACCTTCGCGACGCTGAAGGATTCCGCCAACGGCACGGCGGAACAGCTTGCCTCGATCGTCGCCGACATCAACGCGGCGGTGACGGAAGTGAGCAACGCCTCTTCCGAAGTCTCGACCAGCACTGTCGATCTGTCGCAGCGCACCGAGGAACAGGCTGCCGGTCTCGAACAGACCGCGGCCTCGATGGAGGAAATGTCGGCGACGGTGAAGAAGAACGCCGAGAACGCCCATCACGCCAACGACCTCACCGCCGGTACCCGCCAGGCCGCCGATCAGGGCGGCAAGGTCGCGGCGAGTGCGATGCAGGCGATGTCGCGGATCGAGGAGTCGTCCGCCAAGATCGCCGACATCATCGGCGTGATCGACGAGATCGCCCGGCAGACCAACCTGCTGGCGCTCAACGCGGCGGTGGAAGCCGCCCGCGCCGGCGATGCCGGGCGCGGCTTCGCCGTGGTGGCGTCCGAAGTTCGGTCGCTCGCCCAGCGGTCCTCGCAGGCCGCCAAAGACATCAAGGACCTGATCACCAACTCGAACGGCCAGGTGAAGGACGGTGTCGAGCTGGTCAACCGCGCCGGCACGTCGCTCTCCGAGATCATGGAGTCGGTGAACAAGGTCGCCGATATCGTCGGTGACATCGCCACCGCCTCCGCCGAGCAGGCGACTGGCCTCGATCAGGTCAACAAGGCGCTGACCCAGATCGACGAGATGACGCAGCAGAACTCGGCGCTGGTCGAGGAAAATGCCGCGACGGCGAAGACGCTCGAGCAGCAGGCCGCCGCGATGAAGGAGCGTGTCGCCTTCTTCAGGCTCGCCGAAGGTGTGGCCGCGCAGCCGGCAAGGCCGGTCGCGGTCGCGCCTGCGGCCGCCAAGCCGGCCGCCCCGAAAGCGGCGGCCAAGCCCGCCCGCGCCATGCCGCGCACCGAGGGCAATCTCGCGCTCAAGGAAGACGACTGGCAGGAATTCTAGGCAAGGGTTCCGGCCTTCGGCGCTCTCGGGCGCCTCACCCACACACCACGGCAACGCGCGGGAAACTCCCGCGCGTTTTCGTTTGCAGCGTCGCGTCAGCGCGACGGCGTCACGGTGACGAGCTTGCGCGAGACGGTGACCTTGCGGTTGCCCATCCGGTCGTTCGACGTCGTCGAGACCCGGCTGATCCGGCGCGTCACGCCATCCTCGACGTCCATCTCGGTCCTGGCCTCGAGCGAGATTTTCATCGTCTGCACGTCGCTGGCGCTGAGGCCGGCGTTGCGCCCAAGCTCCGTGAGGAAGGCACGCATCGAGGCCTCGTCGTAGCTTTCGGTCAGCGCGAGGCGCAGCTTGCCGGTGGCGGGATCGGCGGCGGCGATCGACAGCGTGCTGGTCTTGACCAGCGGTGCGCCGATCGGCGTCGGCATCTGCTCGGTGCTGCGGCGGACTTCGCCGGGCTTGAGGCCGGTGTTCTGCCCGAGCGACAGCAACGGCACCTCGTCGAGATAGAGTTGCGCCGCCTGAACCGCGTCGATCGTCGTCATCCGGCCGAGCAGCGCGCGCACCTGAGCGGCGTCGGCGGGGTTTCGCCCCGCCACGCCGTCGACCAGCTTGCGCAGACCGTTGCGGATGTCGTCGAGATTCTCGACTCGCAGCGGCTTGCCGCTGCGGTCGGTGCTGGCGCGGATCAGGATGTTGTCGAGCGCGGCCAGCGCGGCGCGCATCGTCGCCGGGTCGTGATTGTTGCCGTCGAATTGCGATCTCGTGCGGCGATAGGCGACGCGGAAACCGTCCGCCGTCTTCGACTCCACGGTGAGTTCCGACGTGATCTTGAGCGTGCCCGCCAGCACGCTGGTGCGGCCGTTCTCGACCGTGGTTTCCTCGGTCGTCAGGTCGCGCTGGATGATCCACTTGCTGCCCGGCGCGGGATCGTAGGCGCGCTCGCGCCAGTCCTGCGCCGCCGCGGCAAAGGCGGCGACGACGGCGAGCGCCGCCGCGGCGGGAAGAATGGCGCGAAGGATGCGCATGGTCTGCTCTCCTCGACAGCACGGCAGCCCGTGCCGGGGCATTCACACCCTAGCAGCCCTGCCCTTTTCTCGCCGCGTGACTCGGCCCATATTCCGCTCATGGCCAAATCCCCCGGTGGACCGAAAAAGCCGAGCAATTCGGCGAAAGCGACGCGCGCCAAAGCCCCGCGCAGCAAGGCCTCGCGCCCGGATACCGCCGCGACGCCGGACGCGCTTGCCGACCTGCTGAACCCCGGCATCCGCAAGGGCACCGCCGGCATCGGCTCCGGCACCGGGATCCAGCCGCCGCCGGACAATTCGTGGGACCGCCGCCGCGACTTTTCCGCCGCACATGTCGCGCGCAAATCGACGCCCAAAAACGAGCCGAAGGTCGAGGCGAAGGACGGCGGCTTCGGCGAGGCGCCGCAGGCGGATTTCACCGGACCCAGCGTCACCGGCCTCGACCCGGCGCTGGCGGAGGAACTCGCCCTCTCCGACGAATCCAAATACCGGCTGCCCAAGGCCGACCTGCCGACGGAAGGCGGCGGCCTGTCCTCGATGGGCGTCGTCGCCAGCCAGGAGGCGCTCGACCGGCTGCTGCGCGAGGGCCGCGCCGAATTCGCGCAGGCCGCGCAGGTGTGGACGCCGCACCGCCCGCCGCGCCCGGAGAAATCCGAAGGCGGCCAGCGCCTCGTCATCAAGTCGGAATTCAAGCCGCAGGGCGACCAGCCGCAGGCGATCCGTGAATTGGTCGAGGGCGTCAAGCGCAACGACCGCACGCAGGTTCTCCTGGGTGTGACCGGCTCGGGCAAGACCTACACGATGGCGAAGGTGATCGAGGAGACGCAGCGCCCGGCGCTGATCCTCGCGCCGAACAAGACGCTCGCCGCACAGCTCTACGGCGAGTTCAAGGCGTTCTTCCCCGACAACGCGGTGGAGTATTTCGTCTCCTATTACGACTACTACCAGCCGGAGGCTTACGTCCCGCGCACCGACACCTATATCGAGAAGGAATCCTCGATCAACGAGCAGATCGACCGCATGCGCCACTCCGCGACGCGCGCGCTCTTGGAACGCGACGACGTCATCATCGTCGCCTCGGTGTCCTGCATCTACGGTATCGGCTCGGTCGAGACTTACTCGGCGATGACCGTCACGCTGAAGCGCGGCGGCAAGATCGACCAGCGCCAGATGATCGCGGACCTCGTCGCGCTGCAATACAAGCGCTCGGGCGGCGACTTCTATCGCGGCTCGTTCCGCGTGCGCGGCGACACCATCGACATCTTCCCGGCGCATTACGAGGACCGCTCCTGGCGCGTCCATCTGTTCGGCGACGAGATCGAGAAGATCGAGGAGTTCGACCCGCTCACCGGGCAGAAGACCGACGAACTCGACTTCGTGAAGATCTACGCCAACTCCCACTACGTCACGCCGCGCCCGACGCTGTTGCAGGCGATCGCCGGCATCAAATCCGAATTGCGCCACCGGCTCGACGAGCTGAACCGCGCCGGCCGCCTTCTGGAAGCGCAGCGGCTCGAGCAGCGCACCATGTTCGACCTCGAAATGCTGGACGCCACCGGCTCCTGCGCCGGCATCGAGAACTATTCGCGTTACCTGACCGGCCGCCGCCCCGGCGAGCCGCCACCGACGCTGTTCGAATATGTCCCCGACAATGCGCTGGTGTTCTGCGACGAGAGCCACGTCACGGTGCCGCAGCTCGGCGGCATGTATCGCGGCGACTTCCGCCGCAAGGCGACGCTGGCGGAATACGGCTTCCGCCTGCCCTCCTGCATGGACAACCGGCCGCTGCGCTTCGAGGAATGGGACGCGATGCGCCCGCAATCGGTCGGCGTCTCCGCCACGCCCGGCGCGTGGGAAATGGAGGAAGCCGGCGGCGTGTTCGTCGAGCAGGTGATCCGCCCGACCGGCCTGATCGACCCGCCGGTCGAGGTGCGCCCGGCCCGCACGCAGGTCGACGACCTCGTCGGCGAGGTGCGCGCCACCGCCGCGAAAGGCTATCGCTCGCTCGTCACCGTGCTGACCAAGCGCATGGCGGAAGACCTCACCGAATACCTGCACGAACAGGGCGTGCGGGTGCGCTACATGCATTCGGACATCGACACCATCGAGCGCATCGAGATCATCCGTGACTTGAGACTTGGCGCGTTCGACGCGCTGGTCGGCATCAACCTGCTGCGCGAGGGCCTCGACATTCCCGAATGCGCGCTGGTCGCGATTCTCGACGCCGACAAGGAAGGCTTCCTGCGTTCGGAAACCTCGCTGATCCAGACCATCGGCCGCGCCGCGCGCAACGTGGACGGCCGCGTGCTGCTTTATGCCGACAGCATCACCGGCTCGATGCAGCGCGCGATGGAGGAGACCGAGCGCCGCCGCGAGAAGCAGCTCGCCTACAATGCCGAGCACAACATCACGCCGGAAAGCGTGCGCAAGGGCATCGCCGACATTCTGGACTCGGTCTATGAGCGCGACCACGTTCTGGTCTCGACCGCGGGCGGCCTCGCCAATGTCGGCGAGGACCAGATCTCGATCGGCCACAATTTCGAGGCGGTGATCGCCGACATGGAAACGAAAATGCGCGAAGCCGCCGCCGACCTCGATTTCGAAACCGCCGCGCGGCTGCGCGACGAGGTGAAACGCCTGCGCGCCACCGAGATGGCGGTGATCGACGACCCGACCGCGAAGTTCACCTCCATCGCGCGCCCGAGGAAGCCGACGCTCGACGAGATGGGCCCCGGCGTCGAGGCGATCCCGGCGAAGCGCAGCACCGCGCCGCTCGCCGCCGGCCGCTCCAAGCTCGGCCGTCCCGGCATGCGCGGCGGCTTCAAGCGGAAAGGCCGCTGATGCGGCCGGTGCGACGCTGGCGGCCGGACCCCTCGCCGCCGCGGGACGCGCGCGCGTCGCGGCGGCAGCGCCTGCCGTCGTGGCTGGTGCTCGCCGTGGTCGGCGTCGTCGCCTGGGCCTACAGCCAGTGGAACAAGTCGCCGCCCGACACCGCTCCCGCGACCGGCGACGTCATCGCCGGCACCGCGCGCGTCACCGACGGCGACTCGCTGTCGGTCGGCAATATGCGGGTGCGGCTGTTCGGCATCGACGCGCCGGAAGGCCGCCAGTTGTGCAAGGACGCCGCCGGACAGGACTACACCTGCGGCCTCGCCGCGCGCGAGGCGCTCGCCGGTCTCACCGGCGACAGGCTGGTGTCGTGCGCGCCGGCCGAAGGCCCGAGCTACGACCGCGTCGTCGCGGTGTGCACGGTGGACGACGCGAACAACGGCAAGGTGGATTTGTCGGAAGCGATGGTGCGCGCCGGCCGCGCCATCGAACTCAAGGCGCACAGCAAGGGCCGCTACGCGGCGGCCGAACGCGCCGCGCGCGAGGCACAGCGCGGCCTGTGGGCGGGCACCTTCGAGCGGCCGAGCCAATGGCGGCAGAGGAATGGGCGGTGAAACATCAAACGTATCGTTTCATTAACACAGTGAAAAATCTAAATTCGGGAAAGTTCAAAGCTTAGTAGCCAAATCCGAAATCGATATCCAGTTCATCGTCAGGGTCATAGAAAAACTCAAAATCAATTTCGTCCAAATATTCATTGCTCGCTTTCTTGATTTTCTTGCTGCTAGCTATGTCCTTTTTGACACTCGTAGCAATCGTTTCAGTGTGAGCATCCAAATCGTAGAAGGATATTTTTTTGGCCAACAATGGAGCAAACTCTTTACTGGAGGTGATGAATTTTTTTGCAGTCAACCCGGTCCAACCTTTCAATGTAGCTTCATACGCATAGAGCCACATTTCAGATTGCAACCCTGAGTCCACTAAAGATTGGTTCCATTGAGAACGGTCGATTGGCTTGTCAATTAAACTTCTTGACCACAAATGGCACGCAAGTAGCGCTGTCACAGGATTGTTTTGCTCAAATATTATTTCCAAAGAATTTCTAGGTATTTTGATCGAAAGCTCGAGCGCGAGAAAAAACAGCCAAGCGATCTCGGAGTGCTTTTCCATTTCCCCTAAACGAGGAATGCTTGCCACTATAAAAGAACGGACCTTATCTATGTCTACGTCTCCAGCCTTTTCACGAAATCGATTGACAAGAATTTCAACAATGGTTGGCAGCACCGTGGGGTTAGATCGATACGATAGGAGCAAGAAGTCCTCGATTAGCCCCCATTCCTGCGTTCCCACAAAAAATGCTCTCGACTGCTTAAGAGCATAACGAAGACAATTTGCTTCTGCATTCGTCGCAGAGATTTCAATTATCTTGTCAAGGAAGAGTTCAACTTTTGACTTGGTTGCCGATATAGACGGCTGGAATGAACGTATCTCATGGCGCCACGATGAATAGTCGAGGCTTACAACACTTCGTACTACGGTCTTTTCTTCATTTAACTCTAATTCAAAGCTGTGCACTATCTGTCGTAAGATTGAGCGCAGACGCTCGGCATCCTCTCTAGTAGGCGCCCCTAATGCAAAATCATCGACGAAGCGCACGAAGCCAGATTGTTTGGCCTGTGTTTTTTTTGCTACTTCGATATCAATCGCCACTCCAATAAGTTCTGCGAGTACCTCGAAGTATCGGGACCAACAGGAATTCCTATCGTCTGTCCGTCTTGAGAATTTCGGCTTAGTAAATCGAGGCGATTACCTAAATGTTTATAGGAACGATTTTTTTTGGCGAATTGTTTGCCGTGCACCGCCCAAGATAGAGCATGCGTGTAAATCGAGTGATAGTAGCGAGCGATGTCTGAAATCAAAACAAAGGTGTTATTGACAGAAATTGAAGAAAGCCGACGGTCACGCTCGCCAAAATCAAGCTTTAAAAGCGACTGTCCATCACCCCAATTGAAAACCAAAGTGGATGCCGAATACTTACTTTCGCGTAGCTTTTTTTTGATCTCCACCCAGTTGTTTGCAATTTCGTTTGACAGATGGAAGAAACTTACTGGGTTTAATATGTGATGTTTGCGATCTTGTTTTCCAAATCTCGGAAAATAAATTACAGCGGGATTCGATCGGTAGGAATAAAACCACGGATCACCGTTTTTTGGATTTGGAATTTTGTTGTAGGAATTGAGGACGTAGTCGCGAAATTTCGCGATATCTCTTGAGTTAAATGGAGGCGGAAGCTCGTCCGGAAAATATCCGGACTTTAGAAATTGCTTGTGCCGATCTTTTTTTGTTTTGGACCCCCCCACGGCTATTCCTCCAATTTGATAGAAGCGCATTTTTCTATTTCTTGACAACTTATCATTGTACGATTATATTCCTATCATCTCATCCACGCGAGGGCGCTGCTCGAGAGGCGTTTCAGGTGGCGGGATGAGGTGCGGCGCCTGCGCGCAAGGCTCGTAACCTTGCACCCGGGCGATCCGGGGCTCCGCCCCGCCGGCACAACGACCGGCGCGCAAGGAGCTTGCAGGTCACTGCCGGTTCGGCGGGCTTAATCGTCCGTTGGTTCCGGCACAGCGATCGCGCGGCCCGGATCGAAAAAGCCGCGATCTGGAGCGCCGAGAGGCGGCGCGGTTTCGCAGACCGCGCGCCGCGTTTCGCAAGAGCGCGGACCCGAACGACCGAGCGCCTTCCGGCGCTCCAGTCCCTCGCATGTCGCGCCTGCGCGATATGCGACAAGAAAAACCGCATGTCGCGCCTGCGCGATATGCGCAACAGCAAAAATAATCAACACGACCGCGAACGGCGAACAGACGTCACCCGCGTCTCAAACAACAGGGCTGATCCCGCACATCCAAAACTTGCATGAGGTTCGCATGGTCGACATCAACTCCGCTCATTCCCGCGAAAGCGGGAATCCAGAGCAGTAAAACCAAGCGCGTTGCCTTGTCCCGCTGGATCCCCGCTTTCGCGGGGATGAACGGTTGAGGACGGCGCTGCGCATGAGTGCATCGCAACTTGCCGCCGGTCTACTTAAACACCCCCAGCGCATAGGCCGAGAAACCGAACAGCGCCACCGCGAGCGCGAAGATAAGCCAGGTCATCCCGGTCGGGTTGTCGAGCGCGGCGATGGCGGGATTGGCGGGGTCGTAATGCACCTCGACCGGCCCGCCGACCGGATATTTCGCGGCGACGCGCTTCGCCCAGCTTTCGGAGCCGCTCGACGTGAAGCCAAGCTTCACCTGCCGGCTGCGATAGGTTTTCCCGCCGACCTCGTAGGCATATTCGATCACCGGTGCGTAGCTGCGGCGCGTGCCGCCGTCGCCGTCCGTGCTCCGCTCGATGCTACTGACGACGATCTTGCCGGCAACGAAGGGCCAGTCCTGCGCCATCTTCGAATAGGCGTGCATGGCGAGGAAGATCAGCAGCGCCGCCGCGCCCATGCCGCCGGTCAGCAGCGCGAGCTTCGCCTCGGCGTGCGGGAACACCGCATTGATGAAGCCGGTGCCCTCGGTCGCGACGCGCCAGCCGAGATAGCCGGCGCTGCCGAGCACGACGAGGCCGATCAGCGAGCGCAGCGCCGAGGGCTTCGGCATCGTGCCGGGCGACGCGCCGGGCGCCGCTTGCGGTTTCGGCGGCGGGCCGGGATAGCCGTCCGCCCATTGGCAGGCGTTCTGCCAGTCCGCGTCGCCGGCGAGATATCGGGTGAGGATGGATTTCAAGAGCGCGACGTCGACATTCGGCACCGCGTGGCGGCGGCGCTTGTCCTGCGCGTGGACCAGCGTGAAGCGGCCGTCCTCCATCGCCTCGGCGTCGAGCATCGCGCCGGTCTCGCTGTCGAGCGCGATGTACCAGTCCACCGGAAAGCTGCCGGCCTCGAGCGCCCGCGCGATGTCGGCGGCGGACGGCGCGGCAATGACCTTGTCGTTGACCGTCAGTTCCATGTCGTCAGTCCCCCGGCACCAGCATACCGTGGCCCGCGCCGGCGGACGAGCCTGTCCCGGCCGGGCCATCTGGCGCGCGGCCGGGAATTCATTTATGGCAAGGCCACGCGAGCGCGATGGTGCGATTCGCCTTCAAGTGCCTGATGGCGCTCATGACCCCTTCGGTCCCCCCGGTTTCCGCCCTCCGCCTCTCTTGCCTCGCCGTGCTGGCCGCGTTCGCGCTCGGCGGCTGCGTCACGGACAAGCCCGCCTCGGAGCTGCCCGCCTCGGTTCAGACGGCGGCCAAACCCGATGACAAAAAGCCCGACGACAAGAAGCCGGACGCGCAGGCGAAGGACGACAAGGGCAAACCGGACAGCAAACCGGCTGAGCGCAAGCCGGCCGCTGCGGCGGCCGACGCCGATCCCGGTCCGCCGCTCGAGCGCCATGAGGTCGCTGGCACCTGCTGGATGCTGGCCGACAAACGCGGCGGCAGCCTCGATGCCAAACTCAAGATGGTCGACAAGTGCATCGACGACCGCATGAAGGCGGACGCCGCCAGGCGCGCCGGCGCTCCGGGCCGCTAGGCAACTGACCGGTGACGACCGCCGGTAAAATACTCCGCGGTCACCTCCCGTTCACACCTTCGCCCTAATCCGGTGGCACAGGACGCGCCCACTTGGGCGGTGGACTTCTTAGTAAATTTGGGCGGCGAAGAGCGGGCTTTGGAATTGGCGATGGATGCGGGTTCGCCACAATTGAATACGTCTTTGACGTTTGCGGTCGCAGCGGCGCTGGTCGCGCTGGCCGCGACTACGCCCGCGCGCGCCGAGGATAACGATAGCGAAGCCGCGCTCAACAGCGCCGCCGTCGCGGCCACGCAGTCCGGCGACATTCCCCACATCATCGTCACCCCGGCGCCGCGTCCGATGACCGACGACGAACTTGCGCGCACGCTCAGCTACGATCCGGCGACGCTGTCCGGCAAGGCGAGTTACCACTCGCCGCTGAAGCCCGCGCCGCGCGCGGTGTGGGAAGGCGGCCGGCAGGCTGACGGCACCGCGCATTACAGCGTGAACAAGTCGTTCAATCCGGAATGGGGTCTGCGCGCCGGCGCCAGCCTCAACGTCGCGGGCGACGAAGTCTCGGTTTACCGGCCGGGCGGTCTGCCGGTTGGCGCCGTGCCCGGTGAAACGCAGGGCGGCCTCTGGGCCGCGGCCGCGGTCCCGCATGTCGCGAATGTCGAACTGCGCGTCGATCCCGGCCTGACGCAAAACAGGTTCGGCGCCGACCTGCAACGCACCGTGCCGATCGGCGAAAACTATTCGGTGACGTTGCAGAACAAGGTCGCGGTCACCGACACCACCGGTCTGGTGCCGCCGGCCGCGGGCACCCCCGCCCAGGTGTGGGACAGCGAGCGCAGGATCCGCTTCAACGTCAAGGACACCGGCACCTCGATCGCCGCCGGCACCACCTATTCGACGGTCGATGGTGTCACCCATCACGATTTCAGCGCCGACCAGCGCATCTACGGTCCGCTGCACGTCAACGGCGGCATCACCGATCCGGGCCGCGACACCGCGAGCCAGCGCATCGGCGCGAGCGTCAAGCTCAACTGGTAAACGGGCGGCTAACGCCGCGCGCTTCCGCACACAGCCGTTGAAGCCTCAATTTTGCCGCGCGGTTGCCGCCGCCGCGCCCGCTTTCCATGCGGCAATCCCCGCCCGACGGACAATGACGGCGCGCTGCTGCGCCCGTCCTGCAAGGAGTACAGAATGACGGCCATTCGCAACGATCAGGGTCTGCAGAACCGGACGAGCTCGCAGCGCGATCACGACACCGCCGCGGCGAACAAGATCAACGGCGCGCGCACGGCTCTGGAAGGCGAAATTCGCGATCTGGTCCGCCGCAACGTCTCGCAGCTGCATCCGTCCGGCAGCGACGCCGCGCCATCGCAGCGTCAGGGCGAGCGGCAAGCTGAACGATCCGCCGATCGCGGCGCGGAGCGTCACGCCGAGCCGGCCTTTGCCGCGGCGGGCGATCAGTCGAACCAGCACGTCAACGCGCTGATCAAGCAGGTGTCGGGCGCATCGATCGAGGAGATCGACCGCGTCATCCGCGAGTTGAACAGCGTGCGCGACATGCTGCGCGGCGAAGGCGATCGCGTCACCCGCGAGATCGCGGGCTTCGCGAGCCTCAGCCATGCGGCCATCACGTCGATGCGGGTGATCGCCGACAGCATCGCCGAATGGAAAAACGGCGCGCAGCATCGCCACGAGCCGCGCGGCTAGCGCGGATCGATTTCAAGCCTCAGGGATGAAAATCGGATTGGCCGGGTCTTCGAGTCTCGAAAGACCCGGTCAGTTCGCCACGGCCTTACGCGGCAGCGGATAGTCGGAGCTTTCGTAAAGCTCACGGATGCCGTTGCCGTCGAAACGCTTCTCGTCGACTTCCAGATAGGCGCCCAGCAGCGCATCCGCCGGCAGTTCCTCGATCGCGAAGCGGATCGCTTCGGCGGCCGTGCCGAAACGCTTGTAGCCGATCGGGCGCCGGGTCTTCCGGCTTCGGCTGGGAAACAGTTCTGAAGGGGCCCGGTAATTGATCATCGCCATAACACGCACTCTCCTCGCCCCTAATATGGGCCTTCGCGGGTGCGAAATCCAGTCATGGCACCGATGCCCGGAGACCGCCTGTCTTAACGGTAAATGCCTTCATCCGCGGGCCGGCGCGGCACGGTCCCATCGCTGCGAAATGTTGCAATTTTGACTCACAATCTTTCGCCGGAAGGCCGATTGCGAAGATTTTAGTGCACGCGCGAGTCCGGCGCGTTACCAGCGTTAAGAAGCCGATTCGCAACATTCCAAAGGACGCGGATGATCCTGGAATCCATCGTCGGATTGTCGATTATCGTCTCTGCGTCACTCGAAACCCGCCCCTCCATCGACACTGAGCCGCCGCCGCCCGCCTTGTCGGTGCGCCAGCGCGACGCCGCCCTCCTTCCGCTGGTCCAGCGCGCGACCGAATGCATCCTGCACGGCATCGCCGCCGGCCCGCGGGAACTGGATCGCGCGCGCGCCGAGGAGATCGACGGCCTGATCGTCGAAGCGATGTTCGGCTGCCGCCGGCAATTGCGCGCGGTGGTCAACGCCCACGACCGGATGTACGGCGACGGCTCCGGCGAGGCGTTCGTTCGCGGCCCGTTCATGGACGTGCTGCCGGCCGCGGTCGTGCAGCAGGCGCGGATGCGGGCCGGCGCTCGCTAACCTCAAACGGACAGGAAAAATGGCTCCCGAGGGAGCCATTGATCCGGTCACCGATCCGAACGGCGGATCAGTAGCACTGGCGGGTCTTGCGCACGACCACGCGGCCATGCGCCGTGCGGGTCCGCGTCGTCACCACCCGGCAGTTGCGCGCGTGATGGCGGCGATAGTGCCGATGGCGGTCGCGATAGTTCCGCTCCCGCACCGTCACGCCGTGCGGACCGACGGTCACGCTGGTCGACTGCGCAAAGGCGCTACCGATATCGGCGGTCGCGCTCAGCGCGAGAACGCTGGCGGCGGCGGCGCAGGTCAAAATCCATTTGGTCATTGGAATCCTCCGGTAAGCGCGCGACAACGCCCTCGCGTGTCCGCGGGTCAATAACGCCTGTCGATGGGATTGGTTCCGGCCGTTTATGCCGCGTCGAGCGTTTTCATGACGCCCCGCAACGCCGCGGCCAGGGGCAGCGTCAAAAGCACCGCCCCGGCAATGACCGTCATGGTGGTGGTGACGCCTGCCGCGTCGCCGAGCAATCCGTACAGCGAAGGCGCCGCTGCCCCCGCGCCGATGGTGCCGGTATAGAAAATGCCGAACGCGCGCTGGTGACGGGACGGCTCGACGAACTGCGGCACCGAGCCGTACAGCACCGACGACGTTCCGTTGAGCGCGATGCCGATGACCGGCAGCAGCACCATGCTGGCTTCGAGCGGCAGCGGCAGCAGCGCGGCGATGGCGATTGCGGTCACCGTCTCGGTCAGCCACACCGTTCCGATCGCGCCGAGCCGCGCGCCGATGAAGGCGCAGGCCAGCTTGCCGAACGCGCCACCGGCGAACACCAGCGTCAATGCAAAACCGACGGTCGGCAGCGACGCGCCCTTGGCGGTGAGCACGAAAGGCAGGAACGTGAGAAAGCCCATGCGCGTCGCGCTGTCGATCACGCCGATCGACAGCAGAACCGGAAAGCCATGCCTGGCGGCACGGACGGGCACGACCGCTTTCGTCTCAGCTTTCGTCGCGTGCGCTGCCGTCGCATCACCGAGCCGCGGCATGAAGATGTAGATGGCGATGCCGGCGAGCGCGCCGAGGCTGCCGAGAATGGTCACCGCCTCGCGCCACGGCATCACCGTGAGCATCAGCGCGCCGATGGCAGGCACCGCCATTTTTCCGATGTCGCCGGCGAAGTTGTAGGTGCCGAGCGCAGTCATCGACTGACGCCCGGAAAAGGCGCGCGCGATCAGCGTGGAGGCGAGCGGATGCTGCGTCGAGGCGCCCAGCCCGCCGAGAATGAGCGCGGCGGCGAGAATGACGATGCCGCTGCTTGCGCCGGCGATCACATAGCCGAGCCCCGCGAGCGCGGTGCCGAGCGCGAGCACCAGCGGCGCGCCGAAGCGCTCCGCCACCATGCTTGCGGGAATCTGGAAGGCGGCCAGCGTTCCGGAAAACGCCGTCTTCATCAGGCCGAGCGCGAAATAGCCGAGGCCGAACTCGGCCTGCCACACCGGCAGCATGACGTAGATGAGGTCGGTGTAGCCGTCATGCAGCGCATGGGCGCCGAAGGCGACGCCGGCGGCGCGGTGCTTTTCGGATGGCGCGGTGTGTAGGCTCTCGGCCCCGGCGGACATGACGGGACTGTAACAGAACGATGACAGCCCGCTATGGCGCGGCCGGATCAGGTGGCAAAGCGGAAATGCATAACGTCGCCGTCGGCGACGACGTAGTCCTTGCCCTCGAGCCGCAGCTTGCCGGCGTCGCGCGCGCCGGCCTCGCCGCCGAGCCGCACGTAATCGTCGTAGCCGATGGTTTCGGCGCGGATGAAGCCGCGCTCGAAATCGGTATGGATCACGCCGGCCGCCTGCGGCGCCTTGGTGCCCTTGGTGATGGTCCAGGCGCGGGCTTCCTTCGGACCGGCGGTGAAATAGGTCACGAGGTGCAGCAGATTGTAGCCGGCGCGGATCAGCCGATCGAGGCCGGCTTCGGTCAGGCCGATGGCGTCGAGATAATCCTTGCGCTCGTCCGGCGGCAGCGTGGCGATCTCGGACTCGATCTTGGCGGAGATCACGACGCAGACCGCGCCTTCGGCTTTCGCCCGCTCCTCGACGCGCTTGGAGAACGCATTGCCCTCGCCGGCCGAAGCTTCCTCGACGTTGCAGCAATAGAGCACCGGCGCGGAGGTCAGGAGGCCGAGCGAGTGAAACAGCTTTTCTTCCTCGGCCGCGCGCTGCACGAGACGCGCCGGCTTGCCGTCGCGCAACAGCGCCAGCGACCGCTTCACCAGGTCGAGCATCTCCTTGGCGTCCTTGGCGTCCTCGCCGGAGCCCTTGGCCTTCTTCTCGAGATTGTCGACGCGCTTTTCGAGACTGTCGAGATCGGCCAGCATCAGCTCGGTGTCGATGGTCTCGATGTCGGCGAGCGGATCGATGCGGCCTTCGACGTGGGTGATGTCGCCATCCTCGAAACAGCGCACCACGTGGACGATGGCGTCGACCTCGCGGATGGTGGCGAGAAACTGGTTGCCGAGCCCCTCGCCTTTCGACGCGCCTTTCACGAGGCCCGCGATATCGACGAAGGTGATGCGGGTCGGCACGATCTTTTCCGACTTCGCCAGTTCCGCGAGCTTGTCGAGCCGCGGATCGGGCACCGCGATCTCGCCGACATTCGGCTCGATGGTGCAGAACGGATAGTTCGCCGCCTGCGCGGCCGCGGTCTGCGTCAGGGCGTTGAAGAGCGTCGACTTGCCGACATTCGGCAGTCCGACGATGCCGCATTTGAATCCCATCGAAACCTATTCCTTGTCGTCGTCGAGAGCGCCGAAACCTTTGGCGTCCATCGCGAGATGCACTTTATTCTGGAAGCTCGAATCCTCAGCCCCGGCCAGCAGCGGCGCGGCGTCGGCTACGGCGTCGCACAGCGCCTCGACCCAGGGCCGTTCGCTCTTGGCGAAATCCTGCAGCACGTAGCGCTCCACGAGGTTCTTGTCGCCGGGATGGCCGATGCCGAACCGCACGCGGCGATAGTCATTGCCGATATGCGCGGAGATCGAGCGCAGGCCGTTGTGGCCGGCGTTGCCGCCGCCGGTTTTCACCCGCAGCTTGCCGGGCGGCAGATCGAGCTCGTCGTGGAACACCACGACGTCGTTCACGCCGAGCTTGTAGAAGTTGACCGCTTCCGCGACTGCGCGGCCGGACTCGTTCATGTAGGTGCCCGGCAGCAGCAATTGCACCTTCACGCCGCCGAGCGAACCCTCGACCGCGACGCCCTGGAAACGGCGGCGCCACGGCGCGATGCCGTGGCGCTTGGCGATGGCTTCGAGAGCCATGAAGCCGATATTGTGCCGGTTGCCGACGTAGCGGTCGCCTGGATTGCCGAGACCGACGAAGAGCAGCATGGCGTCAACGGTCCCGCCCGCCGCCGCATGAGAGTCGGGCGGCGGTCGGGCGTGTCAGCCGCCTCACTTCTTGTCGGCTTTGGGCGCGGCAGCGCCGGCGGCAGGCGCAGCGCCCGCAGCAGGAGCACCGGCAGCCGGAGCGGCACCGCCAGCCGCAGCACCTTCGGCGCCGGCAGCGGGAGCGGCGGCAGCAGCGGCCGCAGCAGCGGCGGCTTCGGCGGCCTGACGCAGCTCTTCGGCGTAGCCCGACGGCGGCACGATGGTGACGAGCGTGCTGTCACCGTGCGCGACGACCTTGACGTTCGCGGGCAACTGCACGTCGCTCAGATGCTTCGAGTGGCTGATCTCGAGGCCGGCGATGTCGACATTGATCGCTTCCGGAATCGATTCAGCCGGGCACATCACCTCGACCGTGTGCGTCACGATGTTAACGGCGCCGCCGCGCTTCACGCCCGGCGACTGGTCGGCGTTCATGACATGGATCGGCACGCGCACGCGGATCGTCGCGCCTTCGGCGACGCGCAGCAGATCGACATGGATCGGCAGATCCTTGACCGGATCGAGCTGGAAGTCGCGCGGGATCACGCGGTGCTTCTTGCCGTCGATGTCGATGTTATAGAGCGTGGTGAGGAACCGGCCGGCGAAGATGCGCTGGCGCAGTTCGTTGTGGTCAAAAGAGACCGCGATGGGGGCTTCGTTGTTTCCATAGATCACGCCCGGCACACGGCCGGCGCGACGTTCCGCCCGGGCGGCCCCCTTGCCGCTCTTCGGACGCACCGCCGCTTTGATTTCCTTGACGGTCGCCATGACACTTACCTCGTTGATTGCAATAGAAAGGGCCGCTCACGCGGCCTTTGTGTCGCGGCAAGCCTCCAGGGGTGCCGGGGGCCGCGAACGGGCCGGTTTATAGCGGCGGAAGGCTAAAAGGGCAAGGAACGCGGCCCACGGCCGCGCGGCTGTTAAGCCTCTGAATCGGGGGGCTTTTTCGCGGATTTCGCGGGGCCTTTGCCGCCCGCCTGGGCCTCCAGCGCCTCGATCCGGGCTTTGAGGGCCTCGTTTTCCTCGCGGGCGAGCCGCGCCATCTCCTTGACCGCCTCGAACTCCTCGCGCGGCACGACGTCGAGATCGCGCAGGATGCGCTCGGCCTGGCTGCGGAACAGCGTGTCGAACTCGCGCCGCACGCCCTGGGCGACGCCGGCGGCGTCGTTCATCAGACGCGCCATCTCGTCGAAAATCCGGCCTGTGGTCTGGGTCATGGCTCGCCTCCGGCGGCTCTTTGCATCCGCGCCGGCCAACAATGGCCACACGGACTTGTCACTTCAAGTCTGCTATTTCCTGATAGCACATCGTCCCCGCCCGGTTCATTGAATTCAAATGCCGTTCTTCGCCATCGCCTTCCCCGCCTTCGATCCCGTCCTTGTCCATATCGGGCCGCTGGCGATCCGCTGGTACGCGCTCGCCTATATCGTCGGCATCCTCGGCGGCTGGTTCTATGCGCGCTCGATCCTGCGCAACGAAACCTTCTGGGGCGGCAAGCCCCCGATGACGGTCGTCGACTTCGACGACTTCGTGCTGTGGATCACACTCGGCATCATTCTCGGCGGCCGCACCGGCTATGTGCTGTTCTACAACCTGCCGCACTTCGCCGCGCATCCGGCCGAAATCTTCCAGCTCTGGAACGGCGGCATGTCGTTCCACGGCGGCTTCACCGGCTGCGTGCTGGCCGTGCTGCTGTTCGGCTGGAAGCGCAACATTCCGGTGCTGTCGCTCGGCGACGTCACCTGCGCGGTCGGCCCGATCGGATTGTTCCTCGGCCGCCTCGCCAATTTCATCAACGGCGAATTGTGGGGCCGCCCGGCGCCCGACGTGCCGTGGGCGATGATCTTTCCCGGCGGCGGCCCGCTGCCGCGTCATCCGAGCCAGCTTTATGAAGCGAGCCTCGAAGGCCTTGCGCTGCTCGCCGTGCTCGCCGTCGCCATTCGCATGGGCGCGCTGAAGCGGCCGGGCCTCGTCATCGGCCTGTTCGCGATCTTCTACGCGCTGGCGCGCTCCACCTGCGAACTGTTCCGCGAGCCCGATCCGCAACTCGGCTTCCTGTGGGGCGGACTGACGATGGGCATGCTGCTCTCGGTGCCGCTGTTCCTGTTCGGCGTGGTGCTGGTCGTGCGCGCGTTGCGCAAGCCGCCGCAGAATCCGCCGCGCGGAGCGGCCGCGTGATCATGGACTCCTTCGACGACCTCTCGCCGCTGGAAGTCGACATCCGCCGGCGCATCAAGGCGGCCGGCCCGATGCCGGTTGCCGAATTCATGCAGATCTGCCTGTCCGATCCGCAGCACGGCTATTACGCGACGCGCGATCCGCTCGGCGCGTCCGGCGATTTCACCACCGCGCCGGAGGTGAGCCAGATGTTCGGCGAACTGATCGGGCTCTGGATGGCCGCAGTGTGGAAGCAGATGGGCGCGCCGGAAAACGTCCGCCTGATCGAACTCGGCCCCGGACGCGGCACGCTGATGAAGGACGCGCTGCGCGCCGCGAAGGTGATGCCGGATTTCCTGTCGGCCGCCGTCGTCCATCTGGTCGAGATCAGCGGCCCGCTGCGCGCGCGGCAGGAGGCGACGCTCGCCTCGGTGACGGCGCCGAAATTCTGGCACGCCTCGTTCGACGAAGTGCCCGCCGGCCCCTCGATCGTCATCGCCAACGAGTTTTTCGACGCCCTGCCGATCAATCAGGCGGTGAAGCAGAACGACGGCTGGCATACCCGCGTCGTGCGGCTCGACGAGCACGACCTGCTCGAATTCGGCATCGCGCCCGACCCGATCCCGCAATTCGCACGGCTGCTGCCGCCGCGGGTGCGGGACGCCAAGGAGGGCGAGATTTTCGAGTGGCGGTCCGACCGCGCCGCGCTGGAGCTTGCCCGGCGCATCGTGCGCGACAAGGGTGCGGCCCTGGTGATCGATTACGGCCACGCCGAAAGCGACATCGGCGACACGCTGCAGGCGGTCGGCGGCCATGCCTTCGCCGAGCCGCTGTCGGCGCCCGGCACCGTGGACCTCACCGCCCATGTCGATTTCGAGGCGCTGCTGCGTACCGCCGAAAGCATGGGCGCGGCCGGCTTCGGACCGATCGAGCAGTCGGAGCTGTTGCGCAATCTCGGCATCGAGACGCGCGCGCACACGCTCAAGGCCAATGCGGATCGCATCAAGGCGCGCGAGATCGACAACGCGCTCGCGCGTCTGGTCGGCCGCAGTCAGAAGGGAATGGGATCGCTGTTCAAGGCGGTGGCGGTGGCGCACCGTTCGGTCGGCGTGCCACCCGCCTTTTCCGCCTGAACCCTGTTACGGACAGGAGTGACGATAGCCGTCGTAGCCGAGATAAGTGCCACTGCGCGGATCGTAAGAGCGATAACGGCTCGCGCAGTACCCTACCGCGTTCTGGTTCTGCGCCACGCTGCCGGCAATGATCGCGCCGGCCGCCAGGCCGAGAATGCCGCCGGCGATCGCCGCACCGGCATCGTTGTCACGATGGCGATGACGATAGTGATGTCCGCCGCGGTAACCTCCACGGTAACCGCCGCGATAGCCGCGATAGTTGCCGCGATAGCCGCTGCCCGGCTGGTGATAGTACGGATTGATCTGGTGCTGCACCCGCACCAGCGGCGCGCTGCCGGACTCCGCGGCGTTCGCAAGACCCTGCGCCGAGCGCGGGCCGACGGGGGCAGCCTGCGCCGTCGCGCCAGCGAGCGTCAGAGCCGCAGCAGCGGCAATGACCGCGAACGGTTTTGTCGAAATGCTTCGCATGAACCAACTCCTTCGTGATTTAATGGCTGTATCGCGTTCTCTTTCCGTCTCCCGTAAAGTTAAGGACGAAATGTGGCGGCTTTAGCTCACGTGGACAATC
This sequence comes from Pseudolabrys sp., assembly GCF_050250095.1. Lineage (NCBI taxonomy): Bacteria > Pseudomonadati > Pseudomonadota > Alphaproteobacteria > Hyphomicrobiales > Xanthobacteraceae > Pseudolabrys > Pseudolabrys sp. Next base: position 219,656 of record NZ_JBFWPH010000004.1, on the reverse strand, counting down.
GGTAATCATGGCGATTCACATGGAAAGGCAAAGACATGCCGCAATCGCCAAAACTTGAGTCGCGCAAGCTTGCCGCCATCGATGGCGTTCGCCACGGCTTTTTCACGCGGCAGGGCGGCGTGTCCGACGGCATCTACGCCTCGCTCAATGGCGGTGTCGGCTCCAGCGACGCAGCCGAGAAGGTCGCGGAGAATCGCGCCCGCATGGCGAAGGCGCTCGATGTCGCGCCGGAGCGTTTCCTCACCGCCTACCAGATCCATTCGCCCGACGTCGTCGTGGTCGGCGAGCCGTGGACGCACGAGACGCGGCCGCGCGCCGACGCCATCGTCACCGCGACGCCCGGCATCGCCATCGGCGTTTCGACCGCGGACTGCGGCCCGGTGCTGTTCGCCGACCGCGAAAAGCGCGTGATCGGCGCGGCGCATGCCGGCTGGCGCGGCGCTTTCGCCGGCGTTCTCGAGGCGACCATCGCCGCGATGGAAAAGCTCGGCGCGGCGCGCGAGCGGCTGACCGTCGCGCTCGGCCCGATGATCCGTCAGGCGAGCTACGAGGTCGGGCCGGAATTCGTCACGCGCTTCGTCGCGGCCGAGCCGGAATATACCCGCTTCTTCAAGCATGCCGGCGCGGACGGCCATGCGATGTTCGATCTTGCCGGCTTCATCGCCTGGCGGCTGCAACAGGCCGGCGTCGGCGACATCGACGACCTCGGCCTCGACACCTTCGCCGATCCCGACCGCTTCTACAGCTATCGCCGCACCACCAAGCGCTCGGAGCCGGATTACGGCCGGCACATCAACGCCATCGCGCTCGATCGCTGACGCTGCAACGCGGCAAACGACCGCGCTTTACCTGCCCCGCCCAAGCCGTTACGCATAAAGCGTGGCTCCATAAAACAATCAGGTCCGGATCAATCGGACCACGGAGCAAGGGCGTCGAGGGGTTCATGCGGTGGGGCCGGAGTTGCCGCGCGCACAGCGCGGCCGTCGTGTTTCGTGTGTGCGGCGCGCTCGCGGTCGCCGCATCGCTGTCGGCCTGCAACACCACCGGAAACCAGACCGCTTCGCTTGCCGCCATGCGCGGGCCGAGCGTCGCCTTCGAGTCGATCGACGGCCCGCCGCCCGAGGTGTTTCAAAAGCTCGTGGCGCGGCTCAACGAGGAGGCGCAGATCCGCCGCCTCGCCGTCGTCTCGCGGCAAACCCCGTCGGCCTATCGCATCCGCGGCTATCTCGCGGCCCGCGTCGAGGCAGGACGCACCGCGATCTCGTGGACATGGGATGTCTATGACGGCGAGCAGCGCCGCGCGACCCGCATCACCGGCGCGCAGTCCCGCGCCGGCAAGCACAAGGCGGCCGACGCCTGGACGGTGGCCGACGACGAGATGCTGAAGGCGATCGCGGGCGCGAGCCTCGACCAGCTCGCCGCCTTCCTCGCCGCGAGCGACGCCACCCCGCCCGCCGCGCCCACGGCCACCGGGGCCGCCCTGACCGCCGACGCCTCGTCGCCGGAGGCGGCAGGAATTTTCAGGATATTCCAGGCCAAGGCGGACCCGGTGGATCCCTCCCCCGATGGTCCCGGCGCGGTGGCTCCGGAGCAAACCGGAACGGTCCCGCTGCCGCCGTCGCGGCCGGCGACGGGTCACCAGCGGATCGCCCGGCCGGGCGGCATGGCGTTGTCGGCGCGCAGCCGCTAGCGAAAATTCGTGTGGAACAAGGCCGATATGGACCGCGAGGCCAACTTGCCGCGCCCCGACCGCCTTGTTAAGACGCCCCACCCATAGCGGTTTCAAGCGAAGTGGGGACCGGGTCGCGTTCAGAAAACGCGTCCGGAATTCGAGCGCGCCCACGCGGAGTTTTCGGCATGTCGGTCAAGAACGGAGCCATCAAGCTCGTTGCCGGCAATTCGAATCCGGCGCTCGCCGAGGGCATCGCCAAATACCTGAATATGTCGCTGGCGAAAGCGGTGGTGCGCCGCTTCGCCGACATGGAGGTCTTCGTCGAGATTCAGGAAAACGTCCGCGGCGCCGATTGCTTCGTCGTCCAGTCGACCTCGTTCCCGGCCAACGACCACCTGATGGAACTGCTCATCATCATGGACGCGCTGCGCCGCTCCTCGGCGCGCCGCATCACCGCGGTGATCCCCTATTTCGGCTATGCCCGGCAGGACCGCAAACCCGGTCCGCGCACGCCGATCTCGGCGAAGCTCGTCGCCAACCTGATCACCCGCGCCGGCGCCGACCGCGTGCTGACGCTCGATCTCCATGCCGGGCAGATCCAGGGCTTCTTCGACATTCCGACCGACAACCTCTACGCCTCGCCGGCGATGGTCCGCGACATCCGCGAGCACTTCAAGCTCGACAACATCATGGTGGTGTCGCCCGACGTCGGCGGCGTGGTTCGCGCCCGCGGCCTCGCCAAGCGCATCAATGCGCCGCTCGCCATCATCGACAAGCGGCGCGAGCGCGCCGGCGAGTCGGAAGTGATGAACGTGATCGGCGACGTCTCCGGCTATACCTGCATCCTGGTCGACGACATCGTCGACTCCGGCGGCACGCTGGTGAACGCCGCCGACGCGCTGCTCAAGAACGGCGCCAAGGAAGTCTACGCCTATATCAGCCACGGCGTGTTGTCGGGCGGCGCGGTCGAGCGCGTCGGCAAGTCGCGGCTGAAGGAGCTGGTCATCACCGACACCATCCAGCCGACCAAGGATGTGCAGGCGACCGCGAACATTCGCGTGCTGCCGATCGCCGATCTGATCGGCGAAGCGATCTCGCGCACCGCCAAGGAAGAGTCGGTGTCGAGCCTGTTCGACTGAACCGCTCGCCCGCGTCACTTATCCACCGAAAGAGTCAATACGACCCCGGCTTCGTTGTGGACTGAGTCCGGCACGACGTTGATTCAGTGCGGCAAATCACGGCCTTCTTGACCGCGATGAATGACCTTCTGGCCATTCGGAATCGGGCGGTTATAGTCAAGTAGGCAAGTGATTCGTTCGCGGAAGCGGCGTCCGCGTTTCCCTCGCAAACAGTCAGCCCGGGTCGACCGGGAGCGATACCGTTGCGTCTTGTGCGCGTGCGGCGGCGTGTTCGATTCCAAATGCGGCACCAAGAACGGAACAAGGGCAAAGGCGGCATGTCCCTCACCGAATTTTCCGACGACATCCGGGCGAACCCGCTCGACACGGTCGAGCAGCTTGCATCCGGCAACGACTGGTCGTTCGAGCGCGCGAGCGACAACGAAATCACCATCCTGGTTGCCGGTCGCTGGACCGACTATCAGGTGTCCTACACATGGATGGACGGCCTCGAGGCGCTGCATCTCGCCTGCGCCTTCGATCTGCGCGTGCCGGATCGCCGGCGCGCAGACGTCCAGCAGCTGATCTCGATGATCAACGAGCAGATGTGGATCGGCCACTTCGACCTCTGGACCAAGGAGGGCCTGGTGATGTTCCGCCACGCGCTCGTCCTGTCCGGCGGCGGCGAAGCTTCGAGCGGCCAATGCCAGTCGCTCTTGTCGACCGCGCTCGAAGCCTGCGAGCGCTACTTCACGGCGTTGCAGTTCGTGGTCTGGGCCGGCAAAAGCCCGCGCGAAGCGCTCGACGCCGCGATGTTCGAAACCTCCGGCGAGGCCTGAACGGACGTCGGCTCATGGCCAAGCGGCCCGCGCGTCAACCCAAGCCTGCGAGGATCGGACGGTTCGCCGGCAAGCTGGCGCTGCTCGGCGCCGGCAACATGGGCGGCGCCATGCTGGCCGGCTGGATCGCGCGCGGCCTGTCTCCGAAAAAAATCGTGGTGGTGGAGCCGAACCCGGCGAAATCCGTCAAGGCGCTGACGCGCAAGGGGCTGATCCTCAACCCCACCAAACTGCCGAAGGACATCGCGGCGATCGTCGTCGCCATCAAGCCGCAGGCAGCGCCCGACATCCTGCCGAAGATCGCGCCCGCCGCCGGCAAGGCGATGATCGTCTCGATCATGGCCGGTCGCACCATCGGCTTTCTCGAATCGATGTTTTCGCGCTCCAGCCCGGTGGTGCGCGCGATGCCGAACCTGCCGGCCTCGATCGGCCGCGGCATCACGGTCGCCGCGCCGAACGACAATGTCAGCCGCGCGCAGCGCGCCTTCGCGACCGGCCTGCTCGCCGCCGTCGGCGCGGTCGAATGGGTCGAGGACGAAAAGCTGATGGACGCGGTCACCGCGACCTCCGGTTCCGGCCCGGCCTATGTGTTCCTGCTTGCCGAAACCATGACGAAGGCGGCGGTAGCCGCCGGCCTGTCCGCCGACCTCGCCGCGCGGCTGGTGCGCGAGACCATCGCCGGCTCCGGCGAGTTGTTGCGGGCCTCGCCGCTCGACGCAGCGACGCTGCGCAAGAACGTTACCTCCCCCGGCGGCACCACGGCCGCCGCGCTTGCGGTGCTGATGGGACCCGGCGACCTCGACACGGTGATGGAACGGGCGATTGCCGCCGCCACTCGGCGCTCACGGGAACTGGCGGGCTAAGATTTTTGTCGTCCCCGCGAAGGCGGGGATCCATAACCGCAATCGTTCATGATCGAACGTCTGCTCGGAGGCTATGGGTCCCGGCCCTCGCCTTGGCGCCACTGCGCCCGGCTCGGCCGGAACGACGCACGCGCGCCGCCCTCAAACCGTCGTCTTTGCGGGCCTAAATTAAGGCAGCACCGGATGCCGATGGAGGCCGTCATGGCCCGCAAATCCACGCGAAAAACCGCCCGCAAATCCGCAGCCCGGACGCCCGCGCCGCAGCCGCGCAGCGACAGCATCCGCGACAAGGCGGTAGCCGCCTTCATGGCGCTGCTCGCCGAACGCTCCTTCGAGGAGATCGGCCTTGCCGAAGTGGCCGGCCGCGCCGGCGTGTCGCTGTCGCAGTTGCGCGGCGAGTTCGGTTCGACGCTCGGCATCCTCGCCGCGCAGATGAAGGACATCGACCGCGTCGTGCTCGACGGCAGCAGCGAAGACATGGCGGAGGAAAGTCCGCGCGAGCGTCTGTTCGAAGTGCTGATGCGCCGGATCGACGCGCTCGCGCCTAACAAGGACGCCATCGCCTCGCTCGCCCGTTCGGCGCGGCGCAATCCCGGCCTCGCCTTCGCGCTCAATGGCTTGGCCGTGCGCTCGCAGCGCTGGATGCTGACCGCCGCCGGCATCGGCTCGTCCGGCCCGCGCGGCGCGATGCGCGCGCAGGGTGCAGCGCTGATGTTCGCCCGCGTGGTCGGCGTCTGGCTCGATGACGATGAAGAAGGCCTCGACCGCACCATGGCGGCGCTTGACCGCGGCCTCGCCAGCGCCGAACGCTGGGCCGGTTTCCTCGACGATCTGATGTCGATCCCCGCTTGCGTCGCACGCGGGCCGCGCCGCCGGCGGCGGCGTGACGAGTATGACGAGGAAATCGAAGCGGCTTAAACCGGAATCCGCACCGTCGCACGCAGGCCGCCGAGCGGGCTGTCGCCGAGCGCGATATCGCCGCCATGCGAGCGCGCGATATCGCGGGCAATCGCGAGACCGAGACCGGTGCCGCCTTCGTCCTGGTTGCGCGCGTCGTCGAGCCGCAGGAACGGCTTGAACACTTCCTCGCGCATGTCCGACGGGATGCCCGGCCCGTCGTCGTCGATCGTCACCGTCAGATAGCGATGATCGCGATGCCCGGTGATCGAGATCGCCTTCGCGAAACGCGCGGCGTTGGAGACGAGGTTCGACAGGCAGCGCTTGAAGGCATCGGGGCGCACCGTCACCACCGGCACGCCGTGAAACACCACGCTCGCCTTGTGACCGTGACGCTCGGCGTCGAGCGCGAGCTGATTGAGAAACTCCGCCATGTCGACCGGCGCCGCGCTCTCGCCGGTGTCGCCGCGCGCGAACGAGAGGTAAGCCTCGAGCATGCGGCTCATCTCGTCCACGTCGGTTTTCATCGCCGCGATTTCCGGCCCGTCGCCGATCAGCTCGAGCTCGAGCTTGAAGCGCGTCAGGATGGTGCGCAGGTCGTGGCTGACGCCGGCCAGCATCGCGGTGCGCTGCTCGAGGGTGCGCTCGATGCGCTGCTTCATTTCGAGGAAGGCCTGCGCCGCGCGCCGCACCTCGCGCGCGCCGCGCGGCCGGAAATTCGGCACCTCGCGGCCCTTGCCGAAGCTTTCCGCGGCGTCGGCGAGCCGCAGGATCGGCCGGATCTGGTTGCGCAGGAACAGGATCGCGACGAACAGCAGCACCAGCGAGGTGCCGACCATCCAGAGCATGAAAATCTGCGAATTCGACGCATAGGCGGCGTTGCGCGGCGCGTAGATGCGCATCACCGAATTGTCGAGCCGGACGCGGATTTCGACCAGCGAGGAGCGGCCGACGGTGTCGATCCAGAACGGCCGGCGCACCTGCTTGCGGATCTCGTCGGACAGCGCGCTGTCGAGCAGCGAGAAGAACGGCTTCGGCCCCGGCGGCGGCATGTCGGTGAGCGGCAGGAAGTCGACCACAAGGCCGAGCCGCTCCTGCGCGATGCGCCGAAGCTGCGCGCGGTCGGCGTCCTGCGGATAGCCGCGCTCGATGTCGATCAGCGCCGCGATGTCGGCGACGACGCCCGCCGACAGGCGCTGCGTGACGAGATTCCAGTGCCGCTCCATGAACACGAAGGCGATCACCGATTGCAGGATCACCATCGGCACGATGATGATAAGCAGCGCGCGGGCATAAAGGCCCTTCGGCATCACGCCGGTGAGCCAGTGCGAACTGCGCCGCCAGCCGTCGCGCACCGAGCGCGTCGCGCCGCCGGCGGCGCGCAGCGTGTTGCGGGCGAATTCGATCGCCGTCATGTCGCGGTCACCAGCCGGTAGCCGACGCCGCGCACCGTCTGGATGTAAAGCGGATTGGCCGGATTCTGCTCGATCTTGCGGCGCAGCCGGTTGACCTGCACGTCGACCGCGCGCTCGCTCGAGGCGTCGCCGCCGCCGGCCAGCGCCAGCCGCGGCACCGTTTCGCCAGGCGTCGCGGCAAGGATGCGCAGCATGTCGCGCTCGCGGTCGGTCAGGCGGACCGGCTCCTCGCCGTCGCGCAATTCGCCGCGCGCGATATGGAAGACGAACTTGCCGAACCGCACCGATTCCGGCGCTGGCGCCGCGGCCGGCTGCGCGCGCTTCAGGATGCTGGCGATGCGCAGCGACAGTTCGCGCGGCTCGAACGGCTTGGCGAGATAATCGTCGGCGCCGGCCTGCAATCCCTCGATGCGGCTTTCGGTTTCGTGCCGCGCCGTCAGCATCAGGATGGGCACAGCCGATTTTTCGCGGATCGACTTCGCCAGTTCCATGCCGGTCTCGCCCGGCATCATCACGTCGAGCACCAGCAGGTCGAAATGCAGCCCGTTGAGCTTGGCGCGCGCGTCGGCCGCGGTGTCCGCCGTGGTGACGCGATAGCCTTCCGACATCAAGAAGCGCGACAGGAGATCGCGAATGCGCCGGTCGTCGTCGACCACAAGCAGGTGCGGCGCGTCGTCGGTGATGCGGGCGGGGCTGCTCATCGGCCCGGTCCTTTAGGCCGCGGCCTAGCTGCGCGGCTTGCGCGCGCGGTCGGCGCGCGCGATCAGCCGCAACACGCCGTCGCGGCTGTCGGCTTCGATCATCGAGGCGAGAAACCGCCGCGCCGCCTCGTGCGCGTTCGGCCCGTAGTCGGTCAGCGCGCGTGAGATGCGCTCGGTCTGCAAGCCGGCGAGCTTCAAGGCCAGCGCCTCGCCCTTCGGCGTCAGGAACAGGAGCCGCTGGCGGCGGTCCTCCTCGCCTTCTTTCTGGAACACGTAGCCCTCGTCCACCAGTTGCTTGAGAACGCGACCCAGCGACTGCTTGGTGATGTTCAGGATCTCCAGCAAATCCGCCACTTTCATGCCCGGATGGCGGTAGACGAAATGCAGCACCCGGTGATGGGCGCGGCCGAAGCCGAATTTGGCCAGCACCTCGTCGGCGTCGCCGACAAAGTCGCGATAGGCAAAAAACAGCAGTTCGATCAGGTCCCACAACGGCTCGCCGGCCGCCGAATCCGGCCCCGAGCCGGCCTTGCGGGACCCGCTCGCCAGCGCATCTGCAGTTATGTCAGCCATATTGACATATTCTGGTTTTATTGTTACAAAAACTGCCGACGACGCGAAATGATCGTACCGGGAAACCCGGCCGGACTTAAGTTGCGCCGGTGCCTGCGGCACGCTCTCATAGGACCGTCAAATACATACCGGGTGTCCATTCCCGACGCAAAGTCGGCGGGCGGCCGGACCGAGTGTTAGAGAGATAAGGCCTCAGGGCCAGTTCAAGGAGACCGTCATGGCTGCCCAATCCTACGACCGGATGTCCGGTGTCATCTGGTACGACGGCAAGCTGGTGCCCTGGAACGAGGCCAACGTCCACGTTCTGACCCACGGCCTGCACTATGCCAGCGCCGTGTTCGAAGGCGAGCGGGCCTATGGCGGCGAAATCTTCAAGTGCACCGAGCACTCCGAGCGCCTGAAGCGCTCCGCCAACATCCTCGATTTCGAGATCCCCTATTCGGTCGCCGAGATCGACGCCGCCAAGAAGCTGGTGGTCGAGAAGAACGGCAGGAAGGACGCCTATGTCCGCCCGATCGCCTGGCGCGGCTCGGAGATGATGGGCGTCTCGGCGCAGAGCAACACCATCCACCTCGCCATCGCGAGCTGGGAATGGCCGAGCTATTTCGATCCCGAGCAGCGCCTCAAGGGCATCCGCCTCGATCTCGCCGATTATCGCCGGCCCGATCCGAAGACCGCGCCCTGTCTCGCCAAGGCCGCCGGCCTCTACATGATCTGCACCATCTCCAAGCACGCGGCCGAGCGCAAAGGCTATGCCGACGCCATGATGCTGGACTGGCAGGGCCGCGTCGCCGAATGCACCGGCGCCAACATCTTCTTCATCAAGGACGGCAAGATCCACACGCCGATCGCCGATTGCTTCCTCGCCGGCATCACCCGCGCGACGGCCATCGAGCTTGCGAAGAAGCGCGGCTTCGAGGTGATCGAACGCCGCATCATGCCGGACGAGCTGAACGACTTCTCCGAATGCTTCATCACCGGCTCGGCGGCGGAAGTGACCGCGGTCGCGGAGATCGCGAACTGGAAGTTCACCCCCGGCAAGATCACCAAGCAGTTGATGGACGACTATACCGCGGCGGTGCAGCCCAAGGGCAAGGCCGCGGCGGCGTAAGCCGATACACCCTCCCGTTCGTCCCCGCGAAAGCGGGGACCCAGTGCAAAAGAAAAAGCTGGATTCCCGCTTACGCGGGAATGAGCGGAGATTTGTCGGTTTCTCAAATCTTCGATGTCGCCGTGCTGGCGGCCGGATCGCGCGGCCGCAGCACCGTGACATAGCGCACCCGATTGGCGCGCAGGAAGCGCGCCATCGGTTCGTCGATCACACGGCGGCGGCTTTCGGCGGCGTGGCGCAGCAGCAGTTCGCCCTTCGATTTCCCATTGCGGCCGAACATCACGAAACCGGTGTGGAAATAATCGAGGCTCGCGCGCCGCGTCACGAAGCCGGCGATGTCGCCGTTCTTCAGCATCGCGTGATGATCGAGCACGCTGTTCGCCGGGATCACGCGCATCGTGAAATGCCGCGGCTCGAATTCGCGGTGCCACGTCACCGTTTTCTCGATCGTCACCATGCCGGGCAGTTCGACCTCGCGGCACAGCCCGTTGGCGATGTTGCGCGCGCACCATTCATGGAAATAGTGGTTGCGCGCGTAATAAGTGACGATGCCGTCGTGGTAGCGGATCATCCGCAGCGCCGGCACGAAGTCCTCCGGCCTGGCCGACAGCGCGGCCGCCAGCACCGTCTCGCAGAAGGTCACGCAGTCGAAGGCGTCCTCGCGCGACACAAACTCTTCCGAGGTTTTCGGGCTGCCGATCAGCGTATGGCCGCGATAGCGCGTGCCGAGCAGCCCTTGCGAGATCGCCGCGATCCGCTCGGAAATGTCCGGAAACGCACGGGACGTCTCGATCAGACCCGGCAGCTTCGGCGGCCGCACCGCCGTCGGCCGCGCCCATGCGGGGCCGCTCGCAAGCGCCGCCGCGCCGCCACCCGCGGCGAAAACCGCGCCGTTAAAGAGCAGCCGCAGCACGTCGCGACGATGCGCCATGTCGAAGCGTCCGGTCATTCTTCACGCACGACGACGATCCGGTCGGTGCCGGATTCGGCGCCCCACACTTCGCCCTTGCGGCCAAGCAGTTGGCGCACGTCGGCGCCGCGCCGGTTGCTGCGGAAGGTTTCGAACTTTTCGTCCGCCGGATCGAACCGCACGATCGCATTGGCGGCGAAGTCGGTGAGCCAGACCTTGTCGCGGTCGTCGACATAGACCGCGTAGCAGCCTTCGCCGCTCTTCGGCAGCGCCCAGACCTTCCACGCCTTCGCCGCCGGGTCGTAACGCCCGACCTCGCCGGTGTGCCAGAAGCTCACCCACAGGATGCCCTTCGAGTCCGACCAGATCCGGCGCGGCCCGACATTGTTCTTCGGCGGCGCGATCATCAGCGCATCGCCGCTGACGGTGTCGATCTTCGCGATATGATCGCCGGCGAGCGAGGCGTACCAGACGTCGCCGTTCGGCGTCGTGGTGATGCCGTAGGGACCGGTGCCTTTCGGCGACTTCCACGCATCGACCTTTCCGGTCGCCGGATCGACGCGGCCATAGACGCCGTTCTGCCCGGTGAACCACAGCACACCCTTCCTGTCGAAGGTCGCGGTGTTGAGATTGGCGTTGTCGAAGCCTGCCGGAAGCTTGAAGAGTTTCACCTGCCGGGTCTGCGGATCGAACCGCACGATCGCGTTCTGCCCGCTGTCGGTGATCCAGGCCGCGCGGTCAGGGCCGGCGATCACGCCATGCGGCGCGGAGTCGGGGCCGAGTGCGACCTGTTCGACCTTGCCGCTCTTCGGATCGAGGATGCCGAGCGCGCCCTGGCTCTGCGCGGTGTACCAGACATGACCGTCCGGCGCCGGCGCGACGTCATGCGGATGCGCGCCCTTCGGCACATTGTAATAGGAGACCTGATACGGGGAGGCTTGCGCCGCCGGCGCCGCGCTGGCGCTCAGAGTCAAAGCGGCGATCGCGGCCACCACGATGGAAACCATTCGTCCTGCTCCTTGCGGCCGCGGCGCGAGCAAATCGCGCTACTCGGCGGCCTCATGATTCTTTTTGGATGCGCCCCAGCGCGCGGCGAGATCGTCGTCACTGCGCTTGGCATCGACCCAGTTCGTTGTGCCGCCCTGCTCGACCTGCTTCCAGAACGGCGCGCGGGTCTTCAGGAAATCCATCAGGAATTCCGCAGCGGCGAACGCAGCTTCCCGATGCGACGAGGCCGTGGCCACCAGCACGATATCCTCGCCGGGCTCGATGCGGCCATGACGATGGATCACGGTGACGCCTTTCAGCGGCCAGCGCGCTTGCGCCTCCGCGACGTGGCGTTCGATCTCCTGCTCCGCCATGCCGGGATAATGCTCGAGCGTCAGCGCCGCGATCGGCTGGCCGGCTTCGTCGCCGCGGCAGATGCCGGTGAAGGTGACCACCGCGCCGACGTCGATGCGCCCGCGCGAAAGCTTCGCGCTTTCGGCGGCGGCATCGAACGGCTCGCGCTGGATACGGACGGTGGCGCTCATGGGATCGCAATCTACTCCGGCGCGGCATGCGGCGGGAGAGGGTTTGCGGCGGCAAAACCGGACAATTCGGCGTTATCGCGGGGCATTTGCCGTGGTGTCGCGGGATGTCGGCGATCCGACACGAACCGCCCGTCATTCGTTCGGACCGGCGTTACCCGCCGGTCATGGGCGGAAAGAACGCGATCTCCCGCGCACCGCCGATGGCCGCATCCGGCTTGACGTGGGTCTTGTCGATCGCGGCGCGGACCACCTTGGGGTTCTCGAAGGCGTAGGCGTATTCCTCGCCGCGCCCGGCGAGCCAGCCGGCCAGCTCGCCGACCGTTTTCACCGACGCAGGAATGTCGAGATCCTCTTCGGCCTTGCCGATGCGTTCGCGAACCCAGGCGAAATAACGCAGCTTCACCGCTCAGTCCTCGATCAGATATTTCAGGCCGGCGCGGAAATAATCCCAGCCGGTGTAGAGCGTGACCACCGCAGACAGCCACAGCAGCGTCAGGCCGGTGAGCGTCGTATAGGGAAATATGAGATCGCCCGCCTTGCCGGCCAGCAGGAAGCCGATCGCCAGCAGTTGCGCGAAGGTCTTCCACTTGGCGAGCCGCGTCACCGGCACGCCGACCCGAAGCTCGGCGAGGAATTCGCGCAAGCCCGAGACGAGAATCTCACGGCAGAGAATGATGATCGCCGCCCACAACGACCAGCCGCGAATGGTGCCGTCCGCCGCCAGCATCAGAAGACACGACGCGACCAGAAGCTTGTCGGCGATCGGATCGAGCATGCGGCCGAGCGAGGATTGCTGCTGCCAGGCGCGCGCGAAATAGCCGTCGAGCACATCGGTCACCGCCGCGACGATGAACAGCGCCAGCGCGACCCAGCGCAGCCACAGCCCGCCATGCAACAGGCTCTGCCAGTACAGGCACGCCACCACGGCCGGCACCGCGGCGATCCGGCCATAGGTCAGAAGGTTCGGCAATGACAGCGAGTGCGAGCGTCCGGGCGCGGGACTGACGGCATTCATGGGCGGCAGGGAAACACCTCGCACGATGCGCCGTCAACCGGCCACGCTGCCCGTTTTCGCCGGTATCCCATGCCCGCCTGCGTTTTTGTGAATGGGCGGTCTTCCTGAATGGCGCTCTTGTCGGATAGGGGCTCTTATTGGATCGGAGCTCTTGGCAGCTTGGCGACGCCCGGCTCCATCACGAAAGTCTGGTTGAGCGAATACCATTCGCCTTCCACGTCGCCGGCCGGCGCCTTTTCGCCCGCCTCGTGCTTGACGTAGTCGCCGAGCAACGCGCGCGTGACACCGAACTGCACGTCGGTCTCGATCACCGGATCGTCGGGCGCGTAAATCTGCGACACCAGCGTCTTGAAGCCGTCCCTGAAGGCGAGGAAGTGCAGATGCGCCGGGCGGTAGTTGTGACGGCCGGAAGCGCGGATCAGGTCGCCGACCGGCCCGTCGATCGGGATCGGATAGCCCGCCGGCTTCACGCTACGGAATGCGAAGTGTCCCTTGGCGTCGGTGGTGAACTGGCCGCGCAGGTTCATGTCGGCCTGCTTGGGATCTTGCTGCTCGTAGAAGCCTTCCGGCGAGGAATGCCAGATGTCGACCAGCGCGCCCTCGATCGGATTGCCCTTCTGGTCCTTGAACCAGCAGTCGACGAAGATCGCCGGTCCCGGCGTCGGCGAGCGGATGATGGTGCCGCCGCTTTCGGTCTTCGGCGAGTTCATCCGCCAGAACGGACCAAGCAGGTTATAGGTGGTTTCGGTCTGCCCCATATTGCCGTTGTTCAACAGGCAGACGAGCGACGACACGCCGAGCGAGCCGGACATCAGCACCACTTCGTTATGCGTCGCGTTGGTCCGCTGGCCGAGCCGGGCGATGAAGTCGCAGGCCTTCTGGAATTCGTCCTCGCGCAGCTTCGCCTCGCGGATGAAGCCGTGCAGATGCTTGACGAGGATCTGCACGATCTCGCGCAGCCGCGGGTCCTCGATGTTCTGATAGGCCTCGAGCACGGCCGGCGTCACGTCTTCCTGCTTCCTGATGATCATCGTCATTCCTCGCCTCGCGCGGTCCCGTGCCGGGGTCACGCGCGCTCATGAAAGAAGTCATATATCTTCCGCGCCGTCTCCGCACTAATTCCCGGCACGCGGGCGAGATCGGGCAGCGAGGCCCGCTCGATCGCTTTCACCGTGCCGAAATGACGGAGCAGCGCGCGCTTGCGGGTGGGCCCGATCCCCGGAATCTCCTGCAGCCCCGTCTCGCGGATGCCCTTGGATCGCCGGGCGCGGTGGGAACCGATGGCGAAGCGGTGCGCCTCGTCGCGCAGCCGCTGCACATAATAAAGCAGCGGATCGCGTGGCGGCAGCTTGAACGGCGTGCGCCCCGGCTGATGGAACGTCTCGCGGCCGGCGTCGCGGTCGAGACCCTTGGCGATCGAGACGAGCGGCATGTCGGTCAGGCCGAGCGCGGCCAGCGTCTCCTGCGCCACCCGCAACTGGCCCTGCCCGCCGTCGATCACGACGAGGTCCGGCCAGGCGGCGTCCTCGGGCGCAACGCCCTCGGACGCGGCGCGCGGATGCTCCTCGATCAGCCGCTTGAAACGGCGCTCCAGCACCTCGCGCATCATGCCGTAGTCGTCGCCCGGCGTGAGGTCCGCATTGCGGATGTTGAACTTGCGGTACTGGTTCTTCCGCATCCCTTCCGGCCCGGCGACGATCATCGCGCCGACCGCGTTGGTGCCGGAGATGTGGCTGTTGTCGTAGACCTCGATGCGGCGCGGCGGCGCCTTCAGCGCGAAGGTCTCAGCCAGCGCGGTGAGCAGCCGCTGCTGCGACGAGGTTTCGGCGAGCTTGCGCGCCAGCGCCTCGCGGGCATTGGCGAGCGCGTGCATCACCAGTTCCTTGCGCTCGCCGCGCTGCGGCGCCGACACCTCGACCTTGCGTTCCGACTTGGTGCCGAGCGCGTCCGCCAGCAGCGCACGTTCCTCGAAATCGTGCGAGACGAGAATGAGCCGCGGCGGCGGCTTGTCGTCATAGAACTGCGCCATGAAGGAGGACAGCACCTCGCCCGGTTCCAGTGCGCGATCGGCTTTCGGGAAGTAAGCGCGGTTGCCCCAGTTCTGCCCGGTGCGGAAGAAAAACACCTCGACGCAGGAATAGCCGCCGTCCTGATGCACGGCGAACACGTCCGCTTCCTCGATGCCGCGCGGGTTGATGCCCTGATGCGACTGGATCGCGGACAAGGCCGACAGCCGGTCGCGATAGATCGCGGCGTGCTCGTAATCGAGATCGCCCGCCGCCTTGTCCATCTCGGCCGCGAGTTCCTTCTGCACCGAGCCGCTGCGCCCCGACAGAAAATCGTTCGCCTCGCGCACCAGCGCCGAATAGCCGGCGAAGTCGATCTCCTGCGTGCAGGGCGCCGAGCAGCGCTTGATTTGATAGAGGAGACACGGCCGCGTGCGGTTCTCGAAAAACGAGTCCGTGCAGGAGCGCAGCAGGAACGCGCGCTGCAAGGCATTGATGGTGCGGTTCACCGCGCCGGCCGAGGCGAACGGCCCGTAATAACGTCCCGGCCGCGAGCGCGCGCCGCGATGCTTGAGAATCTGCGGCGCCCAGTGATCCGACGTGATGAGAATGTAGGGGAACGACTTGTCGTCGCGCAGCAGCACGTTGAAGCGCGGGCGCAGCCGCTTGATGAGGTTCGCCTCGAGCAGCAGCGCCTCGGTCTCGGTCGCGGTGGTGACGAACTCCAGCGTCACGGTCGCCGCGATCATGCGCATGATGCGGCCATCGTGCCCGGTCGGCCGCGTATAGGAGACGATGCGCTTCTTGATGCTCTTGGCCTTGCCGACATAGAGCACGTCGCCCCTGGCGTCGATCATGCGGTAGACGCCGGGCCGGTTCGGCGCGAGCTTCGCGTGACGCGCGATCGCGGCGCGGCCGGCGGCATAGGTGCCCGCGGCAAGCGTCTCCGCGCTCTCGCCGTTCTCGAGTTCGGTCTCCGGCAGCGACGGCTCGTCGTCGTCTTCCCTGAGTTCCGTCGCCGGATCGAGGTCTTTGGGTTTGCCCGTCATGTCTCGGCAGGAAAGTAATGGTCCTGCCCGCTTTACGCCACTTCGGCGCTACTCGTCTGCACAAGGCGTCTCGCGCTACTCGACGATATCGCTGTCCGGCGTACGCCAGGCAAGATGCTGGCCGCCGTCGACCGCGATGGTCTGCCCGGTGACGCTCGCGGCCTGCGCGAGATAGAGCACCGCCGCCGCGATTTCTTCAGGCAGCGGCCCCTTGCCGAGCGGCAGGGTCCCGGCCTGCCGGGCGAAATCCTCCGCCGTCTGGCGCGGCGACGGCAGCACCGGCCCCGGCGCGACCGCGTTGACCCGCACCTTCGGCGCCAGCGCCTGCGCGAGCGTCGTCGTCGCGGTGAACAGCGCGCCCTTGCTCAATGTGTAGGAAACGAACAGCGGCGTCGGCCGGAACACCCGCTGGTCGAGAATATTGACGATCGAGGCGTCGCCGTCGGCCGGCGCCTGCGCGGCGAAGGCTTCCGAGAGGAACAGCGGCGCGCGCAGGTTCACCGCCATCGTGCGGTCGAACCGCGCGCGGTCGAGCGCGCCGAATTCGTCGCGCTCGAATTCGCTCGCATTGTTGACGAGCAGCGTCAACGGACCGAAGGCGTGCGCCGCCGGCACCAGCCGGCTCACCTGATCGGCGTCGGACAAGTCGGCCACCACCGCGGCGGCGCGGCCGCCGGCCTCGACGATCTCGCCGCACAGCGCTTCCGCCTCGCCGCGCGAGCGATGTGCATGCACCAGCACGGCGAAGCCCGCCTGCGCGAGCGCGAGCGCGATGGCGCGGCCGATGCGCTGGGCGCCGCCGGTGACGAGCGCGGCGCGCGCGAAGGATGTGCTGGCGGGATTTGCGGGCATTCCGGCTCTCGAACTTCTGCGCGACGTCATAACGAAAGCAGCGCGGCGCTTATAGTAAATGCTTGGTGAGGCGACATGGTAAACGCGAAAGCGGTTCGGCGGATTCGACTAAGAGTTCTTTAGGGATAACGGCTGTTGTTCGGGACCGGATACTTAGCGATTCATAACCGTTTAACGTAAAATGCTCGATAAATCCTCCCATGATTATTGGCGAGCTTTGCCCGGTCTCACGGGCGCGGCCGCTGCAACAAAGAGCCCCGATGGGCTCGCTCAAGTACGCGTTGATGCGTTGTGTGGAGGTTGTGATGAACAAGTGGACTTATCTGGCCGCGGCGGCGGCGACGGTGGTGACGACCGCGGCGGTCGCGGCGGATCTTCCGCGCAGCAACTATTACGCGCCGGCGCCGGTCGCGCCGCTCGTCCATAACTGGACCGGTCCCTATGCGGGCGTGAACCTCGGCTACCAGTGGGGCGAGACGACCAACAACGCCACCGACCCGTCGGGCGTCGCGGGCGGCGTGCAGATCGGCTACAACTGGCAGCAAAACCAGTTCGTCTACGGCGTCGAAACCGACCTGCAGATCAGCGGCGCCGAGGACACCTTCGCGCCGTGGAAGTTCGAGAACCCCTGGTTCGGCACCCTGCGCGGCCGCGTCGGCTACGCCTTCAACAAGTTCCTGGTGTACGGCACAGGCGGTCTCGCCTACGGCAACGTCCGCGGCACGGTGGCGGGTCTCGACGAATCCCACACTCATCTCGGCTGGACGATCGGTCTCGGCACCGAGGTGGCTCTGAACAAGGCGTGGTCGGCCAAGGTCGAGTATCTCTATGTCGATCTCGCCAACAGTAGCTATTCGGTCACCGGCACCAAGAACGGCCTTGAGAGCAACCTGCTGCGCTTCGGCGTCAACTACCACTTCTGATCCGATGCCGATCGGGCTGAGGAGCGCAACACGAGCCCCGGGCCATCGGCCCGGGGCTTTGCTTTTTGGGAACCGGCTGACAGTATTAAATTACCAACATCGAAGATAAATCTGCGTCTATTTCCGGCAAAAAGGTGTCATTTGCTGGCCGACAATAAGATGATCTGCCACAAAAACATCAAGTATTCTGTTGCTTTTCTACACTAGACGCTCGTTGAAATTCGAATACTTTGCGCAAATCGATTGGGGGCGTTACGGAGGTTCAAGATGATGCGTTTGGTTCTCGCAGGGCTCGGTGCGCTCGCGATTGTTGCCGCGGCCGGTTCGGCCAATGCGGCGGACATGCCGCGCCGTGCGGCGCCGGCTCCCGCGCCGGTCTACAAGGCGCCCCCCTATCAGGCCTACAACTGGACCGGCTTCTACGCCGGTATCAACGGCGGCTACGGCTGGGGCAACTCGAACGTGTCCGGCTTTCCCGGCACCGGTGACTTCGACGTCAACGGCGGCATGGTCGGCGGCACGCTCGGCTACAACTGGCAGACCGGCCCGGTGGTGTTCGGCCTCGAGACCGATCTCGACTGGTCGGGCATGAAGGGTTCGGCCCCCTGCGGCGCGTTCAGCTGCGAAACCAAGAACACCTGGCTCGGCACCACGCGGGGCCGCATCGGTTACGCCTGGGATCGCTTCATGCCCTACCTCACCGGCGGCGTCGCCTACGGCAACGTGAAGGCATCGAGCCTGCTCGGCAGCACCAGCGACACCAGCGTCGGCTGGACCGTCGGCGCCGGCGCCGAGTTCGCGCTGACCGGCAACTGGACGGCGAAGCTCGAATATCTCTATGCCGACCTCGGCGACTTCAACTGCGGCGGCGCCTGCACGCTCACGCCGCCGGCGAATGTCGACTTCCACACCAATATCGTGCGCGCCGGTCTGAACTACCGGTTCTGATCGCGTTCCGCGTCACGACGGCAAAAGCCCCGGACTTCGCGTCCGGGGCTTTTTGTTTTGCTGCAGCGTCACTCCGGCTTGGTCGCGGCGAAGGCCGGCACCGCGGCGGCGAATTCATCGAGCCAGGCGACGAGGCGCGGATGATCCTTACGCCATGCACCGCCGAGCCGCAGGTCGTAATAGCCGAGCACGCAGGCGAGCGTCACCTGTCCGATCGTCGGCGCGACCGGCGGCGGCTCCTGCTCGAGCGCGGCAAGGCCGCGCGCGATCTTGCCGGCCTGACGATCGATCCAGCTCTGCACATGCATCTCCGCCGACGGTAGCGGCCTTCGTAGACGATCAGCACGCCGGCATCGAGCAGGCCGTCGCACAGCGCCTGCAATCGCAACTGCGCGAAACGCGCGGCCGGATCGCGCGGGAACAGTTTGTCGCCGCCGGCGAGGTGATCGAGATATTCGACGATGACGCGCGAGTCGTAGAACGTCGTGCCGTCGTCCAGCACCAGCGCCGGAATCTTGCCGAGCGGATTCTCCCGGCGCAGCGGGTCGGCCGGATCGTTGAGATCGACCGGCTTGATCTCGACCCGGTCGGCGAGACCGAGCATGAGAATCGCCATGCGCACCTTGCGCGCGAAGGGCGACGGCGGAGCGGAACGCAGGATCATCATGATGCTGTTGCGGGACGAAAAGCCGGACGGAAAATATCGGATCGTGAAGCGGATGAGGCTTTCATCCGCAGCCGGAAAGTCCAGTCCGGATTGTCGACGGTTCGGTGCGGCGCGAGCCGCGCTTGCGTCAGCCGGTCACGACAAGATTGACGGCCTTCGGCCCTTTTCCTTTCTTGTCGGGTTCGACGTCGAAGCTCAGGCGTTGCCCCTCGTTCAGCGACTTGAGGCCGGCCTGCTCGACCGCCGTGATGTGCACGAACACGTCGCGGCCGCCGTCGTCAGGTTTTACGAAGCCGTATCCACGCTCGCTATTGAAGAACTTCACAGTCCCAGTCTGTGCCATCGGGAAAACTCCTCTCCCCGCATTGCTCGGCCGTCTGCCCCCACGGAAGACGGCCAGGCTCTGACATTCACATTCGGGGAAAGCGTCGGCCGAAACCGGCCTCAGTCACTCCGCCGGCCCCCCACCGGGAGGCGGAACGTCACTGCCAGTCCCCAAACGCTAGACCAACATGCAACGGCTGGAAAGCGGCCAAAAAGCCCGGATGTCAGGTCGCGCGTTCGCCGGCGAGCCAGTCGACCCGGAACGCCGCCTTGTCGTCGCGGCGCAGCACGCGCAGCAATTCCGGCAGCATGACTGACAGATCGCGCTCCAGCGTCCACGGCGGGTTGGCGATGATCAGCCCCGAACCGTTGAGCCGGCTGGGGTCGGCGAGGGTCGAGACCGTCAGTTCGGCGCGTAAAATCTTCGCCGGGCCGAGCTTGCGGATGCTTTTCGCCAGCGCGTCCGGCTCCGGCCGGCCCTTGATCGGGTACCAGATCGCATGAATGCCGGTTGCCCACTTTTTGAGCGCGGCGGCGAACTCGTGGGCCAGCCGGCGATACTCGCCCTCCTGCTCGAAGGCCGGATCGACCAGCACGATGCCGCGCCGCTCGACCGGCGGAATATAGGCCGTCCACCCGGTCCAGCCGTCGATCGCGAGGCACTTGATGCGATTATCGCCGCGCAGGTGATAGGCGAGCGACCGGGCGGCGATCTCCTCAAGCTCGCAGGCGATCAGCCGGTCCTGCGGACGCAGCCAGGCGCGCGCCAGCGCCGGCGAGCCGGGATAGGTGCGCAGCTTGCCCGGCGCGTTGAGCGCGCCGATGACGTCGAGATAAGGCGCGAGCAACGCGGCCGCCTCGGCGGAGAATGTCGCCGCCATCACGCGGCCGATGCCGTCCTGCCACTCGCCGCCGCGGGTCGCTTCATCGCCGGCGAGGTTGTAGAGGCCCGAACCCGCATGGGTGTCGATGACGCGAAACGCCGCCGGCTTCTGCCGCAGGTAATCGAGGATACGGCAGAACACGGCGTGCTTGAACACATCCGCAAAACTGCCGGCGTGGAAGTCGTGACGATAATTCATCGGTGAAAGTTCACGGTGCGCGAAGCCCTCGATGGTGCCGGGACTTCCCTATCATACCGCCGCGCGTCGCGCAGACCGCGATCAGCGCTTCGGCCACGCGGTCGGCTTGCGCAGGCCGAATTCGCTGCGCGGCTCGATCGGCGGGCGGCGTTTCGGCGCGCGGCGCATGATGCCGTTGCGGCGGAACTGCCGAAGCGGCGCGGGCGCCGGCGCGGCTGCTTTCGGCTTCGCGTGGCGGGCGCGGATCAGCATGGCGACGCGCACCAGCGCGACCACCGCCGCGGCCATGCCAACGATCTGCAGGCCCGGCGACAGGTGGCGCGCGATGTCGCCGGCCGCGAAGGCCCACAGCCCGATATAGCCGAGCCCGGCGAACACCAGTGCAAAATCAAAATGAGTCCACATCCGGAAAGCGCACCCAGATTGCCGCCGCGGAAAAGATGATCGTTCGCGCGGGACGCTAGGTCTGCTTCAACGATGTTGAATCAGACCTAGCCTTTCGATCGAGCATGATCTCAGCCGAAAACCGGTTCCCACTTTTCGGGATCATGCTCTAGGCGGATTGCGTTACGAGGACCTTGCGATGATTGCGGAGTCCCCGCGCCTTTGTCGAAAGTGCGATTCGGTGTCGTTACCGGCCTGTGAACGCCAATCCCGCGAGCGGGTTAATTCGCGCTCACGCTGACTTGCGGGCTGATTTGCGGACCGGCTTGCGGCGCCTTGTCGCCGGCCGTGACCGCAGCGGCGTTGTCCGGTCCGGCCTCCGCCTTGCTGGCGCCGCCGCGCACCGGCGGCATCACCACCTTGTCGCGCCGGCAGGCGCGCTTGACGATCTCCGGACAGTCGCGGAAGCCGAACTCCCTGGTCATGCAGATGCGCACTTCGCTCAGATACCGGCTCGAGCAGTTGACCGCGACACCGCCCTCGCCCAGCCCGCCATTGGCCTTGATGAAGGCGTCACGCACCTCGTCCGGGGTGACGGTCAGCGTGTCGGGCAATTCGAGAAACCGGTCGGGGATCTTCACCACCGCACGCGCCTTGCGCACGGTTTCGAAATAGGCGCGCGGGGCAAGGCCCGAACAGGTGCCGTGGCGGTCCCATTCGTGGAACACCAGCCGCGGGCTCGGCATCAGGTCGAGCATGGTCGAGACGATGCCGCGATTGAGCCGCGGCGCGGGCACCTGGCAGTAGGACGGGAAGCCCTTTTCGTATTGCGGCCACAGCCCGTGGACGACGAAGGAGTAAGGCCGCGCCCCGCACTGGACCGGGTCGGCCCTGCCATCGGAGCGCCGCTCCCGCGAGGTGGCGCAGTAGGACGGCGACCAGGACAGCGCCAGCACATAAAAATCGAACGCGCCGGGCGCGTTCTGGCGGCGGTCCTGCGCCTGACTCTGGGTCGGGAGAAGCTGCGCGAAAAGGGAGAAAAACCCAACGAAAACAATGCTAACGGCGACGCGACGAAGCATGAACGCACCCCATTGATCGACAGAACCGTTAACCAATCTTAATCAAGCTCCCGGAACCAATCAAGAACAATCAAGGAACAAACCCGTTGGGAAAGGTTATCGCCGCCGCGTTATTCGCGCGGTCTCATTAAGAACCACGCGCGATGACGGCCATCGGCTCAGGGCCGCGCCATCCGGCAGGCCGGATTGTAGGCCCAGTTGCGGTCGAGCCCGACCACGCACCACTCGACGCCCCAGCTCGCGCCGATCGCGCCGCCATCCTCGACGATCGAGTAGTAGACCGCGTGCCGCCGGCCGTCGCTCACCGTCGCGGTGGCCGCACAGAACCGGCGCGGAATGGCGCCGTCGCGCCAGGGCATGAAGGCCAGCTGGCGGACCCGCTGGAAATCGAGGATCTCGAGGTTCGAATTCCAGAACCGCCCTTCCTTGGCGGCGAAACGCGAGGCGATGGTGCCGAGCGCGGCCTCGCACGCCGGCAGGTCCGCGTCGTAGCGCGGACCGGACAGCCAGATGCCCTTTTCCAGCCAGTTGGCGGCGCCCGCCTCGGGGCTGCCGAACGGCGACAGCAGCGCGGCAATGGCGAGAACGCTGAGGCAACGGAAAAGGCCTGACATGACAATCACCTGGTTCGGGACGCGCCAGCCTAGCATATCCGCCGCTTCCGGCGCAGACGTTGACCACAACTTTGCCCCAGCCCGGACTCGTGATCGTCATGCTGCCTTGGCATGATCCGCCCGCGAATCGGACCACGAGCGTATCGGCCGGTTCGTCACTCCTGATGTGCCCGGTCTGGCGCCAATCCCGCGTAGTGTAGTGACAGTCGCGTAGCGAACAGTTGCGTCGCGTTATGGCGGTCGCGTAGCGTTACGGCAGCCGATCAAACAAAATAAATATAAGTCCAACGAAACAAGTTGGGTGGAGAGAGTCGCGATGTGGGTTCGTTCATTGTGCGTCACCGCCAGCCTGTCGCTGGCGGCATGTGCCGGACCGGGCCCCGGACTGACGGGCAACGATACCGGAGGGATCATCTCCTCCGCCGTCAGCCGGGAAGAGGCGCGCGACATGGCGATCGAGCATTGTGCGCGTTACGGAAAATATCCCGTCGCCACCAGCGCCGACCGCCGTCACGGCGGCTATTACGGCTTTGCGTGCCGCTTCGACCGGCGCCACCGCTCCTGAGTCACGTCCAGTCTCCCAGCACCGCCTGAACCAGCGTCAGCGCTGCGACCGCCGCGGTGTCGGCGCGCAGGATGCGCGGGCCGAGTGCGAGCCGCACGCTGTTGGCGCGCGTCACCAGCATGGCGCGCTCCTCCTCCGCGAAGCCGCCCTCCGGCCCGATCAGCACCGCGAGCGGCACCGCCTTGCCGCCGGCCGCCGCGCGCAGCGCCGCGACCGGATCGGCGCTGCCGGCATCCTCGTCGCAGAATACCAGCAGCCGCGAAACATCGGCGACCGCGTCATCGAGCCTCGCCGGCTCGGCGACCTCCGGCACGGCGAGCACGCCGCATTGCTGCGCGGCCTCGATGACGTTCGCCCGCATGCGGTCGAGATTGATGCGGGTCACCTGGGTGTGCCGCGTCAGCACCGGTTGCAGCCGCGAGACGCCCAGTTCGACGGCTTTCTGCACGACGTAATCGAGCCGCGCGTGCTTGAGCGGCGCAAAGAGATAATGCAGGTCGGTGGCCGCCGGCTGCGCACGCAGCCGCTCCTCGGCCCGCACCGTCGCCGCGCGCTTTCCGGCCTCGGCAAGTACGCCGCGCCACTCGCCGTCGCGGCCGTTGAACAGCAGCACCGCATCGCCGCGCGAGAGCCGCAGCACGTTGCAGAGGTGGTTCGCCGCATCGCGGTCGAGCACCACCTCGGCTGCGGCCGACAGCGTCGCGTCGACATACAGCCGGGGCGTGCGGAAGTCGTATCGAGCCATCGCGGATTCCGGCCTTGCGGGACGTCCTGGCGAGCGGGACCGCCGACCGCATGGCACAAAACCGTGCATCGCGGTATCGATTTGTCGCGCGCGGCGGCCAAAAAAGCCCGTGGCACGCCGCTTTGCG
Source organism: Pseudolabrys sp. (assembly GCF_050250095.1). Classification (NCBI taxonomy): domain Bacteria; kingdom Pseudomonadati; phylum Pseudomonadota; class Alphaproteobacteria; order Hyphomicrobiales; family Xanthobacteraceae; genus Pseudolabrys; species Pseudolabrys sp. Next base: position 195,642 of record NZ_JBFWPH010000004.1, on the reverse strand, counting down.
GTCGCATTCGGCTGCCAGAAGACCTATCAAGGAGGGCGATGACGGTTGCGCGTGACGGATAAAATCCAATAATCATGCGAACCAGGCAGTCGGGATCAGCGCCATTATCGCCACCATGACCAAAACCATTCTCCTCGCTTTCGTCGCGCTGCCGCTGGCCGCCGGCGATGTCTTGGCGCAAGGCAGCGCTCCCGCGCCGAACCCGTTCGAACAGGGCCAGTCGCAGAGCCAGCCGCCGGGGCAGCCGCCGCCTTGCGTGCAGGAGTTCATCAAGCTGCGCGACGTGGCGCAGAAGCGCGGCCAGGCCATTCAGGCGGCCGCCAAGCGCAAGGCAAATCCGAAAGAGCTTTGCGGCCTGTTCAATTCCTTCGTCGCCGCCGAAGCCAAGGTGGTGAAATTCGCCGAAACCAAAAACGTCTGGTGCGGCATTCCCCCGCAGGCGATCGAGCAGATGAAGAACGCGCACCTGAAGTCGCAGGAAACCCGCTCGAACGTCTGCAAGGTCGCGGCGCAGGGCCCGCGGCCCTCCGGCCCCTCGCTCGGCGATGCGCTCGGCGTCACGCCGATTCCCAGCGCCAGCAACACCAAAAAGGGCAGCGGCACCTTCGACACGCTGACCGGTTCGCCGCTCGCCCGATGAGCGCCGGGGCCGGACAGGTCGCCGACGCGACCGGCAACTGGGTCGACACGCTCGCACCCTCCGCCACCCGGCCCTATCTCCGCCTCGCCCGTCTCGACCGCCCGATCGGCTCCTGGCTGTTGCTGATGCCGTGCTGGTGGTCGCTCGGCCTTGCCGGCATGAAGGCGCGCGAACTGCCGAGCCCGTGGTACGTGCTGTTGTTCTTCATCGGCGCCTTCGCGATGCGCGGCGCCGGCTGCACCTGGAACGATCTCGTCGATCGCGACCTCGACGCCAAGGTCGAGCGCACGCGGTCGCGGCCCATTCCGTCGGGGCAAGTGACGCCGGTGCAGGCCGCGATCTTCATGGGCGTGCAGGCGCTGGTCGGCCTCGCCGTGCTGCTGCAATTCAACCGCTACACGATCTTGTGCGGCTTCGCTTCGCTCGGCGTCGTCGTCATCTATCCCTTCATGAAGCGCATCACCTACTGGCCGCAGATCGTGCTCGGCCTCGCCTTTTCCTGGGGCGCGCTGATGGGCTGGCCGGCGATGCTCGGCCGGCTCGATCTCGCCCCGCTCGTTCTTTATGCCGGCGCGATCTGCTGGGTGATCGCCTACGACACCATCTATGCGCATCAGGACCGCGAGGACGACGCGCTGATCGGCGTCAAGTCGACCGCGATCCTGTTCGGCGAGCGGCGCACCCGGCAGATGCTGACGCTGTTCTACCTGCTCGCCGTCGTGCTGATCGGCATCGCCGCAACGATGGCCGGCGGCGGCAACGTGTTCGGCATCGGCCTGACGATCTTTGCGCTGCATCTCGCCTGGCAGATCCGCCGAATCGACGTCAACGATCCGGCGCTGTGCCTGCGGCTGTTCAAGTCGAACCGCGACGCCGGCCTCATCCTGTTCGCCGCGATGCTGCTCGACGTCGCGCTGCCGCGGATGTGATTGAGCGGCTGACACGCCGCCGCCCCGAAACATCCGATTTTGCCGCGTAGGCTGCGGCCGTCGCGACAATGCGCCTCACGGTATTTAGATAGGGATGGGTCTAGAGTCGCCCCTCCGTACCCGGCCGGGGACCATGAAACCGACTTCCGTGCTGATATCCGGCGGCGGCATTGCCGGCCTGACACTCGCCATTTTGCTCAAGCGCATGGGCTGGGAGCCCACGGTTGTCGAGCGCAACGACGCGCCCTCGGCCGAAGGCTACATGATGGATTTCTTCGGCAGCGGCTGGGACGTCGCCGAGCGCATGGGGCTGATCGGCGATCTCAACGCGGTGCATTATCCGATCAAGCGGATCGAATTCGTGCGCGGCGACGGCCGCCCCTACATGACGGTGCCGATCGAGCGCATCTCGCGCGCGTTGTCGCACCGTTATGTCTATCTGCGCCGCTCCGACCTCGAACGCATCCTGTTCAACCGGGTCCGCAACAAGGGCGTGGCGGTCAGGTTCGGCACCACGATCGACACGCTCACGGACCGGGCCGACGGCATCGCCGCAACCTTCAGCGACGGCACGCAAGGCGAGTTCGCGCTGGTGATCGGCGCCGACGGCATTCACTCGCGCGTGCGCGACCTTGTGTTCGGATCGCAGCGCAGCTTCATGCGCTATCTCGGCTATTACGTCGCCGCGTTCCATTTCCCGGACAGCCATCACGATCTCGGCAACGCGGTAAAGATCCACGAGGAGACCGATCGCACCGCGATGTTCTATCCGCTCGGCGCGATGCGCGCCGACGCCACCTACCTGTTCCGTTATCCCGATGTCGGCCATGTCCCGGCCGGGGACCGCATGGCGTTGCTGCGCAAGGTCTTCGCCGGCGCCGGCTGGATCATCGAGCGGGTGCTCGACGAACAGCCCGGCGCCGCGCCGGTGTTCTTCGATTCCGCCACCCAGGTCGCGATGCCGGACTGGTACGCCGGCCGTGTAGCGCTGATCGGCGACGCCTGCGGCTGCCTGACATTGCTCGCAGGGCAAGGCTCGCACATGGCGATGGCCGGCGCCTATGTGCTGGCGCAGGAACTCGAGCGCGCCGCCACCCATCAGGAAGCCTTCGCCGCCTACCAGCGCTTCCTCAAGCCCCACGTCGAGAAGCGTCAGCGCGACGCCGCCTGGTTCTCGAAATATTTCGTGCCGAGCGAACGGTCGCGGCCGTGGCTACGCCGGCTCGCGGTCGACGCGATCTTCAGCAGCCTCGGCATCGGACTCATGATGGGGCAGTTCGGCGGCAAAAGCGTGCTGGCGAATTATAAATAAGCGTTCAACTCCGCTCACTCCCGCGCACTCACATCGGGTCTACCCGATGTGAGTCTTTAAATGCACAAGTCGGGTACACCTGACTTGTGGCCGGGAATCCAGAGATATAATCAAAGCCTATCATTGGATCTGGACCCGCGCTTTCGCGGGGGGCGAGCGGCTGGATTAATCGTCGGTGTCGCGGCTGCGGCGCGGCATCGCATATTTCGGCGCCGCCGGGTTCTTGCCGATCGAGCCGGTCACTTCGAGGTCGTCGCCGTCGCCGTCCACGAAACCATCCTCGCCCGGCACCGCTTCGGGCTGCTTGCCCGATTTTCCGATCGAACCGGTGGTCATGCGGTCGCCGCCGCGATTGGCGTATTTCGATTTCTGCAACTGCCGGGCGAAGGCCACTTCGCCGGGGATCGCATTCGGCCGGCAGGCGCTGCGGCCGCTGCGGCGGCGGATCAGATCGAGATGCAGATGGTTGTAGTGATAGATGTTGTAGCCGGGGCTGAGCACCGTGGTGAAGCGGTCGCAGGCCCCCATCTGCACGTCGTGCAGGAAGGCGGATTCTTCCGGCGTGCCGTTCCAGCCTTTCTGCACCGTCACCTTGCGGCCGTCGGCCAGCACGAAGGCGGCGACGTCGAGCGCGTTGCCGAAGGCGTGCTCCGAAATATGCGGCGTCGAATTGCCGACCATGCCGCGGCATGAATAGGCCGAGATCTGCTTGATCTCTACGACCGGCTGGCGGAACCAGCGCATCGCCGCGGGCTGCACCGCCTCGGCGATCCACTTGTCGAGCGCGGAGACCATCGGACAGGCAAGCGTCGCCGGCGGCGACAGCGTCGTCTTGATCGAGCCGGTGACAGGCCCGCGCGACGGTCCGAGCCTCGGCACGTCGTCGTAGCTGCGCGGATCGCGCGCCGGCGCGTGAACGGGCGGCGCATAGGTCTGCTGCTGGCGCTTGGGCAGCATGGCGTCGTCCGGAATGTCGTCGGCGCGGCGCGGCGCGGACGCTGGCGCCACGGTCTGCGGCCGCTCGATCGGCAGATCGTAACCGCGCGCCGAGGTGCCGCGCTGCTCGTAACGGGGCGGCTCATAGCGCGGCGGCTCGTAACGCGGCTCATAGCCTCGCGGCGCGCTGGCGACGCCCGGCGCTTCGATCGACATCGGCTGGCCGGACGGCGGCGCGTAAACTGGTTGCGAAGGCGGCGGCGCGTAGGACTGCTGCGGCGGAGGCGGCGGCGAAGTGGCCTGCGCTGGCGGCGCGTAAGTCTGCTGCCGCGGATAAGGCGGCGTCGGTCCGCCCCAGCCCGGCGGCACCGAGCCGGTGTTCGGGATGCCGGCCGGCGGCCGCAACGCCTCGGTGTATCCGATCGCGCGGTCGGCGCCGAAGGCCGCGACCTTCAGCGGATATTCCGCGCCGCAGGCGCCCGGTCCCTCGATCGGCGCGATGCGCACGATGCCCGCGCTCTCCCGCACCGCGCCCGACTGCATGCACTGCGCCTCGGCCTCGGCGCGCCACGGCGCACGGTCGGCCATCTCCACGACGCTGCGGCCGCAGCCCGCCAACAGGACGAGCACAGCAAAGCCGACGGTATGGAAACGCACGCCACGCATGACATTGCGAAAATGCGAGCGATCCCATTAATGAGGCTTCAACGCTGCGCGGTGGAAATTCGTTAAGGATAAAAAACCGTTTCCATGAGACGGACTCCGTCATTCCGGGGCGTGCCGGAACGCAGTGACGGCGCGACGAACCCGGAATCCAGACATCTCTCCGACGCTCGTTTCTGGATTGCGGGTCCGGCTCTGCGAGCCGTCCCGGAATGACAATCGAGCCTGTCGGCCTGAGAATCGTCCAAAGAGTCATGCGGATTCGCATCCGATAATGAGGCATAAGCCCGCGGCGATAGAAATGCCCGCCGCGACAGGAGAATGCCGCCGATTTCACCGGCCAATGCCGGCCGGCCTCGAACGAAACGTCACGGATTTGATCGCCGCGCGACCGAAAATGTCGCCATCCACAACGCACTTGCGAGATGTCCGGCTTTTGTCGTCTGCGATCAACCGCTTGGCGCGGTCATGCCGCAATCGCATGCCCGGCGCATGTTGTTTTTTGCTCGCACCGGGATTTTCGCGTTCGGCCGGCGCAATCGATTTGCTAGATTCGCGTCATCGCCATCGACATGGAGGTCCATGCCGTGAACCTTGCATTGAGATTGAACGTGGTGGCAGTTTGCGCCGTCTTCGCTTTCGTCGGCGCAGTGCTGCTCGGAGCTTTCTGATTTCGGAGCAAGCCTAGCGACAAGCAACCGACAACGCCGGCAGCATCGACGACAACGCGTCGCGATCGAACCGGCCGATGGATCGAACACCGGGGACAGCGTCTCCGGTGTTATTCGTTTCAGGACTCCGTCATTCCGGGGCGTCGTGCCGGAACGCAGTGACGGTGCGACGAACCCGGAATCCAGATACACATCCTAAGATCGTTTCTGGATTCCGGGTCCGGCTCTGCGAGCCGTCCCGGAATGACAGTCGGTTGACGGACCGCTTACGCCGCGCCCTTCAAAAGATTCGGCATGTAGTTGAGGATCGGCGCCAGCCAGCGCTCGGCGTCCTCGACGGCCCAGCCCTTGCGCCGCGCATAGTCCTCGACCTGGTCGCGCTCGATCTTGCCGATGCCGAAATAGTGGCTGCGCGGATGCGCGAAGTAGAGCCCCGACACCGAAGCGCCGGGCCACATCGCGAAACTGTCGGTCAACGCGATGCCGGCCGCGTTCTCCGCATCGAGCAGACGGAACAGCGTCTGCTTCTCGGTATGGTCGGGCTGCGCCGGATAGCCCGGCGCCGGGCGGATGCCGCGATATTCCTCGGCGATCAACTCGGCGTTGGACAGCTTCTCGTTCGGCTCGTAGCCCCAGAACTCCTTGCGCACGCGCTGGTGCATGCGCTCGGCAAAGGCCTCGGCCAGCCGGTCGGCCAGCGCCTTGCAGAGGATCGCCGAGTAGTCGTCATTGGCGCGCTTGAAGCGGTCGGCGATCACGTCCTCGCCGATGCCGGCGGTCACCGCGAAGCCGCCGATATAGTCGGCCACGCCGGTATCGTGCGGCGCGATGAAGTCCGACAGCGCCACGTTGAAGCGGCCTTCGCGCTTGGCGAGTTGCTGGCGCAGCGTGTGCAGCGTCGCGACCGGCGTTTTGCGGGCCTCGTCGGCATAGACGAGGATATCGTCGCCCTGCGCATTGGCCGGCCAGAAGCCGATCACGCCGCGCGCCGTGAACCATTTCTCCTCGACGATCTGGCGCAGCATGGCGAGCGCATCGTCATAAAGCGGCCGCGCCGCCTTGCCGTATTTCGGGTCGTCGAGAATGGCCGGATAATTGCCGGACAATTCCCAGGTGCGGAAGAACGGCGTCCAGTCGATGACGTCGATCAGCTCGGCGACCGGATAGTCGTCGAACGTCTTGGTGCCGAAGAAGGCCGGCTTTTTCGGCGCGTTGACGCCGGTCCAGTCGAGCTTCGGCGCATTGCTGCGCGCGGCGGCGAGCGACAGCCGCGCCTTGTCGTTCTGCGCCCGCGCATGGGCGGCGGCGATCTTGACGTATTCGGCGCGGACGTCCTCGACATACTTCCCGCGCGCATCCTTCGACAGCAGCGACTGCGCCACGCCGACCGCGCGGCTCGCGTCCGTCACATAGATCGCCTGACCGCGGCTGTAGTTCGGATGGATTTTTACCGCGGTATGAACGCGGCTCGTCGTCGCGCCGCCGATCAGCAGCGGCACGTCGAAGCCCTGCCGTTCCATTTCCGCCGCAACGAGGCACATCTCGTCGAGCGACGGCGTGATGAGGCCGGACAGGCCGATGATGTCGGCGCCTTCCTTGCGCGCCGTCTCGAGGATCTTCGCCGCCGGCACCATGACGCCGAGATCGATCACTTCGTAATTGTTGCACTGGAGCACGACGCCGACGATGTTCTTGCCAATGTCATGGACGTCGCCCTTCACCGTCGCCATCACGATCTTGCCGTTCGAACTGGTGTGGGCGCGGCCGTCCTTTTCCTTCTCCATGTAGGGCATCAGGTAGGCGACCGCCTGCTTCATCACGCGGGCGGACTTCACCACCTGCGGCAGGAACATCTTGCCGGCGCCGAACAGGTCGCCGACGACGTTCATGCCGTCCATCAGCGGGCCTTCGATGACGTCGAGCGGCTTCTCGGCCGCAAGCCGCGCTTCCTCGACGTCGACCTCGACGAAGTCGGTAATGCCGTGAACGAGCGCGTGGGACAGCCGCTGCGCGACCGGCTTGTCGCGCCAGGCGGTGTCGACCACCTTGGCCGCCGCGCCCGCGCCGCGGAACCTGTCGGCGAGCTTCAAGAGGTTTTCGGCGGCCTCGGGCTTGCGGTTCAGCACCACGTCCTCGCAGGCCTCGCGCAGCTCCGCGTCGAGATCGTCATAGACCGCCATCTGCCCGGCATTGACGATGCCCATATCCATGCCCGCCTTGATGGCGTGATAGAGGAACACCGAGTGCATCGCCTCGCGCACCCGCTCGTTGCCGCGGAACGCGAACGACAGGTTCGAGACGCCGCCGGAGATATGCGCGTGCGGCAACTGCTTGCGGATCTGCCGCGCCGCCTCGATGAAGGCGACGCCGTAGCCGTTGTGCTCCTCCATGCCGGTGGCGATGGCGAAGATATTGGGATCGAAAATGATGTCTTCCGGCGGAAAGCCGACCCGCTTCACCAGAATGTCGTAGGCGCGCTTTGAAATCTCGACCTTGCGTTCCAGCGTGTCGGCCTGGCCCTTCTCGTCGAACGCCATGACGACCACCGCCGCGCCGTAGCGCCGCACGGTTTTCGCATGCTTGATGAACTCTTCCTCACCTTCCTTCAGCGAGATCGAATTCACCACCGCCTTGCCCTGGATGCATTTCAGGCCGGCTTCGATCACCGAGAATTTCGAGGAGTCGACCATCACCGGAACGCGGGCGATGTCCGGCTCCGCCGCGATCAAATTGAGGAACGTCACCATCGCCGCTTCTGAATCGAGCAGGCCCTCGTCCATGTTGACGTCGATGATCTGCGCGCCGTTCTCGACCTGGTCGCGCGCGATGGCGAGCGCGCTCGCATAGTCACCGGCGGTGACGAGCTTGCGGAACTTGGCCGAGCCGGTGACGTTGGTGCGTTCGCCGACATTGACGAAGGGAATGTCGGCGGTGAGCGTGAAGGCTTCGAGGCCCGACAGCCGCAGGCGGCGCTCGATGACCGGCACCTTGCGCGGCGGCTTGCCCTCAACGGCTTTCGCGATCGCCGCGATATGCTCCGGCGTGGTGCCGCAGCAGCCGCCGACCACGTTGACGAGGCCGGCGCTGGCGAATTCCTCCAGCAACCCCGCCATGAATTCCGGGCTTTCGTCGTAATAGCCGAACTCGTTCGGCAGGCCGGCGTTCGGATAGGCGCAGACCAGCGTGTCGGCGACGCGGCCAAGCTCGGCGATGTGCTCGCGCATTTCCTTGGCGCCGAGCGCGCAGTTGAGGCCGATGGTGAAGGGACCGGCGTGGCGCACCGCGTTCCAGAATGCTTCCGGCGTCTGGCCCGAGAGCAGCCGTCCCGAACGGTCGGTGATGGTGCCGGACAGCATCACCGGCAGGTCGACGCCCTGCTCCTCGCAGACATCCTGAATCGCGGCAATCGCCGCCTTGGCGTTCAGCGTGTCGAAGATCGTCTCGATCAGCAGCAGGTCGACGCCGCCCTCGATCAGCCCGCGCACCTGTTCGGCGTAAGCCGCGCGCAGCTGGTCGAAACTCACCGCGCGGAAGCCCGGGTTCGACACGTCCGGCGAGATCGACGCCGTGCGGTTGGTCGGGCCGAGCGCGCCCGCGACGAAGCGCGGCTTGCCGTCCTCGGCCTGCGCCGCGGCGGCGGCTTCCTTGGCGAGCCGCGCGCCGGCGCGGTTCAACTCGCTGACCAGTTGCTCCATCGCGTAGTCGGCCTGCGCGATGGTGGTCGACGAGAATGTGTTAGTCGAGACGATATCGGCGCCGGCGCGGAAGTATGCGAGGTGAATGTCGCGCACCGCATCGGGACGGCTGAGATTGAGCAGATCGTTGTTGCCACGCACCTCGCGGTTCCAGGCGTCGAAACGCGCGCCGCGATAACCGGCCTCGTCGAGCTTCAGCTCCTGGATCATCGTTCCCATCGCGCCGTCGAGCACGAGAATGCGCTTGGCGGCGGCTTCCGCGAGCGAAATACGGGCGTTGGCATGGGACGGTGTGGGCACGATACTGGTCCTGTTTGCTAGCTGGCCTGCAGGGCCGGCGCGCGCATGTCCTGCGGCCGCAAGCCGAGCAGATGGCAGATCGCGTAGACGAGGTCGGCGCGATTCATGGTGTAGAAGTGGAAGTCGTTGACGCCCTGATCGAGCAGGTCGAGCGCCTGCTCGGCGGCGACCGAAATCGCGATCAGCTTGCGCGTCGCGACGTCGTTTTCGAGACCCTCGAAACGTTCGGCGAGCCAGGACGGCACCGAAGTGCCGCAGCGCGCGGCAAAGCGCGTCATGGTCTGGAAGTTCTGCACCGGGATCAGCCCCGGCACGATCGGGATATGGATGCCGCGGGCGCGGACGCGCTCGAGATAGTGGAAGTAGAAATCGTTCTCGAAGAAGAACTGCGTGATCGCGCGGCTCGCGCCGGCGTCCACCTTGGCCTTCAGCATGTCGATGTCGGCATCGACCGTGGCGCTGTCGGGATGCTTTTCCGGATAGGCCGACACCGACACCTCGATATCGGCGGCGATGCGCTTGATGCCGGCGGTCAGTTCCGCCGCGTTGGCGTAGCCGCCCGGATGCGGCTGGTAGCGGTCGCCCGCGCCGCCGGCAGGATCGCCGCGCAGCGCCACGATATGGCGCACGCCGGCGGCGTAGTAGCCGCGCACGATTTCATCGACCTCCTCGCGTGTCGCGCCGACGCAGGTGAGATGCGCGGCGGGCGTGAGGCCGGTGTCCCCGATGATGCGGCGGACGGTGGCGTGCGTGCGCTCGCGGGTCGTGCCGCCGGCGCCATAGGTCACCGACACGAAATTCGGCCCGAGCGGCGCGAGCCGCTCGATTGAACTCCACAGCGTCCGTTCCATCTCGTCGGTGTTCGGCGGGAAGAACTCGAACGAAACGTTGAGCGGCTTGGTCCGCTTGGCGAAACGGCTGGCGCGCATGGATGAATTCATCACGCCACCTCGCGCGAGGGTTTGGCCGCGATCAGCGCGCGCCTGTCGCAGGCGAGCCAGAGCGACACGGCGATCTTGCCGTCGGAGCCTGGCTCCGGCGGCAGGCTGCGAAACAGCACCGGTTCGAGGCCAACCGCGCTGATCCACTGGTTGACCATTTCAGGCGCGAAGCCGAGCCGGCGGTGCGCGTATTTCTCGCGCAGGAATTCCTGTTCGTGCGGCGCGAAGTCGACGACGAGCAGGCTGCCGCCGGGACGCAGCACGCGCGCGGCTTCCGCGATGGCGCGCGCGCCGTCGTCGAGGAAGTGCAGCACCTGATGCAGGATCACCGCGTCGAACGAGTCGCGCTCGAGCGGCAGGTCGTAGATGTCGCCCTGCCGCACGCTGCAATGGCGCAAGCCCGCGCGTTCGAGGCGGTCGCGCGCCAGGAGCAGCATGTCGAGCGACATGTCGATGCCGAGGCCACGCTCGACCGCCGGACCGAACATTTCGAGCATGCGGCCGGTACCGGTGCCGAGATCCAGGAGCGAGCGGAACGACCGGTCGGCCAGCGCGTCGCGGATCGCATCCTCCACCGCCTGATCGGCGACGTGAAGCTTGCGGATGCGGTCCCATTCGGCGGCGTGACGGCGGAAGTAAGCCTGCGCGACGGCGGCGCGCGCGGCGCGCACGGAGTCGAGGCGGTCGCGGTCGCGCCTGACGATCCGGTCGGCGGGATCGAGCTGCGCCAGCAGCGCGCGGGCGAGATCGGCGCCCTTGCCGGCTTCGGCGAGGCGGTAGAACGCCCAGGTGCCCTCGCGATAGCGTGTGACGAGCCGCGCTTCGGCGAGCAGCTTCAGGTGCCGCGAGATGCGCGGCTGCGACTGGTCGAGAATGTCGGTCAGTTCCGAGACGGTGAGTTCGGCTTCCGCGAGCAACGCCAGCACGCGCAGGCGCGTGTCCTCGCCCGCCGCCTTGAGCGCGGTGTTGAGGGCGTCGAAGCCGAGCTTGCCGGACCCTGTCATGGACGAATCTCTGCTAGTCTCGTTGCTGCGGCGGACATCCGCGCCGCGCATCCTGTTTTGGGCACCCTGTTTTGGACGCCCTGGTTTTGGGCTTGCGCCCAATACATAAGGATATCTTTATACTGAGTTTTGGGCTGCCGCAAGGCGGCGCTGCCGGGCTGTCGAAAGCGCCCGGCCCGCTCCGTTCAACATTCTGTTTCAACAAGCGATTTTAAGCGGGCGGCCGGTAAGCCTACCGCTTTACTGAACTATTGGTTGTAGATCGACTCAATTTCAATTTTAGGCAGAGTGCGGGTGCCGGGCACATCCGCCCGGTTCAACAAGTGGAGGAGACAATGAAGCGTCTCGTCATCGCCGCCCTCGGCCTCGCGCTGATCAGCGGCACCGCCTATGCCGGCGGCCGCGGTGGTCACGGCCACGGCGGTTACGGCAACGACCGCGGCGGCTCGCAGGGGCTCGCCGTCAACGCCAACGTCCTCACCGGCAAGGGTGGTGTCGTCGGCGCGCTGCTCGGCTCCAGGGGCCGCGGCTCGCAGGGCCTTGCCGTGAACGCCAATGTCGTCACCGGCAAGAGCGGCGTTCTCGGCCTGCTGCTCGGCGGCAACCGCGGCGGCAGCCGCGGTCACGGCTGGTAAGGCCGTTTCGCCGTCCGCACATCCAGTGCGGGGTTCGGCGAAAGCGCAGTGGGAGGGGGCGCCACCGCCCGCTGCGTCCTGTCGCCGCCCGTTTCGGACTGCGATGCAAATTTCATCCCGAGCGACAGCATCGCCACGCCGCCGTCGGTTTCCGTGCCGTCGATTTGCCGGCCGGTGACGCGCGAGACGTCGAGCGCCAGCGTGTAAGATTTTCCGAGATCGTAGCTTGCGCCAGCGCCATAGGCCTGCGTGCGCGCGGTGAACGGCGAGTCGAGATATTGCGTGCGCAGGCCGCGCGCGAACACGCGCAGGCTCAGCGCCGCACTCGCCGCATAAGACAACGACGCGCCATAGCTCGTCACCACCGTCAGCGGCGACACCGGAAATGTCGTGTCCTCGACGCCGCGCTGTGCGGCCAGTTCGATCGTCAGATCGCCGGCCTGCTTGGTCAACGCCACATCCCACACCACTTCACGCACCGGCGAAAAATCGACGTCGTGCCAGGTGCCGCGCAGATAGGACACCGAGCCGGACAGTTCGAGCCCCTGATCCTTCAGGCTCGCGAACAGATAAGGCTGCACCCGCTCGTTGTTGCGCTTGAAGCCGAACAGATCCGGCTCCTGCGTGTAGCGCGTCGCGGAGACATTGACCGACGTGCCGAGCTCGAACCTCTCCGTGACCAGCACGACGCCGGGGATCGCGGTGGTCCGCGTGAAGCGCTGCGGCTCGGGCAGAAAATCGCCGAGCACCGCGTTCGGCTCGTTCAGCGTCGCGTAGCGGAACTCGGTGGTCAGGAACGGCCGCACCGCGCCGGCGTCCGGCCGCAGCTTCGCCGTCGCCGCCGCGTCGAACGCCCGCACATTGTAGTTGGTGACGTTGGTCGCTTCCGTCATCGCGCGCAACGACCAGCCCTTGCCGATCTCGGTCTCACCTTTGAGCGCAATACTCTGCCTGTCGGACGGCACGATGTCGCGCTTGGCGAATTGCATATGCATCGCCTCGCCGGTGACGCCGAGCCGCCGCGTGTCGTCGCCATGTCCCGCCGCGAAGTTCGCCTGCACGCCGCCGAACGCGCTGCCGTTCCCCTTGCCCGGCAGCAGCATCGGGTTGGCGTCATAGCCGCCGCGCAGCCCGGCCGAGACGAGCCAGGCCGCCTCCTCGCTTCGGCCGTGGACCGGCCACAGCAGCGCGATGAGGCCGCACGCCGCCGCGATCCGACGCGCTCCGATCCCTCGCCGTGCCGGCGATCTCCTTGCCGATTGCATCGGCGCGGCAATACAACTTTAACGTTAATATTGTCTGATCTGCCCGCAGGAGTTACAGGGCGCGGATTGGCGTTTCGCCGTGCATCGCCTAGCGTCCGCGCATGAGCAAAGCATCCGATTTCGGGGTCTGGGAGGGCGAGGTCACCATCGACCTGCCTGAGCAGACCGACGCCGGCGTCTATTTCCTCGGCCGCATCCGCACGCCGTGGACCGAACGCAAGCAGTGCCCCAAGAACGCGCGGGAATCCGACGCGGTCTGCACCGTCGAGGTCGATCCCCGCTTCGCGCCGGGCCTGAAGGACGTCGAAAGCTGCTCGCACCTCGTGCTGCTCTACTGGATGGACCGCGCGCCGCGGAACATCGTGCTGCAGGTGCCCGGCCATTACGGCGTCCAGCGCGGCACCTTTGCGCTGCGCTCCCCGGCCCGGCCGAACCCGATCGCCATGAGCGTGGTCCGCCTGCTGCGCATCGAGGGCAACAGGCTCTCGGTTATCGGGCTGGACTGCCTCGACGGCACGCCGCTGATCGACCTCAAGCCCTATTTCGCCTCGACCGACAGCGTGCCGGACGCGGTGGTCGGCTGGCACCGGAAGACATAGGTCTATCGCCTGTCATTCCGGGGCGTCCGCCGGAGCCCAAAGGGCGACGGCGGCGAACCCGGAATCCAGCAACATAAATAGTCGTCGTGTTTCTGGATTCCGGATCGCCGCTATCGCGGCGTCCGGAATGACGGCAAATGGCTTTGAACCTTCCCGGCTCCCCCTGCGACCAACAGGCAGCAAGGGGAGATACCGCCATGTTCAAACGCCTCGGATTTCTGCCGACCTTCATGATCGTCGTGTTTGCGATGATCCTCGGCCTGCGCGCCGCCGCCGCGAGCCCGCTCGCCCTCTTCACCGCCACCACCGCCCCGCAATACGCCGTCGAGACGCAGGACGAGCAGCCGGCCGCGCAGACGCCGGCGCGCCTCAAGCGCCAGGTCGTCGATTACCGCACCGACGAAGCGCCCGGCACCATCATCGTCGATACGCCGAACACCTTCCTTTATCTCGTGCTCGGCAACGGCAAGGCGATGCGCTACGGCATCGGCGTCGGCCGCGAAGGCTTCACCTGGTCCGGCGTCAAGCAGGTCGTGCGCAAGGCCGAGTGGCCGGATTGGCACCCGCCGCAGGACATGCTGACCCGCCAGCCGTACCTGCCGCGTTTCATGGCCGGCGGCCCCGGCAACCCGCTCGGCGCCCGCGCCATGTATCTCGGCGGCACCGTCTACCGCATCCACGGCACCAACAACCCGGCCTCGATCGGCCAGCAGGTGTCCTCCGGCTGCATCCGCCTCACCAACGAAGACGTCACCGACCTCTACGAGCGCGTGCCGGTCGGCGCCAAGGTGATCGTGCTGCCGCAGACCGCGCGCGTCGCGATGGCCCGCTGAGATCCGCTCGCTGAAATTTTCGTCGCCTTTGAGTCAAACCTCCCGACTTGCCTCCCAACTTGAGCATCCGGCCCGCGCCGGATGCTTTTTTCTTGCCGCGGCAGCGAACCAAACAATGGCCTTGTTCGTTAAACGATTGTCCGCCGCGGGATGCGGCTCTTAAGGTTTTCATCACATGCTGCTGCGCATCGGCTTCCTTCCCGGCTTCGCGATCGCCGTCTTCACCGCCATCCTGTCGCTGAATGCCGCCGCCACCGTTTTGCAGTGGTAACTTTTTCCGTTCCCCACCACGTTGTCTGAAAACCGCGCCCGCCGCCGCCGAAAACCGGCCGTGGCGGCGAAAAGCATGCGGAATCCGGCGAATTAACGCGAAAATCCGGTTCCCTGTTTTCTGAAAAATTTTCCGGCCGTGCCGTCCGGAACCAGCGCCCCGCAGCCGGGTTGTCTCCGCGATTGGTCAGACAAACGGAGGGGCTCACGATGACCCGCAACGTTTTCAAAGCCACCGCTCTTACCGCGCTGCTCGCCGCCACGGCTTTCGCCGCAGGCTCCGCGAACGCGCAGTCATTCTTTGTCGGTGATGCCAACGGCAACGCGTCCGCCTATGCGCCGCGAGGCGTCTATCAGGCGCCGGCCGGCCGGCAGCAGCTCACCGACATGATCCAGTCCGAAGGCGACGAGGCCGCGATCGTCGATCCGGCGCTGCGCCGGCAGATCGTCAATTACCCGACGCGCGAAGCGCCCGGCACCATCATCGTCGATACGCCGAACACGTTCCTCTATTACGTGCTCGGCAACGGCCAGGCGATCCGCTACGGCATCGGCGTCGGCCGCGAAGGCTTCACCTGGTCCGGCGTCAAGACGGTCGGCCGCAAGGCCGAGTGGCCGGATTGGCGTCCGCCGGCCGAGATGATCGCGCGCCAGCCCTATCTGCCGCGCATGACCGCCGGCGGCCCCGGCAATCCGCTCGGCGCCCGCGCGCTCTATCTCGCCGGCACCGTGTACCGCATCCACGGCACCAACGATCCCTCGACCATCGGTCATCAGGTGTCATCGGGCTGCATCCGCCTCACCAACGACGACATCATCGATCTGTACAATCGGGTGCAGACCGGCGCGAAGGTGGTGGTGCTGCCGCAGCGCGACCGCGAGGCGCGTCTTCCGCGCAATGAGGTCCGCGCCCCGTCCAACGTGACGGCCTACGCGCCGCAGGCGCGCACCACGCAGGTCTGGTCTGCAATCGCGCCGGGCCGGCTTTACTAAGCTTGTTTGAACTGACGAAACGATTGCCAATACCGCCCGGCCTCGTGCCGGGCGATTTTTTATGCTTTGGCCCACGCCGTCCGCTCGTTATAGGAGGTTCGGACTTGTTGCCGGGGGTTTGACATGAAGATTGCTGCAATGGCGGCCGGCGCCGTCGGCGGATATTTCGGCGGCCGCATGGCCGCGGCGGGACATGACGTTCACTTCGTCGCACGCGGCGCGCATCGCGAAGCGATCGAGAAGAACGGCCTCACCATCGAGAGCGTTCACGGCGACCTGAAATTGCCGAAGGTCAACGTCACCGACGACCCGGCCAGGGTCGGCCCGGCCGACATCGTGCTGTTCGCCGTCAAGCTGTGGGACACCGAGAAGGCCGCCGAGCAGGCCAGGCCGATGATCGGACCCAACACGCGCGTCATCACCTTCCAGAACGGCGTCGACAGCGTCGAGCGCGTCGGCGGCGTGGTCGGCGTCGACAAGGCGGTGTGCGGCATCGCCTATATCGCGACGGTCATCGCCTCGCCCGGCGTCATCAAGCACACCTCGAGCTTCGCTTCGATGCGCTTCGGCCACGCCGACAAGCACGAGGATCCGGTGCTCACCGCCTTCGCCGACGCCGGCAAGGCCGCCAAGGTCGATATCGGCCTGTCGGCGGACATCGAGGTCGAGCGCTGGCAGAAATTCATCTTCCTCACCGCGATGGCCGGCGCGACCGCCGCGTTGCGCTCGTCGATCGGCCCGATCGTCGCCGACCCCGAACTGCGCGGCTTCTTCCGCAGGCTGATGGAAGAGGCCTATGCCGTCGGCCGCGCCAGAGGCGTGGCGATCCCCGAGACTTACGTCGAGGAGCGCATGGACTTTGTGATCAACAAGGTCGAGCCCGGCATGAAGGCCTCGATGGCGCACGATCTCGAGCGCGGCAACCGCATCGAGCTCGACTGGCTCAACGGCAAGGTCATCGAGCTCGGCCGCGCCCTCAAGATCCCGACGCCGGCGCACGAGACCGCCTGGACCGCGCTGAAGCTGCATCGCATGGGCGGCCACTAACCGGCCCGCTGCCTTTGCCGCATTGGCAAGGCCGTGCCGGGGTCACTAGAGTCGGGCGAAGAGCCGATTCGAGCGGAGCGCATTCATGCGGAAGATCATCATCGCGGTCGTGGCGCTGGTCGTGGTCGCGGCGTCGTTCGGCGCAACGCTATGGGTGATGGACGCCTTCTTCCCGCAGGTCGACAACAGCACGAAGCCCGCGCTCGCCGAATTGCCGCCGCTGCCGCTGACCTCGCGGCCCTCGCTCGTCATCGCGCCGGTCGCAATTTCGCTCAACGCGATCCGCGCCTCGCTCGACGCCGCGGCGCCCCGTGAGTTCACCGGCAAGAACAACAATCCCGTCACGCAGCTGCTCGGCAAGACCGAGATCGGCCTCACCGTCGGCCGCGGCCCGATCGCCGTCACCGGCCAATCCGATACGCTCACCGCCACCGTGCCGATCAACGGCAGCCTGCAAATCACCGGCGAGGTCGGCAATCAGGCCGGCAAGGCGGTCGGCGGCATCGGCGGCGCGATCGGCAACCTGCTCGGCGGCAAGGTCGGCCAGGACGTCGGCCAGTTTCTCGGAAAGGCGATCAACCAGCAGGCGGCCATCGCCGGCAACGTCGTCGTCAATTCGAAGCCGGCGCTGACCAGCAACTGGCGGCTGCAGCCCAATCTCGGGGTGCAGATGAACTTCGGCAATTCGGCGCTCAATATCGCCGGCCTGCGCATCAACGTCGCCAACGAGATCAAGCCGCTGCTCGACCCGCTGGTGACCAGGCAGGTCAACGCGCTGCAGGCCCGCATCAGCAACGATCCGATGCTGGAGAATTTCGCGCGTCAGGAATGGGCGAAGATGTGCCGCTCGGTCGCGCTCGGCGGCGGCAAGACCGGCCTGCCCGAACTGTGGCTCGAACTGAAGCCGGTGAAGGCCTTCGCCGCGCAGCCGCGCGTCGACGCCCAGAACCTCATCCTGACGATCGGCGCGCAGTCGGAGGCCCGCGTCGGCCCGACGCAGACCAAGCCGACCTGCCCGTTCCCGGCGACGCTCGAACTGGTGCCGCCGCTCGCGCAGGGCAAGCTCGCCATCGGCATCCCGATGGACGTGCCGTTCACCGAGATCAACAAGCTGATCGAGCAGCAGCTCAAGGGCAAGACCTTCCCGAACGATCCCAATGCATCGGTCAATGTCGAGGTGCGCAAGGCGAGCCTCGCCGCGTCCGGCGACCGGCTCCTGATCTCGCTGCTGGTCAAGGCGCGCGAGGCGAAAAGCTGGTTCGGCTTCGGCGCCGAGGCGACCTTCCACGTCTGGGGCAAGCCGGCGATCGACAGGCAGCAGCAAATCCTGCGCTTCACCGATCTGTCGCTCGCGGTCGAATCCGAAGCCGCCTTCGGCCTGCTGGGCGCCGCCGCGCGCGCGGCGATCCCCTATCTCGAAGAGTCGCTGAAGGAGCAGGCCGTCATCGACCTCAAGCCGTTCCTCGCCGACGCCCGCAACAAGATCGCCGAGGTGCTCGCCGACTTCCGCCAGGTCACGCCCGGCGTCACCGTCGATGCCGCGGTCAACGACCTGCGGCTGGTCGATATCGCCTTCGATTCGAAAACGCTGCGCATCATCACCGAGTCCGAAGGCACCGCGAAGGTCACGGTCACGCAACTGCCCAAGTGATCTGTAACGTGATCCGGCGTCGTGTGATGCGGCGTACCGTCGCGGCAGATGCCGAATATGGCGTACGCCGCCGCTGTGAGCGCGAAATCTGACCAATTTCGCCGCAGCCGGAACTCATTGCGCTCTCAATCGTTGAATTGATTGACGCACCTTGGCGCGCGCCCGACGTTGCGCGCGGCCTGTCAGCACTCCCAGCAATTCAAGAGGATTCATTGACCATGACATCGCATGCGCCAACAATTTCGTTTCGCCACATGCTGCTCGCGGGAACGGCCGTCGCTCTGGTCGCGTTCGCGCCGTCCGCCGGCTTTGCTGGCGAGCGCGCGGCCGGGCTTGCACAACTGAAATTCGCGCAGGCCAACCCTGACGACAAGGACAAGAAGGACGATCTGCGCGCGCCGCCGAAGCAGGCCGAACCGCCGAAGCCGTCGGCTCCGCCCGCCGCCGCACAGAAACCCGCCGAGCCGCCCAAAGCAGCAGAGAAGCCGGCAGAGAAGCCCGCCGATAAACCCGCGGCCGCGCCGCCGCCCAAGGCTGCCGCTCCGGCACAGCCCGCGCCGCCGGCCGCCGCGCAAAAGAGCGAGCCTGCGAAACCGGACGCCAAATCGGACGCCAAGCCCGCGCCCGCGCAGAACGCCGCGCCCAAGGAGACTCCCAAGCAGGCTCCCAAGGACGCGCCGAAGGCCGCCGACAATCCGCCGGCCAAGCAGCCGCCCGCCGCCGCGCAACCGAAGGCGACGGAGTCGAAGCCGTCCGACCCGAAGGCGGTCGACAGTCAGAAGGCCGAGCCCGCAAAGCCGGCTGAAGCGCAAAAGGACAATGCGCAGAAGGGCGAAGCTTCGAAGGACGCTGCCGCGCCCGCCAATCCGGCCGCCGTCGCCCCGCCGACGCAGGCCCGCAGCGCCAGCGAGTTCCTGCAGAAGAAGGGCGAGAAGCCGGCCGCCGGCTTCGACGACATCAAGCGCCAGCGCCGCGAGGTGCGCGAAGGCAATCGTACCTTCATCCGCGAGCCGGACCGCACCATCGTGCGCGACGGCCGGCGCACCATCATCCGCCACAACGAAGCGACGCGCTTCGCCATCGATGCGCGCGGCGTTCACGTCGACCGCAAGGGCGGCACCGTCACGACCATCGTGACGCGGCCGAACGGCGTGCGCATCATCACCACCACCGACGAGCGCGGCCATCTGCTGCGCCGCGTGCGCGAGACCAACGGCCGGTCGATCGTCATCATCGACAACACCTTCGCCGGCGCGCAACGCGATTACTTCATCGAGGTGCCGCCGCCGCGCTTCCGCGGCCCGCGCGACCGCTACATCGTCGATGCCGGCCGGGTCCGCCGCGACCGCATCTATGAGGTATTCGTTGCGCCACCGGTCGCGCCGGTCGCGCGCCGCTACACGCTCGAGCAGGTCCGCTACAGCGAACCGCTGCGCAGCTACATGCCGCGCGTCGACCTCGACATCAATTTCGCCACCGGCTCCTGGCAGCTTTCGCCTGACCAGGTCGACGAGTTGTCGATCATCGCCGCGGGCATCGAGCAGGCGATCAAGAAAAATCCGCGCGAGGTCTTCCTGATCGAAGGCCACACCGACGCCGTCGGCAGCGACATCGACAACCTCTCGCTGTCCGACCGCCGCGCCGAGGCGGTGGCCGTCGCGCTGACCGAGCGCTTCAACGTGCCGCCGGAGAACCTCGTGACGCAGGGCTACGGCGAGGAATATCTCAAGGTCGAGACCGACGGCCCCTCGCAGGAGAACCGCCGCGTGGCCGTGCGCCGCATCACGCCGCTGATCGACCGGCAGACCGCGGACCGCGGAAACCGCCGCTGAACGGCAGCCGGCCAATCCTGACCGCCGAACGGAACTTCCGGGCCGTTCGGCGGTTCCCATTGGAGGCTCTCCAATGGTTCCGACGGCAATCGCTCCGCTGACCCGTATCCTCACCTATAACGTCCACGGCTGCCGCGGGCGCGACGGCCGGTGGTCGCCGCAGCGTATCGCCGACGTCATTGCTCCGCTGCGCCCGGCCATCGTCGCCCTTCAGGAGCTCGATGTCGGGCGCACGCGAAGCGGCCGCGTCGATCAGGCCGCCATGATCGCCACCGCGCTCGGCATGCGCGTCGAGTTCAACGCCGCGCTCGAGGTGATGGGGGAACGCTACGGCGACGCCATCCTCACCGCGCTACCCTGCCGCGTCGTGAAGGCCGGTCCGCTGCCGGGCCTGCCGGGCACGCGCTATTTCGAGCCACGCGGCGCGATCTGGGCGGCGATCGATGTTGGCGGCGCCGAACTCAACGTCATCAACACGCATCTCGGCCTGCTGTCGCGGGAACGCCGCGTGCAGATCGAGTGCCTGCTCGGTCCCGACTGGATCGACCATCCGCGCCGAAAGCAGCCGGCAGTTTTGGTCGGCGACCTCAACGTGCGGCCGGGCTCGCGCAACTATCGCCTGCTGTGCTCGGCGCTGCGCGACGCGCATCGCGAGAACCGCCAGCGCGGCCAGGCGACCTTTCCATCCCGCTTCCCTGCGGTGCGGCTCGACTATGCGTTTGTCGGCGCAGGCGTCACGGTGGATTGCGCGGAAACGGTGCGCACGCCGCTGGCGCGCGTCGCCTCGGACCACCTGCCGGTCATCTTCGATCTCAAGGTGGCCGGCGCCGCCGCGCAAACGCGATCCGCCGCATGACCGCTGCGACCAAAAAATGGACACATGATCTGAACTGGCTGAAGCCGCTCGCCGCCGCCGCCGTGATCGTGGCCGCGGTCGCCCTGCTCGCTCACGCGCTCAGCCAGTACAATCCGGACGATATCGTCGCCGCGATCGGCAAGATTTCGGGACACCGCCTCGTTCTCGGCGGGCTATGCGCGGCCGGCAGTTATTTCTGTCTCACCTGGTTCGACTGGCTGGGCCTGCGTTATGTCGGCAAGCCGCTGCCCTATCGCCGGGCGGCGCTCGCGTCGTTCACGAGCCTGTCGATCGGCCACAACATCGGGTTCGCCGGCTTCAGCAGCGGCGCGATCCGCTACCGCTTCTATACACGCTGGGGCCTCTCGCTCGCGCAGGTCGCGCGGCTTGTGGTGTTCAGCGGCGTCACTGTCGTGCTGGGGCTGTTGACGCTCGGCGGCGTCGCGATTCTGGCGCGGCCGCAGCTCGCCGCGGAGGTGATCGGCCTCGACCGGACCGGCGTGCTGGCTCTGGGCGTCGCGTGTCTTGCGGTCGACGCGCTTTATCTTGCCGCGGCGGCGCTCGGGCGCGGACCGGTCCGGGTGTGGCGCTGGTCGCTCGACATCCCCGGCTTGCGCGTGGCGATGGCGCAGATCGCGCTCGGCGCGGTAAATTATGCGTTCGTGGCCGGCTGCCTCTACAACACGATGGCCGATATTTCCAAGGAGCCGTATCTGTCCGTGGCGACCGTCTATGTGCTCGCCAACACCGCGGCGCTGGTCGCCCACGTTCCCGGCGGCGTCGGCGTCATCGAGGGGGTGGTTGCCGTCCTGCTGCCCGGCAATCCGAACATCGCCGCCGTGCTGATGTTCCGTGCGCTGTATTACCTCATGCCGCTCGCGATCGGCGGCGTGCTGTTCGCGCTGACCGAGCTTTACTGGCGCGGCAACCGCAGGCGCACGGCCCGCCGCTAAGCATCGCGCCGGCTGTCGCCGGAACGCCAGCCCGCCCGGCGGCCCAGCAGAAAGCCGATCGGATCGAGCGGCCGCAGCGGATCGAACAGCGCGGTCAGCACGCCGAACCCCGCCGAGACACGCCGGCGCTTCAGCGGCCGCAGGCAGGAGTCGTTGCAGTTGAGCGCGGCGATCGCCGCCCGCATCGAGCCTTCATCCCGGTAACGCTGCGCGATGGTCTGCGGCGTCTGCCCGGTATGCTCCGCGATCAGCCCGTCGCGCACACCGGCGACGGCCGCGCGATGCGCGTCGCTGTGCGCCTCGATCGCAAGGTCGCACTCGCTGTCGAGGCCGAGCGAGCGATTGTTGAGGTTCGAGGAACCGACCCGGAGGAACACGTCGTCGACGACGATGACCTTGGAATGGACGTTGACCGCGCATTCCGTCCTGGCGTCGCTCGCGCCGACTGCGCGGGAGAACGCGCGAAACCGCCCGAACCTGTCGGCGCGATGCAGCCGGTTGATCAGCCGGTCCTGCGCATGACCCATCACCATCGCTTCCATCCGGGTGTTGAACTCCTTGCGCACGACCATGACGATTTCCGGCCCGTCCTCGTGCCGCAAATGCCGCTCCAGAATGCGCGAGATGTAAACCGAGGTCACATACTGCGCCTCGATGTAGATCAGCCGGCGCGCGGCGCGCAGCGCGTCGTGCAGCAGCGTCACCGCCTCGAACACGCCCGGCCGTCCGCCATACGGCCCCAGCGTGCGCGAGATCGCGACATCCACGTCCGAGAAATCCGCCGCGAGACCGTCCGGCCAGGCCTGACCGGTCGCCGGCGTCACGGTTTCGCCGATCACGTATGTCCAGCGATCGCGGACATAATCGCCGACCGCGCGCGCCGCTTCGCCGTCGACCGCCATTTGCACGTCGTGCACCGGGCCATAGGAACTGCCGTCGCGTTGCGAAACCCGGAACGGACTCTCGACCGGATGCTCGCAGGTGTCCCAGCGCAGCACCGTCAGGTCCATGCCGCCGACGAAAGCGATGCTGTCGTCGACGCAGACGACCTTGGCGTGGTGCGAGGCATAAAACGGGTGCTTGCTGTCGAGCCGCACCTGGATGCGCGGATGCCGCTCCCACGGCGAGCCGAGCAGCAGCGGCAGCGGCGCGCCCGGCGCATGAAAGGCCGCGACGCTCCAGATCAGGATGCGAACCTCGAGCTCCGGCCGTTCCTCGACCAGCGCACGCAGCCGGTCGCCGAGCGTCGGACAATTCGGATCGTCGCCCCGTAGCCGGATCGAGGCGTCGAAATCCCAGCCCATGATGAGGACCGAGCGCCGGGCCTTTTCCAGCGACGCATCGAGACTGCGGAAATAATTGTCGGCATCGACCAGCACGCGCGCGCGGCCCGCGCGCGCCACGCGCCAGCAATTCCGCCCCGGCCGTAAAATCGAATTCGCTTCGCTCATTCCGCCCTGTGCCGTCCGGTCCTCTCTATAACACCGCAGAACGCCGCGGGTTGCGCCCTACACCTTGCGTCCGAACAGCGCAATCGCCGCGACCGGGATGACGAAGCCGGCGGCCAGCACGATCACCAGCAGCGGCCCGAGCGCCGCGTAGTCGCCGCGGCCGACGGCAAAGATCTCGTTGAGATATTTGGTCTGCAACTGGCCGGCGACCAGCGCCATATTCATCAGCGAGGCCATCAGCGCAAACCATGTCGCGCGCCGCCCCTCCGGCGCGTAAAACGCGATCAGGGACAGGAGCGGGATCATCGACAGCTGCGCGAAGGGCGAGCTCGCCGCCGCGTCGACGACGGCGATGGTGCGCGCGCCGAAGCCGAAATGCGCTTCCGTCCACGCCGCGAGCCCGTAATAGAGCCCGACATTCGGCAGCGACAGCACGGTGCCGGCGACGGTGAGCCAAAACAGCGTCTTGGTGACCGAATAATCGGTGAGCTGCTTGCTGAAGGCCCACATGCCGACCAGCGCCAGCACGGCGGCGGTCTGCCGCAGATGACCGTAGAACGCCGCGTCGAATTTCAGCACGTCGAGCGTCCACCAGAAATAGCCGTCGCCGACCGAAGGCGTCGCGCGAAACGCGAAGATGATGATGGCGGAATAGACGATCGCCATCCGCGCCTTGCGGTCGAGGTCGCGCGTCACCAGCACCAGCATCGCGCAGATCACCGCCATCGAGACGATGAAGATGATCTCCTGCGAGAACGGCACGCGGCCGAGCGCCAGCGCCGCCACCACCGCACCAAAGGCGATGCCGCCGCCGAGAATGCGCCAGTCGAGCGGGCGGCGCTCCGCCGCCTCGCCGCGATAGAGGAAAATGCCGGTGACGGATATCGCCGGAATGACGAGGCCGATCAGGAACACCGTCTCGCGGGAGAAGATCGTCGCCAACCAGCCGGAAAGACCTGCCACCGCGAGGATGCCGGCCGACAGCGCAAGCCGGCCCAGCACCTGCACCATGCCGAGTTCGGCGCGCACCGACTTTTCCGGGCGCGGCTTGCCGTCCTGGCCGGTCCGCGACACCACCTCAGTGGACATCGCGTCGGCCACCACGTCCTGGATCACGGTGCCGAGCACGATCAGCAGCGCGCCGGCGACGAACAGCGCGTCGGGCCCGGCGACGGTGATCCATTGGCCGGCCGCGCCGGCGAGAACCACCAGCCCCGCCGCGGTACAGCCGCCGCCGATCAGCACATAGCTTTTCCGCTGCGAGCCGAGAATCGGCACGCTGTCGACCAGCTGGCCGAACACCATCTTCACGGTCCACGGCAGCGTCAGCCAGACGCCGATGCCGGCGAGTTCCGCCGGCGTGAAGCTCAGGCTTTCCTTCACCCACAGGTCGCGCGTCACGTCGATCAGGCCGAGCGCGCCATAGGCGAAATAGACCATCAGCAGCGGCAGATAGGCCGCCCTCAGCGCCCGCAAGGGGCGGAGAATCGCGTCGGTCAATGCCAAGGGAAAGCGCCTCCGGTCGGGCCGCAGTCATATCATGCGGCGGCAGCCATGCACCGCGTCATCGCCTGCGCCACGGCGGCCCGCATTGACAGTGCCCGTCGCAAGCCTACATTAGCGCCGTTCCGAGGGGTGTCCGGCATGGATGTGTCGCCGGGCTGAGAAAAACCCTTTGAACCTGATCCGGCTCATACCGGCGAAGGGACAGGACGCTGATGCAACGCTCGATCTATCTCGCCCGGCTGATCGGCCCGCCCTTGGTCGCGGCCGGCGTCGGCGTGTTGTTCAACGGCGACGTATTTCGCGCGATCTACGAACAGTTCGTCATCAGCCCGGCTCTCCTCTATCTCTCCGGCGCCATCGTGCTGCCGGTCGGCATCGCCATCGTGCTCGCCCACAATCTGTGGGTGAAGGACTGGCGCGTCATCGTCACCGTGTTCGGCTGGCTGATGGTGATCGGCGGCGTGGCGCGCATGGTCGCGCCGCAGCTCGCGCAGATCGTCGGCGGCGCGGTGATCGACACGCCCTATACGCTGCCGGTGTCCGGCGTCGCCATCGCCGCGCTCGGCTGCGTTCTGAGTTATTGCGGCTACGCCGATCTCGACAAGCCTGCGGCCGCGGCCGAGACAAAATCCCCGAAACCGACAGGACAGACGCGCAGTGCGACGCGCAGGCGAAACAACAAGTGAACGACGTCCCCTCGACGGACACCGCGCGGCTGATCGCGCGGCTGACCGGTCCTATTCTCGCCGCGATCGGCACCGGCCTTCTCATCAACAACGCCGCTTATCAGGAGACGGCGCTCGCCTTCCTGTCGAGCCCGCCGATGATCTACTTTTCCGGCATTCTGGCGATGACGGCCGGCATCGCCATCCTGAACGTGCATTCGCGCTGGACGCGCGACTGGCGCAGTTCGGTGACGGCGCTCGGCTGGATGCTGGCGCTGATCGGCGCGTTCCGCATCATCGCGCCGCAATTCGTCGTCTATATCGGCGCGGCCGGCTTCGCCAGCGTCCGTGTCGGGTTCGGCGTGCTGTTTCTCGCGCTCGGATCGTTCTTCACCCTCAAGGGCTACACGGAATAAGTGCCCTGACGACCAGCACTGCGCTTACACCTATGGAGGCCGCATCATGAACAAAGCCGTCACGCAAGCCGATCTCGTCACCCCGAAGGTGACCACCGGTGCGCTGCCCGCCTCGCGCAAGGTCCACTCCCGGCCCGCCGCCGCGCCCGATCTGCGCGTGCCGCATCGCGAGATCGCTCTCTCGCAGGGTTCCGGCGAAGCGCCGCTGCCGGTCTACGACACCACCGGCCCCTATACGGACGACACCATCGCGATCGACGTCGAGAAGGGCCTGCCCCGCGCGCGCATCGCCTGGGTCAAGGAGCGCGGCGGCGTCGAGGAATACGAAGGTCGCCCGATCAAGCCGGTCGACAACGGCAATGTCAGCGGCAAGCACCTCGCCCGCAATTTCCCGAACACGCCGAAGCCGTGGCGTGCTTTGGATGGCAAACCCGTCACGCAATACGAATTCGCCAAAGCCGGCATCGTCACCAAGGAAATGATCTACGTCGCCGAGCGCGAGAACCTCGGCCGCAAGGCGATGCTGGAGCGCGCGCAAGCCGCGCTCAAGGACGGCGAGAGCTTCGGCGCGTCGATCCCGCCCTTCATCACCCCGGACTTCGTGCGCGAGGAAATCGCGCGCGGCCGCGCCATCATCCCCTCCAACATCAACCACGCCGAACTCGAGCCGATGATCATCGGCCGCAACTTCCTGGTGAAGATCAACGCCAATATCGGCAACTCGGCGGTCACGTCGTCCGTCGAAGAGGAAGTCGAGAAGATGGTGTGGGCGATCCGCTGGGGCGCCGACACGGTGATGGACCTCTCCACCGGCCGCAACATCCACAACACCCGCGAATGGATCCTGCGCAATTCGCCGGTCCCGATCGGCACCGTGCCGATCTATCAGGCGCTCGAAAAGGTCGACGGCGATCCCGTCAAACTCGACTGGGAGGTCTACAAGGACACGCTGATCGAGCAGTGCGAACAGGGCGTCGATTATTTCACCATCCACGCCGGCGTCCGCCTCGCCTATGTGCCGCTGACCGCCAACCGCGTCACCGGCATCGTGTCGCGCGGCGGCTCGATCATGGCGAAGTGGTGCCTGTCGCGACACACCGAGTCGTTCCTCTACGAACGCTTCGACGAGATCTGCGACATCATGCGAAAATATGACGTCTCGTTCTCGCTCGGCGACGGGTTGCGGCCCGGCTCGATCGCCGACGCCAACGACCGCGCGCAGTTCGCCGAACTCGAGACGCTTGGCGAACTCACGCAAATCGCCTGGAAGAAGGGCTGCCAGGTCATGATCGAAGGCCCCGGCCATGTGCCGATGCACAAGATCAAGATCAACATGGACAAGCAGCTCAAGGAATGCGGCGAGGCGCCGTTCTATACGCTCGGGCCGCTGACGACCGACATCGCGCCGGGCTACGACCACATCACGTCGGGCATCGGTGCGGCGATGATCGGCTGGTTCGGCTGCGCCATGCTCTGCTACGTCACGCCGAAGGAGCATCTCGGCCTGCCGGACCGCGATGATGTCAAGGAAGGCGTCATCACCTACAAGATCGCGGCGCACGCCGCCGATCTCGCCAAGGGCCACCCTGCGGCGCAACTGCGCGACGACGCGCTGTCACGCGCGCGCTTCGACTTCCGCTGGGAGGACCAGTTCAACCTCGGCCTCGACCCCGACACCGCGCGCGAATATCACGACGAGACGCTGCCGAAGGAAGCCCACAAGGTCGCGCATTTCTGCTCGATGTGCGGGCCGAAATTCTGCTCGATGAAGATCACGCAGGACGTGCGCGACTACGCGGCGAGCCTCGGCGCCAACGAAAAGACGGCGCTGGGCCTGTCGGCCGAACAAGGCATGAAGGAAATGTCCGACAAGTTCAACGCCATGGGCCAGCAGGTCTATGTCGATGCCGGCAAGATCCAGAACAACAGCAAAGCACCGAAGACCACCGCACTCGATAGCGAAGCCGAGCACCATGCGAAGAACGCGGGGTTGGTGAAAGAGAGCAACAAGGCGTTGTAAAGAGCGTCGTCATGGCCGGGCTTGACCCGGCCATCCACGTCTTATTGCGAATTGGGGGCGGGTTAGCCGAAGGCGTGACCCGCCTTTTCTTTGTGCGATCGACGCATTGCACTTTGAAAATGGATCAGCACGCCGGGATACTTAAAGGGCATCGGCGACAGGACCATCTCCGAAGCTGCGGTCCCGTTTTGCTCTCTCAGTCAAAAAGCTTTCGAGGCCCGGGTACGGAATAGCCTTTTGTCGCTCCTCCTGAGAATACTGCACCACCCATTTTTTGAATGACAAGTCTTCGTAGGGTCCACTCTCAACTGCAAGACGCCCCTCGTGGAGGCGGTAGCTACGCTTCAAATTCTGCCGTACACGGTCGCAAATAAGATTCGCCGCGCGCGTCAACTCCAACATGAGATCGCTTACGAGAGCCACGTGATATTCGTATTGCTGAAGCAATCGTCTATATCTCTCCGGGTTCCACTCGTCAATTTTGTAGAACCTGCGCGTCATTAGAGTTTCGTCGCCACCTCTTGACTCGGCTTGTTCTCGAAAAGTTTCTTGGAAATCCTGCAGCACGAAACGAAAATTGCGAAATGCATTTTCAAGGTCTGGATAGCGACCGGGCCAGACGCGCGTGAGCAGCCGGTCCCGAAGCGCATATAAGTCCTCATCAAGCCCTTTCCACATCGCAGGATGATCGCCTCCGAGAACGTGACTGCTCCAAGCGGTCCAGCTTGCCAAATGCGCCAATTTTTCCCACTCATCAACTATCGCGGAATATTGCTCGTCATCATGTTGCTTCGCTTCATCAAGTCCTAGATTCTGACGCACCCAAGCCTCGTGATCGGCTTTCATCTGATGAAGCCGCTCAATCGTGTATTCACCAGGTTGAGTGTCAATAATTCGGTGATCGTTTCGACAGAGCAAAATCAAATTTCCGTAGCTATTCCTTCGTTCAGGCGGCATCTCGGGATTTGCACGAGGACCGTCGTCGCTCTCCGCAACAATGTGGCAGTTTTCACCAACGAGTGTCGGATCGTCGGTCTCAGTCTCATCTTCGTATAAATCCTTACGACACTTAGAGCATCGGCCCGCTGCTCTGCCCCAAAGCATTTTCTGCGTTTTAAGCGATATGGCCATTTATTTACCACCAGCGCATGATTTGATCCGAAAATAGGCTTTCACTTTTTAAGATCATGTGTGCAAGCCAGGAATGAATAGTATCAGTGGCGGCGGATCGGCCGGCTTGGTGGTGGCCGCCTTGAAGGCCTTTTCGGCTTCGCTGCGGGTATCGCGGAAAGGTCCTTTTGCCATGCGCGATTCCTCTCACATCCCGCAAACCTCGACAATGCCACCGTGTGCCGCCAAGGCCACCGCATTCACAACCGCTGCCGACAGCAAATAGCTTCGGCACCTCGCCCCTCTGCAATCGCCATCTCGCCGGATTTCGCTTGCCCCCGATCCGGGCTACGCTTGTCGCGCGGGTAGCCGAACCGCAACCGTCGGAACGAGCAGCACCGTGAAAGAACATCGCATCTATTCGATGCCCTTCGCCAGCGTCTATCCGGCCTATGTCGTCAAGGCGGAGAAGAAGGGACGCACGCAGCAGGAGGTCGACGAGATCATCCGCTGGCTGACCGGCTACAGCCAGAAGAAGCTGGAATCCCAATTGAAGAAGAAATCGGATTTCGAAACCTTCTTCGCGGATGCGCCGCGGCTCAATGCATCGCGCAGCCTAATCAAGGGCGTGATCTGCGGTATCCGGGTCGAGGACATCAAGGAGCCGCTGATGCGGGAGATCCGCTACCTCGACAAGCTGATCGACGAGCTTGCGAAGGGAAAGGCGATGGAGAAAATCCTGCGGCAGTGACAAGTCCTCCCGCCTTGGGCACACTCCGAAGACGGGCGAACGGCGACGCAATCCGGCAAGCGAGGAAACCAAATGAGCCACGTCACGTACAAGGTGATCCGCCACGAGGACGGCTGGGCCTATTCCGCCGACGGCACCATCTCGGAGACCTTCCCGAGCCACGCCGCCGCGCTTGCCGCCGCGCAGCGCGCCGCCCGCGAACAGCGCGCGCCGGGCCGGACCGCCGCGATCGAATACGAGGACGCCAACGGCCAGTGGCACACCGAACTCGCCAGCGGCCATGACCGCCCGGTCACGGATGTCGAGGATAAGAGCTAGAGCGTTTTCAAGCGAAGTGGGTACCGGTTCGCGTCAAGAAAACGCGACCAAACAAAAACGCTAACCCTTTACTTCGCGGCCAACACCGGAGGACGACCATGAGGACGATGCTGATGGCCGGCGCGGCTGGGCTTTCGCTCGCGCTCGCCGTTGCGCTGCCTGCGAACGCTGCGGAGCTGAAGATCCTCGCCGGCGGCTCGATGACCGGGCCGATGAAGGAACTCGGTCCCCGCTTCGAGAAGGCGACCGGCCACAAGCTCACCTTCGTCTATGCCGGCACGCCGGAGCTGATCCGGCAGGCGGCATCTGCGCCGTTCGACGCCGGCTTCGTGCCGATCCCGGTGGTGCAGAGCGCGCAGGCGCGCGACAAGTTCGGCCCGTCCGTTCCGGTCGGGCGCGTCGGCTACGGCGTTTCGGTCAAGGCCGGCGCGCGCAAGCCGGACATCTCGACCGTGGAGAAGTTCAAAGATGTGATGCTGAAGGCTCAGTCCTACACGCTGTACCCTGAGAGCGCTTCCGGCGCCATCATCGCCAAGACCTTCGAGAAGCTCGGCATCGCCGAGCAGATGAAACCCAAACTTAAAGCCCAGGCCAACCCGGCCGGCATCGTCAAGGCCGTCGCCAGCGGTGAGGCGCAGTACGGCGTCTTCGTCACCCATGTGCTGACCGCGCCGGGCCTCGAGCCGCCGGTCCCCTTCCCGGCCGAACTCGACCATCAGTTGGTGTTCGTCGGCGCCGTCGCGAAGGCGAGCCCGAACGCCGCCGCCGCGCAGGCCTTCATCGACTACCTGCGCACGCCGGAAGCCGTCGCCGTGTTCAAGGCCAAGGGCGTGACACCCGGCTGAGGACGGCGAAGGAGACCGCAACGCTCCCATTCCACGTTCCACATTCCTGCGTTCACCTGCACCGGAGGACGTCATGACACGGAAGTTTATCGATTGCCGCGAAATCCCCAGCGAGATGAATTGCACCGTCGCGATCAGCGCCGACAGCGAGAAGGAACTCTTGGAGGCCGCCGTGCAGCACGCCGTCGCGGTGCACGGCCACCGGGATTCCGCGGAGCTCCGCGACATGATCAAGGGCGCGTTCAAGGACGGCAATCCGCGCTGAAAGGCGGGAGGCGTCCCGTGCGCCGCGCCGTCAACCGCGCTATGAAGCCGCAATGAACCCGTTCGACGCCGTCATCTACGCCGCGCTGCTGATCGCCGTCGTGCTCGGCTTCCGCTCCGGCTTCCTGCGCAGCATGGTGACGATCCTCGGCTATATCGCCGCGGTGCCGGTCGCGCTCGCCGCCGCCCCGGTGTTGTCGAAGCTCGCGGTGGTGCAGTTCGGCCTGCCGCCGGAGCGCACGGGCCTCGTCGTCGCCGGCGCGTTTCTATTGGTCGGCATGGCGCTCGGCGCGCTGTTCCGCATGGCGATCGAGACCGTCACCGGCCCGACGGTGAGCGCGCCGGACCGCATGGCCGGCGCGATGCTTGGCGCGGCGCGGACCGGCCTGCTCGCCGTCGTCGTCGTGCTGATCTTCGACCGCATCATCCCGCCCCGCCGCGAGCCGGCGTTCCTGACCGGCTCGACGCTGCGCCCGGTGCTGTCCGCGGCCGGCCAGGCCGGGCTGCAATCCCTGCCGCCCGACATCCTGGCGCTGATCGACCGCCTCAAGCAACAGCACGGCCTTTGATGCAAATCCGCGGCGAAAACGCTGCGCGGCCTTATCCCTTGAACCTTCGTCCCGCCGCCGGCGACCAAAGCCTGTAGCGGCGGCGCAGGCGCGTCCGCTAGAATTGCGCGGCCTTACGGACGCGCGATGTGACACTTTTTGGGGGTGACCATGAAGCCGCTTTCCGCCGTCGTTTCGGGATCTGCCATTATCGCGGCTGCGCTGCTCGCGATGCCGATGGCCGCGCAGGCGCAAAGGCCTCAACAGGACACCCACGTCGCCAAGATGAACGCCTATGTCGGCTGCATCAACCGGCTGTCGGCGCGCAGCTACGACTCGCGCAAGCGCTACTTCAGCTGGGTCGGCAAGAACGGCCCGACCGGCAGGGAGCGCATCATCTACGGCACCTACACGATCTACGACACTTCCGACTGCCGCAAGAAGGTCGAGCAGGCCAATAGGCTCGAGCCGCGCGACGCCACCATCGAGGCCGCGGCCAGCGCCTATGTCGAGGCGGTGAGCGCGCTCGAGCCGCTGCTCAAGGAAGCCGACGACTATTACGAGCAGGAAAATTACAAGGACGACAAGATGGCCAAGGGCAAGGCGCTGCATCCGCGCCTCGTCGCGGCATGGGACGCCTTCGCCAAGGCCGATCAGGGCCTGCGTCACGAGGTCGAGGCGATCAACGACCGCCGCGCCGCCGAGAAGCTCGTCGAGATCGAGAAAGCCGAAGGCCGCCAGGCGCGCTATCACGTCCAGGCGGTGATGATCCACGCCAAGCGCGTGCTGCGCGCGCAGAACGCCGACAAGCCCGACCTCAAGGAGATCACGGCGGCGCTTACCGAATACGAAACCATCGTTAACGCCACCGACAAGTTCGCCGACAACAACGCGCCGGCCGGCGGGGCGAAGATCGGCTCGTTCTTCATGAGCGCGGCGAAATCCTATCTCGTCTCCGCCAAGCAGCTGATGCGCCGCATCCGCGACAAGACGCCGTACAGCGCGGGCGACCGCATGATGCTCAACGCCGGCTCCGGCTGGATGGTGGAAGGTTCGCCGCCGCGGCTGCTGCGCGACTACAATCAGCTGGTCGACGCCTTCAATCGCGGCGCGAATATCTGACATTGCTGTCATGCCCGGCTTTATGCCGGGCATCCACGTCTTACCTTCTTGATCCTGCCCAAGACGTGGATGGCCGGGCATAGCCCGTCGAAGACGGGCGTAAACGCCCTTTTGTCCCGGCCATGACCGAGCGATATGCTTCCAACCGCAAGGCATGCATGGACATGACCACCGCATCCCCCTCGCCGCTCCGCCTCGCGCTCGGCGTGCTCGGCTGGACCTTCGGCTGCGCGCTCGCCGCGCCGTTCGTCACGCTGGCGCTGATCGTGCCGTTCTATCTCGCCGACAAGGTCTGCGGCACGCCGGGCGACAGCGGCGGCTGCGAGATGGGTTTCGGCGTCATGGTCATCATGTCGCCGCTCGCCGGTGCGACGGTCGGCTTCGTTGTCGGCCTCGTACGGGCGTTCCGACGCACACAAACCGCTTGATCGCAAGGACACCGCATGCGCCGCGCCATCACCATCGCCGTCTTTCTCGTCGTCGTGCTCGGCGCCGGCCTCGCCATCGGCTCGGTGACGCGGCCGGACGGCTGGTACGCCACGCTCGCCAAGCCGCCGTTCAACCCGCCAAACTGGGTGTTCGCGCCGGTCTGGACGCTGCTCTATGTGATGATCGCGGTCGCCGGCGCGCGCACTTACGAGCGCGTGCGCGGCTTCTCGTTATGGGTGGCGCAGATGGCGCTGAACTTCGCCTGGACGCCGGTGTTTTTCCTGCTGCACAAACCCGTGCTCGCGCTCGGCGTCATCGTGGCGCTGCTCGCCGTCATCCTCGCCTTCATCAGGATGAAATGGCCGGAGGACCGCCTCAGCGCGGGGCTGTTCGTGCCCTATGCGGCGTGGGTCGCCTTCGCGACGCTGCTCAATGCGTCGATCGTGGCGCTCAACTGACCACTAAAGTCTGACCGCCGTGACGATGCGCGCGCCGAGGCCGATCAGCACCGCGCCGAGCGTGCGCTCGATGACGCCACGCGCGCGGGCATAGGCCGCCTGCACGCGCGGCCGCGAGAACACGAAGGCGACGGTCGTGTACCACGCGATTTCCTGCGCGCCGACGATGGCGATGGCGGCGAGCCGCACCCACAGCGGCGCGTGCGGCGGCAGCAGCGCGACGAAGATCGAGGAAAAGAACACGATGATCTTCGGATTGCCGAGGCTGAGCCACGCGCCGACCGTCACAGCACGGCCGAGACCGTCTCTTGATTCATCCGTGTTTGCCCGCGCCTCATCGACCGGCGCGGTGGTGCTGGCCGTCGCGGCAGGTTTCGCCTTGGCGCTGCGCCATGCACCGATGCCGAGCCAGATCAGGTAAAGCCCGCCGGCGAGCTGGATCGCGCCATAGAGCGCCGCGAATTGCGTCATCAGCAGCGCGATGCCGAAACAGGCCGCCGCCGCCCAAAGCGTCGCGGCAATTGCGACGCCGGCGCCGAGCCCGACCGCGGTGCGCAGATTCCGCCCCGCCGCCGCGCGGCTGACCATGATGAAGGCCGGACCCGGACTGATGATGCCGAGCGCATTCGCCAGCGCCAGCCCGGCGAGCGGGAGGAGATAGGAGGCGTCGGCGGGGTTGGGGGTCATGCAAGGAAGGTAGCACGAGGTGCCAAGGCGCTACAGATACTTCTTGTCATCGCCGACCAGCAGATCGCGGATGTTGTTGCCGACCGGAAAGCCATAACCGTTCCCCGGCCGCTCCCAGAACAGGCGGCCTTCGCGATGATGGTCGCTGGCATAAAGCGCCGCGCCAATCATCGTCATTGCAATTTGCAAAGCTTGCACCGCGTCGACGCCGGTGCCCCAGCGTTCTGCTTTTTCGTCAGGCCAGTTAATCGTGTAGTTGCAACGCCATTCCACGTCGGCGCGCTGTTCCGGAGCGTGGAGTTCAACCGCGACCGGAATGTCCTTGCCTCCGGCGCGCACCGTCAGCAGGCGTCTGGCGATGATCATAAACGCGCTTTCACTAATAATGTCCGTCACGTTTGATTGCCACCTCGATCTCGGCTTCAAGTCCAGAGTGCTCGGTGGTGAGCTTGTTGACGATATCAACCTGAATGGAAGCGATCGCTGTCGCAATCGCCTTCGAGTAAATGCCGAATTCTTCCGCACTGAGTTGCCGCTTCAACACCGGGACAAGCGCGCCGAGTTCTCTTGAACTGCGGAACGCAGCGCGGGCGATGGTACGAGCCAATTCAATTTGCATGGAAAATTCCTTACCGGCTAACGCCGAGACATCTATTCAGACAGCGCCGGAATGCAAATTCGTTCAAATCGCTGCCGGGCGCTTGCGGGCGAAGCAAAAGGTGTAGGCATTGGTCTACGCATTTACTCATTGTTGCGTGACCTGCAGCAAGTTTAGCGCATTCATCCCAGAATCTTGAAGTGACGCCAAAACTACCTGGCAGTATCCCGCCGTCGCTCGTCCACTGCCCGCCGCCCGAACTTCCAGCCGGTACGCGCGGCTGATCGGGATCGTACTTCATTTCCCGGCGTTCGCCGATTTTCAGCAACAACAGGTCGACGTGAGCGGCCGCGATTTGTGATTGCCGCCAGAGATAGTCCGCATTTTCCTTGAACCATGATCGCATTGTCTTATCGAAAACTGTCTAGGTTATTTTTCCTACTCGATTGACAATCTGCCGTCAATGATTATATTCCTATCACCCGATCCACCGGCCGGCGGCGCGCAAGCGCATCCGACGACATGAAGGGCGCTTCATGAGGCGTCATGACTGCGGGATCGGGCGCGGTGCCCGCGCGTGACGTTCGCAGCATCACACCCGGGCGGTCCGGGGCTCCGCCCTCCGGTCACTACGGGCCGGACGCAAGGAGCTTGCAGGTCACCGCCGGCACGGCAGGTTTAATCGCCTGTCTTCCCGGCGCATCGATCGCGCGGCCCGGACCGGGCGCAGTCCGCTGCGCCAAAGCCGCAAATACCCGTCTTCGCTCGCCCTTACGGGACGAGCTTCGACGGGGGAGCGCCGAGAGGCGCCGCGCGTTTCGAAAGAAGCGCGCGCAACGACGAACGGCTGCGCCTGTCGGCGCTCCGCTCCCTTCGCTTTCAAGAAGGCGGAGGGGAAGTGAACGGGAAGTCCGGCGTCCCCCGCGCCGTCAAGAACAGGGGTGATGTTGCATGCCTGCTTCTTCAGGCGAGCCGCCCGCGCCGCCCCAGCAACAGCCACAGCACCAGGCCGACCACCGGCAGGATCAAAATGAGGACGATCCAGAGCACTTTCGAACCGGTCGAGCCGCCGCCCTGGAGGATCTTCACGATCGCCCAGATATCGGCCACGAGAATGATCAGCCCGAGCAGGCCGCCATATTCAAAACCCATCGCAATGTCTCCACATGAACCCCGGAGGAACGGATCGGCAATGATCCGCATGAAAACGCGCAGCGGCGCGAAATGACAACCGCGCCGCGCCGCGAAAGTTCCCTGCGGCGCTCCGCCGCCGCCGCTTTTTCGCGGCGGCGCGCCTTTTCCCGTCATCCAGGGCGGCGCGCGAAGCGTATCCCCGTCATGACAGCCGCCAGCGAGTTGCCCGCCGCAACAGCCCGCTCCGCCGCGTCATCGCCGCGCCTGCGCGCGGCGATGCGGCTTGCCATGCTCGCTTTCCTCGCCGGCGGCTGCGTGCTGCATTTTCGCGCGACCGGTGCGCTGGTCGCGATGACGCCGGACTGGGTGCCGTGGAAGCGCGCCGTCGTGCTGGCGACCGGCCCGCTCGAGCTTGCGCTCGGCCTCGGCCTTCTGGTCCCGCGGCTGCGCCGGTGGTGCGGCATCCTGATCGCGGCCTATGTCGTCGCGGTGTGGCCCGCCAACATCAAGCATGCGGTGGAGCATCTGGTGCTGCCGCCGGTGCCGGATTCGTGGTGGTATCACGGCCCGCGTCTCGCGCTGCAGCCGGTCATCGCCTGGTGGGCGCTGTATGGCGCGGAGGCCGTGGACTGGCCGTTCGCCCGCAACAGGAGACCGGAATGAGATTGCGCCGCGCATGTTTCGTCGCCGCCGGCCTGCTCGCCGCGGTCGCGCTGCTGTCAACGCCCGCGCGCGCGGAAACCGGCGACGAGATCTTCGCCAACCGGCCCGCCTTCTCGCGCGGCGAGGTGCCGCCGCAGGCGATCGCGCGCTGCGACAACCTGCGCGGCATGGCGGAGGGCCTGCCGGTGACGGATTTCCGCATCGACCTCGCGGCGAGCGGAACGCTCACGCTGGTCAAGGGCGACGGCGCGTTGTGGTATCTCGTCATCTGCTCGGACCTGCGCGTCATGTGCGTCACCTACGAGTCGAACGATATGGCGGTCGGCGAGCTGGTCACGTTCAAGGGCGCGTACCGCCGGCTCGACCGCAACCACGCCGTGCTCGACCCCTGCCTCGCGAGCCGCGGCGCCGGCGACGGCGAAGACGCCGGCAAGGGCGCCCGCTGACGGCGCGCCGCGCCCGATTGCGAACGGCCTTCGCCATTCCTATCTCACGGCAAGCTGTGCCAGGGCGGGCGGTCCGCCGTGGCGACACCCCGCCCCCGGCGGGATGCCAACGGAGAACGGACCATGTGGGCTGCTTTCGCGCGTCAAATCGCGGCTTATGCCATCACCCGCCGCGGCAAGAAGCTGTTCGCGCTGATCGGCGTGCTGGCGCTGTGCTTCGGCGCAGCGCTGCTGATCGACATGCAGCTTTACCTGTCGGCGGGTTTCACCGCGGTGCTCGCCTGCTTCGCGGCCGCGGCTTTCGTCGTGCAGCACGCCAAAATCAAGCGCGCGGAACTGGAGCGCCTCGCCCGCAAGGCGGAGGCCGCGCGCCAGCGCGCACTCGCGGCGCAGGCGCGGATCGACCGCATCGACAATGCGAAGGCGGCCTTCACCGGCGCATTCACCGGCGCGGCGCAGTCGGCGCGCACGGCGTTCGTCGACATGACGAGGGAAACGGTGGCGGTCGCCTCGGAAACGGTCGATGCCGTCTCGCGCGGCGCCAATGCGATGGCCGAGGCCGTCAACGACGCCGCGCTGCGGGCGGCCAACGCGATGACCGAGGCGGTCGCCGGCGTCACCGCGCGCACGACGACCGGCGCCGAGCATATCGCCCGCGCCGGTCTCGTCCGCGTCGTGAAAGGCTGGCGCACGCTGCGCGGCGATCAGGGCTTGGCGCCCTGACCGCCGGCAGAGCGTTGCGGCTTTTACTGCAGCGTGATGATGAGGCCGTTGAGGTCGGCCGCGACGATCAGGCCGGTCTGCTCGCCGGCGATGGTGAGCACCGCGCCCTTGTTGTTGGTCAGCACGATCGCACCCGCGCCCTTGACGGCGGCGGCGCCCGCGCCAGCCGCGGCGTAAACACCGGCGACATCCGACGGACGGCGGATATTGCTCACCGTGCCGCGGAAGTTCGTCGCCGATGCGCCGAAGGTGAAGCCGTAGCTCAGGCCGCCGATCGAGATCGGATAACGGCGGCCGTGGAAGCGAAGCGTACCGCTGCCGCCGGACGCGCCGATCACGAAACCGGCCTTGACCACCTTGAAGGTGATGCGGCCGCTATCGGCCTGCGCGGCGGGCGCGGCCATCGCGACGGCCGCAATGGCGGCGAACGCTGCAAGCATGGTGCGAAATTTCTTGAAAATCGACATCGGTTATCCTCCGCGGGCAATGGCAAGATGCGCGATCGAAAATCAGAGCCACCCGGTGCCCGGCAAGCCGGTCGATCGCGACAAAATAATTCGCAGGCAGAACACGCAAACCGAATTCGGCGAGTCGCCGCACTGCAGTATTGTCATATCGTAGAGTGACACCCGAACGACGCCATCTCCATCCAAAACAATCCACCGGCAAACTTACCGCCATTGGTGGCGGAAATTTGGTGAAATCGGCGTCTTATTAAGGTGCGTTCGCGCGGGACCGCGCTCAGCGTTTGAAAAGCCCCATGATGCTCGCCTTTGCGAGCGTATTGAAATGAAGCTGGAAGCCGATCACCGCCGCCGAGGTGTCGGCATTGGCGTCGAGCTTGTCCTTGCCGACCGCGAACACCGTGAACAGATAACGGTGCGGATGGTCC
This sequence comes from Pseudolabrys sp., assembly GCF_050250095.1. Taxonomy (NCBI): domain Bacteria; kingdom Pseudomonadati; phylum Pseudomonadota; class Alphaproteobacteria; order Hyphomicrobiales; family Xanthobacteraceae; genus Pseudolabrys; species Pseudolabrys sp. The sequence goes on along the minus strand of NZ_JBFWPH010000004.1, from coordinate 156,571 downwards.
GCTTCCGGCGGACACGGGCCGCCATAGCCGGGCGCGCCGAAGTCGGTGCGCGACTGCAGCGCCCCCGCCGGCATCTTGCCGCCGGCGCTCCCCGCCCCCGCCGCAAGCTCCGTCACCCCGGCCGGAATATTGCACACCACCCAGTGCCAAAAACCGGAGCCGGTCGGCGCGTCGGGATCGTAGCAGGTCACGGCAAAGCTCTTGGTCCCGGCCGGCGCGCCGGTCCACGTCAGATGCGGCGAAACATTGCCGCCGGCGCAGCCGAAACCGAAATCGGCCGACAGGATGTGGTCCTTCGGCAGATAGTCGCCGTCCTTGAAGCTGTTACTCGTCACCTTGAACGTCATCGTTTCCTCCCGTGCGGCCATGAACCGTCAGACATATTTCTCGTCGCGCTCCAGCAGCTCCACCGAAATGCCGTGCGGCCCGCGCAGGAACATCACGCGGATTCCGGGACGCTGGGTGAAGACATGCTTGGTGAACTCGGCGCCCTTCGCCTTGAGGTCCTCATAGACCCTGTCGACGTCCTTCACGAAGAAGCCGATGTGGTCGATGCCGAGACAGGGCGTCACCGGCGCGGCGTTGACCTGCTCGCCGGTCGCGACCGGCAGGATGAAGATCTTTTGCCCGCCGAGTTTCAGATCGACCCGCGGCTTGCCCTGCTGGGTCGAGCGGACGATCTCCGCGCCGAGCATATGCTCGAACCAGGCCGCCATGCCCTCGACATCGGGCGTGCGCAAATGGACGTGATCGAACGCGATCTGCATCGGAACCTCTTCAGGACGGCGGGTGGCGGCGATTGAACCAGCCCGGACACCCCCGGCGCAATCCCCGTTTGCGCAACGCCGGAGCTTGCAGAACGCCGTCACCTGCGCGCATGATTTGCCGTCACCGGGAGCGAATAGGAGGAGCGGTCGGATGGCCTTGCGGCGTGGACCGGCGACGATCGCCGCGCTGCTGTCGTTCAACGGCGGCTTTGTCGACGCGGTCGGCTTCCTCGGCCTGGCCGGCCTGTTCACCTCTCACGTCACCGGCAATTTCGTCACGCTCGGCGCAGCGCTGGTCGCCGGCCATCACGGCATCATCAATAAAATCATCGCGCTGCCGGTCTTCGTCGCCGTCATCGCGCTGGCGCGGATCGCCGGCGGACAGATGCGCCGGCGCAACCTGCCGGCGCTGCGCATCTTTCTCGTCGCCGAGGTCGCCCTGCTGTTCGCGTTCTTCGTGCTGGCGGTCTGGCTCGGCCCGTTCCCGAACGCCGACAGTCCGGCGGGCCTGCTGACCGGCTGCACCGGCGTCGCGGCGATGGCGCTGCAGAACGCATTCCAGCGCGTGCATTTCGCCGATCTGCCGCCGACCACGATCATGACCGGCAACACCACGCAGGCGACCATCGACATGGTCGACCTGATGCTCGGCGAGCCGGGGACCGACCGCGCGCGGGTGCGCACGCGGTTCCGCCGGCTTGCCGCCAGCATCGCCTGCTTCGCCGCCGGCTGCATCCTGGCGGCCGGGCTTTACTGGCTGATCGGCTTCTGGAGCCTCGCCGTTGCGGTGGTCATCGGCGCCATCGCCGCGATATTGCGCCGCGACGAAGACAAGCTCGGCACAACCTGATCACGATCCCTATTGTCAGCCACGCGCGCCGGTTGCACACTGGCGGCGGGTTGGGAGCGTTTCCTGTGTCCGGTTGCGTCTGCGTTGCGTGGAAGGCGCTCGTGCGCGCTGCGGCAGTGACGGCGATGGCCGTCGCGCTCGGCGGATGCTTGCGCGATCCCTACGTCGGCGGCGGCCTCGCCCGCGTGTCCGGCAACTGGCAGATCGAGCGCGCGCAGGACCGCGTCGCCGGCCGGCCGATCTCGAGCGCCAACCTGTTCACGCGGCGCTCGTCGCACACCAATGTCAGCTACCCGCTGTCCGCCTCGCTGCAACTCACCTGCTTCCGCCGGCAGCCGATCGTCAAATTCGAGTTCGAGACCAAGGTCGGCTCAAACCGCAACTCGGCGCTGGGCTACCGGTTCGACGACAAGCCCGGCCACGAAGTGACGGCGCGCTTCCTCACCGACTTCCGCACCGTGGTGATCGAGGACCGCGCGGAGGTCGTGCGCTTCACCAACGAACTCGCGGCATCGCAGTCCGTCTATGTCCGCATCGACTCGCTGAACGCCGGCCGCACGGCGACGGAATTCCAGCTCAACGGCGCCGGCGAGGCGATCCGGGCTGGCTTTGCCGATTGCCCCCTCAACGCGCCGGCGCCGGCAACCCAGACGAGCGCGTTGCGCTAGTTTTCGCTCCTTCGATTTTCGACGCGCGAAAACCGCCCTGCATTCCCGAATAGCCGCTATTTCTTGCAATGGCGAAACGGGGCGTCGATAGTTTGCGCCGTTCCGCCACGCCGCCAACCGATTACCGGGTGCATCATGCTCACGCTCTACAACACGAACCATTCGACCTGCAGCCAGAAGGCGCGCATGGCGCTCCAGGAAAAGGGAGTGGAGTTCAAGGATCACCAGATCAGCCTGCGCGATCTCGAGCAATTCTCCGACTGGTACATGAAGCTCAATCCCAATGGCGTGGTGCCGACGCTGGTGCACGACGACAAGGTCGTGATCGAGTCGACCGTGATCGGGGAATATGTCGACGACGTATTCGGCGGAACCAAGCTGACACCGGAAGACAGCTATCAACGCGCGCGCATGCGCGTCTGGCGGCAGTATATCGACGAGGTGCCGACCGTTGCGGTGCGCGTTCCGTCGTTCAATCTCTATCTGCTGCCGAAGTTCCTCGCCGTGAACGAGAACTGGCTCGACACCCGCAAGGACAAGACTCCGCTGCGCAAGGCCGTGCTGCGCCGGATGGACAAGAACGGTTTCCCGAAGGAAGAGATGGACGACGCGCGCGACAAGCTGCGCCAGACCGTCGAGCGCATGTCGAAGAGCCTCGAGAACGGCCCGTGGCTCGCCGGCGAGCAGTTCACGCTGGCCGACATCTATATGACGCCGAATCTGGTGCGGCTGGAGGATCTCGGCCTTTCCGACATCTGGGCCGATCAGCCGCGCGTCAAGGACTGGTATGCTCGCATCCAGGCGCGCCCCTCCTTCGCCAAGGCCTATTACGAGGGCTCGCGGATCGTGATGCCGAAGAAGTAGCCGAAACTCTCGACAATCCGCACAACACAATATTTACCGCCCGCCGCTTTAATTCGCGTTCAGCGGCGCGCGGAGACGGCGGGTGGATTTCTCGGGCATTGCGGACGGTTTTGGCTTTGTCGGCTCGCAGCTGGGCCGGCTTTTGTTTTCGTTCGGCTCACACCTGTCCTTCAGCTCGCTCGGCGCCGCGCTTGTCATCGCCACGGCGTTCTACGCTGGGAAGCGCATCAAGCGCGGACGCAGGCTGAATGCCCGTGTGCTGTTCCGCGCGCTGTTCCCGAAGCGCATCGTCGACAGCCCGTCGAACAGCGCCGACATCGGCTATCTGTTCTTCAACGTGCTGGTGTTCGGCATCGTGTTCGGCTGGGCGATCCTGTCCTACGAGACGGTGACCAACGGCATCATTGCCGGGCTTGTCCGCTTGTTCGGCCAGCCGGCGCCGTCGGCGCTGCCGGCATGGGCGACGAACGCCGCCGTCACGGTGATGCTGTTTCTCGCCTACGAGCTTGGCTACTGGTTCAATCACTGGCTCAGTCATCGCGTGCCGGTGCTGTGGGAATTCCACAAGGTGCATCATTCGGCCGAAGTGCTGACGCCGCTGACGAACTTCCGCGTCCACCCAGTCTATGGCTGGATCTTCGCCAACATTCTTGCGCTGTCGACGGCGATCGCCAACGGCTTTGGCAACTACGCATTCGGCAATACCGCGCACCAGTACGCGCTTGCCGATACCAACATCATTCTGGTGTTCTTCATTCACACCTATGTCCACCTCCAGCACACGCATGTCTGGATGGCTTTCACCGGCCTGCTTGGCCGGCTGCTGGTGAGCCCGGCGCATCACCAGATCCACCATTCCAGCAATCCGGCGCATTTCAACCGCAACTACGGAAGCTGTCTGGCCGTGTGGGACTGGATGTTCGGCACGCTGCATGTGCCCGCACGCAAGCGCGAGGCGCTCACCTTCGGCGTCGAGCCGGATCGGTATCCGGCGCATACGGTGACCGGCGAATTGATCGCGCCCTTCCTGCGCGCCGGCGCACACATTGCCGCGATGCTGCCGTGGCGGCGCGCGACGCCGGATCTCGCGGCGCGGGACGGAAAATCGTCACGCGCGGCCTGAGCTTCGACGAGCCGCCTGCCGTCATCGCCCTGTCATAAAATCCGCGTCCTCACCGGATTTCTGTGAACGAACCGGCCTGCGGCCAACGGCGCGCTGTTGCACATGGCGCGACCGTGGTTAGCCTTGATCTGATTCCGATGAAGACACGCCGACGCAAAACAACGCGAGTTGCCGTGACGGCCGCAGGCGGCATCGTCATCCGCAATGGCCGGCGGCCGCTGTTCGCCGTCGTGCAGCGCCGCAAGGACGATTGCTGGGTCCTGCCGAAAGGCAAGCTCAAGCGCGGTGAGAAACCGGCGGCGGGCGCAAAGCGCGAGGCCGTCGAGGAAACCGGGCAGAACGTGCGCCTGCACGAATTCCTCGGCGCTGTCGCGTCCCAGGCCGGCGGCCGGCAAAAGGTCACCTCGTTCTGGCGCATGCAGGTCGCGCGCGGTCCGCGCCGCGAGCTTGCCGGTGATATCCGAGCGGTGGTCTGGCTGCCGCTGTCGTCCGCCATCGAGAAACTGAGCCTGCCGGTCGAACGCAGTTTCCTCGATCATGTCGGCAGCCACGCGCTCAAGCTCACGCGCACCGGCAAGACGCCGCGCAAACATCGCGCGGCGCGCACCGGGAAGAAACAAGCGTCGCCGCGCAAAGCGGCGCGCGTTGCGACGAAATCCCGAAAGACAAAAGTGTCGCCGCGCGTGCGCCTTCAGACGTCGGAGCGCCGGCGCAGCCGCGGCATTGAGACGGCCGCTCCGAGCGCCAACAACGCGGGCGTTGCGCGGCGCGGCCAGAAGAACATTCTCCGGCAATTTTGGGGCAAGTTGCGCCACAGCGCCGCCATAACGTGACGAAAATTTAACACGCCGGCGCCCCGCCAGCGGCCGAATCCAACGCCACATTCATCCGAGGTTCACGCAAAAAATCCGACTCTTGCGGGAACGAAACGATGGCGTTTCGCCTTTTAGTTAAGTCAAAGGAAGGTGTGCCATGATCAACATTCTGACGACCAGGACACTGACTGCTGTCGCCGCCGCCGGCGCGATTGCACTGTCGGCAGTCGCCATGCCACAGCAGGCCGAAGCGCGCGGACGCGGCGGCGCAGTTGCCGCAGGCGTGATCGGCGGCCTCGCGCTTGGCGCGATCGTCGGTTCGCAGTATCGCGGCGGTTATTATGGTGGGCCGTACGGCTACTACGGCGGCCCGGTCTATTATGCCGAACCGCGTTGCTGGTGGACCCGCCAGCGGGTGTGGGACGGCTACGGTGGCTACCATGTCCGCCGGGTTCGGGTCTGCCGCTAGCAGACCCGTCAGTCCATCGAAAAACGAGGAAAAGCCCGGCCGGGCTCTGGAACGGCCGGGTTTTTCGCATTTTCGCCCGATGTCCCGTTTCCGCCAAATTAATCAGCCCAGTCTATAGCCGGGACAAAGCTGGTTCTCGCCGGCCATCCCCGGCCGGCCGGTTTTCGGAGGGACATGCGATGAAGAAGGCCCTGATTGCTCTCGCAGCGGTCGCGACGATCGCCGCGGGCGCCCTCGCTGCGCCGACGCAAGCACAGGCGCGGTGTCACGGTTGCGGTGTCGCGGCCGGCGTGGTCGGCGGACTGGCGGCCGGCGCCATCATCGGCGGCGCGATCGCCAATTCGCAGCCGCGCTATTACGGCCCGCCGCGCGGCTATGTCGTCTATGACGACTATTACGCGGAAGCGCCCTATGGCTGCACGGACGGTTACTGGGCGCGCCGCCCGGTCGCCTTCGACCGCTGGGGCAACCCGGTGCGCTGGAGCCGGCCGCGTTACATCTGCCCTTAAGTCATTCGTAACAGCCGCGGACGATGATCGGGCCGGTTCGAACCGGCACGAGATTCGCCCATGCGACTGACAGCGATCGCTTCCACCGTGGCGCTTTTGAGCGCCGCGGCGTTTTCATATCCGGCGCAGGCCTATTGCCGCGGCTGCGCAAGCCCGCAAGCCGCCGCCGCTGCGGCGGCCGCGGCCGTCGCGGGAGCGACCTACGGCGCGACGATGATGCCCGGCGCCAACGCGCAGGCCTACGAGCCACCGCCGGTCGCGGACTCTTCCGCGACCTACCGCCCCGCTTCGTCGGAAACCAAGACCGGTTGCGCCAACGGAACGCGCCGCACCTGGACGGCCGACAGCGACGCGCCGGCGTCGCAAACCGAAAGCTGCGACTAGCTCACCGCTGATTTAATTCCCGCGCCGCATGCGCTCGAGCACGGCGGCAGTCGGCCAGCAATCGACCTTGAGGCCGTTTGCCTTCTGATAGGCGCCGAGCGCGGAGCGGGTCAGCATGCCCGCCTTGCCGTCGATCTTGTCCTTGTACAGACCGAGCGCAGCAAGCCGCTGCTGCATCGCCTCGACGTCGCGGGTGCGCAACTGCGCGTCCTTTTCCCACGGCGTCTCGAACGGCCTGCCGCCGGCGATGCGCTCGCTCAAATGCCCAACGAACAGCACGTAGAGGTCCGAATAGTTGTATTCCTTGATGACGAAGTAATTCTCCGTCGTCAGGAAGGCTGGTCCGTAACTACCCTCCGGCATCAACAGCGAGGCCGGCGCGGCGAGAGAGGCGCCCTCGATCCTGCGGCCGTATGCGGGAACGAAACCGTTGTTCAGCCACTCGGCGAGCGACCGCTTCACCGAAGGTTCGGCCTGCGTGCAGTCGACATTGCCGAGCACCTTCACCTCGACCGCCCAGGGCAAGCCCGGCTGCCAGCCCTTGGCGACGAGTTGTTGCGCGGCCGCCGCGAGTGCATCCGGCACCGAGGTCCAGATGTTTTTGCGGCCGTCGCCGTCATAGTCGATTGCGTAGCGGAAATAGTCGGTCGGCAGGAACTGCGTCAGCCCCATCGCCCCGCCCCATGACGAGCGCATGGACGCGCGCGGCACGCCATCCTGCAACATGCGCAGCGCCTTGACGAACTCGGCGCGGAACATGTCCTTGCGCCGGCCGGTGTAGCCTTGCGTCGCCAGCACGCGGATCGCGTCATAGGGAAGCTTGTAGCGGCCGTAGTCGGTCTCGCGGCCCCAGATCGCCAGCACGATCTCGCCCGGCACATGAAAGTCGCGCTCGATGCGCGCAAGCGTGTCGCGGTGGTCCGCGGCGAGCTTGCGGCCGTGCGCGGCCAGCCGGTTGATAGTCGTTTCTTTCAGATATTGGCCCGGCGTCAGCACGAACTCCGCCTGGCCGGGTGGCTGTTCCTTGCGGCCCGGAATGTGCAGGTCCGGCAGCGACAGGTCGGGCGTCAGATTGCGCGTGGCGGCGTCGAAGGTCTCGCGCGACACGCCGGCCGCCTGCGCGTCCGGCCACACGCCTTCAAGCCAGCGCTCGAACTGCGCATCGGCCGCCAGCGCCGGCAAACCCGCGAGCGCGAGCCAGACGAAGACGGCTGCGATGCCGCGGAGCGCAAGGCGGAAGATGCTGGTTCGGCCGGTCACGACGCCGGAGTTTCCATCGGAATCGGACCAAAAGCGGGCGGCGGAATCCGGCGTTTCGACGCAGCCTCATAGGCGGACGCGATCCGCAGCAGGACGTCCTCCCGGCCCGGCTCGGCGCGGAAGACGAGCGAAAACGGCAGGCCGGGCGCTGCAAGCTGCGTCGGCTGGTCCGAACCCACATGGAGATACTGCGTGCCGTCGTCGCTCAGCCGGTAGACCGGATCGTAGGCGGTGGTGACATAGCCCGCCGGGATCAGCACTTCGGTCAGGCCGGCATTCGGGCCGCTCAGCGACTCGAAGGTGAGGTTGTTGCGCAGGCCCTGCCCCGCGCCGCCGATGATGCCCGGCGGGAACGGCGTATGCAGCCGCACCAGCGCGTCGAGCCGGTTTTCGTAGATCACCATCATGTCGGCACGGCGCAGCACCTCGCGCAGCAGCATCCGCTCGGTGATGCCCTGCCGCTCGCCGACCGGATTGCGCATGTCGGTGAGTTCGTCCCAGTTGCGGAAGCCGGCGCGCTGGTCGTCGCCCCAGAACTTGGAACGAGCATTGAGCGCGGTGAAGTCGGCAAGCGTTTCGGTGAAACCCTTCGCCTTCCAGTCGGCGGCGCGGCGCGACAGATACTGGTTGATGTGGAAGCGGAAGGCGTTGGCGACCGCCTGATGCTGCACGGTGGCGAGATCGAGATTGGCCGGCGGCGCGATGCGGCCTTCGACCAGTGCCAGGCAATAGTCCATCGGCTTCATGCCGCCCGAACCGAACACCTTGCCGGGCTGGAATTCGGTCGGCGTAATCGCGGCGGCGACCTCCTTGAACACCGGCTCGCCCCTGTCGTCGAGCCGGAACAGGATGTCCGGCATCATCACCGGAACGAGCCGCGCCAGCGCCCGGCGAAAATCGACCCTCATCGGCTCGGCATCCGGGTCCGGTGTCCATTGCGGATCGGAGGATTCGACCAGTGCGGCGCCGAGCTGGCCCGCGAGCACGGTCTTGATCTCCTTCGCCGCCGCCGTGACGATCGGCACTTCGGTCTTCGAGCCGGGCCGCGCGACCATCGACTCGCGAATGACGCCGATGCGCAGCCCCTTCAATGCGCCGGCGCTGCCTGCGGCCTTGGCATGGACCGCGTAGGATGGCAGCACGGCGGAACGCGGCACGGTGGTGAAGGGGTCGCGCGGGTCGTAATAATCGCCGCCAGGATTTTTCAGTGCGTCGAGCACGCGGGCACAGTCCGCGATGGTGCGGGCATGGACGCCGGTGCGGTCCACGTAGATGTCGGCGCCGATCGCGCCGCCGTCGAAGCCGAGCATCGCCTTGTGCGGCAGGATCAACGCCACCGCGTTGTGGTTCGACGGACCGCGGCAGGACGCGCGCGTCTCCTCGCCGAGGCTGCACATCACGAGATTGGTCGAGACCGACAGCGCCGAACCGGCGCTGGAGCCAAGGGACGCGGCGCGCGTGGTGTCGTAGGGGTTCGACGGATTGCCGGCCCAGGTGCCGCGCTGGAAACCGAGCGTCGTGGTGAGCACCTTGTCCGGCTTGTGGCGGCCGCCGGGATCGTCGGGCCGGCCGTTATATTCGGTGTTGACGGCCTTGGCGAAGATGATCGCGCCCTTCTCGCGCAACTGCTCGACCAGAATGTGATCGCGCGCCGGAACGTCGATGTCGTAAGCCGCGTCCGCGCTGCAGGTCGTGCGCATATCCTTGGTGTCGAACGCATCCTTGAAGGAGAACACCACGCCATACATCGGCAGCGCGTCGAGATCGGGATTGCGGCCGTATTTCGCGTCGAGCGCGGCGGCCTGTTCCAGCGCATCCGGCAGATGGCGGAAATATTCGCACACCGGCGGCGCGCCTTTCGGCAACGGTCCGAGCGAGGGATGACGGTCGAAGTCGCCGCGGCAGGTCACCGAGCGTTCGCCGCGAATGTTGATGGTCGACAGCGCGTTGACCTGACCGGCATCGGGGATGCCGACGACCATGCCGAACTGCTGCTGCACCGAGGGGTCCGACGCGGTCGGCTCCATCCGGCCGTATTCGATCGGCGGGCCTTTGTATTTGTCGAGATCGGGCAGCAGCCGCGCGGCCGGGTAAGTCTGCGTCGGAAATGCGAGCGGCGCACCGCCGCGCACCGCGCCCGCCGCCGCCGGCACCGGCGCGCCATCCTTCGTCACCAGCATGCTGGCGACGCCGTTGAAGGCGCGCACGCGGGCGAGATAGTGCTTCACCACCGCGGTGCAAGTGGTTGCGCCCGAACGGATCGCGTCGTGCAATTCGGCGATGGTGGCTTCTTCGAGACGGAACGGCGTAACGGGATGGGTCATCGCGATCCTTTCGCCGGCGGAAAGCGCCGCCGCAAAACGCGCGAAATCCTAATCGCTCTCCGGTGGACAGGCCAGCCGCGTTTCCCGCATCGCAAGCTTGCGCGGCGCGCAAATGCCCCGGGCGCGGCGTCGCTAGTGATGGCCCTTGGCGGGATAGGCCGGCTGAATGCGCTCCACCGCCGCGATGCCGAGCGCGGACAGGATGAAGATGCAATGGATGATTGCCTGCCACATCACGCCGGTCGACGTGAAGGGCGAACTGTCCTGCCCAAGCTGCCCAGCATAGATGAACGTGCGCAGCAAATGGATCGACGAGATGCCGATGATCGCCATCGCGAGTTTGATCTTCAGCACGCTGGCGTTGACGTGGCTCAGCCATTCCGGCTGGTCGGGATGCTTTTCCAGTTCGAGCCGCGACACGAAGGTTTCGTAGCCGCCGACGATGACCATGATGAGCAGGTTCGAGATCATCACCACGTCGATTAGCCCGAGGACGACCAGCATGATCTCCTGTTCGGTGAACTTCACCGCGCCGAGCACGAGATGCCACAGGTCTTTCAGGAACAGGATGACATAGACGCCCTGTGCGACGATCAACCCGATATAGAGCGGCAGCTGCAGCCAGCGCGAACTGAAGATGAGTTGCGGCAGCGGCCGCAGCCCCTTCGTCCCCTTCGGCGGCACCGGAACATCGGCGGACATCGACATCGAGCGTCTCTCCATCAAAGCGCAAACCGCCGGACATCGGCGGCACAGGCGCATGCCTGCCCGGCTTTGCGGCAGATTTATAGACGATTCGCGGCCGGGCCACGCAAAGGGGAACCGGGATGCGGCACATTCGTTGTCCCCCGGAGCCACCAAACCGGCCGGGAGACCGTTATGAGCTATGTCCGCTTTGCCGCGATGATCGCGACCTCCACCGTCGTCATGTACGGCCTGATGTATCTGAACACATTCGCGCTCGAGCACGTCTGGTTCAGCCAGACGCGGCTCTGGATGGCGCTGCTGATGGGCGCGGTCATGGGCGCGGTGATGCTGGGCTTCATGTGGTCGATGTACCGCAACCGGACGGCGAACCTCGCCATCCTCGGCGCGGCCACGCTTGTCTTTGCAGCAAGCCTTTGGCTTATGCGCACCCAGGAGACGGTTTACGACGTCGCCTACATGAAGGCGATGATTCCGCATCACTCGATCGCCATCATGACCAGCGAGCGGGCGCATATCCGCGACCCCCGCGTGCGGAAACTGGCCGACGGCATCATCGAGGCGCAGGTGCGCGAGATTGGAGAGATGGAGGCCCTGATCGCCGACCTCCGGCAAAATCCCCCACCCGCAGGCGCGCCCGACCTGCAGCCCCGCCTGCCGCAGTAAGCTCGCGCGCGACAAGCCGGGCGAACTGTGCGCATGATAAGCGGACGGCCGTTCCGGGAGGCCGGCAGGCCGGGACGGCATCGGGGGATCAAGCATGAAGAAGACCATCATCGCCGTGACGGCGGCGGCATTTCTGCTGACGGGCACGTCGCTCGCCTCGGCGCAGCTCTGCATCGTCGGCATCTTCGCCGCCGCGGCCATCGTGGGCGCCAAGGAGAAGCGCGAGCTGACCACCAAGGAAGCGAGGAGCTGCGGCCTGCTGCTCGGCCAGGACAAGGAAGGCGAAGCCAAGCTCGCCAAAAAGAAGACCGCGAAAAAGGTGGCCAGAAAGCCTGCGGCCAAACGCAAGAGCCAATAGCGGCCGGCAGCGCGGGCGGACGCGCTGGCCTGCCACAAACGGTAATAAAATATTTATGCAATCTGGATTAAGGTCGCGCATGACGATGCAGGCGACCGCAATCCCGACCAGCAACGGCGCCGTCTCGCGCGAGACCGTGAAGACGTTCTATGACGCCTATATCTCGCGCGATCCGCAACGGATCGGCGCGATGGTGACCGACGACGTCGAATGGCATGTCGCCGGCCCGGTGTCGGTGGTGCAGATCTGCGGCACCTGGCGCGGCCGCGAAGCGGTGGTCGAACGCTTCGCCAATTACATCCCCGGCATCATCGCCTTTCAGTCGCTGGAGATCGAGAAGCTGCTGGTCGACGACGACGCGAGCGCGATGTTCGGCCGCATCATCAGCCGGCACGTCCCGAGCGGCCGCATCATCAGCCACCGCGTCTCGCATCTGGTGCGCTATCGCGACGGCAAGGCGGCGACCTTCCGCTGCATCAACGACAGCCTCGACGCCGCCGAGCAGTTCATCGGCCACGCCATCGACTTCACCGCCGACGCGCCGCCGGTCTCGGACGACATCGTCGAGGTGTGAGAGGCTCGCGCCGGACGCGCGACTGTCCAATCCAGCCATGAGTCATCCTTCTCGCGGCGCGGTTTCACGTCCGAGTTGCATTTTTGGTGGCGCGAATGGGGCAAGCCCCAAGCGCGCTGGGCTTTCACCTCACAACAAAAGTGTGAGGGGAACGGAGCGCCGGAAGGCGCAAACCGTGTCTGTCCGCCTTTGCGAAGACGGCGCGTGTTGGGCGCGCTCAAGTTTACGCAGTTCGCGCAAACAAGAGCCAACACGCTCGCCTTCCGGCGCTCCATCGCGGCATTTAACGGTGCGGGCCGCGCGATCGGGACACCGGAGCTGCGCCGCCGATTAGGGCGGCGGTTGCCGGGCCGTACCTGCAAGCTCCTTGCGTCCGGGCCGTAGTACCCGGAGGGCGGAGCCCCGCACCGCCCGGAGACAGGATTACGAGTCCCGTCCGCAGGCGCCGCACCCTTCCCCATTCTCAGGACGTCTCGCGAGAACGCCTCTCATGGAAAGGGTGATAGGAATATATACGCATTTATCACCTTAAAAAATGTGTATTAAATCCTATCGCACGGACCAGAAAACAGAGTCCGGTCAACAGGTTGTGCCAACCCGCGAAATGATCGAGGCGGGCTCCGATGTCATTCAGGAGACCCGCGAGTATCTGGATTCTTACGGGATGGCTGAGGCGGTCTATATCGCCATGCAGGCACGCCAACCGCGAGCGCTTCGCTAGCACGGTTGCTGGAAGCAAGGCGGTCTAGCTGGAGGGAAATGCTTTCGCAATCGCCGGCCATCGCCTGCAATTCCGGCAGTGTGTAGATGTCGAATTCCGAATTTTCCGCCGTCTTTGAACTGAGTATGTTGGTCACGAATATGCCGGTTGCGCCGCAGCCGGTGACGCGATGAACGAGATTGTGCCGTCGGCCTGAGATGGTTTTGAGTTGGCCGAGACAGGCTTCGACGATGGCTACGGCTTCGCCGGTCAGGGCGGGTTTGGTTCTGTCCTCTGGCTCGATCCTGAGTAAAGCCCGCGCGCGTTCCGTCATGTCGGTCAGTCGCATCCCTGCAAAGAGCGCCCGGGCGATTTCATCATCAAGGCGGGAAAGTTTTCGGGCGATCATGTGAACACCGGCTTCTGCGCTGGCGAAGGCCGTGATAAATCTACCGACAGCTTCATAAAGAGGGCTTTCGTCAGAATTCATGCCATCCCCCAAAAACAAAGCTCCCGCGCTGAAAAAGCGCAAACGTGAAAAGCTAGAGGCCGAATTGGAATCCGGCCCGAAGGTTGATCGCAAGCGCGATCAGATCATGCGCAACATGCTTGCGATGCCGCCAAAACAGCAAAGCGAGATGAAGCTTGGCAAGCGCGGCAAATAGATCCTATCCGATTACTTCTTTCTTGGCCTGCGCGAGTAGTAAGGGCCGATACTTAGCGATAGCGCGGTCAAACGTGTCGTCTTCCTCGTAATATTCGGCGTCAGAAGAACTCATTTCCTTGTTCATTTCGTCGAGCAAATTTCTAAATCCATCGGAAATGATTAAATACTCAGCGCTCGACTTCTTACGAAGCTCACTCATGTGGCCGACGATTTTTTGAGTGTGTTGTTGCTCTGTTTCAGAAGTGAAATAACGATCCCATCCGACATGCGAAATGCACTCGTCAGCAACATCAATTACCTGTTGAATCTGCGATAGTTCGTGCAAGATTGAGCCATAAGTGTTTCGTCGAAGTTCGATGAGTTTTTCTTTGCTCGCATTTCTAAAGGTGAGCCATCCGCCCAGGGCGACACCTATAAGACCGCTCAACGCGGAGATTAAAGCCGTGGCAATTTCCATCGGTACGGCCCCTGAAATGGCAAACATCTACCGTGCCGCTTAGGCAGCATGGCGAGATGAGACTTTGAAAAAGGAAAGCGCTAAAGGGTGAAGCTTATCCTCAGTCTACAGTCTCTTTCCAATGCGCCCCACATGGCGCTTGAAATCGCTGAGAGGTTTACTGGCAACACTCTCGGCGTGAGCGAAAACCATCTCCCTCACCTTAGCGTTGATATCCGCATAGGTGCCGATCTCCTGCCCACAGGTCTGGCATGTGACGACAGAGTTATCGGCTGGTGGATCGTCGCTTGTGCTAATAGTCCCGCCGCATTTCGCGCATACCCCGAGACCGGAAACAAAGCTCTCAGTCATGACTCCGCATCCTTTGGCGGAGCCGCGCGCCAGCATTGATGAAAAAGCGTCCGCGTTTGGCTCTTTCCGCGCCGCGGGCGTTGGTGGGTCGGCGACCGAGAATCGCCGACCCACATTAGCCGATCACAAAACTAGATTTTGGGAAGAGCCAGTTTGCGCTTTCTCCACAGTAGAAAGCGCTTCGCGGCGTGTTTTGCAGACCTAATTTTGGTGAGGCCGTCGATAGGTGAGGCGCTTGCCTTCTGCGCCCTTCGCGATCAATTCAGCGCGGGCAACATCTTCAACGCCGAGACCGGAGCGGTTGCAGTAACGGAACGAGAATTCGTCCAAGTAGCGCTGCAAGTGCTGCTCGCCGCAGAAGTGATAGGTGCCCTTCATGCCGCGCTTGAAGGTGCCAAAGAAGTTCTCGACTGCATTGGTCGTCTGGCCTTCGTCGCCAACATAGTAGCCGCGCTGGTTCCAGCCGTGATTGACGGTCTTGTGCGCGGCGAACTCTTTGCCGACTTCCGTGTAGAGGCGGCTTTCATCGGTGTGCAGTTCGCTTGAACGGTGAGCGTTGCGAACCAGAACATCGCGCACGGTCTTTGCATTCGCAGTCTTGACGTGAAAGGCGCGAGCGCGCCCAGACGGCTTCTCGACAAGGCCGACAACGGACGCCTTGTGGCTATGACCCTTGCGGTAGCCCTTCGCGCGCTTCGATGAATTGCCGTAGTAGGTTTCGTCGGCCTGAATGCTGGAACCTTCGCCACCCATCGGGGACGGGTTGCCATCGCGCATCGCCTCACGAATGCGGTGCATCATGAACCAAGTAGACTTGTAGGAAATGCCCAACATGCGATGCAGTTGGTGAGCGGACATGCCCTTCTTGCTGGCGGCCATCAAGTGCATCGCCAGCCACCACTTCGAGAGTGGAATCTTGGAGCGTTCAAAGACGGTGCCCACGGTCACGGTGAACTGGCCCTTGCATTCGTTGCAGTAGAACAGGCCCGGACGGTGTGACTGCTTCTCGCCTTCGATCTTCGCAATTCGCTCAGGGTCCGAATTGCCGCAGTGAGGGCAGATCGGGCCTTCCGGCCAGCGGATCGCCTCCAAGTGCTCGCGAGCCTTGGTTTCGTCGGTGAAGATCGGGTTGGTGAGGTTGGCAGACATCGGTGGCTCCTTATGGCCCTATTTATGGGCCTTCCCACCACTTTTGTCAAGGTTATAAATGCGAATATATACCTTTATCGGGAATTGTCAAGACAGGCGCGCGAGAACCCGCCGCAAGCGCAGCCCGCTAAGTCAAGGAGATTGACCCATCGGGTGCGGCGCGCCCGCTATAATCGCGCCGCACTTGCAGTCGGGTCGTAGCGATGGGGCCGCCGCGTTCCAGCGGCGCCGGGGGATACCGATGGATGCGCTGCTCGTCGCGGTCTTGTTCGGCGTCGCGCTCATTCTCGCCGCCCCGATCCTTCATTCGTGGCTCCCGCGCCAGGTCACCGAAGGGCTGTCGCTCGCCGGCCTCGCGCTCGAGGCGTTCGGCTTTGCCGCATCCTGCATCGCGTTCGACGGGTTCGACGCCGCGCTCGCCATCTCCGGCGCGACGCTCGGCTGGGGGCTGGCCGTTTACCTGGCGCTGCAGATCAAGCTGCACGGAATAAAGATTCCCGGACCGCTCGTCGCGGAGGAACACTGCGTCAGCAGGCTGACGCGCGGCCAGCACAGCCGCGTGCCGCAAAGCGGGCTTTTCGCGAAGCTGACCAGCACGTTCAGCGAGCTTGCCTGGATCTTCGAATGCACGCCGACCGACAGCTCGCTGGAGGAATATTTCTCCGCCTACGGCTACGACTATTACGTCGTGTGGTTCTGGTTCTACGACATCCCCGGCTATACGCGCACCATCAACATTCAGTGCGAAATCGACAAGAATGGCCGCTGCGCGATGGCGAACCCGGTCGACGCGCACGGCTCGACCGCGCCGAAGGACCGCTCGCTCGCCGGCTGCATCGCCGAGCAGGTCACCTACGAGCCCGACGCCGTCACCATCGTCGTTGCGATGGGCGTCGCGCTCGACGCGGCCACCATCACGGTGAACCTGAAAGCCGGCAAGAAGGGCGTCGGCGCCAGCGCCAACATCAAATTTCCCAGCGCCTCGAAGAATTCCGGCAGCGTCGACATGGGGACCTTCAAATGGGTGTGCGCCGGCGATCATGCGATGGCGCCGCCCGCCACGACGCCGGGCCATGCCGCCGGGCCGACCGAGCATGAGGAGGACGAAAACGACTGCGGTTTCAGCCAAGCGCTGGCGCTGGTCGTCCGCGACGGGCCGGAACTCGGCTACATCAAGTATTCCTACAAGATATCGATCAGCGGCGACGAGGAAGCGGAGGACGACGACCTCGACATCGTGCTCGACGAGGACGGACACTTCAACGACAGCATCGACTTCGATCCCATCGTCGTCGAGGGTGGCTGCACAACCGATTTCACCTACAAGGCCGAGTTCGAATTCGAGGTGTTCGACGAGAACGACGTCTCGCTCGGCAGCGGCACCGCCGAGGTGACGACATATGTGAAGGACTGCAAGGTCGATGGCGACGACAATGTCACGCTCGACTTCGACCTGCAGATCGCAAGCACCAAGATCGACGGCTTCCTGCGGCTGACCGACTTCCTCTGCGTGTGAAGCCGGCGTCACCGATCGCGGTCGCAGCGCCAACCCTCTCGAATAAAGCACCTCACCGGTGATCCAGGCTGGCCCGGCGGGCGTATTACGCCGGTGACGAGGGTTTGCATGCGCGTATTCGCCGCCATCGTTTCCGAGTTCGCCGCCGGGCAGAGCGGCGCGCCGCTCGTCATGCGCCTTTTTCACCGCGCATTTCCGCCCTCGCGCCGCGTCCCCTGCGCGCGAGCGACGTCCGCCTGCGTCGCGTTCCTGCTTCTGATCGCGAGCCTTCCGGCCGCGGCAGGTCCGGCGCGGGCGGACGACATTTTCGGCACATGGAAGCGCGGCGACGGCAAGGCGCTGGTGAAGATCGCCCCCTGCGGCGACGCGATCTGCGCCACCAATCTCTGGATCAAGGACCCGCACGCGCAGAACGAGAACGTCGGCGACAGACTAGTGTTCCGGATCGCCGAGAAAGGCGGCCGCTGGGACGGCACGGCTTACGACCCGCAGCGCAAGCTGTCCTTCACCGCAAAGCTCGAGGCCGGCGCGGCGACGATGACGACGACGGGCTGCATGCTCGCCGGGATCGTCTGCAACACCACGCGGTGGACGCGGGAATAGCGGCGCGGGATTAGGCCGCCGTTACGCTGCGACCCGCCCGCTCAGTTCGGGCACTGGCGATAGCCGAACTTTCGAATGATGTCGGCGCCAGAGATCGTGTGGAACTCGAAGGAGCTTACATAGCCGTTCTTCACGAGATAATTGCGCAGCGCCGGCTTGTAAGCGGCGAGCATCGCAGCCTGCCGTTTCGGCGGCGGCTTCTGGCCCGCCTCGTTCGGAAACAGCGCGGCGTGGAACAGCAGCCGCGCGCCCGGATCGACGCAGACGTTCTTGATCGCGAGCAGCATCGTGCAGGACGACTGACAGCTTCCCTCGATGCGGAAGCGTTCGCCGCTCTTGTTGTATTGCGCGATGATCGCGCCGGGATTGATACGCCCGCCGCCGCCATAGGGCCGTGACGAACCGTCGGCCAGCGCCGGCGCGACCCCGAGAACCGCGACGAACGTAAAGACATAAAACAACGACGACCTGATGCAGGCCATGACACGCCCCCCTGTTACGGCGGCACGCCTCCGGTCTCGCGCGATCCGGCACGCCGAAACGTTTCCGCCGCCCCGGCCATCATGGCAAAGGCCGCGGCGCTTGTCATCGGACCGGAGACAACGCTAGCGGCTGAACTTCTTGTATTTCAGCCGGTGCGGGATAATCGAGTCCGTGCCCAACCGGCGCATCTTGTCGGCCTCGTAGTCCTGGAAGTTGCCCTCGAACCATTCGACATGGCTGTCGCCTTCGAAGGCCAGGATGTGGGTCGCGATGCGGTCGAGGAACCAGCGGTCGTGGCTGATGATGACGGCGCAGCCGGCGAAGTCTTCCAGCGCCTCCTCGAGTGCCCGAAGCGTATCGACGTCGAGATCGTTGGTCGGCTCGTCGAGCAGCAGCACGTTGGCGCCGGAGCGCAGCATCTTGGCGAGATGCACGCGGTTGCGCTCGCCGCCGGAGAGCTGGCCGACCTTCTTCTGCTGATCCGCGCCCTTGAAGTTGAAGGCGCCGCAATAGGCGCGCGAGTTCACTTCCTTCTTGCCGACCAGGATGATGTCCTGCCCGTTGGAGATCTCCTCCCACACGGTTTTCTTGCCGTCGAGTGAGTCGCGCGACTGGTCGACATAGCCGAGCTGCACGCTCTCACCGACGGTGATGGTGCCGCTGTCGGGCTTGTCCTGCCCGGTGATCATGCGGAACAGCGTGGTCTTGCCGGCGCCGTTCGGGCCGATGACGCCGACGATGCCGCCGGGCGGCAGCTTGAAGGTCAGGTCGTCGATCAGCAGGTTGTCGCCGAAGCCCTTGGCCAGATGCTCGAAGTTGACGACGTTCTGCCCGAGCCGCTCGGCGACCGGGATGACGATCTGCGCGACGGCGTTGACCTTGGCGTTGGCGACCTTGAGCAGTTCCTCGTAGCGCTCGTAGCGCGCCTTCGACTTCGCCTGCCGCGCCTTCGGCGAGGAGCGCACCCACTCCGACTCTCTTTCAAGAGTCCGGCGGCGTGCTTCGTCCTCGCGGCCTTCCTGCTCGAGACGCTTCTGCTTCTGTGCGAGCCAGGAGGTGTAGTTGCCCTCGTAAGGGATGCCGCGGCCGTGGTCGAGCTCGAGAATCCACCCCGTCACGTTGTCGAGGAAGTAACGGTCGTGGGTGACGATCAGGATCGCGCCGGGATAATCGCGCAGGTGGCCTTCGAGCCAGTTCACGCTTTCGGCGTCGAGATGGTTGGTCGGCTCGTCGAGCAGCAGGAGGTCCGGCTGATCGAGCAGCAGCTTGCACAGCGCGACGCGGCGGCGCTCGCCGCCCGACAGCTTGGCGACGTCCGCGTCGTCCGGCGGGCAGCGCAGCGCGTCCATCGCCAGATCGACCTGGCTGTCGAGATCCCAGAGGTTCTTGGCGTCGATCTCGTCCTGCAGCTTCGCCATCTCGTCGGCGGTCTCGTCCGAGTAATTGGTGGCGAGGTCGTTGTAGCGGTCGAGCAGCGCCTTCTTGGCGGCGACGCCCTCCATCACGTTCTCGCGGACCGTCTTGTCGGGGTCGAGCTGCGGTTCCTGCTCCAGATAGCCGACGCGGGCGCCCTCCGCGACCCAGCCGTCGCCGGCATAGTCGGTGTCGATGCCGGCCATGATGCGCAGCAGGGTCGATTTGCCGGACCCGTTGACGCCGAGCACGCCGATCTTGGCGTCCGGGTAGAAGGACAGGTTGATGTTCTCCAGCACCTTCTTGCCGGTCGGATAGGCCTTGGTCAGGCCCTGCATGTGATAGATGAATTGCCGGCCGTTCATGGTCGCGGTGAACCCTCGAAAAATGCTGGGAAAGTCGTGGCTGATGTAGCGGCGGAACCGCCAAAGGGCAAGGACCGCGGCATTTCTTCACGGTCATTCCGGGGCGCGGCGAAGCCGCGAACCCGGAATCCAGACGCGAACGCGGAGCCTGTCTCTGGATTCCGGGTTCGTCGCGCCTTCATCCTTCGGGCGAAGGCGCACGCCCCGGAATGACGGGGTCGGTAATCGCCCGGTAAGGCTGTGGCGGAATTTTCCTAAAAGGCCCGCTATCTGCACCCCGCCTTAACGGCTGCGGCGGCACGATGCCCATGCTCATGAACCTCCAGGGTCGCCCGGGCGACTGATGGGGCATGACGGGGCGCCAGAACGCGCGCCCACGCAGAGGCGAGGCAGAATCATGGGACGAGCCATCGCGGCCATTTCGGGATCGGCGGCAGGACTGGTGCCGCGCCCCTTCGTCCGGCTTGGCGATGCTTTTGCCGGCTATCTGCGCGCCCTGAGCGCCCAGCTGTTCTCCGACTATCACCCTGAGTTGCACTACATGCGCGGCCCCGGCCCCAAGTGGCGGGCCAAGTACGGTCACGGCAAGCCCACGCAGGGCTGACCGCTCGACGGGCACGACGTTTCCGCGACATAAACGCCCGCGTTTCCGGACGACCGCCTCGCATTTCCCCATCTTGTCGCAACCGCGGCGCTGTGGTGAATCATGCCGCAGCCGGTTTAGGCATTGCGTGACGGGGGCGTGTTCATGGCAGGCAAGATCAAGGTCGCGGTTCTCGACGACTATCAGAATGTCGCGCTGAGCTACGCCGACTGGTCGCCGATCGCGAAGGACGCCGACATCACGGTGTTCAACGCGCCGTTCAAGAGCCAGGACGAGGTCATCAAGTCGCTGCAGGGCTTCGCCGTGGTCGCCGGCATGCGCGAGCGTACGCCGTTTCCCCGCGCGGTAATCGAGGCCCTGCCCGACCTGAAGCTGTTGATCACGACCGGCGCGAAGAACGCGTCGTTCGACGTCAAGGCGGCGAACGAGCGGGGCGTCACGGTGTGCGGCACCGCGAGCGTCGGCGCGCCGACCACCGGCATCGTGTTCGGCCTGCTGCTCGAACTGACCCGCAGGATCGGCTTCGAGAATGCGCGCATGAAGGCAGGCGAGCCGTGGCAGACCACGATCGGCCGCGATCTCGAAGGGCTGACCTTGGGCATTGTCGGCCTCGGCAAGCTCGGCCAGCGGGTCGCCGCGGTCGGCAAAGCCTTCGGCATGAACGTCATCGCCTGGAGCCAGAATCTGACGCCGGACAAGGCCAAGGCCGGCGGCGCGGACCATGTGTCGCGCGAGGAGCTGTTTTTCCGCTCCGACGTCGTCACCGTCCATCTGGTCCTGAGCGACCGCTCGCGCGGCCTCATCAACGCCGACGACATCGCGCGCATGAAGGCGAGCGCCTATCTCATCAACACGGCGCGCGCGCCGATCGTCGATCAGGCGGCTTTGCTGAAGGCGCTGCAGAACAAAACGATCGCCGGCGCGGGCCTCGACGTGTTCGAGGTCGAGCCGCTGCCGCTCGACCACCCCTACCGCAAGCTGGACAATGTCGTGCTCACGCCGCATCTCGGCTATGTCAGCGAGCAGCAGTACCGCGCATATTACCGGGACATCGTCGAAGACATCCGCGGCTTCCTCGACGGCCGCCCGGTGCGCGTGATCGCGCCGTGACGGCGACAGGCTAATCGTCGTTCGGATCGCCGGCGCCGGTCACCGGCGTCCAGCTCGGCGGATCGCTCGCCGGAAAGCTCTGATCGGAATCGATCTCGACCTTGTCGCCGGACTTCTCGATGCGCTCGCGCGCCTTCCGCGACCGCTGCGCCGCCTTCTCGGCGTAATCCTTCTTTTTTGACTCGGGCATGGCAGTGCCTCCAAAGCCGGTCACACCGCCCGCATTATGGCACGAAAAAAACGCGGCGCGGAACGAGGGCTCCGCGCCGCGTCATATCTGCTGCTCTAAAATCAGTGTTTCTTGACGTCGCCCGGGCCGGTGACGCCGGTCCAGCTCGGCGGATCGCTCGCCGGGAAGCTCTGGTCGGAATCGAGAGCGACCTCGTCTTCCTCGCGCTCGATACGGGCCCGCTCCTTGGCGGAGCGCTTCACCGCCTTCTTGCCGCGTTTCTGCTGGTCGTCCTGACGGACGGGCGTGCTCGAGTTCTCGCGATTGGCCGCGCGGTTCATGACGAACTCCTTTGGTTGCCGTGTTGTCCGTTATCGTTGCAAATTGTCCCGCACAAACATGGTCGAATTAAACTGCGGCGGAGGCACAAAAGTTCCGTGCGCCGCGAAAAACTTCTTGTGCGGCCGTGCGCGGCGATGCCATCGCGCCACCGCATTTCAACGATAGTAACAAGCAACTGTGGCTTCGGGGCGCGGCATCCATCGCCGGTGATGACCGGGATGGCGACGGAGACGGTTTATGACCGACAGCGCCCCACAGCCCGGGCGCCGATTCAACCGGCGTCAGTTTCTGTCCACTACGGCGGTATCCACCGTTTCGATCGCGCTGCTCGATCGCGCCGATGCGCAGGACGCGCCACAGCCGGCGGCAGCGGATCCCCGCGCGCCGGTCGCGACGACGCTGCGCATCAACGGCCGCGAACAACGCCTCGTGCTCGATGCGCGAACCAGCCTGCTCGACGCGCTGCGTGAAACGGTCGGCCTCACCGGCACCAAGAAAGGCTGCGATCAGGGGCAATGCGGCGCTTGCACCGTACTGGTCGACGGCCGCCGCGTGCTGTCCTGCCTGACGCTTGCCGCCGCCGTACGCGGCGAGGTGACGACCGTCGAAGGGCTCGCGCAGTCCGACGGCACGCTGCATCCGATGCAGCAAGCCTTCATCGATCACGACGCCTTCCAGTGCGGCTATTGCACGCCGGGGCAGATCATGTCGGCGATCGCCTGCGTCAAGGAAGGCCACGCCGGCACCGACGCCGACATCCGCGAATACATGAGCGGCAATCTGTGCCGCTGCGCCGCCTACCCGAACATCGTCGACGCCATCAAGCAGGCGCGCGGCGACATGAAGGAGGGCTAATCCGATGCGCCCCTTCACTTACGTCCGCAGCGACACCACCGCCGAAGCCGCCCGCGCCGCGCTCGCAGGCGCCGACGGCGACGGCCGGCAAAGCGCCGCGCCGGCCAGCCAGTTTCTCGCCGGCGGCACCAATCTGATCGACATGATGAAGCTCGACGTGGTGCGGCCGGCGCGGCTCGTCGATATCAACGGCCTGCCGCGCGATCGCTTCGGAGCCATCGAAAGCACAGATGACGGGCTGCGGCTCGGCGCGTTGGTGCGCATGGCGGAAGCCGCCGACCACCCCGCAGTGAAAGCCGGCTTCCCGGTGATCGCGCAGGCGCTTTCGCTCGCGGCCAGCGCGCAAATCCGCAACATGGCGACGCTCGGCGGCAATATCCTGCAGCGGACGCGCTGCACTTACTTTCGCGACGTCAGCTATATCAACTGCAACAAGCGCATCCCCGGCTCCGGTTGTGCGGCGATGAACGGCGTCAACCGCAAGCACGCCGTACTCGGCGCGAGCGAGCAATGCATCGCGACCTATCCCGGCGACTTCGCGCAGGCGCTGGTCGCGCTCGACGCCAAGGTGTCGCTTGCCGGCCCGCAGGGCGAACGCAACCTCGATGTCGCCAAGCTGCACAAGGCCCCCGGCGAAACGCCGCATATCGAGACCCAGCTTCGCCCCGGCGAGATCATCACCGGCTACGAGATCGCGCGCGCACCGTGGATGCGCCGCTCGCTCTACCTGAAAATCCGCGATCGCGAGTCGTACGAATTCGCCCTCGCCTCCGCCGCGGTGGCGCTCGACATCGAGGACGGCACGATCCGGCAGGCGCGCATCGCGCTCGGCGGCGTCGCCACCGTGCCGTGGCGGGCCTATGACGCGGAAGCCGCGCTGCGCGAGCAGCCGGCCGACGACAAGACCTTCGAAACCGCGGCGCGCCTCGCTTTCGCGACGGCGACGCCGCGCATCCACAACGCCTACAAGATCGCACTCGGCAAGCGCACCGTGCTGCGGGCGTTGCGCCAGGCGGCCGCTTTACAAATCTGACCGTTGCAAACTTCAGCCGGAGACCAGCGATGAACCGCGCCGCTCCCGAACCCAAACAGAACATGGGCCAGCCCGCGCCGCGCCTCGACGCGCGCATGAAAGTCACCGGCGAGGCGCGCTATGCCTCCGACATGCCGGTGGCCGCGCCGGCCTATGCCTTCCTGCTGACCAGCGCGATCGCGCGCGGGCGTATCACCAGCCTCGACACCACCGATGCGCGTGCGGTGCCGGGCGTGATCGACATCCTGACGCACGAAAACATCGGCGATCTGAAGGAGATCAAATACAGCGCGGCGGGCGGCGGCGCCTCGACCTCGATCCAGGACCTCGGACCCGAGATCAAGCACGACGGGCAGATCATCGCCATGACGGTGGCCGACACCTTCGAGGCGGCGCGCGAGGCGGCGTTCCGCATCAAGGCCGCCTACGACATCAACCAGCCGAGCGCGAGTTTCGGCGATGCCGGCAGCAGCGAATCCAAGGCCAAGAAGAAGCTGCCCAACGCGGGCGACGCCGAGCAGGTTTACACGGCAGCCGAGGTGCGGCTTGATGCGACCTACGGGACGCCGACGCAGCATCACAATCCGATCGAGCTGTTCACCACCACGGTGCTCTGGGATAACGGCCGGGTCACGGTCTACGAGCCGAGTCAGTTCATGTGGGGCACCAAGAACACCCTCGCCGAGCGGCTCGGCATCAAGCCCGACGACGTTCACGCGGTGAGCCACTTCGTCGGCGGCGCGTTCGGCAGCAAGGCGCAACTGACGCCGCGCACCGGCCTCGTCGCGCTGGCGGCAAAACGCACCGGGCGGCCGGTGAAACTGGTCGCCACCCGCGACCAAGGCTTCACCATCGCCACCTATCGCGCGGAGACGCGGCACAGGATCAGGATCGGCGCGCAGCAGGACGGCAAGATCACGAGCTTCGAACACCAGGGATGGGAGGTGACGTCGCGGCCGGACGCCTATTCGGTCGCCGGCGTCGAGGACAGCGCGCGGCTCTACGGCTTCGGCGCGGTGAAGACGGAAGTGACGCTGGTTCACGCCGACCGCAACACGCCGGGCTTCATGCGCTCGCCGCCGGTGGTGCCCTACATCTATGCGCTGGAAAGCGCGATGGACGAACTGGCGGTCAAGCTCAACATAGACCCGGTAGAGCTTCGCCGCGTCAACGACTCGATGAAGGACGCCACCGGCAAGGCGTGGAGCAGCCGCTCGCTGATGGCCTGCTACGACGCGGCGGCGGCGTCATTCGGCTGGTCGAAGCGCAAGGCCGAACCGGGCGCGATGCGCGACGGCGACTGGCTGATCGGCTGGGGCTGCGCCACGGCGGTGTACCCGACCCATGTCGGTCCGGCGACGGCCCGCGTGCAGCTCTTTTCCGACGGCCGCGCGCGCGTGCAACTCGCGGCGCATGAGATCGGCACCGGCGTGATGACGGTGGTCGCGCAGATGGCGGCGGAGCGGCTCGGCGTTCCGCTCGAGCAGGTGACGGTCGAGCTTGGCGACAGCGCCTTGCCGCCGGTGCCGGTCGCCGGCGGCTCGAACCAGACGGCGAGCTGCTGTTCGGTGGTGATGCAGGCCTGCAACGCGATCCGCCTCAAGCTGGACAGCGGCGGCGCTTTCGCCAGCGCCGACCAGTCGGCCGAGGCGATCCTGCGCGCGAAGTTCCAGCGGCTCGGCGCGTCGACCATCGAGGAGTATGCCGAATTCATCCCCGAGGCGGCGCAGCCGAACGCCATCACCGGACTGTTCAGCAATCCGATCGACAAGCTTTACAAGGGTCAGAACACGCTGGTCGGCGGCTCGCGCGGCGAGAAGCTGATGTATGCGCTGGGCGCGGAGTTCGTCGAGGTGCGGGTGCATGCGCAGACGCGCGAGATCCGCGTGCCGCGCATCGTCGGCGCCTTCGCCGCCGGACGCATCATGAACACGCGCACCGCGCGCAGCCAGTTGATGGGCGGCATGATCTGGGGCGTCAGTTCCGCGCTGCACGAAGCGACCGAAATCGATCCTCGCGTGGCGCGCTACGTCAACGACAACCTTGCCGACTATCTCGTGCCGGTGAACGCTGATGTGCAGGACATCGAGGTGCTGCTGATCCCGGAGACCGACCGCGAGGTAAACCCGGCGGGCGTGAAGGGCATCGGCGAGCTGGGCAATGTCGGCACCGCGGCGGCGGTGGCGAACGCGGTCTATCACGCGACCGGCGTGCGCATTCGTGAACTGCCGATCCGGCTGGAGAAGCTGCTGACAGCCTAGCCCGCAATCGCGGCTTTGGCTCGCCGCAGGTCGGCGACGAAGGCGCGGTATTGCGCTTTCCGGTCGCCGGCATCGCGAATGCGCAGCAGCCATGACGGGTGGATGGTGACCAGCCATCGCACCGCGCGATGATCCGGCAGCGTCATGAGCTTGCCGCGCGTCCTTGCGATCGTCATCGGACGTTGCGCGATGCTGCGCGCCGCGCTGGCGCCGAGCGCGACCACGACCTTCGGCTTCACCAGCCGCAGTTCCGCTTCCAGCCAGAACCGGCAACGGTCGATCTCGTGGGCGTTCGGACGCTTGTGCAGGCGGCGCTTGCCGCGCGGCGCGAACTTGAAATGCTTCACCGCGTTGGTGACGAAGGCCGCCTTGCGGTCGATACCGGCGTCGGCGATGGCGCGGTCGAGCATGCGGCCGGCCGGGCCGACGAACGGGTGGCCGGCCTTGTCCTCCTGATCGCCCGGCTGCTCGCCGACCAGCATCAGCGGGGCATGGGCGCGGCCCTCGCCCGGCACCGCCTGCGTCGCGTTTCGATAAAGTGGACAGCGGGTGCAGGCCGCTTCCGCCTGCCGCAAAGCCTTCAATGACGTGACGGCCGCCGGTTCGCTCATGGCATCCCCTCCCGGCTGTTAAACCGGCCGGAGCGGACGATGGTTCCGTCAGATGTCCTGAGCGATCCAGCTGCGCTGGACGTCGTCGCACCAGTTGCCGACATTCCACTGACCCCAGGCACCGAGCCCGCCGCGCTCGTCCGGCCCGCAATAGACCGGCACATGCACGACCGACAGGCCGTCGTGCTTGTGCGCCGAGGCGAGCGCGCGCTTCAGCTCATCGGCGGTGGTGCCGCCGGACAGCGCCAGTACGCCGCTCACTGCGCCGGCAAGCTGCACGTAATCGACCGCGACCGAATCGCTGGTGCGGAAGCCGACGCCATACTGCGCGTTCTGCAGGCCGGTGATCGCCGCCATGCGGCGGTTGTCGAACAGCACGATCATGCCGCGCACCTTGTGCTCGACGGCGTCGATCAGCACCTGCGGGTTCATCATGAAGGAGCCGTCGCCGGTGAAGGCGATGGTGTAGCGCGGCGTCTCCGCCAGCGCGGCGGCGAGCAGCGCGCTCACCGCGAAGCCCATATAGGACGCGCCGGACTCGGTATAGGTGTCGCCGGTCTTGTCGTCCTCGACGATCTGGAAGCCGTTGGCCTGCACGTCGCCGGCGTCGAACAGCTTGGCGGCGCCGATCGACTTCGCGAAGTCCGCGGCGATCTTGATCGCGGCCGGCTGCGGCAGCACCGGCTTCTGCCAGGCCTCGTCGCGCAGCGGCGGGCAGTCGTAACGCTCTTTCTTATAGGCGGCCCATTCGGCTTTCTTCGCCGCGCAGGCTTTTAGCCATGCGGCCTTGTTCTTCTCCGCGCCCAGTTTCTCGAGCTTGGCCGCGAGCCTTTCCGCCACCGCCGAGATATCGCCGGTCAGCGCCACGGTGTTGTTGTAATGCAGCGCGTCGGCGAGATCGCCGTTGATGTTGACGACGTGCCTGGCGTTCTTGAAGCCGATGCCGGAGCAATCCGCCTGGCACACCGCGCGCGAGCCGACGACGATCACGGTTTCGGCTTCGGCCATCGCGTAGTTGCCGCTGATCGAGCCTTTCGAGCCGCCGACATGCATGTTCTGCGCATGCGCGTCCGCCAGCACGCCGGTCGAGCCCGGCGACAGCGCGACCACCGCGCCCGCGGCGTCCGCGAGCTTGCGCAGCGCGGCGTCATGGCCGCGTGCGCCGCCGCCGGCCTTGATAACGACCTTCGCCGCGCTCGCGATCACCTGCGCGGCCTCGTCGAGTTCGGCATCGCCGGCCGGCGCCATCGCGGGGATGGCGGGCCGGCCCGGCAGCGCGGCGAGATTGACGGTCAGCCTCTGCGGCTGCGTGTTGAGCGGCAGCAGCAGATAGAACGGTCCGGCGCGATACGGGTGGTTGACGCAGAGCGCGCCGCGGCGGAGCGCATCGCGCACCGCTTCCGGCGTGTGCAGCACATAGGACTGGCCCATGGTGGCCGTGAGGCGGCCGAACAGGCCCTGCTCCTCCTTCGGCACCTGCTGCATGTTGTAGCCTTCGCCGAAGGTCGTTTCGTCGCCGTAAATATGATAGACGCCGACGCCGTTCGACGCGGCGGCGAGCGAACCGGCCATCGCCTGCAGCGCGCCGGGGCCGATCGAGGTGACGACGGCGGACACCTCGCCATATTGCCAGCGCAGCGCGGTCGCGGCATGCGCCATCTCGACCTCGTTGCGGCAATTGACCGTGCGGGTCGCGCCTTCTTCCTCGTAGATGCGCAGCACCTCGCCCAGATCTGTCGAGCCGTGGCCGAAGATCGCGAAATATTTCCGCACACCCTGCTTCATCAGGCCGAGCACCAGCGCCTCCGACAGCGTGGTTTCGACGAGTTTCGGGACGGCGCCCTTGGCGAGCGCGGCGTCGAGACCGCCGGCCTGCGCAATGGCGCGAGCCCGGGCGCGCATCTCCTGTTGGCCGTTCTGGCCCTCGCGCGTCAGCATGTCTTTCAGGCCCTCCGTTCGTCGATCTTTTGCTTGCCGGCGGCGACGATCGCCTTTGCCCGCATGTTGCCGAGCACATGCGCGCCGATGATCAGAACCGCAAGGAGGAGGAATATCAGCGACGGCAACGAGGTGAAGAACACCGACAGATCGCCCTCCGACATGATGAGCGCCGTGCGGGATTCCCGCTCCAGCGTCGGCCCCAGCACGAGACCCAGCAGCACGGGCACGACCGGGATTTTGACGCGGATCAGCACATAGCCGAGGAAGCCGATCACCATCATGGTGGCGACGTCGAACAAGGTGTTGCGGATGGCGAAGGAGCCGACCGCGCACATCACCAGGATGCCGATCGAGAGCAGATGCGGCGGCACCCTGAGCGCCTTCACGAACCACCGCACGCCGAACAGCTGCAGCGCGATGACGACGACATAGGCCAGCAGGAACAGCACGTAGATGCCGGCGACGACGTCCGGCTTTTCCATGAACAGCAGCGGGCCGGGCTGGACACCGTGGATCAGCAGGCCGCCGAGAATGAGCGCCGTCGCCGGATCGCCGGGGATGCCGAGGCCGAGCAGCGGGATCATGGCGCCGCCGGTGACGGCATTGTTGGCGGTTTCCGGCGCGATGACGCCGTCGATGTTGCCCTTGCCGAATTCCTTCGGCGTCTTCGAGAAGCGGCGCGCCTGATCGTAAGCAAGGAAGGCCGCGATCGGCCCGCCGGTGCCCGGAATGGCGCCGATCACGGTGCCGAGCACGCCGGAGCGCAGGATGTTTCCCCAGCGCGACAGCAAGAGCATCAGGCCCGGCAGTTCGACCCTCACATCGGCGCGGTCCAGCGTCTTCTCGTGGCCGCGCCGCCACTCCGTCAGCGCGATGATGACGTGCGGCAGCGCAAACAGGCCGATCATCGCCACGAGCAGGTCGATGCCCTGCAACAGCGTGACGGTGCCGAAGGTGAAGCGCGCCTCGCCGTCGAGCGGGTCCTGCCCGATCGACATCACCATGAGGCCAAGCACGCCGCCGATCAGGCCGCGCAGCAGCGATCTTTCAGCCAGCCCGCATATCGTCGAGAGCCCGAACACGACCAGCGCGGTGATCTCGGCCGGCCCGAAGGCAAGCGCAACGCGGGCGAGCAAATGCACCGAAACCAGCATGATGAGCAGGCTCAGGATGCCGCCGATGCCGGACACGACGGTGGCGGTGGCGATCGCGAGACTCGCCTGGCCTTTCTTCGCCATCGGATGACCGTCGAGCACGGTGGCCGCCGCGGACGGCGTGCCGGGCACGCCGATCAGCACCGCCGAGATCGATCCGCCGGTCATGCCGCCGATATAGGCGGACAGCAGCATCGCGATCGCCGGTTCGGACGCCATGCCGAAGGTGATCGGCAGCACCATCGCGATCGCCATCGAGAACGTCAGACCCGGGATCGAGCCGAAGATGACGCCGACCACCGAGCCGAACACGGTCGAGGCGAGGACCTGCCAGGTGCAGGCTGCGGCGAAGGCGTGAAGAATTGGATCCATCGTTCAGAACCAGTCGATGATGCTGCCACGCGGCAGGTAGACGCCCATTGCCTTGCCGAGAATGAGCCAGATGCCGAAGGCAAGCCCGCAGGCGATGCCGCCGATCAGAACCGGCGAGCGCTTGCGCAGCGGAATGACGAGGAAGCCGGCGCAAGCCACGAGCGTCGCGACCAGGAAGCCGAACAAATCGAGCAGCACCATATACGCGCCAAGAAAGCCGAAGGTGACGAGCACCGCCCAGACTTCGGAGCGGTCGACCGGCTCGCTCGTATCGGCATCGGCGGGATCGGCGGGAAGAAAGCTCCCGCCGATCATGAACAGCGAGAGGATGACGAGCATCACCCCCATCGCCATCGGAAAGCCGCGCGGGCCGAGCCGGGCGCCGTCGGACACGTCCGGGATGGTCAGGAACACCCCGGCGATCCACGCCGCTGCGAACAGCAGCAGCGCGAGCCCGGTCAGCCGATCGCGGTTGAGAAGCACGGGCGCCGTCCTACTTCTTGCCGACGCCGATCTGCTTCATCAGGTCGCCGATTTCCTTGTCGTCGGACGCGATGACCTTGCCGAACTGGTCGGCCGGCAGAAAGGCCGGGACGAAGCCGACATTCTTCGCCGCGCTCTGGAACTCTGGCGAGGAGACGGCGTCCTGCGCCGCCTTTTGCAGCTTGGCGATCACGGCCGGCGGTGTGCCCGCGGGCGCCGCGAGACCGCGCCACATCGAAAGATCGAGGCCGCTCGCGCCCGCCTTGTCGCAGGTCGGCGCATCGAGGCCGTCCACCGACACATCCTTGGCGGCGACGCAGAGCACCTTGAGAGTGCCGGCCTTGACGTGGCTCTGCACCTCCGAGGGGAAGCGCAGCACGCCGTCGACGCGACCGGCAAGCAGTTCCGCGACTTCGCGGCCCTGACCGCCCGGAATGTAGTTCACCTCGACGCCGAGGCGATTGAACAGCGCGGCCGACACGATATGCGTGAACGAGCCGAGGCCGCCGACGGCGATCTTCAGCTTCTGCTTCTTGCCGGCCTCCGCCATCTCCTTCAGCGTTTTCCAGCCGGACTCCGAGCGCACCGCCAGCACCGGCAATTCCTTGCCGACCTGCGCGATGGGGGTGAAGGCCTTGAAGTCGAACGGCAGCTTGCCGGCGTGATAGGTGCTCGAAATCGAATTCGAGTTCCACACGATGTTATAGCCGTCGGCCGCAGTGCCGTGGACATAGGTGTAGCCGATGGCGCCGCCGCCGCCCTTGCGGCCGACCGCGACCACCGGACTGCCGAGCTTCTTCGACATCTGGTCGGCCAGCACCTGGCCGACGGTCTGCGCCGAGCCGCCGAACAGCACCGTCATCTCGACCGGCTTCTCCGGAAATTCGGCGCGCGCCGCGCCGGCCGCCGCGACGAGCAGCAGCGAAGCGAATGCCGGCATTGCAAATTTCTTGATCGTTTTCATGAGTGTTTCCCTCCCGGTCGTTGAGTTTCTGATTGCGATAATGCCGCAGCATTGGCGCTACAGCTTGAGCTCACCTCCGATCCGGCCGGCCCGGACAGCCGCGCCGAACAGTTCGCCGTCATGCGTCACCAGGATTGTGACGTTCTTCTCGTTGGCGCCGACCGCGTTGAGCCAGCGCAGTTGTCCGTTCACCGCGGCCACGTCTTCCTTGACCCACGGTGCCGCCTTTCCCCTCACGAGGCGGATATTGTCGAAGTTCCACGCCACATCGACGCTGTGCAGGATCTCGCGGCCGTCTTCGAGCGCGATGTAGACCATCTGGTGATCCGGCGAATGACCGGCCGCCGCAATGAGGACGAGGCCCGGCGCCAGCGCGCGAACCTTGTCGTAGTCGATGGCGCGGAAGCGCGCGGCGCGCTCCGGCGTGAGCTTCAGATGCGGCCGGTGCGGCGCATTGGTCATCAGCTCGAGCGTGTGACGCGAGGCGATTGTCTTGGCGGCGAGATCGTCGGCATTCGCGGCCTGCGTGACGCCGGCGACATGGTCGGCGTGGAAATGCGTCAGCACAATCATGCGGGCGGCATCGAGCGCCCTTTGCAGCTTCGCGAACTCCTCCGGGAAATAAGGCTCGCGCTTGTCGGGCGTGGAGAACGAGTCGTGGGTCGCCTGGTCGAGGCCGCTGTCGAGCATCACCGTATGGTCGGGATAAACCACCTGAAACGCGGTGCGCGGCATTTCGACCGGCGCGTCGCTGCCGCCGGCGAAGACGAATTTCTGCGGGCGGATCGAGGCGGCGACCTTGATGCCGTTGACGGCGACGGGTTTCGCGCCGGGCAGTTGTGCGGCGGCCTTTCTGATCTCGGCAAGATCGGCGGCGAAAGGAATTTCCTCCACTCCGCTCCCCCCCGCGGAAGCGGGGGTCCAGTCTGGATTCCCGCTTTCGCGGGAATGAGCGGGAGAGCCTGTCGTTGCCGCGCCCGCGTTCATCGGCCCTACTCCGCCGCCTGCGCCGCGGCGCGGCGTTCCGCGTCACGCCGTTCTTTCTCGCGCAGCGCCATCAGCACCTTTTCCGGCGTCGCCGGCAGATCCTGGATGCGCACGCCGACGGCGTCGTAGATCGCGTTCATCATCGCCGGGATGGTCGGCACCATGGCCGGCTCGCCGATGCCTTTGACGCCGAGCGGGCCGATCGGGTCCGGGTCCTCGACGATGAAGGAATTGACGCGCGGCACGTCGAGCGAGGTCGGCAGGATGTATTTGGCGAAACCCGGCGTCGTGGTGCGGCCGTCCTTGAGCTGATAGTCCTCCATCAGCCCCTGGCCGAGCGCCTGCACGATGCCGCCCTCGATCTGGCCTTCGACGCCCTTCGGATTGACGGCGCGGCCGACATCGTGCGCGGCCCAGACGCCGAGCACCTGCACCTCGCCGGTGACGGTATCGACCTCGACCTCCGCGACCTGACAGCCGAACACATAGGCCTGCCACGGCCGGCCGGCGCCGTCGGTCGGCGCGAGGCCGGTGGTGTCGGTGCCGAAACTCGCGGAGCCGACCGGCACCACGCCGCGGCCCTTGCAGTGCTCGACCGCTTTCGCCATCGGCATGCGGTGATTGGTGTTCTCCGCCCAGACCTCGCCGTTGGCGGTGCGGATCGTTTCGGGCGCGACGTCCCAGGTCTTGGCCATCACATCGACCAGCCTGCCGCGCGCCTCGCGCGAGGCGATCGCGACGACGTTGCCGATCATATAGGTCTGCCGCGTCGCGCCGGCGTGGGCGGCTTCCGGGGCGCGTGCGGTGTCGTTGTCGCCGATCACCACGTCGTCCGGCTTGACGCCGATTTCCTGCGCGGCGATCTGCGCCAGCACCGTGAGAATACCCTCGCCGATCTCGGTGACGCCGGTCACGATCTTGACCGTGCCGCCGTCGTCGATCTCCGCCCAGGCGGCGGCGCGATCGACCGTCGCCGTGCGCGCGATGCCGTACCAGCAGGCTGCCATTCCGCGTCCGCGTTTGCGCGCCATGATGCCTACTCCGCCGCCTGCTGCTTGCCACTCACCTTGCCGTTGACGGCAAAGCGCGCGCCGAGCGACACCGCCGGGCGGGTGTCGTCGCGGTTCAGGTCCTTGCGGGTGCCGCCGCGCTGCGACGGCGCGCCCTTATCCCAGCCGGAGCCTTGTTCGGCGGCATCGAGGCAGCGGCCGAGGCTGACGGACTTGAGGGTTTGTTTGGTGTGGGTCTGCGAGCCGGCCTGCATCATGTTGACGCGGCGGATTTCGAACGGGTCGAGACCGAGCCGCTCGGCGGCGATATCGAGCTGGGTTTCCGTTGCAAATTGCGTCTGCAGCGCGCCGAACGAACGGAACGCGCCCGACGGCGTGTTGTTGGTGTAGACGCCGATCGTGTCCATCTGCAGGTTCGGAATGTTGTACGGCCCGGCGCCGAGGATCGCGGCCTTGCGCATCACACCCTCGGTCGACAACCCGTAAGCGCCGCCGTCGCACACCATGCGGAACTTGACCGCGCGGATGCGGCCGTCGCGCGTCAGGCCCATGCGCAGCGTGGTTTTCGAGGGATGCCGCTTGGCGGTGGTCGCAATCGATTCCTCACGGGAGAACACCAGCCGCACCGGCCGCCGCGTCTTCATCGCGAGCAGCGCCAGCATGCCCTGATAGATCATGTCTTCCTTGCCGCCGAAGCCGCCGCCCACCGGGCTCATGATGAAGCGGACCTTCGAGATCGGCATGGCGAGGATCTTCGCCAGCATGTGGCGATGATGCGTGATGTTCTGGTCCGGCGAGACGATGGTGACGACGCCGTCGTGATCGACAAACCCGAGGCCGGCTTCCGGCTCGAGATAGGCGTGCTCGATCGCCTGCGTCGAATAGGTCTCGTCGAGAACGAGGTCGGACTCGGCGAAGCCCTTCTCGATGTCGCCGACGCGGATCGGGATGTGGGTGGTGATGTTGTCCGGCGCATAGTCGTGCAGCACCGGCGCGCCGGCGCCGAGCGCGTCTTCCGCCGTGAACACCGCCGGCAGCGGTTCGTAGACGACCTTGATCGCTTCCGCGGCGCGGCGCGCGGTGAGCGGGTCTTCCGCCGCGACGGCGGCCACCGCCTCGCCGACATAGCGCACCTTGCCGCGCGCCATGACCGGCTGATCGTGGACGAACACGCCGAAGCCGTCGACGCCCGGCACGTCGTCGCAAGTGATGACACCCTCAACGCCTTCCATCGCCTCGACGGCGGAGGTGTCGATGGACAGAATTTTCGCGTGAGCGTGCGGCGAGCGCAGCACATGGACGTGCAGCATGCCCGGCATCGTCATGTCGCCGGCATAGCGCAAGAGGCCCGCGACCTTCGACGGCGCATCGATGCGGCGGACATTCTTGCCGATATAGTCGCCCTCGCCGGCGTCGATCTCGTCGAGCGCGGCGGCCGGCAGGCTGCCGTTCTGCACGTCGCGCGCCATCTCGACGGCGTCGAAAATCTTCTGGTAGCCGGTGCAGCGGCAGATGTTGCCGCCGAGCCGTTCCTTGATCTCCTCGCGGTCGGCGTGGGGGTTGGCGCGCAGCGCCGCGGTCGCCGCCATCACCATGCCGGGAATGCAATAGCCGCACTGGCTGGCGCCGGCCTTGTGGAAGGCCTTTTGCAGCACCGTCAGTTCGCCCTTCTGCGCCAGGCCCTCGACGGTTTCGATGGTCGCGCCTTGCGCCTTCGCCACCGGCATCAGGCAGGATTTCATCAGCACGCCGTCGACGAACACCGAACAGGTGCCGCACTCGCCGGCGCCGCAGCCTTCCTTGTTGCCGGTGAGGTTGAGGTCATCGCGCACGAAATCGAGCAGCCGCTGGTGCGGCTTCGCGGCGCGGGCGACCTTGCGGCCGTTGATGACGGCCTCGATGCGAAGATCAGGCATAGGCGGCCTCCAGTTCGCCCGCGAGCGCGGAGGGCTCCGCGCCGGCGGCGCGCGCGGCATTGACGAGGCCGCGCAGCATGAAGCCGCGCGTCACGTCACGGCGATAGTCCTGCCGGCTGCGAGAGGCGATGCGCGACACCGGCATTTCGGCGGCGCGTTCGAGGCGTTCGGCGGACAGGTCGCCGCCGCGCAGGAAATCTTCGACATCCGTGAGGCGATACGGCACCGGGCCGATGCCGCCGATCGCAAGCCGCACATCCTCGATGAGGCGGCGGGCGCGGTCGAGCTTGACAAGCACCGCGAGGCAGACGAGCGAAATGACCAGCGAGCGGCGATGGCCGACCTTCTCGAAGCTGCCGCCATAGCCGTCGAGCGCGTCGCAGGTGACGGACACGAGAAGCTCGTTGCCGGCAAGCTGGGTGCGGCCCGGACCGGTGATGAAGTCCGTCACCGGCATCGTGCGGCGCACGATCTTGCCGCCCTCGCTGCGCGCCAGCTCGACCTGAGCGTTGTGCGCGATCAGGGGCGGTGTGCCGTCGGCCGCCGGCGAGGCATTGACGATGTTGCCGCCGACGGTCGCCTGCGCGCGGATCTGGTCGTCGGCGAACCACACCGCGCAGCGCGGCATGCAGGGCATCGCGGCGGCGAGCCGCGCATCGTCGAGAAAACGCTGGATCGCCGTCGCCGCGCCCATGCGGACACGGCCGCCGGCGATCTCGCGCGCGTTGAGTTCAGGAATTTTTGCGACGTCGATCAGCACCGGCACATGCACGTCGCCGGCGCGGCCCTCGCGCGCCCAAGGGTAAGTGTCGGTCGCGCCGGCAACGATGCGGAAGCGGCCGCGATGGTTGTCCATCGCGGCGAAGGCCGCATCGAGCGACGCCGGCGTGATGTAATCGTCGCAGGTGAGCATCGCGTTTGCCCAATCCTCTTGATGTCATCGTCCGCGCAGGCGGACGATCCGGTAATCACCGCCGCACGCGAACCGCGCCGACATCGCGTACTGGGTCCCCCGCCTTCGCGGGGGACGACAGTTGCCGCTACTCCGCTGCCACTTTCTGCGCGGCCCCGGCCTGGTTTTTCACCACCACCTTGATGGCGTCCTCGACACGATCCTTGGCGTAGCGGATCGCGGTCGGCAGATCGTCCAGCGGGAAGGTGTGGGTGTGAATGAGCGTGGCGTCGAAACGCTTCTGCTGCATGTAGGCTTCGGCGCGGTGCGTGGCGCTCTTGCCCTCGCCGCGGATGCCGTAAACGTAGATGTTGTTGCGCACGATATGCGCGACATCGACCGGCACTTCCTCGTGCGCAAAGGCCGCGAGGCAAACCTTGCCGCCGCGGTTGACCATGCGCACCGCGTCGTTGACGGCGCTGGTCGCCGCCGAACATTCGACGACGTAGTCGACGCCCTTGCCGCCGTTGAGCTTCTTCACCTCGGCGACGACGTCTGGCGTCTTGCGGATATTGATGACGGCGTCGGCGCCGAGTTTCTTGCCGATCTCGAGGCGGTTGTCGCGCGTGCCGGTGAGGATCACCGGCTGGGCGCCGAGCGCTTTCGCGACCGCGACCGCCATCAGGCCGATCGGGCCGGGACCGGTAACGACCACGCTCTCGCCGGCGACGAGGCCGCCAAGCTCGGTCAGCGCATACATCGCGGTGCCGGCGGTGACGACGAGCGTGCCTTCCTCGTCGGTCATCTCGTCGTTGATCGAGACCAGCGTGTTGATGTTGTTGACCTGGTATTCGCAAAAGCCGCCGTCGGTGGTGAAGCCGTTGGCGCGGTGGCCCTTGTCGACGTCGCCGTAATTGAGGCCGTAGTTGTGGCAGGAGGTGTACATGCCCTCGCGGCAGCGCTTGCACTGGCCGCAGCCGGCATGGATCTCGACCGCGACGCGCTGGCCGATCTTGTATTCATCGACGCCCGGCCCGAGCGCAACGACGGTGCCCATATATTCGTGGCCCGGCGTGAAGTTCTTGTTGAACGGCAGGCCGCCCTGAATGGAGGACGGCGGCCCGTGATAGATGATCTCGAGATCGGTGGCGCAGATCGCAACCGCGTCGATGCGCACCAGCACCTCGGCCTTCGCCGGCACCGGCACGGTCTTCTCGGTCATGCTGAGTTCGCCGGGTTCGCCGAGCACCCAGGCCCGCATCTTGTCCGGGATCGGAAATTCGTTGTGATTGGTCTTGACGCCAGCGGGCGCGTACATCGCGTTCTCTCCTGAATAACGAAAATTGCGTTCGATCTGTTCGATCAGCTAGCGGCGGCTTCGGCGACCGCCGGCTGCTGCTGGACTGCGGGCTGCGCGCCGAACTCGGCGGATAGCGCGCGGGTGCCGGCCAGCACTTCGTCGCGCACCTTTGCGACGTGCTCGTCATTGGCGCGCATGGTCGGCATCGAG
This sequence comes from Pseudolabrys sp., assembly GCF_050250095.1. Taxonomy (NCBI): domain Bacteria; kingdom Pseudomonadati; phylum Pseudomonadota; class Alphaproteobacteria; order Hyphomicrobiales; family Xanthobacteraceae; genus Pseudolabrys; species Pseudolabrys sp. Next base: position 118,317 of record NZ_JBFWPH010000004.1, on the reverse strand, counting down.
GCGCTGATGGCGCCGACCACGGTGCCGTTCTGGTCGCGGATCGCGGCGCCGATGCAGTAGACGCCCGGCAGATACTCCTCGCGGTCGAAAGCGAAGCCGCTGCGGCGTATATGACGAAGCGACTCGATCAGCGCCGGGAAGTCGGTGACCGTCTCCGGCGTGTAGCGCTTCATGCCGTCGGCAATCAGGCGATGGATTTCGGCCTCCGGCAGCCAGGCGAGGATCGACTTGCCGATCGACTGGGCGTGCGGCGCCGGGATCTTGCCGAGCTTGGCGGTTTCGACCCGCACGGCGTGGCGTGCCTCGCGGCAGGCGAGCACGACAATCGCCTCGCCCTGCAGGGCGGCGAGGTGGACGGTCTCGCCGGTCTCGCGGTTGATGCGTTCGAGATAAGGCTGCGCCCGGCGTGGCAGATCGACCTGAAGACAGGCGTGGCCGAGATGCATGATCCGCCCGCCGAGGGCATAGAGCCGGCGGCCGGGCACCTTGGTGGCGAAGTTGCGCTTGATCAGCGTCGCCAGCAGGTGATGGCAGGTGGAGATGTTGAGCCCGGCCCGCGCGGCGAGCTCGGTCAGCGTCGCCTCGCCGCCCATCTCCGCGATGGTTTCGAGCAGGAGAAGCGCGCGGTCGACGGACTGGATGCTGTGGCGGTCCGCGGTGCGGGTGGATTTCGAGCGGCCGGCGCCGCCCGGGCCCGGGATGATTTTCGCGACCATGTTGCTACGCCCTTACCTTGGTTGTTGTTTCTCCCTGCCGGTTAGACAAAAGGCGTAGGCCCCTTGAGTCAAGCGGTTTCAGCATAACGAATGTCGTTTTCGTATATTGAAAACGATTTCGCAGGATTATGTTCCTGAGCAAGCGCAGCAAAACTGCCGTGGCACCCATCCACCGGCGGGCGTGACGGGCTCCCGTCCAGCCGATAGGTTGCCCGCGAAACGTCCCTTTCGAGTCCTGCTTCTTCGAGTCTTGCCGGAATGACTGACAGTGCGAGCGTGCAGCCGATGCGGCAGGCCTTTGCCGCGATCGCGCTCCTGTGGCTTTCCGGCGTCGCGCTGCGGCTGACCATCCTGGCGGTGCCGCCGGTGATCCCGGCGATCCATGACGACCTCCATCTCACCCAGACCGGCGTCGGCATCCTGACCGGACTGCCCTCGATGCTGTTCGCCCTCGCCGCGGTGCCGGGCGCGCTGCTGATCGCACGGCTCGGCGCCAAGACCGCGCTGGTGCTCGGGCTGGCGGCGACCGCGATCGGCGGTGCGCTGCGCGGCGCGGTGTTCGATGTCGGCTGGCTTTACGCCATGACCATCGTGACGGGCGCCGGCGTCGCGGTCATGCAGGTGGCAATGCCGCCGACGGTGCGGCTGTGGCAGCCGCAGCGCATCGGCTTCACCACCGCGGTCTACACCAACGGCCTGCTGATCGGCGAAATCCTCCCCGTCTCGCTGATGCTGCCGCTGGTGCTGCCGCTGGTCGGCGGCAGCTGGCCGAAGGCCTTCGTGTTCTGGAGCGCGCCGGTCGCGATCATCGCCCTGCTCGTCCTCGTCTTCGGACCGCGCGAGACGAACGGCGCGGCGCAGGCCGCGGCGCGGCGGCGCTGGTGGCCGGACTGGCGCGACGGGCTGATCTGGCGGCTCGGCATCATGCTCGGCACCGTCAACGCGATGTATTTCTCCGCCAACGCCTTTCTGCCGGACTTCCTGAAAAGCATCGCCCGCACCGACCTGATTTCACCGTCGCTGACCGCGCTCAATGTCGGTCAACTGCCGGCCTCGATCATCCTGCTCGCGGTGGCGGGGCGCCTCGAGCGCGCGGCGTGGCCCTATGTCGTGTCCGGGCTGCTGTCGATCGCCGGCGTCGCCGCGATCATGTCCGGCAACGGCACTCTCATCGTCACCGGCGCCGCCCTGCTCGGCTTCTCGGCCGCCGGCACGCTGATCCTCGCACTGGCGCTGCCGCCGCTGCTCGCGCCGCCCGACGACGTGCATCGCGTGACTGCCGCGATGTTCACGATCAGCTATAGTTGCGCGGTGATCGTGCCGGTCATCAGCGGCGCGATCTGGGACCTGACGGGCAATCCGCCGCTCGCCTTCGTGCCGATTTTGGCCTGCGGCGGCATCCTGATCTGGCTTGCGCCGGCGATCACGCGGGTCGGCCGCGACAGCGACGTATGAGGCAACAGCGATGCGAACCATTCCGGTCGGCGCCAAGGGCACCTACACACTGAAGGTGACGCCGCCGCATCTCGCAAGCCAGTTCAAGGACGCGGCGCTGCCGCCGGTGTTCGCCACGCCGATGATGGTGACGGTGATGGAAAACGCCGCGCTCAACGCGGTACGCGACTATCTCGATCCGGGCGAGAGCGCGGTCGGCACGCTGGTCAATGTCCGCCATCTCGCCGCGACGCCGGCCGGGCAGACGGTGACCGCCGAGGCGACCGTCACCAAGGTCGATGGCCGCCGCATCTGGTTCGACGTGATCGCGCGTGACGAGATCGAGACGATCGGCGACGGCACCCACGAGCGCATGGTGGTGGACCTGAAGCGTGTCGCCGCCAAACTCGCGGCCAAAGCGCCAAAGGCCTGAGATTCATAGCAAAACGCGCGCGATGCGCGCGCAAATTCCATTTTGCCCCGGTGGCAGAACCGGGCATTAATGTGACCCGATGGCAAAGCAGAAAGCAAAGCCGGCGCGCAAGCCCCCCGCCATCCGGGCCGGCGGCAAACCGGCGAAAGACACGACAGCGACGACGGAGTTGGCGATGGCAGGCGTGGACCAGGACGGCAAGATTTTCGTCGGCAAAAGCGTGAAGCCCGAATACCTCACGCTGCATTACGGCAACCGGCACGGCCTCGTCACCGGCGCAACCGGCACCGGCAAGACCGTCACGCTGCAGATCCTCGCCGAAGGTTTCTCGCGCGCCGGCGTGCCGGTGTTCGCCGCCGACATCAAGGGCGACCTATCCGGCGTCGCCGCCGTCGGCGAAGCCAAGGACGCCTTCGTCAAACGCGCCAAGGAGATGGGCCTCGACTACCAGCCCGACGAATTTCCGGTGATGTTCTGGGACGTGTTCGGCGAACAGGGCCATCCGGTGCGCGCCACCATTTCCGAGATGGGACCGGTCCTGCTGTCGCGCATGATGGACCTGAACGACACGCAGGAAGGCGTACTCAACATCGCGTTCCGCGTCGCTGACGATCAGGGCCTGATGCTGCTCGATCTGAAGGACCTGCGCGCGGTGCTCGGCCTGATCGCCGACCATGCCGGCGAGCTGACGACGCAATACGGCAACGTCTCGAAAACCTCGGTCGGCGCCATCCAGCGTCAGCTGCTGGTGCTGGAGAACCAGGGCGGGACGAAATTCTTTTCGGAGCCCGCGCTGGCGCTGACCGACTTCATGAAGACCACCAGCGACGGCCGCGGCTACATCAATATCCTCACCGCCGACAAGCTGATGGCGAACCCGCGACTCTACGCGACGTTCCTGTTGTGGCTGCTGTCGGAGCTGTTCGAGCAACTGCCGGAAATCGGCGACCCCGACAAGCCGAAGCTGGTGTTCTTCTTCGACGAAGCGCACCTCTTGTTCAACGACGCACCGAAGGCGCTGCTGGAAAAGATCGAGCAGGTGGTGCGGCTGATCCGCTCCAAGGGCGTCGGCGTCTATTTCGTGACGCAGAATCCGCTCGACGTGCCGGAGACCGTGCTCGCGCAGATGGGCAATCGCGTGCAGCACGCGCTGCGCGCCTTCACGCCGCGCGATCAGAAGGCGGTCAAGGCGGCGGCCGACACCTTCCGCCCCAACCCCAAGCTCAACACGGCGCAGGTCATCACTGAACTCGGCAAGGGCGAGGCGCTGGTGTCGTTCCTCGAAGGCAACGGCACGCCGTCGCTGGTCGAGCGCACCATGGTGCGCCCGCCCGCGGCGCGGCTCGGCACCATCACCGACGCCGAGCGCAAGGCGGTGATCGCCAAGAGCCCGGTCAAGGGCAAATACGAGCAGGCGGTCGACAGCGAGTCGGCCTACGAAATCCTGCAGAAGCGCACCAAGGACGGCGCCGACGGCGTCGGGCCGGCGGCGACGGAAGCCGAAGCCAATGCCGGCGGTGGCGGCGGCGTTCTCGGCGGCATCGGCGGCTTCCTCGGCGGGCTGTTCGGCACCAACCGCGCGCGCGGCACCCGGCTCTCGACCGGGCAGAAGATCACCCGCGAGATCACACGCACGGTAACGAACCGCGTCGCCGGACAGATCGCGGCGGACCTCGGCAAATCGCTCGGCGGCTCGATGGGCCGCTCGGTCGGCCGCGCCATCGTGCGCGGCGCGCTGGGTGGAATCCTGCGCGGCTAAACGCCCTGCACAGAAAAACGCCGGCTGCGAACAACAGCCGGCGTCTTTGTCTCAGGACATTGCTTGAGCGACGAAACGTTTTGGCGGCGCAATCAGCCGACCGAATCCTTCACGCATTTGGTGGTGAAGCTGTTCTTGGCGGCGCCGTTCAGCTTCTGCGCGGCGGCCTTCTTGTCGCAAGCCGACTTGGCGTCGTTTTCGCACTTTTTCATGTAGCTGTTGAGCGCGGCGCCGGCGAGCGGCTTGCCGTCGGAGCCCTTGGCGTTGGTCTTGCACGTCGCGCCCTGCGCAAACGCGCTTCCGGCAATGAGGCAGAATGCAGCGGCGATAGCGAGCGTCTTCATAGCGTGTCTCCCTGGGTGAAGCCCCACGGAAACATTCGACCTTCCCTATGCAAAGTCAATTACCCGGCCGTTCAAATCACGACAACGCAACGCAACACTCGGCCGCTTGCCGATCTTGTCTGAATTTTCATTCAGACTGCGCGAGGTTTCTTGTCAGCTTGGTGACGCCGGCGCGGCGCAACCCGCATGTCCGTCGACGTCCGGTTCAACTCAGCTCCTTGCGCACGATCGCCGCGCCCTCGGACATCGCCTTGAGCTTTGCGAACGCGACGCTGCGCGGCATGTACTTCATGCCGCAATCCGGCGCCGGAATGAGCTTGTCGGCTGGCAGATATTTCAGGCCGGCGCGGATGCGTTCCGCCACGGTCTGTGGTGTTTCCACAGCCGGATCCGACAGATCGATGACGCCGAGCATCACCTGCTTCGGCGCGAGATCCTTCAATACGCCGAGGTCGAGTTTCGGCTGCGCGCTTTCGATCGAAATGATGCCGGCCGTGGTGTCGGCGAGTTCGGCAAGGAACGCATAGCCGGCCGGCTTGCTCGAGCCGGGCACCACGGCGGCGTAACCGAAGCACAGGTGAATGGCGGTCGGCACCGTGACGCCTTCGAGCGCGCGGTTGATCGCCTTGACGGCGAACTGCTTCGCCATGTCCGGGTTCTGCCGCACCCACGGCTCGTCGAGCTGAATGACGTCGGCGCCCGCCTTGACGAGATCGTGGATCTCCGCGTTGACGGCGGCCGCCATGTCCATCGCCAGCGCCTCGGGGTCCTTGTAGAACTCGTCCTGCGCCTGCTGCGCCATCGTGAACGGCCCCGGCAGCGTGATCTTCGCGGCGCGGTCGGTATGGGCGCGCAGAAATTCCATGTCGCGGATTTCAACCGGGCCGCGGCGGCGCACCTTGCCGACCACGCGCGGCACCGGCGTCATCGTGCCGGCGCGCGACTTCACCATGCCGGGATTGTCGATATCGATGCCCTCGAGCGCGGTGGCGAAGCGGTTCGAATAGCTTTCGCGGCGCATCTCGCCGTCGGTGATGACGTCGATGCCGGCGGCTTCCTGCTCGCGGATCGCCACCACGGTGGCGTCGTCCTGCGCCTGCTCGAGCCACGCCTCCGGCACACGCCAGATCTCTTTCAGGCGCACGCGCGGCACGACTTTCGACAGCATCTCGCGGTTCACCAGCCAGTCCGGCTGCGGATAGCTGCCGACCACGGTGGTCGCGAACAGTTTCTCGGAGACTTTCGCAGACATGTGCACATTTCCCCCGCGTGACGGATGCACGGCGCGCATCCGTTCTTCTTGGTGCGAGAATGGCAGCCGCGCGCCGGTGGGACAAGACGAGCGACGGCTGGCAAGTCACGGTGAGCGATGGGCAGGCGCGATCGCCGGACTATCGCTTGCGGCGCAGCCCGTGGCCGATCGCGGCCAGCGGCGTCATCGTCCCACCGCTGTCGAGCGGCGGCCAGCCTTCGAGGGCACTCTCGATCAGCGGGAATTCCTCGAGCAGCAATTCGCCGCCGAAGCTGCCGGCCAGATGCACGAACAGGCCGGGCAGGAAATGCGGCGCGACGACGATGCCGTGGGCCGCGGCATGACGCGCGACCGCGAGCGCCGGCGTCAGCCCGCCGGCCATCGCGAGATCGGGCTGGATGTAACGGGCATAGCCATCCGCCATCGCGGCGACAAAACGATCGTGCCCTTGCATATGCTCGCCGGTCGCAATCGGCGTGGCCCCGGCGAGCGCTGCGAGCGCGCGATAACCGAGCACATCGCCCGACGGCAGCGGCTCCTCGACGAAAGCGGCGCCCTGGTCGGCGGCGCATTCGAGCAGGCGCACCGCGGCATCGACCGAACCTTTTTCGTTGGCGTCCGTCATCAGTTGCGCCGTATCGCCGATGGCGCGGCGGACGGCTGCAAGCACCCGCGCGTCCTCCGGCACAACATTCACGCGCGGCTTCACGCCGCGATAGCCCTGCGCGACATAACGGGCGGCAAGCTCCGCCGACGCTTCCGGCGGCGCGGCCGGACTGAAGCCGCCGCTCGCATAGACCGGCACCGGAGCCGGCGCGCCACCGAGCGCCACGCAAAGCGGCACGCCGTCCTGATGTGCCTTGAGATCCCAGTTCGCGACGTCGAGCGCGGCAAGCGCCAGCAGGTTCGGCCCGTCACCGGTGCGGTTGAAACTCTTCTTGATGTCGGCCCAGTGTTCGGCCGGGGGCTTGCACGGCTTGCCGGCGAGGAATTGCCCGGCCAGCGTCTGTGCGAGGCTGGCGATGCGCGCGCCGGCGCCGCCGCCGATCACATAGCTGAAGCCGAGGCCCGCACGGCCGTCGCTGTCCTTGACCTCGGCGAAAACGATATCGACGCCGGTGACCCCGGAACCGCCAAGCGGCTTGTCGAATTTCAGTTCGACGAGGTCGACAACGACGCTTGCAACCGTGCTCATGTCCGGCCCCTGCCCGTCTTCATTGCACTGCCGGTTCGATAGGCAACAATCCGGCGCAAGACGCAAGAGCGGCAGGACAGTGCTGCGCACCATGCGTATCGCATCGCAACCATTTCGGCGTTTCCATCAAATCGCCGGTTTTGCCGCGTCGAATATCCGGACACCGAGCGGCGGCACCGCCGCCGCGCCACTCACGCCACAACGAGAGGTGGAGCATGGCAACTGCGAAAACCACAGCGCAAAGCACCGATATTCGCGAATACGCGCACAGTCTCTATGCCGCGCATGGCGAGAAATCGCTCGCCGAGGCGGCGCAGCGGGCGCGCGAGTTCGAGAAGAACGGCAATCAAGAAGAAGCCAGGAACTGGCGGCGGATCGAGCAGACGCTTCAGGAAATCCGCGGCCCCCGGCAGTCCTGATCGCGCCATTCCGTTCGCGCGGGACTTCCCGTTCCGGATCGCCTATTCAATGGACGGGCGCGCGGTTACCCCGCGCGCCCGTGCACTATGGGGAGCCGGATGGAACGCGAACTGGACATCGATTTGCCCGAGGTGGTCGCCGAGGTGACGGCGGCCTTCTTGCGTTATGAGCAGGCGCTGGTGACGAACGACGTTGAAACGCTCGACGCCACGTTCCGCGACGACCCGCGCACCATTCGCTATGGCATGGGCGAGAATCTCTACGGCTACGACGAGATCGCGGCGTTCCGCGCCGCGCGGCCCTCCGCGGGACTCGCGCGCAAACTCTCACGCACGGCGATCACGACCTTTGGCCGCGACTTCGCGGTGGCGTCGACGCTGTTCGAGCGCGACACCGTGCCGGGCAAGATCGGCCGCCAGATGCAGAGCTGGGTGAGGTTCGCCGACGGCTGGCGCGTCGTCGCCGCGCATGTCAGCCTGATCGACCGGCCGCAGGCGGCCAAGGCCGGCTGATTTCAATCTCAGGATTTCGTCGTCAGCGGCTGGGTGTAGGAGCGCTGGCCGTAAATCAGCGTGGAGTCCTCGGCCTCGACGATGTCGAGCACGCGGCCGAAGAACACGGTGTGGCTGCCGGCCTCGTGCGTCGAATGCACGATGCAATCGAACGCGGCGACCGCACCCTTCAGGAGCGGCGCTCCGGTCTTCGACGTCGCCCATTCGGCCGCCTCGAAATCGAACGGCGCGCCCTGGCGCGGACGGCCGGCGAAATTGTCCGAGAGATGCTCATGGCCGACCGCGAGAACGTTGACGCTGAACACACCGTTCGCCGCGATCGCGGCATTGACCGGCGAGCGGCGCTGGATGCAGGCGAGCACCAGCGGCGGATCGGCCGAGGCCGAGCCTGCCGAACTCACGGTGATGGCGAAGCGCCCCGCCGGACCGTCGGTCGTGACAATCGACACCGACGAAAACACGCGACCCATCGCGCCGAGAAATCGCTCGCGTGCGATGCTCGGCCGTTCGTCGTGTCCAGTCTCGGTGGTGTCCGCACTCGCCATGGTCGTATCCTCGCCGAAACCCTGCCGTTACAGTCTCACATAATCGCAGCCGCGTTGAAACCAAGACACGATCCGAAGTGCTCCTTGAAGCGCTGCTGGCCGTGCTCTTGTTCGCGATGTGCAAAGCTGCGGCAAGGTTCGATGCAGGCTTGCCGCAGGTTTCGATTCGCGAAAGGCAGTCTGACGCAAACGCGCCGTCGGCGGGCGCTGCCAATATCGTGCGAGCGATCAGGAATGATGATCGCGCGCCTCGCGCGGCCGGCCGCTTCCCGGCTGCCGCCCGGGAGCCGCCCCGTCCGGCGCAGGAAACCCGCCGCCTGCAGCGCCAATTGACCGTGGCGATGCCTCGCCGTATGATATCTAACTAGGTAGTTAAGGCCCTCACATGATCACCGGAACGACAGACCTCTACGCCATCATCGGCGACCCGATCGCCCATGTCCGCACCCCGATGGCGTTCAACGACTATTTCGCCGAGCACAAGATCGACGCGGTCTGCCTGCCGGTCCACATCCTGCGCGACGACCTGCCCCGCGGCTGGGCCGGGCTGAAGTCGATCGTCAATCTCAAGGGCTTCATCATCACCGCTCCGCACAAGCAGGAGTCGGCGCAGCTGTGCGACGAACTGGTCGAGGACGGCGCCTATACGCAGGTGGTCAACACCGTGCGCCGCGAGCCGGACGGCCGCTTCGTCGGCACGCTGCTCGACGGCCGCGGCTTCGTCGCCGGTCTGCTGTCGCACGGCCATCAGGTGAAGGGGAAAAACTTCTACATCGCCGGCGCCGGCGGCGCGGGCACCGCCCTCTCCTACGCGCTCGGCGCGACCGGCGCTGCCTCGATCACCATTCACAACCGCACCCGCTCGAAAGCCGAGAAGCTCGTCGCCGGCGTCGCCAAGGCGTTTCCGAACTGCAAGGTGTCGCTCGGCAGCGCGAACGCCTCCGGCTTCGACACCGTGGTCAACGCCACCTCCCTCGGCCTGAAAGCCGACGACGGCCATTCGTTCGACCTGTCGAGCGTCGACAAGACCTCGCTGGTCGCCGAGGTGGTGATGAAGCCGGACATGACGCCGCTTTTGATCGCCGCCAAGGACCGCGGCTATACCACCCACTTCGGCAAGCACATGCTGAACGGCCAGCTCGAGCTGATGATGGAATTCCTGGGCGTTGCACCCAAGCGCTGACGCCCGTTCATACGTCGAGAGAGAATAGCGATGACCTACGTCGTGACCGAGAACTGCATCAAGTGCAAATACATGGATTGCGTGGAGGTGTGTCCGGTGGACTGCTTCTACGAGGGCGAGAACATGCTCGTCATCCATCCCGACGAATGCATCGATTGCGGCGTCTGCGAGCCGGAATGTCCAGCCGAGGCGATCAAGGCGGACTCCGAGGACGGCCTCGAGAAGTGGCTCGAACTCAACGCCAAATATGCCAGCGACTGGCCGAACATCACCGAGAAGAAAGACCCGCCGGCCGACGCCAAGGACTTCGACGGCAAGCCGGACAAGTTCGAAAAGTATTTCAGCGCCGAACCGGGCCAATGAGCGAACCCCTCGCCGCGCTGCTGGCCGATCACCGCGCCCATGCGGCGGTGCTCGACGCCGCGCCGTGGCGCGACAGGATCGCCAACGTCGCGGACGCCTATCGCGTGCAGGACGAACTGGCGGTGCTTGCGGGCGGCGCGGTGCGGGCCTGGAAGGTGACGGCGCTCGGCGCCGAGCAGCAGAAGGACTATCGCAGCGACAGGCCGGTGGCGGGCGCGATCTTCGCACCGTTCTTTCATGCCTCGCCTGCATCCGTCGCGCTGAGCGACCACCTAGTGCCGCTGCTCGAATGCGAGACGGCGTTCCTGCTCGGCCGCGACCTGCCGCAGCGCGACAGGCCTTACGAGCGCGCCGAGATCGAAGCCGCCATTGCCGCGATCGTGCCCGCGATGGAAATCGCGGACTGCCGCTGGCCGGCCGACGCCCCGGACCTGCTGAAACTCGCCGACGACATGGGCAACGGCGCGTTCATCGCAGGTAAGCCCGCGAAGGACTGGCGCGGCGTCAATCTCGACAGCATCGAGGTGGCGCTGGCCTATGACGGCACCACCATCGAATACGGCAAGGCTTCGAAGATTCTCGGAGACCCGCTCGCTGCCGTGATGGCGCTGGCGAACGCGCAGCCGCTGCCGGCCGGCGGCCTCAAAGCCGGTCAGATCGTGACCACCGGCACCTGCACCACGCCGGTGATGCTGCAACCCGGCCGCTACGGCGCCGATTTCGGTCCGCTCGGGAAAGTGACGCTGACGGTGGGGTAGAACGCCCAATGTCATGCCCCGCGCAGGCGGGGCATCCAGTAAACTACTGAATCTATCGTGTGTACTGGATCGCCCGCCTTCGCGGGCGATGACGACGAGAGGATAGCAAAGTCGCAGCGTGGCTTGCCGCGGTCAAAACTTCCCCTCGCGCTTCTGCTGAAACGCCTTGATGCCTTCGTGGCGCGCATTGTCCGACATGCAGATGGTGTGCAGCTCGTTCTCGTAGCGCAGGCCCTGCTCCAGCGACATCGACAGCGCGGCGCGGATGCCGGCCTTCACCGCCTGGGTCGCGACCGGGCTCAGCGAGGCGATCTTCGCCGCCAGCGCGATCGTGCGCGAGACGACCTGCGCATCCTCGACCACCTCTTCGACGAGGCCGATGCGCAGCGCCGTTTCGGCGTCGACCGGCTCGCCGGTCAGCAGCATCTTCATCGCCTGACCGACGCCGACCAGACGCGGCAACATCTGCGACGCGCCGCCACCGCCGATCCAGCCGCGCGTGACTTCGGGACCGCCGATCTTCGCACTGCGGCCGGCGATGCGAATGTCCGCCGCGATCGCCATTTCCATGCCGCCGCCGAGCACCCAGCCTTTCAGGCCGGCGATCACCGGCTTGCGGATGTTGCGCACCACCGCCGCGTATTCGATGCGGTCGCGGAACGCCATGACGTCGGTGAGGTCGGCGAGAATATTGAGGTCGCTGCCGGCGGAAAACGCTTTATCGCCCGCGCCCATGATGGTGGCGACGCGCACATCCTTGTTGTCGTCGATTTCCTTGCAGACGCGCTGCAATTCCTCGGTCATCGCCGGAGTGATGGCGTTCATCTTGTCGGGCCGGTCGAGCAGGATATGACCGATGCCGTCCGCGACGGTGAGAGTGACGCGCGCCATTACGGAGCCTTCTTCTTTGCCGTGTCGCCGCCGGCGCGGTGCTCGACTTCCCGCAGAATCGAGGAAACGTCGTTGCCGGTGCCGATGCGGTCGATCAGTTGCGAGAACATGCCGATCACGGTGTCGAGCAGAGTGAAATGCAGGCCGGACTTGGCGGCGAGCGCCTGCGCGGTGCGCATGTCCTTGAGCTGATATTCCGCCGGGCCGCCGGGCACGAAATTGCGGGCGATCATGCGCTCGCCGTGGATGTTGAGGATCCTGGAGTCGGCGAAGCCGCCCATCAGTGCCTGCCGCACGGCGGCGGCGTCCGCCCCGCCCTTCACCGCGAAATGCAGCGCCTCGGCCACCGCCGTCATGGTGCCGCCGACGATGATCTGATTGGCGAGCTTGGTCATCTGCCCGGTGCCGACCGGACCGATCGACGTGACGCGGCCCATCGCGGCGAACATCTCCGCCAGACGTTCGACAAGGCCGCGCTCGCCACCCGCCATGATGGCGAGCGTGCCGTCGCGTGCGCCCGGCTCGCCGCCCGACACCGGCGCATCGAGATAACCGATGCCGCGCGCCGCGGCGCGCTGGCCCTGTGCCTGACAGCTTTCGACGGGAATCGAACTCATGACGACGAGCGCCGCGCCCTGCTTCATCGCTTCGAACGGCACGCGGCCGGTCGCGTCCTTGCCGAACATGACCTCTTCGACGACCGGACCGTTGCTCAGCATGACGATGACGGCGTCGGCCGTTGCGCAGGCCGCCGACGGACTGTCGGCGATCGAAACGCCGAACTCCGTCAGCTTTGCGGCCTTGGCGCGGTCGCGATTCCACACCGTCACGGAAAAGCCGGCCTGCGCCAGCCGGCGCGCCATGTGCGCGCCCATGATGCCGGTGCCGATCAGCGCAATCTGCCGGACGGCGGACATGGCCGCCGCCTACATCGCCTTCTTGACGGCCGTGAGCTGCTTGAACTCCGGCGTCTTCTTGTAGTGCGCGTCGAGCGGATAGCAGCCCGACACGATGCCGTTGCGCGGCGCGGTCGTGCAGTCCGAGAAGGTGCGGCAATAGCGCTTCTTGTTCGGCTGGGTGCCCTTCAGGATTTCGTGCAGCACATCCGGATAAGCGAGCACGAGGCGGCCGATGCCGACGAGGTCGACCCAGCCCTGCCGCACCACCGCCTGCGCGACGTTCGGGAAGAACTCCTGCAGGTAGGTGTAGCCGCTGCCCATGAAGCACATGTCCGGGAACGCCTTCTTGAGGTCGCGCACCACTTCGAGGTGACGCATGACGCCGATGAAGGGATCCTCCGGCGGATGATAGCCATCCGACGGCGGATAGAGCGCCGGACGGATGATGTGCGGATTGTAGTACGGGCTCGCCAGCGTGATGTTGACGAGGTGGATGCCGAGGCCGCGCAAAATCTCAAGGAACGCCTTCGGCTCGGTGAGATCGTATTCGAGCGGATTGTCCGGATTGCCGCCGAAGGCATAACGGTACGGGAGCTTCGCATCTTCCGGAATGCCGGGGCCGAGCTTGCCGGGCTGCGACAGCGCCGGGTCCGGCTTGAACGGCAGCGAGTCGATGGCGGAGAGCCGCACGCCCATCTTGAGACCCGGCGCCTCGGCGCGGATGCCCTCGACGACTTCACGCAGGAAGCGCGTGCGGTTCTCGAGGCTGCCGCCATATGGGCCGGGGCGATCGACGGCGCTCAGGAACTCGTGCGCCAGATAGCCGTGGCAATGCTTGATGTCGACGAACTGGAAGCCGCAGGCCTGCGCGCGCTTCGCCGCCACCACGAAGTCCTCGACCAGCCGCTTGATCTCGTCGTCGGTGATCGGCTGCCGGTCGGCCGGCACGCCGAACTTCTTGTCGAGCAGCGGGTGATGATAAGCGATGATCGATTCGAACTTGGTGTTGTCGTTCGGCTTGCAGAAGCGGCCGGAATGCGTGAGCTGCAGGCCGATGATAACGTCGTCGCCGTCCTCGCCGGTCGCTTCCTTGTGCCCCTCGATGACGCCTTCGCGCATCTTCGCGATGTCGCTCTGGCTCTCGGCGGTCATGACGAGCTGCTTGGGATTGGCGCGGCCGTCGAGCCGCACCGCGCAGGCCTCGCCGCCCCAGATCATCTTGGCGCCGGACAGTCCGAAGCGGCGCCAGCGGCGGCGCGCATTATCCGAAGGGCGGCCGTCGCGTTCGCAGTCCCAGCCTTCCATCGGATGCACCGCGAGACGGTGACCGATCTTCATGCCGTCGACTTCGAGCGGCTGGGCGAGCGGCGACTGCGGACCATGCGCGACGATGTCGTCGCACGGCATGTCGAGGCCGAGCGAGTTCACGTAGTTGCGGAAACCGGTGACGCCGTCGAGGGAGCCAGCCTTCGGGTAATCGCCAAACTTCATCGTTTCTCCCTTTCGTCACCGGGCGACAAGCCCGGCGCCTTTCTATTTTGCCCTGACGTAAGCCAGGATCACGTCGACGCAGTGCTTGCGGCGGATCTGCTGCTCGGCCTCGCTCAACAGGTTGCGCCCGAAGGTCGCAGAGAGCGTGGTCGCGTTGGAAAAGTAGAAGTAGCTTTCCGCCGACATCGACAGATAGAGATGCAGCGGATCGAGACCGGGGCGGATCGTGCCTTCCACCACGCCGGCGTCGAGAATCTTGCGGATCACCTCGACCAGCGACAGGTTCATGTCGCGCAGCTTGCGCGAACGCTTGAGATATTTCGCGCCCAGCACGTTCTCGCCGGCCAAGAGCGGGATCATCAGCGGATGCGCCTGGCAATAGTCGAACTTGAACTCGACCAGCCGCTGGATCGCCTCGAGCGGCTTGAGATGCGTCAGGTTCAGCTCACGCTCGGTCTGGCGCATCGCGATATAGGCGCGCTCCAGCACGGCGAGGTAGAGATCCTCTTTCGAGCCGAAGTAGTAGTAGAGCATGCGCTTGTTGGCGCCAGCCTGATCGGCGATCACGTCGACGCGCGCGCCGGCGAGGCCCTTGCTGGCGAACTCGACCTCCGCCGCGTTCAGGATCATCTGCTGGGTGCGTTCGGCATCGCGCACCGGCTCAAGGCGGGTTTTGCCTTTGGTCGGGCCGCCGCCCTTTTTCGATTTCGACGAGGCTGCGAGCGGCATCAGAAGGCTCCCCCTTTGAGGCGTTCGAACCGCGCGGAGCGCGCGGGACGCCGGTTTGCCTCGATTATAGCAGACAGCCCCATCGGTTCGGGCCGGAAAATCCGCCCGTCCATTGTTTTCAGGTTCGCCGCGATGTCCGGACGGAACGCCATCTGCGCGACGATATCGCGCGCGACGTCGATGCCCGGCGCGATCTCGATCAGCTCGAGGCGGCCCGCCTCGTTACGGCGGAACACCGCGCGCTCGGTGATGTAGAGCGCGCGCTGGCCGTTCTGCGCGGCGAGCGGGCCGGAATAGCTGACCTGCTCGACGGCGGCGACGAACTTCTTCTCCTTGCCCTCGCGCGCAATCCTGGTCGTCCCATCAGGCCAGCTGATGTCCAATCCGCCCGCGGTGAAGGTGCCGCTGAACACGATGGTCTTGGCGTTCTGGCTGATGTTGATGAAGCCGCCCGGCCCGACGATGCGGCCGCCGAACCGGCTGACATTGACGTTGCACGCCTCGTCGACTTCCGCGAACGACAGGAAGGCGAGATCGAGGCCGCCGCCGTCGTAGAAATCGAACTGATAGGGCTGGTCGACCATCGCCATGTAGTTGCGGCCCGCGCCCGGCTCGTTGCCGGTCGCGGGCGCGCCGCCGATCAGGCCCTGCTCGTTGGTCAGCACCACGGCGTCCAGCGTGTCTTCTTCCGCCGAGATCGAGGCGATGCCGGTCGAGACGCCGGAGCCGAGATTGCAGATCGCGCCGGGAAACAGCTCGAGCGCGGCGCGGCGCGCGATCACCTTGCGCGGCGAGAATGGCAGCGCGGCGATGCTGGTCAGCGGCACCTTCATCTCGCCGGCATAGGCCGGATCGTGAACGGTGAAATAGGTCTGGGTCTGATCGGGATCGACGACGATCGCATCGACCAGCATGCCGGGGATTTTCACCTGCTTGGGCGGCAGCGTGCCGGCCAGCGCCATGCGCTTGACCTGCGCGATGACGATGCCGCCGCAGCGGCGCGCGGCCTGCGCCATCGAGATCATCTCGCCGAACACCGCCTCGTGTTCCATCGTGATGTTGCCGTCCTCGTCCGCGGTGGTGCCGCGAATGAAGGCGACGTCGACATGAAACGGCTTGTAGAACAGGTATTCCTTGCCGCCGACGGTGATCAGTTCAACGAGATCGTCCTTGGCGAGCTTGCTCTGACGGCCGCCGCCGTGGCGCGGATCGACGAAGGTGCCGAGGCCGACATGGCTGACGAGGCCCGGACGGCCCGCCGCCATTTCGCGGGTCAACTGCGAGAGGCAGCCCTGCGGCAGCGTATAGGCTTCGATCTCGTCGGCCGCCGCCATGCGCTCGACCGGCGGCGAATCGACCAGCGTGCCGCAGACGACGCGCTTCAACAGGCCCTTGTGGGCGAGATGGCCGACGCCGCGCTCGGCGCGGTCGCCGAGGCCGACCGGGTGCACGGTGGTGATGTTGCGCGGCGTGCCTTCCGCCTTGAAGCGCTTGGCCACCGCGCCAATCAACGTATCCGGAACGGAATGGCCCGCGCCCGAACCGCCGATCAGGATGGTGTCATTGTCGGACACCAGCTTTGCGGCTTCATCCGCGGTGATGACGCGAACCGCCATGGTCTTCCCTTACGCCACGCCGTGCGTGCGCATGACGTCGTTGAGCCGCGACGCGGCAAGGTCCGGGTCGCGGATCAGGCCCGCGGCGTCGGCGAGCTTGAAGGCTTCGACCAGATGCAACAGTGAGCGCGCGCTCTGCTGTCCGCCGATCATGAGGAAGTGCTTCTGGTGGCCGTTGAGATAAGCGAGGAACACCACGCCGGTCTTGTAGAATCGGGTCGGCGCCTTGAAGATATGGCGCGACAGCGGAACGGTCGGCTCGAAGATCTTCCAGTAGGCGTCGTGGTCGCCGCGGGCGCGGGCGGCGAGCGCGGCGGAGGCCGCCGGCGCGATGACATCGAAGATGCCGAGCAGCGCGTGCGAGAAGCCCTGCTCGTCGCCGGCAATCAGCTCTGCGAAGTTGAAGTCGTCGCCGGTGTAGCAACGCACGCCCTGCGGCAACTTCCGCCGCATGCGGATTTCGTGGCCCTTGTCGAGCAGCGACAGCTTGATGCCATCGACCTTGGCGGCGTTGTCGGTGATGATATCGACGCAAACGTCCATCGCCTTGAGATGGTCGTCGCTGCCCCAGTAACCCTTGAGCGCGGGGTCGAACATGTCGCCGAGCCAGTGGATGATGACCGGCTCGCGCACCTGACCGAGAATGCGGTCATAGACCTTGGCGTAATCGTCCGGCGATTTCGCCGCCGCGACCAGCGCGCGGCTCGACATCAGCACGATACGGCCGCCGACCGCCTCGACCGCGGAAATCTGTTCTTCGTAAGCGCGGATCACGTCGTCGATGGAAAGCGACGAGGCCGGCGCGAGCTGGTCGGTGCCGACGCCGGAGAACACCACGGCGCCCGGCGTCTCCTTCGCCGCTTCGACCGAGCGGCGGATCAGCTCCAGCGCGTTCGGCCAGTCGAGGCCGCCGCCGCGCTGTGCAGTATCCATCGCCTCGGCGACGCCGAGACCGAGGCTCCACAGATATTTGCGGTAGGCGATGGTCTGGTCCCAGTCGATCGCCGGGGTCACCCACGGGTCGTTATCGACGAAGGGATCGGCGACGACATGGGCGGCGGCGAGCGCGATGCGATCGAACTTGTGCTGACCGTTACCATTCCATGACTGCGGGCCGCGCAGGCGATAGGCCTCCGTGCGGCCCTCGCGCGTCGGCAAATTCACCACCGGCATCGTTGCCACTGACTTCACCCTTGAATAATTATCTAGTTAGTTATATAACTGTGATACCCCGTCGTCAACGAAATCCAGGGTCAACCACAGCCCATGAGCAGCCTGAGCAACGAGGTCGTGACCTCCGTACATCATTGGACGGACAGCCTTTTCAGCTTCACCACGACGCGGAATTCCGGCTTCCGGTTCCGCAACGGGCAGTTTGCGATGATCGGCCTCGAAGTGGAAGGCCGGCCGCTGCTGCGGGCCTACAGCCTCGCCAGCGCCAATTACGAGGAGCAGCTCGAGTTCTTCTCGATCAAGGTGCAGGACGGCCCCCTCACCTCCCGCCTGCAGCACCTGCAGGTCGGCGACAACATCCTCGTCAACGGCAAGCCGACCGGCACGCTGGTGCACGACAACCTGCTGGACGGCCGCAACCTCTATCTGATGGCGACCGGCACCGGCCTCGCCCCGTTCCTGAGCATCATCAAGGACCCCGAGACCTACGAGCGGTTCGAGAAGGTCGTGCTGCTGCACGGCTGCCGCATGGTGGCGGAGCTGGCCTATAACCAGCTCATCACCGAGGAACTGCCGAAGCACGAGTTCCTCGGCGAGTTCGTCTCCGACAAGCTGATCTATTACCCGACCGTGACGCGCGAGCCGTTCCAGAACCGCGGCCGGCTGACCGACCTGATCACCACGGGCAAGCTGTTCGCCGACACCGGCCTGCCGCCGATCGAGGCCGCGCATGACCGCGTGATGATCTGCGGCAGCCCGGCGATGCTGACCGACCTCGTTGCGATCCTCAAGGAGCGCAATTTCCAGGAAGGATCGAGCAACGATCCGGGTCAGTACGTGATCGAGAAGGCTTTCGTCGAGAAGTAAGCGGCGGCGCCTGCCTATTGCCGTCATGGCCGGGCATAGCCCGTCGAAGACGGGCGTGAACGCCCTGTTGTCCCGGCCATCCACGACTTCCTTCTTATCATGCCACCAAGACGTGGATGCCCGGCACAAGGCCGGGCATGACGGAGATTTAGTCTCAGAGGGACCGCACGAGTCGCAAGCGCGACTCAATCCATCGCCAGCACGCCCTTCGACTTGAAGATGTTGCGGATCTGCGTCGAATATTCGCCGAACTTCGGCGACAGCTGATCGAGCCGGCGCGGCCGCGGCAGGTCGATCTCGATCACCTCGACGATGCGGCCGGGGCGCGGCCCCATCACCACAACGCGGTCGGCGAGCAGCACCGCTTCCGGGATGCTGTGGGTGATGTGCAGCGCGGTCTTGCGCGTTTCCATCCACAGCCGCTGGATGTCCATCGAAATCTGCTCGCGGGTCAGCGCGTCGAGCGCGCCGAACGGCTCGTCCATCAGCAGCATCTTGGGGTTATGGACGAGCGCGCGGCAGATCGAGACGCGCTGGCGCATGCCGCCGGACAACTCATAAGGCTTTTTCTTCTCGAAGCCGGCGAGGCCGGTGCGCTCCAGAAGGTCGCGCGCGACCGGCTCGTATTTGCTCCGATCCATCTTGCGGATGTCGACCTGCAGCATGACGTTCTCGAACACGTCGCGCCAGTCGAGCATGATGGCTTCCTGGAACACGACGCCGACGTCGGTCTGCGGCGCTTCGACCTTCTTGCCGCCGACCGTGATGGTGCCCGATGTGTAGGGCTGCAGGCCCGCGACCATCTTCATGATGGTGGTCTTGCCGCAACCCGACGGGCCGACGATGGCGACGAATTCGGAATCCTTGATGTCGAGATTGATGTCGGAACAGGCGTCGATCGTGCCGTTCTTGGTCTGATAGGTCTTTCCGACGTTATGCAGCCGGATGTAGGGCTCACTCATCGCGTTTTGGTCCCGATAGCGTCACACAATCCCGAAAACGAAACCGGCGCCCTCCCCGCGGACGGGCCGCGGGGAAGACACCGGCAATTGACGTTACTTCTTCGGCATATAGGGCGCCTCTGACAAATACTCGTTGGTGTAGTATTTGCCGACGTCCTTCACCTCAGCCATCTTGGCGTACTTCTGGAGCAGGTCCTGGCTCTCCTGCCAGTCTTCCTTGGCCGACCAGAACATCGCCTTACCCTTGGTGTGCTTGGTGTGGATGATGGTCATGGTGCCGTTCACCTCGAGCAGCGCGATCTCCATGTTGAACGCCGGAGCGTGTTTCAGGAAGATCTTCGACGCTTCCTCGCGGTGCTTGTCGGTGTACTCCCAGCCGCGCTGCGAGGCGCGCAGGAAGCGCCGCAGGATGTCCTGGTTCTTGGCTTCCTTGGCCCAGTCGTTGTTGACGATGATGGCGCTCGACAGCGTCGTGACGCCGGCCATGTCGTAGAGACGGGTCCAGCCCATCTTCACGCCGGTCTTGAGCTGCATGCGCGGGCCCTGGTCCATGAAGTAACCGAGCAGCGCGTCGGCCTGCTTGTTCAGCACGGCCTGCTCCTTGGCCTGCGGGTTCTGCACCGTGATCATCTGAACGTCGCTGAGCTTCATGTTCAGCTTGCCCATGAAGGCGGTGAAGATCGCGAGGCTCGCGTCACCGGCGGTGATCGCAATACGGCTGCCCTTGATCTCCTCGACCTTCGTCGGCCGCGCGGCATCGGCGCGGTAGATGAAGGACATCGGGCTTTCCTGCAGCGAGACGCCGACCGCCTTGATCGGCATGCCGGCATTGACGCCGCGCATCATCGTGGCCGCGTCGACATAGGCGACCGGGTTGGTGCCGTTGGCGACGAGCTGCGCCACGGTGGTCGAGCCGCTGCCTTCGAGGATTTCGACGTCGAGGCCTTCTTCCTTGTAGAAGCCCTTGTCGAGCGCGACGAAGAACGGCGCATGCTCGCCGTAGAGCGTCCAGTTCAGACGGAACTGGAACTTGTCGGCAGCCTGGGCAGTGATGCCGGATGCCAGCACTGTCGCGGCCGCGAGCGCAGCCATCAGCAGTGACGTCCTGGTAGCCTTCATTGTCATTCCTCCCTGAGAATAAAGCTTCGTTGTTGTCGTACCCCGCCCGCGGCCGGTCGCCTGGCCGCGGTTAGCCTCACATGGTGCCCGCCTCCTCGCGAACGCGATGGGTGACGTGCCACGGGATAAGGAAGTTCTCCAGCAGCTCGACCATGTAATAGAAGACGAAGCCGATGGCGGTCAGCGCCACGATGGTGGCGAACATCATCGGCGTTTCGAGATTGGAATTGGTGACCAGCAGCAGATAGCCGAGGCCGCGGTCGGCGCCGACGAACTCGCCGACCACCGTGCCGGCGATCGCGAGCGTCGCGGCCACCTTCAGGCCCGAAAACAGGTAAGGCAGCGAGGTCGGCAGGCGGAACTGCGAGAACACCTGCATCCGCGTCGCGCCCATCGAGCGCGCGAGGTCGTGCATTTCCGGCGACATCGAGCGCAGGCCGACAGCGGCGTCGATCACGATCGGAAAGAACGAGATGAGAAACGCGACGAGGATCTTCGGCGTGGCGCCGACGCCGAACCAGACCAGGAACAGCGGCGCGATCGCCACTTTCGGCACGATCTGGAAGAACAGCATGGTCGGCATGACCAGCTCGTTGAACGCGCGCGACGAGGTGATGGCGATGGCGAGCGGCACCGCGACGGCCACCGCAAGCGCATAGCCCGCGATCATCTCGTAGACCGTCACCCAGCCGTGATGGATCAGCTCCGGCAGCCGCGCGAAGAACACATGCGCGATCTCCGTCGGCGTCGGCAGCAGATAGGCCGGCATCTTGTAGATGACGACCACCAGCTGCCACACCACCAGGAATCCGAGAATACCCACCAGCGGCGTCAGCTTCCTCAGGAAGCCGAAGCTTCCCTCGCCGGCTGTGGTTTCCGTTTCCGATTTCGTCGAAGTGCTCACGAGCGCCATCGTCCCTTACCGAGTTTCATTTTTCTGTTTCTAACCATCAGACTAGCAAAGCCCCTGTGCCGGTAAAACAACCCGTTAAGCTGGCAGAACGTCGCGCATGCGCGCGGCCGGGGCCAGCGCACGCAAGGCACGGCTGTCCGGCGTCACACCGAGACCCGCACCGCCGGGAACCGGCAAAAGGTCGCCGCGCGCGCGAAATGCCGCATCGGTCGTGCCGCGGTCGGCAATATACTGCGGTCCATTGAGCGCGGCCGGAAGCCGAAGGCCCGCCCAGCCGAAGAAGTGCGCCGACGCCGCCATCGACAGTTCCGGATCGGTCAGGCCGGAGGCGTACAGCAGAAGTCCGTTGTCGTGCAGCAGCGTCGCGATGCGCGAGGCGTTCCACAAGCCGCCGCAGCGGGCGACTTTCATGGCAATGCCATCGAACATGTCGAGCGCGATGAATTCGGCGACCTCGACCGGCGACACGATGCCTTCGTCCATCAGCACCGGCAGCGCGCCCATTTTCTTCAGCGCCTGATAGTCGCGGAAGCGGTTCGGCGGCAGCGGCGACTCGATCGCCTTGAGGCCGAGGTCGGCGAATTTCGGCGCCATGCGCTTCGCGGTGCCGAGCGAATAGCTGGTGTTGGCGTCGCACCAGTGGAAGCCGTCCGGGGCAAAGTTCATCACCGTGCGGACCAGCTCGAGATCGTAATCCGGGGTCTGGGGAGTGCCGACCTTGATGTTGAAATTCGAATAGCCGAGCGCGCGGCCCTGCTCGAGCGCCTTCTCCGCCCCGGCGATGGTCGGCGACTGCACAGTCCAGCTCAGGCGGACCTCGCTCGCGTTCTCTCCGGTCAGGCTGCCGCCGGGCAGCAGCTTGCTCACCGGCTTGTTCACCTGCTTGCCCCAGAGGTCGTAGCAGGCGAGATCGATCGCGGCCTTGGCGATCGGCTGGCCGACCGAGAAGGACGGCCGGATCGCGCGCTCCATGCGCGCGTGTATGTCGTCGAGATCGCGCGGGTCGGCACCAAGCACCGCCGGCGCGAGATAGCCGCGCAGCGTGGTCTCGACGGATTCAATCGTTTCGTAGGTCCAGCTTTCGACCGGCACCGACTGGCCGAAGCCCTCGCGGCCGTCGTCGTCGGTCAGGCGCAGCAGGATCGTCGGCCGCTCCGGCGTCCGGAAAAACTTGAACTCGCCGACAAACGGGTAATCCACCCTGGCGATATCGACGCCCACGATCCGGGCCATCCGACGCGATCCTCCCGACGTTTTCTCGTCCTCCCTGAGTTGCGGCCTATTTTGCGATGGCCGCGCGGGAGGTTGCCAAGCAGTTTAACTATCTGGTTAGATCGGTGCGAGCAAAAAATTCGAATGATGCCAATTACGGTCTCAGACCAAAGTCTGGAATCGAAAAGAACCTTGGCCGAACAATGGGATATAAGGAGCCTGCCGGGATGCTGCGTCATCCGGGCGCGCCCGCCCCGGCAGCGGCGACGCAGATGAGAAGACCATGACTGCGACCCCGATTTTCCGTGTCCGCGAGATCGCGCTTTACGAGCGCGACGTGCGGCTGCGCATGCCGTTCCGCTTCGGCGTGGTGACGCTGACGGAGGCGCCGCAATGCTTCGTGCGGGCGCGGATCGAGACGGCGGACGGCCGCTCGGCCTGGGGTCAGGCGGCGGAAATCCTCGCGCCGAAATGGTTCGACAAGAACCTCGCGCTGTCGAACAATGACAATTTCGACCAGCTGCGGCTGGCGCTGCGGCTCGCGGCCAGCGCCTATACGGCGGGCGATGCCGACACCGCTTTCGGCCATTTCGCCGCGCATTATGACGGGCAGATCGCGGCGGGCGCCAAGCACGGCCTCAACAGGCTGGTCTCGAATTTCGGTCCGGCGCAGATCGACCGCGCCGTGCTCGACGCCTTGTGCCGGCTCTCCGGCGTGTCGTTCTACGACGCGATGCGCGGCAACCTTGCCGGCATCGACCCGGCGCGGTTCGCTCATGTCGGCGACCATGCAAGCGATCTTGCCGGCTTCGACATGGCCGCGTTTCTCGGCCGGCTCTCGCCGGCGGACAGCGTCGCAGCGCGCCACACCGTCGGACTGGTCGATGTCATCGCCGGGCACCCGAAGCAGGTAAATGACGGGCTGCCGGAGTCGCTCGAAGAGGTCGCCGCAACCTACGGCCACACCTATTTCAAGCTCAAGGTCGGCGGAGAGCCGCGGACCGATCTCGAACGGCTCACCGAGATCGCCACGGTGCTCGACAAAATTGAGACGCCTTACGTCACCTCGCTCGACGGAAACGAGCAATACAACGACCTCGGCGCACTGCTTGACCTGTGGCGGCGGATGACGGCAGCGCCGGCGCTCAAGCGCCTCGTCGCCAGCATCGCCTTCATCGAGCAGCCGATCACCCGCGCGCATGCGCTCGACGGCGATATTTCCGCGCTGTCGACGGTCAAGCCGGTCATCATCGATGAGTCCGACGACGGCCTCGACGTGTTCCCGCGCGCGAAATCGCTCGGCTATGCCGGCGTCTCCAGCAAGTGCTGCAAGGGCTTGTACAAGTCGATCCTGAACGCCGCGCGTTGCGCACAATGGAACGCGCAAGGCGCACCCGGCCGCTATTTCATGACGGGCGAAGATCTGACCACGCAGGCCGGACTCGCCGTGCAGCAGGACATCGCGCTCATCAACCTGATCGGGCTGACGCATGTGGAACGCAACGGCCACCACTACGTCAACGGCATGATGGGCCTGCCGGAAACGGAACAGGCGGCGTTTCTCGCCGCCCATCCCGATCTTTACGAAAAGAGCCACGGCGCCGTGCGGCTGCGCATCAACGGCGGCCGTCTGCAGATCGGCTCGCTGGCCGCGCCGGGCTTTGCCTCGGGCGCCTCGCCGGACTGGGCGAGGCTTTCGCCACTCGCCCAGCCGGCCAAGACTGTTTTCTAAAGACCGCCTTTTAGTTACGGCCTTCGTAGAGGTCGCGACCGCGCTTCAGCGCGCGGATCTTGCCGTCGGCGATGCTGCGCTTGAGCATCCAGAAACCGCAATCCGGGTGGATGTATTTGACCCGGCCGACGCCCAGCACCTTGTCGGCGGCTTCGATCTGCCGCGCGATCTGATCGGCCGACTCGATCACCGTCTGCTTGATGTCGACGACGCCGAGGCCGAAGCCGATCTCCTTGCGGAGGCCCTTGAACACCTCGAGCTCCTGCGGCGGACGGTGCGCGTTCTCCATCACGATGTGGTCGACGTGCAGCGCATTGAGATATTCGATGAGCTGATCCCAGCCGCCCTTCTGGATGGTCTGGCCGCCGTAGTTGCCGAAGCACAGATGCACGGACGGAACGGTCGGGATCGCCTTCAGGACGCGGTTCATCGACTCCGCCGCCCATTTCCATTCTTCCGGCGAGCCGGGCAGATTGGCTTCGTCGACCTGGATCACCGGGGCGTCGATGTGCTTGACCTGCTCGGCCAGCACGTCGGCGATGGCGAAGGCGAGTTCCGCCTTGTCCTTGTAGTGAGTGTTGAGCGCCATCTTGGCCAGCATATGCGGACCGGTCAGCGTGAACTTCAGCGGCTTGGTGGCGAGCGCCTTGGCGCGCGCGCAGGCGGTCGGCAGGTCGAGCGAGCCGGGGCCGAGCTTGGAGACCACGACGCCAGAGGGCTTGGCGCGAAATTCCATGCCGGGCTCTTTCTTGAAGTTGAGCCACTCGGCCAAACCGATCTCGCGCCGCACGCCGGACATCGGCAGCAGGAAATACTCGATCATCCCGTTGGTTTCGGGGTGATTGACGTCGAAGCGATACAGCTCGCCGTCGCACACCAGATCGATACCGGCCATTTCCTGGGTGTGGATGACGACGCGGGTGGCGTCGATCACGGCCTGTTCGGACGGCAGGGCGACAAGCCAATCCGGAACCGGATAGGACCCGACTGTCGTGGTTTGAATACGCGGTGCCGGCATTTCTGAACGCTCCTTGGAGGTGTGTTGTTCTGTGTTGGGTCCGGCAGCCGATCAGGCCGCCTTGCGCCGCTTCGAGGCGATGCGGGCGCCCTCGACCAGCGACTGAAACTTGGCCCAGACGATGCTGTCGTGGATTTCGTCGTTGCCCGCGAAGCTCGCGAAGCCGCAATCGGTCGAGGCGATGACGCGCTCGCGGCCGAAGGCGTCGATCCAGTAGCCGAGCCGCTGCGCGACCAGCTCCGGATGCTCCACCATGACGTTCGACTGGGTGATCATGCCGGGGATCATGATGATGTCGTCCGGCAGTTTGGCGTCGCGCCAGCTCGTCCATTCGTGTTCGTGGCGCGGATTGGCGGCCTCGAACGAGAAAGCCCCGGCATTGATGCGGCCGAGAATGTCGACGATGTATTTCGCCTCGATGTCGTGGACGCGCGGGCCGAAATTGATGCCGTAGCAGGTGTGGAAGCGCACCCGGTCCTTCGGGATGCCGCGCAGCGCGTGGTTGATCGCCTCGACGCGCAGCATGATCCACTTGCGGCAGTCTTCCATCGACTCGTCGGGATGGCAGACATAATGGGTGACGAGGTGCGGATCGTCGACCTGCAGCACGAAGCCGGCATCGACGATGGCGCGATATTCCTCGCCGATCGCCTCGGCCAGCGCGGTCAGGTATTCCTCGTCGCTCTTGTAGAAGCGGTTGCGGTTCCAGTCCTCGATTGAGGACACCGACGTCGCGGGAATGAAAGCCTCGCTGACGTTCACGCCCTTCAGGGCGGCTTTCAGGTTTTCTAGATCGGCCTTGAGCTGCGCCTGGCCGCGATACTTCACCGGACCGGAGCAGATGAAGTGAACGTGGCGCGTGTGCACATTGGCGAGTTGCGGCGCGTAATAGTCCGGGAACGCCTTGACCTCGCGCGAGCCGACCCAGGGGCTCTGGTTGCGGTCGGCGGTGTCCATCTCGAAGCCGGCGAGACGGTCGTTCATATAGGTAATGAAGCTCGGCTTGCTCATCTCGCCGTCGGAGACGATGTCGATGCCAAGCTCGGCCTGCTTGCGCACGATTGCAGCGACCGACTCTTTGATCTTGGCCTGATAGGCCGCCTCGTCGACCTTTTCGCCCTTTTGCTTGGCCACCGTCATCTTATGAAGATCGGCCGGCCGCGGCAGGCTGCCGACATGGGTGGTGAGAATGCGCTCGCCGCTGGTCTTCATCGCGTTTTCTCCCGTTCGTTCCGTGCTGGCGCCGTGCGCGCCTATGTAATTAACTAGATTGTTACTCCGGTGCGCCGGGATTTCAAGCCGCACCGGTCCGATTGGGGCGCATAGCCGCATCGCGCCGGTAGCCGGGCCGCACCGCACTTTTCCTTGACGCTATCGTCGGTTGTTTGCCCACGAGGTTCGCGCCACGGCGATGGGCATTGCGGCCCGCGATGCGCCGGCCCATTCCGGTGCCGCCTCGCCCGCGCCGCGATCAGAACGAACGCGGCAGGCCGAGAATGTGCTCGGCGACGTAGCTCAGGATGAGGTTCGTGGAAATCGGCGCCACCTGATAGAGCCGCGTCTCGCGGAACTTGCGCTCGACATCGTATTCGGCGGCGAAGCCGAAGCCGCCGTGGAACTGGATGCAGGCATTGGCCGCCTCCCACGACGCCTTGGCGGCGAGGTATTTCGCCATGTTGGCCTGCGCGCCGCATGGCTCGCCCGCGTCGTAACGCCGGCACGCTTCGAAGCGCATCAGGTTCGCCGCCTCGACCTCGATGAAGCTTTCCGCGATCGGGAATTGCACGCCCTGGTTCTGGCCGATGGGACGGCCGAACACGACGCGCTCCTTCGCGTAGGCCGCGACCTTGTCGATGAACCAGTAGCCGTCGCCGATGCATTCCGCCGCGATCAGCGTGCGCTCGGCGTTCAGCCCGGTGAGAATATATTTGAAGCCCTGCCCTTCCTCGCCGATCAGGTTCTCCGCCGGGATTTCCAGATTGTCGAAGAACAGCTCATTGGTCTCGTGATTGACCATGTTGAGGATGGGCCGCACCGTCATGCCCTTCGCCATCGCCTGCTTGATGTCGACGAGGAAGATCGACAGGCCTTCCGACTTCTTCTTCACCTGATCGAGCGGTGTGGTGCGCGCGAGCAGGATCATCAGGTCGGAATGCTGGACGCGGCTGATCCAGACCTTCTGCCCATTGATGACGTAGCGGTCGCCCTTCTTCACGGCGGTCGTCTTGAGCTTGGTGGTGTCGGTGCCGGTGGTGGGCTCGGTGACGCCCATCGACTGCAGGCGCAGTTCGCCGGTCGCGATCTTCGGCAGGTAACGCTTGCGCTGTTCCTCCGAGCCGTGCCGCACCAGCGTGTTCATATTGTACATCTGGCCGTGGCAGGCGCCGGAATTGCCGCCGGCATGGTTGATCTCCTCCATGATGATGGAAGCCTCGGTCAGCCCAAGGCCGGAGCCGCCATAGGCTTCCGGAATGAGCGCGGCCATCCAGCCGGCCCTGGTCAGCGCATCGACGAATGCTTCGGGGTAGCCGCGCTCGGCATCGACCTTGCGGTGATACTCGGCGGGAAATTCGGCGCATAGCGCCCGCACCGCCTCGCGGATATCCCGATGCTGATCGCCGGCAATCGTCTGCATGCCCTGCTCCTGGCCCGTCCGGCGAGTGTTATGGGCGAGGCATCGTGGGCCGGCAAGCCGGCCGGCCCGTCACGCCGAGCGGTCTTCCCGGAACGCCGCGATCTGCGGCGCGGCGCCCCACTGGCAGAAGCCCTTCGCCGCGAAGTGGAACTGGCGGTCGCGCCAGGCCGGCTCGTCGTGGATTTCGCGCACGCCGGTCGAATATTCGAAGGTCATGCCTTCGGGGCCGGTGAAATAGAGAAACTGCGCCGACGAAGTCGGGTGGCGGCCGGGACCGAAGGTGATCTTGACCTGATGCTCGCGCACGAAATTGAAGCTGCGCTGGATGTCGTCGGTGCCGCCGACCTGATGATTGATGTGCTGGATGCCCGGCTTGTGGAACGGGAACAGCGCGATCGAGTGATGGATGGTGCCGAGCCGCATCAGCGGCGCGTCGCCGATGCGGTCGGAGACGCGCGCGTTGCAGACGGTGGTCCAGAACTCCTCGTCGCGCACGGCGTCCGTGGTGCAGAGGCCGACATGCGAGAAGCCGGTGATGCCGGCGTCGCGGGTGCCGTGATAGCGCTGGCCGGTGGTTTCCGGCCGCACCACGAATTCGACGACGTTGCCGGTCGGATCCTTGAAGCGGATCATCTCGCGCACATGGCGCATCTCGCATTCTTCCGGCGTGCCGGTGTGAACGCGGTGGCCGAGCGTCTCGAGCTGCGCGGCAGCGGTCTGAAGGTCTTCCCTGCGGCCGAGTTCGAAGGCGACGATCTGGTCTTCCGGGTCGCCCTCGACATAGCAGAGCGTGTGCGCGCGATGGTCGGACTTGAAATAGGTCGCGCCCTTGCGCCGCTCCGCGACCTCGAGGCCGAGAATGTTGATCGCGTACCATTCGGCGCCGGCGAGATCGGTGGTGCCGAGGCGGCAATAGACGACGTCGTTGAGTTCGATCACGGGACGTCTCCTCCCAAAAATTCCGGCTGCTCGGTCGGCGAGCCCCAGGCGCAATGCGACAGCGCGGACCCTGCGAACTGCCGCGGGCCGCGCGCAGCGATGTGCGGACCTTCGTCCATCTCGGTCGCGTAGCTCATCAGCAGGCCGCCGGGGCCGCGCGTCGTCACGAACATCGCATTCGACGCCGCCTGCCGGCCGGGCCCGGCGACGACCGGCACCTGCGTCTTCTGGAAAAAATACCAGTTCACCATGATGTTGTCTTTGCCCTCGACCGCCCAGGTGGCGCCGAGCAGCGCATTGCGCTGGGATGGATAAAGCGCGACGCGGTGATGGGCGTCGTCGAGCGCGAGATAAACGGTCTCGCCGGCCCAGTCCGACACCCGCAGGCCGATCCCCTGCGTCCAGAACTTTTCGTTCGCGATAATATCCTTGCAGGCGAGCGACACCGCCTGAAAGCCGACGATGCCGGCGTCGCGCGGCCCGTGATAGCGCCAGCCCGAGGTCATCGGCCGCCAGACGATCTCGACGGTAACGCCGTTCGGCGCCTTCACCGCCAGGACCTGCTTGGCCTGCCGGACGTCGGCCTCCGCCTCGGTGAGACGGCGCGGCTTGTAGCCGGCCGCCGTGAGCTGCTTCTCGACGGCGTCGAGATCGGCCGCCGACGCGACGGTGAGCGCCACCGCATTGCCGTCGCCGGCCCGCGAGTAGCAGAGCGCGTAATTCCGCATGTCGGACCGGAACATGGCGTGCGCGTCGCTGCGGTCGGCGGGCTGCAACCCGAAGATATCCGCCGCAAAACGGGTCGCCGCGTCGAGATCGTCCACCTCGACACGCACATAGCGCAGATCGCGAAACACGACGCTCAAACCGGCACCTCCACCAACGCCGCAGACTAACCCGCGGCGACCTGCGCCGCAAAGAGCCTCAGTTGAACACCAGCCGCATGCCGCTGAGCGAGATCGCCGGGACATAGGTGATCAGCGCCAGCGCGACGAGGTACAGCACCACAAACGGAATGATGCCGCGATAGATCGTTTCGAGGCGAATGCCCAGCACCGATTGCGCGACAAAGATATTGATGCCGAACGGCGGATGGAACAGGCCGATCGCCAGATTGACCATGAAGACGATGCCGAAATGCACGGTGTCGATGCCGAGCGCCTTGGCGACCGGCACGAGCAGCGGCGTCAGCAGCAGGATCGCGGACAGCGGATCGAGAAAGCAGCCGACCACCAGCAGCAGCACGTTGACGACGAGCAGGAACTGCCACGGCGAGGCGTCGAGATATTTGATCCAGCCGACCAGCGTGGCCGGCACCTGATTGACGGTGAGCACCCAGGCAAACACGCCGGCGCAGGCGACGATGATGAGAATCTGCGAGGTAAAGCGCACCGTGATGGCGGCGGCTTCGGCAATGTCGCCGACCGACAGTTCGCGGAACACCACGAGCGTGACGAATATCGCATAGACGCAGGCGACCGCCGCCGCCTCGGTCGGCGAGAACACGCCGCCATAGATGCCGCCGAGAATGATCGCCGGCGCGCCGAGCGCCCAGAGACTTCGTCCCGTCGAGCGCAGGAACTGCGACAGATCGAACGGCACCGGCGCGCCGAAATTGTCCCGCGCGGCGCGGAACACCACGTAACCGCCGATCAGCAGGGCGATCAGCAGCCCCGGCACGATGCCGGCGGCATAAAGGCGCGGCACGGATTCCTGCGCCGCCGCGCCGTAGACGATCATCGGGATGCTGGGCGGGATGATGATGTCGATGGCGCCGACCGCGGTGATGAGCCCCGCGGCGAAATGCTTCGGATAGCCGGCATTGACCATCGAGGGATACATGATCTTGCCGATGGTCGCGACCGCGGCGGCGCTCACGCCGGAGATCGCGCCGAAGATGGTGGCGACACCGACCGTCGTCACGCCGAGGCTGCCGCGCGCCGAACCGACGCCATCCTGCACGAAGTCGACGAGGCGGCGGGCGACCGAGCCGCGCCCCATCAGCTCGCCGGCGTAGATAAAATAAGGGATCGCGAGCAGCGCATAAGCGTTGATCGAGCCGAACAGGTTCTGATGCAGCGCCGCCAGCGGCATGTGCATGTAGAACACCAGCGCCACCGACACCGCGCTGAGCAGCACCAGAAAGACCGGAAAGCCGAGCAGCAGAAGAACGACGGGCAGGATGCCGAGCGCAAAGGTCATGACGCGCGCTCAGACGTCGCTCGCGCCCGCACGGCGGGCACGGAACAGGCCGTTGATGACGGCAATGACCGCCATCAGCGCGAAGCCGATGAAGACGGCGCTGTGCGGAATCCAGGTCGGCAGCCGGGCGAGATCGCTCACCGCGCCGAGATTGAAAATGCGCTCGACATAAAGAAAGGACTGCCAGGCGACGAAGGCGGTCAGTACGACCGTCACGATCGCTTCGATCGCGTTGACCGCAAGCTGCAGCCGCGGTGGCATCGCCTTGACGATCAAATCCATCCGCAAATGCGAGCGCCGCCAGCTCACCGCCGCGGCATTGAGGAAGGCGATCCAGATCAGAATGTAGATTTCGATCTCGTCGCCGCCGGTCAACGTCACACCGGTCAGATAGCGGCCGACGACGTTGACGACGTTGAGCAGCACCGCGAGGATCAACGCGATCGCGAGGACGTGCTCGACCGTCCAGGCGACCGCGTCGCCCGAACGGTCGAGGAGATGCGGCTTCTCCGTCATTCGCTACTGGCTCAGCGCCTTCGCCTTGGCGGACATGAGCTCGAAGTCGCCCTTGGTCGCCGGGTTGGCGTTCAGCACCGCCGGAGCGATGGTCTCGACCTTGGCGAGATAGGCCTTCACGTCGGCCTCGGGCAGCGTGATGACCTCGCCGCCGTGGCTCTTCCAGACGCCCGCCGTGCGCGCGACATCGTCGATGGCGAACGTCTCGACCTTGCGCTGGGCGGCAAGCGCTTCCTCACGGACCGCCTTTTCAAGCTCGGGGCCGAGCGACTTCAGCCACGCCTTGTTGGCCATGGCCGGCACCACCAGGAACGACTGCGGCAGCGGGGTCATCGCCTTCGCGACGTCGTAATATTTGAACGCGGTGAACACCGCGGCGGCGGCGATCAGGCCGTCGATGGTGCGGTTCTGCATGGCGGACAGCACCTCGCCGAGCGGCATCGACACCGGCTGCGCGCCGAGCGCCTCGAACGGCTTGACCTGCAGCGGCGCAGCGCCCGGCACGCGGATCTTCTGGCCCTGGAAATCGCCGATCTTGCGGACCGCCTTGTGCGACACGAGGTTGATCGGGCCGTGCGGCCACGCCGCGATCATCTCCATGCCCTTGGCCGAGGCAAAGGTGGCGAGCCGCGCCCGCACCTGCGGATCAGCCAGCACGCGCTGCGCATGCGCCATGTCCTTGAACAGGCCGGGCGCGTCGAACACCTGGAAGCGCGGCTCGAGGCCGATGAAGAAGCCGCTCGCCGGCGCGACCGCCTCGATGGTGCCCATCGCGACGCCCTCGACCGTGGCCGGGATCTGGCCAAGCTGGCTCGCCGGATAGAACTCGACCTTGATCTTGTCGCCGACGCGCGCCTTGAGGCCGGCGGCGAATTCCTTCGCCCATTGCTGCGTCACGTCGTTGATGGTCGGTGACGAGATTTTCATCGTGAACTGCTGGGCCTGCGCCGGCATGGCGAGCGCCGACAGGGCGCAAAGAGCCGCGGCGCATCGGACGACGATATTCATTGAAACCTCCCGTTTTCGTTTGTTGTGTTTTTGCGGCGCGCCGGCGCCGCCCACCTTCGGATCAGTACTGCCCCCGCGGTTCGAGCCCGAAAACGTGCTGCCCATACATCGCCGACACCGAGTCCCAGTTGAGGCTGATGTGAGAGCTGGCGGCATGGATGTCACGCCAGAACCGCTGCATGGGATGCTGCACGCCGAGCGCCTGACCGCCGCCCGCGAGGAACAGCGCATCGACGGCCTGCGTCAGCAGCTTGGTCGCGAAGGAGTGCGTCAGCCGGTTGCGCATACGCAGGGCGACGTCCGCCTGCCTGCCGGCCGCCACCGTCGCAAAGGTGTCGGCGATATCGCGGTGGATCATCAGTTCCGCCGCGTCGATCAAGGCCGTGGCCTCGGCAAAGCGCATCTGTACGGTGGTGAATTCGGTCATCTTGTTGTTGCCGCCGGCGACCGCGCCGCGCGTGGTGCGCCCCATCGCCTGCTGCCGGAACGCTTCGAGAGCGCCGCGCGCCATGCCGAGCGCCGGCGCGACGAGGCAGTGCGGCACGACGGCCAGCATCGGCTGCCGATAGAGCGGGTTCGGGTTGGTGGCGGTGCCGGGACCGGAGCCGGTCAGCATGTCGGCGAAGGTCACCGTGCGGTAGGCCGGCACGAACCGGTCGTCGACCACGATGGTCTTGCTGCCGGTGCCGGCGAGCCCCATCGAGAACCAGTCGTCGTCGATGGTGAATTGCGTGCGCGGGATCAGAAAGAAGCCGGGCTTCGCGCCGCCTTCCAGCGGGATCATGCCGCCGAGGATACCCCAATTGGCGTTGTCGACGCCGCTCGCGAAGCTGAAACGACCGCTGAGACGATAGCCGCCCTTCTCCGCGGTGGCCTTGCCGGTCGGCGCGTAAGACACCGCGGCGATGGCGTCGCGATCCTGGGTCCAGACTTCCTGCTGAGCCTCTTCCGGGTAGCAGGCAATCAGCCAGGGATGCACCGCGCCGAGACTGTAGACCCAGCCGGTCGAACCGTCGCCCGCCGCGACGGCGGCGACCAGTTCGACGAAAACCTCATAGCCGTATTCGAAGCCGCCGAAACGCGCCGGCTGCATGACACGGAACAACTGCGCGTCTCGCATCCTGCCGACGAGATCGGCGGACACATGACGCTGCTTTTCGGTTTCGAGCGCCCGCTCGCGCGCCAGCGCGCCGATCTCACGCGCGCGTTCGATCAGCTCGCTCACCGGCGGCTTCTGCGCCGCCGCTTTCGCATCGTGAACCGCCGTCAAAGCCATGAGCTTCTCTCCTTTCCCAGTAAGCCCCACCCGCGCCGCCGGGGTCAAGAATTTAATTTGCGATTGCAAGTATTTCGCACTCGGCACGCGCCGCTTCGCAGATGCGAGATGACGGGCCGCCGCATCCGCTGGACTTTTGCAGTCTGATATTTTATATTTGCATTTGCAAGTAATTTCGAAACAGCAAGCCGCGCCGGCACGAGCGGCACCATGAGGACCGGCACCATGACGGGCGACGACGCAGCCCCACTTCGCGACAGTTTCCGCGCCGCGATGCGGCGCTTTACCGCGACGGTTTCGGTGGTCTCCAGTTGCCTCGACGGCGCGCGCCACGGCATGACCGCCACCGCGGTCACCTCGGTCAGCCTCGACCCGCCCTCGCTGCTGGTTTGCGTCAACCGCAACGGGCGGCTGTTCGAGATGCTGGAACGCTCGCCGCGCTTCTGCGTCAACGTGCTGCACGCCGGACAGTCGGCGGTGTCGCGGACCTTCGCGCAACCGCACAGCGCGGAACGGTTCGCGCAGGGCGAGTGGGACGACGACGAATTCGGCATCCCCTATCTGCGCGACGCGCAGGTCGCGATCTTCTGCGCCAAGGCGCAGGCGGTGCCGCACGGCTCCCACAGCGTGTTTTTCGGCAATGTCGAGCAGGTCAGGCTGCGGGACGACATTGCGCCGCTGCTCTATCAGGACGGCGCTTACGGGGTCTGCGGACCGCTGGCCGTCCGACGCTGAGTTGCGCACCCCGCGGCTTTACAGCGGCGACTTGCGCGATTCAGCGCTTGAGGATAGGAGAAAAAGCCCATCCTCCGGCTCCGGTCCATGAAGAACCGCTTCGCGCTCGCCGATTTCGTTCCCTACCTGCTCAACCGCGCAGGCGTCAAAATCGGCCTCGCCTTCGGCCGCGATATCGCCCCGCTCGGCGTGACGCTGCCGATGTGGCGCGTCATGGTCGTGCTGTGGGAGCGCGACGACCAGCGGCTCGGCGACATCGCCGAACGCACCAGCATCGACATCTCCACGCTGTCGCGGCTGCTGGTTTCCCTGCAGCGCAAGCAATACATCGTGCGCCGCCGCTCCGGCGCCGACGGCCGCGCCTTGAGCGTCAGCCTGACCGAACGCGGCCGGGCGATGACCGAGAAGATCATTCCGATCGCTTCGCATTACGAGGATGTCGCGACCCGCACCATGAAGGAGCGCGAGTTGCGCCTGCTCAAGCAAATGCTGATCAAGCTGTTTTCCAACATCCAGACTCTGGACGAAGAATTTCTGGCGCGCCAGAAGGCCGAAAAGAAAGCCAAGGCGTCGCGCCGCAAGCGCTAGAACGCCTCCGGCGCTTTTCCTTCGTAAGCGTTCTGCAACAGCCGCCGCAGCGGCCCGGCCTCGACCGGGCCCGGATTCCAGTACGGCGACGCCACCGCAGCAGAGACCGCCTTGTCGATGCCGTCTTCCGGCATGCCGATATCCCTGAGCGCCAGTGGAATGCCGAGCCGGCGATTGAGGCCATAGAGGCCCGCGGCGGCGTCCGGCGCGCCGATAGCGGCGGCGACGCGCGCCATCGCCTCGCCCGCATAACGCCGGTTATAGGCGGCGACATGCGGCAGCACGATCGCATGCGTCTCCGCATGCGGCAGGTTGAAGCTGCCGCCGAGCACGTGGCAGAGCTTGTGATGCAGCGCCATGCCGACGGCGCCGAGCACGGTGCCGCAGGCCCAGGCGCCGTACAGCGCGTCCGACCGCGCCTCGCGGTCGTCGGGAGTTTCGTCGATCACCGGCAGCGCCTTCACCAGCGCGCGGATGCCGTCCTCCGCCAGCAGCGCGATCACCGGATCGAGTTCCTTCGCGTAAAGTCCTTCGACCGCATGCGCGATGGCGTTCATGCCCGACACCGCGCTCAACCGCTTCGGCAGCGACATTGTCAGGTCGACATCGTAGATGATGGTTTCCGGCAGCACCTTCATCGTGCGCTGCGTGGTCTTCTGGCCGCCCGCCGTTTCGCCGAGGATCGGCGTCGCTTCCGATCCGGCATAGGTGGTCGGCACCACGACCTGCGGCATGTCGGTGCGCAGCGCCAGCGCCTTGGCGAGCCCGGTGGTCGAGCCCCCGCCGAGGCCGACGACGCAGTCCGCCCCGACCTCCCGCGCATAAGCCAGCGCCCGCTCGGACACATCGACCGGCGTGTGCATCTGCGCCTGCGCGAACAGGCCGGCGAACACCGGCCCGAGATGGGTTTTGGCGAGATCGCCGAGCGCGCCCTGCTCCGGCGTCGTCACCACCAGCGCGCGTTTGCAGCCGAGGCGCTCGACCTCTTCCCGCAGCGCCGAGACGGTGCCGAAACCGAACACGACGTTGGCGGGCAGCGGTGAGTAGCGGAACGGGCGCACGGGCGGCCTCCGATGACGTCCGGGGTGTCCCGGCGTCTTAGGACTTCAGCGGCAGCTTGAACAGACCGATGGCGTTGTCGCGGCCGACCTTCTTGCGTTCGGCTTCCGAGATCGGGGTCGTGTCCATCCATTTGCCGGCTTGGGCGGGATCCTCGAACGGCCAGTCGACCGAGAACATCACACGGTCCGATCCAAGCTCCTCGATGGCCTGCTTCAGCGCGCTGGTGCTGTAGTTGCCCGACGTCGTGATCCAGAAGTGCTTGCGGAAATAGTCGGCGACCCAGCCCTTCGCCGCGTATTTGTGCGGCGCCTTCATCCACTCGTTGCGGTGGTCGATGCGCCAGAGCAGAGCGGGAATGCCCTCGCCCAGATGGCCGATCACGATCTTGAGCTTCGGACATTCGTCGAACAGGCCGCTGCCGATCAGCCGCAGAGAATGCACGGAGGTTTCGGCATTGAAGGCCCAGTTGGGGCCGAGCAGCCAGTTATGCCCGCGATAGCCGGGAATCTGGTCCGGCAACGGATTGCGCGGATGCAGATAGAACGGCACGTCGAGCGCCTCGACCGTTTTCCAGAACGAACGATATTGCGGCAGGTCATAATACAGCAGGTTGTTCGGATCGCCGCTGTCGCTGAAACCGTTGACCAGCGCGCCGACGAATTTAAAATCCTTGACGCAGCGTTCGAGTTCGCGCGCCGCAGCATCCGGATCCTGCATCGGCAGCGCGGCGAAGCCGGCGAAGCGGTCCGGCCGCTTGCGGCAGTGCTCGGCCAGCGCGTCGTTGGCGAGCTTGGCGACTTCGACCGCACGTTTGCGGTCGGCGATCGCCTGGATGGCCGGCGCGTTGAGCGAGAGGATCATCATCTCGACTTCGGTCTTGTCCATCTCGGCGATCAGCTTGGTCTGGATGTCGAGCAGACCCGAGCGCAGTTGCGGCCACACATGGGCGCCGAACACCTGCGAGTCACCCAGCGTTTCCTCGATGGCGAAATGCTCCTCGAGCGCGATCTTGCCTTTCATGACGACCTCTTCCTTCGCCAACCTTCGTCAAAAAAATGCTGGCCGCATGGCGATGCGGCCAGCACGCTTTCTCACCGCCGTTACTTCATGGCGTCAGCATAGGGGTAGATGAACTTCCCCGTCGCGTATTTTTCCGGCCAGACCACCGGCAGATGCTTGGTGTCCTTGAACTGCATCAAGTTGTTGGGCTCCACGTTCTGGAACTGGCTGAACACCATGCGGGACTGCGCCCACTCGCCGTCCTTGCCGAACTTGATCTTGCCGGCGACGGTGTCGAACTCGTGGGAGCGGATGTAGCCGGCGATCTTGGCGTTATCGACGCCCTTGGTCTGCATCACCGCCTCGGCGAGGATCTGCCCCGCCGCGTAGGCGAACGGGACGAAGCCGTAGCCGAACGGATCGATCTTCTGGCCGTGGGCGCGCTTGCCGTACTCGGCCAGCACCGCCTGCAGGCCGGTAAAGTTGAAGGTCGGCGCCGGCGTGAAGCTCTCCATGATGGTGATGCCGTTCATCAGCGGACCGAGCTGCGCGCGCAGCGGCGTCGCCAGCAGGCCGATCATGGTGCCGCCTAGCATTTTGGGCTTGTAGTCGGTTTCGTGGATCGCGCGCACGATGCCGACGGTATCCGGCGGATAGGAGGCGACGAACACGATGTCGGGATCGGCCGCCTTCACCGCGCGGACGATCGGGCTGAAGTTCTGCGTCGGCGGCGGATAGCTCTGGTCGTAGATGACCTTGAAACCGTATTTCTCGGCATTGGCCTTCGCCCCGCCCGCGGCGGTCTTCGCGAATTCGGCGTCCGCCGAGATGATGGCGACGGTCTTCGGCTTCGGTTTCTGCTCGGACGCGATCTTGAAGAAGCCCTCCGAGAACGACTTGATGCCGTCCGGGCCCGCCGGAACCATCGAGAAATATTGCGGATACTTGAAGTGCTGGTTGATGCCGAGCGCGAGAAGGCCGATCGTGGTCTTCTTCTGCCCGATGATGACCGGCATCGCCGGCGCCACCATGTTGGTGGCATAGGGACCGACCAGCAGGTCGACGTTATCGACCTTCAGCAGCTTCTGATAAATGCCGGGAACGTTGGCCGGGTTGCTCTGGTCGTCGTAGTAGACCAGTTCGACCTGACGGCCGAGCAGTCCGCCCTTGGCGTTGACGTCGTCGCGCCAGATTTCCAGCGCGATCAGCATCTGCTTTCCGTTCGGCGCGACCGCGCCGGTGAGCGCCATGCTGAAGCCGACCTTGATCGGATCGGCGGCCTGTGCCGGCGCGATGGACAGGCACAGCGATAGAGCGAATGCGACGCCGAGAATTCGGCGAGCAAGCGTACCCATTCCGAACGTCTTTGTTCCGAACGACATGTGTTGCCCTCCCTGGCTATGTGCTCGCACTCTTGCGGTGCGTTGGACCGGCATCGCGCGCCCATTCGGGGACATACGAGACTGCCGTCAGGTTGCGATACTATTCCCGGTATTTATTTTCATTTGCAAGTAATTTCTTCCGCCTGCGGCGGATCGCCCCCGGCATGCCGCTCCGCCGACCCGTCATGCGGCGTTGCGGCACTGCCGTCATCCCGGCACCACCGGCAGGACCAACCGCGACGGATGCGCGGCGCTGTGGTGGATCGTGTCCCGCCCGACCTTGAACCAGCTGTATTGATGGGTGAACAACCCGTCGGTGATCGGCGAGTCGCTGTTGGAAATTTCCAGACGAAGCCGGTGCCCCTTCCTGAACAGGTTGGAGAACGGCAGCACCTCGATCTCGAGTTTCATGATCTCGCCCGGCTGCACCGGCTGCGGATCGGTATGGGTGTAGAACGGCCGCGTCGGCGTCGACAGCGCCTCGTCCTTGCGGCGATGCGAC
This sequence comes from Pseudolabrys sp., assembly GCF_050250095.1. Lineage (NCBI taxonomy): Bacteria > Pseudomonadati > Pseudomonadota > Alphaproteobacteria > Hyphomicrobiales > Xanthobacteraceae > Pseudolabrys > Pseudolabrys sp. Next base: position 78,937 of record NZ_JBFWPH010000004.1, on the reverse strand, counting down.
GCCCGCAACCAACCCTTGCTCATGTTGACCGCCCGGCCCGGCTTGCCGGCTTCGCCCGGCGCCTGGTCGGCGAGCTTCACGAACACGTCGGTATCGATGGCGCTCGTCGACAGGAACAGTTCGAGCACCACCGGTCCGGTGACATCGAAGTCCTGCTCGAAGGGCGCGGTGGTGAAGGTCAGCACGCGCGCAACCGGGTCCGGCCCCGCCGGTCCCATCGCGACATTGCCGAGCTTCCAGCGCGGGTCGGGATAATCGACCGCGGTTTCGGCGTTGCCTTTCGGCGCGTCCCAGGACAGACCGCCGTCGTTGAGCGAAGCGACAGCGCCTGCCTTCGCCGCCGTCAGATAGAGCGAACGGCTTTCCGCCCGCTTCGGCGGCCACTCGTTCTCGTCGCGATACTTTTCGAGCCCGCGAATATAAAGCTTCACCGGCGCCGCTTGCGCCGCGGGCTTCTCCTTCAGGTGGTGATCGTAAAACGGCAGAATTTCCGTTTCGTGATAGGCGATCTTGTCGAACTGGTCGTGGGCCTCGAAGACGTCGCGCGCCCCGGTGACGACCAGCCGCTTCGGCGCCGTGATCTTTTCATAGCCGAGTAGATTGCCGCGCAGATGCAGCGCCATCTTGCCCCAGTGGCCGATGGACAGCGTCGGCACCTTGATTTCGTCGAGCCGCTCCCAGGGCGAGCGCTCCTTCCAGAAGTCGTCGTAGGTGTCGTGTTCGGCGAATTCACGCGCGATGTCGCGCGGGAGCAGCTTTCCGGCCGGCTGGCCCGGCGGCCGGTGCAGGTTGTTGACCCGCACCATCTGGTACCACCACGGCAGGAAATCGCAGTAGATGCCGCCATGATACATGACGTCACGATAGATATCGACGGCGCCGTCATAGGGCACGATGCATTTCAGGCTCGGCGGATTGACGATCGCCATGAACCACTGCGACCAGCAGTAATAAGACTGGCCGTAACCGCCGACGCGGCCGTTGCTCCACGGCTGGCTTCCGCACCACTCGACGATCTCGTGCAGATCCTGCTGCTCGGTCCTGTCGATGAAGTTGTAGGTGCCCTGCGACAGGCCGGTGCCGCGCACGTCGACATGGACGACGACATAGCCGTGCGCCTCGACATACCACTGATAAGGCCCGACCTCGCGCCACAAGAAAAGCGTGGAGTGCGGCAGGCTGTCGGTCTCGTGCTGATAGGGCGAAACGGCGAGCAGAACCGGATAACGGCCGGGCGCGGCGGGACGATAGACCCGCGCCGAAAGCCGCGTTCCGTCACGCATCGTGACGCCGACGTCGGCGTCGACCGCAAGCTCATGATGCTTCTTGTAGTGCTGCTCTTCGCTCACGTTGCGCTCCGTTATGCGCGGCTACCACCAACTCCAGCTTCGGCCGAGCAATGCCAGTGAAATGGACGGGAAGATAACGATGACGAGGAGGAACAGGACCATGGTGATCGTCATGGGCATCGTGCCCTTGAAGATGTCCCAGGTCCGCACCTCCGGATCGTTCAGGTTCGCCTTGACGACGAAGGCCGACATGCCGAGCGGCGGCGTCAGCAGCCCGATCTCGATGGCGACGATGGTCACGAGGCCGAACCAGATCATGTTGGTGCCGAAGCCCTGAATGACGGGCAGCACGAACGGCAGCAGAATGAGCATGATCGACAGCGAGTCGAGGAAACAGCCCATGATGACGACGACGACGAGATAGCCGAACAGCACGGTGACGAAGCCGAGCTGCGCGGTTTGCAGCCACTGTCCGACCGCATAGGGCAGGCCCGAGAGCGTCAGCATCTGCGAGTAAAGCTGCGCCGCCATCAGCAGGAAGCAGACCGCCGCCGTCACCTTGCCGGCCTCGATCGCGATCTCCCAGAACACCTTGGGCGTGATCTCGCGCCGGGCGACGCCGATCAGGAACGCCGCGAGCGCGCCCGCACCGCCCGCCTCCGTCGGCGTGAAGAAGCCGCCATAGATGCCGCCGAGCACGATCGCGACCAGCAGGCAGATCGGAAACATTTTTCTAATGAGCACCAGTACCGGATCGTTGTGATCGACCACCCGGCCCTGCTTGCCGGAGAAGACGAAATCCGGACGCCAGTACGACAGGGTGAAGATGCAAATGCTGAAGCACACCGCGAGCAGCAGCCCCGGCAGGATGCCCGCCGTAAACAGGTCGCCGATCGACGTGTTGGACAGAACGCCGAACACGATCATCAGCAGGCTCGGCGGGATCAGCATGCCAAGCACCGAGCTTCCGGACACCACGCCAACGGCAAATGTCTTGCCGTGGCCGTGACGAACCATTTCGGGCACCGCAACCTTGGTAAAAATCGAGGCCGACGCGATCGATGTCCCGGTGCAGGCCGCGAACACGGCATTGGCCGCGACGGTCGCAATGCCGAGGCCGCCGCGCAGTCGCCGCGTCAGTTGCGCGGCGACGTCGAAGGTGTCGCGCCCCATGCCGGTGACCGACACGAACAGCCCCATGATGACGAACAGCGGAATAACGCCGAAATCGTCGGACGCGATCGAGGTGGTGACCGAATTGCCGAGCAGCTTGCCGGCGACCGCGAAGCTCTTGATCGACCAGACGCCGAGGAACGACAGCATCATCATCGCAACGCCGATGTGCATGCCGCTCTGGATCAGGATGAGGCTGCCGACCAGGCACAGCGCGCCGATGACCATATCGGGCATGCTCAAGCCTCCCCGCGCTCGCGCGACGCGCGCCAGGCCAGGACCAGATGCTGGATCGCCGCGGCCGCCGCGCCGATGACGACGATGCCGTTGAAGGGCCAGAGCGGGATCTCGACGTAACCCAGCGTGCCCTTGAAATATCCGCCGTAATAATTGGCCACAAAGATCGGCCAGACGAACCAGACGATCAGGCCGAACAGGATGGCGGCGACCAGTTCGAACAGCGCATGAATCTTGCGTGCCAGTGGAGGGCTGTAGCGATGCACGACGGCGATGATCAGATCGTTGTTGATATGCCGGGTCTCGCGCGCGGTGTTCGCCATCTGCAGGAACACGACCGCGACGATCGACAGGCCGATGAACTCCGTAACGCCGGCGACCGGGTGATTGAACAGATCGCGGCCGAGAATGTCGGTATTCACCGCGACCGTCATGATGACGATCAGCAGCGTACCGATGACGCTCAGGCCGACGGCGAGCCACCCGAACATCGAATCCGGGCGCGCCGGAGGCCCGGGCGGATCGACGCCCGGGCCGTCGTCGGCCTGCTGGAGGTGCGGTTCGGACACCATCGCAGGACCGGCAGCTACTCGCGGTCCCAGTTGCGGACCGGCTTGATGCCGGCGCTACGCGCCTCGTCCATCAAGGCCTTGAGCGCCTGATTGCCGGGGATGCCCTGCTTCTCCATCGACGCCGCCCACTCTTTGGCGATGTTCGGCATCGCGAAGGCCCACTTCCTGCGCTCTTCCTCGGGGAACACATAGAGCTTGGCCTTGAAGCCATCGAGCGACTTGTAGCCCTTCTCGCCCGCGGTCATGTAGGCCTCGTCGGACTTCGCGCCCCATTCGCGGCCGACCTCGTGCATGATCTTCTGCACGGCAGGCGGCAGCTTCTTGAAGCTGTCCTTGTTCATCGTCAGCACCACCGAGTACTGGGCGCCGAAACCGACCTTCGCCATATAGGGCGCTGCTTCCGGGTACTTCATGGCCGGGAACGACGACGGGAAGACGATGAAGCCTTCGAACACGCCGTTCTTCGCGGAGTTGTAGTACTCCATCATGTTGCTCTGCACCGGCGTCGCGCCCGTGCCGCGCAGCCAGGCGAGCGCAGCGCCGGCTGTGCCGATCTTGTGACCCTTGAGATCGTCGATCGACTTGACCGGGAAGGTCGTCAGCAGTTCGAAGGAATCGGCGCCGGTGCCGCCGAGGCGGACGAGATTGAACTTGTCATACTGCTGCGTGAAGGCCGGCAAGGTGTCGTGCAGGCGGTTCATCACGCGCGACAACAGCACGATGTCGGTCGTCAGAAACGGCGCGACCAGCGTGATGTTTTCCAGCGGCAGCTTGTCCGGGAAAAAGATGGTCGGCATGAAGCCGATATCGGCAAGCCCGTCCTTCACGCCGTCGAGCATCTGATAGGGCTTCAGTAGCGAGCCGGCATAGGCCTCCTTCCAGTCGATCACGAAGTCGATCTTGGCGTCCTTGATGCGCTTGTTGACTTCCGGAATGAAGAACTTGTTGACCAGCGCGAGCGACGGCAGCGCCGCCGGCGGCTGGCCGGCCGCGACCGTCAACGTCACGCGCTGCTGCGCGAAGGCAGAAGTGGTCATCGCAGTCAGGAGCAACGCGGCTCCCAGCGTCCTTGCAATCATGGTTTCCTCCCTGGGTTCTTTGTTGTTGCCGCCGCGGCGCGGGTCGAGCCGCGCCGCGACTTTTGCGTCGTCAGTCGGTTAGAGCTTCATCATTTCGTCGGGCGGCATCGGACCCCACAGGTTCGCCGCGTTCGGATCCTTCGGCCACACCTTCGGCTTCTGCGGATTGTCGCGGTGCCACGGACGCGGCTCGAAGTAACCGAGTTCCTCGTCCTTCATCTGATCGAGTTCGGCGAACAGTTCGGTGATGAGGCCCGACGGGCTCTGGTGATAGCAGAACAGGTTGTGGCCGATGCCGTGACGGCCGGGACCCCACAGCATGCGGTAGCCGTTCTGGCTCAGGAAATCGCAGGCCGTCTGCATGTGCGACCAGTCGCGCAGCTCGAACGCGGTGTGGAAGTGGCGGTCCGAGCCAGTGCCGATCAGGTTGATGGTGTGGTGGTCGACGCCGCAGCGCAGGAACGAGAAGAAGTCGCCCATCCAGTCCGACACGCGGAAGCCGAGCACGTCGCAATAGAACTTGGTAGCCTGCTGGACGTCCGTGCAGTGGAACGCGACGTGGCCGAGCTTGTGCGGGATGACGCCCTTGGTCTGGAACTTCTGGTGCTGCGGATCGGGCCGCTTGAACACCTCCATGGTGGTGCCCTTCGAGTCGGCAAAGCTCACCATGTCGGAGATCGTCGGCTCCGGATCCTTCTTGCGCGTCGTCTTGATGCCGTGCGCGGCGGTCTGCTTCTCGAAGGCGCCGAGATCGTCCTCCGGCCCGAGTTGGAAGCCGATATGGGTGCACTTGGCCTGCGCGCCTTTCTTCAGGATCACCGAATGATGGTCGATGGTGCTCGACAGATAGGCGGCCTCCTTGTCCTTGGCCGACAGCGTCAGGCCGAGGATGTCGGTGTAATACTCGACCTGCTTGTCGAGGTCGGGGACCTCGTAGCAGGCGTGCGCGATCTTGCGGACACGAATCATGGTCTCACTCCGTCTTGAGGGCCATCCGGCCCGGGTTTGTCCGTTCAGCCTTTCTTGTCGGCTTTGGGTTCGAAAAATTCGATGATCGAGGCGACGTCGCGTTCGCCGATCTCCGGCAGCGCGCGGTGGAACACGTCGAGCAGGCAATCGATCAATGTGGTGTCGACGCCGAGTTCCTTGCCCAGCTCCTGGCCGCGCTCGAGATAATGCGCGAGGCCGGGCGCCGAGCCCTGCTGCGGCATGAACTTGCGCGCCGCCATCCAGGGCGCGCGAATGCCGAACTGGTTGGAGCCGCCGCTGCCGTTGGCGATCGCCTTGATCATCAGGTCGTTGTCGACGCCGGCGCGCAGGCCGATCGCCATCGCCTGCGCGGTGCCGGCGATGTGCATGCCGACGAGGATGTTGTTGATGACCTTGACGGTGGTGGAGGAGCCGAACGGGCCGAGGAACAGGGTGATATCCGCGAAGGTCCTGGCGATCGGCATCAGCCTGTCGCAGGCCGGCTTGTCGCCGCTGAGAAAGATGACGCCCTTCTTCGCCTCGACCATGCCCGGCGTGCCGCCGACTTCACCGTCGAGGAAGACGGCGCCCTTTTCCGCAAGCGAGGCGACAAAGGCCTTCTTGAACGGCACCGCATGCGAGCCGAACTCGACGACGATCTGCCCCGGTTTGACCGCCGACTTCACGCCGTTCGGGCCGTTAATCACCTGTTCGAGCGCCTCGTCGGACGGCAGACAGGTAAAGACGATGTCGGACTGCGCCGTCGCCTCGGCCGGAGACTTCACCGCTGTGCCGCCGGCCGCCTCGAACTCGGCCAGCGAGCCGCGGCGATAGCCGAGCACCTTGTGACCCGCCTTGATGAGATGCTTGCAGATCGGGAGACCGATCTTGCCGACGCCGATAAATCCGATGGTTTCCATGGCGCTCACCCGTCAGGAGATGTCGATGGAGCGGTCGGAGAAGTTCACCCGAACGCTGAACGAGCCTTCCATCACCATCCATTCGCGGATGGAGTAGCCACGCACGCCGTTCTTCACGAAGGGATCGCGCTCGGCAATCGCGCGCGCTTCCGCCTCGCTGTCGACGCGCAGCACGGTCATGCCGTCGCTGGTCTTGCCGAAATCGAGCGGGCCGGAGGCGAGCATTTTGCCCTCGCGCTCGATCGCGATCATGTATTCGAGATGCTCCGCCAGCAGCGGCGCGAGATCGGCGTTCCGGCCCTCCCAGAACACCGCATAGAATTTCTTCTTCCACATGCTCTGGGTGAGTTCGCGAATGCGCGGCGAAGGCTGGTTCATCGGAGCAGCCTCACCGGCTATCCGCGGCCATGCGGTTGACGAGCGTGCCGCAGCCTTCCACTTCGATTTTCACCTCGTCGCCCACCTTCAGGAATTCGCCGCGCGGCAGGCCGACGCCGGCCGGCGTGCCGGTGGCAATGACGTCGCCGGGGAACAGCGTGAAGTGGCGGCTGAGGTATGCGATCTGCTCGGCAATGCCGTGAACGAGCTTGGCGGTGTTGGAGTCCTGCTTGAGAGCGCCGTTGACCCAGAGCTTGATCGCCAGATTGTTGGCGTCTTTCACGTAAGCCGCCGGCGTGAGCCACGGGCCCATCGGCGCGGCGTCCTCGAAACACTTCTGGCCGATCCAGTCCATGCCGAACGGCGAGCCTTCGCGCTTCATCAGGTCGCGCGCCGACAGGTCGTTGACGATGACGTAGCCGGCGACGACGTCGAACGCCTTGTCCTCCGCGACATGGCGGCACTCCCTGCCGATCACGACGCCAAGCTCGGCTTCCCAGTCCACCTGCTTCGAGAACGACGGCAGGCGCGCCGGCGTATCGGTGCCGATAATGCCGCCCGCAGTGTTCTTCATGAAGAAATAGGGATCGGCGGCCTTCTGCATCGACGGCGCCTTGCCGGTGACGCGCTTGGCGATCTCGGCCATTTCCTCGAGGTGATCCCAGTAATTCGCGCCGGCGCAGTAAAGCGCGCCTGGATAGAGGATCGGCGCCGTCAGCGTAACGTCGGACAGCGCGAAGCCGCCCTTTGCGTCAACGCTCCGCGCCGCAGCGTCGAGCGCGGGATGCGCCTTGTCCCACTCGCGCAGGATGCCGAGCACGGAATTCGGATCGGTGAGACCCTTGGTGCAATCGGCAACCGGGTAAATGCGTTCGCCGACCTTGATGCCGGCGCGCGGCGCGCTTTTGCCCGCGCGGAAACTGACAAGCCGATAGCCGCTGTCGCTCACGGTACTCTCCCTGACGATGACGCGGGATACCCGGCGCACACGGATATGACGGCCGCGGAGCGCGCTCCGAGGCACATCGGATCATGCGGCGAACGGCTGAAAACCCGGCGTCATGCTCCTCCCGAACCCACTCGCTTTTGTTCTTGGCCGGTTACCCGCCCTGCCTTCTGCGCTTGCACGCCCGAGGGCCGACGGTCCGGCTTGCGTTCCTGTGGCCGAACGCTTGTAGTGTAATGTACGTTACCGTATATGTCATGACTTGCAAGCGCAATTATCGCGCCGCTTGCAGCCGACGCCGGGTCCGTGCAGAAACCCTTGGCGTTCGTACCCGAAGGTCTTTTGCGGATGGTCGACATCTCTCTCGCAACGGCGAAACGCGCGGTCGCCCCGCGCGCCCGTAAGCCGGTGAAAAACGGAAAGAAGCGCCGCGGCGGCCGGCTGACGGAAACCCGCCAGCGCGAGATCGTCGCTCTCGTCGCGCCGCTGTTCATCGAGCGCGGCTACGAGCGCGTGACGATCGACGACATCGTGGCGGTGATCGGCGGCTCCAAGCGCACGCTCTACGAGCGGTTCGGCGGCAAGGCCGGCCTGTTCGAAATCGTCATCAGCGAATATTGCGCCAGCGTGCAGCGCGACCTGTTCGCCGCGGTGGATCCCAAGGCGAGCCCCGAGAAGCAACTCGTCGCGCTCGGAACGCACTTCCTCAGCATGATCCTGCACCGCCGCATTCTCTGGCAGCACCGCCTGCTGGTGTCGATGGGCAGCAACTTCCCGAAAGTCGCCACGCTGTTCTACCAGCTCGGCCCGAAGACCGCCTACGCACTGGTGGCGAAATGGATTCGTCAGCAGCAGCAGGCCGGCGCGGTGCGCGCCGGCGATCCGGTGCTGCTTGCCGAGCTGTTTCTCGACATGCTGACCGGCAAGCACCAGCTCGCTTTGCTCACCTCCTCGTTCGAAGAAACCTCGGACGCCGCCATCAAGCGCACCGTGAGGGAAGCGGCGAAGGTCTTCCTGCATGGCGTCGCCGCCTGACCGCCGGCATCCACGCAACCGGTTGCCGGCAATTTATTTGCATTGACAAATAATTTTCCGCAGCGCGACAATGCCAGAAACCTTGAGACTCCGGAGGCCCGATATGACCGCTGCCACCTCGCTGAAATCCCCCGCCGCCGCCGCGACGCGCTACGTGACCGAGCAGAACCTGACCGACATCGTGCTCAACCGCTGGCAGGACATCCCGGACCCGCGGCTGCGCGAGGTGATGGGCGCGCTGATCAGGCACCTGCACGGCTTCGTGCGAGAGATCGAACCGACCAACGCCGAATGGTTCCAGGCGATCGACTGGCTGACGCGCACCGGGCAAATCTCCGACAGCAAGCGCCAGGAGATGATCCTGTTCTCCGACGTCACCGGCGTCAGCATGCTGGTCGACGCCATCAACCACCGTTTCAAGGATGGCGCGACGCCCACCACGGTCGAGGGTCCGTTTCACGTCGCCGATGCGCCCCACATCTCTGACGGCGGCAACATGGCGAAGGGCGCGCCGGGCATCCCCTGCTTCGTCACCGGCACGGTGCGCGACATGAGCGGCAACCCGGTCGGCAACGCCATGCTCGACCTGTGGCAGACCGACGGCGAAGGGCTCTACGAATCGCAGCGCAACACCGACGAGCCGTGGATGCGCGGCATCTTCCACAGCAAGGCCGACGGCAGCTATTGCGTGCGCACCGTGGTGCCGATCGCCTACACGATCCCGATGGACGGCACCGTGGGCGAACTGGTGAGCCGCACCAATGTCAGCCACATGCGGCCGGCCCATATCCACTTCGCGGTCGAGGCGCCGGGCTACCGCAAGGTGACGACGCATCTGTTCCGCGACGGCGACGAATATCTCGACAGCGATGCGGTCTACGGCGTCAAGAAAGCGCTGATCGTCGACTTCATCGAAAAGCAGCCCGGCAAGGCGCCGAACGGCGAGACGATGAGCGAGCCCTATTACGAGGTCCGCTACGACTTCATCCTGCAGAAGGCCGACTGAGCGGGGTGTCTCCGGAAGCGGGCTTCTCATTCACCGCCCGCGACCGTCCGGCTCACCGCGCAAACAGCCGTTTCCATGTGGCCCGCCGGCCCCGCGCCGGCGGGCTTTTTCACGGCGCGGGCGGCTTGAAATGCCGGGGCCAGCAAATAAGGTGCCCGGCATGAGCACAAGAAAACGCCTGCGCGTCGTCTGCATCGGCTGGGGCGCGATCAATCGCCGGGCCGCCGAGTTGCTGGCGCGGCGCGGACGCCCGGTCGACATCGTCGGCGTGGGCGTCGCCGACGCCGCGCGCTCGCGCCCGCCGGTTCCCGTCGGCGCTGCGGTGGTGACCTCGCCGGACGATCTCGCCGGCCTCACGCCGGACCTTGTCGTCGAGGCGGCCGGCCGCAAGTCCGTCGCGCAATGGGGACCGGCGGCGCTCGCCGCGGCCAGGACGCTGATCGTCGCTTCGACCAGCGCGTTCTGCGACGACGCGTTGCTGCCGAAACTGATCGAGGCCGCCGACCGGCACGGCAGCCGCATTCTCATTCCGTCCGGCGCGATCGGCGGCATCGACGCGCTGGCGAGCGCCAACGTGCTGCAACTCGACGATGTGCTGCATCAGATGATCAAGCCGCCGCTGGCCTGGACCGGCACGCCGGCGGAAAAGAACTTCGTCCTGGCCGAACTTCGCGCGCGAACGGTGATCTTCAGCGGCACCGCGCGGGAGGCGGCCTCGCAGTTTCCACAGAACGCCAACGCCACAGTGGTGACCTCGCTTGCCGGTCTTGGCATCGACCGCACCCGCGTCGAACTCGTTGCCGACCCCGCCGCGACGACCAACGCGCACCGGATCGTCGCCTCCGGTGCGTCCGGCCGCATGGAAATCCTGCTCGAAAACCTGCCGCTCGCGACCAATCCGAAGTCGTCGGAACTCACCGCGCTCAATCTCGTTCATCTGATCGAGCAGCAGACCGAAACCGTCACGTTCTGACGCCAGCGGCCGGGTCAGCGGATCAGCGGCAGCTTCTCGTACTGGTGGAACGGCGGCGGCGACGACAGCGTCCATTCGAGCGTCATCGCGCCCTCGCCCCACGGATTGCCGGCGGCCTTCTCCTTGCGGATGAAGGCATAGACAATGCCGACGAAGAACACGATGAGACCGACACCGGAAATATAGGAACCGATCGAGGAGACGAAGTTCCAGCCGGCGAAGGCGTCCGGATAGTCGACATAGCGGCGCGGCATGCCGGCGAGGCCGAGGAAGTGCTGCGGGAAGAAGGCGAGATTGACGCCGATCAGCGTCAGCCAGAAATGCAGCCTGCCGAGGGCCTCCGAATACATGTAGCCTGTAATCTTGGGAAACCAGTAGTACCAGCCGGCGAAGATCGCGAACACCGCGCCGAGCGACAGCACATAGTGGAAGTGCGCAATCACGTAATAGGTGTCCTGCAGGGCGCGGTCGATGCCCGGGCTCGCCAGCACGACGCCAGTGACGCCGCCGATGGTGAACACCAAGATGAAGCCGATCGCCCACAACATCGGCGTGCGGAACTCGATCGAACCGCCCCACATCGTCGCGATCCACGAGAAAATCTTCACTCCGGTCGGCACCGCGATCACCATGCTGGCGACGGCGAAATAGGCCTGCGCATCCACCGACATGCCGACTGTGTACATGTGGTGCGCCCACACCACGAAGCCGATGCCGCCGATCGCAACCAGCGCATAGACCATGCCGAGATAGCCGAACACCGGCTTCTTGCTGAACGTCGCCACCACATGGCTGATGATGCCGAAGCCCGGCAGGATCATGATGTAGACTTCCGGGTGGCCGAAGAACCAGAACAGATGCTGGTAGAGGACCGGATCGCCCCCGCCCTGGGCTGCGAAAAACGTGGTGCCGAAATTGCGGTCGGTCAGCAGCATGGTGATCGCACCGGCGAGTACCGGCAGCGACAGGAGCAGCATGAAGGCCGTCACCAGCACCGCCCAGGCGAACAGCGGCATCTTGTGCATCGTCATGCCCGGCGCGCGCATGTTGAAAATGGTGGTGATGAAGTTGATGGCGCCGAGGATCGACGAGATGCCGGCGATATGCATCGACAGAATGACGAAATCGACCGCCGGACCGGGATGGCCCGAGGTCGACAGCGGCGCATAGAGCGTCCAGCCTGTGCCGGCGCCGGTCGAGCCCGGCTCGCCTTCGACGAACAGCGAAATAATCAGCAGCGAAAACGAGGTCGGCAGCAGCCAGAACGAGATGTTGTTCATCCGCGGGAAGGCCATGTCCGGCGCGCCGATCATCAGCGGCACGAACCAGTTGCCGAAGCCGCCGATCAGCGCCGGCATCAGCGCGAAGAAGATCATGATCAGGCCGTGGCCCGTGACCAGCACATTGAAGGTGTGAACGTCGGAGAAAAGCTGCAGCCCCGGCGCCTGCAGTTCCATCCGCATGAGGATCGAGAAGGCACCGCCGATCACGCCCGCCCCGATAGCAAACACCAGGTACATCGTGCCGATGTCCTTGTGATTGGTGGAAAACAGATAGCGGCGCCAGCCGTGCGGATGGGACGGGTGCGCGTTACCGGCGTGGCCGGCCGTGGTGGCAGCGGACATGATTCATGCGATTCCCAATGATGGCGCCGGCTGACCCGGCTTCTCGTCCTGCCGGCGTTCGGGCGGAGGCGTCGGCGTTTCGGTCGCCGCGAGCTTCCAGACGTGACTGCGGGACGCGAGATCGCGCACGAACGTCCACAGGTCGCTCGCGTGCATGATGGACGCGGGATCGCCGTCGACCACCGCGCCGGCCGCATCGCGCGTGACCATGACGAGTTCGCTCTCGAACGCGACGGTGATCTGCATCAACCCGTTGAAGATGCCGGCGTCGGCGATGTCGGCGCGGTCCAGACCGATGAACGTGAACTCAACGTGCTCGCTCCGCGCTTCGCGGCCGGCGATCTCGGGCGCAAAGGCGTCGTAAACCTCGGCGGTGAGCAGGTCCTTCAGGACCTCACGGTCGCCGTGAGCGAAGGCGGCCAGCACCGTCTCATAGACGATGCGGGCGCTGTCGAGAAACCAGCGGCCGTCGAAGGCCGGGTCGGCAACGCGAATGTCCTGCAGCCGGTCCGCCGCCTTGCCAGCCTGTTTGCCGGCCGCCGGCAAAGCGAGGCTGAGTGCGTCGGCGGTGCCCGCGGCCTCAACGCTTGCCGCGGTCTCATCCGCAGTTTCGATGGCATGATGAAGCTGGCGCCAGGCCCGCTCCCTCAGATCGTCCATAATTCCCTGCGCCTTCCACAGCGCCACCCCGAACACGACGATGAGGGTGAGCACTTCGAGGTCCAATTGCATGACCGGAGACCTCCTTCCTCCGGTCGTACCGTGCTCCTCCTTTTAAGAACAAAAAAGCGAATTTAATTCGATGTTTATAGCAATAAATCTGCTAACAAATCGAACTAGGCAATCCCGGCTCAATCCGAGGCTTTCGCCGCCGATTCAGGCGCGGCCGGATAGACCACGGTGCCATCCGGCCGGGTGACCGCACCGGCGGTCAGCCGGGCAGGCTCCAGGCGTCCCTCGCCCATCACATGGAATACCGGCGAGCCACCGGCGATCAGATAATCGGTCACGATGCGGCGATGGCATCGCCACCACACCGCCTCCGAACACATCAGCACGGATGTCCGGGCGGCCCCGGCCTCGCGCAGATGCTCGAGTCCGGTACGGAATTCTTCCGACAGCGCGTAATCGGCGTAATGATGAAAGCTGTCATTGGTCCAGAAGCCATTGAGGTCCGGCGGGATGCCCGGCGTTCGCGGGCGGCGTCCGCCGAGCGCCGTCATGTGTTCATAGGCGACGCCCGCCGCCACCAGCGCGGCCGGCAGCGTGTCGATGTTGAACTGCGGATTGGTTCGCGAGCGCGGGAACTGCCTGATATCGGCGACGAGGCCGATGTCGTTTTCCTTCAACAGAGCGATGAACGCCTCGAGCGTGCGGTTCGAATGGCCGATGGTGAAGAAGGCCGGCGGCACCCGACGCCTCACCGGCGCAAGTGCTTGAGGACGCCGCCCCTGTGAGCCGCGACGTGATCAGTCTTGTCGCTCTTGATCTCGTATTGCGGATCGTCCTGCGACGCGCGGTGAGTATGGCCCTTGTAGTCGAAGTCCCGGGTGTGGACGGCGATGATCGTTCCGGAAACGCGACCGGCCTCGGAATTCCAGCTGACATGATCGCCAACCTTGAATTTTCCGGCCATCGCGCAGCCTCCTCGTACACGAAAAGCGTGCCGCAGCAGAACGACATTATTGCGCCGGCCGGCGGCAAGCGGCAACCGTCAGGGACGCGGCCGGACCCGGCGCGCCAGCGAAAACAGTTGCAGCCCGTAGCGCTCCGACAGGAAACCCCATAGGCCCTGGGGCGAGATCAGCATGACGGCGATCGAGAACGCGCCGAGGATGAGCAGATAAAGACTGCCAAGGTCCGACAGCGTCTGACGGAACAGGAAAAAGATGATCGCGCCGAGGATCGGCCCTTCCAGCCGGCCGATGCCGCCGATCACCGTGATGAAGATGACCACCGCGGTCCAGTCGTTGACGCTGAAGGCGGTGTCCGGAGAAATGCGGATCTTCTGCAGAAAGATCAGACCACCGACCATCGTGGTGCCGCAGGCGGTCGCGACATAGACGAGCAGCCGGGTGCGCGCGACATCGACGCCGCAGGAGCGCGCCGCCAGCTCGTTGTCGCGGATCGCCGTGAGCGCCAGACCGTAACGCGACCGCAGCAGCCACACGCAGGCACCGACGATGACGGCGACCAGCAGCAGCATCGCGCCGTACATCATGACTTCCCTCGCCTGCCGCCCCGGCGCCATCGCGATAATGATGGAGGCGGGCATGCTCGTACCCGAGCCGCCGCCGAGCGCGGAAATCTGCGACGCCAGCAGGCGGAACACCTCCGCGATCACCCAGGTGCCGATCGCGAAGTAATGGCCGCGCAAGCGGAACAGCAGGCCGGCGACCGGGATCGACAGCACCGCCGCGATCAGGCCCGCCAGCGGCACGGCGAGGATGGGATGGACGCCGCCATAAATGGCAAGGCCGAAGATCAGGTAGCCGCCGAGGCCGACATAGGCCTGCTGGCCGACCGAGATCATGCCGGCATAGCCGGCCAGTAAATTCCACAGCGTCGCCAGCGCGACATAAGCGAAGATTTCGGACAGCAGCCGCATGTCGGAGCGGTCACCCCACAGCGGCACGCTGGCGAGCACCAGCAGGAGCACGAGCCAGCCGGCGGTTCCGATCCGGCTGGTGCGCGTGGCGTGTTCGACGCGGAAGGCGGTATCGGTCATCCGAACACCTTCGGGAACAGGCCCTGCGGGCGCAGCAGCAGGATGATCAGAAACGCGAAGTGGCCGGCGAGCAGCTGCCAGCCGGGATCGATATGCGCGCCGATGGCCTGCGCGACGCCGAGGATGATGCCGCCTGCGAGCGTGCCCCACAGGCTGCCGAGGCCGCCGATGATGACCGCCTCGAAACCGAACAGCAGCCGCGCCGGGCCGATCGACGGATCGAAATTGGCGCGCACCGCGAAGAACACGCCGGCGACGGCGACGACGCAAAGTGAAATCGTCATCGCCCAGGCGAAGACCTTGCGGTTATCGAGGCCCATGAGTTGCGCCACGGTCGGGTCGTCCGACGTGGCGCGGAACGCCCGGCCGAGCGCGGTGCGGTAAAACACGAGATGCAGGCCGGCGATGACCGCAACCGCGACGACGAACTGCAGCAGCGGCAAGACGCCGATCCACAAGCCCTCCGCCAGTCTGATCGTCGCCACCTCGATGGGGCCTGCCGACAGCTTGTGACTGTCGGCGGTGAAAATCTCCAGCAGGCCGTTCTGAATGATGATCGACAGGCCGAAAGTGACCAGCAGCGACGGCAGCAAATCCTTGCCAAGCGTGGCGTTGAGCAGCCCGCGCTGCAGCGCGTAGCCGATGACGCCCATCAGCGGGACGACGATGACGAGAGACATCAGCGGGCCAAGACCAAGCGCGTCGGTCACGACCAGCGACAGATAAGCGGCCAGCACGATGAAATCGCCATGCGCGATGTTGATGAGGCGCATGACGCCGAAAATCAGCGCGAGGCCGGCGGCGAACATCGCATAGAGCCCGCCGACCAGAACGCCCTGAACGAGAATGTTAAGCAGCTCCATGTCAGGCCGCTCCATGGGCGCTGCGCGCACCGAAATAGGCCGCCGCGATGCGCTCGCGCGTCAGCGACGCCGAGCGGCCTTCGAGCACGACACGGCCTTCCTGCAGGCAATAGACCTGCTGCGCGGCGGCAAGCGCCTGCACGATGTCCTGTTCGACGATCATCAGCGCCATGCCGCTCGCGGTGATATCGGGCAGCCGGGCGTAGATCTCGCGCACCACCGCGGGCGCAAGGCCGAGGCTGATCTCGTCGCACAAGAGCAGCACCGGATTCGACATCAGCGCGCGGCCGATCGCGACCATCTGCTGCTGGCCGCCGGACAATGACGGCGCCGCGAAGTTGCGGCGCTCGCGGAGGATGGGAAACAGCTCGAACACACGCTCCAGCGACCACGGCCCCGGCCGGCCGAGCTGACCGCCGATCAGCAGGTTTTCTTCGACCGTCAACGAGCCGAACAGCCGGCGGCCCTCCGGCACCAGCGCCACGCCACGCCCGACCATCTCGTAGGCCGGCACGTCGCCGACCGCCGCACCGTCGAACAGGATCGCGTCGTGGCGCGTGCGGATCAGCCCGGCGATGCATTTCATCAGGGTGCTCTTGCCGGCGCCGTTCGCACCGATCACGGAGACCACCTGCCCGGCCTCGACCCGCATCGACACGCCGAACAGGGCCTGGAAATCGCCGTAGCGCGCATCGAGCGCGCGGATATCGAGCAGCGGCTCAGCCATCGGCGGGAATCCCCATGTAGATTTCCTGCACCGACGGCTGATGGATGACCTCCTCCGGCATGCCATTGGCGATCAATGCGCCGCCATGCAGCACCACAAGCCGGTCGACCACCGACACCAGCGCATGCACGATGTGCTCGATCCAGATGATCGACACGCCGGACCTGCGCACATCCTTGATGAGATCGACCAGCACCGCGCATTCCTGATCGGTCAGCCCGCCGGCAACCTCGTCGAGCAGCAGCACCCGCGGCTGCGTCGCCAGCGCCCGCGCAAGCTCGAGACGCTTGCGGTCGAGCAGCGTCAGCGCACCGGCGGGGCGGTTGACCTTGTCGACGAGCCCGCAGGTCCGCACCAGTTCGAAGCATCGCTCGTAGACGCCGTGTTCGCTCTGCCCGCTGCCGAAGGCCGCCGCCACGACCAGATTCTCGAACACGCTCATGCCGTCGAACGGCTGCGGCACCTGGAACGACCGCGCGATGCCGAGACGACAGCGCCGCTCCGGCTTGAGCGACGTGATGTCCTGACCGTCGAACAGCACGCGGCCGGCGTCGGGCGAAAGCGTGCCGGTCGCGATCCCGAACAGCGTCGTCTTGCCGGCGCCGTTCGGCCCGATCAGGCCCAGCGCCTCGCCTTGCGCCAACGCGAGGTCGATGCCCTCGGCAATGACGACCGCCCCGAACCGCTTCGCGATGTTTTCAAACGCCAGAATCGGGGACATGAGGCGGCCGGTTACTTCGTCCTCTTGGCTGCGTGATAGCTGAACTCGCCGGGGTCGCTGAGATCCGGAACCTTCCAGCCCTCGAGGCCGTATTCGGCCATGCAGGATTCGGCAAAGCCCTTGAGACGGTCCGCCGTGCCGGAGGCCTGCGCGCCGAACAGCGAATAGCGGCGGATTTCCTCGGTCGAGCCGCCATAGTTCACTTCGTAAAGCTCGTGGCGGCCGCCGAATTCGCTTCCGATCGCGTCCCACAACAGCTTGAGCAGCTTGACGCGGTCTTCCGCCCCGTAGCCGCCGGAGCCGCGCAGATAGCGGTCGAGATAGGGACGGATATCCTCGTTGGCGAAATCGCGTGCGTGGCTGTTGAGATAGATGAGGCCGGAGGCGACGGTCTGCTCGATCAGATGCTTGATGCGCGTGTAGGCCATCGTCGCGATGATCTGATAGGCGCTGCCGGGGTCCATGTTCGGCAGCACATAGTCGCCGATCCACGGTTTGGGATCGCGCACCATCGCATCCGACAGGCCCCAGAACAGGTTTCGCCAGGCGATCACCTCGCCGACATTGGCCTGGACGCCGCGATAGTCCTTCGTGCCGGCGGCCTCGGTCGCCTTCAGCAGCAGCCCGCAGATGAAGTCGAGCTTGACGGCAAGCCGCGTGCAGCCGTGCACGACGAAGCGCGGCAGGAAGCCAGTGCGCGGAAAGAAGTTATTGGCCTTCTCGATGTCGTTGTAGACGAACACGTCCTCCCACGGCACCAGCACCTTGTCCATGATGAAGACGGCGTCGTTCTCGTCGAGCCGGCTCGATAGCGGATAATCGAACGGGCTGCCCATCACCGTCGAGGTCATTTCATAGGACGTCCGGCAGATGAACTTCACGCCCGGCGCGTTGGTCGGCACCATGAAGACGACGGCGAATTTCTTGTCCTGCACCGGGATCAGGCCGTGGTGCGCGACGAAGGTAAAGTTGGTGAGCACCGAGCCGGTCGCGACCACCTTGGCGCCGGAGACGACGATGCCGGCGTCGGTCTCCTTCTCGATATGCACGCAGATATCGCTCACCTCGTTCGGCGGCTTGTCGCGGTCGACCGGCGGATGAATGATCGCGTGATTGATGAAGGGCACGCGTTCCTGGCTGAACCTGTACCAACGGCGCGCATTCTCCTCATACGGCGCATAGAACTCCGCATTGGCGCCGAGCGTCGCCAGAAACGCCGCCTTGTAGTCCGGCGCGCGGCCCATCCAGCCATAGGTGATCTTCGCCCATTCCGCGATGGCGTGGCGCCCGGCCAGCAGATCGTCCCGGTTTTTCGGCGCCTTGAAGAACGGATGGGTGACGCCGCCATTGCCGGTGTCGGTCGGCACCGCGATGCCGCGTTTCGGATCGTTCAGCGCGTCGTAAAGCCGCGCCACCATGCGCGCGGTGTTGCGAAACGCCGGATGCGTCGTGACGTCCTTGACGCGCTCGCCGTAGATGTAGACCTCGCGGTCGTCGCGCAGCGACTCGATGTATTCCTTGCCGGTCTGCGGCCGCGTGACTTTCTCGCCTGATTTGGACATCGCTCCGCCTCTCCCATGACGCCAATCGACTAGCGGTCATGCCGCGGCGCGGCTGGTGAGCCGGCCGCGGCGATGCGGTGTTACGCGAGCGGCTGCAGCTTGCCGCCGACCGGGATCGCCGGCGCGGTCTTGTTCTGCGTGATGACCAGCTCGAACTTGCCGTCTTTGCGCTGCCACTGGCCGCTGACGAGCGGAGTCTTGGTGACGTTCTTCACCGGCTGGCCGGTCCACTTCACCGCACCGACGATCGACTGGTAGTCGGTCGCGGCGATGGCTGCGAGAACCGCCTTGGGATCGGTCGGGTTCTTGGCCCGCTTGAGAACGTCGATCGCGACCTCGAACAGCGCGTGCTGGAAGCCGATCGGCTGCGTCCACGGCCGGTTGGTCGCCTTGGTGTAGGCGTCGGCGAGGTCCTTGCAGCTTTGCCCGGTCAGCCCCGACTTGAACGGGTGGTTGGGCGACCACCAGATCTCGCTCGACAGGCCGTTGCCGCGCGCGCCGAGCGCATCGACGGCGGACGGGAACAAGAGCGCCTTGCCGATGGTGACGATCTTCGGCTTGAAGTTCTGCTGCGCCGCCTGCGACCAGAATGTGGCGAAATCCGGCGGGATCATCACGCCGGTGACGATCTCGGCCCCCGCCGCCTTGAAGGCGGAAATCTGCGAGGTGAAATCGTTGTTCATCGGCTGATAGCGGCCGGGATCGATCAGCTTGTAGCCGGCCTTGGTGTAGGCCGGCGGCACGCCGCGCTGCGCGTCGCCCCAGGCATTGCCATCGGCGTCGTTCGGGAACAGGCCGCCGATCACCTTGTTGGTCGGCACCGTCTCCCACAGCGCGAGGAAGGCAGCGATGACATCTTCGAGGCCCCAGAAGAAGTGATAGGTCCAGGTGAAGCCCTTCTTCGGATCGCCGTTGCGGCCGAAGAAGTACGGCTGCCAGGGGCAATTGGTGGTGATGCACGGCACTTCGTTGACCTCGGCCTGATCCGCCACCGGATTGGTGGTGTCCGGCGTGCCCGAACCGATCAGCAGATGCACCTTGTCGGACAGGATCAGCTCCGCCGCCACTTCCGAAGCGCGGCTGGCGGTCGACTGGGAATCCTTGGCGATGATCTCGACCTTGAAGGTCTTGCCGCCGCTGCTCAGTCCCTTGCCGACGATCTGGCGCACCTGATCGACGATGAACCCGTCGGCTTCGCCGAAGCCGGCAAGCGGGCCGGTCCGCGGGCTGACGAGACCGATCTTGACGACGCCCGACTGCGCCTGCGCCGGCAGCACCCCGAGCACGGCGGGTGCGGCGATAGCGCCGAGCCCGGTCTTGACCAACGTTCGACGCGTGATCGACTTTCCGTCCGTCATCGCACTTCCCTCCCTTTGCCGCGCCGTTTTATGTGTCCGAGAGGCGCGCCTTTTTCAGGTGTTGAACCACTTTCGATCGCAGTTCCGCTTGCTGGTCCGGACTCCAGGCCCGAAATCCCTCGCCGGTCTTGAATCCAAGTCTGCCGTCTTTCACCAGCTTTTCCAAATAGGGTGACGCCGCGGGCCGCGCCTCGATCGCCGGCAATACGGTGTTGTGGATCGCCAATGTGAGATCGGTCCCGACCAGGTCGGCGTTTTCCAGGGGGCCGAGCACGGCGAGCCGGCGGCCGAACGACGCCTTGATGACGTCATCGACGGTCTTAGCGTCGCAAATGCCGTTCTCGACCAGCGAGACGGCCTCGCGCCACAGCGCATGCTGCAGCCGGTTGCCGATGAAGCCCGGCACGTCCTTTTTCACATGCGCAGGTTTCTTTCCGGCATCGGCATGGAGTTTCATCGTCGCGTCGATGACCGCCGGCGACGTCCATTGCGTCTCGATCACCTCGACCAGCGGAATGAGATAAGGCGGGTTCCACCAATGGGTGCCGACCGCGCGCTCACGGTGCCGGAGGCCCTGCATGATTTCGGTGATCGGCATCACCGAGGTGTTGCTGGCGAGGATGGTGTCGGACCGGACGTTCTTTTCGATCTCCGCGAAGGTTCTCTGCTTCAGCGGCATGTCCTCGAGGATCGCCTCGACGACGTAGTCGGCATCGCGGACGCAGGCGGCGAGATCGCTCACAGGCTTGATGCGCTCGACCGCCCTGGCGTCCTCGTCCAGGTCACGAAGATTCGCGGACACGCGGCTCAAGGCGCTGTCGAGCGTCGGCGCGTGAGCGTCGGTGATGGTGACGTCGTGGCCGGCCAGAGCAAAGACCTGCGCGATGCCGTGGCCCATCAGGCCGGCGCCGATGACGGCAATGCGCATCTTGCTCATGCCCTACCCCGCCGTGTAGCCGCCGTCCGCGTAGAGAATATGCCCGGTATAGAAATCCGAGGCCTTGGACGCGAGGAACAGCAGCGGTCCGGCGAGATCCGACGGCTCGCCGAGGCGGCCCTTCGGCACGCGCGACAGGAAGCCCTTGCGCACGGTCTGCGCCCGCTCGGTGTCCTCGTACATCCACGCCGTCAGCGGCGAGCGGAACACGGTCGGCCCCAGCGCGTTGACGGTGATGCCGGTCTCGCCCCATTCGCAGCCCAGCGCCTTGGTAATGCCGTCGACCGCGGACTTCGACGCGCAGTAAGCGGAATAGCCTGCGGGATGACCGAGCAGCCCGCGCGCCGACGAGGTGAGGATCACCTTGCCACCCCGGCCCTGCTTGAGCATCTGCCGGCCGGCGGCGCGCGCCATCAGCCACGACTGGCTGACGTTGGCATCCATCACGTCGAGGAAGTCCTCGACCTTCTGATCGACGATCTTCGACACTTTGTTGAGCCCGGACGCGACGACGAGAATGTCGACGCCGCCGAACTTGTCGACCGCCGTCTGCACGATCTTGTCGCAGTTTGCTTCGGACGACGGGCGCAGCGCGATGACCGCCGCCTTGCCGCCGAGCGCCTCGCATTCGGCAGCGACCTTCTTGAGTTCGTCTTCCTTGCTCGCGGCAAGGACCACGTTGGCGCCAGCCCCGGCCAGCACCTTGGCCGACAGCGCACCGAACGCACCGGAGGCGCCGGTAACGATCGCTACCTTGCCTTTGACGTCGAACAGCGAAACGGGATTCTTCAAGAAGTCGTCTGACATGCCCTCACCCTCACGCTTTCCTCAACCTGCGCCCGGTTTAGCCCGGGTCGATTATGCGGCGGCGGCGCGATGCGCCGCACGCCGTTATTTCACCGGCGCGACCGCGACCAGGATCGTGCAGACCTCATTGCCGCGGTTGACGATCTCGCGCGTCTCGTTCGGCGCGATGACGCAGGAGTCGTTCTTGCGCAGCACGGTTTCCTTGCCGTTGATGATGACGGTGAGTTCCCCGGCCAGCACGAAATAGACTTTCTCCGGCGGCGAGGCGTCAGGCCCCGCACCGCCGCCCGGCAAGAAGTGCGACAGGCCGACGACGACCGTCTGGGTGCCGCCGGCTTCCGCGCCGAACAGCCGCAGCGCGGTGCAGCCGCGATGATTGGGCGCTTCGTAGGGCTTGGCGTCTGCGAGATGTTTGACCTGCATCAGAACTTCTCCCCGCGCTCGATCCGGTACTTGCCGTTCGGGTCCATCATCGCGACGAGGCGGATGATGCAGCCGTCGCCGCGATCCCAGTTCCACGGGAAGAAGGCGAAGGTGCAGCGCCGCCCGGTGACCTTGTCGAGATCGCCGCCGACATTCTCGATGCCGAGGATGCCGTTGGTGAACAGGATGCGATGGACCGGCTCCCATTCCGGGAAGTCGTCCTTCCAGTCGCGGCCGCCCGACCACTCGTAATATTCCTTCTCGAGATGCGGGTGCAGCGGGCCGTTGCGCTGCGGGCCGATCGCGGTGGCGAGCGGATGATCGTTGGCCTGGGTGTCGTGGCCCACGACCTTGACCTTCTTCTCGACGAACCATTCGCCGGCCGACTTCACGAAGCCGGGCGCGCGGCAGAAATAATCCTCACTGTCCTCGTATTTCTTGTGCCAGCCGGTATTGACGATGACGACGTCGCGCGGACGGACGATCTTGCCGGCGGCCTTTTCGAGATCGTCATAGGTGATCGGCTCCCACATTTTCTTTGGGATCGACACCACGATGCCGCTGCCGAAGAAGTGCGGCAACGGAACCTCGTCGATGAAGGGCGTGCCCTGCACCACATGCGCCGGGGCGTCGATGTGCGTCGTGTTGTGCATCGAGGTGGTGATGCGCTGCGACAGCACGCCCGACTTCGCCATGTAGTGGATGCGCTCGATCTTGACGTCTTCGAAGTAGGGCCAGTTCGGCGACTGGTACCCGAACCGGTGCGACAGGTTGTAGAACTTCAACCCCATCGCGTTGCGAAGGTTTTCCTCGAATGTGATGCCGCGGATTTTCTGTGCCATCTGCGCCTCCCGGTCGCGGCCCTGTCACCGGCCGCTTGTATCAAAATGTGGGACACTTGTATCGTTTTACGGTTGTCCCACGTCAAAAGACGCGGCGTCAAGCGCCGCCCTTCCCGTCCCGATCCGCTTTCGAACGTCCGTCGTAACCCTGGCCGCGGCTGGGGCTTTAGGCCGCAGCCGCGGTCGCCTGACTTTCCAGCGCGAGCTTGGTGCGCAGCAACAGCTTTGCAATCGTATCCTTGCGCAGCTTGAAACGCTGCGCCGGCACCGGCACCGAAATCGCGACGTGATTGCCGAACGGGTCGCGCAGCGCCACGCCGACCGCGCAAATTCCCGGCGTATGTTCTTCCAGATCGTAAGCGACGCCCGCGCTGCGGACGGTCTTCAATTCCTTGAGCAAATCCGCCAGCGCAACGATGGTTCGCGGCGTACGCCTTTCAAACTTGCGGCCGATCAGCTGCTCGACGGCGCGCTCGCCGAGTTGCGCGAGATAGGCCTTGCCGTTGGCGGTGCAGTAGAGCGGGAACGACTCGCCGACCGCGGAGACCGCGCGCAACCGCTGCGGCCCGACGGCCTGATCGATGAACAACAGATGATCGCCCTTGATGACGGCGAGATCGACGGTTTCCTGCAACTCCTCGGACAGCCGCGCAAGATGCGGTCGCGCGATCGCGACGAAGTCGGTCGATACCGATGTCGCCAGCCGTGTGATGGTCGGCCCGAGCCGGACGCGCCCGGTCGGCGACGCCGCGATCAGGAATTTTTCCGCCGCGAGCGCCGCCACGATGCGCTGCACGGTCGATCGCGCGAGGCCGACGCGCGATGCGATCTCGCCGAGGCTCAAGCCGAGCGGCTGGTCTTCCAGCGCGCGCAGGATGGCGCTGGCGCGCGCGATGACCTGAATCTGGCTTTTGTCGCCGCGTCCTGCTCCGCTCCGGCGTTTCGCGGCTGCGCGTCGTTTCTGCGGCATGTCCTGACGGCTTTCCGGTCCGATGAGCGATGCGGCGTCCAGATTACGGTACGGACGATCCGAAACGCAAACTTGTTGGCCTCTCCGCCTGTTGGTACAGTCTTGCCAACTAACGATACAGCAACGGCCCTGACCTTTCCGCGGCACAATCTCCGCGGCAGGCCGCGCCGAAGGGGGAGCGTTCGACATGGTCCATCGAAAAATCGCACTGGAAGAGCATGTTCTCACCCCCGGCCTGATCGACGACTGGCGGCCGACCATGAGTTCGGTCGCTCCCGAGCTTGCCGAACGCTTCTTCCGCAACCTCACCGACTTCGGCGATCTGCGCCTCGAGGCGATGGACCGGGGCGGCATCGTGCGCGCCGTGCTCTCGGCGGCCGGTCCCGGCGTGCAGGCCGAGCGCGACACCGCCGCCGCGACCCGCAAGGCCAGGGATTCCAACGATTTCCTGGCCAAGGAAATCCAGAAACGGCCGGACCGCTATTCGGGCTTCGCGCATCTGGCGATGCAGGACCCCAAAGCGGCGGCCGACGAGTTGGAACGCTGCCTGCGCGACCTGAAATTCTGCGGCGCCATGATCAACGGCCATACCCACGGCCGCTATCTCGACGATCCCGTGTACAACCCGTTCTGGGAACGCGCCGACGCGCTGGGCGCGCTCATTTATATTCATCCCGCAGATCCGGTCGCGCCGCTGCCGGTGCTCGCCGGCTATCCGGTGCTGGCCCGCCCGATGTGGGGCTGGGGCGTTGAAACCGGCTCCCATGCGCTGCGCCTCATCGTCGGCGGGCATTTCGAGAAATTTCCGCGCGCGCAGCTCGCGCTCGGTCATCTCGGCGAGACGCTGCCTTATCTGCTGTGGCGGTTCGACAGCCGCGCGGAATTCCAGGGCCTCAAGCTGCCGAAGCGGCCATCGGACTACATCCGGCAGAACGTGGTGGTCACGACCTCCGGCATGTGCGACGGCCCGCCGCTGCGCTGCGCGGTCGAGGCGCTCGGCCGCGATCGGGTGATGTTCGCCGCCGACCATCCCTTCGAGGATGCCGGCGAAGCCGGGCACTTCATGGACAGCGTGGAGATCGCGGACGACGTGCGCGCCGATATCTGTTTCAACAACGCCGAACGTATCCTCGGCCTGAAAAACCGGTAGACTGCCCGGCAATAGCAGGCGGGCTCGCCCGGCACGGTCCATGAAAGTCCTCGTTCTCGACTCCAATCCCGGCGTTCATGTCAGCATTCCCGCGGTGCAGCGGGAATTTCCGGACGTGGCGTTTTTCGAACCGGAAACCGAGGATGCCGCGCTCGCGGTCTGCGCGGACTGCGACGTCCTCGTGACAATGGCGCAACTGCCGACCGAACGGCTGATCCAGGCGATGCCGAAACTCGGCCTGATCTTCTCGCTGACGACCGGCGTCGATCATCTGTGGACCCTCAAGTCGCTGTCGCCGAAGGTGCGCATCACCAATGCGCGCGGCATCCACGGCCCGCAGATGGCGGAGCTCACCTTCCTCTACATGCTCAGCCTCGGCCGCAACGCCAAGAAGATCGAGCGCAACCAGCGCAGCAAGGTGTGGGAACGCTGGCCGCAGCCCCTGCTCTATGGCAAGACGGCCGTGCTGGTCGGCCTCGGCGCGATCGCCGAAGCGCTCGCCGCGCGATGCAAGGCGTTCGGGATGACCGTGATCGGCGTCAGCGACGCGCGCAGCGAATTTCCGCATTGCGACCGGATCGTCCGCCGTACCGCGCTGAAGGAGGCCGCGGCGCAGGCCGATTTCGTCGTCATTCTGGTTCCGCTCGATGACAAGAGCCGGGGCATGATCGACGCCGGCGTGTTCGCCGCGATGAAGCCGACGGCCTATCTCGTCAACATCGCGCGCGGACCCATCGTGGACGAGGCCGCGCTGATCGCCGCGCTGAAAAACAAGACCATCGCCGGCGCCGGGCTCGACGTCTTCACGCACGAGCCGCTGACGCCGGACAGTCCGCTCTGGGGCATGGACAACGTGATGGTGACGCCACGGATCGGCGGCATGAGCGACCGCTATGCCGCGCAGATCTTCCCTCTGATCGTCCACAATCTGCGGGCCTGGATGACCGGCGAGCCCGACAGCATGCGCAACATCGTGCGCTGAAACCGTCCGATTTAGCGGTAATCCGCCGCGGCGAGATGCAGCCGCAACAGCTCCGGGATCGTCGCCGGATCGCGCCGGCCGAAGCCGCACTCCGTTCCGACCGAAAATGACGGCGCGTGTTTCGTCGCCGTATCCATGCGCCGGCGCATGCCTTCAACGCCGTCGGTGTAGTGGACGAGACCGAGCACCAGTTCGGTTTCCGGCTTGAGCTTGAGGCCCCGCAACGGCGCGAAATAGGCATCGTCGTTGCGGTCGCGCGGCACCGGCATGTGGATCAGGTCGATCGTGCGCGTCACCTTGCCGGCGAGCGCATTGGCGACGGCGACCATGTCGCCCGTGTCGGTTGGCTCAATGGCATGCTTGTGGTTGGCGTCGCCGTAGCAGAAGTGGAATTGCAGCTTGACGTCCGGCGGCACCCGGTTCGCGAGCTTCGCGACAATGGCGGCAAAAGCCTCCGTCATTTCCGCCTTGGTGCGACCGTAAAGCGAGGGCTCGCCGCGCTCCAGCCGCGCGAACACCGCCGAGGCGATATCGAACTGGATCGCCAGATCGTTGTGCGGGATGGCTTCGAGGATCGTCTTCAGCTCGCGCGCCACCGCCGCGTTGTAGACGTCGTCGAGCAGCACCTGCTCCTTCTCGACAATGAACAGCCACAGCACCGAATGCGCCGGGACGAGATCGACCTGGAACCTCGTGCCGGCGGCGATCTTTCCCGCGTCGCGCAGCCGCTTGAACTCCGCATAGGACTTCAGCGCATGGTCGGCATAGCCGAGATTGCCGAAAACGACATCCCGCGGCGTCTTGCCGGCGCGGAGGCGATAGCGCTGGCGCTGCTTCATGCCGCCGTGAACGGCGAACATTTCGCCGGACGGCTCCAGCGCCGGGTTGTCGCGAAACAGCGTCTCCAGATGTGTGATCCAGTCGCTGCGCTCGCCGACCTCGCCGTCCGGGATTTGCCGGATACGGCTGCCGAAGGCGGCACTCACGGTCTCGAACACCTCGGCGACGCTGCCGAGCGGAACGCTGCCGACAAGATATACGTTGCGACCGGTCACGGACGCCTCCTTCTCGCGATAGGTTTAATTGTCAGGCGTTCGCGGCGCACACCGCGGCGTGGATGCTCAACAGCGAGCGCACGATCTCTTCCGAGCGCGCCCGCGCCATGCCGCATTCGGTGGCGACGCCGAAGTCGCTCACGTAGCGCTGGGCGGCGGCGATGCGCGCCTTGGTCCCCTCGACGCCGTCCTTCGCATGCACCACGCCGAGATAAAGCTGGGTGCCCGCCGGCAGCTTCAGGTTCGCGAACGGACGGTAGAACGCATCGTCCGACCGCTCGATCGGCACCGGCATGTGGATATAGGCAAGCTTGTGCGTCGCCGTGCGCGCCAGCTCGTTGGCGAACTCCACCATCTTCGTCGCATCCTTCGGTTCGACAAAGTGACGCCCGGCAAAGTCGCCGTAGCAGAGATGGATGCCGACCTCGACATCGGCCGGAATGCCGGCACAAAGCCGCCGCTGACGCTCAAGCAGTTCCTCGTGAGGCTGGTTGGCGTGCGGCACTGCGCCGGTTTGCTGTCCGTCCCAGGCGATCATCTCGTTGCAGATGTCCCACTGGATGCAGAGATCCTTATGCGGGATATGGCGGCAGAGCGCGGCAACTTCCGCGATCATCGCCTTCTCATAAGCGGCTTCAACCGCCGGCAGCGCATCGGCGGTAACGACGGAACTCACCACCGCGAAGGGCGTCGGCAGCGACACCTGAAACCGCACATGTTTCGGCAGCTGGCCCTTCTCACGGGCGGCGACGAAATCCAGATAGGAGGCGCGCGCCTCGCGCATGTAACCCAGCTCGCCGAACCGGATATCGGCGGGCGCGACGCCCTCCGCGAGCGTCAGCAACTGAAAGCGGTTGGTCGGTCGCACCGCGCCGGACGGGTCGGGGCGCAGGAAGGTGCTGGCGCGCAGCAGCGGATATTGCCAGCTGATCCACAGCTTGCGGCCGCCGACCTCGCCGTCCGGAACGCGCCGCAGATAAGGCCCGAGAACGTCGCCCGCCGTGCGAAAGACATCTTCGACCGTGTCGAGGCCGATGCTGCCCACAAGATGAACGGACGACGGCTGCTTGATCGTGGTCATGTGTGTCTGCTCCCCGCGTGTCGTGCGACGGTGACAGAGCGCACGCTGCGCGGTCAAATAAGGAATGTTCGATTCGCTATAACCCTCACGGATCGAATGCCCACGCGCCGCACGCTAGTCGATGCCGCGCGCGACCTCCCGTAACACGTCGACAAACCGCTCCGCGAGCGGCGACAGCGTGCGATCGCTCAGGCGCATCACGCCGATGGTGCGGTTCGCCGAGATATTGCGCAGCTTGATGCCGTGCAGAAAGCCGGCTTCGGCTTCAAGCGCGAAGGCATGCAGCGGCATGATGCCGATGCAGCCAGCGTACTGGATCATGCTCTTGAGCGACATCATCGATCCCGCAGTCCAATGGCTCTCCGGGAAGGTGATGCCGGCGTTGAGAAAGATCGCATCGACCTGCTGCCGGAAGATGCTGCCCCGCGGCGGAAACACCCATTGTTCCGCGACCAGCTGACTGAGCGACGCCGTGCGCAGCTTCGCCAGCGGACTTTGGGCGCTGACGGCCGCCGCGATAGGAAGCTGGATCAGCATCTCCTGGACGACACCGGGATATTTCATGCCGGGACCGCTGACGCTCAACATCAGATCGATCTCGCCGGTGTGCAGCTTGTCGATCATCTCGTCGTCGTCGCCTTCGACGACCGAAATCGACATCCGGCCGTGACCGGCGGCAAGTTTCCCGATCGCCGTCGGCACCAGCCGCACGAGCGTTGCGGGAGTGCCGCCGATCACCAGCGGCCCCTCGTCGCCATGCCGGCGATGCTCGACCTCCTCGCGGGCGCGGTCGATCATCGCGTCCATCGCGCGGGCATAGCGCAGCAGGATGGCGCCGTAGTCGTTGAGCGTCGCGCCGTGGCGGCCGCGTTCCATCACCGTGACGCCGAGCTGCTGCTCGAGCAGCGCGATCTTGTTGGAGAGCGCCGGCTGGGAAATGTTCTCGACCGCCGCCGCCTGACTGAACGATCCGTGCTCGGCGATCGACCGCAGATAGCGCAGCAGGCGGGGGTCGGGTTTCATAACCTGATATTATATATCTGCCATATTCTATTATTGGACGCGAAGGGCCTCCCCTTGTCAATCTTTGCGCTACGATGCGTCGCGCAAGCGGCGCCGCCGTACCGTTTCGGCCGTTCGACCCACGGCCACAATAAAATGACGGGCGGCAAACCAGGGGAGGAATTCAATGCGTTTCTTCAAGTCACTGCTGTTGCTCGTGGCGTCGACGCTGCTCGTCAGCGGCGCCGCGGAGGCCGAGCCGATCAAGATCCGCAACGCCTATGTCGTCCCGGTCGCCAACTGGGCGCCGATCCTCGAAGCCAAGAAGGATCTCGCCAAGCACTGGGGCAAGTCCTACGTCATGGAAGCCGTGCGCTTCCAGGGCACGCCGCCGATGATCACCGCGATGGCCAACAACGAGGTCGAGATCGGCAATCTCGCCTATTCGAGCTTCGGCCTCGCCATCCAGAACGCCGGCCTCGAAGACCTGCGCGTCATCGCCGACGAATTCCAGGACGGCGCGCCGGGCCGCGCCACCAATCCCTACTTCGTCCGCAAGGACAGCGGCATCAACAAGGTTGAGGACCTCAAGGGCAAGGTGCTCGCGGTCAACGCGATCGGTTCCGGCATCGACATCGCCCTGCGGGCGATGCTCAAGAAGCACGGTCTGGTCGACAAGAAGGACTACACCGTCATCGAGGCACCGTTCCCGACGATGGCCGCGCTCCTGAAGGACAAGAAGGCCGACCTCGTCTCCGCGGTGCTGCCATTCACGTTCAATCCGATCTTCAAGGAGATCGGCAAGCCGCTGTTCACCTCGGCCGACGCGATGGGCCGCTCGCAGTTCATTTTCTGGGTGGCGCGCAAGTCGTTCATCGACAAGCACCGGGCCGCGATGGTCGACTTCATGGAAGACATGATCCGGATCGAGCGCTGGTATCTCGACCCGAAGAACCACGATGAGGTCGCCAAGATCGCGTCCGGCTTCCTGAAAGTTCCGCCGGAGCGGTTCGGCTGGCTGTTCACGAAACAGGACTACTATCGCGATCTCGACGGCAAGCCTGATCTCACAGCCTTGCAGAACAACGTCAACACGGTCGCCGATCTCGGAATCTTCAAGAAATTCGACGTCAAAAAGTATTCCGACCTGAGTATCGTTGAAGAAGCCGTCAAGCGCCTGAAGTAGCGCTTCTCAACCTGTTGCAATCACGACGGACACGGACCGGGCACCTCTGGCGCCCGGTCCTGCCTTCACTACCCGGAAGACAGCCGTGACGGCGAACGCACAAATCGTTATCGACCAGGTCAGCCATCGCTACCGGCCGCCGACCGGCCGCGAAGTGCTGGCGCTGGAGAATGTCTCGCTCAGCGTCCAGAACCGCGAGTTCCTCGCGTTGTTGGGCCCTTCGGGCTGCGGCAAATCCACGCTGCTCTACATGATCGGCGGATTCCTGCCGACGGTGACCGGCGGCATCCGGATCGACGGCAAGCCGGTCGCCGGCCCCGGACCGGACCGCGGCGTGGTGTTCCAGCACTTCGCGCTGTTTCCGTGGAAGACCGTGAAGGCCAACGTGCTGTACGGCCTCGAGCGCATGCCGCTACCGCAGGACGAGCGCGAGAAGCGGGCGCAGACGTTTATCGAGATGGTCGGCCTCGCCGGTTTCGAAGACAGCTATCCCTCGCAATTGTCCGGTGGCATGAAGCAGCGCGCGGCGATCGCCCGCACGTTGGCGTTCGATCCGCAAATCCTGCTGATGGACGAGCCGTTCGGCGCGCTCGACGCGCAGACCCGCGGCCTGATGCAGGCGGAGTTGCTGAATATCTGGCGGCGCACGCCGAAGACCGTCATCTTCGTCACCCATGACGTGCAGGAAGCCGTCTTCCTCGCCGAGCGCGTCGCCGTGATGTCGGCCCGCCCCGGCCAGATCAAGGCGGTGATCGACACCAAGTTCGACAAGACCGATCCGCATGTCTTCAAGTCGAAGACGTTCGTGGACAAGGTCGACGAAATCTGGGGGCTGGTCCGCGACGAGGCGATCAAGGCCCAGGCGAGCCGCGCCAAATGAAAGCGATCCTGATCCGCTACTCGCCCCTGCTGATCCTGGCGATCGCCTGGCAACTGATCTCGCAATTCGAACTCGTCTCCTCAACCGCGCTGCCGCCACTGACGAAAGTCGCCGAGGCGTGGTACAGCCTCCTGACCTCCGGCGAACTGCTGAAAAACGCCGTGTCGTCGCTCTATCGCGGCGGCGTCGGGCTCGCGCTCGCGATCATCGTCGGCGCCGCGCTCGGTATCGCGATGGCCTGGTGGCGCCCCGTCAATGTCGCACTGGGGCCGCTGGTCGAAGCCTTTTATCCAATGCCGAAATCGGCGCTGATCCCGGTCACCGTCATCTGGCTCGGCTTCGGCGACGGCTCGAAAATCCTGCTGATCTTCCTCGGCTGCATGCTGCCGGTGACGATCGGCGCGTTCAACGGAGCGCGCTCCAGCGAGCAAGTGCTGGTCTGGTCGGCGCGCAGCATGGGCGCAAGCCGCCTGCGCATGCTGTGGGATGTCGTGGTGCCGAGCGCCCTGCCCGACCTGCTCAACGGCATCCGCACCGCGCTGGCGCTCGCCTTCATCCTCATGGTGACGTCCGAATTGATCGTCGCGCGCGAAGGGCTCGGCAACCTGATCGGCTATCTCGGGGCCAACGGGTCTTACGACGCGATGTATGGCGTCGTGCTGACGGTCGCCTTCCTCGGCTTTGCCGCCGACCGCATCTATCAGATGTTCATGCACCGCATGCTGGCGTGGCGGGACACGGGGGTCGCATGAGCGCAGCCGCCGCATCCGACACCGGCGCCGACCGCGCCCTTCGCAATGCCGGCTGGGCGCTCGCACATTTTGCGAGCATCACCGTGCTGCTGATCGCGTGGGAGCTGTTCGCCCGCTCCGGCTCCGTCACGATGTTCGTGCTGCCGCCGTTCAGCGCGGTCGCGGAACGGATATGGGCTGACGCCAGCGACGGCAGCCTCTGGATCAACATCGGCGTCACGCTGTACCGGACCTTCGCCGGCTTCCTGCTCGCCTGCGTGATCGGAATCGGCCTCGGCATCGCGATGGCACGCACCGCGCTGGCGCGCTGGTTTTTCGATCCGATCATCTCGGTCGGCTTCCCGATGCCCAAGGTGGTGTTCCTGCCAGTCATCATCCTGTGGCTCGGTGTCTTCGATACCTCCAAAATCGTGATGGTGACGCTCGAAGCAATTTTCCCTATCGTCACCGCGACGGTGCTCGGCATTCAGGGCGTCGGCCACGAACTGATCTGGTCGGCGCGTAACATGGGCGCCAAGGATCGCGAATTGCTGTGGCAGGTGCTGCTGCCGGCGGCGCTGCCGCAGATCATGACCGGAATTCAGGTCGCGCTGCCGATCGCGCTGATCGTGGCGGTGTTCACCGAAATGGCGATGGGCGGCTTCGGCGTCGGCGGCAACATGATGCACGCCTCGCGCTTTGCCGATTCCCGCGGCGTGTTCGCGGGCATCGTCGAAATCGCGATCGTCGGTTATTGCCTGGTCAAAGGCCTCGCAATCCTGCGCCGGCGGCTGCTGCTCTGGCATCAGGAAGCCGTGGCGCCGAGCACCGTCTGACAAGACCACCGATTGGACCGGAGAAGACAAATGGTTGCGCCGAGCGATCGCATCCTCACCCGCATTTCCGACGCGGAATTGCAGCGCCGCTGGGACGCCGTGCGGCGCGCGATGCAGGAACGCAAGATCGACGCGCTCGTGCTGCAATCGCAAAGCGATTGGGTCAGCGGCTATGCCAAGTGGTTCACCGACATTCCGGCGACCAACGGCTATCCGCGCACGGTGATCTTCTATGCCGACGGACCGATGACCGTCATCGAGATGGGCCCGACGGGCGCCGGGCGCGACCTGAAAGGCGACGATGCGCTGCATCGCGGCGTCGGCGAATTCCTGCAAACCCCGTCGTTCTTCTCCATCGTCTATACCCACGAATACGATGCCGAGCTTGCCGTTACTTCGTTGAAGCGCCACCGGCACGATACTGTCGGTTTCGTCGGTCAGGGCGCGCTGCCGCACGGCCTCGTCGCGCGGCTCAAATCCGACCTGCCGAACACGTCGTTCGTCGACGGCACGGACCTCGTCGACACCATCAAGGCGATCAAGAGCGAGGAGGAAATCGGGCTGATCCGCCGCTGCGCGCGGATGCAGGACCAGATCTTCGCCGCCGTTCTGAAAAACATCCGCCCCGGCCTGCGCGACATCGACGTGACCGCGCTGGCGCTGGCGGAAGGCCAGCGCCTCGGCAGCGAGCAAGGCATCTATCTCGGCGGCTCCTCCCCCGTCGGCGTGCGCTCGCCCTTCGTGCCGCGCTTCATGCAGGGACGCACGCTGCAGCAGGGCGACCACCTGTCGCTGCTGATCGAGGTGAACGGCCCCGGCGGCATGTATACCGAGATCGCCCGCACCATCGTGCTCGGCAAGGCCTCCAACGAACTCAAGGATGGCTTCGAGGCCGTCCGCGAGGCGCAGGATTACACGCTCAGCCTCATCAAGCCCGGCGCGAAGCCGCGCGACATCCACCTCGCCCACAATGCCTATATGGAGCAGCGCAAGCTGCCGCCCGAGTTGCGGCTCTACGCCCACGGACAGGGCTATGACATGGTGGAGCGTCCACTGATCCGGATCGACGAAACCATGCCGCTCGCCGCCGGCATGAATCTCGCCGTCCATCCCGGCTACGAGACGGCCTCGATCTTCGCTGTCATCTGCGACAACTACATGATCGAGGCGAACGGCCCCAGCGCCTGCCTGCACGCGACCGAGAAAAAGGTGTTCGAGATCTAGCTATTCAGAAATGATGCAAGCCGAGCGCGGAAAAGGCACCGTCCGGGACATCCGGCTGATCGTGCGCCTGACCGAGAAATCCGAGATGCAAAGGCTGCAATACGTCCGACACAGGCATCAGCAAACTGGTGTCCGGCTCAGTGACTGGCGCAGCCTCCGCGGGCGTGTCAAAGACCGCTGAGATCAGGGCATCGGCTGCGGCAGCCGGTACCGCCAACGCGCCTTGCGCCAGAGTAGTCGCAGACTCAAGAACGCCGTGCAAGGCAGGGCTCCGGGCCAAAGACGCAGTCATCGCAGAAATGCTGTCGCCAAGTTCGGCATAGATGTGAGACACGTCGGTCTGTAGGCTCTCGCCTATTTCCGCATGCAAGGCTGGCTGCCACCCGGGCGCGCTATCCTGCGCCGACTCCAGACCGGAAGGCCGCGGCGCGTCGTCGTGCGTTACCGACGTCGACTCGGGCGCCCGCGAGATTGTTGCGAAATCCGGCGGCTCGGAGCTGGTCGGCATGTCTTCCACGCGGGCGGCCGGCGCATCGGTAGCGGTATCGGCCGCTTGATCATTCGCAACCGGCGCGACTTCGCCTCGATCGTCGTGAACGGCCGCACCCGCCATGTCGTCGACAGCCGGCATCAGCGACGCCGAAGCCGGAACCGACGGTGCGAGATCGGACAGGGTAGGTATGGCCCGGTGCTCATCGGCGGCGGCACCGCTGATCAGACCGAGCGTCATGGCTCCAGCCGCGGTGGTAAGCATCGCCGTGTCCGTGACAGGACTTTGATCGATGCGCGCCGTGTCGGCAGACCGGCTGAGGGGACGTTTACGGGCCATGCAGTCCTCCCTTTATCTTTCGCGAAACGCGCCGGCGATTTCGTCGCGCAGCGGGCCGAGCAGATACTGCATCAGGGTGCGCGGACGGGTCGGCAGGATAACCTCGACCGGCATCCCCGCCTGAAGCGCGATATTCGACCGCTTTACGTCATCGGACCGCAGCGCAACCTCAACAGTGTAGAACGCCTGCCCGGACTTGTCGTCGTTGACGCGGTCCGCGGAAACGGTTTCGAGCGTTCCGGACAAATGCGGGCGCTCGACGTAATTGATGCCGGTCAGCCGGACGTCTGCCTCCTGGCCGGCCGCGACCTGATCGACAGCGGACAACGGAAGCCGCGCCTGGACTACCAGCGGATTTCCGGTCGGAACGACATCGAGAAGTTTCGCACCCGGCTGGATGACGCCGCCTTCGGTGAAGACGTCGAGGCCAACCACAGCCCCAGTAGCCGGCGCGCGGATTTTCGTTCGCGCGACGACATCGCGCGCGGCATCAAGCTTGGGCTTCAGCTCGGCGAGCGTCGACTGGACCGCGCGTAGTTCATCGGTGATTTCGCTCAACCGAGTACGGCTGAGCTTCGCGATCTCCAGCTCGGTTTGTGCGATTTTTTGATCCAAACCGGCGATATCGGCTTGCCGCGCGCCGTGCTCGGAGTCGACCCTCGCAAGGTCACGCTGCAACGACAGGACGCGGATTTTCGTGCCTGCGCCCGATGCGAGCAGTTGTTCTGCGCCCTTTTTCTCCTCGACCAGCAATTCGTGCTGAGTTTGTGCGCCTCTTACCTGAGCCCGCAAGCCCTCGATCTGTTCGCGAAACTGTCCGATCTGCCGATATAGCACATCGCGCTCGGTTTCGAACTGATGCTTGCGCGCGGCCAGGAGCGCGCGCGCGTTCGCCATGGCCTGCCGCGCACCGTCGTCGTCTCGTCCGGTCAATTCAACAGGGAAGGATAGTTCGTCATGTCCGTCCCGCTCCGCCACAAGGCGCGCTTCGCGCGCTAGCGCCGCGTCGCGTTCCGCCTGCAGCACTTCGAGCTTCGCACCCGGTTCGCTGTCGAACAGCGTCATCAGAACCTGACCCTTTTCGACCCGCTCTCCTTCGCGAATATTCAATGACTTGATAACGCCGCCATACGGATGTTGCACCGCCTGCCGCCTGCCCTCGACCTGCAAACTGCCGCTGGCAATCGCTGCGCCCGATACCGGCGCGGTCGCACTCCAGAGAGTGAGCACCGCGATAAATCCTGCGATCACCGCAGCGCCAACAAGGGCAGGCCTGCGCGGTTCCGTATAGCTGCGGATATCCGGCCGGCGGCGCGCGAGAAGGCCTGCGAAATTGTCGATCTTCATTGTTCGCTCCCCTCCGGCCGACCGACCCCGGCCGGAGCCACATGCGCGGCGCGCTTGAGGGATTCGTAGACCTGCGCGGGCGGACCGACCTGCTCAACCACGCCGTTACGAATGACGATCAGCAGATCGACCACGTCGAGAATTGTCGTGCGATGGGTAATTACGACAATCGCCGCGCCCTTGCGCTTGCACTCCAGCAGGGCCTCCTTGAGCGCCTGTTCACCCGGCGCGTCGAGATTGGCGTTGGGCTCGTCGAGCACAAGCAGGGACGGTCGTCCGATCAGCGCTCGTGCGAGTCCGAGACGCTGCCGCTGTCCGCCGGACAGCCCCACGCCGCCGGGACCCAATGGCGTGTCGTATTGTTTCGGCAGGTCCAGTATCATGTCATGGATGCCCGCGCGCTTGGCGGCGTCGATAACGTCGCCGGTCGAAACCTCACTAAATCGTGCGATGTTCTCGCGGACCGTGCCAGTGAACAGGCCAACGTCTTGAGGCAGATAACCGACATTACGGCCGAACTCGAGCGGATCCCAATGCCCGTAGTCCAAACCGCCGAAGCGGAGGCTGCCCTCGTCCGGCGTGACGGCGCCGACTAGAAGGCGGGCCAGCGTGCTCTTGCCGGAGCCACTCGGCCCGACGATCCCGACCGCGTCGCCACCGGCAACTTCGAATGAGATTCCCTTCACAATTGGAGCCGGGCGCGACGGGATCGAAAAGCACACGTCGCGAACGTCGATCGCGTTGCGGTGCCGCGGGACAATGGTGCGCGGCGAGGCGAACTCCACGCTGTTGAGCAAATCCCGGACCTGCGCATATCCTTCACGCGCACCGACGAACTGTTTCCATGTGCCGACCGCCTGCTCGACCGGCACCAATGCCCGCCCCATGATAATGCTCGCGGCAAAGATCGTCGCAGGTGAAATCGCCTGATCGATCGCAAGCCAGGCACCCGTTCCTAGCATTAGCGATTGCAGCAGAAGCCGAAAGAAACGGATGGTGGACGACATCACCGCGTTGCGGTCGCTCGCGAAGGCCTGTTCGGCCAGCATAGAACCGCGCTGGCTTTGCCAGTTTCGCTCGATGGCGGGTTGCATTCCCATGGCGCACACGACGTCCGCGTGACGCAGCACGTTTTCGGTGAATACGTAAGATTGATTGCCGGAGGCTTCGGCATCCTTCAGCGGCCGCCGGGTAAAGACCTCGTTGATCCAGGCAAGGCCGAGCAGAAGCGCGGCGCCCAGTGTCGCGATAACGCCGAGCAACGGATGGATGAAAAACAGCAACAGCAAATAGATCGGGATCCATGGCAGATCGAACGCAAAATAGATTCCCGGCCCGGTGATGAAAGTCCGAAACTGATCGAGGTTCCGCAGTTGCAGAGAACCGCGCGAGGCGCCACGCTGCGCCGACCGCTTGACCAAAGCCTCAAATACGCGGCTCGCCAATGCCGCATCCAGCCGAATGCCGCAGCGGATCAGGATTTGTGCGCGGACTGCATCGAGCGCGGCCATGGTCAGAAGCGCCAGCGCGAGAATAACCGTCAGCAGCACAAGCGTCGTAACGTTTTCGCTCAGCAGGACGCGATTGTAGACCTGCATCAGATAGAGCGGTGAACTGAGGTAGAGAAGGTTGATGGCGCTGCTGAAAACTCCCGCTACCGCAAAGTGAGGCCACTGATTGGCGACTGCGGTTCGCAGATCGTCTTGCGGAGGCGCAACTGCCTCGGCGTTAACGGACATCGTGAGGGAACTAGTCGCCATTGCAGTCCGCGCATCTTTGAAGAAAGTGCTAAACGAATACACAAGGAGACATGAGGGGCACACCCCTCATGTCTCTGTGTAATCGACGGTGACGGTACTTAAAGCAGACCGCCGAGCAAACCGCCGCTATCGTTATCCTGCACCTGCGCGTCGCTGCTGTCGCTCGATGCCTGGACGCCGATCAGCGTCGGCGCCGCAAGTCCGATTCCCAGATCACCGATGCCGGTGAAACTGCTGTGGTCGCCGTCATCATCCGAACTCTCGCTGTGAAGAATATCGGACGCGCCGAGACCAAACTGAGGATTGGTCCCGATCACGCCGCCGAGATCGTTCGAATTGTGGGATTCAGAGGCGCTATCGCCGCCACCCAAAATGCCACCGCCAAGCAGTCCATCCAAAAGTGCCATGGTAAGTCTCCTTTGCTGTGTCTGTTTGGTATCCCGTGACGCCCGCGCTTGCGGAAGTTCACGGTAGCAAGCCAACGTAACGTGAAGGCGCCGTTTGACGGTTGTTCGTTCACCGTATGGTCATTCAGTGAATCCGGCGATGAGCGGTGCCATGGTGCCTGCGCAGGGAACGGTGAACGTTCGATTTCTGACAGACGAAGCGGCGCAGGCCTTCATCCGGTTACTTTGCCCGCACCTGCATTTGCGCGACGATATCGACGAAATCCCGCAGATAAGGCGTCATCGTCATGTTGCGCCGCCTCAGCAGGCTGATCTCGCGGTCGACGAAAGGCTCGGCTAGCGTCAAGGCGCGCAGGCGGCTGCGGTTGAAGAACCTGGCCTCAAGCTGCGGCACGAGGGTCAAGCCAAAGCCGGCCTGAACCAGCGCCACCGCCGTCGAAATATAGCTGACCTCGAACGCCGGCCGGACCTGCAGCCGCTGCTCGACGAAGACCCGATCCGCGAGCTGGCGGATGTTGCTGTCGCGCGTCAGCATCACCAGCGGATGCTTCGCCGCCGCGCGCCA
This sequence comes from Pseudolabrys sp., assembly GCF_050250095.1. Lineage (NCBI taxonomy): Bacteria > Pseudomonadati > Pseudomonadota > Alphaproteobacteria > Hyphomicrobiales > Xanthobacteraceae > Pseudolabrys > Pseudolabrys sp. Next base: position 39,762 of record NZ_JBFWPH010000004.1, on the reverse strand, counting down.
TGTGGTCTTCTTGCCGTCTCCGAAGTTACGGCCCGCCAGCAACATCAGCCGGTCGCGAAGCAAGGGCTGAGTGGCCAGTCCTTCGCCGACATCGAGAAAGGCACCGAGGCCGAGATGCGCGTCGCCCGCGCGAACGCGCGTCACGATCTCCTCTGTCAATGCATCGCGAACCTGGATCGTCACATGAGGATGCTGACGGCGAAACCGCGCCATCGCTTGCGGCAGCAGCGCCGCGGCGAGCGTCGGCAGCGCCGCGACGATGATGCGGCCGCCCCGGCTGCCGTCGTCGCGCACGCTGCTTGACGCAAGCTCGACGTCCTCCAGAATTCGTTCGGCGATGGCAACGAACCGCTCGCCGGCGAGCGTCAGCCGCAGCGGCCTCGCGCTGCGATCGATCAAACGCGCATCGACCGACGTCTCGAGCGTCTGCAGCAGCAGCGACAGACCCGATTGCGACAGGCCGAGCTTGTTTGCCGCGGCGGTGACGCCGCCGGTCTGCGCCAGCGTGACGAGACCGCGCAACTGCCGAATGGTGATCCCTTGCTGCATTGCTCCTCCGCGCATCATTATTGATTTAGGCAATTATATTATCGCTATTATAAATTTGACAAATAGCGCCGCAGCCAATCTCATTATTCTCCGGTCCTGCGAGTTCCCGGAGACGACTATGACCGCACGCATTCTGCCGGAGATGCCGAAGCCCAGAGGGCGCTTTCCGCACGCCAAGCGCGCCGGCGACTTTCTCTTCATTTCGGGCACCAGCTCGCGGCAGCCGGATGGCAGCCTTGCCGGCGCCGACGTGGCCGCAGACGGCAGCATCAAATTCGACCTGCGCAAGCAGACGGAAGCCGTGCTCGCGAACATCAAGAAGATCCTCGCCGCCGAAGGCGCGAGCCTCGCCGATCTGGTCGAGGTCAACGCCTTCCTGACCGACATGAACCAGTTCGAGACCTTCAATCAGGTCTACGGCGAGCATTTCGACTACGACGGCCCGACGCGCACGACGATCGGCGTTCGGGCGCTGCCGCATCCTTTCATGCTGATCGAGATCAAGGCCGTCGCCTATCTGCCAAATCGGCCGAAATAGGCCGGCCTAACGGAGGATATTGTGAGTTCAATCGACCTGGAGACCGCAAACAAAGTCATCGCCGGCGGCATCGCCTTCGCCCGCGAACAGAAGATGAAGCCGCTGACCTTCGTCATTCTCGACACCGGCGGCCATCTCGTGTCCGCGCAGCGCGAAGACAACAGCGGCATCCTTCGCTTCGAGATCGCCTTCGGCAAGGCCTGGGGCGGCCTCGGCATGGGCCACTCGACCCGCTACCTGCAGGACCATCTCGCGGTGAACCGGCCGCGCTTCGTCGACGCCCTGGCGGTCGCCTCGAACGGCCGCTTCATCCCGGTGCTCGGCGGCGTGCTGATCCGTGACAAGGCCGGCAAGCTGCTCGGAGCGCTGGGCATCACCGGCGACACCGCCGACAACGATGAGCTTGTCGCCGTCGAAGCCGTACTGCGGGCCGATCTCGTCGCCGACACCAACTAAGAAGCACGTTCTTTCAACTCGGGGAGTTCCAGACCATGCGATCCATCAAGCTGTTCGCCATCGCTCTGGCCATCGTCGCCGCGGCGCTGAAGTCGACGGGGGCGGAGGCGGCGCCGGATAAGATTCGCGTCGCCATTCCGGTGCAGGCGCTGTTCTTCATGCCGCTGTTCGTCGCGCAGGACACCGGCATCTTCAAGAAGCACAATCTCGAGGTCGAGGTCATCTCGACCAACGGCGACGGCCCCGACATCGACGCCCTTATCGCCGGTAGCGTGCAGTTCACGATGTCGACGCCGAACCGGCTGCTGACCGCCTACCAGCAGGGCAAGCCGCTGCTCGCGGTGATGAACGTGCTCGACCGCATGGGCATCGCCTGCTTCATGAACAAGGAAGTGGCCGAGAAGGTGAAGCTCAGCGAGGCCAAGACCCTCGAAGACAAGTTCAAGAAGCTCAAGGGCCTGACCATCGCCGGCACGCGGCCGGGCGCCTTCACTTATCTTCTGGCCGTGGACTACCTCAAACGCGCCAAGCTGAAGCCGCAGGAAGACGCCAAGATCCTCGGCGTCGGCGGCGCCCAGGCGATGATCGCGGCCGTGGAGAACGGCAAGGCCGACATGGGCTGCTTCGGCAGCCCGGTGATCGAGCTTGCCGTCCAGCGCGGCAAGTCGGTCTGGTTCATCAACAACACGCGCGGCGAAGACCCGACCTACAAGGAGTTCTTGTTCCAACTGCTTTATGTGAAGCCGGACTACGCCAAGGCGAACGCCGACATCGTCCGCCGCATGGTGGCGAGCCTGCTCGAAGCCAACCGCTGGATCGCCAGCGCGCCGAAGGACAAGCTTCTTCCGGTTGCCAAGGCGAAATTCGGCGCGGTCGCGGACGAAACGCTGTGGACGGCGATCGAGAACGTGAAGCCGGCCTATTCCCAGAGCGGCGTCGTCACGGAAAAAGCCGTCAAAGCCGCGGTCGACTTCCTCAAGGCGACCGACATGCTGAGCGGCGATATTCCGTGGACCGCCGTGTCCGACAACTCCTATCTGCCGAAGTAAAACAGGGTTCCTCCCGTGACCGCCAGCGCGCCGCTTCTGCGTCTCGATGCCATCTCCAAGCGCTTCGAAGCGCGTGGACGCAGCGTGCTGGCGGTCGATAACCTGTCGCTGTCCGTTCCGCCGGAGTCCTTCGTTACCATCGTGGGACCGAGCGGCTGCGGAAAATCCACCCTGCTGAACATCGTCGCCGGGCTGATGCGCGTCGACAGCGGCTCGGTGACCTATCGCGGCGCTCCGGTACAGGTCGGCGACCGGCGCATCGGCTATGTGACGCAGCAGGACAATCTGTTTCCCTGGCGGACGCTGCGCGACAACATTCTGTTCCCGCTGATCTTCGCCAATGTGTCGCGCGCCGAGGCGGAGAAACGCGCCGCCTACTGGATCGACAAGGTCGGCCTTGCCGGCTTCGAAAACGCCTATCCGCACGAGCTGTCCGGCGGCATGCGCCAGCGCGGCAACATCGCGCGCACGCTGATCTACCAGCCGGAACTCATCATGATGGATGAGCCGTTCGGGCCCCTCGACGCGCAGACCCGGTTGCAACTCCAGAAGGAATTGCTGCGCATCTGGCAGGAAACCAAGGTGTCCGTGCTGTTCATCACCCACGATCTTGCCGAAGCCATTGCGCTGTCGTCGGAGGTCGCCATCATGTCGGCGCGGCCGGGCACGATCGACGCGATCCGGACCGTCACGCTGCCCTATCCGCGCGACATCGCGCGGATTCACGACAATCCCGACTATCGCACCATCTATGACGACCTGTGGCAGCGGCTCGAGCGCGTGGTCGAAGCCGCCCAACGCGGCAGCCGGGGAGAACAGCCGTGATCCGTCTCGCCCAGATCGGCGTCTTTGTCGCCTTCGCGATCCTCTGGGAAATCGCGGCGCGCACCTTCGCCGACCCGTTCTACATCAGCAGTCCATCGCTGCTTGCCGTCGTGCTGGTGAAAGATCTCGCGACGCCGTCTTTCTACAAGGACCTGTGGATCACCTTCGTCGAGCTGTTCGGCGGCTACAGCACCGGCGCCATCGGCGGCATCGCGACCGCCATCCTTTTCGGGCGCTGGCCGGCAGTCGCGCGCGTGTTCGATCCCTTCCTGGTCGCGCTCAACAGCATCCCGCGCATCGCGCTCGCGCCGTTGTTCGTGATCTGGTTCGGTATCGATCTCGCCTCCAAGGTCGTGCTGGCGGCGACGCTGGTATACTTCCTCACCTTCTTCAATACGCTCGCCGGCATCCGCGCGGTCGAGCCGCGCTTCATCAATGTCGCCCGCGTGGTCGGCGCTTCCGAATGGGAAATCTTCCGCCGTGTCGTTCTGCCCGGCGCGACCGCATGGATCATGACCGGCTTACGGACCAGCCTGCCCTTCGCGCTGATCGGCGTCATCGTCGGCGAATTCGTCGCCGCGTCGGCGGGGCTTGGCTTCCGGCTCAACTTCTACGCCACGTCCTATAACGCGGCCGGCACCATGGCGATGCTAATCGTCATGATGACGATCATGATGATCCTCAACAACAGCATGGTCTGGCTGGAAGAGCACCTGCTGCGCTGGCGGCCGGAAGGCGTCGCAGGCAGCGGCGGGCTCTAGCGGATCGGCGCAAGCAGCGCGCTCGCCGCCCGTCCCGCAATGCGGCCGAGCGTCGTCGCCGTGAGAAGACCGTTGCCGGAGAGATAGCCGGCGGCGGTATCGCCGGACACACCGGCCGCCGCGCCACCGGCAGCGAACAGGTTGGGAAACAGGCCGCCGCTCTTTTGTCCGGTTTTGCGTTTCACGCGCGCATGAATGTCGACGGCAAGCCCGCCCTGGGTGTGGAACAGCGCCCCGGTCACCTTCACCGCATGAAACGGCGGGACAAGCGCCTGTTCCGGCTCGAAAGCACGGCCGAAGCGGTCGCGTCCGCCGGCCACTTTGACGCGCTCGACGTCCCGCCATTCGGCCGTGAAAGCCTGCGCCGGAACGCGCATCGCGGCGGCGAGTGCCTCGATGCTGTCCGCCCGCACAATCGCGCCGCCACGTTCGGCCGTCTGGAAGTCCTCGAACTGGCGCGCAATGCCGGCGATACGCGCGTCGAACACATCCCACGCGACGCCGCCGGGCTGGCGCAGCACGTCCGCCGCCTGCTCGGAATAGCCGCGCGACTCGTCGCAGAAGCGGCGGCCCTGCGCGTTGACCTGGAAGCCGCCCTGCATCACCACCGCCCAGGTGATGAGAATGTTATGCGGCGTCGCCACCGAACCGTGGCCCTGATAACCGGACAGATGCGCAAGTTCCGCGCCGAGCGCCTCGCCCCAGGCGACCGCGTCGCCACGATTGCCCGGATGACCGAAGTAAAGCGCGCCCGCCATTTCCGGGATGAAACGCCGTACAAGATCGGGGTTTCCGCCGTAGCCGTTGCAGGCGAGGATCAGCGCGCCGCAGCCGATGCGCTCGCGCGCGCCGTCGCCGCGCACGATCTCGACGCCCGCGATGCGGTCGCCCGGCGCAGCGAAAAGCGTTTCGACGGCGCCGCCGGTGAGCATGACGACGTCGCTCGCCTCCGCCGCGCTGCGCAGCCGGTCGATCAGCTCGCGCCCTGTACGGCTCGGCAGCCCGTGCATGCGCAGCGCCGAGTGGCCGGGATAGTTGAAATTGTCGATCACGTCGAACGGCAGACCGTAACGGTCCGCCAGCCATTCGACGAGCGGGCCGGACTCGTGCGCGACCGCCTCCACCACGGACGGGTCGGCCAGGTCATGCGCTTTGCGCTGCACATCGGCGGCAAAGCTCTCGACGGAGTCCACAATGCTTTTGGCACGCTGGAACCGTGTGCCGGCGGCGGGGATGAGCCCAGCAGACAATGCCGTCGACCCGGACGGCACATCATCGCGCTCGATGACGATAGCCTCGATGCCTGTTTCCTTCGCGGTCAAGGCCGCGCACAGACCGGCGGCGCCCGCACCGACGATCAGCAGCGGCACCCGCGTGTCGAAATCGGTGTCCGCTGCGGCGACAAGGCTCATATCTATGAAGCGCCAAGCTCGGCCAGCACGGCGGCGACGGTCGAGATCCTCGCCACCGGACGCAAGCCGTCGATGGCCTGCTTATGAACCTCACGTGAAAAAGCCGCGCAGCCGTCCTCCAGCACCGTGCAGTCGATGTCGCGCACATGCGCGTCACGCACCGTGGACGCGACGCCGCCATTGGTGACGATGCCGCCGACCACCAGCCGCTCGATGCCGCTCTTGCGCAGCACCCATTCGAGCCGCGACATGTAAAAGGCCGAGAACGCAATCTTCTCCACTGCAATATCCGCGGGGCCGAGCTCATCGACGAGCTGCTGACCCCACGAGCCGGGCTTGAAATCGCCCTTGGCAAGGAACGGCCGCAGCTTCTTCAGGTGCGGCGAGATGATCGGCTCGCCACCGCGCCCCGGCGACAGCGTGAACATCGTGGCGATGACCAAACCGCCTTTAGCGCGGAAGGCGTCGACCAGGGGCTTCAGCCTGGCCGGTAGGGCGGCGATGTCGGCATTGGTCTGGCCGCCGCGCGCATAGGCGCCGTCCGCATGCAGGAAATCGTTCTGCAGGTCGGCCAGCAGCAAGCCTGTCGAGGCGAGGTTCATGGGACGCGCTCCACGATGACATTGCCGAGGTCGTCGACCCGGCCGCGCAGGCCGATATCGATGAAAATGGTGGCGTCCGGCTGTTCCAGAACCGCGGGCGCCTCGATCACCGCGCCGGCCGGCAGATCGAGCCGTGACCATATCTTTGCGTCGTGCCACTCGCCCTCAATGTAGACCTTGCGCGTGCCTTTCGCGGCGATCCTGAGCGAGGAATCGCGGCCCGGGGCGAAGGCCGAAAGATCGAATTTCGGCCGCCGGCCGATCGCCGCGACGCGCAGCGAGACGATGCGCGTCGGGATGCCCGGCAGCAGTCGGCCAAACGCGGCGGCATAAGATTTTTCGAAAGCCGCGCACACGACGGCCTCGCCGATGCCGGTGCCCTGCTCCGAATACTCGACCGGCAGCGGCACCGCGACGGTGTGGGTCTGTCCGAGATAATGCATGTCGAGCTCGAACTGCACGTCGATGCGCTCGACCGCGATGCCGGCGGCATCGACCACGGCCTTCGCTTCCTTGCCCGCCGTCACCATGCGCGCGTCGAGCGCGACGGCGTCGAGCCCTTCGGCGGGCAGGTTGACCGTCTGTACCTGATCGTGGCGCAAATCCGCGATGACGCAGCCGAGCGCCGAGGTGACGCCCGGAAAGCGCGGCACCACCGCGCATTTCAGACCGATTTCCTTGATCATGGCGGAGACATGCAGCGCGCCGCCGCCACCGAACGGCATGGCGGCGAATTTCTTCGGATCGTGACCGCGCTCGATGGATACGAGGCGGATCGCGCCCGCCATGCGCGCATCGGCGACGCGCACGATGGCCTCCGCCGCCTGCATCAGATCGAGGTTCAGCGGCCGACCGACGTGATGGAAAATCGCGCGCTGCGCCGCCTCGACATCGAGACGCTTGAGCTTGCCGCCGATCGGACGCGCCGCATCGATGCGGCCGAGCACGACATGCGCATCCGTCAGCGTCGGCCGGTCGTTGCCGCCGCCGTAGCAGGCCGGCCCCGGCACCGAGCCGGCGCTTTCCGGACCCACCTGCAACAGCCCGCCGCGATCGACCGAGGCAATGGAGCCGCCGCCGGCGCCAATGGTGGTGATCTCGATCATCAGCGTACGCACCACCATGCCGAAGTCGATCACCGTCTGCGCGGCGAGCGACGGCTTGCCACCGGCGACAAGAGAGACATCGAACGACGTGCCGCCGAGGTCGCAGGTGATGATGTTGTCCTGCCCGCAGGCGCGCGCGATAGCCGCCGCCGCGATGACGCCCGCCGCAGGACCGGACAGCGCGGTGCGTACCGGCAGTCGCCGCGCGGTCACGGTCGACATCACGCCGCCGTTCGACTGCACGATGTGGAACGTGCCTCTGAAGCTGTTCTGCGCGAGCGCGCCTTCGAGCTTGGCGAGATAGTTGCCGACCACCGGCTGCAGATAGGCGTTGAGCGCCGTGGTCGACGCGCGCTCGAACTCGCGAATCTCGGGGAGCACCTGATGCGAGGCCGTGACGTGCTCGTTCGGCCATACCGTGCGGGCAGCCTCGAGCGCGAGCTGCTCGTTCTCCGCATTGGCATAGGCATTAATGAAGATGATGGCCAGCGCCTGCGCGCCTTTCGCGCGCAGCGTCTCGGCGGCTTTGCGGACGGCCGCAACATCGACCGGCGTGCGTACCGTGCCGTCGGCCAGTACGCGCTCGTCGACCTCGAGCCGCATGTCACGGTCGGCGATCGGGAGAAACTCGCCCCACAGGCCCCAGGTTTTTCGGCGATCGCGCCGGCGCATTTCCAGAACGTCACGGAAGCCGCGCGTGGTGATGACGCCGATGCGCGGGCCGCGCCGTTCCAGCAGCGTGTTGGTGCCGACCGTGGTGCCGTGGACGATGGAGCCGAAGCCCGCCACGTCGCCCAACACCGCGAGCCCCTGCATGAAGCCGCTCGCCTCGTCGCCGCGCTGCGACGGTACCTTGGCGGTGCGGAAGCTGCAGGCGGCGGCGTCGAACAAAAACAGGTCCGTGAAGGTGCCGCCGACATCGACGCCGACAATCGGCTTTGCACTCATGTTGCCGGATTTGCTCATGCCCGCGCGCCCGTGGTGCGAGGATCGAGACGCAACGCCAGCGTCGCTTTCTCGTCCGCGCTGCCGTCGTCGTTCAGGACGACGCCATAGTCGCGGCGCGCGGCATCCTGCGAGACAAGGCCGAGCCGCACATCGCGCGCCACCCGCGCCGGTTCGCGCGACTTCGGATCGCCGAAACCGCCGCCGCCCGGCGTTTCCAGCCGCACCCGCTGGCCGCGCTTGATCCGGACGTCGGTGATCTTCGAGACCAGCGGCGGGGTGCGCTCGCCGTGGTCCGTATCGAAGACGAAGCGATTGAGCGCCGCCGGCTTGCCGCCGTTGACGCCGAACGGCGGATATTTGCCGCGCTCGCCGAGCAGGAACACATCGGTGTCGCCGTCGTTCAGCGCCTCGACCTCATAGATTGCACCGACGCCGCCGCGATGGCGGCCGGGGCCGCCGGAATCCGGGCGCAGCGCCCATTGCGTAAACATCACCGGATAAAGCGACTCGAGGATTTCCGCCGGCGGGATGGTCGCGGTGGAGATCGGGTTGTTGCCGTGATTGAGGCCGTCGCCCTCCGGGTTGCCGCCAAGCCCGCCGCCGAAGAAACAGAACATCACCCAGCGCGCGCCGTTCGCCCGCCAGCCGGCGAGCGACAGCGCGTTGATCGTCGCGAACGGCCCGCCATTGGCGCGCTCCGGCGCGGCCTTGGCGAAAGCGGCGAACACCGTGTCGATGACGCGCAGGATCGTCTCGGTGTAGCCACCGACCGGCTTCGGCGCCTTGACGCCGAGCAGCGTGGTGTCCGGGATGACGAAGTCGATCGGCGCGAGGCAGCCGGCATTGGCCGGCACGTCGGTGAACAGATGTTTCAGCGCGACATAGCAGCAGGCGACGGCGGTGGAGCGCGCGATGTTCAGCGGTCCCTGGCACGGCGGCGAGGAGCGCGAGAAGTCGAGCACCATGCGGTCGCCCTTGATCGAAAGGTCGAGCGCGATGCGCAACGGCTCATCCGACACGCCGTCATTGTCGAGGAAGTCGTCGCAGGAATAGGTGCCGTCCGGCAGCGAGGCGATGTTGGCGCGCATCAGCGCCTCGGCGCGCTCCGAGAGCGCCTGCATCGCGGCGCGCACGGTGTCGTCGCCATATTCGTCGAGCAGCGCATGGACGCGGGCTTCGCCAAGCTGAAGTGCGTTGAGCTGGCCGTTGAGGTCGCCCCAGTTCGACTGCGGCACCCGCGAGTTGGCGGCGAGGATATCGACGATATCCTGCCGGAACACGCCGCCGTCGATCAGCTTTACGGGCGGGACGCGGAAGCCTTCCTGGAAGCTCTCAGTCGCCTTGGCATTGAAATTGCCCGGCACGTTGCCACCGACATCGAGCCAGTGGCCAACCGAGGCGAGCCAGGCAAACACCTTGCCCTTGCGCATCACCGGCCGCACCAGCCGGAAGTCGTTGAGATGGGTGCCGCCATCGTAAGGGTCGTTGAAAAGATAAGTGTCGCCTTCCTTTAGATTTCCGTCGGCAGCGACCCGGTCGATCACGGCTTTGACCGCAAAGGCCATCGCGCCGACGAAGATCGGCAGGCCCGAGGTACCCTGCACCAGCGTCGCGCCGGTCTCGGCGTGATAAAGGCCGTGGCAGGCATCGTGCGCTTCCGCGATGATCGGATTGAACGCCGAGCGAAACAGCGTCGCGTCCATCTCGTCGGCAATCTGCACCAAGCGGCCGTTCAGCACGGCCAGCGTGACGGGGTCGAGCGTGCGCATCAACGCTGCCCCGACTTGCGGTCCGGCGGGCTGTCGAGGCCGGCATAGGCCTTGCCGCGCTCCAGCATGTCCGGCGTGCCAATCAGCGCGTTGAGGGCATCGAAATCGAACATGCGGTTGCGGAAGACGTCCGTGGTGCCGTTCGACATCAGCGACCCGTAAAACTCCTCCGCCGCCTTGGCGAGCGCACGCACGATGGCGCCGGGGAAGATCACGAAGGAGAAGCCAAGCTCCTGCAGCTCGGCTGCCGACAGGATCGGCGTCTTGCCGCCCTCGACCATGTTGGCCATCAGCGGCGTCGCCTTTCCCATCAGCGCGCCGATGCGGCCGAGTTCCGAACGCTCGCGCGGCGCTTCGATGAACAGCACGTCGGCGCCGGCCTCGCGATAGAGTGCGGCGCGCGCCACCGCGCGGTCGAAGCCTTCGACGGCCACCGCATCGGTTCGGGCGATGATGACGGTTTCGGACGACGCACGTGCATCGACCGCCGCCTTGATCTTGCCGGCCATTTCCGGCGCCGGGATCAGCACCTTGTCGTCGAGATGGCCGCAGCGTTTGGGAAAATCCTGATCCTCGAGCTGGATCGCGTTCGCGCCGGCACGCTCCAGAAGCCGCACGGTGCGCTCGACATTGAGCGCATTGCCGTAGCCGGTGTCGGCGTCGACGACCAGATGCGTATCGACGCGATCCCGGATCAGCGCCACGGTTTCCGCGACCTCGGTGAGGCTGACAAGGCCGAGATCGGGCCGGCCAAGCCTCGTATAGGCGATAGCCGCGCCGGAGACATAAAGCGCCTCGAAACCGGCCTTTTCGGCGATCAGCGCGGTGAGCGGATCGTAGATGCCCGGCGCGACAAGGATCGGCGGGCGTGACAGGCGATCACGGAGAGAGGTTTTCGGCATGCGTCACAGTCCCAGATAAGCGCGTTTGAGTTCAGGATCGGAAGCGATGTCGCTGGCCGCGCCGGACATCACGAATTGCCCTTCGGCAAGGATATAGGCGCGGTTCGCGACTTCGAGGCTCTGCATCACGTTCTGCTCGACCAGCATGATCGAGACGCCTTCGGCATGGATACGCCGGATCAGCGCGAATAATTCCTCTACCAACAGCGGCGACAGGCCGAGCGACGGCTCGTCGAGGATGATCAGGCGCGGCTCCGCCATCAGGCCGCGGCCGATGGCGAGCATCTGCTGCTCGCCGCCCGACAGCGTGCCGGCGATCTGCGTATGCCGCTCCCGGAGGCGCGGGAAGATCGCGAATACCCGCTCGCGATTCTGCGCGCGGCGCCGGCCGGCGCGGGCGTAGCTGCCGAGGTCGAGATTTTCGCGCACGGTCAGGTTCGGGAAGATGCGTCGCCCCTCCGGCACATGGATCAAGCCCCGCGCGACGATGCTGCGCGGCGTCTCGCGCTCGATTCGTCCACCGTCGAAGCGGATCGTTCCAGTGCGCGCGCGCACGATGCCGGAGATGGTGCGGTTGAGCGTCGATTTTCCGACACCGTTCGAGCCGAGCACGGCGACGATCTCGCCATCGTTGACGGCGAGATCGACGCCACGCAACACCTGCGTCTCGCCGTAACCGGCGTGCAGCCCTTCGATGGCGAGCAAGGCATTACTGGGCATGTGCTGCCCCCAGCCGCGCGGCGGCGCCGTGGCCGAGATAGGCCTCGATCACGGCGGGGTCGGCCGCGACCTGGACCGGCGCACCCTCGGCGATGATCTTGCCTTCGGCGAGCACGAAGACGTGTTCGGCAAGGCTCATCACAGCCTGCATGACATGCTCGATCATCACGATGGTGATGCCGCGGTCGCGCAAGGCGCGGATCACCGGAACGATCTCGCGGATCTCGGACGGGTTGAGACCGGCCAGCACCTCGTCAAGCAGCAACAGCTTCGGCCCGGTCGCCAGCGCACGGGCCAACTCGAGCCGCTTGCGGCCTGCAATCGTCAGCGTATCGGCCGGCCGGTCGAGCATCGCCGCCAGGCCGACCTCGCGGCTCACCTCCTCCGCCACCTGCCCGGCCTCCTCGCGCCCCCGGTGGCGCAGATGCGCGCCGACGCGAATATTGTCGCGCACCGAGAGCCCTGCGAACGGCTGGACGATCTGGAAGGTGCGCGCGATGCCCCGCCGCGCGAGGCGGTGCGGTGGCTCGCCGGCGATGTCGTCGCCGCAAAAGCGGATGGCGCCGGCGCTGGGCTTGAGAAAGCCGGAAATCATTGAAAACAGGGTCGTTTTCCCGGCCCCATTGGGGCCGATCAGCGCGGTGATGCGCGCTTGCGGCGCCGCCAGCGTCACGTTGTCGACGGCGACCAACCCGCCGAAGCGGCGGGTGACGTCGCGCACGGCAAGCAGCGGTTCAGCCAAATCAGCCATGATGACCGGCCTCCCCCGCGGACGCGCCACGCCCGCGGAACCTCACGATCAGGTTCGCAATGCCACCCATCAGGCCGCGCGGCGACAGGCCGACGACCAGCACCAGCACGCAGCCGAACACCACGAGATCGAGACCCGGCGCATCGCCGGTGACCAGCAGTGCCGCCTCTCCAAGCGCCCGGACCACCAGCGCGCCGATGAGCGGACCGAACAGCGTGCCGACCCCGCCGATGATCGGCACCAGCAGCGCCTCGATCGACATCCAGGTGCCGTAGGCGATGCCCGAGTCCACGAACAGAAAATACTGCGTATAGAAGCAGCCGGCCGCGGCGGTGATCGCCGCGGAGATCACCATCGCCGCGAGCTTGACCGCCGTGGCGTTGACGCCGAGCGCCATCGCCGCGTTCTCGTTCTCGCGCACCGCGACGAGCCAGGCACCGAAGCGCGACCGCTCGATCAGATGCGTCACCACCAGCGCGACGGCGACCAGTGCCAGAATGACCCAGTAGAAGATGGCACGGCTTTCGAACTGCAATGCCGCGAAACGAAGATCGAGCTTGACCAGCGTACCGACGCCCGCGCCGGTGATCGGCGCGACGCTGGCGACGATCCGCAGCACTTCGGCGAAGGCGAGGGTCACCAGCGCGAAATACGAACCGCGCAGGCCGGAGCGGAAACTGAGCGCGCCGACCACGGCGCTGACCAGCGCGCCACCGGCAATGCCGAGCGCGAAAGCCAGCCAAGCATTGACGCCATAGCGCATCTGCAGGATCGCGGTGACATAGGCACCCGTGCCGAAGAAGGCGGCATGGCCGAACGAATATTGCCCGCCATAGCCACCGAGAATGTTCCAGCCCTGCCCCGCGAGCGCGATCATCAGCGCGACGACGAGGAAATTGAGCGTCACATTGGAGTGCACGACAAGCGGCACCGCAGCGAGTCCCGCGACGACGACCGCGATGGGCACGAAGCTCCTCATGCCCGTGCTCCGAACAGGCCGCGCGGGCGCACCAGCAGTACCGCGATGAAGATGAGGAAGATGCCGATCTGGCCGAGCGATTCACCGAGAAACAGGCCCGACAAGCTTTCGACCACGCCGATGACGAGGCCGCCGATCAGCGCACCGGGCACCGAGCCCATGCCGCCCAGCACGACAATCGTAAAGGCGACCAGCACGAAGGCATTCCCCGCCGTCGGGTTCACATAGTAGCTCGGGATCAACAGGCAGGCGGCGACGGCGACACAGGCCGTGCCGAGGCCGAAGGTCACCGCGTAGACATGCGCGACATCGATGCCAGCAAGCTCGGCGCCGAGCTTCTCCTTCGCAACCGCGCGAATGGCGCGGCCGGTGTCGGTCAGAGTCATGACGAGCCACAGCGCAAAGGCCACCACGAAAACCGCGACGAAGCCGACCAGCCGCGGCACTGCCAGAAACGTGAAGCCGAGATTGATCGTCTGAAACGCATAGGGCACCTCGATGGTGCGCGTATCGCCCCGAAACGCGAACAACAGCGCGTTTTCGATCACGACTGCGAGGCCGAGCGTGACGAGCAGCATGTTGCGGTCGTCGCCGTGCGACGTCGGTCCGATGATGAAACGCTGCAGCGCATAGCCGAATACGAAAAACGCCGGCGCGAGAATAAAGGCGGCGAGATAAGGATCGAAGCCAAGCGTCTGGAAGGCAAAGTAAGCGGCGAACATCGCCGCGGTCAGCAGCGCGCCGTGCGCAAAGTTGATGATGTGCAGAACGCCGTAGATCAGCGTCAGCCCGAGCGCCACCAGCGCGTAGACCGCTCCGGTCAACAGGCCGTTTAGGACGGCAGTGGTGAGGATAATGGGCGACAGCACGACGCACCGAACGACGCAACAACGAGGAAGCGGGCGGCGGCATCCGCCGCCCGCGAGAGAGTGGCAGCGATCAGGCCTTCATCGGGAACATGGCTTTGCCGTTCGCGAACTCCGACGGCAGGATCACCTTGATGTCGTTGCCCTGCACCTGCGTGTTGCAGGGGGCTGCGCCGGTGTTCTGGCCATCGACGAACTTGGTCGGGCCATAGGGCATGATGTGGCCGCCCCAGGTGGACGCGGCCAGCGCGGCGGTCAGCTTGGCGCGATCGGCCGAGCCCGCCCGCTCCAGCGCGTCGGCGACGAGGCCGACGCAGGAATAGTTCATATAGACCTCGTAGGTGTAGAACTGGCCCTGCGCCTCGACGCGCTTCTTCACATCCATCGCCTTGGCGTTCAGCGGATTGAACCAGTGGTTGCAGTCCATGATGCCATTGGCGGCTTCCGGGAATTCCTTGACGAACTTGTAGGACGAGGCCGCGCCGCCGAGCACCGAGTAGATGCCCTTCGGACGCACCTGCTGCTGCTGCATGGTGCGGGCGAGCAGGACATACTCGTTGTAGTAATTCGCCGGGATCACGATGTCCGGGTTGTTGGCCTTGATCTTCAGCACGACGTTGTTGAAGTCGCGGGTCGGCGTCGGATGCGGAATGGTCTCCAGCACCTGAAAACCCTTGCCCGGCAGCTGCGCGTTGAGAAGCTTCGCAAGGCCCGAACCGAACAGCGAGTCTTCGTGAACGATCATCACGGTCTTGGCCGGCTTGCCGGCCGCATCGTTGATCTTCACGAGGTTTTCAAGCGCGGTGTTGGCGATGACGCCGAAGCCGGGGCCGAAACGGAAGGTGTTCTTCAGGCCGCGCTTGACGATCTGGTCGGCAACGCCGACGTCGACGACATAAGGCAGATCGTAGCGCGCGGCGGCCTGCGTAGTGGCGAGGCAGATCGCGGAGGCGTAACCGCCGACGATGCAAGCCACGCCCGCCGAATTCATTTTCTCGACTTCGGCGGTGCCGCCGGCCGGGGTCGATTGCGCGTCACCGGCGACCGCCTCGATCTTGGCGCCGCCGAGCGCCTTGACGCCGCCAGCCTTGTTGATGTCCTCGATCGCCATCATCGCACCGAGGCGGCCTTGCGTGCCCGAATAGGACAGCGCGCCGGTCACCGGCTGCAACACGCCGATCTTGACCGAGCTGCCCTGGGCGCGAAGCACAGCCGGCATCGACATGGCGCCGGTCGCGGTTGCCATGGCGCCAAGCGCAGTGGTGGCGAGAAACTGGCGGCGGCTGAAGTGATTCTTCTGGTCGGACATCGTCGTTCTCCCTCGTGTTATCGCGGCGGCCGAAAACCGGACGCCTTGATTTTGTTTTGCAGTCTGCTTGATGTTGACGTCTTTTTCGTCGTTGAAACATGAACGATCGGGCCGTTTCCGGCCACATCCCCGTTGCCGCGCACGATGGGGGACCATCCCCGCTCCGCCGCCGCGCCGGAGCGCACCAGTTCGATCTCGAAGGCATAGCGGTCGGGCCGATAGAGCGCGTGCAGATGCTCGACGCCGCGGCCGTCGCGATCGTAGACCACGCGGACAAGCTCGATCAGCGGCGAGCCACTGCGCACGTCGAGCGCGCGGGCGACCTCCGGCGTCGCAAGCCCGGCGCTGATGCGCTGCCGCGCATGACCGACCTTGACGCCGGCGCGCTCCAGGAGATCGAGCAGCGGTCGCGACGCCAACTCCTGCCGCGTGAAGGTGACCGACACGCTCTCCGGCACATGGGTGACGAGATAGGAGAATGGAAGTCCGTCGACCGAGCGCACGCGCACCGCGCGCTGCAAGAGCTGGTCCGACCCGGCGCCGAGCGCTTCCGCGACCGCGCCTTCCGCCGGCACATAATCGAACGACAGGAGTTTCGCGGTGGTGCGCCGGCCCATCTCGGCGAGATTGGCGAGCACACCGGAAATATCGGCGGTGATCGGCGCCGGCGACGGGCGGTAGATGACGGTGGTACCTGCGCTGCGGCGACGCTCGATCAGCCGCTCGCGGGCCAGTTCGTGCAGCGCCCGCCGCACGGTGACGCGGGAGACGCCGTGCGCGCCGGCCAGTTTATTCTCGTTGGGAAGCCGTGCGCCGAAGCCGAGCGCTCCGCTGAGGATGCGGTCGCGCAGGACCAGGTAGACCTGCTTTGCCTTCGCCTCGCCAAGCCAGTCGCGCAACGCAACGCCCCCCTGCACCGGCGGGCGCCGCTCCGGCCCCGCTTTACTTGGTATCTTTTAGAATACAATATTGCGGACCCTCGGCAAGCCTGCAACGAAGGCTTGAAGACGCAGCCACCAGCGAACACATGCGCCCCATGAGCAAGCCACGGACCCTGTTCGACAAGCTGTGGGCGGCGCACGAGATCGTACGCCGCGAGGACGGCGCGGCCCTGCTGTGGGTCGACCGTCATTATGTCCACGAAGGCTCGTTCCACGCCTTCAGCCAGATGACGGCGCGCGGTCGCCACGCGGCCGAGCCCGGCCTCACCTTCGGCATCGCGGACCATTATGTGCCGACCCGCAACCGCGCCAACGGCATCGCCGATCCCGAGATTGCCGAGATGGTGCGCAAGCTCGAAGCCAACACGGCGGAAAACGGCATCACGTTGTTCGGATTGCGGGACCCGCGCCAGGGCATCGTCCATGTCGTCGGACCGGAACAGGGACTGACCCTGCCCGGCCTGCTGATCGTCTGCGGCGACAGCCACACCTCCACGCACGGCGCGTTCGGCGCCTACGCCTTCGGCATCGGCGCATCGGAAGTCGCGCATGTGCTGATGACGCAAACGCTGTGGCAGAAGAAGCCAAAGCGCATGCGCATCGCGGTCGACGGCACGGCCGCGCCGGGCATTGCGGCGAAAGACATTGCGCTCGCGATCATTGCAAAGATCGGCGCGGACGGCGCGCAGGGACACGCCATCGAATTCGCCGGCAGCGCGATCCGCGCACTCGGCATGGAAGGCCGGCTCACGCTCTGCAATATGTCCATTGAAGCGGGGGGACGCTGCGGCATGGTCGCGCCGGACGAGACGACCTTCGCCTATCTCAAGGGCCGGCCCTTCGCGCCGAAGGGGGCCGATTTCGAGCGCGCAGTCGCGGACTGGGCGAAGCTGCCGACCGACGCAGATGCCGCGTTCGACCGCGAGGTGACGCTCGACGCCACCGGCGTCGCGCCCATCGTGACCTGGGGCACCACGCCCGACGACGCACTGCCGATCGACGGCCGCGCGCCCGACCCGGCGCGGGAAAACGACCCCGCGCGCGCGAAATACATCCGCGAGGCACTCGACTATATGGGCATCGCGCCGGGGGCGAAGCTGACCGACATCGTCATCGACCGGGTGTTCATCGGCTCCTGCACCAATTCGCGCATCGACGACCTGCGCGCCGCGGCGGCCGTGCTCGCCGGCCGCGCGAGTAAAGTGCCGGGGCTGGTGTCGCCCGGCTCCTCGCTGGTGAAACAGCAGGCCGAGCAGGAAGGCCTCGACCGCATCTTCCGCGACGCCGGGCTCGAATGGGCCGACGCCGGCTGCTCGATGTGCGTCGGCATCAACGGCGACCTCGTGCCGCCGGGCGAACGCTGCGCCTCCACCACCAACCGCAACTTCCGCGGCCGGCAAGGACCCGGCGCGCGCACCCATTTGATGTCGCCGGCGATGGTCGCGGCCGCAGCGGTCGCCGGCCACCTCGCCGACGTGCGCCCGCTGATCGCAGGGCGAAAGGCGTAACGCGCATGGACAAGTTTACCCGTCTCACCGCCACCGCCTGCCCGCTGATGCTGGCGAACGTCAACACCGACCAGCTGCTGCCGGCGCGCTTCCTGAAATGGCCGCGCTCCCGCGGCCTCGGCACCGTGCTGCTGCGCGACCTGCGCTTCGACGCCGACGACAAGCCGCGCGGCGATTTCCCGCTCAACGATCCGCGCTGGAATGGCGCAAAGATTTTGCTCGCAGGCCGTAATTTCGGCGGCGGTTCATCGCGCGAGGCGGCCGTCTATGCCGTCTACGATTACGGCTTCCGCTGCGTTATCGCGCCCTCGTTCGGCGACATCTTCGCGCAGAATGCGGTCAAGAACGGACTGCTGACGGCGGCGCTGACCGAGGATGCGATTGCCGAACTCGGAGCAGCGGTGAGCACTGATCCTGCGCAACAGATCGTCGTCGATCTCGAACGGCAAACAATCGCCTGCGGCGAGCGGACCTACAGCTTCGCAATCGACCCGGTCAGCCGCAACCAGCTTCTCAACGGCTGGGACGACGTGGATCTGACCGAGAGCTATCGCGACAGGATTGCAACCTTCAAGGCGGCATCGCGCCAGCGGCGCCCCTGGGCGACGCCGGCCTGAGCCCTTCTACAGCCCACGAATGCAAAACGCCCGGCGCTGCCGGGCGTTTGTTTCGAGGCGCGACGAAGAGCCGCTACGAACCAAGCCGAACGGAACTGGTGCTGAAAGCGACGTCCGCCGGCACCTGAAGGCTCTGCAGCACGAACAGCCCAACCCCGGCGACGATAATCGCGACGATACACGCGCTGATAAAAGCTTTCATGATTTCAATCCTCGATGAAATTCGACAGCACTCTCGCTATTCGGCCGGCGTCGCCATCGGCCGGGCCTGCGGCTGAGACTGCGACTCGTTCGGACCGACGCGCCCCATTTCGTCCTCGAGCCAGAGCCGGTGATGCTCTTTCGCCCAATTGACATCGACGGTGCCCTCGCCCATCGCCTCGAAGGCGCCTTCCATGCCGATGGTGCCGATATAAATGTGGCCGAGCATCGCGGCGACGAACAGCACGGCCACGACGCCATGCACGACCTGCGCGATCTGCATGTCCCCGACACCGAGGCCGCCGTAGAACGGGAACATCAGCAGATAGCCGGTGACCGCGACCGCGGTGCCGCCGATCACGACGATCCAGTAGATCATCTTCTGGCCGGCGTTGAAGCGATAGGCCGGCGGATGATCGTGACCGACCATGCCGCCACCACGCTTCAGCCATTCGACGTCGACCCGGTTCGGAATATTTCCCGCGATCCACATCAGGAAGATCGCGACCACGCCGATCGTGAACGGGAAGCTAAGGTAATTATGCGCGTATTTGGCGAACTCCGACCAGGTCGTGAAAGCGCCGGGCCCGATCAAGGGCAGCAGCAGCGCGCGGCCAAATGTGATGTTCAGTCCCGACAGCGCGAGGATGATGAAGCAGGTGGCTGTCAGCCAATGCACGAAGCGCTCGACAGCGGTAAAGCGGACGACGGTTCTGCCGGAGCGACCGCTCTCGATGCGGATCATGCCTCGTGTGAGATAGAAGATGACGAGCAAGGCGAGCACGCCGAGGATGGCGATACCGCCGATCCAGTGCAGCGTAACCTGATGAAAATGCCGCCAGTCGCGGCCGGGCTGCTCAAGCACATAGGACTTCTTGTCAGGAATGGTGCCGCGGCCGTCGATGGTCTTCAGCGACTTGAGCAGTTGCTGCTCCTGCACGGCATTCGCGGTCGGGTTGACCGGCTGCTGCGCCGAGGACACCTGCGGCGCGGCCACCGCAACGATGATGGCCAGAGCCATCGCCCCGGCGACCAGTCGAAGCTGTGCGATGAGTTTCGCCATCCCATCCTCCACTGTCGAATTCGTCCGTTGAACAAAACGTCAATGCCGGCGGCGCGCATAAGCGCCGTCGGAGAAATCGTCAGGTCGCAATCGACTCGCGATAAGCCGTCTGCCAGCCCCAGGCGCCGGAGCCGTAGCCGCGCTTGGCCACCCGCTCCTTGTAGATGGTCGCGATGATCTCGCCGTCGCCGGCGAGCAGCGACTTGGTCGAGCACATTTCGGCGCACAGCGGCAGCTTGCCTTCGGCAAGCCGGTTGGCGCCGTATTTCGCGTATTCTTCCTTGCTGCCGTCCGCTTCCGGGCCGCCGGCGCAGAACGTGCACTTGTCCATCTTGCCGCGCGATCCGAAGTTCGTCGTTTTCGGATATTGCGGCGCACCGAACGGGCAGGCGTAGAAGCAGTAGCCGCAGCCGATGCACAGGTCCTTGTTGTTCAGCACGACGCCGTCAGCGGTCGTGTAGAACACGTTGGTCGGACAAACCGACGCGCAGGGCGCGTCGGTGCAGTGCATGCAGGCCATCGAGATCGAGCGCTCGCCCGGCTTGCCGTCATTGAGCGTGACGACGCGGCGGCGGTTGATGCCCCACGGAACCTCGTGCTCGTTCTTGCAAGCGGTGACGCAGGCGTTGCACTCGATGCAACGATCGGCGTCGCAGAGGAATTTCATACGTGCCATGGCCGTTGCTCCTTATGCCGCCGCGATCTGACAGAGGGTGACTTTCGGCTCCTGCATGCCCGTCGCCGGGTCGTAGCCGTAGGTTGTGATCGTGTTCGCGCTCTCGCCGAGCACGTACGGATCGGTTCCCTTCGGATAGTGGTCGCGCAGATCGACGCCGCCGAACCAGCCGCCGAAGTGGAAGGGCATCCAGGCGACGCCCTTGCCGACGCGCTCGGTCACCAGCGCCTTCATCTTGGCCTTGGCGCTGTTTTCCGCGCCGGTCACCCAGACCCAGCCGCCGTCCTTGATGCCGCGCTCGGCCGCATCCGCCGGACTGATCTCGATGAACATGTCCTGCTGCAACTCGGCGAGCCACGGATTGGTGCGGGTTTCCTCACCGCCGCCCTCGTATTCGACCAGACGGCCGGACGAGAGAATCAGCGGGAACTGCTTGGCGATGCCCTTCTCGATCGCCGCCTTCTGCAGCGAGAAGCCGATATTCGGCAGCCGGAACTGCTTGGCGTCGGGCAGCGTCGGATATTTCGAGACGAGATCGACGCGCGGCGTGTAGATCGGCTCGCGATGCACCGGGATCGGATCCGGCAAGCCGAACGCATTCATGCGCGCCTTGCCGTTGCCGTAGGGGATGCAACCGTGTTTCAGCGCGATGCGCTGGATGCCGCCCGACAGGTCGGTCGACCATGCCACGCCATCGGCCTTGTCGCCGCCGATCTTGTTGATCGTGGCAAGCTCCTGCGCCGTCAGTTCGCTATCCCAGCCGAGTTTCTTCAGCATGCCGTAGGTGAACTGGGGATAGCCGTCCTTGATGTCGGAGCCTTCCGAATAGACGCCATCGGCGAGAAGGCTGACCTTGCGCGTCGTGCCGTCCGGCAGCTTTTCCTCGCGCTCGAGACCGAAGCGCGGACGGAACGTGCCGCCACCGTCCATCGCCGAACGGAACGGCGCGTAAAGCAGCGGCGTGCCCGGATGCCTGACCTCGGGCGAGCCCCAGCACGGCCACGGCAGGCCGTAATAGTCGCCGCCGACTTCCGGATCGTCCTTAGGCGCGCGCGTACTCACCAGGTCGAACTTGTGCTGGTTCTTCATGTGCGCCTTCAGCCGCTCCGGCGACTGGCCGCAATAGCCCGTCGACCAGCTGCCGCGGTTGATTTCGCGCAGGATGTCCTCCGCAACCGGCAGATTGTTCTCGACCTTGATGTTCTTGAACATCTTGTCGGCGAAGCCGAGTTTCTTCGCGAGCAGATACATGATCTCGAGATCGTCCTTCGACTCGAAGATCGGCTTCACCACCTGCTCGCCCCACTGTATCTGCCGGCCCGTCGCAACGCGGGAGCCTGCACATTCGAACTGGGTCGCAACCGGGAGCAGATAGGTGCCGTCCTTGCGGCCCGCCTGCACCGACAGCGACGCCCAGGTGGTCGGATGCGGGTCGGCGATGACGAGCAACTCGAGCGCCTTGAGCGCCTTCATCGATTCAGGAATGCGCGTGATGCTGTTGCTGGCGTGTCCCTGCACGAACATCGCCTTCAGCGTATCCTTCTGCGCGACCTGATCCTTCGGCAGCAACACCGCATCGAACCACCGCGTCAGCGGAATGCCGGGCGTGTTCATCATCTTCGGATCGTCGAAGCGCGACTTGAACCACTCGAAGTCGGTCTCCCAGACCCGCGACCAGTGCTGCCACGCGCCTTCGGCGAGGCCGTAGTAGAACGGCAGCGTCACGATATCGAGGCCGACGTCGGTGGCGCCCTGCACGTTGTCGTGACCGCGCAGGATGTTCGCGCCGGTGCCCTGCTTGCCGATGTTGCCGGTCATTAGCAGCAGGATGCAGCTGGCGCGCACGTTGGCGGTGCCGACCGTGTGCTGCGTCTGACCCATGCACCAGATGATCGTCGACGGCTTCTCGGTAGCGAACTTCTTGGCGATGCGTTCCATCTGCGCGCCCGGAACGCCGGAGACACGCTCGCACTCTTCCGGATTCCACTTCTCCACTTCCTTGCGGAGATCGTCGAAACCGTAAACGCGCTGGCGGATGAATTCCTTGTCTTCCCATCCATTCTTCAGGATGTGCCACATCAGCCCATACAGCACGGGGATGTCAGTGCCAGGACGGAAGCGCGCGTATTCGGTCGCGTGCGCCGCGGTGCGCGTCATGCGCGGATCGAACACGATGAAGTTGCCCTTGTTGAGCTCCTTCGACTCCAGCATGTGCTGCATGCCGACGGGATGCGCCTCAGCGGCATTGCTGCCGATATAGAGCATCGTCTTCGCATTGCGCATGTCGTTGAGGTTGTTGGTCATCGCGCCGTAGCCCCAGGTATTGGCCACGCCGGTCACCGTCGTCGAATGGCAGATGCGCGCCTGGTGATCCGTGTTGTTGGTGCCCCAATAGGCGCCAAGCTTGCGGAACCAGTACGAGCCCTCGTTGGTCATCTTCGCGGAGCCGAGCCAGTAGACCGAGTCGGCGCCCGACTTGCCGCGAATCTGCATCAGGCGGTCGCCGATCTCGTTGATCGCGACATCCCACGACACGCGCGTCCACTGACCGTTGACGAGCTTCATCGGATAGCGAAGACGCCGCTCGCTGTGCACCAGTTCGCGCACCGAGGCGCCCTTGGCGCAATGCGAACCGCGATTGATCGGGCTGTCCCAGCTCGGCTCCTGGCCGACCCAGACGCCGTTCACGACTTCCGCGGTCACGGTGCATCCGACCGCGCAATGCGTGCAGATGCTCTTGCGAACCGTGGCGCCGGCCGTCAGCGGACCGGCGGCCGCGGCCTCCGCCTTGCGGACGCTGCCGAGCGGCAGCGTTCCCGCGACGGCGAGACCGCCGGCGACGAGACCGGAGCGGCGCAGGAACGAGCGGCGGTCAAGCCCCTCGGCCTGGACGGCGAATTTGCCCGACAGGGATCCGCGGCGGGACTGGCGTTCTGCTCTTTTCGTCAGCATGACTCCCTCCCTCAACCCGGATAGCGGTTGACGCTGTAGTAGCGCTTGATGTGATCGGTTTCCTTGTAGCGCGACTTGCGTTGCTCATCGGCGCTCTCGGTCGCGGCCAGAGCTTCGCCGGCGAGCGGAGCGGACGCCGCGGCGCCGACCGCGCCGGCGCCGATCGCGCGCAGGAAGTCACGACGACCTACGGTCTTTTGCTCGTCCTTCGGCTTCGCATGCATCGCGCTTGCTCCTTCATGTGTTCGCGCGCTCAATCGGCGAGCGCGAAAGCTTCTCTTTCGATGTCCAGAAACAACCGGCCGAGCGTCCCCACGCTGCGGTAGAACACGGCGCCTGCCGCGTTTTCCATGTCGGCGAACAGGCGGCCCATCCAGGGCTGAATGTGTTTTTCGAACAGCTCGCGCTCCGCGCCCGGCGGGGCCGGGAAGCTGCGCGCTGCAAGGCCGGACATGATTTCGCACAGCGTCGCGGCGTGATCTTCCGGCTCGTGATTGCCATCGACACGCTCGATGCCGAGCGCCGCGATATCCTCGCGCAGCCGCGCGAGCGGGCGCTCGTTGAGAAAGCCGGTGAGATAGTACGAGGCATAGGGCAGCAACTCGCTTCGGCCGATGCCGATGAACAGATCGAAGAACTCCCGCTCGACAGCCGCAGGAGCGGCCTGCGCAGCGGCCTCGCCAAGGCGCGCGTGAGCAAGACCGATCGGCGTCGCGCCGCCGCGGAGCCTGCCGAGTTGACCGAGGAATGCCGCCGAGGGCGCGCGGGACAGCAGCGCCGACAACAGCGCATATTCGCGTGCGCGCTCCGCATCGATCTCATCGATTTCGCCTGACACCGGCGCCTCGCTGTACAGGTCAGGCCGCAAACGCGTGCGCGGGATACCGGTCACGGCCTCAACCATGACGACGCGGTCCGCAGGGATGCGGTCCCAATTTGAGACGGAGGGCTGGGCAATTCCGATGCGGCGCGCCAGCTCGGACACGCTGCCGACTTTATCGATTGCTTGTTTCAGACCGGCGTCACGCACGTCGCGATCCTCTGAATGAAGCGTCCCAGCAGTCGTTCTTCAGAATAATTAAAAGCTACGTCGCGACTTTGTTTTGGTCAATAGAAAGGGCCATAGCCTGTGGCTATGGTGACAGCTTCCGGCTATGGCGCGCTATTGCGGAAGTGCGCCTCCGTGCGAACGGCGCGGTCGCGGTGTAGGTTGCTGCAGATCGTCGTGCTGCGACGCAATATCGCGAGCGCCGCCTTCGGGCACGCCAGCAGCATCGTCGGCAGTCGACGAGTCAGCGGCCTCGTGCCGCCGTTCGCCATCCTGCGCCTCGGCTTGTTTCACCGCGGCACTCATCGACGTTTCTGCCGACGGATTTCGATCTGCCGGCACCGACATGACTTCGCCGGCCTGTTCGGCCGCCTCCCGAACATCGTCGATGAGGCCGGACAGCATCCGCCTGATCTGGTCGGGCGTTTGATCGAGCGGTCCAAACCCCGGTATGGCGGTAGGGTCGTTGAAGTCCCAGGCGTTCTCCGCAAGCCCGATGAAATCGCGAATCGCGGGATCGGCGCCCCAGGCGCGGCGAAGCGCCGCACGGGTCAGTTCAGGCGGCACGCCTTGGCGCAGGAAAGCCGTCACGTCGGTTGCGGAGGTGATCGATTCGATCGGCGGCAGGCTGGCGAGATCAATCGTCTCCTCGTCCTGCCGCTCCGGTTTCGACGCATCGGATGTCGCCTGTTCGCCCGGCTTCTCTGCTTCGGACGAAACGGGTTGGGCGGGCGGCGCGGCCTGCCCCGCCTGCCTGTCTTGTTCGGCGGCGCGCTTCCGGCGCGACCAGCGCGCGAGAAAATCCTCGTCGGTCATGTTGCCGATCCCGGCTCGTCCCCGTCGCGCCGCGCCAGCGCCTCCGGATTGGCGCGATCGCGCTTGCGCTTCGAGAACGCCCTTTCGACATGGTGCTCGGCGACGAATTGCGCAACCACCTCCTCGACGGACTCCGGCATCGGCACGGTTTCGATGATGTCGTTACCGGACTCCATCATCGCTTCGCCTTCGGCAGGATCGGCGGTGACGGTCATGACGCTGTACGGCGGCTCGCCGCCGGTTTCGCGCAGCACGACCCAGAGCAGCGGCTCGCCGGTGGCAAAATTGGCGCGATAATTCGCGGTTTCCGAGCGATGCAATTCGATTTCCGCGGTCCCCGCATAGAACATCGCGCGCTCATCGTCACCGGACAGCAGGGTCCAGGGCGGCGTGTCGGGCACGCCGGGGAGGACCTTCACCGGACGCCAGAGAAAATCGATCCACTGGCTCGCGGCCTTGCTGCGTTCGACAAGAACACCGACGGTGATGCTTGCGAGCGGCGGCGCGGCTGTCATCCGATCGTCTCGAGGTGTTTCACCGGCAGGCCGGCGATCAGGTTCTGCGGCTTCATGCGGATCAGTCTATCGGGCGTCTGGGCCAGAATAAGGTAGATCGGCTCGCCCTTCACGGTGTCGAGCATGGTTGCCGGATCGCGGAATGTCAGCTGAAACAGGCCGACAATCCGGGACGCCGCGTCGCCGGTCATCTCCTTGCCGTTCCAGATCGCATTGCCGATCGCCGTGCTGTCGGCGTCGAGACCGACATACCAGGAGAGATTTGCCTCGCGCAGCTCCGGAAGCGCCGCGATGTCGACCTCGATGCCGGCGACATGGGCGATCCAGCGCTCCATCGCGCGGGCGAGCGCGGCAAGCCCGGCCTGCCCCGCTGTCACATTCAACGCCATGTCGAAACGGTCGCTGCGCTCCCAGTAACTTTCGGCATTGCCATCGTTGAGAATGTCGATCTGCCCTTCCGTCGGAATGCCGAAGATCGACACCAACGGGGAGGATTGCCCCATATCGGTGCTGCCGATCACTTCGTCATCGGCGGCGATCAGCGACTGCTCGAACACCGAAACGCGCTGCGTGCGGAAGAACAGCTCGGCGGCGCGCACCGTCATCGCATCCCCGCAGCCATCCAGCGCGTTGCGCATGATGACATGCGCAAGCTGGTTGATGAACAGCACGGGCGTGCGGCCGAAGCCGTTGCGGGCGAAATCGGAATAGGCGGCTTCGAGCGTCTTGTGGCGCAGCAGATGGTCGCGGAACGCGATCAGCACCTGCCAATTCTCGCGCGCATCGGCATCGGCGATCGCCGCGATTTCGGCGGCCTCGACCGGGCGGCGCGGATCCTCCATCAGCGCGGCAAAAATCGTGCGCTCTACGACGCAGGCGTCAAGCGGCGGCGCAAGCTCGGGCCGCGCCAGGTAAACCTTGAGGAATTCGTCGGTCACGACGAGGCCGCCGCCGTCGTCACGGTCGAGCAGATGATGGCCGCAGGACAGCCAGAAGTCCTTCATTTGCGCGCCCGTTCCGCCAACGACACCAGATCGACCGTATCGCCGGGCTGCTCCTCATCCTCGCCCTCCACTTCCATGAAGGAGAAGGCGCGGGCCGGCTTCCGGCCACCCCGGCGCGGCTGCAGGGTGCGGAATGTTTCCCTGATTTCGCCGTCCTCGATACGGCGATGCATTGCGACCAGCGTATCCTTCGGCTGTTCGGCGAGCGATGCGGCAAAATCGATTTCCTCGGCGGCGGCGCGCCGCGCGGTGTCGATGTCCGGCGCGCCGAAGGCCGACACCAGCTTTTGCGCCAGCAATTCGGCCGCCGCGACCCGGTCGGCCTCGCTCGCCTCCACCACCTGTACCAGCGTCGACCAGCCGAGCGTATCGAGGCCGAGAAAACCGCTGCGGAAGGCGACCCGCGCCTTGCCGGTGAAATCGTCAGGGTTCTGCGGCCAGAACACGAACGCTCCCGGCACCGCCCATTCGCCGGGCTCGGCCGCCGTTTCGAAGATGAAGGTGTCGGAGGCGTCGAGCCTGATAGTACGCAGAAGCTTCACAGTTTCGGTCCCCGCGTTTGCGGATCGTACCAGGACGGAGTTGCGAGCAACGGCGCGAGTTTGCGGCGCTCGGCATCCATCTTGCCCATGCGGCGCACCAGCAGATCGCCGCTGTCGTCGATGTCGCGGCGAATGCCTTTCTCCGCCGGCAGCCGCGCCAGATAATCGCGCGCAACGGAGACAAAGCCGTATTCCTGCCAGGCGTCGGTGGCGACCATCAGATGACGGGCGAAGCTTGCGACCAGTTCGGTCGCGGTCACATCGGTGAAACCTTCCTCCTCCAGTGCGGTCACCATCGGGCTGAGACCGGCTTCTTCATTGCTCATCGAGATGGTGCGGATCATGCCACCGAAGACGATCCATTCCGGAATGTCGTCCTCGCGCGCGCCCTCCGGCCAGCCAAGCCTGCCGCCGCCGACCAATCCCCCATTGATGAGAACGGCATCCGGCCACGCGATTTCGACCGGCACATTCGGCGGTCCGAGCGCGACAATGGCATCCGCGAGCGCGCCCATGCCGGCGTAAAAGCTGCGTCGCGCATGACGCAGCGGCTCGTCCGGCTCAAGCACAACCGCAAATTCGCAGAGATCGAACCTGCCGACATAAACAAGCGTGCCGGCCCCGCCTTCGCGCGCGATCGATTTTGCATGGGCGAAGGCGTCGCCGACCTCGCGCAACGTCACCAGCGTGAACGGCGGCGGCAAGACGATCTCGGACGAAAGCGGCGTCTTCTGTCGGGTCCGCGATCCCTGCGGCATGAACGCACGACCTCTACTTTTCAAATTGGAATGATTATAGTTGCAGCCATCGATCCGAGGCCAGCGTTCCTGCCGGGGTCCGGATAGGTACCGTAACACTGCATATCCGCCGCATATATATGTGGCGCCTGATGCGGCGGGGAAACTGTGGCGGAACGACAAGGCCAATGTCCGATGGCGGACCAACCGCGCAACGTTCTGATCTGTTCCTGCGAAGACACCATGCCGGTCGACCGGCATGCGGTCGAGCGCGCCTGTCCCGGCCTGTCGGTGAAGGACGGACGCCATTTCTGCCGCACCGAACTGGCGCGGTTCCGGGACACGGCCGAGCAAGGCGGCGACCTTCTCGTCGCTTGTACGCAGGAAACGCCGATCTTCAATGAGATCGCGGAAGAACTGGCAAATCCGCCTCACCTGACTTTCGTCAATATCCGCGAAACCGCCGGCTGGTCGAAGGATGCAGGGCGGGCGGCACCGAAAATGGCGGCGCTGATCGCCGCCGCCGCCGAACCTCAGCCGGCCATTCCGATCGTCAGCCTGACCAGCGACGGCGTCGTTCTGGTCTACGGCCGCGACGCCCAGGCCATCGAAACCGCGCATCTTCTGAAAGACACGCTCGACGTCACCGTGCTGATCCGCGACGCGCGCGATGCCACGCCGCCGCGCGTCACCGAATTTCCCGTGGTGCAGGGAAAAATCCGCTCCGCGAAAGGCCATCTGGGCGCGTTCGAATTGACCATCGACAGCTACGCGGCTCCCGCCGCGTCCTCGCGCGACCGCTACGCCTTCGACACGCCGCGCGACGGTGCGGTATCGAAATGCGACCTGATCCTCGACTTGTCGGGCGGCGCACCGCTGTTTCCGGCCGCCGACCTGCGCGACGGCTACCTGCGCGCCGACCCCGGCGATCCGGCGGCCGTGCTGCGCGCCGTCCTCAAGGCCCGCGATCTCGTCGGCGTCTTCGACAAGCCGCGCTACGTCGATTTTGCCGAGGATCTTTGCGCACATTCGCGATCGCGGATCGTCGGCTGCCGGCGCTGCCTCGACCTTTGCCCGACCGGCGCGATCACCCCGAACGGCGATCACGTCGCCTTCGACGCCGCGATCTGCGCCGGGTGCGGACAATGCGCCGCCGCCTGCCCAACCGGCGCAGCCGGCTACGCGCTGCCGCCCGCCGACATGTTGATGCGCAATCTGCGCACGCTGCTGACCATCTACCGTCAGGCCGGCGGCCGCGACGCGGTGCTGCTGTTCCACGACCAGGATCACGGCGCGGCGATGATCGACGCGCTGGCGCGGCACGGCGACGGCCTGCCCGCGAACGTGCTGCCGGTCGCCATCAACGAAGTCACGCAGGCCGGCCTCGATGCCGTTGCCGCCGCCTTCGCCTATGGCGCGAGCGCGGTGCGCTTCCTCGTGCGGGCCAAGCCGCGCCATGACATCGCCGGCTTGGTGCGGACCATCGGGCTCGCCGCGCCGGTTCTCGCCGCCCTCGGTTTCGACGGCGAGCGCGTCGCCACCGTCGAGACCGACGATCCTTTTGCCCTCGGCGAAGCGCTTTTCGCGATCGACCCGCTGCGCGCGGCGGAACGCCCGGCGACGTTCGTTGCGCAGGGCCGCAGCCGCGAAGTCACACGGCTCGCGCTACGCCAGTTGCACGGTGTCGCACCGGCGCCGGTCGACGTCGTCATGCTTCCGGCCGGCGCGCCGTTCGGCACCATCGACGTCGATGTCGAGGGCTGCACGCTTTGCCTGTCCTGCGTCAGCGCCTGCCCGACCGGCGCGCTGGGCGACGAACCGGAGCGGCCGGCGCTGCGCTTCAACGAAGATGCGTGCGTACAGTGCGGGCTGTGCAAGGCGACCTGCCCCGAGAAGGTCATCACGCTGAAGCCGCAGCTCGATTTCCGCGCCGCCACCGCCGCCTCGCGCCTCATCAAGGCGGAAGAGCCCTATCAGTGCATCAGCTGCGGCAAGCCGTTCGGCACCAAAAGCTCGGTCGAGCGCGTGCTCGCCAAGCTCGAGGGCAAGCACTGGATGTTCAAGAATTCGGAAAAGCGGCTCAACGTCATCAAGATGTGCGCCGACTGCCGGGTCAACGCCATGGTCGAGGACCAATTCGACCCGCTGGCCGGTCCGCCGCGCCCGAAGGTGCGCACCACCGAAGATTATCTGCGCGAGCGTGAAGAAGCGAAGGCCCGTGGCGAGGAAAGCTGAGGCGCGTCAGCGTTTCGTCGTGGTCTTCGCAAGAAAATTCACCAGCGCCTTTCGATCGTCGGCCGAGCCGATTTTCTGCTCCGGCATCTTGGTGCCGGGCGTATAGGCCATCGGCCCGATCTCGAACAGCCGCGCGACGGTTTCCGGCGTCCACACGATATCGAGTTTCTTGAGCGCGGGAGAAAAGTTGTAGCCCGGCAAAGTCGCGATCTTGCGGCCGAAAATGCCGGAGAGTGTCGGTCCGGCGCGATTGCCTTCGTCGGGCGACAGCGTGTGGCAGGCGACGCAGGCCCGGAACACCTCAGCGCCACGGTCGCCCTGATAGGAAGCGAGCGGATCGGCGGCCGCCGCTGTGACAACCGAGTCCAGCGCCTCACCGTTCGCCGCGTTCCAGCGCCGGATCATGCGGTCCGCGCCGCCGGTCAGCAAGGTGCGATTGTCCGGAAAGAACGCCACCGACCATACCGGCAGACCGGGACCGACCAGCGTGTGAGCGACCTTGCGCGTTCGCGCCTCAACGATCGCAACGGAACCCTTGATGCCCGCCGCCGCGATCAACGCGCCGTCGTCCGACACGGCGAGCGCGATGATCGGCGCAGGCGCGGCCTCGATATCCGCGAGAAGCTCGCCCGAGCGCGACAGCAGATAGACATGACCGTTGGCGCCGCCACTGACGATCTCGCCGCCCGGCAGCACGGCGACGGCGTTCTGCGGCGCCGGCATGGTGCGCACGATGGCGCTGCCGCCCGACAACGGCCACATCCGCAGCGTCGCATCGTAGCCAGCGCTGACGAGAACGTTGCCGTCCGGCGCGAAGGCGACGCTGTTGACGTTCTGGCTGTGGCCTTCGAGCACGCGCGGTTCGCCGCCGCCAGCCGGCCACAGGCGAATGCTGTGATCCCACGAAGCCGATGCAATCGTTTTGCCATCCGGCGACACCGCGAGCCCTGCGACCGGACCTTTGTGTCCCTTCAAGACCGTATCGGGTCTTACCTGCCCGGCGGCCCAGATCGCGATCTGCGCATCTTCTCCGCCGGTCACCATCCGGCCGTCGGGGAGAAACGCGACGGCGTTCACGGCGCTCTCATGAAAACGCAAAACTTGCGCGGCGGAATTCTCCGTCAGCGACCAGCAGATCGCGGAGGTGTCGAAGCTTCCCGACAATGCCGTCTTGCCATCGGAGGCAATGGTCAGCGCGCGCACCGGACCGCCATGACCGCGCAATTGCGCCTGCGACGTCGTCGCCATCAAGACGGAAAACAGAGCTGCAAGAAGATATGCCGAGGCCTTCATGGCGCGCACGATGACCCAATCTCCACTGCGCGCAGACTGACCGGCATTTGCGGCATCGGCAAGACGCAACGCGGGGCAAGAACCTCCGGCGACCGCGGCGAAATGCTCTCAACGCGCACGGCGCGCATCGGCGTCGCCGCCGCGCAGTCGCGACAATGAAGGTTCTTGTCGGTTACTTCTGCAACCACTAGCATTTGCTCTTGATCGTACAATTTTCGCGCGGCGAAAGCCGCAATGCGCGCGATTTCAGCGATTTCAACGAAAGGTGAGCGAGCACGTCAAACGGCTCACCATCGACACCGAAGGGGAAACAGATGACCACTCGCCGCCGCTTCCTTGCGCTATCGGGCGCCGCCATCACCATGCCGGCGGTGCTGCGGAACGCGTTCGCCGACACGACCTGGCCGACCGCCAAACCGATCCGCATGATTTGCCCGTTCGGCGCCGGCAGCACGGTCGACGTGCTGGCTCGCCTGGTCACCGATCCGCTGTCGCAGGCTCTCGGGCAATCGGTGGTCGTCGAGAACCGCGGCGGCGCGGGCGGCATGATCGGTTCCGCTGTCGTCGCGCGCTCCGAACCCGACGGCTACACGCTGCTGGCCAACGCCGCGGCGCATACCGCCGTGCCGGCCGCCCATCCCAATGTCAGCTACGACCCCGCCAAGGATTTCGCCGGCATTGCGATGATCGGCGTGGTGCCGAACGTGATCGTGATCGCGCCGTCGAAAGGCATCAAGACCGTCAAGGAACTGGTCGAGCGGGCCAAGGACGGGCAGATGACGTTCGCGTCCGCCGGCGTCGGCAGCGCGACGCACTGGGCAGCCGAACGTTTCCGCCTGAGCGCGGGCTTCAAGGCGACGCATGTGCCGTTCCGCGGCGGGCCGGCGGCGCTAACCGAAGTGGCGACCGGCCGCGTCGACTTCATGGCGATCGGCACCGGTTCGGGATTGCCGTTCATCATCGACAAGCGACTAATCCCGCTCGCGGTGACGACGCAGAAGCGCTCGCTGGCCTTGCCCGAAGTACCGACCACGCTCGAACTTGGCTACGCCAATTCCGAATACACGTTCTGGAACGGGTTCCTGGCGCCGCGCCAGACGCCGAAGCCGATCGTGGACCGCCTGCACACCGAAATCGGCAAGATCGTCAACCGCGCCGATATCAAGGAAAAGCTGGCCAAGCAGGGCGTCGAGCCGCTGTCGCTGTCGACGGCGGAATTCGACGCACTGATGACGAAAGAGATCGCTGAGAACCTCGCGCTCGCGAAGGCGGCCGGCCTGAAATTCAACTGACGGCCTGCGGGCCGCCTGCCCGCGGCTCCGGCAACAATAACGCCGGCCGGATGCGATCCGGCCGGCGTCATCCTCACAGCATGACGGCTCGCCGCGAGCGCGGCAACTCAACAGCTCACTCCTTTGCGCCGGTCAAACGCGTTGTGTAGCATCGCACGCATCCCCGAAGCGTGGGCGCGCGGCATGCGCCCTTTGCTCATCTGGAAGCTCCCATGACCGACGAAAAGCGTAAGTATAAAATCTGGGCGCAGGGCGCCACCGATCAGACCGGCCATCGCAACTACCTGGCGGCGCTGCTCCCGCACATGCAGTCCTGCGTCGAACCGGACTTCGAACTAACCTTTCACACCATCACGCCGTCGGTCACGACGGTGCACGCGCTGTCAGAATTCCGCTTCTCGCGCGAGGTGATCCGCGGCGCGATCGAGGCCGAACGGCAGGGCTGCGACGTATTTTTCATGAACCACTTTCAGGACGTCGGCCTCTACGAGGCGCGGGCCGCGGTGTCGATCCCGGTGGTCGGCCTCGGCGAAAGCACGCTGCTGCACGCCTGCACCATGGGCCGGAAGCTCGGGCTGCTGGCGATCAATCCGGCCTTCATCCCCGCTCATGCCGAGCAGGTAATGCGTTACGGCCTGCAAACCCGCGTCGCCGGCATCCGCTCCATCAACGCCAATATCAGCGACTACATGGAGGCTTTCAACGCGCCGGCGAAGAAGGCCTCATTGGCCGAGGTGTTCGAGCGCGAGGCCCGCCGCCTGCTGGACGACGGCGCCGATGTCATCGTGCCGACCGGCGGCATCCCGATGATGCTGTTCGCGTCCGAGCCGGGCGCGAGCATCGACGGCGCGCCGATCGTCAATGGCGTCACCATCGTGGTCAAGGCTGCCGAGATGGCGGTCAAGCTGCGCAAGCTCGGCGGCATGGGAACAAGCCGCGTCGCGCATTCGGGCTTCGGGCTGCCGTCGGAACAGACGTTGCGGGAATTTCTCGAGCACGGCTGATCGCCTTCGATCAGGCGCGCGGCTCGTCACCGCTTTCGGAACGCGCCGGCGCCCAAGCCGCCGACGGATCGTCCGGCGGCACCGCCGCGAGCAAGGCGCGCGTATAAGCGTGCTTCGGCGCGGCGAACACCTCAGCCGTTGTGCCGCTTTCCACGACCTCGCCGCGATACATTACCAGCACGCGATCGCACAGATAGCGCACCACCGACAGGTCGTGCGAAATGAAGACCATCGAGAACGGCTGCTGCCGCCGCAACGCCAGCAGCAGATCGAGCAGTTGCGCCTGAACCGACACGTCGAGACCCGACACGATCTCGTCGGCCACCAGGATCTTCGGCGTCGCGCAGAGCGCGCGCGCGATGTTGACGCGCTGCCTCTGCCCGCCGGACAGCTGCGCCGGGAAACGCGCGGCGACTTCCGGCGCAAGACCGATCTGGCTCAGGAGCTCGCGCGCGCGCTCCGCGCGCTCGGCGCGCGTCGCATGACCCGCCGCCTCCAGCGGCTGGGTGACGATCGACCCAACCCGCCGCCGCGGATTGAGCGCGGACTGCGGATCCTGAAAAACGAGCTGCATGTCTTTGCGGTCCGGCGCCACACCGGGCGCCTCCCCCGCAATGCGCAGAGTGCCTTGCGACAAGCTTTCCAGCCCGATCAGCAGGCGGGCGAGCGTGGTCTTGCCGCTGCCGCTTTCGCCGACGATGCCGAGAAACTCGTTCTTCTCGAGCCGGAAACTGACGTCGCGCACCGCCGGGAACGCCGTGCGGCGGAACAGTCGGCCGGTCGTAAAGGTCTTGGAAACCCGTTCCGCCTCCAGAACCGGCACGCGCTCGCCCCTCGCCGAAGCGGCGCTCAACGGTGGCGTCACGATGCTGCCGGTCTCCGCGGGATGGATACAGGCCGTCTTGCGGCCCGGCGCAATCTCCGCCAATGCCGGCGGCGCCTCACGGCATTGCGGGACTGCAACCGGACAGCGCGGCGCAAAGGCGCAACCGGCGATGTCTTTCCAGGCCCGCAGGCCCGGCATCCGTTCGGGCAGCGACAGCAGCGCGCGCCGCTCACCGCGCATCGACGGGCTCGCGAGTTGCAGGCAGCGCGTATAGGGATGCGCCGGCGCACCGAACAGGCTTCGCGCCGGCCCGTATTCCACCGGACGGCCGGCATAAAGAACAAGAATGTCGTCGCAAACGTGAGCCGCGAGCCGCAGGTCGTGGGTGATGAACACGACCGCGGTGTCGTCGCGCTTTTGCATCTCCGCGATCAGCTGGACGATGCGCACCTGGATCGTCACGTCGAGCGCGGTGGTCGGCTCGTCGGCAATGACGAGGCGTGGCTTGCCGGCAAAGGCCATCGCGATCAGAACGCGCTGGCACATGCCGCCGGAAATCTGGTGCGGATACCTGTCCAGCAACGCCTCGCCGTGCGCCAAATGAACGCTCTCGAACAGCGCAAGCGCCCTGCGCTTGCGTTCGGCCGCATTGGTCACGCCAAGCCGCGCCAGATGCTCACCGATCTGCCTTCCGACGGTCAGGACCGGGTTCAGCGCCGAAAGCGGCTCCTGCGGGATGAAGGCGATGTCCTTGCCGAGCAGAGCCTGACGCTTTTCGGGAGACATCGCGATGAGGTCGTCGCCGCCGAAGGTGAGGCTTCCGGCGCTGCAGGCAAAGCCGGGCGGAAGCATCTGCGCAACGGTGCGGCCGAGCATGGACTTTCCGGCGCCCGACTCGCCGACGAGGCCGAGAATTTTTCCCGGCGCGAGCGCGAAGTTCAGCCCCTGCAGCACCGGCAACGCCTCGCCGCCAAGCGAGGCCGAAACCGCGAGATCTTCGGCGACCAGCAGGCTCATGTGCGCTGCGTCTCCGCAAGGCGGACGTCGAGCGTGCGCCGCAACCCGTCGCCCAGGATGTTGAAGGCGAAGACGGTAACAAAGATCGCGAGCACCGGAAGGATCAGGTTCCAGTAGGACTGATAGATCGAAAGCCGCGCGTCCGCGATCATCTGGCCCCAGGCCGGAGTCTCCGCCGTGACGCTAAGGCCTACGAAGGACAGGATCGCCTCGACGATCACCGCGATGCCCATTTCGAGGCTCATCAACGTGATGAGCAAGGGCAGCGTCGCCGGCGCGATCTCTCGCGCGATGATGCGCCAATGCGAAAAGCCGGCAAGCCTTGCCGCCATCACGTAGTCGCGCCGCGTGACGACCAGCACCTCGCTGCGCAGCACACGGCAGAAGCGTGTCCAGTCGACCAGAACGATCGACAGGATCACATTGCTCAGCCCGGCGCCCAAACCGACCATGAAGATCAGCGCCAGGATGACAGGCGGGAACGACATCCAGATATCGACCACCCGGCCGATCAGCCAGTCGACCGCGCCGCCGAAATAACCCGCGACATGCGCCAGGATGCCGCCGAGGATCATCGCGCCGAACGACGAGACAATGGCCACCGTCATCGCGATGCGCGCGCCGTAAAGCAACCGCGACAGCACGCAACGGCCGAGACTGTCGGTGCCGAGCGGGAAACTGGCGTCGCCGCCCGGCAGCCAGGCCGGCGGCAACAAAATAGAAACCAGCGCTTGCTCATTGGGATCGTGTGGCGCGAGCAGTGGCGCCAGCAGCGCGACAAGGCCGATCAACACGACGATCGCCAGCCCAATCGCGACGCGCGCCGACCTCATCCATTTCGGGATCCGCATCAGGCGACCCTCAATTTCGGATTGAGGACGACGTAGCAGGCATCGACGACCGTATTGATGATCAGCACGACGACGCAATAAGCGAGGCCGACCGCCTGGATGATCGGAAGATCGGCATTGCGCACCGCATCGACCATCAGATTGCCGAGGCCGGGATAGGAATAGATCACCTCGACGAGCAGCGTGCCGCCGAACAGAAAGCCGAACTGAACGCCCATCAGGCTCAAGGTCGGCAGAATCGCATTCTTGAGGCCGTGACGCAGCAAAACGCGCCGCTCCGGCTGGCCGCGCAGCCGCGCCTGCTGGATGTAGTCCTCCTGATAGACGTCGAGCAGGCTGGACCGCAGCACCCGCATGATGGTGGGTGAAAACGCAATGCCGAGTGCGAAGGACGGCAGCAGCATGTGCTGGACGACGTCCCAGAACATGTCGAGCCGCCCGACCAGCAGCGTGTCGAGCAGGAGGAAGCCAGTGACCAGCGGGCGCTGGAATTCCGGC
Source organism: Pseudolabrys sp. (assembly GCF_050250095.1). Taxonomy (NCBI): domain Bacteria; kingdom Pseudomonadati; phylum Pseudomonadota; class Alphaproteobacteria; order Hyphomicrobiales; family Xanthobacteraceae; genus Pseudolabrys; species Pseudolabrys sp. The sequence goes on along the minus strand of NZ_JBFWPH010000004.1, from coordinate 2,584 downwards.
GACAGCCGGCCGGTGAACGGCAGCGCCTCGAACAGCACGCCGAAGACGAGGATGAAGAACAGCGCCCACAGAAATTCGGGGATCGAGAGCAGCACGATCGATCCGAGGTCCGCGATCTGGCTGAGCAGCCGCCGGTCGCGCAGGTGAAACAGCAGCAGCCCGCCCCCGATGCCGAGCGCACCGGCGATCGCCATCGCGCACAGCGCCAGTTCGATAGTCGCCGGTAACGTCGCGGCGACCAGCGACACCACGCTCCGGCGGAAGTGAATCGACGTTCCGAGATCGCCCTGCAACGCGTGCCCGAGCCAGATCGCATATTGCTGGGGCAGCGGCAGATGCAGGCCCATCTCCTGCCGCTTGGCTTCGATCTCGGCGAGCGTGGCGGTCGGCGGCATCGACATCGCCGCCGGATCGACCGGCAGCAGCCGCAGGATGCAGAACAGCAGCGCAGACACGACCGCGAGAATGACGACGGACACCAGAACGCGCCGGAAAACCAGGAGAAGAATCGCGCTCATGCGACCGCTTCCGTTGGAAGTCCGGCAGTCACCGTTCCGTTCTCACCGCCGCGGCCCCCACGCCCACGTTCCGGGATCAGGTCCAGCTCATCTTGTCCGCGAGAATCCAGCCGTTCTCGTATTTGACGTATGACAGCGCCTTCTTGCGCGCGACGGTCTGCACGCTCTGCAGCAAGGGGATGGTGGCCCCCTTCTCGATCACGAACTTGTTGACGTCGCGCCAGCCGGCGATGCGCTTGTCGTAATCGGCGACGTTGAACAACGGCCCGATCTTCTCGCCGACCTCCGCCCCTTTCCAAGCGGAGAACGGCAGCTTCGGGTTCAGCAGATAGCCCGCGAAAATCTCCGGATCGCCTGTCGCATTGTCCCAGCTGTAGAGCGTCGCCTCCGGCAATTTCGAGCCGCGATTAAGCTCGAAATACTTCGCGTATTCGATGGTCTCGATTTCCGCCTCGATGCCGACCTTCTTCCACATCTGCTGGATCGCGCGCGCGATATCAAAGTCGCTGGGGAAATGGCCGTTGGTGCTGGCAAACTTGATCTTGGCGGGCTTCGACGGGCTGAAGCCGGACTTCGCCAGCAACTGCGTAGCGAGTTTCGGATCGTAGGCGAACTTGAAATCCGGGAGATAGGCCGCGGTTCCCGGCGTCGCGACGACGGACAGCGGAACCGCCGCGCCGCCATAGAACGCCTTGGACAGCGCCGCCTTGTCGATCGCGTGATGCGCGGCGAGCCGTACATTGTCGTCGGCGAAGCCGAGGTCGTTGCGGCACTGAAGCAGGACGATGCGCGTCATCGGATTAAGCTCGGCCGCGAGCCCGCGCTCCTTGCCGAGCCGGGCCACCTCGCGCACCGGCACGTTGATGGTGAAGTCGATCTGCCCGGACTGCACGGCGGCGACACGCGCCGACGGATCCTTAATGATCTCGAAGGTGATGCGCTTGATCTTCGGTTTCGGACCCCAATAGGCGTCGTTACGCTCCAGCACGATGCGCGAGTTCAGCTGATAGTCGACGAGCTTGTAGGGACCGGTGCCGACCGGCTTCTGCGCGGCCGCTTCGACGCCCGCGGATTCGAAATACTTTTTCGGAACGATGTAGCTGCCGAGGAAGGCGAGCCACTGCGGCGCGGTCGGCGCCGGCGAGCTGAACACCATCCGCGCCTTGGTCGGCGACAGCACCTCGATGTCCTTCACCTTACGCCAGGAGTTCTTGGTGTCGACCTGATGGCCGGCCTTGATGCGCTCGAAGAAGGTGTAGCGCAAATCCTCCGCCGTCATCTTGTCGCCGTTGTGGAACGTGACGTCGTCCCGCAACTCGACGTCGAGGCTCAGGCCGTCGGCCGCGAGTTGCCATTTGGTCAGGAGCTTGGGGATCAACTTGAGCTTCGGGTCCTGATCGATCGGCTGATCGAACACGAGCTTGTAAATCGGCTGCGCGTCCGGCGTGAAGCGCCGGTTGGGATCCCAGGACGGCACGTCGCTCGGCCAGCCGATCGTCGCGGCGTCGCCGGCGGCGAAGGCGTCCGTCATGCTGCCGGCCAACGCCGTGCTGCCGGCGGCGAGCGCCAGCATCTGCAAGGCGGCTCTGCGATCCATCTCGATGCTCATCAGTGTTCTCCCCCGTTTTCGCGTCGTTGCGCGAATGAAGCCGTCACGAGCTTCGCTTCGGATCGGGGTCTCGGCCAACTTCCCGATCCGGGGCGGCGCCAGTTATTTTAAGCTTAAGATTTCTCCAAACGGCGCGCAACAACGGGATGACCGGCGTCACCCTCGCCTGGCCGGCACGTTTTCAGCCGGAGATAAAACCCCGAGCGCGAGCGGCGTCAGGCCATCGACCAGTCCACAGTCTCGCCGCCGAACAACGGCCGTATGTCGCCCGCCGTACCGACATTCACCCGCTCCGGGATCGTTGCCGGCGCGCGCCGCAGCCGCACCCGTTCCTCGTTCGGCGGCAGTCCGTAGAAGGCCGGACCGTTGAGCGAGGCGAAGGCCTCGAACTTGTCCAGCGCCTTCTCCTCCTCGAACACCTTGAGATAGGCCGCAAGCGCCGCCGGCGCGCCGAACA